>NZ_AJTZ01000006.1 GCF_000286075.1 Streptococcus ratti FA-1 = DSM 20564 | reverse complement strand
TAGTATATAATTTTTGGAAGGGTAGCGAAGAGGCTAAACGCGGCGGACTGTAAATCCGCTCCTTCGGGTTCGGGGGTTCGAATCCCTCCCCTTCCATACTACGGGCATAGTTTAAAGGTAGAACTAAGGTCTCCAAAACCTTCAGTGTGGGTTCAATTCCTACTGCCCGTGTTCCATAGTATTTTGGCGGGTGTGGTGAAGTGGTTAACACACCAGATTGTGGCTCTGGCATGCGTGGGTTCGATCCCCATCACTCGCCTATTATTGGGGTATAGCCAAGCGGTAAGGCAAGGGACTTTGACTCCCTGACGCGCTGGTTCGAATCCAGCTACCCCAGTTTATTTGCCGGCGTGGCGGAATTGGCAGACGCGCTGGACTCAAAATCCAGTGTCCGCAAGGACGTGCCGGTTCGACCCCGGCCGCCGGTATAGTACTAGCTCAGTAGAAAGTTTATTCTACTGGGTTTTTTCAATGCTTTCTTGATGAATTCTGCCCTCTGTCTCATTTTTTCTCCCAAATGACTTCTTTTATGATTTCTCTGCGTTTTTGAATGTTTTAACTGCTGTTTTATCATTGTATGTCCATAAACTTTGATAAGCCTTTGACTATCTTTATGCGAAAATTTTAGTGGATAGTTAATAGTTCCGGGTCTAATGGTTGTTTCATCACTTGGACAGGAGTTTTGACTTTTGTCTCGTCAATAGTTTTGAATTATGATAGAATAGAAATAGTAATTGTGAGGAATTGATATGTCAGAAATGTTTAAAAAACTGATGGATCAGATTGAAATGCCGCTTGAAATGAAAACTTCAAGGGCTTTTTCGTCTGCCGATATTGTGGAAGTCAAAGTCTGGCCTGAGAGCAGAGTCTGGGATTTTCACTTTTCCTTTGACGCTATCTTGCCGATTGATCTCTATCAGGAATTATCGAACCGTCTTGTTTCTAGCTTTGAAAAGGCTGATATTAAGGCTGTTTTTGACATTGAGGTGAAAAATCCTGATTTTTCTGACGAGCTTTTGCAGGCTTATTATCGGGAAGCTTTCGAGCATGCTTCTTGCAGCAGCGCCAGTTTTAAGAGTTCCTTTGCTCATTTAGAGGTCTCTTATGATGGGGATAAGGTACTTATTGCTGCACCGCAGTTTGTCAATAATAATCATTTTCGTCAAAATCATCTGCCTAAACTTGAACAACAATTTGAGCGCTTTGGCTTTGGGCAGCTGAATTTTGATATTATTTCTGATCAGGCAATGACTCAGGAACTCAAAACTCATTTTGAGGCTTCCCGTGAGCAGCAGCTTCAAAAGGCCAGTCAAGAAGCTTTACAGGTTCAGAAATCTTTGGAAGCGTCTATGCCACCTGCTGAAGAGTCTCCTAAACCTGTTTATGATTTTAAAGAACGCATCAAAGAGCGGCAAAAGGCTTTTGATAAAGCGGATATTACGCCCATGGCTGAAGTTGAGACAGAAGAAAATCGCATTACATTTGAAGGGATGGTCTTTGATGTTGAACGCAAAACAACAAGAACCGGCCGTCACATCATCAATTTTAAAATGACCGATTATACTTCCAGCTTTCCTATGCAAAAATGGGTAAAAGATGATGAAGAACTTAAAAAGTATGAGATGATTACCAAGGGGTCTTGGCTGCGGGTACGCGGGAATATTGAAAATAATCCCTTTACAAAGGCTTTGACCATGAATGTGCAAAATGTCAAGACCATTGTCCACCAAGAGCGCAAGGATCTGATGCCTGAAGGAGAAAAGCGTGTTGAGTTTCACGCTCACACGAATATGTCAACCATGGATGCTTTGCCAACTGTTGAGCAGTTAGTATCCAAGGCTGCTCAGTTTGGCCATAAGGCAGTAGCTATTACTGACCATGCTAATGTGCAGAGCTTTCCCCATGGTTATCACGCAGGCAAAAAGAATGGTATCAAGGTTTTGTTTGGCTTAGAAGCAAATCTTGTCGAGGATCGTGTGCCTATCACTTATAACGAGATTGATCTGGACATGAACGAGGCGACCTATGTTGTTTTTGATGTGGAAACAACAGGGCTTTCAGCTGTCAATAATGATTTAATCCAAATTGCTGCATCTAAGATGTATAAGGGAAATATTGTTGAGCAGTTTGATGAATTTATCGATCCAGGATACCCTCTCAGTCAATTTACAACTGACTTGACTGGGATTACTGACCAGCATGTTAAGGGAGCAAAGCCGCTTCTGCAAGTTTTGCAGGAATTTCAGGACTTTTGTCAGGACACAGTTTTAGTTGCCCACAATGCAACCTTTGACGTTGGCTTTATGAATGCAAATTATGAGCGCAATGGTTTGCCGACGATTACGCAGCCTGTTATTGATACCTTAGAGCTTGCTCGCAATCTTTATCCTGAATACAAGCGCCATGGTTTAGGACCTTTAACGAAACGTTTTCAAATCTCTTTGGAACACCATCACATGGCTAATTATGATGCGGAGGCAACGGGCCGCCTGCTCTTTATTTTCCTTCAGGAGGCTAAGGAAAAGCATGGTGTTAGCAATCTTTTGGACCTGAATACCAAGATTGTTGATGATGATTCTTACAAGAAAGCTCGTGTTAAGCATGCTACTATTTATGTGCTCAATCAAAAGGGCCTGAAAAATCTTTTTAAACTGGTCAGTCTATCTCACGTAACGTATTTTTCCGGTGTGGCCAGAATACCAAGAACCGTGCTTGATGAGTATCGTGAAGGTCTGCTATTGGGGACAGCCTGCTCAGATGGTGAAGTCTTTGATGCGGTCTTATCAAATGGGATTGATGCCGCTGTTGAAGTGGCTAAGTACTATGATTTTATTGAGGTTATGCCGCCTGCTCTCTATGAGCCCCTTTTGGCCCGTGAATTGATTAAAGATGAAGCAGGACTTGAACAGATTATTAAAGACCTGATTGAAGTTGGACGGCGTTTGGATAAGCCGGTTCTGGCGACAGGTGATGTTCATTATTTGGAACCGGAAGAGAGCATTTACCGTGAAATTATCGTCAGGAGTCTGGGGCAGGGAGCTATGATTAACCGTCCGATCGGCCGCGGCGAAAATGCTCAGCCGGCTCCTTTGCCCAAGGCACATTTTCGAACGACAAATGAAATGCTGGATGACTTTGCCTTTTTGGGAGAAGAGCTGGCGCGCGAGATTGTCATAAAAAATCCTAATGACATGGCAGAGCGTTTTGAAGACATTGAGGTCGTTAAGGGGGATCTTTATACTCCGTTTATTGAAAATGCCGAGGAAAAAGTTGCTGAGATGACCTATGAAAAAGCCTTTGAAATCTATGGTGATCCTCTGCCTGACATTATTGATCTGCGTATTGAAAAGGAATTGACTTCGATTTTGGGGAACGGCTTTGCGGTGATTTATCTAGCTTCGCAAATGCTGGTAGAACGCTCTAATCAACGTGGGTATTTGGTTGGCTCGCGGGGGTCTGTTGGCTCAAGTTTCGTGGCAACCATGATTGGGATTACAGAGGTTAATCCTATGCCGCCTCATTATGTCTGCCCGAACTGCAAGAACTCAGAATTTATTACAGACGGATCTGTAGGCTCTGGCTATGACTTGCCGGATAAGAATTGTCCTGAGTGCGGTCACAAATATCAAAAAGACGGTCAGGATATTCCTTTTGAGACCTTCCTAGGTTTTGACGGGGATAAGGTCCCTGATATTGATTTGAATTTCTCCGGCGATGATCAGCCAAGCGCTCATTTGGATGTCCGCGATATTTTTGGTGAAGACTATGCCTTTCGTGCAGGTACTGTAGGTACTGTTGCCGACAGAACAGCTTATGGTTTTGTTAAGGGCTATGAGCGGGATTACGGGAAATTTTACCGCGATGCTGAGGTGGATAGATTGGCTCAGGGCTCAGCCGGTGTAAAGCGGACCACTGGTCAGCACCCGGGAGGAATTGTTGTTATCCCTAATTATATGGATGTTTATGATTTCACACCCGTGCAGTATCCTGCTGATGATTTGACGGCTGAATGGCAGACAACCCACTTTAACTTCCACGATATTGATGAGAATGTCCTTAAGCTTGATGTGCTGGGCCATGATGACCCGACCATGATTCGGAAGTTACAGGATTTGTCCGGCATTGACCCTAAAGAAATTCCTGCTGATGATCCAGACGTCATGAAACTGTTCTCCGGGACAGAAGTTTTAGGAGTAACTGAGGAGCAGATTGGAACACCGACTGGAATGTTAGGAATCCCTGAATTTGGAACTAACTTTGTCCGTGGCATGGTTGATGAAACCCACCCTACAACTTTTGCAGAGCTTCTGCAGCTCTCAGGACTCTCCCACGGGACAGACGTCTGGCTGGGAAATGCTCAGGATCTGATTAAGCAGGGGATTGCGACGCTGTCAACGGTTATCGGCTGTCGGGATGATATCATGGTTTACCTCATGCACGCAGGTTTAGAACCTAAGATGGCCTTTACTATTATGGAGCGTGTGCGTAAGGGTGCCTGGTTGAAAATTTCTGAGGAAGAGCGCAAGGGCTATATTGCAGCTATGCGTGAAAACAATGTTCCTGACTGGTACATTGAATCCTGCGGAAAAATCAAGTACATGTTCCCCAAGGCCCATGCAGCAGCTTATGTATTGATGGCTCTGCGTGTTGCTTATTTCAAGGTCCATCACCCTATCTACTATTACTGTGCCTACTTCTCAATCCGTGCCAAAGCCTTTGAGCTCAAGACCATGAGTGCCGGTCTGGGTGCTGTTAAGGCTCGGATGGCTGATATCAGTCAGAAAAGGCGCAACAATGAAGCTTCCAATGTTGAAATTGACCTTTTCACAACTCTGGAAATCGTCAATGAAATGCTGGAGCGCGGCTTTAAATTTGGACAGCTAGATTTGTATCGAAGCGAAGCAACTGAATTTCTTATTGACGGTGACACTTTAATACCGCCTTTTGTAGCCTTGGAAGGTTTGGGTGAAAACGTTGCTAGACAGATTGTTAAGGCTCGCAGTGAGGGAGAGTTTCTTTCCAAAACTGAACTGCGCAAACGCGGCGGTTTGTCATCTACCTTGGTTGAGAAGATGAGTGAGATGGGCATACTTGGCAATATGCCAGAAGACAATCAATTATCACTTTTTGACGACATTTTCTAAACTCTCTGTAACACCGGAATATACTTGTTCCGGTGTTTTGTTATCGACAGCTAGTTTTTACGAGCAAGGGATTTCTGGCAGGATGAAGGGAGACAGTGATTAAAAGCAGGAGATTTTTCTTGCCAATAGCACTAATTAGTAGTAAAATAAGAGGGATACTAATCATAGGAGGAGTTATATGGGTGATTTAGATAAGAATCCCGCAGTCAAGGCTATGGTTGTTTTTCGCAAAGCCATGCGAACAATTGATGCCCAAGTTGCTCCTAGCTATAAGGATAATGGTCTGACACCGACACAGTTTGCTGTTTTGGATGTTTTGTATGCTAAGGGAGAAATGACAATCAGCCACTTGATCTCTTCTATATTGGCGACATCTGGCAATATGACAGTCGTTATTAAAAATATGGAGCGCAATGGCTGGATTTACCACAAGCCCGATCCAAAAGACAAGCGTGCTCGGCTTGTTGGCTTGACTGAGAATGGCAGACAGCTGATTCAAAAGGCTTTGCCTGAACATATTGCTATGGTAGAAAAGTCCTTTTCAGTCATGACCAAAGAAGAGCAGCTGATTCTGATTGACCTGCTGAAAAAATTTAAAAATCTTTAAGAACAAGCAGTCATTGTAGAAAACAAAGATAGTTTATTACTGCTATCTAGTTATAAATTAAATTTTTAAGGAGACATTATGTCAAAGAGAATTCTATTCATTGTTGGTTCATTTAGTGAAGGATCATTCAATCGTCAATTAGCTAAAAAAGCAGAAGAAATTATCGGGGACAGGGCCCATGTTTCTTATTTAGATTACGAGCGTGTTCCCCTGTTTAATCAGGATTTAGAGATGCCGGTGCACCCGGAAGTTGCTCACGCCCGTGAAGAAATCCAAGAAGCGGATGCCATCTGGATTTTTTCACCGGTTTACAATTACGCTATTCCAGGTGTGGTTAAAAATTTACTTGATTGGCTGTCACGCGCCCTTGATTTGTCAAATCCGACAGGCCCTTCAGTTCTTCAGGATAAAGTAGTAACCGTTTCGTCTGTGGCAAATGGTGTATCATCGGAAGAAGTTTTTAAAGATTATCGCTCTTTGCTGCCCTTTATCCGAATGAATTTGGTTGATCAGCTAACAGGCGTTCCGATTAATCCAGAAGCTTGGGAAACTGGAATCCTTGAAGTTTCAGAAGAAAAATTAGCAGAACTGTCCAACCAAGCAAATGCCTTGCTGTCTGCCTGCGATAATTAAGACAGCTTGCTTAAGTGAATTTTTTGGAAAAAGGCTGAGACTTTGCGATGTTCCTGCAAAAAAGGGGCTCGCAGATGTTGAACTGCACCCCAAAAGTTAGACAGAAAAATCTAACTTTTGGGGTGTTATTTTTATGAAATTGAGTTATGAAGATAAAGTCAACATCTATGAGCTACGGCAAAATGGTGAGAGCATCAAGTCTTTGTCAGAACAGTTTAGTGTTTCAAAATCTGTTCTCCAATATCTGATTAGACTGATTGACAAGTATGGAATTGACATTGTCAGGAAAGGGAAAAATACCTATTATTCTCCAGAATTAAAGCAAGAAATGATTGATAAAGTTCTGATGGAGGGTCAGTCTCTCAATCAAGTAGCTCTTGATTATGCTCTTCCAAATCAAGGCACTCTTCCCAATTGGATAGCGCAATACAAGAAAAACGGGTATACTATTTTTGAGAAAGCAAGAAGGAGGCCGCCAAAGATGGGGCGTAAACCAAAGAAGACCTGGGAAGAGATGACGGAGCTGGAGCGACTTCAAGAAGAAAATGAACGGCTTAGAACGGAGAATGCCTACCTAAAAAAGTTGAGGGAATTGCGCCTGAGAGACGAAGCCTTAGCGCGCGAAAGGCAGAAACAGTTAGAGAAATGGTTGATGGAGGATTCCGACTAGACCTGCTGCTAAAAACGGCTAAACTGCCCCGTGCTACCTACTATTACCAACTTAAACAGCTGGTTAAAGAGGATAAGGACAAGGCTCTAAAAGATGAAATCTGGGCTATCTTCGAGGAGCATAAGGGAAATTATGGTTACCGTAGGATTCATTTAGAACTGCGCAATCGTGGCTATGCCATTAATCATAAGAAGGTGCAGCGTCTCATGCAGGAGTTAGGCCTATCTGCCCGTAGTCGTAAGCGTAAAGACATACAAGTCTTACAAGGGTGACGTGGGCAAGAAAGCTCCTAATCTGATTAACAGGGCCTTCGAGGGCTCGAAGCCCTTTGAGAAGTGTTATACAGATGTGACCGAATTCGTTTTACCAAATTGCTCTGAAAAACTTTATCTGTCTCCCGTCCTTGACGGCTATAACAGCGAAATTATTGACTTTACCTTGTCCCGTTCGCCCAACCTCATGCAGGTCAAGATTATGCTTGAGAAGGCATTCCCTGAAGAATCTTATCAAGGCACCATTGTCCATAGTGACCAAGGCTGGCAATACCAACATGAGGCCTACCATCGTTTTCTTGACAGTAAAGGCATACGTCCGTCCATGTCTCGAAAGGGGAATAGTCCTGACAATGGTATGATGGAATCCTTCTTTGGAACACTGAAATCTGAGATGTTTTATGGATTGGAGAAAACGTTTAAATCGCTGGATCACTTAGAACAAGCTATTACTGATTATATTTTTTACTACAACAACAAACGAATCAAGGCAAAATTAAAAGGACTTAGTCCTGTTCAGTACAGAACCAAATCCTTTCACTAATATTTTTGTCTAACTTTTTGGGGTCAGTACATGTCTCAGCTTTTTTAGCTATTAGCAGAGCTGGCTGTTTCTTGGGGCAATCCGAAAAATATTGGATGCAGTGTTTTAAAAGTTCAAAAAAAGTTTGTGAAATAAATAATTAAGAACACAGAAAAACCCTTGTTTTAGGCCTAGAAAGCGGTTAAAATTCTTGCGATTTGTGAAATTTTAGTCTATGATAGAAGAGTAAGAAAGAATTTTGGAGGTTGTTATGGTAACTTTATCTAAAGAACAATATTTGGATATGTTTCTAAAAATGCAGCGTATCCGCGATGTTGATATGAAACTTAATAAACTTGTCCGCCGTGGTTTTGTACAAGGGATGACACACTTTTCAGTCGGAGAAGAAGCGGCTTCGGTCGGTGCGATTGCCGGTCTGACAAATCAGGATATTATCTTTTCGAATCACCGCGGGCATGGTCAGACTATTGCTAAAGGAATTGATATTCCTGCGCTTTTCGCAGAGCTGGCTGGTAAGGCAACAGGTTCCTCTAAAGGCCGCGGAGGTTCTATGCACTTGGCCAATCTTGAGAAGGGTAACTACGGAACCAACGGGATTGTTGGCGGCGGCTATGCTCTGGCAGTTGGTGCTGCTTTGACCCAGCAGTATGAAGAGACAGGCAATATTGTTATTGCTTTTTCAGGTGATTCTGCAACAAACGAAGGGTCATTTCATGAATCTGTCAATCTGGCTGCAGTTTGGAATCTGCCGGTTATCTTCTTTATTATCAACAACCGTTACGGAATTTCTACGGATATTAATTATTCAACTAAGATTCCTCACCTTTACCTGCGTGCAGATGCTTATGGTATTCCGGGATATTATGTTGAAGACGGCAACGATGTTATTGCTGTTTACGAAAAAATGCAGGAAGTGATTGACTATGTGCGAGCAGGCAAGGGTCCTGCTATCATCGAAGTTGAGTCTTACCGCTGGTTTGGACATTCAACTGCTGACGCTGGTGCTTACCGTACCAAGGAAGAAGTAGATGCCTGGAAGGCTAAGGATCCTCTGAAGAAATACCGTACTTATTTGACAGACAATAAAATTGCTAGCGATGAGGAGCTCGATGCTATTGAAACAGAGGTTGCCAAGGAAATTGAAAAGGCTGTCAAATTTGCTCAGGACAGCCCAGAACCAGAACTTTCAGTGGCTTTTGAAGATGTCTGGGTTGATTAAGCCATCTTGTCAAAAACAGCCTGAGAACTGTAACAGTTAATAGGCGGAGCAGCATTTGTGCCCGTGCTCTGTGCTTAGAAAAAAAGAGCAGTTTACTTTTTGATAGAGGAGAGAATTTAAATGACTGAAACAAAAGTAGTAGCTTTGCGCGAAGCAATCAATCTTGCGATGAGCGAGGAGATGCGCAAAGATGATAAGGTCTTCCTGATGGGAGAAGATGTCGGTGTTTACGGCGGGGACTTCGGTACTTCTGTTGGTATGCTGGCGGAGTTTGGCGAAAAACGTGTTAAAGATACCCCAATTTCAGAAGCTGCTATTGCAGGTTCTGCTGTTGGTGCTGCTCAGACAGGGCTTCGTCCAATTGTAGACTTGACCTTCATGGATTTTATTACAATTGCTATGGATGCTATTGTCAATCAAGGAGCCAAGGCTAATTACATGTTTGGAGGCGGACTGAAAACCCCTGTGACCTTCCGCGTGGCATCAGGTTCAGGAATTGGTTCAGCTGCCCAGCACTCACAGTCTTTGGAAGCTTGGCTGACGCATATTCCGGGGATTAAGGTTGTTGCACCAGGAACGGTTAATGACAGCAAGGGCTTGTTAAAATCTTCCATCCGCGATAATAATATTGTTATTTTTATGGAGCCTAAGGCTCTTTATGGCAAGAAAGAGGAAGTTAATTTAGATCCTGATTTCTACATTCCGCTCGGCAAGGGGGAAATAAAACGCGAAGGAAGCGATGTGACGATTGTATCGTACGGCCGTATGCTTGAGCGTGTGCTTCAGGCAGCCGATGAGGTCGCAGCTGAAGGAATCAGTGTCGAAGTAGTGGACCCTAGAACTCTAATTCCGCTTGATAAAGACTTGATTATTAACTCTGTCAAGAAAACTGGCAAGGTTATCCTGGTCAACGATGCCTATAAGACAGGCGGTTTTATCGGTGAGATTGCGACTGTGATTACTGAAAGTGAAGCTTTTGACTATCTGGATGCACCAATCATCCGCCTTGCTTCAGAAGATGTGCCGGTTCCATATTCCAATGTTCTGGAGAATGCAATTTTACCAAATGTGGAAAAAATTAAAACAGCTATTTACAAGCAGGTTCGTAAAGGCAGAGGCTAATGGGAAAATAAATTGAGCAGAAGAATAAGAGCAAATGACTGCCTTATTCTTGCCCAAAATCTGTTTGACCGCTGGGGTGATTCAGCTATCACACTGGCTATAGCTAAAAAGGCTGCAGCAATTTATTTGGATAGAACAGTGTAAGCTTTAGAAATTGTGCAGTCTCTACATGTAAAAACAATAAAATAAGAATTGGAACAGCTCTGTTCTAATCTTGATTTTATAAAGGAAGGAAAAGAAATGGCAGCTGAAATCATTATGCCAAAGCTCGGTGTAGACATGCAGGAAGGTGAAATCATCGAGTGGAAAAAACAAGAAGGCGATGAGGTCAAGGAGGGGGATATCCTGCTTGAAATCATGTCTGATAAGACCAATATGGAAATCGAAGCCGAAGATTCAGGTGTTCTTTTAAAAATTGTTAAAGGTGACGGAGAAGTTGTCCCGGTAACGCAAGTGATTGGCTATATCGGTGCAGCCGGTGAAGTGGTTGAAACAAAAGAAACTTCATCGCAAGTAAGCCCAGCTTCTCAAGAAGACAGCCCAGCGTCTGTTGAAAAAACGCCAGCAACTTCTTCTCCAGCAGTTGCTGCAGCTCCTCAAGGGAGTGGTAAAGTGCGGGCAACACCTGCAGCACGCAGAACTGCGCGTGAGCTAAATATTGACCTCAGTCAGGTTCCGGGTACAGGTGCGAATGGGCGCATTCATCAAGATGATGTTGAAGATTTCAAAGCAGCTCAGCCTAAGGCAACTCCATTAGCTCGGAAAATGGCTGCAGATAAGGGGATTGATTTAGCTGGTGTTTCAGGCACAGGTTTTGATGGTAAAATTGTCAAAGAAGATATCTTAGCGGTACTTGAGACAAGCAAGCCTGCTGAAGAAAAAACTGCTGCAGCTCCTGTTGAAAAAGCGGCAGAATTGCCAGAAGGTGTTGAAGTTATTAAGATGTCAGCTATGCGCAAGGCAGTTGCTAAAAGTATGGTTAACTCTTATCTGACAGCACCAACCTTTACCCTCAATTATGATATTGAT
Organism: Streptococcus ratti FA-1 = DSM 20564; assembly: GCF_000286075.1. Classification (GTDB taxonomy): domain Bacteria; phylum Bacillota; class Bacilli; order Lactobacillales; family Streptococcaceae; genus Streptococcus; species Streptococcus ratti. Next base: position 123,351 of record NZ_AJTZ01000006.1, on the reverse strand, counting down.
ATGACAGAAATGATTGCTCTGCGAAAAAAACTGATTGATCCTATTATGGAAAAAACAGGTCTGAAAGTCAGCTTTACCGATCTTATTGGCATGGCGGTTGTCAAAACCTTGCTGAAACCTGAGCATCAGTACCTCAATGCTTCTTTGATTAATGATGCGACAGAAATTGAACTGCACAAGTTTGTCAATCTAGGTATTGCCGTAGGCCTTGATGAAGGCCTTCTTGTGCCGGTTGTTCACGGAGCTGATCAGATGAGTCTATCAGAGTTTGTTGTGGCATCAAAGGATGTCATCAAAAAAGCGCAGACTGGCAAGTTAAAAGCGGCTGAAATGTCCGGTTCAACATTCTCCATCACTAACTTGGGAATGTTTGGCACCAAGACCTTCAATCCGATTATCAATCAGCCAAATTCAGCTATTTTGGGTGTAGGTGCGACTGTTGCGACGCCGATAGTTGTTGACGGCGAAATTGCTGTTCGGCCGATTATGGCTTTATGTCTGACCATTGACCATCGTATTGTCGATGGAATGAACGGGGCCAAGTTTATGGTTGACTTGAAAAAATTACTGGAAAATCCATTTGAGCTTCTAATCTAATAGTTGTAAAATGGTGAGCATAAACAGGTAAACGACATTATTATTCTAGAGTTTAAAGGAGAAAAAAATGGCAGCTGAAATCATTATGCCAAAGCTCGGTGTAGACATGCAGGAAGGTGAAATCATCGAGTGGAAAAAACAAGAAGGCGATGAGGTCAAGGAGGGGGATATCCTGCTTGAAATCATGTCTGATAAGACCAATATGGAAATCGAAGCCGAAGATTCAGGTGTTCTTTTAAAAATTGTTAAAGGTGATGGAGAAGTTGTCCCGGTAACGCAAGTAATTGGCTATATCGGTGCAGCCGGTGAAGTGGTTGAAACAGATGCAGCACCGGCGGCTTCTGCTGATGATCTCAAGGCAGCTGGTCTTGAAGTCCCTGATGCACCGGCAGATCAGGCAGTTGCTCAAAGGGCACCGCTGGCTGACGATGAGTATGATATTATCGTTGTTGGAGGCGGTCCTGCCGGTTACTATGCTGCTATTCGCGGTGCACAGTTGGGCGGCAAAGTGGCAATCGTCGAAAAATCAGAATTCGGCGGAGTCTGCCTCAATAAAGGTTGTATCCCAACTAAGACTTATCTGAAAAATGCTGAAATTCTTGACGGCATTAAGATTGCGGCCGGCCGTGGGATCAACCTTGCTTCAACCAACTATACCATTGATATGGACAAGACAGTTGACTTTAAAAACTCAGTTGTTAAGACATTGACAGGCGGGGTTCAAGGTCTGTTAAAAGCTAATAAAGTTGCTATTTTTAATGGTCTTGGCCAGGTTAATCCTGATAAGACAGTGACCATTGGTTCGGAAACAATCAAAGGCCATAACATTATTTTAGCGACCGGATCCAAAGTGTCGCGCATTAACATTCCAGGCATTGATTCATCGCTTGTTCTAACCTCAGATGATATTCTTGATTTGCGTGAGATTCCTAAGTCTCTGGCTGTTATAGGAGGCGGTGTTGTTGGTATTGAGCTGGGACTTGTCTGGGCATCATACGGTGTTGAAGTTACTGTTATTGAAATGGCTGACCGTATTATTCCTGCAATGGATAAGGAAGTCTCTCTTGAGCTGCAAAAGATTTTGTCTAAGAAGGGCATGACGATTAAAACATCTGTCGGTTTGGAAGAAATTGTTGAGGCCAATAACCAGCTGACATTGAAGCTAAACAACGGCGAAGAAGTTGTGGCTGAAAAGGCTTTGCTTTCCATCGGACGTGTACCGCAGATGAAGGGCCTTGAAAAACTTGACCTTGAAATGGATCGCGGCCGCATTAAAGTGGATGATTACCAAGAAACCTCTATTCCTGGAATTTATGCTCCCGGTGATGTCAACGGTCTTAAGATGCTGGCTCATGCCGCTTACCGTATGGGGGAAGTGGCTGCCGAAAACGCTCTTAAGGGAAACACTCGCAAGGCTCATCTTGCCTTTACGCCAGCAGCGGTCTACACGCATCCTGAAGTGGCGATGTGCGGAATTACCGAAGAAGAGGCGCGTGCTAAATATGGCAATGTGCTGATTGGAAAATCTAGCTTTACAGGAAACGGCCGTGCCATTGCTTCAAATGAGGCTCAGGGATTTGTTAAGGTTATTGCAGATAGCAAGTACCATGAAATTCTTGGAGTTCACATCATTGGTCCGGCTGCGGCAGAATTGATTAACGAGGCTTCAACAATCATGGAAAATGAGCTGACAGTTGACGAAGTGGTTCAGTCCATCCACGGACATCCAACTTTCTCAGAAAACATGTACGAAGCATTTGCTGATGTTTTGGGCGAAGCCGTTCACAATCCGCCAAGGCGCCGCTGATTAGTGAGGAATTTAGATTGTATCTGATGGGGGATGGACGAAATAAGCATCTGTCTTATGCAGCTGTCCCTCTTTAAATAATTTTTAGGAGAAAAAATGAAGTATATTGTCAGTCATTCGAATAACCCGGCTTTTAATATTGCTCTGGAGGCTTATGCCTTTAGGGAAATGCTGGATGAAGATGAAATTTTTATTCTATGGATTAATGAGCCGACTATTGTTATCGGCAAGCACCAGAATGCTATTGAAGAGATTAACAAGGAATACACAGACGCTCACGGTATCCATGTTGTCCGCCGTTTGTCAGGCGGCGGAGCCGTTTATCATGACCTTAACAATCTGAATTATACGATTATTTCCAATAAGGCAGATGAAGGGGCATTTGATTTCAAGACGTTTTCAAAACCTGTTATTGATACTCTGGCCAAATTAGGAGTCAAAGCTGAATTTACCGGCCGCAATGACCTCGAAATTGACGGGAAAAAATTCTGCGGCAATGCTCAGGCTTATTACAAGGGACGAATGATGCACCATGGCTGCCTCATGTTTGATGTGGATACATCTGTTTTAGCAGATGCACTTAAAGTAAGCAAGGACAAGATTGAATCTAAAGGAATAAAATCTGTCCGAGCACGGGTAACCAATATTAATGATGAGCTGCCTCAAAAAATGGATGTATTGGCCTTCCGCGATGCTCTTCTTGAACAAGTCAAAGAAGAAAATCCAGATATGACAGAGTATGAATTTTCAGAAGCTGAGCTGGAGCGTATCAGGCAGTCTGAAAAAGAGCAGTTTGGCAACTGGGATTGGATTTACGGAGCAGCACCAGAATACACTATTAAACGCAGTGTCCGTTATCCTGCCGGTAAGATTACCACCTATGCCAATGTTGAAAAATCAGTTATTAAATCGATCAAAATCTACGGTGATTTCTTTGGTATCGGTGATGTATCAGATATCGAACAGCTCCTTGTTGGCAGCCGTTATGAATATAAGGATATTTTGGAAAAACTCAAAACCATTGACACCAACAATTATTTTAGCCGCATGACAACAGAGGAAGTCGCTAAGGCGATTGTGGCTTAAGATAAAGATACCATTTTACGTGATTGACCAAGGGGTTGGGCAAGACATCCATGATGGCTTCGCCCTCACCCACAGATGTTGAATGGCAGTTTCGTTCGCGTTTTACGCTCTTGAGCTGACCTATTCAACTGTGCGAGGGTGGGGCTACAAAATCGATTTCTACGAAATCCCGATTTTTTATACTCATGCTTAAAGCGATATTTTGGCGTCCTCGTCAGCAGAGTGGATTAGTTTGTCCCTCGATAGCGTTATCAATAAATTACCAACCACAAAGCCCTCACTAGGATTATACACCTAGCGAGGGCTTTTAAGCTTGTTTTCATTTTTCTGTGGGTGCTTGCACAACAATCATCGCGGTTTGTCCCACTCCCTTTTATATACAATCAAAAATCGTTTGCTGCCTATAACTTTTTTTTATGGCAATTCATAAAAAATATAGATTATGCAAGCCTAAAAAGAGATGATACTATAGTTTCAAATTGTAGAAGATTAGGAGGAGCAAATGTCAGAACAGTTTTATGAAAACTTAGCAGAACTTCGTCATTATATCCATCAAAATCCTGAAATTTCAGAAAAGGAATTTGAAACAACAGCCTTTCTTAAAAATTATTTGAAAGATTTGGGAATTGAGCCCCAATCTTACCCTTTGAAAACGGGTGTCATTGCAGAAATTGGTTCTGGTGAACCGATTGTAGCTATAAGAGCCGATATTGATGCTCTTCCCATTGTTGAAAAAACAGGACTTGCTTATGCCAGTGAAAATGGAGCTATGCATGCTTGCGGCCATGATTTTCATCAAACCAGTTTATTAGGTGCTGCTCAAATTCTGAAAGAAAGAGAAGCAGAAGTCAAAGGAACTGTCCGCCTTATCTTTCAGCCTGCTGAAGAAAATTTTCAAGGAGCTTATCAAATCATTGAAGCTGGCGGTATTGAAGGCGTCTCTGCTATCATCGGCTACCATAACAATCCTCATTTGCAAGTGGGACAAATTGGTCTGCGTTCAGGAGCAATCATGGCCGGAGTTGAACAATTTGAGGTGACTGTGAATGGTATCAGTTCCCATGCAGCCCGTCCGGATTTGGGAGTGGATACGGTGTTAACTATCACTACTATCATCAATAATTTGCAGAACATTGTTGCACGTACCGTCTCACCGTTTGATTCGGCTGTTTTATCGGTTACGCATATTGATGTTGGTACAACTTGGAATGTTCTGCCAGCGAAGGGCTTCTTTGAAGGGACTATTCGGACTTTTGATCCAGAGGTTCGATTAGCTGTCATTGATAAGTTTAGCAAGATTGTTGAACAAACAGCAGAACAGTTTGGGGCACGAGTTTCCATTCAGTGGGGAAATTCGCCCAAAGTAACTTATAATGATGCTAGTTTGACTCCTCTTATTTTTGAAAATTCCAAGAAATTTGCTCAAGTGATTGAAACCCTGCCATCAACCGGAGGGGAAGACTTTGCAGCCTATCAAGAAGAGATTCCAGGCGTCTTTGCCTTTATCGGCTCCAATGGTGCTGCTAATGCACCCGACTGGCATCATGATGATTTCATCGTCAAAGATGAAGCTTTACCAATTGCTGTCAATTATTTTGTTGAAAGTGCCTTTAAACTATTAGAATATTATGGGGAATCAGATGATTAAACCCACAACTCCATAGTTCATAAAATAAACCCCAAGGCTATTATTGTTAATCTTGGGGTTTTTATTAAATGTTATGATTTTGTCAGTCCTTCTAGGTAACGTCTTTTCTTTGGAAATAGGAAAGATAGTAATAAGAAAACAACTAAGCAAGGAATCCAAATTTTATAGATAGAAATGTAAGCTCCTATCATGCTGGAATGATTATACTGGCTTAAATTTGCCATATTATGAGTAACCATTGAAATAAAAACAGAAACACCTAAAACAGAACCAATTTGTCTGACAACTCCAACAACACTTTGAGAAGCAGTGAGCAACTCACCTTGTAGAGTTGATGCTGCTAAAACATTGACAGGAGAGAATACGTCCGAGAATTAAAAGTAAAAAGAGGTTGGGCAAAAAGTCCAACCTCATCAATTAGAGTTCGTTTTAACATCATAAGGCAGTGGTTGGGAGAAACTCTGTTAGCTTTAGCTAACCTAGAGTTTCCCCTGCACAGTTTATTAGGCACTTCAGTGTCAATGAACCATTGTTGACTGGCAGTTTCGTTCGCGTTTTACGCTCTTGAGCTGACCGATTCACCTGTGCGGGGGTGGGAGTGAAATGGTCTCTCCCCAGACCGTTTCAGGTCACCGCCTAGAAATTAGGGAGCGGTGAGAACCAAAATTTTCAATTTTTGGCTTCTTTCCCACTCCCTTTTCAAAATCAGCAAAAGACAATCATTCAATCAGAAGCAATCCTTCCTTGACCTCAAAAGGATTCTTTTCGTTGATACGGTCATAAAACATGATTCCATTGGTATGGTCAATTTCGTGTTGGACAACGATTGAGTTAAAGCCTTTAAGCTTGATTTTCTTTTTGTCACCGTCTTTGTCATAATATTCAATGGTAACGCGGGAATGACGGATGACGTAACCCTCAACCACACGATCAACAGACAAACAGCCTTCACCATCAGCCAGTGCTGCATCTTGAACAGAATGGGCGATAATCCGAGGATTGTACATGACTTCTTCCAAGGCATAGGCCTCTTTAGGAGGATTGCCGTCCTCATCTTCAGGATTAGGAACGAGAACTGCGATAATGCGTTTAGAAATATCTAGTTGGGGTGCTGCCAGACCGACACCGCCGCGCAGACCCATTTTTTCAGCAGTTGTTGGATCCTGTGAATTTTTCAAAAACTGCAGCATTTTTTCACCCAGAATAATATCCTCATCGGTCAAAGGAAAAGTAACATCTTGGGCAACGGCGCGAAGAGTCGGATTGCCTTCACGGATAATATCATCCATATCAATCAAATGACTGGCTCGAGTAAGTTTTTCTATAATAGACATTCTTTTCTCCTTGTTCTTACAATAAGATAAATATAGCACAAAATAAGGGATAAATAAAGTTAGAAGACCCCTTTATTCCTTGATCTGCCATCGGCTCAGCTGCTTAGAATCAACAATGTGATAGTAGGGTTTTTGCTTGCGGATCAATCCTAGGGCAATGAACTCCCCAATGACACGCAGCAAGTGGCGGTAGCTTACACCGAATGAGTCTGCCAGCGTGCTCAGCTCCAGTTGGAAAGTGCCGCCTTTTTGGATAGCCAAAATATGACTGGCTAGGCGCTCTTTAACGGTATAAGAAAGATTGGTTGAAGCACGAATGTTTTGTTCGTAGAGAGACTGAGCCAGCCCCTGTCCTAATTTAAGCAGAAACAGCGGATCTTGCAGCAGCATATTTTTATTATTTTCAAGCGGCAGCTGGATAATCCAAGACTTTTCAAGGGCAATCACAGAAGACACCGTCTGCTGATTTGTTAAAAATTCAATATCACCGATAATCGTGGGTTTATCCTGAATATCTAGGATATGCTCTTTGCCGTTAAAGAGACGGCGGACAATTTTGATTTTTCCTTGGACAAAATAAGACAGTGCCTGTAAATCTTGGCCCTGCTGGCAGATGCATTCTCCGGCTGAGAAAGATTTAACCTGCAGCTTTTCAAAATAATGAGCAGGAAAAATATTTTCCAGCTGGAATTCTTGAATCCAATCGGTTAAGGTTTTCAAGATTGCGCCTCCTGTTTATGACATATGTCATATTTTTCTTGCTTAAGTTTGATTATACTCTATTTACGAGAAAAAACAAGTTTTCTACTCTTGGAAAAACTCATGCTAGGTTCTTGTTTTTGCTGATGCCAGCTTTACTGCCTCAATCTCCTATTTCAGTACTGACTGCGGCCGCTTGCGACGCGAGGAAGCGAAATCGATATTATTTCGCTAACGAGCTAGTGAGAGCTCTAGCGAAGCTCCCATAGGACTTCGCGTAGTTTCACCAGCGAATTCAATCACAGATAGTCTTGAGCGATCCGACGCGAGGAAGCGAAATCGATATTATTTCGCTAACGAGCTAGTAAGAGCTCTAGCGAAGCTCCCATAGGACTTCGCGTAGTTTCGCCAGCGAATTCAATCGCAGATAGTCTTGAGCGATCCGACGCGAGGAAGCGAAATCGATATTATTTCGCTAACGAGCTAGTAAGGAGGGCTAGACAGACTACTTATAGCGGCTGTCGTTAGTTATGAGACACTTGGCATCCATTAACTTTGCTGCCTTGCCTAGTCTGATTTTGATTTTCTTTGAGGTATTACTTTCAAGGAGTTTTTATGAAACAGTTGATGGAAAAAATCAGCCTTTTATCTTTATCCTTAATGCTGGTATCGACTTTTGCGGTCGCTCCTGCCCTGCCTAAAATGGTGGCCTTTTATCAAGAACAAGGTTACAGCAGCGCTCAGGTCGAATTGCTTTTATCCCTATCCTCCTTTGCTATTTTAACGACTCTCCTGATCAACCCTTGGCTGAACGCCCTGCTATCGGAGCGTTTGAGTGTTGTTTTAGGGTTGTCGCTTCTTTCTCTTGGAGGCATGCTACCAATTGCTGTTCAGATTTATGAGGTCGTTTTTTTGTCCCGCTTGCTTTTGGGATTTGGGATTGGCTTAATCAATGCCCGTGCTATTAATATTATCAGTGAACGGTTTTCGGGAAAAACACGTGTGCGAATGCTGGGTCTTAGAGGCTCCATGGAAGTGTTGGGATCAGCGGTTTTAACCTTTTTAGCCGGTCAGCTACTGGGGTATTCTTGGTCAGCTGCTTTTTTGATTTATGGTTTTGGGCTGCCTATTTTGGCTTTGTATCTTTTATTTGTTCCGCAGAAGGAGGAAAGCAAAGAACGAACAGTTAGCAGGCAAGAACGCAGGGAAAACTTTACCCCGCATCAGCTGCTCTATATTTTAGGAATGGCTCTGTATGCCAGCTTTGTCATTCTGGTAAATTCAGCCAATACCTTGCGCATTCCGATTTTAGTTGATAAGCTGCATCTGGGGACAGCCGGTCAAGCCAGTCTGATTTTAAGCTTGATGATGCTGATGGGTATTCTGGCAGGAACACTGTTTAGTGTTTTGCTTAGCTGGCTGAAAGATTATTTGATGTCTCTGGTTCTTTTAGTTTTAGGAGTGGGGCTCTTGCTGCTTTGGCAGGCTCAACAGTTATGGCTTTTGGGATTGGGAGCCTTGATTACCGGTTTTGTATATAGTTTAGGCGTGACCTTGGTGTTTCATAAAATTTCAGAGCACATTCCCCGCCAGCAGCTGACAACAGCCACAACGCTGGTACTCATAGGCTGTAATCTTGGCGGTGGCTGCGCTTCTGTTGTTCTGCAGCTGTTAGCACAAATCAGTTCGCACTTGAATGCTGCCTTTTTAATATTTGCTCTTGTAAGTTTTGTTTTGGGCTTCATCCTGCTGGCCCGTACAAAAGCTTGGTCTAAAAGCTCCAAATAGCAATTTTGGGGCTTTTTAGTTAATGATAAAATAGCTAAGCAAAAAATTTGAGAAAAAAATCACAAAAATACTTGACCTTTTTAAAAAATAAGTTTATTATAGTTGGTGAAGAATATCACAAACAGCATAGCGGATTAAACCAATTTAATGCTTGGCTGCTTATTTGGGCAATCTCAATTTAGGGAATCTTTCTTTTAAACTAAAGCACGCCTGCTTGTGCGGTTTTAAATGAAAGCGCTAAACTGCAAGTCTAATCAGCATATCAGTCAGCTAAAGCTTAAAAGTGATTTAATCTACTGCAATTCTTCTGGAAACAACTTTGTAAAGTACTTATGTAGGAGGATTTTTTAATGGCTAAAGCAACTAAAACTGCAGAACTCAGTGCTGAAGAATTGGCGCAGCAGTACACGGGTAAACTTGTAGATAAGGCACTGGAAGCTGAGCGTCTTTACGCAACTTATTCCCAAGAACAAGTTGATAAAATCGTAGCTGCTATGGCACTTGCTGGTTCTGAAGCATCCTTAGAATTGGCTAAAGAAGCCCATGAAGAAACTGGCCGCGGAGTTGTCGAAGATAAAGATACTAAGAACCACTTTGCGACAGAATATGTGTATGAACGCATTAAAAATGAAAAAACTGTTGGTATTATTGGTGAAGACAAAGTTGCCGGCAGTATCCAAATCGCAGCACCGCTTGGTGTTTTAGCTGGTATCGTGCCAACAACCAATCCAACATCAACAACCATGTTTAAGATCTTGGTGGCCTTGAAAACACGTAACGCTATCGTGTTCGCCTTCCACCCAGCAGCACAAAAATGTTCTGCTCATGCCGCTCAAATCTTGTATGATGCAGCAGTTAAAGCCGGCGCTCCTGAAAATATTGTTCAATGGATTGACACCCCATCTCTTGAAAATACAAGCGCTTTGATTTCAAATAAAAAGATTGCTTCCATTCTGGCAACCGGCGGACCTGGTATGGTAAATGCAGCTCTTAAATCTGGTAACCCATCAATGGGTGTTGGTGCTGGTAACGGTGCGGTTTATGTGGATGCGACTGCCCACCTTGACCGTGCAGTTGAAGACCTCCTTCTTTCTAAGCGTTTTGACAATGGTATGATTTGTGCGACTGAAAATTCAGCGATTGTTGAAGCACCAATCTACAAGGAATGGCTTGCCAAAATGCAGGAAAAAGGTGCTTACCTAGTGCCTAAGAAAGATTACAAAAAGTTAGAAAATTTTGTTTTCAATGATAACCATGGAGTGAACGGACCAGTTGCTGGTATGTCCGCACAGTGGATCTGCGAACAAGCTGGGGTAAAACTGCCAGAAGGAAAAGATGTTCTCTTGTTTGAACTTGATAAGAAAAATATCGGCGAAAAATTATCTTCAGAAAAACTTTCTCCACTCCTTTCAGTTTACAAAGCTAAAGACCGCAAAGAGGGTATCGAAATTGTGGCTGCTTTGCTTGATTACCAAGGTGCCGGTCACAACTGTGCTATCCAAATCGGTTCACAAGCTGATCCATTCGTTGCTGAATACGGTGATGCACTTAAGTCATCTCGTATCTTGGTTAACCAACCAGACTCAGTCGGCGGTATTGGTGATGTTTATACAGATGCATTGCAAGCCAGCTTAACACTTGGAACAGGATCATGGGGGAAAAATTCATTGTCACACAATTTATCTACTGGCGACCTCTTGAACGTGAAAACTGTTGCGAAACGCCGTAACCGTCCTCAATGGGTGCGTTTGCCAGAAAAAACTTACTACGAAAAAAATGCTATTTCTTACTTGCAAGATGAGTATGAACCAATGAAACGTGCTCTCATCGTTGCTGACCCAGGTATGGTTCAATTCGGCTTCGTTGATACTGTTTACGCACAATTGGCTCTTCGTGATGAAAAAGTTGTGACATCACTTTACGGTACCATCAAACCTGACCCAACACTTGGTCAAACCATTGAAATTGCTAAACAAATGCGCGACTTCAAACCTGATACAGTCATTGCTATCGGTGGTGGTTCTGCCATTGACGCGTCTAAGATTGCTCGTCTCATTTATGAAGTATCTCTTGATAAAGAAGATACTTGGCTTGATTCTTACGAAAACGTCAGCGAATTCTTCCTTGAATTGCAACAAAAATTCATTGATATCCGCAAACGGATCGTGAAATTTAAACATCAAACAACAACACGTCTCTTCTGTATCCCAACCACATCTGGTACAGGTGCTGAGGTGACACCATTTGCGGTTATCACAGACGACTTCACACACGTGAAATACCCTCTTGCTGACTATGAATTGGTGCCACAAGTTGCTATCGTTGACCCAGAATTTGTTATGACTGTACCAAAACGTACAGCAGCTTGGTCAGGTCTTGACGCTTTGTCACACGCTCTTGAATCTTACGTATCAGTAATGGCATCTGACTTTACACGTCCATGGTCACTTGAAGCGATTAAATTGATCATTGAAAACTTGGAAGATGCATATAACTATGATCCTAAGAACCCAACTCTTCGCGGTGAACAAGCTAAAGAAAACATGCACTATGCATCAACTATTGCAGGTATGGCCTTCGGTAATGCCTTCCTTGGCATCAACCACTCACTGGCTCACAAAACAGGTGGTGAGTTTGGACTTCCGCATGGTCTAGCAATTTCTATCGCTATGCAGCATGTTATTCGCTACAATGGGGTTTCTGGCAATGTGAAACGTTCTGTTTATCCACGTTACGAAGAATACCGTGCACAGCGTGATTATGCAGATATCGCTCGTCACCTCGGTCTTAAAGGCAAGGACGATGCTGAATTAGTTGAAGCGCTTTGCGCACGCATTGACAAATTGATGCACGCTGTCGGTGTCGAACCAAAACTGTCAGCTAATGGGGTTACTAAGAAAGCCTTTGATGCAGCAGTTGACCGTTTGGCAAGCTTGGCTTACGATGACCAATGTACGCCAGCTAATCCGCGTCAGCCATACATTGAAGAATTGAAACAGCTTTTGATTGATATGTTCTAAGCTCTATTGATATAGTTTGCAGTCAGGGTCCGCTTCGGCGGGCCTTTTTCAATTAGTATAAAATATTACCATATTACCGATGCTGTTAGCTAAGGCTTGCATTTTGCTCACCAAAGAAAATCAGTTGACGTTGGGGTGCTAATTTGCTAGAATAAGAATTGTCTTTAAGACAAGTAACCTTTTCTTGGTTCCGGGATTCGCCAAAACCCAGAACTCGGATTAAGGATTCAGAAGGAGAATATATTATGGCAATCTCAAAAGAGAAAAAAAATGAAATCATCGCACAGTATGCCCGTCACGAGGGCGACACGGGTTCAGTAGAAGTGCAAGTTGCTGTCCTGACTTGGGAAATCAACCACCTCAACGAACACATTAAACAGCATAAAAAAGACCACGCAACTTACCGTGGCTTGATGAAAAAAATCGGTCATCGCCGTAACCTCTTGGCTTATCTTCGCCGTACAGACGTTAACCGTTACCGTGATCTTATCAGCTCACTCGGACTTCGCCGTTAATTTAAAGGTGTCCGAAAGAAATTAAAAAGACGAGAGTGGGACAAAAATCGGTAAATCGTTATTAAAATGGGATTCCGATTTTGTTATCCCGCCTCCGCACAGTTTATTAGGATGGCCGTTATTACTTGTTTAGCAAGGGATGAAGACTTCCAATAAACCACTGTGTCAAGCAGTTGATGCTGCATAGATTGAGAGAGTTTGGGACTTTTGTCCAAACTCTTTTTTTTGTGGCTTCCTTGTCAACTGCAGTGGCTGGTGAAAAGCTAGGTTTTGGGGAGAATGACATGTGTTCTCTCCTTTTTGATATTCGGTGACAATAAGATTCGTTTCTTGAAGTTAGGGAAATTGCGATAGCTGAAGCCTTGATGCTTAATGTCTTTGATGAGTTTGTTAGTCGCCTCAAATCTAGCGTTTGAGTTGTCTAGTTCTAAAGCGTTCGTCTGAGGTTTTTTGTGTACTCAAAGAGGCTATAAACTCCTGATGGGGATTTCACCCATTACAGATATCATAGAGCCGAAAAAAACACCCCATGGTATGAACCATGAAGTGCTTGAATGTGCTGTGTTGTAGCTGGTTCTTAGCGTTTTGAGGCACGAAAACTTTGTTTTCTGTGCAGCCGTATCTGTAAGCAACTAAATCCGCAACAGCTACGTCAACTGTTCGGTCAATTTAGATAAAAAAACACTTTCCTAAATCGAGAAGTGTCTAAGCCGTAAGATAATCTGAACAAACAGATTAACGCTTACTAAATTGACTAGCTTTACGAGCTTTCTAAAATTTCATTATTACTTAGTATATCTTTTGTCATTTTATACTATACTCCTTCTTTGATAATATTTTGTGAAATAAGGATTGCAATAACTGTCGATACAACTGCGCTAATGCCTATAGCAGTAAATGATAGATTTTCTATCAGCACACCTCCTAAAGCTGAACCTAGTGTCAACCCCAAGTATAGGAATGAGCTGTTTAGTGATGTCATAGTTGCTCGACTTTCTGGAAGAATTGTTGCGTTAAATGTTGTTAACTGCGGTGCGCCAACACCTTGAGCAAAGGCTAGAATTGCTAAAATAATAATGAATAGAACTAAGTTAATACCTTTTACTCCTAAAATAAGGTAAGCAACACAACTAATAATTCCAGAAAAAAGAATAACCTTTTTCATTCCAAAGCTACTACCAATCCAACCACCACTAAAACTGCTAACAAAATTGCTAAGACCATAAACCATGAAAACTAATCCAATAGCCCCAACTGACAAATGAAAACTTTGACCGATATAAGTTCCTAAATAGGTATAAATGGCATAGAAACCATACATCCAAAATAGCATTGTTAGTAATCCCAGAGAAGCTCTTGGATTTTTGATAACATTGATGTAGTGGCTTAAAGGATTACTTATGATAGCATTTTGATTTTTAACATCTTTTTCAACAAATAAAATAATTAAAATCCATGAAATTGCTGCAAAAATTGAGGAGCCAAAAAATGTCCAATTCCAGTTCCACAAATTAGCAATAAAAGAACCTGCTGGAACACCGACTGCAATTGAAAGGGACAAGGCTGACATCACTATTCCCATGATTTTTCCAATATCTTCTTTATCAAAATTGTTCCCAATATAAGCATATACATTTGGAGTGAACATAGCAGCACCAAGTCCAGCCAATGCTCTAAAAATATAAAAAGAAGTTAAATTGGTAGCTGTTCCGCAAAGGAAAGTTGCAATTGTAAACAAAAGGAGCCCTGTCACAATCATCATCTTTCGGGGCAATCTTTCTGAAAAAGGTGCAATAATAGGTGCACCGACAGCATAAAAGATAGCATACACAGTGACTCCAAAACCAACATTAGCCACCTTAGTAGAAAAAGCAGTCGCAATTGTAGGCAGAAGGGACGAAATAATAAATGAATCTAGCCCTACAATAAATACTGCAATAAAAAAACCAACAACGGTCAATCTTTTTGACAAACTTAAATTAGACATTACTTTTACCTCACAATAAATATTAGTTTATTTCGATATTTTTATATTACAATGAATATCGAAATATAATTATTAAATTTTAGCATTAAAAGTACTATTTTAATGCTTTTTATCACTATTCTTTTACAAGAGTTTCCAGAAAACCAGGTAAATACTTTTCAAAAGTTTCTTTTCTTAGAGTGATATACCTATTTTGTCCTTCTCGCCTCGTGTATGTTAATCCAGCTTCTCTTAATGTTTTTAAGTGGTACGAAATAGTTGAATTCCCAATTCCCATTCCTTCACTTATCTGGCCACACCCCATTTCTTTATCTTCTACATATAATGTACGGACTATTTCTAATCGCGCTTGGTCTGCTAGAGCTTTTAAGATTTTCACTCTTAACTCGTTGTCAAACATATTACACCTCACTTTCTTGCACTAGATTATATCACTATTAAATCAATTTTACCAGAGTTATTTTGATTTTTATTGAAATATCGAAACGATCAAAATTGGAAACACTATAAATAATTGGTGCTATAGCGTTTTTCTTCATTAATTCTTTATAAACTTATCTTTGCAAATCGAATTACATCAAGTTCTTTATCTGATTGGTCTTTATACAACGAGATAAGATTGTCGGTTTTCTTCTGAATATCTTTTTCATATTTAAGTTTGATGAGGTCTATTTTATCCTCATCAGACATGGTATTGCTGGTTTCTGATTTCAACGCTTGAGTGAGTTGCTCTTTCGTATAAGTTTTTTGTTCCCCTCTCGCTGAAATTTTGACTAGTCAAAAAGGCTTTGTAACAATAGTCCTTCTTCTGTTATACGGGCATACTGGAAATTATTTGCCAAATGTTCTGCACATTTTAAATCTAATGGGGGACGAACACACATGAAATACATGCTAATCCCTTGATACGTTTGGGGATACGGATAATTAACTTTGCTGATTGCCGAAAAGCCTTGAGAGAGTATGTTCAAAGCAATTTCTGTACACGTTTAAAAAAATGACTGTATTTTTCTAGCTCAATTCAAAAGGAGAATACTATGTCAATTACAAAAACTAAAAATGGAACTTATCGCTTGCTTGTATATTTACATTTCAGAAGAAGTTAAGTCTTCCCTTAAAATTAATAAGAAAGTGATTGAAAAGCGTTTTAAACTAAGGAGTGAAGCTAAAAAAGTAATGATGTGAATTTTGCTAAAAAATCATCAAAAAACAGCTTGCCGGTGGATAAAGTGGCCGTATGGTAAATACAGCTCTTATTAATCTTGCAGACATTCCTTTGCAAGTAAAAAGAGGCAATGACTGTATACAAATGGAATAGAGCAAACGGATTTCCGGACCAAACCCGTAAAAAGCCCTTTCTTCTCTTTTTCTTTTCCTCTAAAATATGTTAAAATAAACGGGATACGTGGTTTTGTGCAAAGTTGAAGAAGTAAGTTCAGCCTGATTTTAAAGCTAATCATAAGACGCAGCTGAATGAATGATTTACAAAGTAAATTTTATCAGCCGTCGGAATAAACCGCGGTCCTAGGGTTGTTGATGCTTACTTCTTCAATTTTGTGGAAAACACGTAGAACAATTTTTCAGGAGAAAATAATGTCGAAACAAGTGTTTGAAACAGTCTTTGCTGGTAAAAAGTTAGTGGTTGAAATCGGTCAGGTTGCTAAACAAGCCAATGGAGCTGCTGTTATTCGCTATGGAAATTCAACTGTCCTTACAGCTGCTGTTATGTCTAAGAAAATGTCAA
This sequence comes from Streptococcus ratti FA-1 = DSM 20564, assembly GCF_000286075.1. GTDB lineage: Bacteria > Bacillota > Bacilli > Lactobacillales > Streptococcaceae > Streptococcus > Streptococcus ratti. The sequence goes on along the minus strand of NZ_AJTZ01000006.1, from coordinate 107,126 downwards.
CAGGTGACTTTTTCCCGCTGCAAGTCAACTATGAAGAAAAAATGTATGCTGCCGGAAAATTCCCAGGTGGCTTCAACAAGCGCGAAGGACGCCCGTCAACAGATGCAACCTTAACAGCCCGCCTTATTGATCGCCCCATCCGTCCGATGTTTGCGGAAGGCTTCCGCAATGAAATTCAGGTTATCAATACTGTCCTTTCCTATGATGAAGATGCCAGCGCTCCAATGGCAGCCATGTTTGGCAGTTCGCTTGCTCTTTCAATTTCTGATATTCCCTTTAATGGGCCCATTGCCGGAGTGCAGGTGGCTTACATTGATGGTCAGTTTATCATCAATCCATCAGCTGCGCAAAAAGAAGCGTCACTTCTTGAATTAACTGTTGCTGGTACCAAAGATGCCATCAACATGGTGGAATCCGGCGCCAAAGAATTGCCAGAAGAAATTATGCTTGAAGCGCTTCTTAAGGGACATGAGGCTGTCCGTGAGCTGATCGCTTTCCAAGAAGAAATCGTAGCAGCAGTTGGCAAAGAAAAAGCTGAGGTTGAGTTGCTTCAGGTTGATCCAGAATTGCAAGCTGAAATTATCACAGCTTACAATGCTGATCTTCAAAAAGCGGTTCAAGTTGAAGAGAAAAAAGCGCGTGAAGCAGCGACTGAAGCTGTTAAAGAGCAAGTCATTGCTGTTTACGAAGAACGCTACGCTGATGATGAAAATTACGAAACAATTATGCGTGACGTTGCTGAAATCCTTGAACAAATGGAACACGCAGAAGTACGTCGCTTGATTACCGAAGATAAGATTCGTCCTGACGGCCGTCGTGTTGATGAAATCCGTCCATTGGATGCGGAAATTGATTTTCTGCCGCAGGTGCATGGTTCTGGTCTTTTCACACGCGGCCAGACTCAGGCTTTATCAGTGTTGACCTTAGCTCCGATGGGGGAAACACAAATTGTTGACGGTCTTGATCCAGAGCATAAGAAGCGCTTTATGCACCACTACAATTTTCCACAGTATTCTGTCGGTGAAACGGGCCGCTACGGCGCACCGGGCCGCCGTGAAATCGGTCACGGAGCTCTGGGCGAGCGTGCTCTTGCGCAAGTTCTTCCTAGCTTAGAAGAATTTCCATATGCTATTCGTCTGGTAGCAGAAGTTTTGGAATCAAATGGTTCATCTTCGCAGGCTTCTATCTGTGCGGGGACTCTTGCCCTCATGGCTGGCGGTGTGCCTATTAAGGCACCGGTTGCCGGAATTGCTATGGGGCTCATTTCAGACGGTACCAATTATACTGTGTTGACAGATATTCAAGGGCTTGAAGATCACTTTGGGGACATGGACTTTAAGGTTGCCGGAACCCGCGAAGGAATTACAGCTCTGCAGATGGACATTAAGATTGCTGGAATCACACCGCAGATTCTGCAGGAAGCTCTTGCTCAGGCGAAAAAAGCTCGCTTTGAAATTCTTGATTTAATTGAGGCGACTATTTCTGAGCCCCGTTCGGAATTGGCTCCGACTGCGCCAAAAATTGATACCATTAAGATTGATGTTGATAAGATCAAGATTATCATTGGTAAAGGCGGTGAGACCATTGATAAAATCATTGAAGAAACCGGTGTTAAAATTGACATCGATGACGAAGGCAATGTTGCCATTTACTCCAGCGATCAAGATGCTATCAACCGTGCTAAGGAAATTATCAAGAACTTGGTGCGTGAAGCAAAGGTCGGTGAGGTTTATGAGGCTAAGGTTGTCCGCATTGAAAAATTTGGAGCCTTTGTCAACCTGTTTGACCAGACAGATGCTTTGGTTCATATTTCTGAGATTTCCTGGAGCCGAATCAATAAAGTCGAAGATGTACTGGCAATAGGGGATACGATTACCGTTAAGGTTATCAAAATAGATGACAAGGGACGTGTTGATGCTTCTATGAAGGCTCTTCTTCCGCGGCCGCCGAAAGCGGAAAAAACTTCCAGCCATCATAAATCTGAAAAACATCATCGTCCTGAAAAAAAGCATAAGGATAAAGAAGAAAAACATGATGCATAAATTTAACAAAGAACTTGACATGGCTCTGCGGAGTTTTATCAAGGAACCTGATAATTTTTTAAATAGTTTAACCCTTGTCAACAGTCTGCATTCTTTCCCTGTCTTGGCAAGCGATCAGCCCTATGCCATTTCGCTTGAAGGGCAAAAGGTGACGCCTGTCTTTACAGATATGGAAGATTTGAAGCTGTTCAGGGCGCAGCAAACCAGTGCCAGAAAGCAAAATTGGGTAGAGCGTCCGAGTCTTGAAGTTTTGGAAGAAGTCATTGTCAACGGTTTGAACGGCATTGTCTATAACATTAAGCGCACAGGAGATTTTGGCAACTCTACCATTTTTAAAAGCAATGAGATGGTACAGTTTATCAACAATTATACTGCTATCCTAAATACCGTTTTTAGTGAAGAAAACCAAGCGGCAGATATTTTAGATAAATACTATCTGGTGCCGGCTTTTATTCATCCTAAAGAAAACGGAGATTTTGACAAGGGCTTTCCAACCATGTCAAATCCGGATGGGGAAAGCTATGTGCCGATTTTTTCTAACCTGCCTAGCTTTGTCAAATGGTACCATGACAAGGAATTTGGGTTCCCATTTAGAGAAGCTCAGGGTGTTATCATGACTTGGAAAATAGCGGATATTCAAGATCCAAAAACCGAAGAAGCAGCTCTGGGAGTGGTTATCAATCCCTTTGATGACAAACAAATTGTTGTCGAATGGTCTGGTATGGATTAAAAGCAGAAGGAGATGAACATGGGTTGGTGGAAAGAAACCATTAATATTGTCAAAGAAAAAGATCCCGCAGCACGGACGTCGCTGGAGGTTCTTTTGACCTACCCAGGTGTTAAGGCTCTGGCCGCTCACCGGATTTCTCATTTCTTGTGGAAACATCATTGTAAATTATTGGCACGGATGCACAGTCAGTTTTGGCGCTTTTGGACACAGATTGAGATTCATCCAGGTGCTGAAATAGCTGAAGGTGTCTTCATTGACCATGGCTCAGGTTTAGTCATTGGTGAGACGGCTATTGTGGAAAAAGGTGCTATGCTTTATCATGGTGTAACACTTGGCGGTACAGGTAAAGATGTTGGCAAACGTCATCCCACTGTTCGCAAAGGTGCTCTTGTTTCAGCACATGCGCAAGTTATTGGCCCCATTGAGGTTGGTGCCGGAGCAAAAGTTGGTGCTGGAGCTGTTGTTGTCTCTGATGTTCCAGCGGATGTGACAGTTGTTGGTGTTCCAGCTAAGGTTGTCCGCGTTCATGGTCAAAAAGATGAAATTGCTATCCATGAAATGGAAGAAAGCCGTGAATACTATCTTCAAAAATTGGAAGAAGCCAAGGAAGCCAGCTTGCATTCGTCAAGGCTATAAATTCTAGGTGATTATAAATACAAGAGACTTAAAAGACTTGAGCACGAGAGGGGTTAAAGGCTCTTTATGTAATGACAATTAAAGGAAAGCAGAGCATGATGACATTATAAAGAAAGCTTGGCTTTATTAGTCTAACTTGGGAAAAGGTGCTTGTTATTAGAGAAACAAAGGCTCCTAAAAAATGATTGGAGAATTGATAGATGATTAAAATTTACGATACCATGACGCGCAGTCTGCGTGAATTTGTGCCTATTCATAAGAATACAGTGAACATGTATGTCTGCGGTCCGACAGTTTATAATTACATTCATATCGGCAATGCCAGAAGTGCAGTAGCTTTTGACACCATTCGCCGCTATTTTGAATATCGCGGCTATAGGGTTAATTATGTTTCCAACTTCACAGATGTTGACGACAAAATTATCAAGGCAGCGGCAAAAGCTGGTATGACCACCAAGGAATTGTCTGATAAATTTATTGCCGCTTTCAAAGAAGATGTTGCAGCCCTTGGTGTTAAGCCGGCGACTGCCAACCCGCGTGTCATTGATTATATGGATGAAATCATTGATTTTGTGCAGGTTTTGGTGGACAAGGGCTTTGCCTACGAAACAGCAGGAGATGTTTATTTTAGGGTTCGTAAATCAGATCATTATGCTGCTCTTGCCAATAAGACCTTGGAAGAATTAGAAATCGGAGCCAGCGGCCGAGTAGATGCCGAAAGTGAGCTCAAAGAAGACCCGCTTGATTTTGCCCTTTGGAAAGCCGCCAAAGCAGGGGAAATTTCCTGGGACAGTCCTTGGGGTCAGGGGCGTCCCGGCTGGCATATTGAATGCTCTGTAATGGCAACTGAGATTTTAGGGGACACTATTGATATTCACGGCGGCGGCGCTGACTTGGAATTCCCTCACCATACCAATGAGATTGCTCAGTCAGAGGCAAAAACAGGACAGCCTTTTGCCAACTACTGGATGCACAATGGCTTTGTCAATATTGACAATGAAAAAATGTCTAAATCTTTAGGAAATTTTATCACTGTTCACGATGCCCTCAAGACAATGGATGGACAGGTTTTGCGCTTTTTCTTTGCAACTCAGCATTACCGAAAACCCTTTAATTTCACAGAAAAAGCTATTCATGATGCTGAAGTTAATCTCAAATATCTGAAAAATACCTATGAACAGCCCTTCACAGATACGGTAGACGAAGCGGAATTTGCCCAACTTTTGGAAAGATTCCAAGAAGCTATGGATGAAGATTTTAATACTGCCAATGGTATTACGGTTGTTTTTGAAATGGCTAAATGGATTAATTCAGGTCATTACAATCAAGCGGTGAAGGATAAATTTGCAGAAATTCTCCAAATTTTTGGTATCGTTTTTGTTGAAGAAGTTTTGGATGCTGACATTGAAAAACTGATTGAAGAACGTCAGGCAGCGCGGGCAGCGCGTGATTTTGAAACCGCAGATGCTATCCGTGACCAATTGGCAGCCCAAGGCATCAAGCTTCTTGATACCAAGGACGGTGTGAGGTGGACACGTGACTAAGGCGGTTGATGTCAATTTAATCAATGGGCTTGCCCTTGCCTTTGAAGGTGATGCTATTTATTCCACTTATATTCGTAAACACCTGATTTTTCAGGGGCTTACTAAGCCCAATCAACTGCACCGCAAAGCGACTCGCTATGTATCAGCCAAGGCGCAGGCCATGTTAATCACTAAAATATTGGAAGCACAGCTATTGACCGAAAAAGAAGAAGATATTTACCGTCGCGGCCGCAATGCCAACAGCCATACCAAGGCTAAAAATACCGATGTCGTCACCTACAAGATGTCAACGGGTTTTGAGGCGGTCATGGGCTATCTTCACATGACTAATCAAGTTGAGCGCTTAGAAGAGTTGATTGATTGGTGTATTGAGGTAGTCGAGAGTAGTTAAAAAACAGTTTTCATCGAAAACTGTTTTTTAACTACTTGACTATAACCTTACGTCACCCTTTATACTGTTAGGTATAGGAGGAAAATAAATGACCATTCATATTTCAGATAAGGTCTATCGTGATTTGCTGAAAATGCCTGTGGCAGAAAGAAGGCCTTATTTTAAAGAACAGGTGCTTGCACCTTTTAAACCAAAATTCTACAAACAGGGAATTCCTTATGAGGCTAAGCAGGTTGGTGGGTTTGATATCATGATGCTGCTTTCTTGGATGCATCTTATGATCTGAATCTGATTTTCTTTGGCTATAAATAGAGGAATAACGGTATTTAGACGCTCTTCTTAATCGGGTGTCGAAGGACTGTTTTTAATTTTTCTGCTGCTGTTTTACGAACATCCCCTAGGTAAATTTCATGGTGCATGCGCTCAAGCGTGATGTCAAGAACATAACCTTCTTCTTCCATAAATTGATGCATGGCTTCAACGGTTTTAGGTTCATCATTGTAAGGGCCAACATGCATGCATTGGACACACAAGCCTTCATCATAGGTAAAAAATTCTACCTTAGAAAAATCTCGTTTTTTCTTTTTGCTTGCCTGGCTAATAGCCCAGTCAACATTATCTTTGCTTACAAAATCAGGCAGACGAATGACTGAGATAAAAGAAAACTGCTCTTTATGCCCATAATCAACGTCTTCCCTATCTTCCTGCCACCAAAAACCTTCAAGAGGCGGGACAACATAGTCAAAAAATCCCTCTATCTTATAGTCAGTCTTATGGCTCATCTTTAGGGTATAGGCAACCCCATACAGTAACTCAATAGACTCTTTATAGGCGCTGTCTTCTTGATTAGGATCTCCCGTTCCGCGAACGGCTAGATAGTTCATCTTAGGGACAGTGATAATGCTTGGTTTTGTCTTAGGTTGGTAGAATGCTTTAAATTCTTTTTTGAAATCAAAAGCCATTTTAGTCCTCCAGTTTCTGTAATTCTTGCTTGATCCAGTCAAGTTCAGCTTCTAGCAGTGTCTGACCAAGACTGAAGAGTTGTTGGGCGATAGGAGCCTTATGCTGCTCCTTACTTTGTTTGTTTTGCATATCTGCAAGATCGTCCTCTAGCTTTTCTTTGCGCTTGAAAAATGCTGCGCGCAGCTCTTTGTCATCTAAAAGATAGGCAGTTGCCAGTCCCGTCATTAGGTGAGCGTTAGCTGGCCTGCGCTCGCTAATGAGTTTCTTAGAGTTTGCTTTTAGCGCCTCCAGTCCTTCTTTGGTGATTTGAAATTCCTTTTTCTCTTTTCCTTTGCCAGAAGTAGCGGTTGCCAGTCCTTTTTTCTCCAATTTATCAAGAACATAATAAATCGATGAGAAGCCAACTTCCGTCCATGTGCGCATGCCGCGTTCTTTGATGACTTGCTCAATATGATAGCCGTGTTGTGGCCCCTCAAGCAAAATGCCAAGAATCAATTGTTCGGTCAGTGAAATGGTCATATAAGTCTCCTTTTATTCTAGTAGTAGAATAAAAGTATTCTACTACTAGAATATCATCTTGTCAACTTGAAATCTTTTTTATTAAGCAAGCTCTGCTTTTCATGCTATAATAACATCATGAAAGAAAAACGAATGAATCAAACTGAGAATGCTGATATGGTTTATGGTGTCCATGCTGTAACTGAGGCGCTTCAAGCTAATACCGGCAATAAACTGTATATTCAGGATGACCTGCGTGGCAAGAACGTTGAGAAGATAAAGGATTTGGCGGCAGAGAAGAAAGTCTCCATCTCTTGGACACCTAAAAAAACACTTAGCGATATGACAAATGCTGCTGTTCACCAAGGATTTGTCTTGCGTGTGTCCGACTTTGCCTATGCTGAATTTGAGGCTATTTTGAAAAAGGCAGAGCAGGAAGAGAATCCACTAATTTTAATTTTAGATGGTCTCAATGATCCTCATAATTTTGGCTCCATCTTGCGGACAGCTGATGCAACTAATGTAACTGGTATCATCATTCCTAAACACCGTGCTGTTGGCGTGACACCTGTTGTTGCTAAGACCTCAACTGGAGCAGTAGAGCATGTTCCTGTTGCCCGAGTGACCAATCTTAGTCAAACCTTAGATAAGCTAAAAGAAGCTGGCTTTTGGGTTTTTGGAACCGACATGAACGGCACTCCATCTCACAAGTGGAATACCGCAGGGAAACTGGCGCTCATTATCGGCAACGAAGGCAAGGGCATTTCGGCCAATATTAAAAAGCAGGTTGATGAGATGATTACCATTCCTATGGCTGGTCATGTTCAAAGCCTTAATGCCAGTGTTGCGGCGGCTATTCTTATGTATGAAGTTTTTAGAAATCGAAAGTAAACATCTAGAAAAGGGAGAGAAAAATGACTTTTAAAATTTTGACCGATTCAACTGCTGATTTACCGGAAAGCTGGGCTCAGGAAAATAATGTTCAAGTACTGGGACTGACTGTTCAGTTGGATGATGTCACGTATGAGACGGTGGGACCTAACCGCTTGACCAGTGAAGTGTTGCTGGAAAGAATGGCTGCAGGTAGCAAACCCACAACGAGCCAGATTAATGCCGGTCAGTTTGAAACCTTTTTTCGACAAGCAGCTGAAGCTGGGGAAGCAGTACTTTATGTTGCTTTTTCTTCTGTTTTGTCAGGAACCTATCAGTCAGGGATTATGGCGCGTGATATGATTTTGGAAGAATATCCGCAGGCAATCATTGAAATTGTTGATACTTTGGCGGCTGCTGGCGGTGAAGGTTACTTAGTCATGCTGGCAGCTCAGGCACGCCAACAAGGAAAAACGCTTCAGGAAACGAAAGACATGATTCTTGATATAGGACCGCGTTTGCGGACTTTCTTCTTGGTGGACAATCTTTATCATTTGATGCGGGGAGGCAGACTCTCAAAAACTTCGGCAGTCGTAGGAAGTCTGGTCAATATCAAACCTTTACTATGGCTGGATCCGAGTGGGAAATTAGTACCGCTGGCCAAACTGCGTGGCCGTAAAAAGGGAATGAAAGAGATGATAAAGCGAGCAACAGCCGATCTTAATCATGATACCGCAGTCGTAGCCTATTCCAATGACAGTGAAGCGGCAGAGAGTTTAAGGGCCCAGCTGTTAGAAAACGAAGAAATAACAGAAGTTTTGATACTGCCATTAGGTCCAGTTATTTCCGCCCATGTCGGCCCCAATACTTTAGCGGTCTTTACTATTGGTAAAGATGCCAGATAAACAAGAAATCAGATAAGTTTGCTTATCTGATTTTAGAGTGTAGACAAACACATTTTTCAATGCAAACATGCTTTGAAGTTCTTCAAATATCGATTAAATGGCTTTGGTTTGCGAGCGAAGCGAGCCTTAATCCGAGACTTTCCGCCGTGATAAAAGTGGCAGAAACCCCATTGTTTCTGCCATTCGGAAGATTTGAGACCTTAGGCTCAAATCTTAGGCATGGAATTCCGAAGGAAGTCGCTGCCGTCCGCATCACCTAAGGAAAGTCTCACAAAAGACTTTATCTTCAAGTTGAAATCAGATAAGTTTGTTTATCTGATTTTACTTTTAGGAAAATATTTTATGTTTATTGTAAAATATATTTGACAAAACGCTATTAAAAGAGTATGATAAAGATGAAAAAGAAAGGAAGTGTTTCTTATGTTTGACTTTGTTATGAATTTGATTTTATTGGCTATTGCTGTAGGTGTTTTCGTGTTCCTACGATTCTATGCGGATGAAAAGGGCAGGCGAGAATACGATGAACGTCAGTTGCTCATGCAAAAGAAAGCTTATACCAATGCGGCTTGGGTTGTGATGGCTTTCAATTTCATTCTTGCCATGTGGGGTGATGAGCTGGGGCAATACATTACCCTAGCTTTTGCAGGTATGGCCAGTCTCTTTCTTATTGTAGGTGTTTTTGTCTGCAGCAGTATTTTAAATGATGCTTATTTTACAGCGAAAAAAAGCAAGAGGTTCCTGTACTTATATGTAATTATGATTACTATTCAAATGTTTATTGTATATAAGAATTGGAACCAAGGCAGATTTAGTCATGATGGGCATCTCTATCTCACAGGGGACAATTCAATGAGCTTGTTGTTTATCATAACTTTTGCTGTCATTCTGCTTGTGAGTGCTTATAAAATGATGCAAGATAAAAGGGAGAATGCAGATGAAAATTGAAAAGTCAAAACAAGAAGTTATCTACGACGAACGTCAGCAGCAAATCCAACTCAAAAGTTATGCCTTGTCTTTTTGGTTTGTTATGGCTATTCTTTATATTGCGACCTTAGGAAAGCCAAATTTATTGCTCAACATTGCTTTTTGGGGAGGCCTTACCTTAAATGTTTGCTATAGTACGCTCAAAGGGGCTAGTCTTTTTGTAGATCAGCGTTTTGGAAAATTTGCAAAAATTGGTCGCTGGATCGGTCTGCCAGTGATGCTGTTAGGAGCAGGAGTGCTTATTATCACTGTTATAGTAGGCTTCGTGAAACATACAACTCTTAAGGAGTTTTTAGATATGGGCTCTTTTTTGTGGGTGTCAGCTCTTTCTTTAATCTGTATGGGAGCCAGCATATTCTATCGAAATTATAGGAATAAGAAAGAGGCCGATGAATGAAAAATTTACGATTAAAATCTGCGCGGGCTGGTAAGGATCTGTCTCAACAAGCTCTAGCTGATTTGGTCGGTGTCTCGCGTCAGACTATTTCAGCTATTGAAAAGGGGGACTACAATCCAACAATTAACCTTTGCCTTAAGATTTGCAAAGCTTTAGATAAGACTTTAGATGATTTATTCTGGTCAGATTAGCTAAGAGCCTTTTAAAAAATTAAAACGGTTCAGCTAAACTGACCGTTTTTTGAATCAAAGTGAGCTAGCTTTGTGACTGCCTGCGAAGGCTGTTTTTGAAATGTTAAAGACTTGATGGAGTTGCTAGGACTGTCCCAAAGAAAAAGTTTTATTTCCCAATAAAAACCTCTTGACTTTGGAACTGATTTTTTGATATTATATAAGACGGTATTGTTTACCCCATTTGAAAGGCCCCGGAACCCTTCAAATAACCAGTGGACCGGAACATCCACTACTTGTAAACATAAGATTCGTATAGGAGAAATCATGAATAAAACAACATTTATGGCTAAACCAGGCCAAGTTGAACGTAAATGGTACGTTGTTGATGCAACGGATGTGCCTCTTGGACGTCTTTCAGCAGTCGTTGCCAGCGTTCTTCGCGGTAAAAACAAACCAACATTTACACCGCACACTGACACAGGTGACTTTGTTATCGTTATCAATGCTGAAAAAGTTAAATTAACTGGTAAAAAAGCAACTGATAAAATCTACTACACTCACTCAATGTATCCAGGTGGATTAAAGCAAATCTCTGCTGGTGAATTGCGTTCTAAAAATGCTGTGCGTTTGATTGAAAAATCTGTTAAAGGTATGCTTCCACATAACACTCTTGGACGTGCACAAGGTATGAAATTGAAAGTCTTCGTTGGTTCTGAGCACACTCATGCAGCACAACAACCAGAAGTACTTGATATTACAGGACTTATCTAAGAGGAAAGGAGCGTAAAATATAATGGCACAAGCACAATATGCAGGAACTGGACGCCGTAAAAACGCTGTAGCACGCGTTCGCTTGGTACCAGGTACTGGTAAAATTACAGTAAACAAAAAAGATGTTGAAGAATACATTCCGCATGCTGACCTTCGCCTTGTTATCAACCAACCTTTTGCAGTAACATCTACTGAAGGCTCATACGACGTTTTCGTTAATGTTATCGGCGGCGGCTATGCCGGTCAATCAGGAGCAATCCGCCACGGAATCGCACGCGCACTTCTTGAAGTTGACCCAGACTTCCGCGACTCACTCAAACGCGCTGGTCTTCTTACACGTGATGCACGTATGGTTGAACGTAAAAAACCAGGTCTTAAGAAAGCACGTAAAGCTAGCCAGTTCTCAAAACGTTAAGAAACGGCTACAATACAGCATTTATCAACACTTCATGGTTCACACCATGGGGTGTTTTTGGTTTTTAAGGGCCTAATACTCTTCGAAAACCAAACTCAGACCTTGTTGCCTTGATTTGATGAAGACAGTTCAATCTGTATTTGCGTCACCTAGTCTGATTTTGATTTTCATTGAGTATAACTTCATTTTTTATTGAAAAATCTAAAATGAAGAGTATAATAGCAAGAAAATAATTTCAATAAAATGAGGGAAAAAGTTATGCAAAAGAAGAGTTCCAATAGGTTATTTATGCTAATAAGCTTTTTAACTTTTCTTGCTGCTTATTATTTAACCAGCCATCAATATTCTAATTTTGTTGGATTGACTTATACTTTATTAATAACGATTCAGGTTCTAGTATTTTTTAGTGATGGTATTAAGAATAATTTACGTTGGCTATTGATGCTAGTGTTTGTAGTAATTATGATTTTGAGTATTGTCAATTCCAACATGATTATAGATACAAAGCTATCGTTATTCCTTTTATGCAGTGTGATTATCTTTATCGGTAATCTATGCTCTTTCATTCCTTACAACCCATTCATTGGTATAAGAACTTTTTCAACAAGAAATGATGAGGAAAATTGGAAGGCGACCCATAATGTTTTAGCTAAGTTAAACATACCGGTCTGCTGCTTGATTTTGCTTCTTTCGAATTTTTTAAATATGACTATCGTAATCACGATTTCATTCACTATATGGCTCATTTTACCCATTATTTATTCTGTATGGTTCTATCCTAAAAAGGGGGAGTGATAATTTGTTGCTTGTTAACGTAAAGCTATTTACTGTCAATAGCAAGAGTCTTTATTTATCAAAAAATATTATTGCGTACTTTAGTCATCATAGACTGCCCTTATCCATATGAAGGTTATAAATCTCATCATCTTGCTCTATTCGTATCTGAGCTGAAGACTCCTTTGCACCTGATTGCCGGCTATTCTGAAATGCTGACTAATGATTTGGTCTCCAGTCAAGATGTACAGCAGTTTTCGGAAAAAAATTACATTGAGTCACAGCGCATGATTCAGCTGGTTGAAGACATTATTAATTTATCGCATTTGGATGAGTCTTCTCAAGTAAGGATGGAAAGCGTTGATCTCTATCAGGTGGCAAAAAATGTACTGGACACCCTCTCATCCAAAGCGATCCAAAAGAAAGTCTCTTTAAACTTATCGGGGCAGACAGCCTTAGTAACAGGCAATCCGGCCCTGCTTCATTCGGTTATTTACAATCTTTGCGACAATGCTATTAAGTACAATCGGGAACATGGTGAAGTCTTTGTTAGTGTGAGGCCGCAGCAGGATACAGTTATCTTGGAGGTCAAAGACACGGGTATTGGTATTGATGACAATGAACAAGAGCGTATTTTTGAGCGTTTTTACAGAGTAGACAAGAGCCGTTCGAAAAAAGTCGGCGGCACCGGCCTGGGACTTTCCATTGTCAAGCATGCCCTACAAATCCACGGTGCTGCCATCACCGTCCAAAGCATCCACAACCATGACAGTTACCTTTAAAGGGGAGTCAGGAAGAAAGTAAATAATAACAGTCATTTTATAAAAAATAATAAAACAAACTTAATTAAGAGGAAAAAGAAAAGACTTTTATGATCGTTAAACTCATCATAAAAGTCTTCTCATCCTCTTTTTTTAGTATTCATTTTTTAGATCAGTCTGCTGTCCTGAGATAATTTTGATTAATGTTTTATAACTGGGATTCTTTAACAGGCAATCCTGCTTTTTTTCTGAAGAAACAAAGTCTAAAAGGCTGTCATAGATGTGTTGGATATTTTCAAGGTCTTTGGCTTTGATAGCCAACAAAAAGATAAATTTTACTTTGGTGGAGTGGCTCCATTTAATGCCTTTAGGAGCAATGATAGAAAATATAGCGCTTTGATTGACGCTGTCTCCGATTGGGTGAGGCAAGGCAATGATTTCATTAATAACAGTGCTTGAAATGTTTTCACGTGCCAATACATCTGCCAGAAAGTTTTCTGTCACAAATCCTTGACTCTGTAAAATTTCGGCTATCCTTTTAAGAAGAGCTTCTCTTGATATTTTTTCTTTAACCAGCATGAAATGAGAGGGGCGAAAAAGATTCATTGTACTGTTGTCTCTTTTCATTGTGCTCAGTTTGTTTTCTATCTGCAAAAGAGCGTCGTCAAGGTGATTCATATCAATGAAAATGATAGGCTTTTGCTGCTGATGTTTGATGGGAACGGTAGAAACAATGACATGAAAAGCCTTTTTATTGCTTAAATGTTCAAACTCGCGATAAGACAGCTTTTTAATTTCTGAAAAGGTATTGGGGAAGCGTTTTTTGATTTTGCTTTCAATAATAGAACTTAGGATTTTGCCGGTTCCGCAGATAATTGCCAGAGAGATATTGTAACTATTGCAGCTGTTTTCAATGGCGCTGGCTAAATAGAGAGCGATATAAGAAATTTCATCTTCTGTGAATGAGATTTGAAACTTCTTTTCAATTTTCTGCATGGCTGAAACAGCAAGTTCAAAAGGATAAGGAAAGTTGTTTTTAACGGCTTCAAGGATGGGATTTGTCCGGCTGCTGTTGATAGTATGGATACTGAGCAACCGTTTTATATGATCTTTTAAATTTCTTTTAAGATTTTCATCTAATACCCAGGAAGCCCCTGTAGTTGTATATAAATCAGAAAGCAGGGCTTGGACAATGCTGTTAACAAGACTGGCATCAGATAAAGTGATGGCAGAGTCAATAATATGGGGAAAATTCTCCGATAAAATATAGATTAAATATTGTTGCTCATCTTTAGGCACTTTAATGTGAAATATTTGTTCAGCACTCTTGATGAAGTTTTGGATTTCCTTTTGTGCCTGAGGGATGAGCGATACAGTCTGTTGAAAGTCAGAAATAAGGAGACCGTCTTTAATTCGGCTAAGAGCCAGCAAGGTACTGACAAAGGCGTTTCGGTGAAAATAATCTGAATCAAGCTGAACCAGTTTGGTGAAAGAGTTATGAAAAAGTTCTGAAAATTGTTTGTAATTGATATTGAGGCAGATATCTTTTTCTACCATGTTGGCAGCGGTGATAAAGTCCGTTAAGGGCTCTTGAAAAATAAGATTATTAATGGCCAAACGAATAGACTGCTCATCTCCTGATAAGATGTAGCCTAGATTACTCTTGTTGACGATTTTTAAATGATAGGCACCAAGTATTGTTTTCAAGGTTCGAAAATCGTTATAGAGGGTATTTTGACTGACAAATAAGACTGTCATCAGGTATTTTTGGCTGATAAAGCGATCGGTAGTTAAAAATAGCCGCAGCAGGTATTGAATTCTGGATTTGGCAGAAGTGAATAAGAAGGTTCCGGAATGAGCATTTTCCCAAAAATCATTAAATTTTTCTTTGTTGCTGTATGTAAGAATATAGCCCTTTTTTCTGATGAGGATAATTTCAGCTCCGTTTGGGACAATAGAACTATTTATTGCCTTGATATCTGTTCTCAAGGTTCGGCCAGATACCTTAAAAGATTGACTGAGGTTCTCAAGTGTCACAGGGCTGGTTTGTATTATCATATAATTGAGTAAGTCGTCTAACCGTTGAAAATCAAGCTGAGCCATACCTGCCTCCTATTGTTCAGTACTTTTATTTTAACACAGAACAGTCCTTCAAAAATTTTAAAAATTTTCCATAGCTGCTGATTGAAAGTTGGGAAAAATTCTCCTAATATTTCATTTTTAAAGTGGAAATTAGTGTTAGTGACACCGCTAGTTTCTAATGCTATAGTATTATTGCAAGCAAGAAGAAAGGGGCTTACGATGGACTTTGACACAAAAAATATTTTGCTCGATGTAGATGTTTCTGATAAATTATCCTTGTTTCAATACATTGCTCATTATGCAAAGGTTAATAAGTTGGTCAATAAAAGCGAACAGCTGGTGGAGGCTTTTTTGAAACGTGAAGAGGAGGTGTCTACTGGTCTTCAGGACTCATTCGCCATTCCACATGCTAAGGGTGATTTTATCTACCAGCCTGCGGTTATCTTTTTGAAACTGCGTCATCCAATCAGTTGGGAAACTTTTGATGAGCAGCCAGTAGCTAATGTGTTTGCTCTATTGGTTCCTTCTGAATTTGAAGGAAGGAATCATTTAGAGATGATTAGTAAAATTGCGACTTCTTTAATGGAAGGTGATTTTACAGATGCAATTAAAAATACCAAAGATATTAAGCAATTAAAAGAAATCATTACAAAAGCAATGAAAGGAGAATATTAACATGAAAATTGTAGGCATTACATCCTGTCCTGCTGGGCTTGCTCATACTCCTATGGCTGCTAAGGCCTTAGAAAAAGCTGGAGTTCAGATGGGGCACGACGTTAGAATTGAGCAGCAGGGTTCCCTCGGGCAGGTTCATAAGCTGACAGATCAAGAAATCAAGGAGGCAGCATTTGTTCTTTTAGCTACTGATCAAAAAATTATGGATCAGGAACGATTTGCCGGCAAAAAACAGATTAGAGTTAACATTGCCACTTGCATCAAGGCTCCAGAAGCTGTTTTGGAAAAATGTGTGCAGGCTATAAAGCAGCAGTCATAATGTAGAAAGGAGTTTTTCAATGAAGAAATTTTTAAACAGTGCCAAAGGCCATCTAATGACAGGCATTAGTTATGCTTTACCTTTGATTATTGGTGCTTCGCTTGTTATTGCAGTACCTAAATTGATTGGTTTGATGATGGGGCAGACCAGTTTAGATGCCTTTGCTAAAACGGCTGGTTTTGAGCACTATCTTTATTTGACAGAACAGGTAGGCTGGACAGGTATCGGTTTGTTAAATACCGTGCTGGCTGGATTTATTGCTTATTCTATTGGGGATAAGGCGGCTATCGGTGCCGGTTTGATTGGTGGTGCCTTGGCTACCAACTCTAATGCCGGTTTTCTTGGTGCTATGATTGCTGGATTTATTGCTGGTTATGTCGTAATTTGGTGCAAAAAAACTGTTAAGGTTCCTGAGAAATACAGCAGCGTTCTCCCCTTAATTGTTTTCCCTTTCTTTGCAACTTTTGCTGTGGCCATTGTAATGGGAGTTGTTCTAGCTGGGCCTTTAGGCTGGATTAATACCAGTTTGGTGGCCTGGATTCAGGGAATGATTAAAAATGATGTTAACAAGGTGCTTCTTGCTATGATTATGGGAGCTATGATTGGGACAGATCTAGGGGGACCGATTAATAAAGCAGCTTGGATGGCAGGTAATGTCCTTCTTGCTGAAAAGATCTACTTGCCGGCAGTTATTGTCAATGCAGCTATTTGTGCCGTACCTTTGGGCTATGCTTTTGTATCTGTGTTTCATAAAGATAAGCTGAGTGAAGAATTGCTGGATGCCTCACGCAACAACTGGGTGATGGGCTTTATAGGAATTACAGAAGGAGCTATTCCTTTTACCATGGTCAGCTTGAAATTGGTTCCTGTTAATATGCTGGGCGGAGCTATTGCATCAGGTCTTGGTATCGCTCTGGGCATGCATGCAAAAATGCCTCCAGTTGGCGGAATTTATGGTTTTATTACTGTAGGCAATGGCTGGGCTTATCTCATCGGCATGTTTGCAGGAGCCGCCTTTATTGGTTTGGTCGCCCCGCTTATTGTAAACTTTAAAGCAGCTGCTAAGTCTGACGATATTAGTCTTGATGATGTTGAAATCAGTTTTGAATCATAATTAAATACTATAGCTAGATAAAAATGAGGTTGAGTGTTAAAGATAGGTCTGACCTCATTTTTTTAAAGAAAGGAGAATATCATGGTCAAAAAAGTACACGTTGTTCCCCATACACATTGGGATCGAGAGTGGTATTTTACAAGCAGCCGCTCAAAAATATATTTAATGCATAATCTTCAAAAAGTTTTGGAGCTTTTGGAGAAAGATGAGGGTTATCCTTATTTTGTTTTGGACGGACAGGCTTCCTTGTTAGATGATTATCTCTCCTTTAAACCAAAAGATAAAAAGAGAATTGAAAAATTAGTTAAAGAAGGGAAGTTAATTATTGGTCCTTGGTATACGCAAACAGACCAAATGGTTATCTCCGGCGAAAGCATTGTTCGAAATCTCCAATACGGAATGGCTTTAAGTAATGAGTTTGGAGGCTGTATGAAAGTGGCTTATGTGCCGGATTCTTTTGGGCAATCAGCAGCCATGCCGCAAATTTATCGGGAATTTGGAATGGAAGACACGCTTTTTTGGCGTGGTGTCAGTGATGATGCTGTTGAGCATACAGAATACAGGTGGCGAGGTGAAGATGGCAGTGTTGTCAATGTCTATCAAATACCTGCTGGCTATTATATTGGCGGGGAAATTCCTGAAGATGAGGCAGTTCTTTCTAAATTTTTAAAGGAAGATCCTTTCAAAAAGGTTTGGAAGCGCAGCACGACTGATCAGCTTTTATTTCCAAATGGTTTTGATCAGGCACCGCCAAGAGAAAATCTAGCAGAACTTATTGAGAGAATCAACCAAGATTATGATGAATTTGAACTAGAAATTTCTACCTTTGAGCGCTATATCAAAAGTATCAAAGCTCAGCATCCTAAATTAGAAGAGATTGCAGGAGAATTATTAAACGGCAAATTAATGCGAGTGCATAAGTCTATTTTTTCTTCCAGGTCAGACTTAAAGCAGTTAAATACTCAAGTTCAGCATTATCTGGTTAACACACTGGAGCCTATTTTGACAATTGCTTACAGTCTGGGGTTTGATTATCCGACAGAAGTCGTTAAGAACCTTTGGAAATTAATGTTTGAAAATGCGGCCCATGATTCCATCGGCTCCTGCGTTTCTGATAAAACTAACGAAGATGTTTACTTTCGATATAAACAGGCACAGGAACTGGCTGAAAATCTGGCAGAATTAAAAATGAGAGAGATTGCTGCTCACGTTAATAATGACAAGGCAATAACGATTACGGCTTTTAACACAGCTGCCTCTAAAAAATCGGGAGTTTTTGAAACGATCTTATATGTACCGCAGTTAGATTTTTCAATTGAAGATTGCAGGGGCAAGCCTTGTTCTTATACTATTTTAGAAGCTCAGGATCAGACTGATTATATCTTAGGGCAGGGAAATATTTTGGATCCTTCCAAAAAGCAGTTTAAACCTAAAAAAGTCTATAAGGTAAGGGTTGCTGTTGAATTGCATGATTTGGAAGCTATGGGATATCAACAGTTTCATATCAATTTACAGGGCTGTACTCATCAGCACCAAGAGCTTTCTTCTGACAGAATAATCGAAAATGATTTTTACCGCATTCAAGTAAACACTCAAAATACAGTTGATATTTTGGATAAAAAGTTAAACCGTTGGTACAAAAATCAAGGGATTTTGGAAGAAAATGGGGATGATGGCGATTCTTTCAACTATTCTCCACCGAGAGAGGATCTTCTCGTACGTTCTTGCGATTTTAGACCAACTGTTACTGTTAAGAAATCAGAACTCATTAGTTCTATTGAGCTTCAGTATTCTATGCGGATTCCTAAAAATTTGCAAGAAAGGGCTCAAGGACAGCAAAGTCAGCTTTTTCCAGTGACCTTGCGGATTCAATTAAAAAAAGGAAGTCCTTTTATTGACTGGCAA
This sequence comes from Streptococcus ratti FA-1 = DSM 20564, assembly GCF_000286075.1. GTDB lineage: Bacteria > Bacillota > Bacilli > Lactobacillales > Streptococcaceae > Streptococcus > Streptococcus ratti. The sequence continues at coordinate 88,177 of NZ_AJTZ01000006.1, read as the reverse complement.
TGCGAGGTGGACAATCGAGGAGTGGATAGTCACAGACTGTGTGTTCTATTTGATGCGGCTATAGCTTCTAATTTTTCTTATACCGATCAGCAGTTTGGAGTTTTGAGGCGGCCGGTTGTCCGTAAAAAGGAGATGGAACTGTGGAAAAAAGAACCAGAGCTATGGAATGAGCTTCCGATTGCTATTGAAACCTGTCAAAATTTTGTCGCTTTGGAGAATGAAGAACGCGGCCTAGCTGTTATTCCCAAGGCTGTCAGAGAATATGAAATTATTGGTGATGACTTTAATACTGTTCGCTTGACTCTGTTTAGAACTTACGGTTTTATGGGAAAGGAAAATCTTCTTTATCGGCCTGGAAGGGCATCAGGCGAAACAACAGTAGCAACACCAGCTGCTCAGCTCCACAAGATAATGACCTTTGATTTTTCGCTTATCTATTATCAAGGAAGGCTTTCTCAGTATGGGCTGGCACAAAAAGTCACAGACTACTTAAAGGGAGCTGAACTGTACCAATGCGCGGAGTATTTGAATACGAGACTTCGGTTTACTCAGTTTGATGTTGAAAAAACACTTCCCATGTCCTATTCCTTATTTAATGCTAGTGGGAAGGCTGTTTTAAGTACTGTGAAAGGTGCTGAAGACAAGGAAGGAATCATCAGCCGTTTCTATAATGGAAGTTATCATCAGAATGAAGAAATAGCTGTTCACTTCAACAAACCATTAAAGCTAGCACAGCTGGTTGATTTAAAAGAAGATGAAAAAACTAATTTGCCTATATCAAACAATACTGTCACTCTGCCCGCATTAAAGCATGCAAAATTTGTGACCTTATATTTTGAATTTGAAAAGTAAAAGAGACTGGCAACTGTAAATTTGCTGATTTGCAGCTGCTAATCTCTTTTTTTATTCTAGTAAAGTTCAGTTTAGGTTTTATCTGTATTTTACGCAGGGGAAGCTGAGTTCAACAGCTCCTTGGCAGCTTTATTTCAATCATCCTAGTTTCTCATGAATTAAATTGAGAAGGATTTCCACAAAAATAATGGTCACAGACTGGATATCGACAATAGACTGCTGGCTGAACACGCTTCCGGGAAGAACGATGGTGTGCCCGAAATATTTAGCGGATGTGGCTTTTTCATTGAGAGTAATCAAATAGGAATTCTTGGGCATATTGTTCTGCAGAGCCGACAGGGATCTTTTATAATTGGAAATGCTGCCTGCCACAGAAAACATAATTAGTGTGTCCTCTTCGCTGATGATGTTGGTCAGATGGGAGCCGCTGTTTAAATCGCCTGCAAAATGGCTGGCAATACCGATGTTTTGCAGGCCCATATGAAGGTATTTAGCCGGCAGAGAGGACAAATAAATACCAAAGATATGCAGCTTTTCAGGTGTCAAAATTGCCTGAGACAGACGATTAATATCATCGCGATTGAGATTGCGTATCTGGTTGATAAGACTGGTGTAATTATCGGTCATCTGATCCAAAATATCGGCAGAGTCCCGCTTGTAGTAATGATGAAGGTAATCAATAGCCGCATAGCGGAAATCTTTAAAGCCTTTATAGCCCAAGGTCTGACAGAATCTCAGGACAGCAGAAGTCGAAGTGTGTGACAATTCAGCAATTTTAGTAATTGTAAAGGTCTCTAAAGTTTCAATATTTTTGGTGACATACTGATAGACTTTCCATTCGGTCTTGGAATAATCTGCTTCATGCAGTTCAATATTTTCTAAAAAATTCATAGCTTTCCACCTAATATAATATTGTAATTGAAAACGGTAAAATTGTCAAAATATAATAAAAAAATTGCTAAAAAGATATTGACACCGCTTTCAAAAGGTTGTATAATTTCTGTAAAAAATAACAATTTTTTTTGATAATTTTATCAAAAGGAGGGTGCTATGGATTATAACAAACTAGCCCAAGGTATCGTTTTAAACGTAGGCGGTGCGGCCAATGTTGAGATACTGTCACACTGCATGACACGCTTGAGATTCAGCCTTAAAGATGCTACGAAAGCGGACAAAAAAGCTTTAGAAGCGCTGGATGGCGTTATCGGAGTGGTCTACGCCGGCGGTCAGTATATGGTCATTTTGGGAGAAAATCTTCTTCCTGTCTATGATGCTATTCTTCATGACTTTGATATTAAGACTGGCGGAGTGATTAATGAAAATTTGGACGGTGATTTAAAACAAAAGGAGCCCTTGACTTGGGGAAATGCTCTGAACAAAACAATCGGCTTTATTTCCAGTACAGTAACGCCTATGATTCCAGGGCTGATTGCCGGCGGCATGCTGAAAGTAGCGCTCTTGCTAGTGGTTACCTTCATCAGTGCGAATTATGTGAATACCTCTAGTTATCAACTGATTTCGGCTATTGCAGATGCTCCCTTTTATTTTATGCCTATTTTTGTAGCTTATGGGGCAGCGACTAAACTTGGGGGCACTCAGATTTACGCTATGGCTGCAGCGGCATCCTTACTGCATGGGAATTTTACAGCTTTGGTAACAGCTGCAAAGCCCATTAGTTTGTTTGGTCTGCCAGTCAATCTGCTCTCTTATGGAACAACTCTGCTGCCTGCTGTACTGATTGCAATCGTGGCTTATTATGCAGAAAAGTTGCTGAATAAAATTATTCCTAATATTTTTAAGGCCATTTTTGTCGGGATGGGCACTATTTTTATTGCTGGCAGTTTAGGTTTTCTCATTTTAGGACCTTTGGGAAATTATATTGGCCGAGGAATTGCCGCCCTCTTTATGTGGCTGGATGGAACTATCGGTGCTTTGGCAGTCGGCTTATTAGCAGCGGCTCTTCCATGGATGGTTATGGCTGGCATGCATACTGCCATCACACCTTTTATGCCTCAGCTGATTTCTGATCCGGGTTATGATTCTATGTTGCGTCCGGCCTTCTTGATGCACAATATGGCTGAGGGTGGAGCAGTTTTGGGCGTGACAGCGCGGACCAAAGATAAAATGAAACGCAGCGAGTACCTCTCTATTGCCATCGGCTGCATCGTTGCTGGTGTTACAGAACCGGCTATTTACGGAGTTAATCTAAAATATAAAAAGCCAATGTATGCCGTTATGGCCGGCGGTTTTGCTGGCAGCCTTGTAGCCAGTCTCCTTGGTGTTCGAGCCTATGTCATGGGCTATTCGAATATTCTGTCCCTGCCGATTTTTAAGGAAACAGCCATGGCTGCTGCGGTTGGTATCTTAGTATCCATTGCTGTCGCGGCAGTTGTTGCCTTTGTTTTAAATATCGACAACGAGGACTCAGAAAAAACGACAGAGCCTGTCAAGGTTGAAGTAGCAGACGATGCTATTGTAGCTGTTGCTGACGGTCAGCTGCTGGCGCTTGAAGCTGTTGCTGATGAGGTCTTTTCATCAAAAATGATGGGAGACGGTGTAGCTCTCAGCCCGGAAAGTGATTTTATCGTTGCTCCTGCAAACGGAAAGCTAACAACCGTTTTTCCAACCGGTCACGCTTTTGGTTTGACACGAGCAGACGGAGTGGAAATTCTTGTTCATGTTGGAATCAATACGGTTGAGTTAAAAGGTCAGGGATTTGATGTCCTTGCTAAACAGGGGGATTTGGTCAGAGCTGGGCAGCCAATTGTTAAAATTGACCGTGAGGCCTTGGTGCGAAAAGGCTATGATATAACCACAATAATGGTCGTTACGGATAGCAAGGGTAAACACATTTCCCTCAGACATGAAGGAAAAATAAAATCAGGAACGATACTTTAGGAGAAAGTTTATGACTTATCAATTACCAGAAGAGTTCTTATGGGGCGGTGCTACGGCGGACTTTCAGTTTGAAGGCGGTTTTGGCGAAGGCGGCCGCGGGCTCTTGTCTCACGACTATGAAACAGCTGGTTCAGCAGAGCATCCTCGCCATCATACCATGGAGATGCCTGATGGCTCTATCGTCAGACCGAGAAGTTCTTTCTTCTATGCTGATCCGGTACCTCCAACAGCCAGACCGGTTTTCTTGGACGGTGAATACTATCCAAGCCACAAGGCTGTAGATTTTTACCATCATTACAAAGAAGACATCGCCTTAATGGCTGGCATGGGATTCAATGTTTTTCGGTTTTCTATTTGCTGGAGCCGTATTTTTCCTACTGGAGAAGAAGAATTTCCCAATGAGGAAGGTCTGCAGTTTTATGACCGGGTCATTGATGAAATGGCCAAGTATCAGATGGAGCCTTTGATCACGATTTGCCACGATGAGATGCCTATGAATTTAGCTTTGAAATATGATGGCTGGTCTTCCCGATACTTAATTGATGCTTATGTTAAATACTGCCGAGTGCTTTTTGAGCGTTATGGGGACCGCTGCCGCTATTGGCTAACTTTTAATGAAATCAATGCTGTGCGAGGCTTTGGTCCCTGCGGTACCAGAAATTCAACAGGCCAGGATCGTTATCAGGCAGCGCACCATATGTTTGTAGCTAGTGCCAAAGCTGTTAAGCTAGGACATGAAATGATGCCGGACAGCCAATTCGGAGCTATGTATGCCATGAGCGAACTCTACGCTGTTAGCTGCAAACCAGAGGATGTCTTCCAGCGTCTGCAAGAACGGCGTGAAAACTGGTATTTCATTGATACCATGGGTCGCGGATATTATCCTTCTTATGCCAGGGATATTTGGCGAAGACACGGCGTCAAATCTGTTCAGATGGCTAAAGGGGATGAGGTTTTTTTGCGGGAAGGTCAGCTAGATTTTATTTCCTTTAGCTACTATCGTTCCAACACGACTCAAGCAGGTGACGACTGGTTCAATGTGGGAGGATCATCTAATCCCTATTTAAAGGAGACGCCTTGGGGCTGGGCAATTGATCCTTTGGGGCTTCGCCATGTCATGAATGAGATTTATGATCGTATTCAAAAACCGCTCTTTATCGTTGAAAATGGGATAGGAGCTGTTGATCAGGCAAACGAAGAGGGCTATGTAGCAGATGATTACCGGATTGAGTATCTGAAAAATCATCTGCGTGCTATGGCAGATGCCGTTAATATTGATGGTGTTGTCTGTCTGGGTTATACGATGTGGGGTCCGATTGATCTTATTTCTCTTTCGACAGGTGAGATGAAAAAACGTTATGGCTTTATCTATGTTGATATGGATGATAAAGGACGAGGCAGTTTCAAGCGCATCCCCAAAAAGTCTTATCAGTGGATGAAAGAAATTATTGCAAGCAACGGCGGTGCTCTTTAGACGGATGCTATCTGAAAGGGCTCATTATCAACTGTAGCGAATTGCCTGATTTTAGATTTGACCCTTGAAAAATCAAGGGTCCATTTTTGATGTTCAAAGCAACAAAAGTTATGGTTTTTGGTGGCTGAGAAAAGGTTTGTGATTTTCATGTAAACGCTTGCTTTTGAAAATCAGGAGTGCTATATTTAATTTGAATAAAATAAAAATGAGAAAGAGGTGACACATATGAATTTAGTTGGTATTGTCGGAACCAATTCTGATCGTTCAACCAATCGAAAATTATTGAAATTCATGGCCAAGCACTTTGCGGACAAGGCTCATATTGAAGTTTTAGAAATCAAAGATTTACCAGCCTTCAATGAACCTGAGGACAAGACTGCTCCAGCTGTAGTGGCTGCTTTTTCTGAAAAAATTGCCGGTGCTGATGGCGTTATTATCGCAACACCCGAGTATAACCACACTATTCCGGCACCGCTGGCCAGCGCTTTAGAATGGCTTGCCTATACCAGTCGGGCCCTTGTTAACAAACCAACTATGATTGTGGGCTGTTCGCTGGGTGCTCTTGGAACATCCCGTGCTCAGGCTCATTTACGTCAAATCTTGGATGCACCTGAGCTGAAGGCGCGTGTCATGCCGGGAACCGAATTCTTCCTCGGTCACTCTGAACAAGTATTGGACGATAACTGCAACCTCAATAATCCTGAAAAAGTGACAGAGCTGGAAGACCATTTTGCAGAATTTCAAGACTTTGTGGCCATCACGCAGCAAATCGTCAAACAAGCTGACACAGACCGCAAGAGAGCATTCGCTTGGGAAGTAGGTGAATAGAATGAAATTAGTTGCTATTGTCGGAACCAATGCCAAAAAATCGTACAACCGCCTGCTGCTGCAATTCATGCAGAAGCATTTTGCCAAAAAGGCTGACATAGACATCGTGGAAATCGTTGACGTCCCCATGTTCAATGAAACAGACGATCAAACCAGCTCAGCTATTATCCAAAGCTTTAATACCAAAATTAGTGAAGCCGATGGGGTCATCATTGCAACACCTGAGCATAATCATACCATTCCATCCAGTCTAAACAGTCTCTTGGAATGGCTGTCTTTCGCTATTCACCCGCTGGATGGCAAGCCTGTGATGGTTGTAGGAGCGTCCTATGATGTGCAAGGGTCATCTAGAGCGCAGCTCCATCTGCGCCAGATTCTGGATGCTCCCGGTGTCAATGCTACTGTTATGCCGGGCAGTGAATTCTTGCTTGGCCGTGCCCATCAAGCCTTTGATGAAAATGGGGATCTAAAAGATGAGGAAACGGTGGACTTTTTGGACAGCTGTTTTTCACGCTTCCTGCGCTTTGTGGATGTAGCTAATCAGCTGAATCTGCCGGAGGAAGTTCATTTTGAACCGGGAACCTACCAAGTAACAACAGAAGGCCATAATGGCAAACTGCCAATGGCGGTTACCTTATCTGAAGAAAAAATTGAGAAAATTGATATTGACTCATCAGGTGAAACGTCTGGTATTTCCGATATCGTCTTCACCCGCATTCCTAATGAAATCATTGAAGGACAGACGCTCAACGTTGATGCTGTTTCGGGTGCTTCGGTGACCAGCAAGGGCGTTTTGGACGGAGTTGCTCGTGCGGTGAAAATGGCTGGTGCTAACCCAGATGTCTTGCGTAAGCGTCCCAAGGCTCCATCATCTCTGGATCATGAAGATAAGACCTATCACACAGATGTTGTTGTCGTAGGCGGAGGCGGAGCAGGATTGGCTGCTGCTGCTCGGGTCTTGCAAGAGGGCAAGAAGGTGATAGTGCTTGAAAAGTTTCCTGCTGTTGGCGGCAATACGGTACGTTCGGGAGGACTGTTAAATGCAGCAGACCCTGAATGGCAAAAGACTTTCCCTGCCAATCCTGGAGAAGCTCATAATCTTTCTGAGTTAATTAAAACAGATGAAGCAAGCATTGCACCAGAATATTTGGCAGATTTTCGAGAATTAAAGCGGCAGATAACCGACTACTTGAAAGATCCGACTTATTTATTTGATTCTAATATTCTCCATCGCATTCAAACCTATCTTGGCGGTAAACGGACAGATCTCAATGGTTATGAAGCTTATGGAAATTATGACCTTGTCAAAGTGTTAACAGAGAATGATCTTGATTCCGTACATTGGTTAGCAGATATTGGTGTCGACTTTGACCGTTCTGAAGTCAGCATGCCAGTAGGGGCATTATGGCGCCGTTCTCATAAGCCTAAACAGCCAATGGGCTATGCCTTTATCGCAGCTTTGGAAGCTTATATTCATAAAAACGGAGCCAGCATTTTAACCGATACTGCGGTGACAGATTTTATTTTGGAAAATGGTCTTATTAAGGGTGTGCTTGCTAAGGGGCGCAATGGGCAAGCTATTACTGTCAATGCTCAAGCCGTAATTCTAGCTTCTGGCGGTTTTGGAGCCAATACCAAGATGCTGCAGAAGTACAACACCTATTGGACAGAAATTGATGATGATATTCAAACGACCAATTCGCCAGCCATAACAGGTGATGGGATTCGTTTGGGACAAAGTGTTGGTGCTGCTCTTGTTGATATGGGCTTCACACAAATGATGCCGGTGTCTGATCCTAATACAGGCGCTATTTTCTCCGGTTTACAAGTTCCGCCGGCAAACTTTGTGATGGTCAATCAAGAAGGTAAACGTTTTGTAGATGAGTATGGCAGCCGTGATACACTTTCCAAGGCTGCGATTGATAACGGCGGTCTCTTCTACCTGATTGCCGATGAAAATATCAAAGCAACCGCTATGAATACCAGTAATGAAAAAATCGAAGAGCAGGTGGCAGCAGGAACGCTTTACCGGGCTGATACTTTGGAAGAATTGGCAGAGCAAATTGGTGTGGATCCCGCAACTTTTGTGGAAACAATTAATAAGTACAATTCCTATGTCGATGATGGGTATGATCCTGAATTTGACAAGGGAGCATTTGATCTCAAGGTTGAAAAAGCACCGTTCTATGCAACTCCGCGTAAACCGGCCACTCATCACACTATGGGCGGTCTGAAGATTGATACGCAGACGCATGTTATAAAAGAAGATGGCAGTAAGATTCCCGCACTTTATGCAGCAGGAGAAGTTTCGGGAGGGATTCACGCAGGCAATCGATTAGGCGGTAATGCCTTGGCTGATATCTTTACTTTTGGCCGTATTGCAGCTGAAACTGCTGTTAAGGAATGCTGTCAATAAAGGAAGTTCAGCAAGAAGATCAAGATTACCATTAACAGAAAAACTCCTTGATGATAAGATGTGCGCTGCCATCTCTTTCTAAGAGGAGTTTTTCCATGCTGTAGCATCAAGCACAGCTTTATTCACATCAAAAAATATTTTACATTGGGTGAGTTTAGGAAAAGTGATATAATAAGAATATGATTAACCCTCAATTAAAAGAAAAAAGAAATATTATCATTGAGAAAAAAATTGCTTTAGGGAAAGCCTCCGGGAAAATTATTTTAATGGGAGAACATGCCGTCGTTTACGGAGAACCGGCAATTGCCCTGCCTTTTTCGGCTGTGGAAACGATAGCAGAAGTTAAAGCAGAAGGCGAGGCGCTGACGGTCACCTGTGATTTTTATGACGGTCTGGTACATAAGATGCCCGAGATCCTCGAAAGCCTTAAGCATGCCATTCGTTTTTCCCTCTACCGAATCGGAGCACCGCAAGATCCGCCTATCCATATAGAGATTCGCTCTACAATTCCTGCAGAGCGCGGCATGGGTTCAAGCGCTGCAGTGGCAGTTGCTATCGCTAGAAGTCTTTTTAATTTTTATGGAAAGGATCTGAGTGATAAGGAGCTCTGGGAGATTGTTCAGTCATCGGAAAAAATTGCGCACGGCAATCCCTCTGGAATTGACACGGTCACGACCAGCGGTACAGCCCCTGTTTTTTTTGTCAAGGATCAGCCGATTGAACAGCTGACAATTGATATGGATGCTTATTTGGTCGTCGCTGACACGGGCCAGACGGGACAAACCTTAAAAGCCATCCAGTCTGTCAAGGAACTTTTAAAACAAGAAAAAAATCGTTTTAATGCTCAACTGTCAATCAAAGAATTAGGTGAGCTGTCTAGATTGGCCAAAGAGGCCCTTTTGAACAATCAAAGGCAAGAATTAGGGGAGATTATGAATGAGGCTCATCAGCTTTTGGCTTCTCTGACAGTTTCCAATGCTGCTTTGGATCGCTTGAGTCAGGTGGCGCGGCAGGCAGGTGCCTTAGGTGCGAAATTAACCGGCGGCGGCCGCGGGGGTTGTCTGATTGCCTTAGCGGAAAGTAAAAAAAGTGCCGAAACTATTGCCATTAGTCTTTTGGAAAATGGAGCCAGACAAACTTGGTGTCAATATTTAGGCAGCGTGTCGCGTCGACAGGGCAATAAAGCTTAAGGCGGTCGGCAGCAGTTAGAAGTCTCTGTTAAAACTTTTAAAGAAAATATTAAAACAAACACAATAGGCACAGCTATCAGCAGTTTAACCTGATATCGCTTGCTAAGAATAAGACAGTAAAAGTGGTTAGGAAATTACTGCGCTGTCTTGTTTTTTTATTTTGACGAATTGCAAGAATAAGTGCAAGATTTGTAAAAACTCATTCATAAATACCTCAAAAGCTGCTTTGTAAGCTAAACATTTGCATGAACGATGATTAATGGCAGCATTAGCTGCCATTAACTCCATATTGCTAGTTATCGCTAAATTCGTTTTCTTGGGGAAATAGTTCACAGTAAGCTATTGATTCTCGTTGCTTTCTCTTTGCCAGAAAAAATAGGCATCCGCAAAGTAAAAAGCAAGTTCTGGCACTTTTTGTGAAAAGCAGTGTTGATGAACGGCCAATGAAGGTTGTCTCTCAGAATACAGGCATTCCTATCACAGCTAAGCTGTTTACAGATTCAATTGTTAAAAAGAACAGGCCAGAGACAGCTACTATGCTATGATGGAGTGGAATTTAGATAAAATTACTGCAGGCCTGTCTCGGTAGACTAAGCTGCTGCCGTCTGCCATCGTCTAAGAAAGGTCTCAAAAAAACTTTGTCCTCCAGCTGAGCCTAACTGTACAAAGCTTATACTCTTCGAAGATCAAACTCAGAGCTTGCTGCCTTGATTTGATGAAGACCGTTCTATCTGCATCTGCGTCGCCTAGTCTGATTTTGATTTTCATTGAGGATTGTTTGCCATCTTAAAAAATCAAGAGACGAGAGTTTCAGTCGACAACGGTTGCTGCTACTTAAGAACCTAAAACTGTGCTGGGAAGACTAAAGCTGGCAGAGCCAGTCAGATGTATTCCAGCTGTTGCCTTTTCCCGCCGACATTCTTTTGTGGCTGATGGCAAAACCATCAGAGCTGTTTATTCCTGATCCTCATAATAAAAACTTTTATCCCCTTTTTATTAACATTTTGATATAATGAGTTTGACAAAGAAGAGGATAAACTATGACACCCAACAAAGAAGACTATCTTAAAATTATCTATGAACTCGGTGAGCACGGAGAAAAAATCAGCAATAAACATATTGCCGCCAAAATGTCAGTCTCTGCTCCGGCAGTTTCAGAAATGGTCAAAAAACTTCTGCAGGCAGGCCTGATTCTTAAGGATAAGCAAACAGGCTATCTTTTAACTAAAGAAGGGATGGCTTTGACATCAGCCCTCTACCGCAAGCATCGCTTAATTGAGGTTTTCTTGATGAATCATCTGGGCTATACAGCAGATGAAATTCATGAAGAAGCTGAGGTGCTGGAGCATACGGTGTCTGATATTTTTATTGAACGCTTGGACAAACTCCTTGATTATCCAAAAGTCTGTCCGCATGGAGGTACTATTCCTCAGTACGGAGAGCTTCTGGTTGAAAAATACCATAGGACCTTGAAGGGAACGGTCAAAAAAGGATCTTACATTTTAAAACGTGTTCAGGATAATTTTCAGCTGCTGAAATATATGGAGCAGCATTCTTTAAAGATTGGTGATGAACTAAGGCTTTTGGAGTATGATGATTTTGCCGGTGCCTATACGGTTGAAAAGAATGGCAGGCAGCTGCTGATTACCTCAGCTGTCGCTGCCCAGATTTATGTTGAAAAGAAAGCGTAAGCTAGTTGTTAGGGTGTTTAAAATAAGTAAAAGAGCAGCTTCAGCGCTGTATGTGTGATTTCACTCTGTCCGCATTATCATCTGAGAGCGGCAGTTAAAGCTGCCTTTAGTTTTCAGTAAGCCTCTAGGCTTCAAGAGGCATAAAGTTGCCGACAATCAGCCCGATAATTCGCGGATTGTCCTCGTAAGGTGCGAATTTATCGGCGTATTTTTTATTGAGAGAAACTAAGCGCAACCCCTTTTCCTCACGGTAGACTTTCTTAATATAGGTTTGACCGTTCCAATCGACTGCATAAATAGCCCCATCGTAATCAAATCCTGTCTGCTTAATAAGAGCCACCTCACCGTTAAGAAAAGTAGGTTCCATAGAGTCTCCGAAAATCCAAGCAGCAAAATCGTGGTCAATTTCCTCATCGTAAAAGACTGTATCAAAGTTGCCGTCCCCAAAATAAGAGTAACCTGTACCTGCAGATAGCTTTTCGTAAACTTTGTAGCTATAGAGTGTGTTTTCCATTGTTTGCACCGCCTTGTTTTGCTGATTCAGTAAATTCTGTGAATAGTTTAGTGTTTTCTTCCTATTGTCCTTGTTTAGCTGACTGTAAATCCGGATAATATCATAATGGGAAGAGAAATAAGCAGGGTCCACTGTTAGCAGCCGAGCCAGCTTAGCCAAATTTTTTTGATTGGGCTGGGTCTTACCTGCTTCCCAATTAAAATAAGACGGGCGGGAAATTTTCAGCTGCTCAGCTACCTGTGCCTGTGAAAGCCCAAGCTCTTCTCTTCTTTTTTTCAGTCTCTTGCCTGCAAACATATGCCTCTCCTTTGTTAGTTTATAAACTAATTATAGTTTATCATTTTTGGAGATGAAAGACAAGGAAAAGCTATTACAGTTATTACTTATAGCTAAAGTTTAGAAATTTAGTTGTTGCTGCCAATTTTTTTAGCCAGATAAGCACAGAACGAAGGAAAAACCGAACGTTAATAACCTTTTAAATATAGAATTTTCATCTTTTTTATGCTAAAATAAATAAAATATTATACATTTGGAGGCTTTTATGAAAGCGATTATTACAGTAGTTGGTAAAGACAGGACCGGAATTGTAGCAGGTGTGGCAACGAAAATTGCGGAGCTAGGACTTAATATTGATGATATCACACAGACCGTTTTAGAGGGGTATTTTACCATGATGGCAGTGGTTTCTGCTGATGAGAAAAAAGATTTTGCTCAGCTTAGAAAAGAGTTTGAAACTTTTGGTGAGACTTTAAATGTAAAAATCAATATCCAAAGCTCAGCTATTTTTGATGCTATGCACAACTTATAAGATGGGGGCTTGAGCAAATGGATATTAAACAGGTTACTGAAACCATTGCTATGATCGAAGAGCAAAATTTTGATGTTCGGACAATTACCATGGGAATTTCGCTTCTTGATTGTATTGATTCGGATATCAATAAAGCAGCTGATAAGATCTACAATAAGGTTATAGAAAAGGCCGGGAAACTGGTGGAAGTTGGAAATGAAATCTCTGCTGAGCTGGGGATTCCGATTGTCAATAAGCGCGTGTCTGTTACTCCGATCTCAATCATCGGTGCAGCCACTGATGCCAGCGACTATGTCCCTTTGGCTAAGGCTTTAGACAAGGCAGCTAAGGAAATCGGTATTGACTTTATTGGCGGTTTTTCTGCCCTGGTGCAAAAAGGCTACCAAAAGGGAGATGAGATTCTCATCAACTCTATCCCTCGTGCTCTTGCTGAGACTGACTATGTCTGCTCATCTGTCAATATCGGATCAACCAAGTCTGGTATTAATATGACAGCGGTTCGTGATATGGGGCGGATTATCAAGGAAACGTCTGCTGCTTCTGAGATGGGCCCTGCTAAACTGGTAGTCTTTGCCAATGCTGTTGAAGACAATCCCTTTATGGCAGGTGCCTTTCACGGTGTGGGTGAAGCTGATGTTGTCATCAATGTCGGAGTATCAGGTCCGGGAGTTGTTAAGCGTGCTCTGGAGAAAGTCCGCGGCCAAAGTTTTGATGTTGTCGCTGAGACGGTCAAAAAAACAGCTTTCAAGATTACCCGTATTGGACAGTTGGTAGGAACGCTGGCTAGCGAGCGTCTCGGTGTTAAATTTGGTATTGTTGATTTGTCACTGGCTCCGACTCCGGCCATCGGAGATTCGGTTGCCCGTGTTCTTGAAGAAATGGGACTGGAAGCGGTCGGGACCCATGGGACAACGGCGGCGCTGGCTCTTCTCAATGACCAGGTCAAAAAAGGCGGTGTCATGGCCTGCAATCAGGTTGGCGGTCTGTCAGGGGCTTTTATTCCGGTTTCCGAAGATGAAGGCATGATTGCCGCTGTGCAAAACGGTTCGCTCAATCTTGAAAAATTGGAAGCTATGACTGCTATCTGTTCGGTCGGCCTTGATATGATTGCCATTCCAGCTGATACACCGGATACAACGATTGCAGCTATGATTGCTGATGAGGCAGCCATAGGTGTTATCAATCAAAAAACAACGGCTGTCCGGATTATTCCTAAAGGAAAAGAAGGCGATACGATTGAATTTGGCGGTCTGCTAGGTGTCGCTCCGGTTATGCCAATTAATAAAAAGTCAGCTGCAGATTTTATTGCCCGCGGCGGTCAGATTCCTGCGCCAATACACAGTTTTAAGAATTAGGAGAGCACTTGCAAGTTTTTTGCAAGTGTTTTCATTTCATGATATAATATAGGCTAGATTAGGAGGGTAAAATGGCAAAAACAAAACTCTATATAGCTAGACATGGGAAAACAATGTTTAATACAATTGGACGTGCCCAAGGTTGGAGTGACACCCCTCTGACAAAATTCGGTGAAGAAGGGATACGAGAGCTGGGTATTGGTCTGAGAGAAGCTCAGATACCTTTTAAAGCAGCTTTCTCCAGTGACAGCGGCAGAACTATGCAGACCATGGAAATTATTCTTCGCGAGACGGGCAATGAAAGTCTGCCTTATACACGTGATAAGCGCATCCGGGAGTGGTGTTTTGGCAGTCTTGATGGCGGTTATGACGGGGATTTGTTTCAGGGAGTTTTGCCACGGACAGCAGCTTTTCATACGGGCAAGACTTTTACAGAAGTCACTTACCCTGAGCTGGCAGCCAGTCTTATTGAAGTAGATACAGCTAATTGGGCTGAGCCCTGGGAAGTGATTGAGAATCGTATTTACGGCGGCTTTGAAGCCATTGCCCGGTCTATTGAAAAATTAGGCGGTGGCAATGCTATCGTTGTCAGTCACGGCTTGACCATAGGAACTTTTGTGTGGCTGGTTGATCATGAACAAGAGAAAACTGCTATTGATAATGGCAGCGTGACGGTTGTTTCTTATGAAAATCAGAAATTTTCTATTGAAACGATTGCAGACATGGCTTACCGCCACCAAGGAAGACAAATTTTGAAAGAAGCTAATGAGAACCAAATCTAATTTACTGACTGTTTTAGTACAAATCGGAGTTGTTCTGCTCCTTATCTTTGGAATTTATCTTTTCCTGAATAAAGGCCAGCGAGGCACTCATCAGGAAACTGCAAAAAGCAAAACAGAACACACAGTTCAAAAAAAGACCTCATCTTCTCAGGCAGCGGATCTGCCAGATGTTTCGCCGGATGATTGGGAACTGGTTTTAGTTAACCGAGACCATACAAAGGCTGAGATGAATCCTGATTTAACCGATATTAACGGTATTTCAGTAGATTCTCGTATCGCAAAGAACACCCGCAGCTTTCTGGCAGCTGCTCAAAAAATTGATGCCAATGAGCACTTGATATCAGGCTACCGCAGTGTTGCTTATCAAGAAGAACTTTATAATAGCTACGTGGCTCAGGAAAAGGCAAATAATTCCAGTCTGACCCAGGGAGAAGCCGAAAAGCAGGTGCAGACCTATTCGCAGCCCCCAGGAGCCAGTGAGCATCAAACAGGCTTAGCTGTTGACATGAGTACTGTTGATAGTCTCAATCAAAGTGATTCGGATGTTGTTGCCAAGGTTGCTAAACTTGCGCCTAAGTATGGCTTCGTGCTGCGCTTTCCCAAGGGTAAAAAGAGTGCAACAGGCATTGGCTATGAGGACTGGCATTATCGCTACGTTGGCGTAAAATCTGCTAAATACATGACCAAACACAATCTAACCTTAGAAGAATATTTAAAAAAGTTAAAGGAGAAATAAGCGGTGAGAGCAAGACTCAAATTTAAGTTTTTTGTGGTAATCATTTCGCTTCTTTTTTTGGCTGTTTTCCTTCCGATTTTAGGCAGCGGAGGATTGGCGAGTGCTCAAAAGGAGACTGACAGTACCTACAGCCATAAAGAATTTATCAGAGAAATTGCTCCGACAGCGCAAAAATTATCTAAAACGTATGGGGTGAGAAGCTCGGTAATCATCGGTCAGGCAGCCTTGGATAGCAATTTTGGCCGAACTTTGCTGGCTAGTAAGTATCACAATCTTTTCAGCATTAAAGCCAGATCCGGTCAGAGAGGTGTTCGCCTGAAAAGCCGGGAATACAAAAACGGCCGCTGGCATCAGGTTACCAACCGCTATCTTGTTTATAAGTCTTGGGAAGATTCTTTGTATGATTATCTGGCACTCCTGCGTCAGGACAAGGTATGGGATAAGGCGCTCTATACCACAATGACAACCTCCAGCGGTTACAAAACAGTTGCCAGAGCTCTGCAGGCTGCTGGTTTTAACAGCGATCCCAACTATGCTGATAAATTAATTACTATAATAGAAGAAAACAACTTAACAGATTATGACCGATAAGACTAGGATTAGTCCAAGTATGTGCGCAGTGCTCGTGCGGGACATCCTGGTTTTTTGTTGCCTTAATGACAATGACTTCTGTCATATTAAGAAAATGACAATTGCAAGATGGAAAACAGAGGTTAATTTGCTATACTTAACTTAAGATAGCGCTTACAAGATTTTGAGCTTTTGAAAACCAAAGTGTAGTAAACTTAAAAGTTTGAAAGAAATGAGGTGTTAAAAAATCAATTAGCAAATAACCCAATGCCGATTGTAAAAATTGTTTTGCTAGTCTCATAGGTTTAAAGAGGAGAGTAAAAATGAAAAATGAAACAGTTTGTAAAAATTGGTTTATGCACAAAAATGGTAAAAAATGGGTCTTTGGTTGCTTGGTATTTTGTGCTTTTAGTCTTTCAACTGCTGTATCTGTATCAGCCGATGAAGTATCACCAGCCCCAGTAGCTCCTATAACAACGGAGGTGTCTACAGGAGATGTTAATCAGGCCTTGCCTCAAGCTCAAGAAGCTCCTGCAACAGAAGCTAATCAAGATAAAGCGGTTGCTCCTAATGATGTAACACCTAAGGAAGAACCAACACCTCAAGCAACGTCATCGGCTGATAATGAAGTTGTTTCTTCTGAGCAGGGTGATACAGTAGCTAATAACAATGGTACGGTAGCTGATAACAATAATGTAGCAGCTAATCAAGTTGAAGAGAACTCTGCCGCTCCAAAAGATTCTTTCAAGGCAAAAATGGAACCGGTTTCGCAATCAACTCCTGCTGACTCTGGAGATAAAATTGAAGCAGGTGCTCAACCAGCATCAGCTGTTAAAAAGGAAGAGAATAATTCTGTGACCAACTTAAAAGATGTGACACATGATACCAATGGAATTTGGGAAGTAGGAGAAGATGGCATCTATTCTAATGCTGTTAGTAAAGGTGATTCTTTCTTCTACTCTCAATCAAGTGGTAAAAATTTTGTCTATGCGACGGATGTTACTTTTAATCAAAACAATGGTGCAGCTGCCCTTATTTTTAGAGCTAACAACGATAGCGACAACAAAAATATGTATGCAGTCAATGTGGATATAGGTGGACATAAAGCGAAATTCTGGCGTTGGGTTGACAATAAAGATATTCAATTAATTGATGAACGCGACGTGGTACCGACAGCTGATAATCGCTATACTCTTAAGGTTGTGACGGTTAATAACTGGATTTCTTATTATGTCAATGATGTTTTAATGGCTAGCACAGGAGACTACGTCCTTCAAAAAGCTGATAAGGGACAAAACACTGTTATTCCTGAAGGACACTTTGGTCTCTTGAATTGGAATGGTGATGTGGTCTTCCAAAATACAAAATTTGCCTTACTGGACAATGCAAGCCTTCCATTGATTGACAATATAGCGGTAACATCTGATAAAGGCAGTGTCGAAAAACAAGGTCAATTCTTCTCTGAAGAACCCCTTCATATCCAGTATGTCAGCAACGCTGCTTCTCAAGTAGGATTGGCTATTACTAAACATAATCCTGCAGCTGCTATTACAGTAGAAGATGCAGCAGGTCATACTTACACGGATCTTTCTCAGCTTCCAGTCAATGTAGGTGTCAACTATTTCACTGTCAAGAGCACAATTACAGATCCATTTGGTCGTACAGTAACTCTGACTTATCGTATTAATATTCATCGCCGACAAAATGACGACGTTTATTATAACGAACTTTACCGTGATCAATATCACTATTCTGTAAAAGATGGCTGGGCTAATGACCCTAATGGTATGGTTTATTATAAAGGTGTTTACCATCTTTTCTATCAATTTTATGATGATACAAAGTGGGGTCCAATGCATTGGGCTCATGCGACTAGTACAGATTTGATTCATTGGAAGGAAGAACCGATTGCCTTTTATCCGGATTCAAATGGGTACATGTTCTCTGGTTGTGTAGTGATTGATGAACACAATAGCTCAGGTCTTTTCAAGACTGATAAGGGCGGTTTAGTTGCCATCATCACTGCTAATGGCAATGGCCAACGCATGAAATTAGCTTATAGTGAAGATGAAGGTAAAACTTGGCAAAAATATGATAAGATTGTCGCCGATTGGTCGAATGACCCCTTGCAAAGTCAAGATTTCCGTGATCCAAAAGTCTTCCGCTGGAATAACCAATGGTTTATGGTGCTGGCAGGTGGTCCGCTTCGTATTTATTCTTCTTCCAATTTAAAAGACTGGAAAGTGGAATCTACCTATCCTGATCTTCATACGGAATGTCCAGATATGTATCCGATTGTTGCCAATGATGGTGTATTAAAATGGGTGCTGTCTCGCGGTGGACGCTTCTATAAGGTTGGTGACTTTAAACAAGTGGATGGTAAATGGACTTTTGTGCCAGATGCTGCTTACAAAGACAAAGATCAGGTCATGAATTTCGGTAAAGATTCTTATGCGGCTATGACCTACTATATACAAAATTTTGGTACAGAAACGCATCCAACCATTCCTAAATTAACAGAGATTAATTGGATGAATACATGGGAAGATTACTGCAACCTTGTCGCTGATAAAGTTGGTCAAGATTTCAATGGAACTTTCAACCTGAATCTAGAACTTGGACTTGTTAAAGAAAACGGTCAATATGTTTTAACGCAGACTCCAGTGAAAGCTTATGAAAATCTTCGTCAAGCAGATACTGCTCTGCATTTTAAAGATGTAACAGTAGATGCCAATAACACCCTTTTAAAGGACTTCAAGGGAGATAGTTATGAAATTGTGTCTCATTTCCGTCCAGATGCAAACACCACAAAAGTAGGTTTTAATCTTCGTGTTGGTAATGGGCAGGCGACGAAAGTTATTTATGATTTGCAGACAGAGACACTATCCATTGATCGTAGCCAATCTGGTATTATTTTGTCTAATGCCTTTGCGAAGGTCAATAGCCAACATGTGACCAAAAATGCGGATGGGTCAATCGACTTGCATCTCTATGTTGATCGTGCTAGTGTTGAAATCTTTGCTAAAGGTAATACAGTGACTGGTGCCAACCAAATTTTCCCTAGTCCAGAGGCTGTCGGAGCCAGCGTCATTGTAGAAGGAGGCAAAGCTCAAGCAGATATTTCTGTTTATCAAATGCAAACAACTTGGACTGATAGAAAAGAAGTTACGAAACCAGTTGCTATGAATACTAGCACTGCAACGGATATTGCCCTCGAAGTTGGTCAAAGTCAA
Source organism: Streptococcus ratti FA-1 = DSM 20564 (assembly GCF_000286075.1). Lineage (GTDB taxonomy): Bacteria > Bacillota > Bacilli > Lactobacillales > Streptococcaceae > Streptococcus > Streptococcus ratti. Next base: position 68,830 of record NZ_AJTZ01000006.1, on the reverse strand, counting down.
GACTTACAAGTCTACCTAGCACCAGCAAGTGTTAATCAAGATGTAGAGTGGACTGTCAGTGATCCAAGCCTTGTCAATACCAGTCAAACGGGCAATGTTTTCCACGTAACAGCTGTGAAAAAGGGAAGTCTTACCATCACAGCCACCTCTAAGGAAAATCCAAGTCTCAGTAAGACATTTACAATCGGTATTACCTTGAATAATTTCAATACCAACCTTAACGGTTTGAAATCTGTTGCTGGTAAATGGTATATTGATGATCAAACGCTCTATGATAGTAATACTAGCAGCAATGACTATTATATGGCTACTCAAAAGCCTGGTTTCAAGGAATATGATTACGATATTGATTTCAACTATCAACGTGGTCTAGTTAATCTTTTTGTTGCTTCTGAAAATGTAGAGCCTAATCAGGCTTATTCCCTACAATTTGGAGACAGTGAAACTGTTCGACTTTATCATTTTGCGGGTGACACTATTGCAGAAGCTAAGATGGGCAAACGCATCAATGATGGTCAGTATCACCATGTAAAAGTCACAAAAACAGAAAATAGTATCATCGTATTTGTAGATGGCCAAGAGGTAATGAATCACAGTTTTGATAAGGTAGAACCATACTTTAATGATGCTTATGTAGGTCTCGGCTTATGGGATGGAGCTGTTGAGTTCCAAAACTTCCTTGTAACAGAACCGCAAGGCTGAGCCACAGCCAGATGCACAAGCAGACTTAGATAAGGAAAAAGAGTTGATTGATCCTGCAACTGGCGTCCACGTCATCCTTCAAAGAAGAAAGTCTTCCATTTACAATTGTGAGTTTAACCGACAACCATGGCAAGCAACAAAACTATGTTCGCTTTACAGCAGAACACTTTAGTGAATACAGCTTGGTCTATCAAGCAGACAATCAAATGAATCCTCAAAATGAGAAGGAGGAAAACGATATTTCTTATTCACCAAACTCAAAACAAGAATTAAAAAACATGTCTATTTCACAAAAACCTAATCAAAATGTATCGGATGTCAAGACGTTTGAGAAATAGCTATTCAAAAAGCAGGTTTTTCGCCTGTAGCTATGCTAGCAAATACTGGTGAGCATAAGACAAATTTAAGTCAAGTAGGATTATTGGCGATGCTTGGTGCCTTTCTTGTAGAAACAGTAGGCTATTTCAAAAAACACAATTCTTAATTCGTTCATTTTAAGACAATGGAACTCTAGATTACCAAAATCTAGAGTTTTCCTTTTTAAGAAGCCGTAGTATCTCGGCATAAAGAAAAAGTCGTTTTATTCATTAATTAGTTTAAACATTTGTCTCTTTTAATGTTTACGCTACCATAGAAAGCCTGAGTATCATCAAACAAGCAGATGTTCATTTGTCTCTTAATGACGATGTTGATAATGATTATGATGAGGTAAAAAGAACAAGTTCGAAATTAATTGGTGGTCAGAAAACGAATTAAAAATGTTCCTATATTGCTGATATCCATTGGAATGGAGAGAAGGAGCTTAGTACTTATTTTGCAGCTAATAAAACCAGTTTAAAACTTGCTTTGCCCAATAATCAAATTCATGTTAAGACGAGCGATAATAGTTGTTTACAGGCGAATTTAACTAATTTAGAAAGCTGGTAATAATAAAACTAGATCTTAAGATGTATTTTTTAGCACTCAAGTAAAAAGAGTGCTAAAAAATGATGTTTTTTCCTTGACAGAAATTATGAAAGGGGTATAATGGAATCATGAAGTTAGCAGTCGGTTGTTAAGAGTGCTAATTTTATTAAGCAGAGATTGGAGGTCAGCTTAGATGATTACCCAACGTCAAAAAGATATTCTCAATTTGATTGTTGAGATTTTTACTAAGACACATGAACCCATCGGTTCTAAAACGCTCCAAAATTCGATTGCTTCAAGCAGTGCAACCATCAGAAATGATATGGCAGCCTTGGAGAAAATGGGGCTTTTGGAAAAAGCGCATACCTCCAGTGGCCGTCTGCCCAGCCAAGAAGGTTTTCGCTACTTTGTGGAACACTCTTTAAATCCGGATAATCTGGATGAACAGGATGCTTATCAAGTTATTAAGGCTTTTGATTTTGAGGTCTTTCGTTTAGATGACCTTTTGCAAAAAGCTAGCGATGTTCTGGCGGAGCTGACAGGCTATGCGTCACTTATTATGGATGTGGAGCCCAAGAGGCAGTGTTTGACCGCCTTTGATATTGTTAAGCTCAGCAATCACGATGCCTTGGCAGTGTTAACGTTGGATGAGGCCAGTCCTATAACGGTGCAGTTTGCCATCCCTAAGAACTTTTTGGACAGTGACTTACTTACTGTAGTAACAATTGTTCGGGAACGTCTCTTGAATCAAACGGTGCTGGATATCCATTACCGTTTACGAACAGAACTTCCGCAGATTATTCAAAAGTATTTTCCGCGGACAGATAATGTTTTGGATTTATTTGATCATATTTTCAAGCAAATTTTTCAAGAGAAAGTCTTCGTCGCTGGTAAAATTAAAACACTGGAATTTGCAGGACTTGAAACCTACCAATTTCTGGATAATCCACAGTCTGCTGCTTTGGAGATTCGTGAAACTATCCCAGAAGATGAAACTTATCGGGTGCAAATTGCTGAAAGCCGCGAGAAAAGTTTATCAGAGCTGACGGTCATCAGTCAGAAATTTCTGATTCCTTACAGAGGATTTGGCATTTTGACAGTGATTGGTCCGGTAGATTTGGATTATCGGCGAACGGTCAGTCTGATTACTATTATCAGCCGTATTTTAGCTATTAAGCTTGGTGATTTTTACCGCTATCTCAATAGCAATCACTATGAAGTTCATTAAGCTGATAAGACTGTCAGCCCTTACCAGTTTAAGCAGAAATTGTTTCATAAAAATAAAAAGGAAAGAGGTGCTACCTTGTCGGAAAAAAAGACTAAAGAAGAAATCAAGGAAGAAGGAGAGGCTGTCAAAGAGCAGGAAGAAACGGAAACTGCCAAAGCAGCAGCTGAAGAAACGCCTGCAAACAAAGAGCTGCAGGAAGCGCTTGAGCGAGCAGAAGATTTTGAAAATAAATACCTGCGTGCTCATGCTGAAATGCAAAATGTTCAGCGCCGTGCCAATGAAGAGCGTCAGAGCTTGCAAAGGTATCGCTCACAGGACTTGGCAAAGAAAATTCTCCCGAGTCTTGATAACCTAGAAAGAGCCTTGGCTGTAGAGGGCTTGACAGATGATGTCAAAAAAGGGATCGAAATGGTTCAGGAAAGTCTTGTCCAGGCTCTTAAAGAAGAGGGAGTTGAAGAAGTTGAACTGGAAAACTTTGATCCCAATCTTCACATGGCAGTACAAACTCTTGAAGCAGACGAAGAACACCCTGCAGATTCGATTGCACAGGTCTTGCAAAAGGGTTACAAACTCCATGAACGTTTGCTAAGACCGGCTATGGTGGTGGTGTATAACTAGTCAATAATGATGGACATTAAAATGTCTCATCATTATACGGCAACCGCTATGGCGGATTGCCTAGACTCCTTACGTTACGGGCTCGTTAGCAAAATAATATCGATTTTGCTAACTCACGTCGTAACAAAGCACAGAACAAACCAAGTAACAACAGGAATTGGTGGGTCCGAAACGACGGTAAACTAGAAAATGGCTATAGCATGCAAGCTGAAAGCTTGCCCAAAACGATATTTTCCGCTGTGGTAAGAGTAACGGTAGCTTGTGCTACTGTTACGATGGAGCTTTTGAAACCTTGGGTTCAAAAGTCAGGAATGGAACTCCGAAAAGAAGTCGCTTCCGTCCTCGCCACCTAAGGGAAATATCAAAAAACAAAAAAGAATTATAAAAAAGAGGTATAACACATGTCTAAAATTATTGGTATTGACTTAGGTACAACTAATTCAGCAGTCGCAGTTCTTGAGGGAACTGAAAGCAAAATTATTGCAAACCCAGAAGGCAACCGTACAACACCTTCAGTAGTATCATTCAAAAATGGTGAAATTGTTGTTGGTGATGCTGCTAAACGTCAGGCGGTAACTAATCCAGAAACAATTCTTTCCATCAAATCAAAAATGGGAACTTCTGAAAAAGTTGCAGCTAATGGTAAAGAGTATACACCGCAAGAAATTTCAGCAATGATTCTTCAATATCTTAAAGGTTATGCGGAAGATTACCTGGGTGAAAAAGTTGAAAAGGCAGTTATTACTGTTCCTGCTTACTTCAACGATGCCCAACGTCAGGCAACTAAAGACGCTGGTAAAATTGCCGGTCTTGAAGTAGAACGTATCGTCAACGAACCAACAGCGGCAGCCCTTGCTTACGGTCTTGATAAAACTGAAAAAGATGAAAAAATCTTGGTCTTTGACCTTGGCGGCGGAACCTTTGACGTATCCATCCTTGAATTAGGTGACGGGGTCTTTGATGTTCTGGCAACTGCTGGTGACAACAAACTCGGCGGTGATAACTTTGACCAAAAAGTCATTGACTGGCTGGTAGAAGACTTCAAAAAAGAAAACGGCATTGACTTGTCAACTGATAAGATGGCTCTGCAGCGTTTGAAAGATGCTGCTGAAAAAGCTAAGAAAGACCTTTCAGGTGTGACATCAACACAAATCAGCTTGCCTTTCATTACTGCTGGTGAAGCTGGCCCTCTTCACTTGGAAACAAGTCTTTCCCGTGCTAAGTTTGATGATTTGACACGCGATCTCGTTGAGCGTACTAAGACTCCTGTTCGTCAAGCTCTTTCTGATGCTGGTTTGAGCTTGTCAGAAATTGACGAAGTTATCCTTGTCGGCGGTTCAACCCGTATTCCAGCTGTCGTAGAAGCTGTTAAGGCTGAAACTGGTAAAGAACCAAATAAATCAGTAAACCCTGATGAAGTTGTTGCCATGGGTGCGGCTATCCAAGGCGGTGTCATCACTGGTGATGTCAAAGACGTTGTTCTGCTTGATGTGACACCATTGTCACTGGGTATTGAAACCATGGGTGGGGTCTTCACCAAACTCATCGATCGCAACACAACTATCCCAACTTCTAAATCACAAGTCTTCTCAACAGCTGCAGACAATCAACCAGCCGTTGATATCCATGTGCTCCAAGGTGAACGCCCAATGGCAGCGGACAATAAAACTCTTGGCCGTTTCCAATTGACTGACATTCCAGCTGCACCTCGTGGTGTACCACAAATTGAAGTTACTTTCGATATCGACAAGAACGGTATTGTTTCTGTAAAAGCCAAAGATTTGGGTACTCAAAAAGAACAGCATATTGTGATTAAATCTAATGACGGCCTTTCCGAAGAAGAAATCGACCGTATGATGAAAGATGCTGAAGCAAATGCCGAAGCTGATGCAAAACGTAAAGAAGAAGTTGACCTTAAGAACGAAGTGGATCAAGCTATCTTTGCAACCGAAAAGACTATCAAAGAAACTGAAGGTAAAGGCTTCGATACTGAACGTGATGCGGCTCAGGCAGCTCTTGATGATTTGAAGAAAGCACAAGAATCAGATAATATTGATGATATGAAGGCTAAGCTTGAAGCACTTAATGAAAAAGCACAAGCTCTTGCTATGAAACTTTATGAACAAGCAGCAGCTCAGCAGCAAGCTCAAGCCGGTCAAGAAGGTGCTCAATCATCTGACTCATCAGATAAGGGCGGCGACGATGTTGTAGATGGAGAGTTTACGGAAAAATAAGATGTGAGAGCGTTAAAAGAACGACAGAAAAATAGGAACTTGACACTGAATGCTTGCATTCAAGGAAAGTTATCTTTTTTCCGAAGTTCTTAGCTTGAACTCAGTTTTCGCCTTCCCGAGCCCAGAACCCAGAAATTTGGGAGAGGCTGGGGAAGTCTCAATCGTGCTGTTTTACAGAAACAACAAATATCAGACCAATCACAGAGGTTGAATCCCAGCCTCTGTTTTTGGCTAAAAAGCGACGGCAATAGCGACCGAAGATCGCGAACAAGGACAAGTCCGCTGTGGCGAAAGTCAGATAACTGTAAGTTATCTGGCAGGGGAACAGTGTGACTTTAGGCTCAATGTTAAGTCATGAGACACTATAAGCGGCTGCTGATACCCATGCCGCTTAAGGAACTTGTCCAAAGAAAAAGAATATTTTTACAGAAAGGACAGTGTTCGTAACTGAACACGGGCTACTTTCTGCATTTCAAGGAAAGGAATACAAGTTCGGTTATTCGAACGCAGGCTAAAAACCTAGTGAAAAAGAGAAAGCACCTCTAGTGTGTTTACACACTGTATCGGTTTCCTATTTTCATACGGTTTTCTTAACGCCTTTTGTATCATAAATTATGAACAATACAGAATATTATGATCGTCTGGGGGTAACTAAAGATGCCTCCCAAGATGAAATTAAAAAAGCATATCGTAAGATGTCAAAAAAATACCATCCCGATATTAATAAAGATCCTGGGGCCGAAGAAAAATACAAAGAGATTCAAGAAGCCTATGAAACACTGGGTGATGAGCAAAAACGTGCTGCTTATGATCAATACGGTTCGGCAGGAACCGATGGTGGCTTTGGCGGTTTTGACAGCTCAGGTTTTGGCGGTTTTGAGGATATCTTCTCAAGTTTCTTCGGCGGCGGAGCTTCCAGAAATCCCAATGCTCCCCGTCAGGGTGATGATCTTCAGTATCGTGTCAATCTTCAATTTGAAGAAGCTGTTTTTGGTACGGAAAAAGAGGTTCATTATAACCGTGAAGCAACTTGTCACACATGTAAGGGCTCAGGAGCCAAACCTGGTACCAGTCCTATTACCTGCGGTAAGTGCCATGGTTCAGGTGTGATCAATGTAGATACTCAGACGCCGCTTGGCATGATGCGCCGCCAAGTGACTTGTGATGTCTGTCACGGCAGTGGTAAGGAAATCAAGGAGCCTTGTCAAACTTGTCATGGAACAGGCCATGAAAAGCAAAGCCATAAGGTTTCTGTTAAAATCCCTGCCGGTGTAGAAACCGGTCAGCAAATCCGTTTGGCAGGACAAGGGGAAGCCGGCTTTAACGGCGGGCCTTATGGGGATCTATTTGTTATCATCAATGTTCTTAAGAGCGACAAATTTGAACGTGATGGATCGACCATCTACTACAGCCTGAACATCAACTTTGTTCAGGCAGCTCTTGGAGATACCGTTGAGGTACCGACTGTTCATGGCAATGTTGAACTGGCCATTCCTGCCGGAACCCAGACAGGCAAGACCTTCCGTCTTAAGGGTAAAGGAGCACCGCGTTTGCGCGGCAATGGACAGGGAGATCAGCATGTGACAGTCAAGGTTGTTACACCGACAAAACTAAACGATGCCCAAAAAGAGGCCCTGCAGGCTTTTGCTAAGGCCAGCGGCATTGATCCCGTTCATCCTAAGAAAAAAGGCTTCTTTAATAAGGTAAAAGATGCTTTTGATGAGATGTGAAACAGCTAAAAGGGAGTGGGATCAACCCAAAAAATTGAAAATTTTGGTTCTCACCGCTCCCTAATTTCTGAGCGGTGACCTGAAACGGTCTCTCTCCAGACCGTTTCACTCCCACCCCCGCACAATTGAATCGGTCAGCTCAAGGGCGTAAAACGCGAACGAAACTGCCATTCAACAGTGGTTCATCGGCACTAAAGTGCCTAATGGACTGTGCAGGGGAAACTCTAGGTTAGCTAAAGCTGACAGAGTTTCTCCCAACCACTGCCTTATGATGTTAAAACGAACTCTAATTGATGAGGTTGGACTTTTGGCCCAACCTCTTTTTTCGTAGCCGTAAACTTTTTGTTATTTAGTTTTTTTAAATGCTTGACGCTGTTTTAACAACGGTGGTCAAGACTAATTTGTAATTGCTGTGGTTAAGCTGGGATTTTTGGCAATCTTTAAGAGTTTTAAACTGTCCCCATACAGATGGGAGGTTCTTATCTTGTTCCCCGGCTGTTAGCATGCTATAATGCATTTATGGTACGATATAAAGCAATTATTTCCTATGATGGCACAGATTTTTCCGGCTTTCAGCGGCAGACAAACGCAAGAACTGTTCAGGAAGAAATTGAGAAGACGCTTTTTAGATTGAACAGCGGTACATTTGTTAAGATTCACGGTGCAGGCCGGACAGATGCAGGAGTTCATGCTTATGGTCAGGTTATTCACTTTGACCTAGATGAAGAGCGTGATTTAGAAAGACTGCGTTTTGGTTTGGATACGCAGACACCGGACGATATTGATGTTATCAGGGTTGATAAAGTTTCTGAAAATTTTCATGCAAGGTATTGCAAGCATAGTAAAACTTACGAGTTTCTAGTTGATTTGGGGCGACCTAAAAATCCTCTCATGCGCCATTATGCGACGCATTTTCCCTATGTGGTTGATGTCACTGCCATTGAAGCAGCGATAAAAAAACTGCGGGGAACCCATGACTTTACAGGGTTTACGGCTTCTGGGACAAGTGTTGACAACAAAATCAGAACCATCAGCCGTGCAGATGTTGCTTTTGATGGGGAGAATCAATTGCTGATTTTTACCTTTACAGGAAATGGTTTTTTGTATAAGCAGGTCCGAAATATGGTCGGAACCCTGTTGAAAATTGGCAATGGCCGAATGCCGGTTGAACAGATTGACCGCATTTTGGAGTTAAAAGACCGCCATTTAGCAGGTCCGACAGCTGCAGGCAATGGGCTTTATCTTAAGGAGATTATTTATGACAAGTAAATATATTTTAGCGATTTCAGGTAATGATATTTTTAGCGGCGGCGGTTTGTCTGCCGATCTGGCAACCTATACAGTTAATGGCCTTAAGGGTTTTGTAGCAGTTACCTGTCTTACTGCTGTGACAGAAAAAGGATTTGAAGTATTCCCTGTAGACGGCGATATTTTTAGCCATCAGTTAGACAGTTTGGTAGATATTGATTTTTCTGCCATAAAACTGGGGCTTCTTCCCAATGTGGAAATAGCTGAAGAAGCCTTAACTTTCATTAAAAAGCAAAAAGGGATTCCCGTAGTTTTAGATCCGGTTCTTGTTTGCAAGGAAAATCACGATCTGGAAGTCAGTGCACTGCGAGATGAGCTGATTCGGTTTTTCCCTTATGTCACTATTATTACTCCCAATTTGACAGAAGCGCAGCTATTGACCCAAAAAACCATAAAAACTTTAGAGGATATGAAGGAAGCGGCTCAGATGCTGCATAGGATGGGCGCTCAAAATGTGGTTATCAAGGGCGGCAATCGTTTCCGCAAAGATCAAGCTCTGGATGTCTTTTATGATGGGCAGCATTTTCAAATGCTGGACTATCCTGTCCTAGAAAAAAATAACACGGGGGCAGGCTGTACTTTTGCGTCGAGCATTGCCAGTCAATTGGTGCTTGGCAAGACTGTCCAAGAGGCTGTTAGGGAAGCTAAAGCCTTTGTCTATCATGCGATTGAACATTCAGATGACTATGGAGTAAAACAAAATTATGAAAGATAAGAAGGTGCAGCGTCTAAGTCTGCTTGCGGTTTTAACAGCTCTGAGTCTTGTCTTTGGTCTGTTTTTAAAGATTCCGACACCGACAGGCTTTTTAACTTTTTTAGATGTTGGTATTTATTTCACAGCCTTTTATTTAGGAAGCAAAGAAGGAGCTGCTGTTGGCGGTCTATCCGCATTTTTGCTTGATTTGACTGCTGGCTATCCTAACTGGATGCTCATCAGTCTTTTGGCGCACGGAGGACAGGGATATTTTGCCGGCTGGACTGGTAGAAAACGCTGTTTAGGACTCGTTTTAGCCTCTTTGACCATGGTTGGACTTTACTTTTTGTTTTCTATTCTTTTTTACGGTCTGGGAGCTTCGCTGGCCGGTATTTGGGGCAATGTGCTGCAAAATTTTTTTGGCATGCTGATTGGTTACCTTACCTGTCTAACCTTTAAACGTTTAAGAAGGAGATAAGATGGATTTACAAGAAATACAAAAACAAACGCACACCATTATTGCTGACATCATTGAGCGCTCGGCTATTAAAAAAGGTCAGGTTTTTGTGCTCGGCCTATCCAGCAGTGAAGTTGCTGGCGGTGTGATTGGGCAGAATTCCAGTCTTGATATTGGCGAAACGATTGTTAAGACAATTTTGTCTTATCTTAATGACAGGGACATTTATCTGGCAGTTCAGGGTTGTGAGCATCTCAATCGTGCTCTGGTGGTTGAGCGTGAACTGGCTGAGAAAAAAGATTTAGAAATCGTCAATGTTCTGCCGACTCTTCATGCTGGCGGGAGCGCTCAGCTAGCAGCCTTTAAATACATGAAAGATCCTGTTGAGGTTGAAGAAATCACAGCCCATGCAGGTCTTGACATTGGCGATACCGCTATCGGTATGCATGTTAAGCGTGTACAGGTTCCCTTGCGCCCTGTTCTGCGAGAGCTGGGCGGTGCCCATGTAACTGCCTTGGCCAGCCGTCCCAAACTTATCGGCGGCAGCCGGGCAGATTATCAGCCGGATCCTATTCGCAAATTTTAAAAACCAGCCCTCTGACAAAGGGGCTGGTTTTATTTTTGAAACTGAGGCCTAGTCATGGTATTAGCTGTAGGCAAGGCAATACCGGCAGCTGTAAGTGCTTCTTGATAGATACGGTAAAACGTATAGTAGATATGATTTTGTCTGCCGTTTTGGACAAAGATGTCTACCCGAAAGACCATCTGTCCTGTTGCTGCGGATGGTGTTGCGCCTAAGAGATTGGGGATACCAACGATTTCAGGATAATTGGGAACATTTTCTTCATTGACTTTGTTGATAACAGCAGTCACTGTTTCAAGATTTGTATCTGCGTAAATGGGAATATCAATCTGCGCCCGCATATCACCGCGGGACAGATTGCTGACAATAGTAATGCTGCGGTTGGGAATGAAGTGCAGGGTTCCGTCAAAATCACGGATTTGTGTGGTTCTTATCCCGACACTGACAACCGTTCCAGCAATAGTTCCGGTCACCGCATTTAACTTGACAGAATCACCAACATCAAACTGACGCTCAAGCAAAATGAAAAAGCCGTTAACCAAATCAGAAAGGAATCCTTGGGCACCGAGTCCTATAGCAACACCTGCAATTCCTGCTCCGGCTAAAAGACTTGAAACTGGCAGTCCGATAATCGCCAGCATCCAGTAAATCAGCAGAAAATAGAGGCTGTAATCCATCAGGTTGTGAAAGAGTTTAACCAAGGTTTTTTGCCGAGCCTGACTGTATTTAGCCAGAAACATAGACTTGGCAATGGTTTTTTTAAAAAGGTAGTTGATGACCTTTTTGGCGATTGCAAAAACGACAAGTAAAAGGACGATGGACAGGATTTTGGAAGAAAACTCAAGCACCATCTTTTCAAAATTAAAATTACCCAGATAAGAAGTTATAAATTTCATGGTTTTAGTGTATCAAAAAAACCGAAAATTAAAAAGAGGCTGACAGAAAGTGCTATCCAATCAGGATACAAAACCAATCAGCTTTTCTAATTCTGTTAATTTTATTTAGTGTTCCTTATGAGAGGTCTGCGTTTGATTGAGCCAAGCATAGGCTAAACCGATGAAAACACCGCCGCCGATCCAGTTGCCAAAGAACACGACAATCCACTGGCGCAGGACATTGATGAGCTCTAATCCTTTAATGTGTTCAACAGAGCTGAAAGCAGCCAGCATGAAGGAAGCAAAATTGGCAATCAAATGCTCATTGATTAAAAAGACAAACATGAAAATCGCTGATAGGGCAATGGTAATTTTGGCGCTTTCTTCTTTGAGAAGCATGTAGCCCAGAATAGCAATATTAACGAACATGTTGGCTGTAATGCCTTCGAAAAAGTTTTGCCAGTCCGTTTTAGCCAGCTTTGTCTGAACGGCATTGACTAAAAAACTTTTGTTGGTCAGCTGATCAAAGGAGAATGACTGATTAAAAAGCCAAGCCAAAATAATGGCGCCGATGAGATTGAAAAAGGTACAGGTTACTAAAATGACTGTGGCCTTTTTGAAAGAAATGTGTTTGTAGTAAGCTCCCGAAGACAGAAACATCATATTCGATGTCGCTAATTCGCCGTTGAAAAGTAAGACATAAACCAAACCAAAACTAAAAATAAAGGCGAAAGCGAAACGTCCAAAGGCAGGAGAAAACTGGGAGATGACATCAGCCGCGATGGCACCGACAGCAGTACTCATTGTTAAATAGGCTCCTGCAAACATGGAACGCAAGGCGTAGCGCCCGAGGCTTTCATCAAAAAGAGCCTCTTTTTTACGGCAGGCTGCAGCTATTTTTTCCTGAAAAGGACTAGGTGTAGCAGTTGTGGTATGAACCATAAGAGTACCTTTCTAAAAAACGATTTTGAAAATTTTGGTCATTTTCCCTTACATTATATCTTTTTTTAAGAAAAATGAAAAGGGTTTCAGAAAAAAGATGAGTTTTCTCAAGTGAAAATACATTTTGTTTCTTTCTCTGAAATTTAGCCGCCTTTAAATAGAAGAAAAAACTTCCAAATTGACAATAAATGTGATAAACTGGAAAGTGCAAATAAATTTTAAGGAGAAATGACTTCATGTCTACATCATTTGAAAACAAAGCTACAAATCGTGGGGTTGTTACGTTCACGATTGGCCAAGACAAGATTCAGCCGGCTCTTGACCAAGCCTTCAATAAAGTGAAGAAAAATATTTCAGTCCCAGGATTCCGCAAAGGACATATTCCACGTACTGTTTTTAATCAAAAGTTCGGTGAAGAAGCTCTTTATGAAGAAGCTTTGAACAGTATTTTGCCATCAGCCTACGAAGGAGCTGTTGCGGAATTGGAACTGGACGTCGTAGCTCAGCCAAAAATTGATGTTAAATCAATGGAAAAAGGCCAAGACTGGGAAATTACTGCAGAAGTGGTAACGAAACCGGAAGTAAAACTTGGTGATTATAAAAACCTTGAAGTATCAGTAGAAGAGTCTAAAGAAGTTACTGATGCAGAAGTGGATGAAAAAGTTGAGCGCGAACGCAGCAACTTAGCTGAGCTCGTTCTGAAAGAGGACGCAGCAGCTGAAGGTGATACTGTCGTTATTGACTTTGTCGGTTCAGTTGACGGTGTTGAATTCGACGGCGGCAAAGGTGACAACTTCTCCCTGGAACTGGGCAGCGGCCAGTTTATTCCTGGTTTTGAAGATCAATTGATTGGCAAAAAAGCTGGTGAAACCGTTGACGTTAACGTTACCTTCCCAGAAGATTACCAAGCAGCTGACCTTGCTGGCAAGGATGCTAAATTTGTAACGACCATCCATGAAGTCAAAGCTAAGGAAGTTCCAGAATTGGACGACGAATTAGCTAAAGATATTGACGAAGAAGTGGAAACTTTGGATGAATTAAAAGCTAAGTACCGTAAGGAACTTGAAGCGGCTAAGGAAACTGCCTATGATGATGCAGTTGAAAGTGCAGCGATTGACTTAGCTGTTGCTAATGCTGAAATTGTTGAATTGCCGGAAGAAATGATTCATGATGAAGTTCATCGTGCTATGCAGGAATTTATGGGCAATATGCAGCGCCAAGGGATCTCGTCAGAAATGTACTTCCAATTGACTGGTACAACTGAAGAAGACCTTCACAAACAATACGAAGCTGACGCTGACAAACGTGTTAAAACTAACCTCGTTATTGAAGCTATCGCTAAAGCTGAAGGATTTGAAGCTTCAGACGAAGAAATTGAAAAAGAAATCACTGACCTTGCAGCTGAATACAGCATGGATGCGGAGCAAGTACGCTCACTTCTTTCGCCTGATATGCTCAAGCACGACATTGCCATGAAAAAGGCTGTTGATACTATTACAAGCACAGTAAGCGTTAAATAAGCCTGCTTCATTGTTTTTCTTAAACAGGACTTGGGGAATTTGCTCCAGGTCCTTAATTTTTTTCAGGAATTTACAACATGAGCGAGGTTTAATCAAAGTCTGTAACTGCAGAAAAATGAAATAAGCAGCCTTGGGGCAGATTTCTTCACCTTTTTCTAGTAAGGCGTTTAATAGCCTGTTATAATAAGATAGAAGAAAAACGCAATTGCATCTAGTCTTTAATGCAAATGAGGAGTTACTATGATAAAACTAATTGTTTTTGATATGGATGGTGTCATCGTTGATACCGAGTATCTGGATTTTCAATTGCAGCAGGCCTATATAAAAGAAATTGCCAAAGAACCGTCTAAGCTAACGCATGAGGATTTTTCCCAGCTGGTTGGCCGATCCGGCAAAGATTTGTTAACGAGAATTAAAAAACTCAGTCAGCTGGATCTTGCTGATGAAGTAATTGAACAGGGGCTGCAAAGGATTGAAGCGCAAAAATATCGCAAGGAAAGTTATCTGCCGCTGTTTCGAAAAGACATCTTTGCTGTGTTGGAATATGCTAAGGCTAATCACATTACCTTGGGACTTGCTTCGTCAACGCAAAAGAAGTACATTTTAGAAATTGTGACTAACTGCGGAATCAAGGACTATTTTGCTGCCATTGTCAGCGGTGAAGATTTTGAAGCCAGTAAGCCTGATCCGGCCATTTATCTGTCGGTTCTTAAGCGCTTAGGCATTCCCAGCGAACAGGCGCTTGCTGTTGAAGATTCGCCCTCAGGAATTGCGGCAGCTAAGAAAGCAGGCATGCAGACGGTCGCCTATGAAGAAAAACGCATGAACATTGATCAGTCGCAGGCTGATTATGTGGCTAAAGACATGTTAGATATTTTGGAGTATATCAAGTCTCTTTAACTAAGGGCAGACCTGCTGTATAAAGGTCAGATAAGGAGGGAATCGTACATAGATCTCTTTTGACTTACTGCTAAAAATATCGTAAAATATAAGTTAACGACAAAATAAGGAGAACCACCTTGGAATTAGAAGTATTTGCTGGACAAGAAAAAAGCGAACTCTCAATGATTGAAGTTGCCCGTGCCATTTTAGAAGAACGCGGCCGGGACAATGAGATGTACTTTAGTGATCTTGTTAATGCTATTCAAGTTTATTTGGAAAAATCGGATTCAGATATTCGTCACGCGCTGCCTTACTTCTATTCAGATTTGAATACTGACGGCAGTTTTATTCCGCTTGGTGACAACAAATGGGGTCTGCGCTCTTGGTATGGCATTGATGAAATTGATGAAGAAATTGTCACTCTCGAAGACGATGAAGACGGTGCGCCAAAACGTAAAAGAAAACGTGTCAATGCCTTTATGGACGGCGACGAGGACGCTATCGACTACAGTGATGACGATCCTGAAGATGAAAGCTTTGATACACCTGAAGAAGACACTGACTACGATGATGATAATCCAGATGATGAAAAGTCTGAAGTGGAGTCTTATGATTCTGAAATCAATGAAATTATTCCGGATGAAGACTTGGATGAAAATGTTGATTTAGATGAAGAAGATGACGACTACTCTGACGATGACGAAGAAGATGATGACGACGAAGAGTAAATTTTCCTGTCTGTTTCTGCATTGACAAATGAAGTCAGATAGTTTATATTATTTACTGGGCACCTCTTTTGAGGTCGGTGTAAGCTCTCTAATCTTAGGGAGCATTTTTCTTTTTTCTTCCCAAATTAAACAAAGGAGCATTTAATGACAAAGTATATTTTTGTAACCGGCGGTGTTGTTTCTTCAATTGGCAAAGGGATTGTAGCTGCAAGTCTCGGCCGTCTTTTGAAAAATCGTGGTCTCAAGGTGACCATTCAAAAATTTGACCCTTATATCAATATTGATCCGGGAACGATGAGCCCTTATCAGCACGGTGAAGTTTATGTGACCGATGATGGTGCTGAGACGGACCTTGACCTTGGGCATTACGAACGTTTTATTGATATTAATCTCAATAAATATTCGAATGTAACAACAGGAAAAATATACAGTGAAGTCCTCCGTAAAGAGCGCAAAGGAGAGTACCTCGGAGCTACTGTTCAGGTTATTCCTCATATTACAGATGCTCTGAAAGAAAAGATTAAGCGCGCTGCTACCACTACTGATTCAGACGTCATTATCACTGAAGTCGGGGGAACTGTCGGTGATATTGAAAGCCTTCCTTTTCTGGAAGCTCTGCGCCAGATGAAAGCTGACGTGGGTTCTGATAATGTTATGTATATTCACACCACCCTTCTTCCTTATCTTAAGGCAGCCGGTGAGATGAAAACCAAGCCGACTCAACACTCGGTTAAGGAATTGCGCGGTTTGGGAATTCAGCCAAATATGCTTGTTATTCGGACGGAAAAGCCTGCCGAACAAGGCATTAAGAATAAATTGGCGCAATTCTGCGATGTGGCTCCAGAAGCCGTCATTGAATCGCTTGATGTTAACCATCTCTATCAGATTCCGCTGAATCTGCAGGAGCAAAACATGGATCAAATCGTTTGCGATCATTTAAAACTGGACGTGCCGGCTGCCGATATGACAGAGTGGTCTGCCATGGTTGATAAGGTGATGAACCTTAAGAAAACTACTAAGATTGCCCTTGTCGGGAAATACGTGGAGCTTCCGGATGCATATCTGTCTGTGGTTGAAGCTCTGAAACATTCGGGTTATGTCAACGATACGGCCATTGATTTTGACTGGATCAATGCCAATGATGTGACTGCTGAAAATGTTGCTGAATTGCTGGAAAATGCAGATGGTATCATTGTGCCGGGTGGTTTTGGCCAGCGCGGTACTGAGGGTAAAATTGAAGCCATTCGCTATGCGCGTGAAAATGATGTTCCCATGCTTGGCATCTGCCTTGGTATGCAGCTGACCTGTGTGGAGTATGCCCGTCATGTTCTCAATCTTGAAGGGGCTAATTCTGCTGAGCTGGATCCAAATACAAAATATCCCGTTATCGATATTATGCGTGACCAGATTGATATTGAAGATATGGGAGGAACGCTGCGTCTGGGACTCTATCCATGTAAATTAAAGCCGGGCAGCAAGGCAGCGGCAGCTTATAACAATCAAGATGTGGTTCAGCGCCGCCATCGCCACCGTTATGAATTTAACAATGCTTATCGTCAGCAGTTTGAAGATGCCGGCTTTGTTTTCTCAGGCGTATCTCCGGACAATCGCTTGGTAGAAGTTGTAGAACTTTCAGACAAGAAATTTTTTGTAGCTGCTCAGTATCATCCAGAACTGCAGTCACGTCCTAACCGTCCTGAGGAGCTCTATACAGCTTTCGTAACCGCGGCAGTTGAAAACAGTCGTTAAAAAAAGAGATTGAATGAAAATCTCAGTTTATTAAGCTCTATAATGTCTGTAGTGGGTAACTCCACTGTTGGTATTATGGAGCTTTTTGAATGTATCAAAAAAGTCTCATATAATTTATAATGAATATTTTGTGGCTTTTCATTATAGATTATACGGGACACTTAGGCATTCATAACATGAATCGGAATAAAGCTTAAAGATCCAAATAACAAAATTTTGTTATTTGGATCTTTGATATAATTGACAAATAGTAGAAAAGGAAAGAACAATTTAGTTTGCTCCATTAAGATAAGTCAACCTATAGTTGAAGTGTGCCTTGTCAATAATTGCTCATTTCAAAAATGAAAAAATCATATTAGCTATTACTAAGATACATTCTAGCATAAAAATTCCAAAACAGATAAGCTTGACAGTACCACTTGGGCTACGTTTAGAAATTAAGACTAATGCTGCGAAACTTAATAATATTAACGAGTAAACAATATATATCATAATATTCAACTCAATCTCTTTATAATGGGGTATTATAACCGACGCCGGCACCAAGAACAGCCCAAGCAATGGCACTAGTAGCAACAATTCCGGCTTCAGTAGCCTAACCAAAACCAGGGATACACATAACTGGAAGTGCAGCAGCCCCGCTAATTGCACCAACAGCAGCACATCCAACATCGGTAACCCAACCAAAGCCAGGAATAAGTGCAAGTGGAGCAGCAGCTTCTGCGCCTAATGCAGCGCCTCCGATAAATCCTGAGACACCACCAGCAATGGCTCCCACCCAACCTTCACCTTGTACTTATTCAAGGTAGTCAGTATCTAAAGTTTCAAACGCTTCGAAAGCTAAAGTATTCATACTAAATCTCGTTATTAAATGAATAAAAATAAACGTAATTTCGATATTTGTTACACTAAAGAAAATTAGTCAACAAAACGAACACGCGTATAGCTTAGTTCTTTTTTAGAAAGAATTCAAGGGGATTTTTAGTGTTGTTATCAGTTATTCATTTTATAGAAATTTTTTATTTATTTTTCTGGATTTTTTTACTTTAGTTTTTAAATTGTTTTAATCCAAACTTACCATCGCTGTAATTGGAAAATATCACTGTTTTTTCAGGAAAAAGTATTATACTGGCCTTAAAATATGAATTTAATAAGTAGAATGTTGCTATTTTTATTTCCTAGAGATTTTGCTGCTGCTACTCATCTGAAGTTAAAATGGCTAAACATACTACAGTGGTGACATCTTAGGAGAGGATCGCGGCTTTTGCAAACGTATTTCTCAGTGTCAAGTGTTTTGATTTATACTTTATAACGATAGCTTCAATTACTTTCCTCAGTTTTTGCAACTCGAATGAAAAAAGCTTAAAAAACTCTTGACACTGCCTTAGTTAGTTGATATAATTTATTTTGTTGCTGCGGGGATGGCGGAATTGGCAGACGCGCAAGACTAAGGATCTTGTGACCGCTTTTGGTCGTGAGGGTTCAAGTCCCTCTCTCCGCATAGCATATTAGCTGGCTTTTAGCCAGCTTTTTTGTTTTGGTGAGTTTTCAAGAAAAGGCTGGAAATTTTACTGTAAAAGTGATAAAATAAACAATGTAATGGGGTTGCCCCAAAAAATATTTAGGAGGCCTTTAAAAAATGGCAATCGTTTCAGCAGAAAAATTTATCCAAGCAGCTCGTGACAACGGTTATGCAGTTGGTGGATTTAACACAAACAACCTTGAGTGGACACAAGCTATCCTGCGTGCAGCAGAAGCTAAACAAGCTCCAGTTCTTATCCAAACATCAATGGGTGCTGCTAAATACATGGGCGGTTACAAACTTTGTAAAGTGTTGATTGAAACTCTTGTAGAATCAATGGGCATTACTGTACCAGTGGCAATTCATCTTGACCACGGTCACTATGAAGATGCACTTGAATGTATCGAAGTCGGTTATACTTCAATCATGTTTGACGGTTCACATCTTCCAGTTGAAGAAAACCTTGAAAAAGCTAAAGAAGTTGTTGAAAAAGCACACGCTAAAGGTATTTCAGTTGAAGCTGAAGTTGGTACTATCGGCGGTGAAGAAGATGGAATCATCGGCCGCGGTGAATTGGCACCAATCGAAGATGCTAAAGCAATGGTTGAAACAGGCATTGACTTCTTGGCAGCAGGTATCGGAAATATCCACGGTCCATATCCAGAAAACTGGGAAGGCCTTGACCTTGATCACCTGAAGAAATTGACAGAAGCTGTTCCAGGTTTCCCAATCGTGCTTCACGGCGGATCAGGTATTCCTGATGATCAAATCCGTGCTGCAATCAAACTCGGTGTCGCTAAGGTTAACGTGAATACTGAGTGTCAAATTGCATTCTCTAATGCAACTCGTGCCTTTGCGCGTGCTTATGATGCAAATGAAGCTGAATACGATAAGAAAAAACTCTTTGACCCGCGTAAATTCTTGGCAGATGGCGTTAAAGCTATCCAAGCAGCTGTTGAAGAACGTATTGATGTCTTTGGTTCAGAAGGTAAAGCTTAATTTTGCTGAACCGATCAATCAAGAAGCTCCCATCTATCCAGACGGGAGCTTTTGTTATCATGAACTAAAATAGAGTCTTGGTGTGAAGAGTGTATGTTAGAAGCGATTGTTGAAATAATTTTTCATATTCTGTTTGAAGTTCCCAAAGATAAAAAGTTGGGTTCTTTAATGATTTGACTGACTTTTTATCTTGTATTAGCCTTTGTGATTAGCTTAATGATAGGTCTTTATGTGCTTATTATGATTCTTTGGGCATTGTTCAAGCCACTAGCCATATTTCTGATTCTTGTGCTGTTTGCCGTAATTATTTGCCTTGTTATGATGTTGAAAAGCCTGTATCAGCTATGGAAGCAAAAAATAAGGAATTAAGCGATCAGCTAAGCGTCTGTCGTTTTCAGAAAAAACTTAGTGACCATTGCCTGTTTCTGTTGACAAAATTTGTAGAAATAGTAAAATACTACTGTTAGCCGATTTAGCTCAGTTGGTAGAGCAACGCACTCGTAACGCGTAGGTCACAGGTTCGAGCCCTGCAATCGGCATTTTAGATATTTTTTGCAAGACTATTGTCAAACAGTTGGTATTTTGCTATAATATTACGGTATGTGGTGAAAACACCCCTAGACTAAGCAGGAGGAAAACAGATAAATGGCTAAAGTATGTTATTTTACAGGACGCAGGACTGTATCAGCAAATAACCGTTCACATGCGATGAACAAGACAAAACGCACAGCAAAACCAAACCTTCAAAAAGTGACTGTTCTTATTAACGGAAAACCTAAAAAAGTTTGGGCTTCAGCACGTGCGCTTAAATCTGGTAAGGTAGAACGCGTTTAAAAAGCGAGGAGAGTCTTAGGACTCTTTTTTTGTTAATTTTTTACAAGATATCTATATTATGGTAAAATAAGCTGATAAAAACTTTTTGAGGTAGCAAAATGACAGTAAAAATTAATACAAAAGACGGTCAAATTGAATTGTCAGATGATGTGATTGCAACAGTTGTTGGCGGTTCAGCCAATGAAATCTTCGGAGTTGTCGGCATGGCCAGCAAGAGTGCTATCAAAGATAATTTTCAGGCACTGCTGCGCAAGGAGAATTATTCTAAGGGTGTTGTTATCAAATCAACCGATGCAGGTATTTCAGTTGATGTTTACACTGTGATGAGTTACGGCGTTAAAATCAGCGAAGTATCTAAAAATATTCAAGAGCGCGTCAAGTTTAATCTTGAAAATCAACTGGGCATTTCTGCTGATATGGTTAATGTCTATGTGCAAAATATTAAAGTTGTGGGAGAAGATTAGTGGCTAATATTACAACAAGTTTATTCCAAGGGATGGTTCAGGCGGCTGCAACACGCCTTGGTAAACAAGCAGAATATGTCAATTCACTGAATGTCTTTCCTGTCCCGGATGGTGATACAGGTACTAATATGAGCATGACCATGGATAATGGTGCTAAGGAAGTTTCTGATAAACCGGCTTCAACAGTTGGAGAAGTCGGTCAAATTCTTTCCAAGGGATTGTTAATGGGAGCACGCGGCAACTCAGGTGTCATTACTTCTCAGCTTTTCCGCGGTTTTGCTCAAAGCATCAAAAATAGAAAAGAACTTACAGGCAAGGACTTGGCTCAAGCACTTCAAGCTGGGGTTGAGGTAGCTTATAAGGCTGTTATGAAGCCGGTTGAAGGGACTATTTTGACAGTATCGCGCGGAGCTGCGACAGCTGCCATTAAAAAGTCTGAAAATACAGATGACGCTGTTGAGGTCATGCGAGCTGCAGTCAATGGGGCTAAAGCGGCGTTGGCTAAGACACCGGATCTGCTCCCTGTTTTAAAAGAAGTGGGTGTTGTTGACTCGGGCGGCCAAGGATTAGTTTTCATCTATGAAGGTTTTCTGTCGGCCTTAACAGGAGATTATATTATGTCAGAGGACTTTCAGGCTACTCCTGCCAACATGACAGAAATGATCAATGCTGAACATCATAAGTCTGTTGCCAGCCATGTGGCAACAGAAGATATTACTTTTGGCTACTGTACAGAAATTATGGTGGCGCTCAAGCAGGGTCCAACCTACGTTAAGGATTTTGATTACGAAGCCTTTCGGAATTACTTGAGTAATTTGGGAGATTCCCTCTTAGTCATTAACGATGACGAGATTGTTAAAGTCCATGTTCATAGTGAAGATCCGGGACTGGTCATACAAGAAGGACTCAAATACGGAGCTCTTGTTAAAGTAAAAGTTGATAATATGCGCAATCAGCATGAGGCTCTTCAGGAAAAAGAGATAGAACCAAAAGCCAAAGAGTTAAAGGAATATGCTTTGATAGCTGTTGCGGCTGGTGAAGGCTTGGCGGAAATCTTTAAATCACAAGGCGTAGATTATATTATTTCTGGCGGTCAGACCATGAATCCGTCTACAGAAGATATTGTTAAGGCTATTGATTCTGTTAATGCTAAGAATATTATTATTTTACCGAATAATAAAAATATCTTTATGGCTGCCCAAAGTGCTGCGGATGTTGTTGATGTTCCGGCTGCAGTTGTAGAAACACGAACGATTCCTCAAGGGTTTACCAGCCTTTTGGCCTTTAATCCTGCCAATTCTTTGGACGATAATGTTGCGGCTATGACAGACAGTCTGGCAGATGTTGTCAGCGGAAGTGTAACTATGGCTGTCCGCGATACAACTATTGACGGTCTGACGATTCATAAAGATGATGTTTTGGGCATGGTTGATGGTAAAATCTTAGTGTCCAATTCAGATATGGATCAGGCACTGCGTCAAACATTTGAACAAATGATTGACGATGACAGTGAAATTGTTACCATTTATGTTGGTGAAGAAGGCACTCAAGAACAAGCACAGAAATTAGCTGCGGATCTTGAAAAGCGATATGAAGAAATAGAAGTCGAAATTCATCAAGGAGACCAGCCTGTCTACCCTTATTTGATGAGTGTGGAATAAAAATACAATCATATAAAAAGTTGGGGAAAACCCTCAAAATATTAGAAAAGCTTAGCATCAAGCTGTCAAAAAAACTTGAGGCTAAGCTTTTTTGTTGTCGTTGCTTATTTCATTTTGATTAGGTGTTAAGTTTTTTACTATATTAATAAGACCCTAAGGAAAAATCTCTTAGAGCAGTTTTACTGGATGATTAATCTGGACTTGAAATTTAGCTTAGACAAATCAGTGAAAATTAGGGCAGATAATTGTCAAATGCACTTGCAAAATTTTTCAAAAGTGTTATGATATTAACTAAGTGATTTGAATTTTTTGAAAATTTGAACAATAATTGCAAAGGAGGTTCCCGTGGAAAAAATACAGCTTGAAAGTCCGAGATCAGGATCAGAATTACTGCTTGATACCTTGGAAAATTTAGGAATAACAACCATTTTTGGTTATCCCGGCGGTGCTGTTTTGCCACTCTATGATGCGATCTATAAAAATGATGCTATCCGTCATATTTTAGCCCGTCATGAGCAGGGAGCGCTGCATGAAGCGGAAGGCTTTGCCAAATCTACAGGGGAACTTGGTGTAGCTGTGGTGACAAGCGGTCCTGGTGCCACAAATGCCATCACCGGAATTGCGGATGCCATGAGTGACAGTGTGCCTATATTAGTTTTCACCGGTCAGGTTGCCACACCTGGTATTGGTAAGGACGCCTTTCAGGAGGCGGATATTATTGGTGTTACTATGCCTATCACCAAATATAATTACCAAGTTCGTGATACAGCAGATATTCCGCGCATTGTAACTGAGGCTGTTCACATTGCAACAACAGGGCGTCCCGGTCCGGTTGTTGTTGACCTGCCTAAGGATGTTTCTGAGAAAATGGTCAGTTTTTATTACAAGACCGACCTTAATGTCCCTGGTTATCAGCCGACCATTGAGCCAAATAACTTACAGGTCAGAAAAATTTTGTCCCAGCTTAAAAAGGCAAAGAAGCCCTTGATTTTAGCGGGAGGCGGCGTTAATTATTCGGAGGCTTCTGCAGAATTGGTTGCCTTTGCCGAACGTTATAATATTCCTGTTGTGTCTACACTTTTGAGTTTGGGAGTGATGCCGATTGAGCATCCTCTGTCTCTGGGCATGGGAGGAATGCATGGTTCTTACGCCTCTAATATGGCGCTGACAGAGTGCGATTTCCTCATTAATTTTGGGTCTCGGTTCGCCGATCGGCTGACAGGCAATCCTAAGACTTTTGCCCAAAAAGCCGTGGTTGCTCATGTGGATATTGATCCGGCTGAAATCGGTAAGGTTGTCAAAACGGCTATTCCAGTTGTGGGAGATGCCAAGCAGACTTTAAAGCAGCTGCTGGAGGCTGATAAGGTTTCTACAAGGCATCGGGAATGGACAGACAAAGTTCTGCAAAACAAGGCCAAAGCTCCTTTCAGTTATAAGTTTGATGAAAACATTATCAAACCACAGCATGCGATTGAGACAATTGGCAAGCTGACTAAAGGAGAGGCGGTTGTTATTACAGACGTCGGCCAGCATCAGATGTGGGCTGCTCAGTTTTATCCTTATAAAAATGAACGTCAGATTATCACATCAGGTGGATTGGGAACGATGGGCTTTGGTATTCCTGCAGCCGTTGGTGCCAAGCTGGCAAATCCCAATAAAGAAGTTGTATTGTTTGTCGGAGATGGTGGCTTTCAAATGACCAATCAGGAATTGGCTATTTTGAATGGCTATGGTGTTCCAATCAAGGTTGTTTTGATTAACAATCATTCGCTGGGCATGGTTCGCCAGTGGCAGGAGTCCTTCTATGATGAACGCCGGAGCGAGTCAACCTTTGATGACGAACCAAACTTCCAGCTTTTGGCTGAGTCGTATGGGATCACTCATTATAAGTTTTCCAATCCGCTGACTTTGGAAAAAGATCTGGAAGTTATTTTGGAAAACAAACCGATGTTAATAGAAATTAATATTTCCAATCGTGAACATGTTTATCCAATGGTACCGTCAGGTAAGAGCAATGCGGAAATGTTGGGGGTGACTTTTAATGCGTAGAATGTTAACAGCCAAACTTCAAAATTCCACCGGGGTTCTCAACCGTTTTACCGGAGTTCTGTCCCGACGGCAGGTGAATATTGAGTCTATCTCAGTCGGTCATACTGAGGTTCCCAATATTTCCAGAATTACCATTATTATTGATGTTGATTCTTTGGAGGAAGTCGAACAAATCATTAAGCAGCTCAATCGTCTGATTGACGTTGTCCGTGTCCGCGATATTACGGATCAGCCTCATTTGGAACGTGAGGTAATCCTGATAAAAGTGGCAGCTCCGACCAGCAAGCGTGCAGAAATTTTAGCGATTATCCAGCCTTTTCGTGCCAGTGTTATTGATGTGGCACCAAAGTCTATCACCATCCAAATGACTGGAGATGCAGATAAGATCGAAGCGCTTATTCGGGTAATCCAGCCTTATGGCGTTAAAAATATTGCTCGTACCGGAGCGACAGGTTTCACCAGAGACCTATCCTAATTTTGTTAACCCTTGCCTAATTGGCAATAAAAAAATATTTTAGAAAAGAGATTTTTTATTTATGGCAGTAGAAATGTTATATGAAGCAGATGTAAAAACAGCAGCACTTAACGGTAAAAAAATTGCCGTTGTCGGCTATGGTTCGCAAGGCCATGCGCATGCGCAAAACTTACGTGATTCAGGCCACGATGTGATTATCGGTGTTCGTCATGGTAAATCATTTGACAAGGCCAAAGAAGACGGTTTTGATGTGTATGAAGTAGCAGAAGCTACTAAATTAGCTGATATCATCATGATTTTAGCGCCGGATGAAATTCAGGCAAAACTGTATGCTGATGAAATTGCTCCTAATTTAAGTGCTGGTAAAGCCCTTGGCTTTGCTCATGGCTTTAACATTCGCTTTGAATACATCAAAGCACCGGAAGATGTTGATGTCTTCATGGTCGCGCCAAAAGGACCTGGACACTTAGTCCGCCGTACTTACCAAGACGGTTTTGGTGTTCCTGCTCTCTTTGCTGTTTATCAAAATCCAACTGGCAATGCACAGGACATTGCAATGGATTGGGCTAAAGGTATTGGTGCTGCGCGTGTTGGGCTTTTGGCAACAACCTTTAAAGAAGAAACTGAAGAAGACCTCTTTGGTGAACAAGCTGTTCTTTGCGGTGGTTTAACGGCTCTTATCGAAGCTGGTTTTGAAGTGCTGACTGAAGCTGGCTATGCTCCAGAATTAGCCTACTTTGAAGTTCTGCATGAAATGAAATTGATCGTTGACCTTATTTACGAAGGCGGCTTTAAGAAAATGCGTCAGTCTATCTCAAATACTGCTGAATTTGGCGATTACGTATCAGGTCCGCGTGTAATTACTGAGCAAGTAAAAGAAAACATGAAGGCTGTTCTTACTGATATTCAAAATGGTAAATTTGCTCAATCATTTGTTGATGATTATCAAAATGGACGTCCGCGCCTTGAAGCTTATCGCAAAGAAGCTGCCAATCTTGAAATCGAAAAGGTTGGAGCTGAGCTTCGTAAAGCAATGCCATTCGTTAACCAAAACGACGACGATGCTTTCAAGATTTACAACTAATAAAACGGTTAAAAATACCGGAGAATATCCGGTATTTTTAGTTGTTTGAACGTTTCTGGCTTTGTAAGCTATAGAGTTTGGCAGTTCCTATAAATGCTGACAAATAACCGGCAATATGCTGAGTTTTGTCCGTCTTTGTAAGCTCTGTCTATCATTTTATAAGTTTTTTTGTTATAATAAATAGACTGAATATTTTGAAAAAGAGGAAAACTATGATTTCAGCTAGAGATGTGGTTGCGGCTAATGATGTGCTAAAAAATGTCGTTGTCCGTACACCGCTTGAATTTGACCGTTATTTGTCTGAAAAGTACCAAGCGACTGTTTATTTAAAGCGTGAAAATATGCAAAAAGTGCGTTCTTTTAAACTGCGCGGTGCCTACTATGCCATTTCGCAGTTATCTGATGAGGAAAAGTCTAGAGGTGTTGTCTGTGCTTCTGCGGGCAATCATGCTCAGGGGGTTGCCTATACTTGTAACGAAATGAAAATTCCTGCAACTATTTTCATGCCCGTAACGACTCCTCACCAAAAGATCAATCAAGTGCGGTTTTTCGGTGGTTCTTTCGTTGATATTAAACTGGTAGGGGATACTTTTGATGCCTCAGCTCAGGCTGCTCAGGATTATACTAAGGCTGAAGGGATGACTTTCATCGATCCTTTTGATGATGAAAACGTTCAAGCTGGTCAAGGAACAGTGGCTTATGAGATTTACGAACAGGCCCAGGAAGACGGTCTGAGCTTTGATGCGATTTTAGTTCCAGTTGGCGGCGGCGGCTTAATTTCAGGAATTGCTGCTTACATCAAGGATGTTGCACCAGAGATTGAAGTGGTCGGTGTTGAAGCTATGGGGGCACGCAGCATGAGGGCTGCCTTTGATAAGGGGCATCCGGTCAAATTGGAACATATTGATAAATTTGCCGATGGAATTGCAGTGCAAAAAGTCGGCCGTTCAACCTATGAGGCGGCAAGAAAATATGTTGATAGACTCATAGGTGTTGATGAGGGCTTGATTTCTGAAACTTTGATTGATATGTATTCTAAGCAAGGCATCATTGCAGAACCTGCAGGTGCAGCCTCTATTGCAGCGCTGGAAGTTATGAAAGAAGACATCAAGGGTAAGACGGTTGTCTGTGTGATTTCCGGCGGCAATAATGATATTAATCGGATGCAGGAAATGGAAGAGCGCGCGCTGATTTATGACGGGGTCAAGCATTATTTCGTGGTCAATTTTCCACAGCGTCCGGGAGCCTTGCGTGAATTTGTTAATAATATCTTAGGGCCTAATGATGATATCACGCGTTTTGAGTACATCAAACGAGCTAATAAAGGGACAGGACCGGTTCTCATCGGAATCACTCTGGCTGACAAGAATGACTATCAGGCTCTGATTGATCGCCTGAGTGCTTTTGATCCGAGCTATATCAATTTGCATGGAAATGAAAGCCTGTATAATATGCTTGTCTAAGTTTCCTTGTCAAGACCTAAGGAATAGTTTATAATAAGTGAAACATAAATAAGGAGATTATTATGGGAATTTTTATCTTTCTGTGTATCGTATTGTTATTTTGCATTATTTTAATTGCCAGCGGTCTGTACGTTGTCCGTCAGCAGACAGTCGCCATTATTGAACGTTTTGGGAGATATCAGGTAACGTCCAGCAGTGGAATTCATTTGCGTCTTCCGTTTGGTATTGATAAAATTGCAGCGCGTGTTCAGCTGCGTTTATTGCAGTCAGAAATTATTGTTGAGACCAAGACCAAGGACAATGTCTTTGTTACTCTCAATATTGCGACGCAGTACCGTGTCAATGAACAAAATGTAACAGATGCTTACTATAAACTGATGCGCCCAGAAGCACAAATCAAATCTTATATTGAAGATGCTCTGCGTTCATCTGTTCCTAAGCTGACCTTGGATGAACTGTTTGAGAAAAAAGATGAGATTGCCCTTGAAGTTCAGCATCAGGTGGCAGAAGAAATGTCAACTTATGGTTATATCATTGTGAAGACTTTGATTACCAAGGTTGAACCAGATGCTGAGGTCAAGCAGTCCATGAATGAAATCAATGCGGCTCAGCGTAAACGGGTAGCTGCTCAAGAATTAGCAGAAGCTGATAAGATTAAGATTGTTACAGCAGCCTCTGCGGAAGCAGAAAAAGATCGTTTACACGGTGTTGGTATCGCCCAGCAGCGTAAGGCTATTGTTGATGGCTTGGCTGAGTCTATCGCTGAGCTCAAACAAGCTAATGTTGGTATGACAGAGGAACAGATTATGTCTATTTTGTTAACTAACCAATATCTTGATACTCTGAATCAGTTTGCCGCAGGCGGCAATCAAACCGTTTTCCTGCCAAATAATCCAGAGGGTGTCGAGGATATGCGGACGCAGATTTTATCAGCTTTAAAAGCACAGTAAGGACATAAAATATGACTGATAGGGCGTAGGCCCGTCTCTGAAATTAATATAAAAACGAGAAAATCGCTGAAGCTGCACGTCTTAAAGTAACCAACATAAGTACTGACGTGTGATAAAGAGTTAAAAAGAGCAGAAGTCAACTCAATTCCTTAGGGAGAACAGTTTGACTTTTGCTCTTTTTTGGTTTATGTAAAAAGGTTTTGAAAGGGTTGGTTGCTTGTTAGTTTTTAGGTTCTTAATCCGGCAGAGTCAGCAGTGCCAGGATTTGTTTTTCAATGAGAGCCAGATCCTCTTTTTCGGCTGAACTGGGAAGGTTAAAAATAAAGCGCTGAGCAAAGTAGGCAAAGAGCAGACCGACATTAATTCGAACAACCTCTAAAGCACTGAGATTGCTGATCTGAGAATTGTTTTCTTTTAAAACCTGCCAATAATTTGTAAAGTCCGCAGTTACTGCTGTTTCAATATTTGCCATCAGTGTTTGCCGCAATTCAGCATTGACCAGACACTCTTGGATAAGAATTTTAATCAGCTCTGCGTTTTGCACTAAAAAGTGAAAGCGATCCTGAACGATAAAGTGGACAGCCTCTTCTAAGTTGGTATGAGTTTTTAATTGAGGCAGAAAAGCTTTTTTCAGCTCAGGAATCATGGGCTGCATGATTTCTGCCAGCAGGTCGCTTTTGGTTTTAAAATATTTGAAAATGGTTGCCTGACTGACACCGGCTTTGTCAGCGATTTGGGCGGTAGAAGTACCGCTGTAGCCTTTTTGAGAGAAAAGCTCAATGGCAGCAGTCAGAGTTTTCTTTTTTCCGGCCGGCATTTTATGATGTTCTAACCAGTCACGGTAGTTGCCTAAAATATTATTTTTGTCCATAGTTACCTCATTCTTATCTTCATTATACCTTGCGGTAACGTTTAAGTCCAATAATATTAAGAATTGTAAGAATGAGAAGGAAAATCAGGAGGGAAAAAAGATCGCCTGTGAGGCTCAAAATACTGGTGCCGTGCAGCACGACTTTAGACAGAGCGTGTCCGGCATAATAAAGAGGAAGAATTTTTCCGGCTGCCTGCACCCAATCTGCCATCGTATCCAAAGGAATGATCCCTGAAAAGAAAAGCTGCGGGACAATCACTAAAGGGATGAACTGCATCATTTGAAACTCTGAGCTGGCAAGTGTTGACAGCAAGATACCAAAGGAAAGAGCAACAAGGGCAAAGAGAATGTTAATCAGGATGACATGGGCGATACTGCCGGCTACCTGAAGGTCTAAAAGCCAGATGGTTGATAGGACAATAACGGTTGTTTGGATGGCAGCGATAAGACCGTACGACAGCATATAGCCAAAAACAATGTCAGAACGTTTAACAGGAGTTGCCAGAAGCCTATCGAGGGTTCCTGAGGTTCTTTCTTTAAGAAGAGCCATACCAGAGATGAGAAATACAAAGAAGAAGACGAAAAAGCCCATAAGGATTGGTGTCATTTTGGTAAAGAACGTTGTATCTTTATCTCCGTAAATATATTTTTCAGACAGTTTTACCTTGCTTTTCAGGCTGTCTGCAGGCTGTATTTGCTGGGTTTGAGGATCTTGTCTGCTGTTGCCTGCTTGCGGCAGTCTTGCAGTTGTTTTTTGTGCTTTTTGCAGCTGGTTGATTAAATCCTGAATCTGATTTTGCTTGAGAGTGCTCTTTAGGATTTGCCGGCTTAGGCTGGTTTTGCTGGGATCGGTATTGGCGTAAGCAATCTCGTAATGTTCCTTACCTTTATAAACAAGGACTGTATCTGCCTTTTCATCCTTCAATGCCTTGATGGCAGTGCTTTTATTGTCATAAGTTTTCAGGCTGATGTTATCGAGCTTATCCAGTGAAGCAGAAAGTGTCTGCGGAAGATCAACCGCAGCGAAGGTCACCTTGGTTTCAGTGCTGACTGTAAATGCGATATTCATAAGCCACATAATGATGACAGGTGCTAGAAAGAGCAGTGCCAGCGAGCGTTTATCACGCAGCAGCTCAATTAAAACTTTTTTTGAAATGGCTAAAATTCTCATCATAACTCTCCTTCGGCTTTTAAGAAAACGTCTTCAATAGAATCAACGGCATAAGCTGATTTTAGGTTTTCTGGGCTGTCAAAAGCTATCATTCGGCCGTTAAGCAGCAAACCAACCTTATCGGTCAGTTCGGCTTCGTCCATCACGTGTGTCGTCAGTAAAATACCGACACCGTCTTTTTTTAATTGATGCAGTTCCTGCCAAACTTTGCGGCGCAGGGCAGGGTCAATGCCCACAGTGGGTTCGTCCAGAATCAAAAGCCGAGGATTGCCCAGCAGAGCAATGGCTAAAGACAAGCGGCGTTTCATACCTCCGGAATAGCCTGAGACCGCTTTGTTTAGATGCTCGGATAAGTCAACAACCTGACAAGCATGGCTGATGGCTTCTGGGATATCACGTCTGGATAACCCCTTCATCTGGGCGAAGAATTCCATGTTTTCTAAGCCAGATAGGGATTCATAGAGGGCATCGGACTGGGCCATATAGCCAATCTCCCCAAGTACATGGCGGTTGGGCATGCGGTGGCTGAGGACGAGAGCATCTCCACTGTCAGCTTTTTCCATGCCCAGCATGGTTTTAATCATGGTCGATTTTCCCGCTCCAGACGGACCGATTAAACCGATAATTTCACCTGGGTCTAATTCAAAACTGACCTCGTTGAGAACAACCTGCTTACCAAAGTTTTTTCTTAGGGCCTGCAAATTTAGTAATTTTTCCATAGGATCCTCCATAAAGTAAGATAGTGATTAATCACTAACCTATACAACGACTATTATAGTGAGTAAATGCTCACTTGTCAAGAAAAAATTCTTCTTTATAGAATTGACAGCACGTAAAATGGGAACAGAGAAAATCAGTTTTGTCGACCGAACGATTTTCTCTGTTCCCTTAATATGAATATCACTGAGCTTTTAAAAGTCTGTGCAGCCTTTGCCAATCATGTGTTCATTGATCCATCTAGGCAGGCGGCTCATATGGAAGAAATTACCAATAAGCAAACTAATAAAATTTAAACTGATATCTCCTAAATCCAAAACACCGAGATGAAAGACATACTGGCAGCATTCTAAAAGAATGAGTCCCAGCAAAGATAAACTGAGATTAGCTTTTGACGGTGGGTACAAAAATCCTAAAGGAATAAACATCAGTAGGTTCATTGCAGGAACGAATCTGCTGCCATTGGCGATGTCTTGGATAAAGGAGAGAGGATTGAGTACGAGTCCTTGGTGTCCTATATTTTTCAGGAAGATAACATAGATAAGCAGGAGGCTGTAAATGAGGTAGGAAATGATGATACTGGTCCTTTTAATCTGCTGCGTGCAGCAAAATTTGAGCAGGACAAAGGTGAAGTAGGATAAGATAAGAGTGATGATGACATTTAAGAATAAGGCAAAGTCCATGCCGTAATTTGAAATATAATGAGCATAGACTATCAAGAAGGTGTCATAGAACCATTTTGCCCCAATAAAAGAGGCCAAAAAGAGCAGGATATTAGCAGTAGAATGATTTTGTTTAGTTACCATAGTCTTGTCCTCCTTTATGTTTTGACTAATTATAACCGAGAAAACTTATAATTTCTTTAAGTCAAAAGGTAAAAGGATAAATCATGTCTGAAAAATAAAGGATCTATCATTTCTGCAGTGGTAAATCTCGCTAAGAGTTGGGTATAGAAAAAGCCCCAGAGGACTTATAATGAAAAACATCAACAATTGATTAAAAAATGACTGATGAAACAGCTTAAGAATACTACAGAATAACTTAAAATTAAAGGCCCTAACATTAAAAAAGACAGAACCGGCCTAGCTCTATCTAAATCTTAGCTTTTCATCACCCACTACAGCTGACAAAGAGCCAAACTAAAGAGAGCGAGACAGCAAAATCGATATCTGCGAAATCACGATTTTTGTCTCACTCTCAGTCTCTTACTTTATTTCAAAAAACGCTGTAAGAAAATCTTGGTTCTCTCTTCTTTAGGATTTTCAAAGATTTGCTGTGGCCTACCGCTTTCAGCAATGACTCCTTGATCCATGAAGATGACACGGTCTGATACGTCACGGGCGAAGTCCATTTCATGAGTAACAATCAGCATGGTAAGACCTGACTGAGCCAAGTCTTTGATGGTTTTTAAGACTTCTCCGACCATCTCAGGGTCAAGAGCAGAGGTCGGCTCATCAAAAAGAATGGCTTCAGGGTTGACAGACAAGGCACGGGCAATAGCGACACGCTGTTTTTGCCCTCCTGAGAGCTGACTGGGTTTTGCCTTCCAGTACTGCTCAGTCATTCCGACCTTGTTGAGATTTTCCTTGGCAATTTTTTCTGCTTCGGCATGCTGCCGTTTGAGAACGGTGGTCTGAGCGACAATGGCATTTTCCAAAACATTGAGGTTATTGAATAAATTGAAAGATTGAAATACCATACCCAGATTTTCACGGTATTTTGTCAGATCGTAGCCTTTTTCAAGGACATTTTGGCCGCGGTAGAGAATCTCACCGCCGCTGGGCTCTTCAAGCAGGTTGATAGAGCGCAGTAAGGTGGATTTGCCGGAGCCGGAGGAGCCGATGATTGAGATGACTTCTCCTTTTTTGACAGTCAAAGAAATGTCCTTGAGAACTTCGTTTTTGCCGAAAGATTTTTTTAAATGTTTAATTTCTAAAATAGTATCGGTCATTAATGCGTCTCTCCTTCAATTTGGGTATAGTTATCTTGGTCCATCTTTCTTTCAATCAGGCGGAGAATGCGCGTCACAGTAAAGGTTAAAATGAAATAGATAACAGCGATAATGAAGAACGTTTGGAAATATTGATAAGTCTGTGTGGCTACGGTATTCCCTGAGAAATAAAGCTCAACAACGGAGATAACATTCAATACTGATGTATCTTTGATGTTAATGACAAATTCGTTGCCTGTAGCCGGCAGGATGTTGCGGATAACCTGAGGGAGCACAATTTTTCTCATGGTTTGTCCATGGGTGAAACCAAGGGCTGTTGCAGCTTCAAACTGTCCCCTGTCAACAGCAAAGATACCGCCGCGGACGATTTCACTCATGTAGGCTCCGGTATTGATGGAAACGATGAAAATAGCGGCTAGCGTACGATCAAGGGAGACGCCAAAAGCTTGAGCAGTGCCGTAATAAATAACCATGGCCTGTACAATCATTGGTGTTCCGCGGAAGACTTCGATATAGACATTAAGCAGCCAGCCGAAAAGTTTTTGCAGCCAAGCTAAAATGAGATTAGAGGCCTTAGGTGCTGTACGGTAGACACCGATTAAAAGTCCGATAAGGAGCCCCGCAATCGTACCGATAATTGAGATTAGCAGGGTTACACCGGTTCCGCGCAGCAGCGCTTTCCAGTTGCTTTTAAGAATCTTGCTGACCTGACCGAAAAAGCTGGATTTGGTCTTTCCTTGGCTGCTGTTGTCGTGACTGGGCTGCAGGGGAATGATTTTATCCATCAAAGCAATCTGCTCTTTTAAAGGAAATTGAGCCAGCGCAGCATTAACCTGTTCTAAACGCGGATCCCCTTTACGCATACCAATAGCGATAGCAACATCGGATGAGCTGACCTTAAAACCCTTTTTCAGAGAAACCATTTTAAAATCTTTATTGGCCTTGATGGATGAAATAGCTTCCGGACGCTCGGAGACGTAGGCATCAATAACATTAGAGGCCAGAGCCTGTCTCATCTGAGAAAAATCACCCATAGCTGTTTCCTGCGAAACGTCTGGGATCTGACTGATAAGATTGTAAAGGTAAACGCCTTGCTGGGAGGTTACCTTGGCGCCTGAGAAGTCATCAAGACTTTCAGCCTTAGCGTATTTTCCGTCTTTGCGGACTACAAGAACCGGCTCGCTGGTATAGTAGCTGTCAGAGAAGGCAATTTGCTTTTTGCGTTCTTCTGTTGGGCTCATTCCGGCTATGATCATGTCAATTTTACCGGATGTAAGGGCCGGCACCAGCCCTTCCCATTTTGTTTTTACGATTAAGGGCTTTTTGCCTAAAGCCTTGGCAATTTTTTTAGCTGTCTGCACATCATAACCGTTGGCATACTGCTTTGTGCCTTCAATTTGAACAGCACCGTTGCGGCTGGTGTCCTGGGTCCAGTTGAAAGGGGCATAAGCAGCCTCCATCCCAACACGTAAATACTCATCTGCCTGGGCTCTTGTCATGCCTGCAAACAGCATGAAAAGAGCAGCAAGGCAGCTTAAAAATGTCTTTTTCATTAGAAGACTCCTGTATAAAATTTTTCCTCTATCATTTTACAGGAAAAAGAGCAGCATTTCAATATCAGTATCTGAATATCCCATACATTCCAATCAAAAAGTTTTAGTTACAATGGTTGATCTGATGATAAAACAAATGAATTCATCAGCCTAAAAGCTTTCCGTACCGCTGTGGGAGCAAACACAGTAAGCCTCAATATATTTATCGGCAAGGCATGTTGGCGGTGCTGGGATAAAATTTCATCAGGGAGCCTCTAAAGCGAATCACTAAATTTTTACAGCGATATCAAAGTCACCTGACACTGATGTCGTTTTCTTTTTGTTTTTTATCCCTTATAATAGCACCATACTGATAAGAAAGGAAAATATATGAATACTCCAGTGATTGTCGCCCAAGATATTAGAAAAACTTTTAACAAAACCGTTGCCCTTGATGCTATTAGTTTTTCGATTGATAAGGGTCAGATTTTTGGATTTCTTGGACCTTCGGGTTCGGGAAAAACCACAACCATTAATATTTTAACCGGACAGCTAACAGCAGACAGTGGCAGATCCTCTATTTTGGGAGAAGATTCCCATGAACTAACGAACCAAGAATTGCAGAAAATTGGTTTAGTCAGCGATACTAGTGGTTTTTATGAAAAAATGTCCCTTTATAACAACCTGCTTTTTTATGCTAAATATTATGGGATAGATAGAGCTGCTATTGACAACCTTCTCAAGCGGGTCGGTCTCTATGACAGCCGCAAGACAGTGGCCGAAAAACTCTCAACAGGTATGAAACAGCGCATGCTTTTAGCTCGTGCACTCATTAACAGCCCCCAAGTTTTATTTCTTGATGAGCCAACCTCAGGTCTTGACCCAGCCACTTCTCAGGCTATTCATGAATTGATTTTAGAACTGAAAAAATCTGGAACAACGATCTTTTTGACCACCCATGATATGAACGAAGCGACCCTGCTTTGCGATAAACTAGCTTTGCTTAATGATGGTCGGCTGGTTGAACAGGGCAGTCCCAAAGATTTAATCCAGAAATACAATCAAGACAAACGGGTGAAACTGGGCTATCAAGACGGCTCTGAAAGAACTTTAACTTTTGCTGAACTAGGTCAAGTGATGATTGATGACAGTGAAAAAATAATCGCTGTGCATTCTTGCGAACCGACATTAGAAGATATTTTTATTCAATTAACAGGAGGCAAACTCAATGTTTAGACAATTTATGGCCCTTCTTTGGCTGCGCTGTCAGATTATTCTATCTAATAAGAGCGTTCTCTTACAAGTGCTTATGCCTGCGGCCTTGATTTACCTTTATCGTTTTATGATAGACAGTCAGTCTGGGCCAAAAGACCAGATGGCTCTTGTTTATTTGATGATCTGCCTTCCCTTTGCCATAGTTTTGGCTGTAGGCAGTCCGATTTTGACTATTTTGGCAGAGGAAAAAGAAAAGAACAACCTCAAAACGCTGCTGCTCAGTGGTGTTAATACTAGTGAGTACCTCTTATCAACACTGGCTGCTCCAGCAGTTTTATCAGCAATCTACCTGATAATCGCTCCGCTTATTTTGGACGTGCCGATTGATCATTTACCGAACTATTGTATTATTGGCAGCGCTACGGCTTTAGCAATCGTACTGCTCTATTTATTATTAGGGTTGCTTGTAAAATCACAGGTTATGGCTCAGGTCGTTACAGTTCCAACGATGCTAATTACAGCTTTCTTACCGATGCTCTCTAGTATGGATAAAACGGTTGCCAAGGTAACAGACTACAGCTTTATGGGCCTTTTTACCAAGTTTTTCACCAAATGGGAAGATTTTTCCTGGCACAGTGCCATCTTACAAACATCAAGTTTGATTGTCTGGATTCTGGTACTTTTAGTATTAATTGTCCTAGCAGCCAGACAGCAAAAGAAAAGTTAGGGAAGTAAGATATTGAAAGGAGGTGACGAGCATAATGATTGCTGGATCAAGTGTGGCCTTTGCAGCATGGTTTGTTAAGCTACTGGCTCATAAATAAATTAGTATTTATCTTATAACGCTAAAGAGGATTACTTTAGATTACAAGTCCTGCTTAGTAAGGGAAATTCACAATAAAATTTGTTCGAATTTTATTGTGACTCTTTCTTATTATGAGGAAGATAAAGCGGAGGAAAATATGATTGGATTAAATTTTGTCTTTGAAAAAGATGAGTTATTATATTCACTAAAATTATCAACCCAAATGGATAAAAAATATAGCTTAGATTATTTTGATTTTGATAATCAAAATTTTGAAGATTTTATTGATTACTTAGAATTCTTAGAATTTGATAAATATGTCTTTGTCACGCTTGATGGAAATAGCCGTTTAAAGCGTCTTGTCAACTATTTGAAAGACCAGCTTGATATGGAAATTGCAGTAATTGATGTTGAGAATCTTGATAGTTTACTTGAAGATTCAAAAATACAGGAAATTAAAGCCGAATTAAAAAACCATGATTTGTATCACAAACTAAGCTCTCTTAAGACAGAACAAGTCTTTCAAAATGGATTTCAAGCTTTTAAAACTGCTACCTATCCGAACTTGGCTAAAGGGTTATTAAAACATGCTTTTGTAGACGATTTGGGGACATTCATTTTAGAAAATCGTAATTTATTAAATCATTTTGCAATTAACAGTGCTGTCTACACAAATGATAATGACAAAGCTGTTAAAGAGCAGTCACCGATTATTATTAAATCTGTGTCAGATTTTGCGAATTTGAACTTTAAGATTTTGGATCGGAAATCTTTAGGAGAACTCTTTAATCAATTTGTAAATTCTGGACGGATAAGTCTGACAGATTATATCACCGATTATGGTGTATTGACAGGAACCGCTAAGCTAAATTCTCTATATTTCGTGAAGGGACAATTTTATTTAGATTCTCAAGAAAAAATTAGGCTTGGAAATTCAGGAGATAATTACCAGCAACTGCATAATCAAGCTAGTTTGCAATTATCAGAGAATAATAATTTAGTAATACAAGAGAATGTGAAATATTTATTGACAGTCTTGTTAGACATTACCTATGTGTATGGAGAAATGGATTTTATTACTCCATACAATAACTATCAAATTAAAGCAGTTGATTTACCATTTAACCAGTTGAAGTGGATTGCTTTTAAGAATGATAACTCACACTTTGCCTTTAATGTTAAAACCGGGCGTTTATTCAAAATTAATGCTCTAGTTACGCAATATTTGGAATATATCATTAAGAGTAAAGACAGTCATATTGACAATGAAGCAATGAGTCAAGTGAAGGAGATGCTGCAAGTTTATGGATAACTCATTAATTTTTAATAAACTGCAAAAAAGAGCAGAAGAACTAGACATCATTGAAAATCTTTATGAGGATAATATCTTTGCAAACTACTACCAATCAATTATCAATCAAGATGAACTGTTAGAAGATGATATTGATACTTATAAACAATTTTTTAATAAGTCGACGCCCGTTTTAGAGATTGGCAGTGGGACAGGCAGAATTTTTAACCCTTTATTTGAAGAAGGCTATAATATTTTTGGCTTAGAACCTGCAAAAGAAATGTCAGAGTATATTACGCCAAAGGGGCGCGGTAGGATTTACTCCCTTACCTTGCAAGAGATTGAAACTCTTCCACAAAAAAATATCGAAGTCATTATTATTCCAGCGACTACAGTCTCACTTTTTAGCCACAGAGATTTCTATGATTTTTTGAAGAAAATTAAAGAGACCCAGCCTCATATCAAGAGAATTGTATTCGACTTCTTGAAAGAAAGTTTCTTTGAATCTACAGCCGGCCTTATACAATCGAGTCAAGTAAATGGTGAAAAGTTTTACAATGTAAACTTTTTTGATTCGGCCAAAGAACGGATTATCTATAATTTAGTAAGTCCCAAGAAGTTAGG
Organism: Streptococcus ratti FA-1 = DSM 20564; assembly: GCF_000286075.1. Taxonomy (GTDB): domain Bacteria; phylum Bacillota; class Bacilli; order Lactobacillales; family Streptococcaceae; genus Streptococcus; species Streptococcus ratti. The sequence goes on along the minus strand of NZ_AJTZ01000006.1, from coordinate 29,996 downwards.
TGTTTCTGTCAAGTATTCCTATTCGTATGAAGTATTAGAAAAAATGTTTAGAGAATTAGGTCTTAGTATGAAACTGATTAAAGATTTAGATGGTTATGCCATGATAGAAGGAGTTTTTCATGAAGAATAATTTGCTTTTAATTGGTTCAGAAAGTCATATTTGTCAGGATTTTTTGAAAAATTATTCCAAGAATTTCGATCGGATTGTTGGAATTGATTTTCCTGAAAAATCCAGTCATTTAACAACTTACCTTTCTATTGATTTTCGACAAGATAGTTCTTTCGGAAAAATAGAAGCCTTTTTAAAGGAATTAGACCTAATCTTCCCCAATGTTGTGTTTACTTCTGGTATTAACTACATGAACGATACTTTTGGAGTGACGCTTCAGGATTGGAATAGTACATTTGATGTTAATGTAAAGGCGGCTCTCTTCTCTATGAAAGCCATTTACAGTCATCTGTCTGATGAAACTTCTATTGTTTTTATGGCTTCTCAAAATGGAGTTGTTGCTCACGAACAAAGAATAGATTATGGCCCTGCTAAAAGCGCTTTAATTCAATTGGCCAAAAATCTGTCAGTTGATTACGCCAAAATAGAAGATAAGGACATCAGGGTAAATACCATCTCGCCCTCTTATATCATCAATGACAGCAATAGAGAACTCTTGTCTTCAAATTTTGGGAAACGCTTGTTAACAAAAATCCCTTATAAGAAATTTGTGACTGCTGAAGATGTTAGCCGGACAATATTTTTTCTTCTAAGCGAAAATAGCAGAGCTATGCGTGGACAAAATCTCATTTTGGACTATGGCTATACTATTGTTTAGGAGGTAGATAATGAATCTAACAATTAAAGAATACAAAGATATTCAGTATCAAATCAACGATAATAGAAGATGGCTATATAATGTTCGAAATGATCGTATGATTACATCTAACCATCATTTGGAAAATTATTTGAAAGATGTTGAAGAGCCTGATAACCCTCTATATAATTTTTATACCTCTCCTTATAAGAGAGGGAAATTGACTAATTTTCACTTGATTAGACTAATTTTAGATAGCTCTAAGATTAATGCCTTCTATAAAATTTCTTTATTTTTAAATAAATGGTATTTAACGCTCTTGATGTTAGTAAGCAGCTTTACCTTGCTCCCCATTACAGCAACGGCTGCTTCTGTTGATTTAAGGGATTTTTCGCTAGAGCACTTTTCGGTTTGGGATATGGCAGCAATTTATTTTGTGACCACTGTGGTAATTCTCCCCTTACACGAGTATGCTCATTTCTCGGTTTATTATAAGTATTTGAAACCATCTAAAGTTACTTTTGGATTCTCTTTGAGATATTTTTCCATGCCTGTCTTTTTTATTAAAGTTCCCTTTTATAAAATCTTGAAAGGCGGAAAAAGGAATGAGTTGGTTTTAGCTGGTGTGAAGTTTCAAGTTGCCATTTGGTTTTTCTTAACCTTGATAGATCTGCTGTACCCATCCAGCTTCCTATTTGGATTAATCATTGTTAATCTAGGACTTATTATCACCAACTTATTACCGTTTTTAAAATTAGATGGCTATTGGTATCTTAGCAATTTACTCGGAGTAGATGATTACATGTCTTATTTCAAGGGTATGTTTTCACAGAATAAAAAATTTAGATTAGATATATTTTTATTAGGTATCGTAAATTTTTTGATGATAATTCTTTCCATTAGTAGTTTTATTTATAATTTGCTTGGTTATTTTATTTAGAAGATTGGAAGTGAGGAGAAAAATGAAACATTATGCTCTGCTAAATGGTGCTTATGGCAATGAAACTATGTATGATTTTAAGCCAGTCAAAGCGGATAGCACCTATTTATATGATAGTCAAAACAGGAAGTATCTTGATTTAAGAAGCGGTTTATGGAATACTTCGCTCGGCTATATTGATTCTCTGTATCAACGGGTTTCCAAGCGATTTGATCAAGTGTTAAGTGAAAAGCTCCCCTATCTTGATATCCATTCTTTTCAGCATAATATTTATGATGAGGTGGCTCAAAAAATCTTAGAACTAACAGGACAGGATTTTAAGCGAGTTCTTTATACGAATTCTGGTTCAGAAAATACAGAACTGGCTTTAAAAATTGCTGATTATACCAATAAGAAAGGACAACAAAACCGCATCCTAGCTTTCAAAGATTCCTATCATGGCACTTTTTTTGGAGGTATATCAGTGAGTGGTATCGATCAAGGTATCAATAGTTCCTTCTATCCGAAATATGGAGAAGTGACTTTTATAGACTATCCCAAATCTGTAACAGAAGAAAAGGATACTCTAGACTATATTGCAAAAGTGGCCTCCTCTTATGATGTCATGATGATTGAACCGATTTTGGCTTCGGCAGGTGTCTACTTTGCTAGTACAGAGTTTTTCAATGCACTTTTAAAACTGCTGAGAGAAAATCAAGTCCTGATAGTCTTTGATGAAGTTGCTACTGGATTCTTTAAAACAGGGACACCATTCTATTTCCAACAGTTATCTGAAAGCCCTGATGTTTTATGTCTCAGTAAAGCTATTAATAATGGTATTGTTCCTTTTGGCTGTGTCTGTGTTAATAAAGAGGTTGATGGAAAGTTGCAGCAAAATCCGAGAGTTATGGAGCATTTCTCAACTCAAAATGGAAATCTTCTAGGATTAGAGTCAGCTAACATTGTTCTGGATTATTATATTAAGTCTAGGCAGGTCATAGAAAGAAAGATAAAAGATATTTCTGATGAAATTTCAAACATTTTGGATTCACGAAATTTGTCCTATCGCAATAAAGGAATTATGACTGCGGTTAGGACGGAAAGCAACCAATCACTCCCGATTATGAAGTCATTAGAAAAGCTTGGTATATTAACCTATCTTTACATTAACGAAGCAGAAGAGGGACTGTCTATTATGCCGCAGATTAATATTAATCTGAGTGTTTTAGAAAAAGCTCTTAAACTGATTTCTAAAAAAATTGAAAGTCAAACTTCTTTTTAAGTTCGGTTTTTATTGAAAGGAGGTGAGATTGTGCAAAAAGAAAATGATACAGAATTACAGATTTTTGAAGAAGTTACTGTGGAGGAATTAAACACTAACTTTGGGAAATTAATTTGGAAAGCATTGCTGCAACCGGTTATTCTATAAGCTGGTGAAATGCTCAATATGATTTTGAAAGGGGGTGATAGAATGGAAGAAAAAGCTTTTCAATATGTAGAATTTGAGGAAATTAGTTCTGAGGAGTTCAATGGTATCAGTGTAGGCCAAGTTGCTGCTTTTGGTGCCGGTGTTGCCGTAGGCGCTTTGGTTATTACCTGATTAAATGATGTAAAATGAAAGGAAAACGAAAATGAAGGAACATAATGAAACGAAAATGACTGCCGTACAGTTTGAGGAAATTAATTCAGAAGAATTAAATGGAGATGGCTGGTTTATTGCTGGTGCTGTTACAGGTGCTGGTGCTGTTGTAGGTGTGGCTATTCTCACCTAAAGGAGTCTGTATGATTAATAGCGAACCCAAAAATTATTTTGAATCAATTTTATTATTAACTGCGGCAACAATCTTAATGATAGAAACCAAACATTTACTTGTAGCCGCTGTAATGCTAGTATTAACCCTACTACTATCAATTTTAGGAAGAAAAAAAGTAGTATCAAAAAGCTCAAGAACAAATAATAAGGAGAAACAATGAATAATTTAGATATCTCAACAACAGAATTTCAAGCAGAGACAATGTTTGAAGAACTTAACTCTGTAGAACTCAATGGCGCTGCTAGAGATTTTATTTTGGGAGCAGCAGCAGGAGCAACAATTGCTGGTGCAATCATAACCTAGTTATTGGTTATATAGCTACTTAGTAGATGATAGATTTTTAGATAAAAGAATTTTAATCCTAAACTATCACCTTGATTATTAATATAAAACAAAAGATAAATGAAGAAATAATTAAAGATATGGTTAACTTCATTTATCTTTTTTCTTATGCCGACATCTTATTCAAAACTCTTTTTCTTGTTGGTGGTATTGCTAATTCTCTTTTATTTTTATTTTATATAACAGTGAAGCTCATTTATCTTTATTCTTAATCCTTGAGAAGTAAGGGAGTTGATTCTTTTTTTGCATTAGAAATTCAGAGAGCTAGCAACATTTAGACAAGGCTTATCTAAGTGATGATACTCTGCTTGAAAGCTTTATATTGGAATTAAAGTTTTTTGAGGAGAAAAGAAAGATAAAACAGGATAGAGTTTAGATAAGCCTGTGTTTAAAAGCGGATAAATAATGATGAGTCAGTCTATCTTTCAATTCGTTTAAATTTACGGTTTCTAAACTGTTTTACAAGACTCTCTAATGAGTGCCTAATTGCTTATTATGATAAATCCTATGTTTTTTCATAATCAAAAAACTCCATAATATCCGCAACAGGTGCACTCACCTACTGCAGATATTACAGAGCTAATTAGCATAATTATTGGGAATTATCAAGCTGAATAAAACCCATATAAGTTGTTCCTAATCAATATTAATTATTAGTATATTGCCATTACTAAAAGAGTAAGAGTTGTTAAAACTTCAAAGATTTTTTTCAAGTTCATTTGATAAAGACTTCCTTTCATTTGATAAGTCTATTCTACTCCATATTCCTCAAAGCAGCAACGACATTGGTGTCACCTCTTGTAAAAAAGTGATGATACCTAAACTACTAAAAATGAATCATCTTTTTAGACTAGTAATTTTACCCCACTGCTTTGAGAATACAGAAGCTAAAGATATTTGTTGTAACTAAAAGCTTAATAGTGTCTCCTGCTAGTCTATCCCATCATTTGCCATCTCCATCTTGACATCTGCAATGATAATAGAGTCGCCTAAGATTTCTCCCATCACCAAGGCTTGCTGGTAGAGTTCCTTGGCTCTTTTCTTATCCTTGACGACTTTGATGTAGTATTTGGCTTCAAGTTCTAAAAGGGCTGGTTTATAAGTGAGAAGCTGAGCCTTATCAATAATCCGTTGAGCCTTCTCCAGCAAGGGAAGAAGATCCTGATAATCATCATGAAGGGCATAAACGCCAGTTGCCTCCATAACAGCAATCAAAAATTTAATATTATAAAGTTCATCTGCTGCCAACTCCTGTTTGAGCAATTTTTGCTCAAGCAGTTTGAAGGTTACCCGATCATAATCTGCTGTTTTTCCGCACTTCTGTAAAAAATAACTCATATAAAGATAATCATTAAGAGTAAATGTCTCTTTCTTGAGTACTTGCTCAAAGGCATCGTCGTAAATCTCCTCGATGTTAGGAATATCTTTCTCGTGGGAACTCTCTAGGATATTTTCTGAAAGATCCAAAAAGAGTAGCTCATCCTCAGGCAGGATATCAAAGTACTTGTCATAAATTTCTTCGATTAGCTCCTGCTTTTGCCGGAGTCTTTCTTTATCTCCGTAAGTGGGAAACTTAATAATCTGCCCCTTTAGTTTCCAGTAATCGTCAGGCAGTTGGATATCGCTGCCTTCCAGTAGATCAGCTATTTTAGTTCCTAAGCGATCAGCAATGAACTCTAATTTTTCCAGAGTCGGCAAAGACTGCCCGCCCTCAATCCGCTGAAGCTGTCGAATGGTCAGCTTTGTTTCGTCTCCGCACAAAAGGCTTTGTGTCAGTTGCTGTTGATTTCTTTTGTCTTTAATCCGCTGTCCCAAATCTTCTTTTATTGTCATGATGGTCTCCCCTAGTCTTTTTGTATGTTCATTATACCGTTCTCCCCTAGATTGTGCAATATTATGAAAGGGACAATTTGATGACGATTCTACTCTTCAAAAATCAAAACTATAGGTTCTTGCCTTCACTTTGCCCCACCCTAGTACAGCTTCTGAAATACAGTTACTAGCGCCTAATGGAGAAGGTGCTATTCTTTTTTGAAAGTAAATCTGTTCACGATAGCCTTGCTTCTGTCATGCTGGATAATATAATGAATAGATACAAGGTTTATCTTTAGACGGTTTTTATGATAAAATAGGGAAAAGGATTTTTTGGAGATTAGTAATGAAAAAAATACTGTTCTTTTTGATGATCTGCTGTAGTTTAATGACAACAAGCTTTGTGTCAGCTGACGATGTCGATTACAGCATCCGCCTTTATATAGGGAATCTGACTATCAACAGAAATAATACGGCGGAATTCCAGCAGAACATTGTTTACGATTTTGATTCCGACTATAGGGGGCAGTATGTTACTCTAGGTATGGCAGGCAATGTTCCTAAAGGCTTTAAAATAGACCGTCACCCTGCTGTCATTGCTTATAAAATGGATAAAAAAGGAAGGCTCCATAAGCGCTCAGTAAGTACAGCGATTGAAAAGTTATCGGATGGCTACCGTGTGAAAGTTTATAACGGCGGGAACAGCGGCGATCGGATTGTTTTATCTTTGAATTGGAAACTTCAAAAGATAACAAGTGTCTATTCAGATATTGCAGAGCTCAACTGGGTTCCAATCAGTGATTGGGATGCTGCTTTGGATAAGGTTATTCTGACAGTTAAGGGACCGGGAGCTGAGCTAAAGGGCAGCAAGCTTTATGCTCATACTGGTTATTTTAAGGCTCAGCCAAAAATCAGCCGTAAAAATAATCTTTATAAAATAACTCTCGATCATTTAGGCCAGGGTAAACAGCTGGAACTGCACGCTTACTGGCCAAGTTCTGACTTTTCTCTTGAAACTGCCAACTCGGACAAAAGGTTAGCACAGTTTCAGGCTGTCGAAAAGGACATTGCCCGTAATCAGAAATTTTATCCCTTCCTTGTTGGCAAATTATTGCCGCTAGTAGCTGCTTTTTTGCTGGTGCTGTCTGGTCTTTGTTATTTGGTCTGGAAAGGTATGCTAGGACAAAAAAAGGTTTCCAGACATATGCACCTGTTCAGTCCGCCGACAGACCTTTCGCCCTTGCTCTTAGCCCGCTATGTTTATGATTTAGAAATTAGGGAAGTCTCACCCTTAAAAGGTAAGAGACGCCGTTATGATCTGGGCTTTAAGGAGCTGGTTCAGGCTGGTCTTTTGGATTTAATTGATCAAAAAAAGCTTAAAATTTCCGATAATCATAAGCGTTTTACGGTTTCTAATGTCAATAAGCTGGAGCCATATGAGCAGGCATTTCTGACCTTTGTCTATGGAAAAGGCGAAATGTCAATTGACGATGCCTTTGCGGACTATAAAATAGATAAAAAAATGTTCAAAAAGAGTAGCGAAACAGTAATCCGTCAAAAGGGTAAAAAAATCCTTGATTTGTTTGAGAAGCGTGTTCAAAACTTAGACAATCGGATCGCAGAGGCAGTTGAAAAATTAGGATTAGAAATAATTCACCGTAAGCAAAGGGCACAAGAGAAGTTTTTCCTGAGCGCAGTTTATTTGTTTGCGGCCCTTGCCTTATTGCTGTCTTTAGCTGTAGGCATCTTTAGCCTGTTTAAGGGCTACTGGTTTGGCTTAGGGACAAATGCTCTTATACTTGTCTTGTCAGCTGTTTTTCTCATTTTTTATTATCTCAAAGCTGATTATTATAAAGTATCCGGTCTGCTGACACAGGAAGGTCTTATGGTCAGACAGGGCTGGGATGCTTTTAAAAATATGATTCGCGATGTGAAGACATTCAATGATGTTGACTTAGCAGGTGTTGTCGTTTGGAACCGGATTTTGGTTTACGCTACTTTATACGGCTATGCAGAACGGGTTCAAGATTATTTAAAGCTCAAGAATATCAGCCTAGACAACGCACAAATGAATGACTATTTAGAAACCAATACCAATTATTATGTGGGAATGTCAACTACCCACTTATCATCCTATACTTCAACCGCCCAGAGTGCTTCTAACTTTTCGGTATCATCTGGCGGTTCAGGCGGCGGCTTCTCCGGCGGAGGCGGAGGTGGCGGGGGCGGTGCCTTTTAACTCGCAGAATGTCGCCGTTAAGCTGCTCAAAGTAAATAAAAGGAGACTATATGTTATTAATTGAAATCATTAAGGCCATTATTTTCGGAATAGTGGAAGGAATCACGGAATGGCTGCCTATTTCAAGTACCGGGCATTTGATTCTGGTAGAAGAATTTATTAAATTTAAGGATGCCAATGCTCCTTTTACCAACATGTTTAATGTGGTCATCCAGCTTGGAGCCATTTTGGCCGTTGTCGTTATTTATTTTGATCGGCTGAATCCCTTTAAAAAAGGGAAGACAGTGCGGGAGGTGCAGCTGACTTGGCAGCTTTGGCTTAAGGTTATCATTGCTGCATTACCGGCTGCTATTATCGGTCTGAAAATAAATGATTGGCTGGATGCACATTTTCAAAACTTTTTCACTGTAGCTCTGATGCTGATTATCTACGGTGTGGCTTTTATTTATGTGGAAAAGCGCCATGAAAATATTGAGCCGGTCATTACGCGCTTGGCTGATATGCCCTATAAGACAGCTATCTATATCGGATTGTTTCAGGTTCTGTCACTCATTCCGGGAACTAGCCGTTCAGGAGCAACTATTTTGGGCGGCATCTTGGTAGGAACTAGCCGTGAAGTTGCAACAGAATTTACTTTTTTCCTGGGAATTCCCATCATGTTTGGTGCCAGTCTGTACAAGATTTTCAAATTCATTAAATCAGGCACTGTTTTAATGGGCAGCCAGCTTCTTATTCTGCTGGTTGCCATGCTGGTTGCTTTTGTGGTCAGCCTGTATGTCATCCGCTTCCTGACAGATTATGTGAAGAATCATGACTTCACTTTCTTTGGAAAATACCGTATTGGTCTGGGGACTCTCTTGATCATGTATGGTCTGATTACAGCCGTTTTTGGTTAAGCTAGCTGCTTTTGCTGTTTTTCTTCTCCAAAATTGAAAAAAATAGGCTTTTCTTGTATAATGAAATAACTACTCGCATGAGGTAAAGACTATGGAAATGAAACAAATCAGCGAAACAACACTAAAAATCACCATCAGTATGGAAGATTTAGAAGAAAGAGGCATGGAATTAAAGGATTTCTTAATTCCACAGGAAAAAACAGAAGAATTTTTCTATACTGTTATGGATGAATTAGATCTGCCTGAGAATTTTAAAGACAGCGGCATGCTGAGCTTTCGCGTCACACCGAGAAATGATCGGATCGATGTTTTTGTGACCAAATCAGAAATCAACAAGAACCTTAATCTGGAGGACTTGTCTGACTTTGATGATATCTCAAAAATGTCTCCTGAGGATTTCTTCAAAACTTTGGAAGAGACTATGAGAGAAAAAGGCGATACGGCAGCTTTAGATAAACTGGCTGAAGCAGAGAAAAAGGAAGAGGAAGCCCAAAAACAAAATGAAGAGAGCGAGCAGCCAGACTATATTCACTTTGTTCTTGATTTTCCAAGCCTAAAAGAAGCGGTCAGCTTTGCTAAGACGGTTGATTATGAGGTGGAAGCATCAGAACTTTTTAAGGAAGCTGATGCCTATCATATGACGATTCTTCTCAGCCTTGAAAATAAGCCGGATTATTATGCTGATCTTATGTTTGCCAGAATGTTAGAACACGCTGGCAAAGGGACTAAGACACGGGCTTACCTTTTAGAGCACGGCGTTCAGCTGATCATGTCAGATGCTCTGCAAGAATTGCAAATGATTGGATGATATAGATGATACCAATTACATTGAAATTTGTTCTTGTTTTGATTGCAACTCTTTTGATGTCTCTCATTTTGACACCCTTGGTCAGATTTTTCGTTTTCAGAGTCGGTGCGGTTGACAATCCTAATGCCAGACGGATTAACAAGGTTCCCATGCCCAGCGCCGGCGGGCTGGCTATTGTCATTTCCTTTACCATCTCTGCGCTGGTGCTGATGCCCATGATTTTAAAAACGCAGATTTGGGGTCAGTCTTATTTTGAATACATCCTGCCAGTTGTTATTGGTGGTTTGGTGGTCATGCTGACTGGCTTTCTGGATGACGTCTATGAGCTGTCTCCCAAGGCGAAATTTCTGGGGATTCTGATTGGGGCAGTTGTTATATGGAGTTTTACGGACTTCCGTTTTGACAGTTTTAAGATTCCTTTTGGCGGCCCCATGCTGCACTTCAATCCTTTTTTAAGCTTCTTTCTGACTATTTTATGGATAGTGGCTATCACCAATGCTGTTAACCTAATTGATGGTTTAGATGGTTTAGTCAGCGGGGTTTCCATTATCAGTCTGACAACTATGGGCTTGGTATCGTATTTTTTCCTTTACGATTCCGATATCTTTTTAACTCTTACCATTTTTGTTTTGATTTTTGCTATTGCTGGTTTTTTCCCTTACAATTATCACCCCGCAATCATTTATCTGGGGGATACGGGTGCTCTCTTTATTGGCTTTATGATTTCAGTGTTGTCACTCCAAGGACTAAAAAATGCCACTGCGGTTGCTGTGGTGACGCCGATTATTGTTCTGGGAGTGCCAATTGTTGATACGGCGGTTGCTATTATTAGACGAACTTTGTCAGGTAAAAAGTTTTATGAGGCAGATAATATGCACCTGCATCATAGGCTGCTGGCTATGGGCTTTACGCACCGCGGGGCTGTCTTAGTTGTTTATGGCATTGCCATGTTCTTTTCCTTTGTTTCTCTGCTCTTAAATATCTCCAGCCGCTTAGGGGGGATCCTGCTCATGCTGGGAGTCGGCTTTGCTTTAGAGGTCTTCATTGAAGGCTTAGAGATTTGGGGACCCAAAAGAACGCCTCTGTTTAAGCTTCTAGCTTTTATCGGAAACAGCGATTACCGTCAGGCAGTGGTTGCCAAGCACCGTCAAAAAAAGAAAAAATAATTTGTGAACGCGAGAAAAGTCCAATCGGACTTTTTTTGTTATAATGAGTACTGATAAGATGAAAGGAGTGTACTATGTCTGTACTAGAGATAAAAGATCTTCATGTGTCTATTGAAGATAAAGAAATTTTGAAGGGAGTTAATCTGACGCTTAAAACCGGTGAGATTGCGGCTGTCATGGGACCCAATGGGACAGGGAAATCAACCCTTTCAGCAGCCATCATGGGAAATCCTGTTTTTGAAGTAACCCAAGGAGAGGTGCTTTTGGATGGTGAAAATATTTTAGAGATGGACGTTGATGAACGTGCGCGTTTAGGTCTTTTTCTTGCCATGCAGTACCCATCTGAAATTCCAGGAATCACCAATGCTGAGTTTATCCGCGCAGCCATGAACGCTGGCAGAGAAGATGATGATAAGGTCTCTGTCCGTGACTTCATTACAAAATTAGACGAAAAAATGGAACTCCTCGGTATGAAAGAGGAAATGGCTGAACGTTACCTTAATGAAGGCTTCTCAGGCGGTGAAAAAAAGCGGAATGAAATTTTGCAGCTGCTTATGCTGGAACCTAAGTTTGCCCTTCTTGATGAAATTGACTCTGGTCTTGATATTGATGCACTTAAAGTTGTGTCTAAGGGTGTTAATGCCATGCGCGGTGAAAATTTTGGCGCTATGATTATCACTCACTATCAGCGTCTGCTGAACTACATCACACCTGATGTTGTTCATGTTATGATGGACGGACGTGTTGTACTATCAGGCGGAGCAGAGCTTGCAGTTCGCTTGGAAAAAGAAGGTTATGCCAAAATAGCCGAAGAGCTTGGTCTTGAATACAGCGAAGAAGTCTAATTTGTAACTTCTGATAAGAAAGAAAGGGAGTAACAAATGACCAAAGAATCGATTTTAAATTTTTCACAGTCAAAGGCAGAGCCCCAATGGCTGCAAGAAAAACGTCAGGCGGCCTTTGATAAAATGGATAGCTTAGAGCTGCCAAAGATTGAACGTGTTAAGTTTCAGCGCTGGAATCTGGGGGATGGCACTATTTCAGAAAGTCCAGTTTCTGCAGATGTCCCTGATTTTACTGCTTTAGGAGACAATCCTAAACTTGTTCAGGTTGGCACTCAGACAGTCTTAGAAAGCCTGCCCGCAGAGCTTGCTGAACAGGGCGTGGTTTTCACAGACTTTTATTCAGCCTTAGAAGAAATTCCGCAGGTTGTTGAGAAATATTTTGCAACGGCTCTCAGATTTGATGAGGATAAACTGGCAGCCTATCAAACAGCTTATTTTAACAGCGGAGCTGTTCTCTATGTGCCTGATAATGTTGAAGTGGATTTGCCGATTGAAGGTATTTTTCTGCAGGACAGCACAAGCACTGTTCCTTTCAATAAGCATATTTTACTTATCGCCGGCTGCAATGCTAAGGTTAGTTACTTGGAGCGCCTTGAAACGATTGGCGATGGCGAGGTTAAGGCAACCGCCAATATTGCGGTTGAAGTTATCGCACAGGCAGGCAGCCAAGTGAAATTCGCTGCTATTGATCGTTTGGGTGAAAATCTGACAGCTTATATCAGCCGCCGCGGCCGTCTTGATAATGATGCCAGCATTGACTGGGCGCTTGGTGTCATGAACGAAGGCAATGTCATTGCTGATTTTGACAGTGATCTTATTGGAAACGGCAGCCATGCTGAACTCAAAGTAGTTGCCGCTTCAAGCGGCCGTCAGGTTCAAGGAATTGATACGCGGGTAACTAACTACGGTAATAATTCGGTCGGTCATATTCTCCAGCATGGAGTTATTCTGGAGCGCGGAACTCTCACCTTTAACGGTATCGGCCATATTATCAAAGGAGCCAAGGGAGCAGATGCCCAGCAGGAAAGCCGTGTTCTCATGCTGTCTGACAAGGCCAGAAGCGATGCCAATCCAATCTTGCTGATTGATGAAAATGAAGTGACAGCAGGTCACGCAGCTTCCATTGGACAGGTTGATCCAGAAGATATGTACTATCTGATGAGCCGCGGTATTGATAAAGAAACAGCAGAACGCCTAGTTATTCGCGGCTTCCTTGGAACGGTTATTACCGAAATTCCAATTAAGGCCGTCCGGGATGAAATGATTGCTGTTTTAGATGAAAAATTAGATAAGAGATAAAATGACGACTTTAGATATTCAAAAAATCAGACAAGATTTTCCCATTTTAAACCAGTATGTCAACGATGAGCCTCTAGTCTATTTGGATAATGCCGCAACAACTCAAAAGCCTGATCAGGTTTTGGCTTGTTTGAACAATTATTATCATCAGGACAATGCAAATGTGCACCGCGGTGTTCATACCTTGGCTGAACGAGCAACAGCAGACTATGAAGCGGCTCGTGAAAAAGCTCGTCGCTTCATCAATGCAAAATCGACTAAGGAAGTCCTTTTTACCAGAGGAACAACGACTGGTTTAAATTGGGTTGCTCATTTTGCAGAGGAAGTTTTGCAGCCAGAAGATGAAGTGCTCATTTCAATTATGGAGCATCATTCCAACCTGATTCCTTGGCAGGAAGCCTGTCGCAAAACTGGGGCCAAATTGATTTATGTCTATTTAAAAGATGGGCAGCTTGATTTAGCGGATTTTAAAAATAAAATATCTGCCAGAACCAAATTTGTAAGTCTGGCACATGTCTCTAATGTATTAGGCTGCATCAATCCTATCAAAGAAATAGCTCAGCTAACTCATCAGCACAATGCCTATATGGTCGTTGACGGTGCGCAGTCAGCGCCTCACATGCCTATTGATGTTCAGGATTTAGACTGTGATTTCTTTGCCTTTTCGGGGCATAAGATGCTGGGACCTACTGGTATCGGTGTTCTCTATGGTAAGGAAGACATTTTTAATCAAATGAGCCCCATCGAATTTGGCGGTGAGATGATTGATTTTGTTTATGAACAGGAAGCGACTTGGAAGGAACTGCCTTGGAAATTTGAAGCGGGGACACCCAATATTGCTGGAGCTATTGCCTTTGGCGCAGCTCTTGATTATCTGACAGAATTAGGGATGGATCAGGTACATGCCCATGAGCAGGAATTAGTTGACTATGTCTTACCTAAGTTACAGGCTATTGAAGGCTTAACGGTCTATGGTCCTGAAGATCCTACAAAGCATGTTGGAGTCATTGCTTTTAATCTTGACGGGCTCCATCCGCATGATGTAGCTACTGCGCTCGATTATGAAGGGGTCGCCGTTCGTGCTGGGCATCATTGTGCCCAGCCCTTGATTAATGCTTTAGGCATTCATTCAGCAGCACGTGCAAGTTTTTATATTTATAATACGAAAGAAGATTGCGATAAATTAATAGAAGCAATCATCAAAACAAAGGAGTTCTTTAATGGCACTCTCTAGATTAGACAGTCTTTATATGGCAGTTATTGGAGATCATTCCAAAAATCCCCATCACCATGGTTTTTTAGAAGGAGCAGAGCAGGTCAATCTTAATAATCCGACTTGCGGCGATGTGATTAGCTTATCTGTCAAATTTGACGGCGACCGAATTGCAGACATCGCTTTTGCAGGGGAAGGCTGTACCATCTCAACAGCCTCATCCAGTATGATGACGGATGCTGTTATCGGAAAGACCAAAGAAGAAGCCCTTGAGCTTGCGGATATTTTTTCTAAAATGGTTCAGGGAGAAAAAGACGAAAGACAAAAAGAGCTGGGAGACGCAGAATTTCTTGCCGGTGTTTCCAAATTTCCTCAGCGGATCAAATGCTCAACCTTGGCATGGAATGCCTTGAAAAAAGCCATTGAAAGACAGAAAACATTAGAGGAATAAGAAGAAAGGACATTATGCCCGAAAACGAACAAGTAAAACCAAAACCCATTGATTTAGGAGATTATCAGTTTGGCTTTCATGATGATGTTAAACCGATTGCATCAACTGGTAAGGGACCAACGCAAGAAGCAGTTCGCGAAATGTCTCGTATCAAAGGCGAACCGCAATGGATGCTGGATTTCCGCTTGAAATCTCTGGAAGCCTTTCATAAAATGCCTATGCAGGAATGGGGTCCGGATTTATCAAGGATTGATTTTGATGATATTATTTATTATCAAAAGCCAACAGATAAACCCGCCCGTTCTTGGGATGATGTGCCCGAAAAGATCAAGGATACTTTTGAGAAAATCGGCATTCCTGAGGCAGAGCGTGCCTTTTTAGCTGGTGCTTCTGCCCAGTATGAATCAGAAGTTGTTTATCATAATATGAAAGATGAGTACGATAAACTCGGCATTATCTTTACAGATACCGACTCAGCGCTTAAGGAATATCCAGAGCTCTTTAAAAAATATTTTGCTAAATTGGTGCCGCCGACTGATAATAAATTGGCAGCCTTAAATTCAGCCTTTTGGTCAGGCGGTACTTTTATCTACGTGCCAAAGGGCGTTAAGGTTGATATTCCTTTGCAAACCTACTTCCGTATCAATAATGAGGGAACGGGTCAGTTTGAGAGGACTTTGATTATTGTTGATGAGGGGGCCAGTGTTCACTATGTTGAGGGATGTACGGCACCGACTTATTCAACAGCCAGCCTTCATGCTGCCATTGTTGAAATTTTTGCCTTAGAAGGCAGCTATATGCGTTATTCAACGATTCAGAACTGGTCGGATAATGTTTACAATCTGGTTACTAAGCGGGCCAAAGCAGATACGAATGCGACAGTTGAATGGATTGACGGAAATCTCGGCGCTCATACAACCATGAAGTATCCTTCGGTTTATCTTGATGGAGAAGGAGCGCGCGGGACCATGCTGTCAATTGCTTTTGCCAATCACGGACAGCATCAGGATACAGGAGCTAAAATGATTCACAATGCTCCGCACACCTCGTCGTCTATTGTGTCAAAATCCATTGCCAAGGGCGGCGGCAAGGTGGACTACCGCGGACAAGTTACTTTTAATAAAGCTTCCAAGAAATCTGTCAGCCATATTGAATGTGATACCATTATCATGGACGATATTTCAGCATCTGATACAATTCCGTTCAATGAAATTCATAATTCTCAGGTTGCACTGGAGCATGAGGCCAAGGTTTCCAAGATTTCAGAAGAACAGCTTTACTATCTCATGAGCCGCGGCCTGACAGAATCAGAAGCTACTGAAATGATTGTCATGGGCTTTGTTGAGCCTTTCACCAAGGAACTTCCTATGGAGTATGCGGTAGAGCTCAACCGCCTCATTTCTTATGAGATGGAAGGTTCTGTCGGTTAATCAGAAAAATTAAGTTTTAGAAACATTAAATCAATTATGTTTCTAAAACTTTTTTATTTTGCCCTAAAAACCCTTTAAATCCTTTAATAATGGTAAAATCAGCAGAATCATAGGTTTGAGCTATGTAATTAATATAAAATATTAATTTGAACAATGAATACGGTTACATTATAATTAATTTAAACTTAATCATAAACAAAGGAGAAAGATTATGGAAAATCTAACAGTTGTTGAACAAATGGGCCAATGGGTCGCAGACAAAACCTTCGAGGATCTCAGTAAAGAAGAAGTGGAAGCTCTTAAAGGAAGAGTATTGGATGCAGTTGGCTGTGCTGTAGGCGCTCTGGAAAGCCAAACCATAAAAAACATCCAGCAAATGACACATGACCTGACTAAGGATGGCTCGGTGACTCTGATTGGCGGTGGGAAAACAACTCCTGATTATGCTGCTTTATTCAATGGAGCAACTATTCGTTATTTGGACTACAATGACTCTTACTTGGCAAAAGGAGAAACCTGCCACCCATCTGACAATATTTCGGCTGTCTTGGCAGCAACGGAACATAATAAAGGAACGGGTAAGGATTTCTTACTTGGTCTTGCTATTGCTTACCAAATTCAGTGCCGTTTGTCCGATGAAGCACCTGTTAGAAAACATGGTTTTGACCATACTGTTCAAGAAGCTTACGGTGCAGCAGCAGGTGCAGCTAAGGCACTTGGCTTGAGCAAAGAACAAATTGCAAATGCTGTGGCTATCTCAGGAACCAGTTATAATTCTCTGCGTGTGACAAGGACAGGAGCCTTATCTAACTGGAAGGGCTTAGCAGCTCCCAATACTGCCAGAGGTGCAGTGTCATCTGCTCTGTTGGCTAAATACAATATTACCGGACCTCGTGAAGTCTTTGAAGGCAATAAAGGTTTTTACGAAACTATCGCAGGTAAATTTGATATTGACTGGGAAAAAGAAGGCTTGGGACATGTTTTAAAGACGATTATCAAGCGCTACAATGCTGAAATCCACTCTCAGTCTTCTATTGAAGGTTTGATTGAATTTAGAAATAAAGAGCATATTGCTCCTGAAGATATTAAAGAAATTCGCTTGGATACCTTTGATGTTGCCTTTCATATTATCGGCGGCGGTGAAGAAGGAGATAAAAAACAAATTAGACTTAAGGAAGAAGCCGACCATTCTCTTCCTTACATGCTTGCAGCTGCTTATTTGGATGGTCAAGTGCTTCCTGCCCAATATGAGCAAGAAAGAATTCTGAAGCAAGATGTTCAGGATTTGCTGCAAAAAGTTACCGTTAGGGAAAATCCTGCCTTTAGCGAACGCTTCCCGGCAGAAATGGCTATTAAATTAGAAATTGAAACCAATGACGGTCAGGTTTATGTTGTCGAAAAAGATGACTACCAAGGCTTTACATCAAGACCAGCCAGCTGGGATATTCTGTTGGAAAAATACTATTCATTAACAGCAAATATTGACAGAGAATTGGCAGAAAAAATTGCTAAAACAATTGAAAAACTGGAAGACATTGATATCAGTGAACTGACGGAGCTTCTTGCAAAAATCTAAACTGATCAATTAACCTAATCATCTTACAAAAGAAAGAGTGGTGAATATGTTAGAAGAAATGCCAGTAAGTATTTATCGCGGCGGTACCAGTAAAGGTGTCTTCATTGATGAAAAAGTACTGCCGGCCGATAAAGATGCCAGAGATAAGATTCTCCTGAAATTAATGGGAAGTCCGGACATAAGACAAATTAATGGTTTAGGCGGAGCAGTATCAACAACCAGCAAAGCCGCAATTATTTCTAAAGAAGAAAAAGAAGATTGGGATGTTAACTACACCTTTGCCCAAGTAGCCGTTGATAAACCTGTGGTTTCTTATTCAGGCAATTGCGGTAATATTTCTTCTGCTGTAGGAATTTATGCCATTGAAAATCAGCTGGTAGAGACAAGCTCACCTGAAACGGTCGTTCGTGTCTACAATACCAACACCAAAAAGGTCATCAACGAGTATATTCCTACACCTGATGGAAAACTAACTTATGAAGGAGACTTTGCTATTTCAGGTGTTCCCGGTAAAGGAATCAAGATAGAACTGCAGTTTGTTGAGCCTTCCGGTGCTTTCAGCGGCAAGCTGCTGCCAACCGGTAATACAAAAGATGCCCTTATTTTGAGCAATGGTCAGGAACTAACTGTTTCGCTTGTCGATGCAGCTAACCCCTTGGTTTATGTGCGGGCAGAAGACTTAGGATTGGAAGGGACAGAAAGTCCTGAGATGATTGACAGTGATTCTGAACTATTGGCTCAGCTGGAAGAAATCAGAGGGAGAGCAGCGCAGCTGATGGGACTTATTGAAAAACTGGAAGACAGCGCAATTATCGCTCCCGGAGTACCGAAACTGACGATTGTTTCGACCCCTCAAACCTATATCACTACGGAAAATGAAAAAATTGACGGAGCGGATTTTGATATTGCTGTCAGAATGATGAGCATGCAGAAAGCTCATAAATCTATTGCGCTGACAGGAGCTTTGTGCACCGGCGCAGCTAGTAAAATTAAAGGAACGATTCCTTATGAATTAGTCAGCGATAAGAATTTAGGCAATCAATTAGAAATTGCCCATAGCAGCGGTAAAATTTCAGTTTCGATTGATTATGAAACTACCAATGATAAAACTCTGATAAAATCTGTTTCAAGTTATCGAACAGCTAGAAAAATTATGGTAGGAACAGCGTTTATTGAGGAGGATAGACCATGTTAGCACTGCTTGGATATTTAATGATTATTATCTTTATGGTATTGCTCCTGACAAAGAAAATCAGTCCCTTTGTCGGTTTGATACTGGTTCCAGCTATTTTTGGAATCATTGCAGCTCTTTTTAAGGGAGCATCCATATTGAAAGCTTTTGAGTGGATTTACGAAGGGCTCTACTATGCCGTTGCAGGCTCGGGTAAGATTACTGCTGGGGTAGCGCCAACCATAACTCTATTGCTCTTTGCCATTTTGTATTTCTCTATAATGCTGGATGTGGGTCTGTTTGATCCGTTGGCAGTTATGATGATTAAATGGGCAAAGGGTGACCCTATGAAAATCACCATTGCCTCAGCTGTTATCACCCTAGCCGTTTCTTTAGACGGTGACGGAACAACAACCGTTCTGATTGTAACAGCTGCCATGCTGATGCTGTTTAAGAAAATGAAGATGAAGCAGATTTATCTGGCCGCTATCATTGGTTTTGGTAATTCTGTTATGAACTTGGTTCCTTGGAGCGGCCCTATGGCGCGGGCAATGCCTGTGTTAAATATCGGCCCTAAAGAATTTTTGCTGCCCGTTTTACCAGGGATGTTTGTCGCTGCGCTTTTAGGTCTTTTTCAAGCTTACACGTATGGGAAAAGGGAAAGAAAAAGACTGGGTTATGTTCCTGGTAAAGGAATCCTGACAGAAAGCGAAACGACAGGTATTATTAATGATGTAACTCTGACCAATGTTGAATATAAAAGACCTAAGTTAATCTATTTTAATCTCTTATTGACCCTTGCGATTATGGTCTTGCTGATTATGGATTTGATTAATGGCGGTATCTTATTCTTGCTGGGGACAGCCATTGCTTTATTTGTTAACTATCAGGATTTATCTCTCCAAAACTCTCGCTTGTTAGCCAATGGTGCAGAAGCTTTGGGTCCTGTTTCCTTGGTCTTTGGTGCCGGAGTTATTATGGGGGTTCTCAATGGAAGCGGTATGAGTAACGCTATTGCTCATCAGTTGGTATCAATGATTCCAGAAAATCTCGGAAGTTACATTCCGCTGATTTTGGCTCTGATTTCTCTGCCAGGTCTCTTCTTCTTACCAAATGACGCTTTCTATTTTGGTCTTCTGCCGGTTATTGCTCCTATAGCTTATTCTTACGGAGCAACACCTGTTGAAGTCGGGGTAGCTTCACTTATGGGACAGGCTGTCAGATTTGCCAGTCCTTTGGTAGCCTTCCTTTACGTATTGGTTGATAGAACCGAGGTCAGCTTTATCGACTATCAAAAAGAATACCTAAAGTGGGGTTTGATGAGTTTTGTCTTGCAGACACTAACTGCCATCTTGACCGGAGCTATTCCGATTTAAATTGATTTTTTACAAATATCAATAAAGGATTTGGCAAAGAAAGGCAGGCTGCGATTTTTTCGATAAGCAACGATTAAATCAACGTAAACCTTATCTTTCAAAGAGAAAAAGCGAATCTTATTGTCAATTCTGAGATGCTTGGTGTGAGAAGCGTTGACAAAACAGACGCCGAAATTATTGGCGACTAGGCTAAGAGCTGTTTCGATGTTTCTGGTTGCCAGCACTCGCTGAGGCTGAAAATGATTCTTGACAAAAATATCATCTGCCACCTGTCTTGAAAATTGATCAGGATAGTGTAGGATAAATAGCTCATCAGCCAGCAGATGCATATCCAAAGAAGGATAGGATTCCTTATCGTTATACATGCCAAATTTACTCAAGGGGTGCTCAACAGGAAGGGCTAATAGAATCTCTTCAGATTTTATTTTCTCGGTTTCCTGCTGATACCCCTCTTTTGTACGGTTCATCAAGGCGAGGTCAACATCGCCGTTCTCGATCAAACGGGAAAAAGTCTTGGAAGAGGATTCGTTTAGCTCAACCTCAACGTTTGGAAACTGTTCGTGGAATTTTGGCAGTAAGACAGGCACTAAGTAAGAGCTTCTCAGCAGAGGGATAGCCAGTCTCAGACGGCCAAATTTATTGTCAAGGAAATTTTGCATGGTGTCATTGAAATTTTCTTGGATATGCAGAATTTGCAGTCCGTATTTTAAAAACTCCTCACCCAAATAAGTCAGCTCTAATTTTTTGCCGTGCTGTACAAAAATTTCAAATCCCAGCCGCTGCTGCATATTTTTAATATAAGTACTCAGTGAAGGCTGGGTGATGTAGAGTGCCTGAGCGGCCTTGGTAATGCTGCCTGTATCAACAATTGCCTTGACGTATTCAATATCTCTGATTTCCATAAACAGCCTCCCGAGTGATCTAATCTGGCTTTGCCTTTATTATAATACATGATAGCTGCCTTTTCCACATTTGTCAAAGGAATGATGAGCGTATTGAAACGGCTTTCAAAAAATGATAAAATGAAGAACATAGAGGCAGTACCTCTTTGGAAGGGAGAAAGGGAGAAATGATGAAGAAAAAACATGCTATTTTAGTAACTGTCTTGGCAGCCTTGTTGTTAGTGACGGGCTGTGTTCCTCAGCGTCTAATGAATTCACGGCAAAGGCAGCAGACAGCTCGGAAGACCAATAAAAAGATGTCTATTGAAGATTTCTTGGATAAGGTTAAAGAAGCCAATGACGAGATTGAAACAGTACATTTTGAAATGAATACAGATGTTAGCTCAAATGGGCGTAAAAGCCAGCACATGGTGGCTGATTTAGGATATGACAGTTCCGGTGAAACTATCAAAAAGGCCAATGTTGTTATTGATGAGACAGTCAATGGGGCTAATCAGTACCAAGAGATTGTTGGAGATCAAAATACTGCTCGAGTGCGTACCTCAAAAAATGGCAGCTGGAAGACAGCTGACCCTCAAGGCAGATATACTGTTCGTCCGAGTTACTTCAATTTCTTAAAAGTTCTTTATTCTATGGAGGATGACCTAGTCCTTAAACAGAGCGGCAGCGAATACAAGCTGACCTTACGCAGCCAAAATGTAGACCTCGTTTCTTTATTCAAGGAAGAGCTGAATCTTTATATTAGAGGAATCAATCAGTCTGAATTAAAAAAAGACTTTGAGGTGACCTTTGATAAGAAAACGTTCTACCTAAAAGACTTCAACTTGCAGCTGTCTTATGATGGGCAAAGAGGCCAGCTTGATTTAGAAGCAGACGGAACATTTTCAAAATGGAATAAGGTGAAAGACTCACAATTTTCAGTCAGTGACTCAACTTCTGATGATTCTGACGATTCTGATTCTGATTCTATTTAAACAGCCTAGCTATCATTAACAAAAAAGCAGACAGAAGGTTTAAACGCCTGTTTGCCTGCTTTTTTAGTTAATGTTGTATTCACAGCAAGATCTTTTGATTCTGCTAGAGTTTTTCGTTGACATATCGAACAAAGTGATTCCACCAAACCTTTAGGAAGAAGCTGCGCTTTACTTCAGTTTTAGCAACCAATTTGACGGTTGGCGGGGAATCGAGATAACCTTGTCCCACAAGGTTGCTGTCCTTGAAACGGGCCTCTCCGACAGACTGCCCTTTTTGAACAGCTGCAGTATAGCCTTCTTTTTTCGAATTAATAATCACAGCCTTCTTTTGGCTGCTGGTTTTAGTCTGGATGACAACAAGATTTTCTTTGGCGACAGCAGAAACGCTGCTTTTTTTGCCATCGATGACTTTTGCAGTACTGTTTTTGTAGGCCTGGCCCTTTCGAATCAATGTTGTCCGTTCATAAGTGTTGCTGACATAATTGAGAAGATCATTGGTTGCTTTGAAGCGGGCGGAATCGTCGGTATCAGAGTTATTGGCATTTAAAACAACAGAAATGATGCGCATGCCGTTTTCTTTGGCAGTAGCGACAAAAGAAGCTCCTGCAAACTCAGTTGTTCCTGTTTTGAGACCGTCAACTCCTTCGCGGGCATAAGGCATGTTAGGCAGCATGTAGTTGTAAGTGTCCATCTTGGTTCCGGCAAAGTCTTCACTCGTTTTTTTAGTGATTTTTAGAATCTGAGGAAAGTCTTTGATCAAGTGTCGTGCAATAATGGCGACATCTTTGGCGCTCATCATGTTTTCTTCATCAGTCTCAGATCCGGGATAGATATGGTCGCCTAAAAGTTTGTTATTGAGTCCGGAAGCATTGACTAGCTTGGCATCTGTAATTCCCCAGTCTTGCAGCTGCTTTTTCATCATATCAACAAATTTGGGTTCTGTTCCACCGATTTTTTCAGCTAAAGCAATGGCTGCGCTGTTGGCGCTGGCAATCATGGAAGCATCCACTAACTGTTTAACGGTATATTCTCTGGCTTCCATAGGGACATTGCTGGCGCTGTAATCGGTTGTCAGCCCATAGGGATAATTAGAAATTTTAACCTTGGTATTCCAAGTCAAATCTCCGGCCTTGATTTCCTTATAAACAAGATAGATTGTTAAAATCTTGGTAATGGAGGCAATGCCGGCAGGACTTGTGGCATCTTTTTCATAAAGAATTTTACCGGTATTGGCTTCAACAGCGATGGCATGTTTAGCGGCTGCATCAAAGTGCTCTTCAGCCTTAGCTTGAAAGCTAAAGAGAGCAAGGCAGAGCAGTGCTAGGCATAAAATCTTTTTCATCATAAGTTTAATTATAGCATATTTTAATAGAGAAAAAACTTTTCTTTAAAACTTATGGAGTTTTGATATGAAGCTGTCAGCGAGGGAAAATAAGCGGCTGCTGACAAACTGCTTGGCGGGACCTTTGAGAGAAATATGTAAAAAATAATTTAAAAAAACGTCAAAAATGGCTGTCAAAGCCTTTTAATTAAAGCGTTTTCTGAACTTTTTGGAGGAGCTCCAGGAGCGTCTTGAAAGCTTGCTAAAAAGATTAAAATAAGATAAAATATCTGTAACATTAGTTTTAAATTCCCAGTTATTGAAGGATACAAAGGAGACTATTATGTTAGAAAAAAAGAAAAGTACATGGAAGCATGTCGGTCTAGGAGTGGTTGCTTTAGCTTCAGCTGCTGCTTTGGCAGCCTGCGGGAATGGCAGCAAACAGTCATCAAAAGATGAAATCAATTGGTATTTCCGTACAGAGATTAACTCCTTAGATATTTCTAAGAGCACAGATACCTATTCTGGGACAGTTATTGGAAATTCAGGCAGCAATCTGCTTCGTGTTAATGCTAAAGGAAAAACTGTTCCTGACTTGGCTAAAAAAGTTGAAGTGTCAAAAGACGGTCTGACTTATACGGCAACGCTTCGTAAAGGTATCAAGTGGTCGGATGGCAGTGCGATTACGGCTAAGGACTTTGTTTACTCATGGCAGCGTATCGTTAACCCTAAGACAGCTTCTGAGTACTCAAATCTGGCACTTGATTCCCACGTTAAAAATGCTAAAGCTATTAACAAAGGAGAAATAAAAGACCTCAATGCTCTGGGCGTAAAGGCTGAAGGAAATAAAGTTATCTTCACTTTGGAAACACCAACTCCGCAAATGGAATATCTCCTTGCCTTCACGAGCTTTATGCCGCAAAAAGAAGCATTCGTCAATAAGGTCGGCAAGAAATACGGAACCAATTCTGACAGTCAGCTCTATTCAGGACCGTACATTGCAACCGGCTGGAATGGGACGAATGGCAGCTATAAGCTCAAAAAGAATAAATACTACTGGAATGCTGATAAGGTAAAAACAAAGGTTATCAACATCCAGACTGTTAAAAAACCAGAAACTGCCGTGCAAATGTACAAGCGCGGGGAATTGGATATGGCAGAAATTTCCAATACACCAGCCCTTTATAAAGCTAATAAAAACAACAAAGATGTTGTCAATATTTATGAAGCTGTAACAACCTATTTTGAATACAACCAAACCGGTACCAATAAGGCCCTGTCAAACAAGAAAATCCGTCAGGCTCTTAATTATGCGACTAACCGCAAGGCTTATGTTGATACAGTTATTCCGACTGGTTCCCGTGCGGCAACCGGTATAGCTCCTTATAAACTTGCCAAAGTTAACGGCAAGGATTTATCAAAAGAAGTAGCACCTGGTTATAGCTATGATGTAGACAAGGCAAAAGAGCTTTTCAAAGAAGGTTTGCAGGAAATCGGTCAGACATCAGTGAAGTTTACGATTACGTCTGATGCTGATTCACCAACTGCTAAAGCAGGTCTTGATTATATTAAGGGTGCTTGGGAGAAGGCTCTGCCAGGCTTAACCATTGAAGAAAAGTTTGTTCCTTTCAAACAGCGTCTGCAAGATTCAAAAGCACAAAACTTTGATATTGTGATGACGCTTTGGGGTGGTGACTATCCAGAAGGTTCATCTTTCTACAGCCTTTTCACCAGCAAGTCTTCCCAAAATAATGGTAGGTTCTCAAACCCTGCTTATGACCAAGCTTATGAAAAAGCTGTGACAACGGATGCCTTAGAACCGGCTAAAGCAGCTGAAGATTACAAAGCAGCCGAAAAAGCTTTATTTGACGAAGCCAATATCAATCCAATTTACTTCCGCAGTATGAAGGGCTTGCAAAATCCTAGCATCAAGGGCTTAGTCCGCAGCTCTACAGGCTTAAACGTAGACTTCACTTATGCTTATAAGAAATAAGGCTTAAGATAAGAACAATTTCACACATGGCAAGGATTGGCTGAGGCCAGTTCTTGTTTTTATTGGAAAAAGCTCCAATAAAAGCTAAGAAAAGGAACATTATGCTTAAATATATTCTTAAACGTATAGGAATTCTTTTGCTGACCTTATTTATAGTTGTCACCATTACTTTCTTTCTCATGAAGGCGATGAAAGGAACTCCTTTTAATAATCCTAAATTAACTCCGGAAGCAGTCGCTGTTTTGAATGCGCAGTATGGACTGGATAAACCTGAGTGGCAGCAGTATTTGATTTACTTGAAAAATGTTTTTACCGGCGACTTAGGAACGAGTTTTCAGTATGTTAATCAGCCGGTAACAACCCTGATTGTTCAACGCTTGGGTATTTCTGCTCAGCTTGGGATACAGGCTTTGATTTTAGGTGTCGGTATGGGCTTGATTGTTGGGGCTGTTTCGGCACGCCACCAAAATGATAAAATTGATGGTCTTTTAAGTGTGATTTCAACGCTTGGATATTCTGTTCCGTCTTTCATTTTGGCAGTTTTTCTGCTTAATGTATTGGGTTACCGGCTGCAGTTTCTGCCGGTTTCAGGCTGGGGGAGCTTTTCGCAAACCATCCTTCCGACATTAGCTCTGTCCTTTAATCCTTTTGCTGTGACTACGCGTTTTGTCAGAAGTGAAATGATTGAAGCGTTGAATTCTGATTATATTCAGCTGGCAAGGGCTAAGGGGCTGACAGACCGTCAGGTAGCTAATCGCCATGCCTACCGCAATTCCATGATTCCTGTCCTAACTTTGGTAGGTCCCATGGCGGCTAATTTGTTAACAGGTTCTGTCTTAATTGAGAGGATATTTTCTATTCCAGGAATTGGTGAGCAGTTTGTTAACTCCATTCCGTCCAATGACTATCCTGTTATTATGGGAACAACCATTGTCTATGCGGTGATGCTGATGAGTATGATTTTGCTGACAGATATTGTTACCAGCATTGTTGACCCGCGCGTTCGTTTGCAGTAAGGAGACTAAGATGGCAGATAAAAATAGAAAATTTGTGCTTGTTGGTGCGGGAAGTGCCAGTGCACAAGAAAAAATTGAAAAGCCAGCCCTGTCTTTCCTGCAGGATGCTTGGCGGCGTTTAAAGAAAAATAAATTAGCAGTTGTTTCACTCTGGTTTTTAACCCTCCTTATGGCATTTTCGCTGCTGTCTCCTTTGTTTGTAACACAAAAGGATGCCAATAGTTTCGATTCGGATAAGGTATCTACCTATGGGAATTTGCCGCCCAACAGTGGTTTGGGTATTCCCGGCTGGAATGGTGTGTTTCAGATGCCTGGATCTAGTTCTGCTTCTAACGTTTATGAGGATCAGTCAGTTCCTGAAGGAAAATATTTCTTATTAGGGACTGACAGCCTAGGAAGGAGCCTTGGCAAACGGATTATCGTTGGTATTCGTATTTCGCTCTTAGTGGCAATTGCAGCGACCTGCATTGACCTTATCATCGGTGTCATTTATGGCCTTACTTCTGGTTATATCGGCGGGATGGTCGATACGGTCATGCAGCGTATTATTGAAATCATTTCTTCTGTTCCTAACTTGATTATTGTGACAATGCTTGGGCTCTTGCTGGGAAATGGTATACTGGCCATCATTCTTTCCATCGCTCTGACCGGCTGGACGTCAATGGCCAGACAGGTCAGAAATATGACCTTATCTTATAAGGAAAGAGATTTTGTTTTAGCTGCGAGAACCCTTGGTGAAAGTGGGCCTAAGATAGCTTTTAAACATATCCTCCCTAATATTTCCGGAGTTATTATCGTTCAGATTATGATGACCATTCCTTCGGCCATCATGTATGAAGCCATCCTTTCAGCTATTAACTTAGGTGTGAAACCGCCGACTTCTTCTCTGGGGTCTCTGATTTCGGATGCTCAGGAGAACCTGCAATACTACCCTTATCAGATTATTCTGCCGGCTCTTGCTTTGGTGCTAATTTCCTTAGCCTTTATTTTGCTGGGCGATGGCTTGCGTGATGCATTTGATCCAAAATCAGATCAGGACTAAGGAGGAAGATATGAGTAAAGAAAAAATTTTACAGGTCAATAACCTCCGTGTCAATTTCCATACTTATGCTGGTGAGGTTAAAGCGATCCGCGACGTCAGTTTTGATCTGGAAAAGGGTGAAACCCTTGCTATTGTAGGTGAATCTGGCTCTGGGAAATCTGTAACAACCCGCACTTTGATGGGGCTGTCTGCTAAAAACGCTGAGATTTCAGGAGACATTGAATTTAAAGGCCGCAATCTCATTGATTTAAAAGAAGAAGACTGGGTCAATATCCGCGGCAACGATATTTCCATGATTTTCCAGGATCCGATGACCAGCTTGGATCCGACAATGAGAATCGGTCTGCAAATTGCTGAGCCTATCATCAAGCATGAAAAGCTTGCTAAAAAAGAAGCTTTAGCGCGTGCTTTAGATATCATGAAAAAGGTCGGTATTCCTAATGCTGAAGAACACATCAATGATTACCCTCATCAATGGTCAGGCGGTATGCGCCAGCGGGCTGTTATTGCCATTGCTCTTGCAACTAATCCGGAAATTCTGATTGCTGATGAACCGACAACAGCTCTTGATGTGACGATTCAGGCACAGATTCTTCATTTGATGAAGGAAATCCAAAAGAATACAGAGTCTTCTATTATTTTCATTACGCATGATTTAGGCGTTGTAGCCGGGATGGCTGATCGGGTTGCTGTCATGTATGCCGGTAAAATTGTTGAGTACGGAACAGTAGATGAGGTTTTCTACAATCCACAGCATCCCTATACTTGGGGACTTTTGAATTCTATGCCGACAACCAGTACGGCAGCAGGGAGTCTGCAATCAATTCCGGGAACACCGCCTGATTTGCTGCATCCACCCAAAGGAGATGCCTTTGCTCCGAGAAATGAATTTGCACTTGACATTGATCTTGAGGAAGAACCGCCGTTTTTCAAAGTCAGTGACTCGCATTATGCAGCTACTTGGCTGCTGGATGAACGTGCTCCTCAAATCGTGCCCCCAGAAAGGATTTTGAAGCGCTGGGAAAAATGGAGGAGCTTGAAAGGAGAAGAG
This sequence comes from Streptococcus ratti FA-1 = DSM 20564, assembly GCF_000286075.1. Taxonomy (GTDB): domain Bacteria; phylum Bacillota; class Bacilli; order Lactobacillales; family Streptococcaceae; genus Streptococcus; species Streptococcus ratti. The sequence continues at coordinate 1,534 of NZ_AJTZ01000006.1, read as the reverse complement.
CCTAATGACTGAAAATCGTAAAAAATTGGTGGAAGTCAAAAATGTTTCTTTGATATTTAATAAAGGCAGATCCAATGAAGTCAAGGCTATTGACAATGTCAGTTTTGATATTTATGAAGGCGAGGTCTTTGGCCTTGTCGGAGAATCCGGCTCAGGTAAGACGACTATTGGCCGTGCTATTCTTAAACTCTATAATATTGATGAGGGTGAGATTGACTTTGAGGGGCAGACCATTTCAAACTTGAAAGGTAAGGAGCTTTTTGAGTTTCGCAAAAAAGCGCAGATGATTTTTCAAGATCCTCAAGCCAGTCTGAATGGACGTATGAAAGTTAGAGACATCATCGCTGAAGGTCTTGATACTCATAAATTAGTTAAAAACAAAGAAGAACGTGATGCTAAAGTTCAAGAACTGCTTGACTTGGTTGGCTTAAATAAGGATCATCTGACACGCTATCCGCATGAGTTTTCAGGCGGTCAGCGGCAGCGCATCGGAATAGCCCGTGCTTTGGCTGTAGAGCCTAAATTTATTATTGCAGATGAGCCAATCTCTGCTTTGGATGTTTCCATTCAGGCTCAGGTCGTTAATCTGATGCAGAAACTGCAGCATGAACAAGGGCTGACTTACCTATTCATTGCTCACGACTTATCTATGGTTAAGTACATTTCCAATCGTATCGGTGTTATGCATTGGGGGAAAATAGTGGAGATTGGTACATCAGACGAAGTTTACCACCACCCCATTCATCCATACACAAAGAGCCTGTTATCAGCGGTTCCTGAACCCGATCCCGAATTGGAGCGCAAGCGCGTTCACAGGCTTTATGATCCTGCCGGTGAATTAGACGGACAGGCGCGTGAGATGCGTGAAATCACCCCGGGACATTTTGTTTTATCTACGGAAGAAGAAGCAAAAGCTTATCAAAAAGAATTAAAACTATAAAAATGGTAGTAAAAGACCTGGCTTGCAGCTGTACTGCAGGTCAGACTGACAAAGCAGGAGCAAAATTTCTGGTCAGTCTGCATTGCTCAGAAGAAATAGCTGCCTATGCTCCAGGATGTGCTACAGTAACAGAGGTTGTTAAGGCGACAAAAATGGGAGCAATGATAATAAAATTATTTCCCAGTGAGGCTATAGGCAAGAATTTTATTAAAGCTGTTCATGATCCATTGCCTAACGTTAATCTTATGCCTTCAGGAGGAGTATCAATTGATAACGTTAGAGAGTGGGAAAAAGCAGGAGCCTGTGCGATAGGCATTGGAGGTGCACTCACGGAAAAGGTTTCTGAAGAAGGCTATCAAAGTATATCACGGCTAGCCCGTGTCTTTGTTGAGGCGGCAAATTAAACTGTCTCTTTGTCAAATTAAATAAATTGATTTTTACACTATCATATTACTTGGTAGAAAGAAAAAGCATGGACTGATAGGAACTGTGCCCAACTGTTAGATTTTTAGTTTAACCATTGGGAGCTGGTTCAGCTATTGTCCATGCTTTTTTGCTATCGTTAGTCACAACTTATCTGGAGGGCTCAGAACC
>NZ_AJTZ01000005.1 GCF_000286075.1 Streptococcus ratti FA-1 = DSM 20564 | reverse complement strand
GATTCTGAGCCCTCCAAATAAGTTGTGACTAACGATAGCAAAAAAGCATGGACAATAGCTGAACGGTACTTTGATTGAGAATTTGAAAAAAGCGGCCAAATTCTTAGGCGACAGATATGCAATGGGGGGTTAAAAGATGCAGTCAGCTATAGAGATGTAAAACTGGTAAGTATGATAAAAAAGATCCCCCTTACACTGCATCGCTTATCTGAAATGATTGTAAAAACCAGAGAAATTTCAGCGGCAGTGTCAGCCATCTACTATAAAGTAAAAAAGAGGCTAGGACGAAAAGTCCGACATCCACTATAAAAAGCGAACAAAATGAGTTTCTCTGACATTTAAACTTCTGTTTTGTTCGCTTTGTTATTAATTTTAGCCATTCAAAGGACTTGATAATAAAGACTTTTAAAAATCAAAATCCTTTTGTCTCAACCTCTTTTTTTAATCCATTGAAATGGTAGAATGTTTATAACCATAAATGAAATAGATTAAAACACCAATTACAGTGCTGACCGCAAATGCAATCCAGGTAATCGTCATATATTGACTCATCAGTGCTAAACATATAATTATTGAAATAATCGGCAGTATTGGTATAAAAGGTGTTTTAAACTCTCCGGTCTTGGGTTCCCCTTGATCTTTTCTTAATTTAATAATAGCAACTGCCAGCATAATAAGATAGGCTAAAGTACAAATATTTAGAAATTCTGCAATACTGGAAAGAGGGAATACCCCCGCACAAATCATGGAGGCAAATCCTACCAAAAGTGTAGCATTTTTAGGGACCTTACTGCGTTTTGTAACAACGCTAAATTTTTGCGGCAAAAGGCCATCGCGACTGATACTGTAAACTGTTCTTGCCAAAGCATAAGTCATTGAAATACAGACGGTTATCAACGTTAAAATAGCAATAATAGAAATGTAGTCAGCTGCCCAATTTAAACCTGCTTGGCGAAGGGCGTAAGCGACTGCATCAGCCACATTTAATTTAGAATAGTGAACAATTCCTGTCAGTACCAAAGTAACACTGGCATAAAGAATTGTTACAATAGTTAAGGAAGTTATAATGCCTTTAGGAATTGTTTTTTGTGGTTCTTGAACCTCATCGACGGCCATCGAAATAGATTCAAATCCTAAAAAAGCAAAAAACATCAAAGAAGCACCGGCCATTATTCCTGTCTGTCCTCCGTAAATTTGGCCAAAGCCAAAAGGAGAAAAGTTAGACCAATTTTCAGGTTTTAGGTGAAAAAACCCCACAACTATGAAAAGAGCCAAAGCAGAAAACTTCATGATAACCAGGCTGCTGTTGAAGCGCAGAGCAATTTTAGAATTCAAAAGAACAATTCCCGTAACCAGCAGAACAACTAAAACCGGCAGCAAATCAATATAACTGCCCTTACTTGGATTGAAAGTACCATTTAAAGATGTTGGCAGCTTTATATTATAGCTCAATAACAGCCCCTTGAGATAGCTTCCCCAGCCAGAAGCAACGCTGGATACCGCAGTCAGAAATTCCATGATAATATACCAACCGGCCATCCAAGCAGGAAATTCTCCTAAAGTAGCATATAAATAACTGTACGCTCCCCCATTTGCCGGAATTCTTGATGCAAATTCTGCATAAAAAAGAGCCGAAATTCCAACAGCCACTGCCGCAATAATGATCGAAATTACCAAAGCTGGACCTGCATATTGCGCAGCACCTATACCAGTAATCGTAAAGATTCCTGTTCCTACCATTGAACCCAAACCAAGAAAAATCAAGTCCACTATTTTGAGGTGGCGCTTCATTTCTGTTTTATCTAACTTTGTATTCTTCTTTCTGAATATAGTCATCATTTCTCCTAAATAGTTTTAACAACCATATTAGTTTATCACAGTAAACAGTCCTTGTAAATTTAATTGAGCAAAAAAAAGAACCTGAACAAAAACGGTCTGGGGATAGACCGTTTTTGTTCAGCAACTAGAATTAAGACTTGATTTCTGTCCCACTTTCTCTTTGTTTTATAATTCGATAATATTCGGTTCGTAGCCAATAGCCTCTAGAAATTTGAGTAGATCTGTCGTGTCTAAAAAGAGTGTTTTTTCATTGGTGTTGGGGTGAAAACTCATTCGTTTTTCCGACATGATTTCTTTGTCAAAATAAACTTGAATATCTTTATCTTCATTGTTCAACAATCCAAAAGGAGAGACGATGCCTGCCGGCAACATCATTTTTTCAAATAGACTGTCAGAGGACGCCATGCGGATTCTATTGGCTCCTACCAGTTCTTTAAACAAGTCCATGTCCAAGCGTTTTTTGTCGTCCATGATGAGTAAGTAGTAAGCAGTTTTCTTTTTGTTAGTGAGAAACATGGTTTTGGTGCGGACACCTTCAATACCTTCGATAAAGCTATCTGCTTGCTCGGTCGTAAGTGCCGGTTCGTGTTCCACAATTTCAAATGGAATATTTAGTTTGTTTAAGGTTTCTTCTACTTTTGTGTATAAGTCCACTTTTTTACCTCCTTTGACTTGTTCTGTTGCCTTTATTTTAGCATATCAAGGCAGACTTTTCTAGCAACGATCGACAGCTTACTTAGAAATTTGAATTATAGTCTATGGGAGGGCTGGGTAAAAACTCAAATTTTAAAAAGAATAATGCTAAAAAGTCCTAAAATCGTGTTGTCAAAAACGTTGATTTTAGGACTTTTGCTATTCTAAAGAGTTTTTACCCAGCCTCTTTTTTAATATCAGTCAGCCTTATCTTCAGTCATTTTTTCTTTGATTTCATCATAAGACAATGCATGAGCTTCCTCTGAATCATCATCTGACTTTTCAGGAATCTTTCCTGTTTCGTAAATAAACTTGATTTGTGCAGCATCAAGTGTTTCATACTTAAGCAAGGCTTCTGCAATTAATTTATGTGTTTCCCGATTGCCATTAATAATATCAGCTGCCTTATTGCGAGCTTCATTTAGCAGATCGCGGACCTCTTCATCAATAAGAAGGGCTGTCTGAGCTGAATAGGTCTTTTCAGGCGCAAACTGACCTGGCATCATTGAATGATCGCCTTCATATTGAACAGGGCCGAGTTTCTCACTCATACCATATTCGGTTACCATTGCACGAGCTAACTGTGTTGCCTGTTCAAAGTCGTTGGAAGCACCCGTTGTTTGAGCATTAAAAATGATTTCTTCGGCAACACGGCCTCCCATGAGTCCAGCCAGTTGCTCTTTCAAGTCATCTTTAGACAGCAGATTCTGATCTTCCTTTGGAAGTGCAATCATGTAACCGCCGGCGCGGCCGCGCGGAACAATTGTAACCTTATGAACAACACGCGCATTTGATAAAACAAGTCCTACAATAGTATGTCCAGCTTCATGATAAGCAACCATCTGACGCTCATGTTCAGAAATGGTTTTATCCTTCTTAGAAGGACCAGCAATAACACGGTCTTCAGCCTCATCAATATCACTGGCATCAATTGTTTTCTTATTACGGCGGGCTGCGACAAGAGCAGCTTCATTCAAAACATTTTCTAAGTCTGCACCGACAAATCCTGGTGTTTGCTGAGCAATGACTTTTAAGTCAACATCTTTAGCCAGAGGTTTATTCTTCGAATGGACGCGAAGGATAGCTTCGCGGCCCTTAACATCCGGTCTACCGACAAGAACCTTACGGTCAAAGCGTCCGGGACGAAGAAGCGCAGGATCCAGAACATCGCTGCGGTTGGTTGCAGCAATAACAATGATATTTTCATTCCCTTCAAAACCATCCATTTCAATCAGCAGCTGGTTGAGGGTTTGTTCACGCTCATCGTTTCCGCCTCCCATTCCGGCTCCGCGGCGACGTCCGACAGCATCGATTTCATCAATAAAGATAATAGCACGCTCAGCCTTTTTGGCATCTTCAAAGAGGGAACGGACACGGCTGGCTCCGACACCGACAAACATTTCAACAAAATCTGAGCCTGAAATGCTGAAGAAAGGAACACCTGCTTCCCCAGCTACTGCTTTAGCAAGCAAGGTTTTACCAGTACCTGGAGGCCCTTCAAGGAGGACGCCTGACGGAATACGAGCTCCTAAAGCTTTATAGCGTTTTGGCTCCTTTAAGAAATCAACCACTTCAATAAGTTCTTGTTTTTCTTCTTCTGCACCGGCAACATCTGAAAAGCGCACTTTAATATCACTTTTAGAAGATGAACGCGCCTTGTTTTTACCAAAGCTCATAGCGCCGCGGGCACCGCCACCGCCTTGATTCATCATCATGGTAAAGAAGAAGATCATAATGAGAATTGGCAGGAAGCTTATGAGGAAAGAAATCCAGGCACCGCTTGAACTCTCTTGCTTAACAGAAATTTTTGTTCCTTGATCTTCTGCCAGCTTTTCAATTTTTTCAATAGAAGCGCTGTTAGGCAGAACAATTGATGTAAACTTCTTAACTTTTGTAGTACTGCCGTTAAAGAAGGCCAAGTCACTATTTGTCTTTATTTCTTTAGCCTTTTCATACTCACCTGTTACTTGAACGATGCTGCCGCTGGGCTGATAGGTAATTGATTTTATATCACCTGCTTTGACATGTTTAACAAGGGTCGTGTAACTGATTTTTTCACTCTGTGAACCTGTTCCTCTAAAAAAATACTGAAAACCAGTTACAATAGCCAAAATCAGTATGATATAAACAAAGGAGTTTCTCACAAATCCATTATTTCGATTATTTTTCATGTATTACTAACAACCTTTTTTCTTATTTTGAATAAACTTCTTCTTTCAGCACTCCTACATAAGGAAGATTACGGTAATTTTCAGCGTAATCCAAACCAAAGCCAACGATAAATTCATTTGGAACATCGTAACAGACATAATCAGCATCAATGTCAACGACACGGCCTTCAGGTTTATCAAACAATGTAGCAATCTTGACAGATTTTGCCCGACGGTACTTAAACATATCACGCAGATATTTTAAAGTGCGGCCGGTATCGATAATATCTTCAATAAAGACAACATCGCGGCCCTCGATATTAGTGTCAACATCTTTTAATATCTTGACTTCACCGCTGCTGGTAGTGCCGCCATGATAACTTGATACAACCATGAAATCAATTTCAACATGCGTATCAATATGTTTCATTAACTCAGCCATAAAAGGAACAGAACCCTTTAAAACACCGACTAAAAGAGGATTTTTTCCGGCATAGTCTTTGGTTAACTGAGCACCTAACTCTTTGGTTTTAAGGATAATTTCTTCTTCAGAATAGAGAACTTTTTTAATATCTTGTTCGAGCATCTCTCACCAATTTCTATTTTGAATATAAAGTCTGCCTTTCATTATACCATCTTTAAAATCTTTTCTCAAATAAGTAACATCATCTAAAAGAATTAAAATGATTTCGCCAGCCTGCTCAATAATAACCGCTTCTGAGCGTTTAGCAGGAGGAATTTTTTCATCAATAAACAGGCGCCGTACTTTTTTAGAATAAGATCCCAGCTGAATTTTATCCCCCGGTCTGCGTTTTCTGATCAAAATAGGAGCGTCACTCTTTAAAGGAAACCCTTCTTTAGAATCTGACTCTTTTTGGAAAGAAAAAATGTACTGACCATATTTGACCATACTGTCACATTCTAGCACTCTTTGTTCATCATCTCCATCCGTCTTAAGACCTATTTTAGCAATTTCAAACATTTTATCATCTTTTTTTAAATAATAGCCATTTTTTAAGTAATGGTGATAATAATTTTTTGTTCTAAGAATATGCAGCAGGTCGTTAAACTGCTTCTTGCTTATATTTAAATCAGGAAATTTTTCGAGATAGCCTTGTAGCAAAAAATACTGAACGGACTCACTTTGGTTTTGAAAAACCTGACAGTCCTGAGGATCCAACTGCTTGCTTAAATCAGCAAAGGCCTGAAAAAGCTTGTCTGTTTCTGCGCCTAGGTCAATTAAATGCCGAGCTATTTGAGGATTTTCCTGCTTTAACGTTGGTAGGTAAGTATTTCTGATTCTATTTCTTAAATAGCGGCTCTCCTTGTTTGAGCTGTCGTCAAAGTGAAAAATATACGGTAAATCTTTTTTAGAAAAAGTCAAAAAGGGCCGGATTAGCTGACCGCAGGCAAAAGGCTGCACTTCCTTAATTCCAGTTAAATAACGCAGGCGTGATCCTCTCAGTAAACGCAAGAAAACCGTCTCAGCCTGATCATCAGCATGATGGGCAGTGACAAGAGCTGTGTAACCATACTTGAACATAATCTTTTTAAAAAAAGCATAACGAAAATCACGCGCTTTTTTTTCGGAAAACGGTCCTTTATAAGTATCGCTGTAAAAAGGGAGCTGCTTTTTCTCAGCCCAATTTTTAAGGTAAGTCTCTTCCTCATCAGACTGAAGGCGCTGCTTATGATTAATGTGTGCTAGGCCTATTTTTATATTTAGCTGCTTTTGATAAGCATGCAAAAAGTGCAGCAGATTCATAGAATCTACTCCACCTGATACAGCTATTAAAACTTTGTCATGCTTGTCAAAAAACTTTTTATGTTCAACATATTTAAAAATCTTGTCGTAGATCATTTTAAGATACCGTACACATCATCAGCGATTGCTGAGATATTGTTATAAGATGATTTATCTGTAAAAATAGATAAGACAAAGGGTTCACTAGTGTAAATGACAGCTACATCATGCTTATAGTTATAGGCATCCCCGATTTTATGAGCAACAGGAACAGCAATATCACGAGAAATCCGATTACTGTCAAACTCAGTTGTTTTTAAATAATTTAAAGCTGAGCCGCTCTGATTATAGAGAGCTTCCATGACGTTTGCTGCTGTCCTTGATGAAACCTTTCGAGTGTCCATATTCCACTGGGCACCAGCTGCTCTTTGAATGGTTTCCTGATAAGTTCTATCATATTTGTGGGCAATATAATAACCTAAAATATTGCTGGCAACGTTGTCTGAATGCTGAGTTACCGCTTTTAATAAGCTATCTACAGTATAGGCCTTATTATCTGCTTTTTTAGGCATTTTACCGCTACCCTCAGTCTTATAGGCTCCTTTAAATTGATTAACTTGTTCGGTATAGGTCAGTTTATCCGTTAATTTTACTTTTTTGTCTTTAATTTGTTTTTCAACAAAATATAAAATAGGAAGCTTAGTCACACTGGCAGAGTACATTGCCTTGTCTTCGTTAATCCCGGCTGTCTTTTGCGTATACAGCTGCTTGATGTAGATAGAATAGTTAGATTTATTGTATTTTTTATTTAACAAATCCTGAACTTTTTCCATACGATTGTCTGCGACATCTAAATCTTTTTCATTAATCCAGCCTTGGCCGTCAGCTTTTAAATAGATTCCATGGTTGGTAACGGCTCTTTTAGAAACATGTACCTTACTGTAGCCTGTAAGTTTCGTTTTGACCTTTTTTACACCTGCAACATAAGGATCTTGATAAATGGTAAATGTTTTTTTAAGCCAAAAATTTCTGGAAAAATAATCCTGCCGAAGAACAATATCAGCATAGACACTATCATAACTAGCCTTTGTAAAGCGGCCATCTGATAGCTTAAAGACCGGTGTCTTGACATTTTTTGTAATCAAGGCCTTGATTTTCAAAGCAGAATCGGGCTTAATTTTTTGAGTTTTTCCTGTCAGATCAGCCTTCGGAAAACTGGAAATAGCATGATAAACATTGGGATTTGTCGGAATGTGATTAAAAAACGCCGCAGGTTCTTTTTCCGTGCTAATCGCCAAAATAGGAGCAGAAAAAACAAACATTAACATAAGGGCTAACAGTTTTTTCATTTTGCTCCTCCTACTTTATTTTGAACCTTAATTTTATGAGATGGCTTTTCTCGCAAAGCCTGATTTTTTTGAGCTAATTCTTCCAATTTATCATCAGAATAAGCTAAAAATTTTTCGACTGTTTCAATTAAATGTTCCATTATTTCGGCAATAAACTTGGTGCAGGGTAAATATTTTCTCCGTCAATGGAGTAATAATATTTAGCACGTGCATACTTTTCAACATAACTGTCATTTTTCAGACGCTTAGCAAATTTTTGTTCAGCCTCTGTTTTAGCATTTAGCTGCTCTTGCTGTTTTTGCAGTTTGACAATCTGTTCTTTTTTCTCCTGTAAATTCATATAACTGGCAACCAGATTGTAGGCCGGCAAAATAAAAAGCAAAATAATAAAGACTAAAATCCAACCAATGAAGCGATGGCGGCGTCTCATCTCCTCTTCTTCATAGCGTTTTCTGCTGTTTTCATCATTAATGTACTTATTATTAAGCTGAACAATATTAGGTTTCTCCATCTGGTTCAATCCTCGTCTCACTTATGATTTCATACATATTGGCAGCATCATCTTTTTTAGTGCTGTCTTTCATTTCTAAAACACGGACTGTCAGCAATTTACTGCCAAAGCGTATTTCAATAGTATCGTTAATTTTTAAATCTGTTGAACTTTTGGCCAAGATACCATTAACTTTGACACGTCCCTTATCAGCCACTTCCTTGGCTATCGGGCGTCGTTTTATAATACGGGATACTTTCAAATACTTATCTAATCTCAACTAATCACCTCAAGTCTATTTTTTTATTCTAACATTTTTCTTTTTAAAAAGATAGGAAGAGCTTAGCTGCATACCTATATTTTCTGTTGAAAACTGCTAAAAAAATTTATTGGCATTAACTTAATGATTAACTTTTCTCATTTAAACCCTCTCCAAATTTGAGCAGCTCTTCTAAAATTTCATAATCTTTCTTTGTTTTTACATTAAAAATAATCTTAATCTGTCCTTCTTCTTCACTAATCTGAGCTTTAAGACTGGTTTTAGATAAGGCTTCAAAATAATCCTGAGTCAGATAAAATTTCTGAGAGGCTTTTTCAAATAAAACACTAATACGATCGTCTTTTTTCTCCAATAAAATCACAAAAGCTTTATCCATATAAGACTTAACAAGGCCGATTTCCAGCAAGTAAGCTACCTGGTCTGGATATTCGCCAAAACGATCTATCAGCTCATCTTGAAGTTCTTGATAATCTTCACGGCTGTCAATTTCACGGATTCTCTTATAAATGTCTATTTTTTGCCGTTCATCAGCAATGTAGCTGTCTGGCAGATAGGCATCGATTTGCAGATTAATTTCTGCATTTCCTTTGGAGCGAGCCTGTGATTTCCCTAATTTTGCTGCAATAGCTTCTTCTAGCAGCTGCGAATACATTTCAAAGCCTACAGAATCAATAAAGCCGCTCTGTGATGACCCTAAAAGATTGCCAGCACCGCGGATAGACAAATCCCGCATGGCAATTTTAAAGCCTGAACCAAGTTCTGTAAATCCTTTGATGGCTTCCAAACGTTTTTCTGAAACTTCAGTTAAAATTTTATCTGGATGATACATAAGGTAAGCATAAGCAATACGGCTGCTTCGGCCAACACGGCCCCGAAGCTGATACAGGGTTGATAATCCCATATGATCCGCATTTTCAATGAAAAGTGTATTAACATTTGAAATGTCAACACCAGTCTCAATGATTGTCGTTGTTACTAAAATATCATACTCCCCATCAATAAAATCCATCAAAGTATTTTCAAGCTGAATTTCGCTCATTTGTCCATGAACAAAACCAATGCTGGCTTCTGGAACTAACTCCTGAAGTTCTGAGACTTTCTTGTCAATTGTGTCAACTTTATTGTAAACATAGAATACCTGACCGCCACGGTCAATTTCGCGGATAATGGCCTCACGGATGACCCCTTGATTGTTTTCCATAACATAAGTCTGGACAGGATAGCGGTTAGTTGGCGGTGTTTCAATCACTGATAAATCACGTATTCCAAGCATAGACATGTGCAGTGTTCGCGGAATTGGAGTAGCTGTCAAGGTTAAGACATCAATTTTTGTCTTCAGTTTTTTCAGCGTTTCCTTATGTTTAACGCCAAAACGCTGCTCTTCATCAATGACCAGAAAACCTAAATCTTTAAAAGTAACATCTTTGGAAAGCAGACGGTGGGTACCAATAATAATATCAATTTGGCCCTTTGCTAATTTTTTCAGAGTTTCCTGCTGCTCTGCTTTTGTTTTAAAACGGCTCATGACATCAATATTGACCGGAAAATTTTCAAAACGTTCTTTGAAATTATTGTAATGCTGCTGAGCCAGAACAGTTGTTGGCACCAAAACAGCTACTTGTTTGCCATCATTCACAGCCTTAAAAGCTGCCCTCATGGCTACTTCCGTTTTTCCGAAACCAACATCTCCAACAAGTAAACGATCCATGGGCTGCTCTTTTTCCATGTCTTTTTTAACTTCCTGAATAGATCTTAGCTGGTCCTCAGTTTCAATGTAGGAAAAATGATTATCAAAAGCTTCTTGACTGTCATCATCCGCAGAAAAAGCAAAGCCCTTTAGCTGACTGCGTTCAGCGTACAGTTTCAAAAGATCGTCAGCGATATCCTCAACCTGGCGCGATACCTTTTGCTTAGCTCTCTGAAAACGGCCGTCATTTAGCTTATTAATCTTTGGTTCTTTTCCGTCACTGGCAACATATTTTGAAAGCATTTCTATCTGTTCGACAGGAATAGAAATACGGTCAGAATTTTGATACTGGATGGTTAAATAATCGCGATGGACACCTGATACTTCAATAGTTTCAATCCCCAGAAAACGGCCAATTCCATGAACATTATGAACAACATAATCTCCCTTTTCCAGCTCATTGTAATTTTTAAGACGTTCAGCATTGCTGGCAGTCTTACGGTGGATTTTTCGCTTGATTTTTTTATGGAAAATTTCACGCTCAGTGATAAGAGCAATCTTTTCATCAGCAAAATAAAATCCGCTGGACAGATTTCCAATAATCAGCTGTGCTTGATTTTCAAGGATCTTATCAGCTTCACTCATTGGTAAAATCAAATGATATTCCTGTAAAGTTTCTTGTAAACGTTCTTGACTGAGCTGTGAATCTGTCTGTAAAAGAACTGTAGCGCCTGATTTCTGATAACGTTCGATTTCACTAACTAATAAGGGAAACTGATTAAAAAACTCCTGCATGGGATATTGCGTAAAGTTATAAACACAGTTGAACTTTAAATTTCCCAATCCTTTGTGGAAATTTGAAAAGAAAACAGCAGGTTGATACTGCCGCAAATAACCATAAGTATCCGCAAAATAAGATAAACTTGACACCGCTTTACCATTTTGTAAATCTTCTGTCAAAAGAGTGGCCGCATCCAAATCAAAACGGCTGTTTCTGTCTATAATCTTTTGAAAATCGTCAAAAAAGATAGGTATTTGTTTAGGCAGATAATCCAGCAGCGTCCATTCTTTTTGATAGAAAAAAGATAAAAATTTTCTAATATCCTGATGCCGATGATAATCTTTTGTAACTGCCAAGACTTCCTTCAAATAGGATTTTAAATTCTCACTAGCAGTAACGGGAACTTTCTCCAGCTGGCGGCAGGCACGCTCAAAATCACTTTCCGCAAGAACAATGTCATCAGATGGTGTTAAAATGAAGGAATCAAGATTAGCAAGGGATTTTTGGCTATCAACATCAAAAGTACGAATACCATCTATTTCATCACCAAAGAACTCAAGGCGGTAAGGTAGTTCTTGCTCAATTTCATAGATATCTAAAATATCTCCTCTTTTGCTGAATTCTCCCGGATTATACACCTGAGACACTTTTTCATAACCATTATTTAATAATTGCTTTACAAGATTGTCAAGGTCATATTCTTCACCAACAGCTAGTTTTAATCTGGCAGCTTGATAATCTTGTGGATTTGGCAGCAATATTCGAGTTCCTGCAATACTGGTAATCAAGACCCCCTCTTTTTGCTCGTCTAACAGAAAATTCAAGCTCTTGACACGAGAATTTGTCTTGTCTTGAGATGCAAAAATAAATTCAGCTGCCGCTGCATCGTCAGCAAAAAAACGATAGACTTTTTCTTCGCCTATCAAACTGATTAAATCATCTGATAGCTTTTCAGCCTCATTTTGTGTTGAAGTAACAATTACTATTTTTCCTTGGCGGCCGCTCCAAACTGCCGCTATTGCCAAAGCCTTACTAGCGTTTGACAGTCCTGTTACTAACTGTCTGTTAGGAGCAGACAGCAGCTCAGTCAATTTTTTAAGTTTAGTATTTTCTTTAAATAAATCAATTATAGTCATCTTATCCATTGAATTTTTGCATGGTCATATTAAAATCTTTAGTCTGTAAATAATACTTTACAGCTTCGTCAACTTTGTCAATTGTCTTTAAAATGGTTATACGGTCATCTTTATCAAACTTTCCAAGAACATGGTGAACAACATTCACATCAGTTTTAGGACGGCCAATCCCAATCTTAACACGATCAAATTCCTGTGTTCCAAGTTCTTTAATAATACTTTTAATTCCATTATGACCACCAGCAGAGCCTTTCTGCCGAAAGCGTATTTTCCCCACTTCCATATCCAAATCATCATAAATAACAATCAAATCTTCAGGACCTAAATTATAATATGCTAAAAAAGCTCTGACAGCTAGGCCGCTGGCATTCATAAATGTGGTAGGTTTAATAAAATAAATCTTTTCACCATCAATAAAAGCACTGGCTTCCTCTGCTTTGAAGACTTTATTTTCTGTAAAGTTAACATTCAAAGAGTTGACAATCTTGTCAACCGTCATAAAGCCAACATTATGCTTTGTATCCTTATACTTACTTCCCGGATTGCCTAATCCAACAATTAATTTTGTCATTTTTTCCTTTCAAAGACCAAAAGGGAGCTGGGAAAATTTCCCAACTCTTTTTAGGTTATAGGTGATTTTATACCTCTTTTTAGCACTTTAAACATTAAAACGAAATTCCATGATGTCTCCATCCTGAACAACGTAATCTTTCCCCTCTTCACGCAGCCGGCCAGCTTCTTTAACAGCTTTTTCCGAGCCATATTTGATAAGATCATCATAGGACATCGTCACAGCGCGGATAAAACCCCTTTCAAAATCCGAATGAATGATACCAGCAGCTTGTGGAGCTTTTATTCCACGTTTGAAGGTCCAAGCGCGTACTTCTTTTTCTCCTGCTGTAAAGTAAGTTCCAAGACCAAGTAATTGATAGGCTGCACGTGTCAACTTATCCACGCCAGATTCTGCTAAACCAAGAGCCTCCAAAAACTCTCCCTTATCCTCATCGTCTAATTCTGAAATCTCTTCTTCAGCACGCGCTGAAATCACGACAGCTTCAGCATTTTCAGTAGCTGCAAAATTACGAATTTGCTGAACATATTCGATGTCATCAGGATTAGCAACCTTATCTTCATCCACATTGGCTACATAAAGTACCGGTTTTGTTGTCAGTAAAAACAAGCCCTTGACAATTTTTTGTTCATCTTCTGTAAAGTCAATGGTTCTGGCTGATTTACCGTCCTCAAGAACTGGCTTGATTTTTTCAAGTACCTTAAATTCAGCTACAGAATCCTTATCTTTTTGCGTACGTGCAATCTTTTCAACACGAGCATAACGTTTATTGACAGATTCCAAATCTGCTAAAATCAATTCTAAATTAATCGTTTCAATATCTGCTATCGGGTCAACAAAGGCATCTTCACGCCCTTGTTCACGCATGACATTTTCATCATCAAAAGCACGGACAACATGGACAATGGCATCAACTTCACGGATATTAGCTAAAAATTTATTGCCAAGCCCTTCACCCTTTGACGCTCCCTTTACAATACCTGCAATATCAGTAAATTCAAAAGTTGTTGGAACAGTTTTCTTAGGTTTTATCAATTCTGTCAGTTTTTGCAGCCGTGCATCCGGCACCTCAACCATGCCAACATTGGGATCAATTGTCGCGAAAGGGTAGTTGGCAGCTTCCGCACCTGCCTTTGTAATCGCATTAAAAAGAGTTGATTTCCCAACGTTTGGCAAACCAACAATACCTGCCGTTAAAGCCATAAATTCTAGTCTCCGTTATTTTATTCAATCATGACTATTATAGCAAAAAAGATAAGAAAAAGCTTGCCAATTAACAAGCTTAATGTAAAATCTCAGCAATACCTCTTAGAAACCATAATACCAAACCTCCAAGAGGAAATAACAGCCACCAATAGTTTACTAAAAATTCCCAGCCGTTCATATGTTTTTCAGTTTTTTTCTCCACAGCATTCTCAACAACTTTTTCATCTTCTTTTCCTAAAACAAGCTTATCTAGGCTAACTTCAAAAATATCTGCCAGTTTTATCAGATTGTTCATATCAGGCGCTGCTTCGCCATTTTCCCATTTGGAGATTGCTTGACGGGAGATGAAAAGTTGATTAGCCAGTTCTTCCTGCGAAAGTTCACACTCAGTTCGTAATTTTTTTAATTGATTTGAAAACTGTAACATAGTAGCTCCTCCTTCTCCTCCCTATCATAAATCTTTTATTTAATGCTTACTAGCAACTGTAAGCAAAATAGTAGTTAAAGTTGCGCAACATTTTTATAAGACTTTCTTCATCTTCCTTTCAAAATCATGTCTGCTCATCATGACGACATGATCACAATTGGTACAGCGAATTTTGATATCTGCACCGAGACGCACTACTTCCCAGCAATTAGCTTTTTTACCTGTCGCCTTGATGGTACAGGCATGCGGCTTTTTCATTTCAACTAAAGATCCTAATTCGTACATTTTTTCTCCTTTTACAGATAAATTTTCCTTTGATAACCGCTAAATTTTTCAGTCGATAGCTCAACCACTTCGCCGTCTATTTGTGCTACGACTGGCTTTGAAAAATTCAATGTTATTGTCCTGTATGATTGATGCTTCAAACGATCGTTTTTACGGTGTTTTTTTAAAACCAAAGTCAGCAGCCCCATTATATTTTGAAAAGTATTCCCTTTTTCTAAGTAAACCAAATCAAGTTGGTTTGTTTTAAGAGAGGCTTCTGGCCAAATCATAATACCACCTCCAAAATAAGCATTATTTGCTAAAACAAAAAGGAATAAATTTGAAAGAGTTTTAGTCATTCCTTCTTCATCAGTAACTGTTACTGAGACACTTTCTTGATTAAAAATAGAACGTATTCCTAAAAACAAATAAGTTAATTTTCCCAAATGAATCTTATTTAATCGTTTTTTCCAAGCTGAATTTTCAGATAAAACAATCACACGCGCATTAAATCCAATGCCTAGACTGTTTAAAATGAGATGATTGGCTGATTGAAAAACATTAATAGTTTGTGTTTTTTGCTGCTGTAAGGCTCCAATCATTTTTTCTAAACGAAAAGAATAAAAACCTCGACCAAAATCATTGCCTGAACCTGATGGTAAGTAAGCAAAGGGAATGTCTTGGGGTAAAACATACAAGGTCTTAGATAAAGTTCCATCTCCACCAATAATTAACAATTGATCTTGATGAGAATCATAAGATTCAAGAATTC
The DNA here is from genome assembly GCF_000286075.1 of Streptococcus ratti FA-1 = DSM 20564. Lineage (GTDB taxonomy): Bacteria > Bacillota > Bacilli > Lactobacillales > Streptococcaceae > Streptococcus > Streptococcus ratti. Next base: position 1,525,292 of record NZ_AJTZ01000005.1, on the reverse strand, counting down.
TTTTTAGCTGGTGTGCTTCGTCATTAAAATAGCGCGTTTGGTAAATTTTCGCCTTAAACTGTGGATAAGTCTCTTTGATTAATGTTGCTTTTTTTAGACCGCTTTTATCCCCTGAATTAGGATTTACTAAAATATAGAGCATAAGTTCATTATATCATATTGATAAAAAATAACGCCTGCTGCAGGCGTTATTGCGTTATTTAGTTTGTACGGACAGGTGTAATCAGCTGAATGAAGTTTTCGCTGTCATCACCCGGTGTTAGAGTGAAAGGACGGATTGGCGAAATAAAACGAATAGTAACCGTCTCACTTTTAAGAGCTTTTAGAGCTTCGATAAGATAAGTTGGGTTAAAACTGATTGTTAAATCATTTCCTGATAAGTTTTCAACGTCAAGCTCTTCATTAACTTTTCCGACCTCGGGTGAGTTAACATGGGCTGTCACTTGATTGTTGATAATTTCTAATTTTACTGTGCCATTTTGTGTTGCATTGGAAATAAGATGCGCCCGTTCCATGGCATAGCGTAGAGAATTAGTATTAAAAACAACTTCGGTTTCAAAATTATTAGCCAGCAGACGGTCAGTATCTGGATAATTGCCCTCTAAAAGGCGCGTGTAAAAGCTGATTGTTTCACTTCTAAAGAGGATTTGGCTGCTGGAAAAGAACACCTCTACAGTTTCCACATCTTCAGTGAAAACCGCTGCAAATTCACGCAAAGAACGGCTAGGGATAACCACATCAAAATCATCAGTCGAATTTTCTAGGATTAGTTTGCGCTGACTCATTCGATGAGAGTCTGTTGCCACAGCTTTAAATTCTTTATGGTTGGTCAATACTAAATGAACACCTGTTAAAATTGGACGGCTTTCTTGGGTACTGGCAGCAAAAGCTGTTTCAGAAATAATCGTTTTCAACAGTTTTGTTTCCAAAATTAAAGGATTGTTGGTGACAACTTCCTGCAAACGCGGATATTGTTCAACATCTTTTCCTTTGAGAGTAATTTCTGATTTGCCGCTGTTTAAAACTACTTGATGCTGTTCGATTTCTTCAAAATCCAAAGTAACATCCGGCAGACTGGAAACAACGTTAATAAAGAAATTGGCTTCAAGCAGGATTGAACCAGGAGAAGTAATTAGCAGCCCTGCATTTTCATCATCGGCTGAAATGGTATTTTCAATGGAAATCTGACCGTTAGAACCGGTTAAAACGATTGATTGGGAACGAACTTCGATTTTTAAGCTGGAAAGAATAGGAATAGCATTTTTAGAACTGATAGCTCGTTTGGTTGCATTTAGAGCCTGCAGGAAAAAGGTTTTATTAATTGAGAATTTTATCATGGAATACTCCTTTATTTTATAAGTATTAAGTTAGTGGTAGTAGTAGGTCTTGTGCACAGTGCGGATAAGTCTGAGAAACTGAGCTACGGCCTAGCTTAAGAGTTGTTCACAATTTGTGGATAAAAAGTTAGTTTTCTTAGACTTATGCACAGATGCCTATTTTATTTTATTTTTTATCGTCTCCAACTCAATTTTTAGGCTGTCATCCTGAGCTAGCATATTTTTTATTTTATTATAAGCGTGCAGGACGGTTGAATGGTCGCGTCCGCCAAACTCTTTCCCGATTTTTGGAAGGCTGTTGTCAGTCATTTCACGCGCTAAATACATGCCAACCTGACGTGCCAAAACAATGTTTTGTGTTCGTTTGGTCGATTTGATTTCCTTGACAGTTACGCCGTAAAATTTTCCTACCTGCTTTTGAATGTCTTCAATAGGAATAACGATCATCTTAGGACTGCTGTCTTGTTTTCTGGCTCTGATCGCTTCTGCTGCAACTTCAACGGTTATAACATCAAGATTTCTGTAATTGGCCACCAGGCTGATATCTTTCAAAGCACCTTCTAAATCCCGGACATTGGAATCAAACTGTCCTGCCAGATATTCAATTGTTTCTGACTGGAAGCTGTAGTTATATTCTTGAATTTTATTATTTAAAATAGCGACACGGGTTTCAAAATCAGGGGGTGTAATGTTAACCGTCAGTCCCCATTTAAAGCGCGTAACCAAACGCTGTTCCAAATCATTAAGATCATCTGGTGTTCGGTCACTGGTTAGAACAATCTGTTTATTATTATCGTGAAGGGCATTAAAGGTATTGAAAAATTCTTCCTGTGTAGCGGCCAAACTTTTCTTGGCCAAAGATTGGATATCATCAATCAGCAACAAATCTAAATTACGAAATTTCTGCTTAAGTTCATCCATATTTTGCAGTCTGATGTGGACAACAAATTCATTGATGAAGTTTTCAGCAGAAATATACTTAATCCGAGCCTTAGGATTATTGGCTAAAACGGCATTGCCGATAGCATTTAACAGATGGGTTTTTCCTAAACCAGGTCCTCCGTAAATAAAAAGAGGATTGTAGGTCGTTCCCGGAAGGTCTGCTACAGATACAGAAGCTGTGAAGGCCCAGCGATTTTCATCACCAATTACAAAGTTATTAAAGCTGTATTTTGGATTAAGATCGTTTTGCACAATGGGCAGAGACTGGACTGAAGGTGCAGACTCATCAGTTTGGGAATCAGTGTTTGGTGGTTGCTCTTCCTCTTCAGAAATATAGTCAATAGAAATTTCAGTATTGAAAACTTCAAAACCAGCTGTCAGCACAACAGGCTGCAGATTTTTTTCCCAGAACAGCTTTTTCATATCATCAAGCACAATGGTTGCAGTGCTTCCTTCAACTTTCTGCAGTTTAGCATCTGAAACGAAAAAATCAAATGTAGCTTGTTTTAATTGACTTTGTGCAAGTTCTAAGACCCTATTCCAAAAAATTTCGTCATTTTTTGTCATAGTGTGCTCCTATAAAGATTTGTAATAAGAAAATTTTACCATAAAAGACAAAAGTTTTCCACAGCTGCAAATGAAAAATCCACATTGTAAATAAAAGTTTTCCACAAGTTGTGGAAAAAGAAATAAAAACAGTTAATTCAGCTGTTTGAGCTGTTTTTTGCTGTGGAAAAAAGCGTTAGAAAAAAGTTAAAATGAACAAGCTAATTAAGCCTGTTCATTATTCTGTTGAATTCTTCTTCAGATGTAAAGGAAATTTTCAGCTGTCCCTGGTTCTGTTTATTGTAGTGAATGGAAACAGGCAGACCCAGAAGCTGGCTGATTTCTTTTTCTTTTTCTGAAATGAAAATATCTTTTGGCGGTTTTTTCTTGTTTTCTTTTTTGGACAGATTTTTCAAAGCTCTTTCAAGCTGGCGGACACTGAGCTGTTCATCAAGAATTTTATGAAACCAACTATTCTGCAGCTCTTGCTTATTAATGCTTAAGAGCAGGCGCGCGTGTCCCTGAGAAATTACTCCCTTTTCAAGGGCTTGTTTGATGTCAGCTGGCAGATTTAGGAGTCTGATGCTGTTAGTAATATAAGGCCTGGATTTTCCGATGGCTTTTGCGATATCATCATGAGTCATTTGACTTTTGATGATAAGATTTTGATAGGCCTTAGCCTCTTCAATCGGATTAAGATCGGAACGCTGTAAATTTTCAATAATAGCCTGCTTCATACTGTCTTTGTCGGAAACATCTTTGATAATGACAGGAATCTTATCTAATCCAGCCATCTTAACCGCTTTTAACCGCCGCTCTCCTGCAATTAAATCGTAACCGAAAATATCTGACTTTCTGACAATAATAGGCTGAATCAGTCCATTTTCTTTAATGGACTGTGTCAGCTCTTTCAGTTCTTTAGGCTCAAAATGAAGTCTTGGCTGATAAGGATTGGGATTAATATCTTTGGGGTCAAGGTATTTTAGTTCTTCAGGCATCATTAACTCCATGAAAAAGGAAGGACAAAAATGTGCTAGAGTTTAAAAGGAACACTCTTTTGTCCATTCCTGATACAGTTGAAAAATCTTGCTTAATAGCAGGTATTGATTGTTAAAGGATTAATATTCAGATTTAAAAACCGGCTTTAACAGCAGTTGCTGTTCGCCGATTTTTGCACCATTAATTATTTAAATCCTGACTTGTTTTTGTTAGCTGAATATCAACTGTCTTCTTATCTTTGCCGCGGTAGAAGGTAATTTTAATTGTATCACCTTTTTTATGTTTGTAAAGAGTGCTTTGCAGATCACTGATGGAAGACACTTTTTTGCCATCAATTTCTGTGATGACATCATATTTTTTCAGCTTACCATCAGCCGGCATACCATTTTGAGTTGAAAGAACAACAATACCGCTTGTAATATCATTTGGAAGTTTTAAGGACTCTCTGCCGCTGGTTGAAGCTTCACTCAGATTAGCCATTGAAATACCTAGAGCCGGTCTGATAACTTCACCGTTTTCTTCTAATTGGTTAATGATAGAAACCACATCGTTTGATGGGATGGCAAAGCCCATTCCTTCAACAGAAACCCCGTTGCTTGAATTGCTGCTCGATGCGATTTTACTTGAATTGATACCGATAACCTGTCCTTTGATGTTGATTAAAGCTCCGCCGGAATTACCAGGATTGATAGCAGCATCGGTTTGGATGGCGTTGGTTGAAATGGTTTCGCCATTTTCATTTTGTGAGGTTACCGTGCGGCTGAGGCTGGAGACGATACCTTGCGTTACTGAATTAGCATAATCGCTTCCCAGAGGGCTACCGATGGCAATAGCAGGTTCGCCGACCTTAATCTTATCTGAATTAGCAAATTTAGCAACAGTGCTGACTTCTTTGGAAGAAATTTTCACAACAGCTAAATCAGAATAGGTATCAGAACCGACTAATTTTCCGACAACTTTTTTCCCGTTAGCCAGCATGATTTCCAGTTTTTCAGCATCTTTTATGACGTGGTTGTTGGTTACCAAATAGGCACTGCTTCCGTCTTTTTTATAGATAACACCGGATCCTTCACCATAAACATTTAAACCATTTTCTGAATTATTTTCGTCTTGTGAGTCATCTCCATAGTCGCCATAGTCATTGTAATAACTACTGTCAGTTTTTTGGTAATTAATAACTGAGACAACAGCATTTTTAACATCTTTAACAGCTTCAGTGGTGTCAGATTTGGTATTATAGACCACATTGCTGACAGTTGTTTTTCCACCGTTAGACAATGTTTTGTTACCTGATACCCAGTAAAATACCGCTGTTGAGACAATTCCTAAGATAAAGCTTAAAAAAATAAGCAGAAAAGGGATAAACCATTTTAGGAAGGTATGGGATTTTGCATTATTCACTTTTAGAACCTCCAAATTTTTCAATCATTAGTCTGAAACAGTCTAAGAAATTTGACTTAATTATACCTTAAAACAGTAAAAAAAGAAAGAATCCACAAGTTGTGGAAAACTTTCTGAAAATGTTGATTCATATTTGCAAATAAGTGTTTTTTAGAAAAGCAGTTTCTTTGAAAAACTGTGGATAAGTCTGCTGAAAAAGATGTTATAATAGAAAGTATGAAAGTAAGATTAATAACGGTTGGCAAATTAAAGGAAAAGTATCTAAAAGATGGTATTGCCGAATACAGTAAGCGTTTGAGCCGTTTTACTAAGTTTGAAATGATAGAGCTGCCAGATGAAAAAACGCCAGATAATGCCAGCCAGACTCAGAATGAACAGATTCTCGATAAAGAAGGTCAGCGGATTATATCTAAAATTTCTAATCGAGATTTTGCGATTGTTTTAGCCATTGAGGGTAGGCAGATATCTTCTGAAAAGTTCAGTCAAATTCTGTCTGATGCCAAACTTAAAGGTTATTCTAATATTACTTTTATCATCGGTGGGAGCCTTGGACTTTCTCAGAAAGTCAAAAAGAGAGCTGATCTGCTCCTTAGTTTTGGCCTTATGACCTTGCCCCATCAGCTGATGCGCTTAGTGCTGACAGAGCAAATTTACCGATCTTTTATGATTCAGGAAGGAAGCCCTTATCACAAATAGGAGACATGATGACTTATTCTGAAATGATTAAACTATTTGAAAAGAATTCTGATTCAGAAAAAGCTGCTAAAATGGCTAAATATCAAAAAAATCATTTTGCGTTTTATGGGATTCCAACACCATTGCGGCGCCAGCTGTCTAAAGCATTTTTGAAGGAGAAGTCTTTAGAGGAAGCTGTTGATTGGAAATTTGTTTTTGAAATGTGGCAGGAAGACTGCCGTGAATGTCAGTATCTAGCCTGTGATTATCTCCAGATGCCAAGAGTCAGCGCGAAGCTGCTCCTATCTGATCTAGACAAAATAAAAGAGCTCGCTGTCAGCAAAGCGTGGTGGGATTCTGTGGATAATTTGGATGAAGTTGCTGGAGTCATTGTTAAAAAGAATCCTCAGGCTAAAGAGATTATGTTGGAGTGGTCTGCGGCTGATAATTTTTGGCTGCGGCGTTTGGCTATTGACCATCAGCTGACCTTTAAAAAAGCTACTGATGAACATCTTTTGGCAGCTATCATTGAAAATAATCTATCCGATTCTGTTTTTGCTAAAGAGTTTTTTATTAACAAGGCTATTGGCTGGGCCTTGCGGGAGTATTCAAAGACTAATCCCAATTGGGTTCATAACTTTATTGAAAACCATCAAGAACAAATGAACCGTTTATCTGTCCGAGAAGCCAGTAAATATCTATGAAAGGTGTTTCACGTGAAACAAAAAGGAGAAAAATGGCAAAAAAGTATCAAAATTTTGAAGGATTGAGGGCCGCAATGCTCTTAACGTTTATTAGTGGTTTTATTGATGCTTATACCTTTATCACTCAAGAAGGGCGCTTTGCCAGCATGCAGACGGGAAATTTACTGTATATGACCATTAATATTGCAGAGGGACATTTAAAAGAGGCCTTTAGTTTTTTGATTCCCATTGTTTTCTTTATTTTAGGACAGTTTTTCTATTATTTTCTTAAAAAATGGATCACACCTAAAAACGTGAGATGGCATAAATTTAGCACTTATGTGCTGCTGATTCTGTTGGCGGTGATAGCTGTATTAAGTCCTCTTTTGCCCTCTATTTTTACGATTGCAGGGTTGGCAACTTTTGCCTCTATTCAGCTGGCGACTTTTAAGCGGGTCAGAGGATATGCTTATACCAATACGATGATGACAGGAAACATAAAAAATGCTGCCTATCTTTTTCTTAAAGGAAGTGTGGAAAAAGATGAGCAGATTTTAAAGCAGTCGTGCTATATCATTGCAGTTATTATTACTTTTATAGCTGGTGTATGGGTGTCCGCTGCTATGTGCCGCTACCTGACTGAAAGCAGCCTTTATCTCTTGCTTTTACCCATGTTAGTATTGGTATATTTTCTAAATATGGAACGAAAAGAAAATAAGATCAAGGACTCATGAGCTGCTTTTGGACATTAACATTAAGCATGACAATAAGAAAAGGACTGGCACATGTCAGTCCTGTTTTTTGATCCCAGCAGGATTCGAACCTGCGACCGTTCGCTTAGAAGGCGAATGCTCTATCCAGCTGAGCTATGAGACCTTATAACTATATTATTTTACCAAAATTCATGGGCTGCTGTCAATCTTTACAGATTGGTGTATTTTTAAGCTGTTTGTCTAGCAGTAAAGGAGAAATATTCTCATAATTTTTTTGAAAAAAGCTAGACAAATCAAAGATATTTGTTATAATAGTAAGAGTGTTAATCAATAATGGTCCGTTGGTCAAGGGGTTAAGACACCGCCTTTTCACGGCGGTAACACGGGTTCGAATCCCGTACGGACTATTAATTCCGGCATAGCTCAGTTGGTAGTAGCGCATGACTGTTAATCATGATGTCGTAGGTTCGAGTCCTACTGCCGGAGTGATAAGACATTAATCCTGCATAATTGCAGGTTTTTTTATTGCACCTTTTTAGAGTTCTTCAGTCTCTTGATGGCGGGTCAGCCCTAATAGATTTTTGGTTATAAAGCGAATAAAGTATAAAATGAAAGAGACCCAAAAAAGAAATTAGAATTCCTAGATACAAACCTTGAGGAATAAAGGTCATGGTAATTTTGCCTTGGCCTTTTTTAACGGTGATTTTCATAAAGCCTTTCTGAGCTTTTTGAATGTTCAGCTTTTTCCCGCTTTGTACTGCTGACCACCCTTTGTCGTAAGGTAGGGTATAAATCAGCGAGCTCTTCTTTTTAGCTGTGTAAGACGTAACGATTTGATTTCCTCGAGTTGATACTTTAACTGCCGAATCTTTTAATTGTGCAATTGCTTTTTGGTAGGCTGTTAAATTTAAGGCATAAACATGCGGTAAATCATAGCTGACTGTTTTATTATTAGGAAAATCAAATTTGAAAGTCAAAAGCTGTTCTTGTTTATAATGGCCTAAATTAAACAAATAGTAGCTATCATCTGCTGTTTGCTGCATTTTTCGGTTTTTAACTGTCAATAAAATATTTCTCTCTTCTTTATTGCTAAAACTGATATTAGGAAGGTTGACATAAAGCTGACTGTTAGCAGGTACCTTTACATTATAGTAAACTTTTGCTTGACTTCCTTTAAAATCAGTAACAGCTGTGCGGCCATTTAAAATTTGGCCATTTTTGCTTGAGAGAATAGGAATTTCTGTAAAGAACCTATCTTTTACTCCTGTTAATTCTTTGACAATTTTTTCTTGATTGTTTAGTGGATCGGAATTTAACTTGACATCGTTGTAAACACCTTTTGACATAAGCGCTAAAGGCAGACGGTAAGAATTTTTATAAAGGCTGTAATGTTTGCCACTTTTTCTTAGCTGGAATCCGAATTTATTGGGTTCTTGGCTACTAATATTATAGGCAACTGAGAAAAGGCTGTCCATTAAAACCGTATTGTTATGGTAATTGATGAAAGCATGATTGCCTTGGGAATAGTAACCTAGAGCATTTAATAATTCAGCAGACAGGGTGTTTTTGACGGATGAAAATTGAGAAATACTGTTATAGTTGAATTTCATGCCATCATTTAAAGTCTGATGGAACAGCTTCTCCAGACGGAAAAAACCAGATGTTTCTCGATCAGCTAACTTGACATAATTGTCAACTTCTTTGACATTATCTTCATAAACATTTCTGGAAGGAAAGTTCCAATCATTTTCAATCCCTTCAATTTGGAAAAAACTGTTTAAAGACAATTCAAAAACTGTAAAGATAAGTGTAAAGGAAATAATCAGCTTTTGAGAAATTCCTTTATTGAAAAAAATGAAGAGAATTGTACCGTATCCAGTTAGAAAGAGCCCGGTCAGTATGAATTGAGCAGGTGTTAAAAAATCATAATTTTCCTTAGAAAAGAAGACGCCTGTAAATCCAAGGCCTAACAGAACAAAGGCAGGGAAAAAAGATTTGAATGTCAAATACTTTGTTCTAGATAGGGTTTCGGCTGCCATCATCAGTATAACGATGGACAAAACCCAAGAATAACGGTGAAGAAACATATTGGGTGAATGCATGCCCTGCCAAAAGAGATCGAGAGGCTGAAAAATAAAACTGGCAATAATGAAAACAATAAGAAGCAAGTAGGCTATCTTGACAGAACCTTTAATAGTTTTTATAAAAAAGAAAGCAAGAGCTAAAATTAAGGGGAATAATCCAATGTAAATTGTTGGGATGGATCCGTATTTTGTTGTGTCATAACTACCAACCATATTTTTAGCAAACAGGTCAAAGAGGCTCAAATCTGCGGACAATATGGCAAAATGATCAGCCGCTTTTTCTCCATGACTGCTCAGATCAAACAAGGCTGGAAGCAGCATGAAAGCACTGGTAAAGGCTGAAAAAAGAGAAACCAAAGCAAAATCAGTAAATCTTTTAATTCTTTCCTTAAAGTGCCATGATGTCTGGACAAAAAACCAAAGCAACAGAAAAATAGCTGTCATAAAGCCAAAAAAATAATTTTGGATAAACAAACAACTTAAGGTAAGAAAATAAAGTGTTAGTCCTTTTTTGTTTATTAAGCGATCCAAGCCCAGCAAAATAAGCGGCAGCAAAATAAAAATATCCAGCCAGTTATTTAACTCCAGCTGACTGGTGGTAAAACTCATCAGGGCATAGGAAGTTGACAGTATCAGAACCAGATGTTTTGCTATGCTGGGATAAAGCTGGTTCATACAATAAAAAGCAGACAAGCCAATCAAACCGAATTTTATCAAGGTAAAAAGGTAAAAGGCATCAGCCATTGTTTGAACAGTGAAAAAGTAAGTCAAAGGTGTCAAAAAGCTGCCTAAGTAATAGCTCATCAGAGCGAAAACGTTAAACCCTAGTCCGCCTTTAAAAGAATAAAATAAGCTGTCTGTTCCATGAAAAATATTGCGAATAAGCGTATCAAAATTGACATACTGATGAAAGCCGTCGCTGGCTAAAAGAGTTGTCTCGCTGCCCCAGTAAATGCTTTTGGTAAAAAGAACAGTAAACATGATAAAAGCGGGCAGTACAAAACTGATACAATAAAAAATAAAGCTCTGTTTGTGTTTTTTTAAATAGTTCATCATAAATTTTAGATATAAAAAAAGAGTTTAGGACAAAAAATTCAAACTCTTTCCATCTATGCAGCATCAAATGTTTGATGCAGTAGCTTATTGGAAGTCCTTGTTCCGCTAGGCAAGTGATAGCGGTCATCCTAATTAAACTGTACGGAGATGGGACAACGAAATCGAAATCGCCATTTCATGACGATTTACCGATTTTCTCCCCCATTCTCTTGCCAGAGTTGAGCAACTTTTGCCTGTACTTCTTCATTTTCAAGGAATTCATCATAAGTCTCATCAATACGGTCAATAACACCGTTTTTAGAGATGACAATGATATGGTTGGCCAATGTTTGAATGAATTCGTGGTCATGGCTGGCAAAGATGATAGATTCTTTAAAATCTTTGAGACCGTCATTTAGGCTTGAGATAGACTCTAAGTCTAAGTGGTTGGTAGGGTCATCTAGGACGAGCACATTAGATTTGAGCAGCATTAATTTAGAGAGCATCACGCGCACCTTTTCTCCTCCGGAAAGGACATTGACAGACTTGTTAACGTCATCGCCGGAAAAGAGCATACGGCCCAGGAAACCGCGAAGAAAAGTGTTGTCATCTTCTTCTTTGCTGGCAAACTGTCGCAGCCATTCTAAAATAGATTCCCCGCTTGCAAAATCACTGCTGTTGTCCTTTGGAAGATAAGAGCGGCTTGTTGTAACTCCCCATTTTATAGTACCTTCATAGTCGATATCCCCCATAAGCGCGCGCATAAGAGCTGTTGTCTGAATATCATTTTGACCGATGATGGCAGTCTTATCTCCCGGATTTAAAATAAAGCTGATATTGTCAAGAATGGTCTCACCGTCAATTTTAACGGAAAGATTTTCTACTGTTAGAAGATCATTGCCGATTTCACGTTCAGCTTGAAATTTAATAAATGGGTATTTACGGCTTGACGGCACAATCTCTTCCAGCTCAATTTTATCCAGCATTTTTTTACGGGATGTTGCCTGTTTTGATTTAGAAGCATTGGCTGAAAAACGTGCTACAAATTCTTGCAATTCTTTGATTTTTTCTTCTGCTTTAGCATTGCGGTCAGCCTGAAGTTTGGCTGCCAGTTCGCTGGACTCTTTCCAAAAATCATAATTACCAACATAGAGCGTGATTTTTCCAAAATCTAAATCAGCCATATGGGTACAGACCTTATTGAGAAAGTGACGGTCATGGGAAACAACGATAACCGTATTTTCAAAGTCTACAAGAAAATCCTCCAGCCAATTAATGGACTGAATATCAAGACCATTAGTGGGCTCATCAAGCAAGAGAACGTCCGGTTTGCCAAAAAGAGCCTTAGCCAGCAAAACCTTGACCTTATCACCGTTAGACAGTTCACACATGTTTTGATAGTGGAGATCCTCAGGAATATTAAGATTTTGCAGTAGTTGAGCGGCCTCGCTTTCAGCTTCCCATCCGCCTAATTCAGCGAACTGTCCTTCCAATTCAGCAGCACGAACACCATCTTCATCTGAAAAATCGGGCTTCATATAAATAGCATCTTTTTCTTTCATAATATCATAGAGCTCTTGATTGCCCATAATAACAACATCGATGACACGCTCTTCTTCATAGTCAAAGTGATTTTGACGAAGAACAGACAAACGTTCATTAGGACCGAGAGTTACATGTCCGGTTGTCGGTTCAATATCACCAGCTAGAATTTTCAAAAATGTTGATTTTCCAGCACCATTAGCACCAATCAATCCATAAGTATTTCCTGCTGTAAATTTAATATTGACATCATCAAAAAGTTTACGATCGCTGAAACGCAGCGAAATATCTGATACAGTTAACAATTTTTCACCTCATCTTTTGATACTACTACATTTTACAGGAAAAGCCCTTATTTTTCAATTAAATCCCTCGTCTGTTAAATTTTGACTGTTGCTTTTGTCCTCCTGCTGCTTATAATTATGTTATAATTGAACTAATTGTAATTTAGGAGAACAGAAATGACAAAACCTATTATTTTGACAGGTGACCGTCCGACAGGGAAACTTCACTTAGGGCATTATGTCGGCAGCCTTAAAAACCGTGTCCTTTTGCAAAATGAGGACAAGTACGATATGTTTGTTTTTTTGGCAGACCAGCAGGCCCTCACCGATCACGCTAAAGAATCTGAAATAATCAAGGAGTCTGTCGGCAATGTCGCTCTTGATTATTTGGCAGTAGGCCTTAATCCGCAAAAGGTGACTATTTTTATTCAGAGTCAAATTCCTGAACTAGCCGAATTGACCATGTATTATATGAATTTAGTTTCTCTTGCTCGTTTGGAGCGCAATCCAACTGTTAAAACGGAAATTGCTCAAAAAGGGTTTGGCGAGTCTATTCCAACAGGTTTTTTAGTTTATCCTATTTCCCAAGCAGCTGATATTACAGCCTTTAAAGCAAATTATGTGCCAGTTGGCAATGACCAAAAACCAATGATTGAGCAAACACGTGAGATTGCACGCAGCTTTAATCACACTTACAAATGCGATGTTTTAGTCGAACCAGAAGGCATTTATCCTGAAAATGAAGCGGCTGGACGATTGCCTGGACTTGATGGCAATGCTAAAATGTCTAAATCTTTGGGGAATGGTATCTTCTTATCTGATGATGCTGATACTGTTCGTAAAAAAGTTATGAGCATGTACACAGATCCAAATCATATTCGTGTTGAAGATCCAGGTCAGATTGAAGGTAATATGGTTTTCCATTATCTTGATATTTTTGGCCGTAAAGAGGATCAAGCAGAGATTGCTGCCATGAAAGAACATTACCAACGCGGAGGTCTTGGGGATGTTAAAACTAAACGCTATCTTTTAGAAATTCTTGAACGAGAGTTAACACCAATTCGTGAACGCCGTTTAGAATATGCTAAAGATATGGGAGAGGTATTTAATATGCTGAAAAAAGGCAGTGAACAGGCGCAATCTGTTGCAGCTCAAACATTGGATGAAGTTAAATCAGCTATGGGCATTAATTATTTCTAAGACGAAAAAGAGGGAGTGGAAAGCTGAAGTTTAGAATGTTTTTTACTCTGCTCCTTTCTTTCGTAAATTTTCTGGAATTCATTGACAAATGATTTTAGCGTGTTATTATAGTAACAATAAATAGCCGATAGGCGAAAAATGTATAGAAAAGAGGATTATTTTAATGTCAAATTGGGACAGAAAATTTTTGAAAAAAGGTTATACTTTTGATGATGTATTACTCATCCCGGCTGAAAGCCATGTTCTTCCAAATGAAGTCAATATGCAGACGAAATTGGCAAAAAATTTGACATTGAATATTCCAATTATCACTGCAGCTATGGATACTGTTACTGACAGTAAGATGGCTATTGCCATTGCGCGTGCAGGCGGTCTTGGTGTTGTTCACAAAAATATGTCTATTAAGGAGCAGGCTGAGGAAGTTCGTAAAGTAAAACGGTCAGAAAATGGTGTTATTATTGATCCCTTCTTTTTAACACCAGAACATAAGGTTTCTGAAGCCGAAGAACTGATGCAGCGTTATCGTATTAGCGGTGTTCCTGTTGTTGAGACTCTTGATAATCGTAGATTAGTTGGAATTATTACCAACCGCGATATGCGCTTTATTTCTAATTACGATACGCCTATCTCAGAGCATATGACCAGTGAAAAATTGGTTACAGCTCCTGTCGGGACAGATCTTGAGACAGCTGAACGTATCTTGCATGAGCACCGTATTGAAAAATTGCCTTTAGTCGATGAGAAAGGACGTCTGTCTGGACTTATTACTATCAAGGATATCGAAAAAGTTATCGAGTTTCCAAATGCAGCAAAAGATGAATTTGGACGTCTTCTAGTTGCTGGTGCTGTTGGCGTTACATCAGATACTTTTGAGCGGGCAGAGGCTCTTTTTGAAGCTGGTGCAGATGCTATTGTTATTGATACAGCTCACGGTCATTCTGCCGGTGTCCTTCGTAAGATTGCTGAAATTAGAGCACATTTCCCAGATCGTACTTTGATTGCAGGCAATATTGCAACTGCTGAGGGTGCTCGTGCTCTTTATGAAGCTGGTGTTGATGTGGTTAAAGTAGGAATTGGACCTGGTTCAATTTGTACAACACGTGTGGTTGCTGGTGTTGGTGTTCCTCAAATTACAGCTATTTATGATGCAGCCAGTGTTGCGCGTGAATACGGTAAGACAATTATTGCTGATGGTGGTATCAAGTATTCAGGTGATATTGTCAAAGCTCTTGCTGCTGGTGGCAATGCTGTCATGCTTGGATCAATGTTTGCCGGTACTGATGAAGCACCGGGTGAAACGGAAATCTTCCAAGGCCGTAAATTTAAGACTTACCGCGGTATGGGTTCAATTGCAGCTATGAAGAAAGGCTCAAGTGATCGTTATTTCCAAGGCTCTGTCAATGAAGCTAACAAGCTTGTTCCAGAAGGGATTGAAGGCCGTGTAGCATATAAAGGTGCGGCAGCAGATATTGTTTTCCAAATGCTTGGAGGAATTCGCTCAGGTATGGGTTATGTTGGAGCTGCTGATTTGCAGGAACTTCGTGAAAATGCTCAGTTTATCGAAATGTCAGGAGCTGGTTTGATTGAAAGTCATCCTCATGATGTTCAAATTACCAATGAAGCACCCAACTATTCGGTACAATAATAATTTAAGTTTGATAAAAAGAGCTAGAACATTCCATTCTAGCTCTTTTTGGTTGTCAATGATATATTTACAATTATTTGAGACATAATACTCTTTTAGAGAGCTTTTTGATAGATACTTTGACAAAAAAATTACATTATAGTCAAGTAAGTTTACAATAAATTGACACCTAGTCAATCTGATGTTATATGTCCTTGATTAATTGTAAATAATTTTAGTTCCTTAGGAAGATGTTGTAAATGATTAAGACTGGTCGTTGTAATGAAAGTTTGAACATTTTCTTTGATACCTTCTAAAAGTTTAGTTTGTCTGTAATTGTCAAGTTCACTCATAACATCATCTAACAAGAGAATAGGATAATCACCGGTAGTCTTTTTTATCAGCTCAATTTCAGCTAATTTCAGCGATAAAATAAGACTGCGGTGCTGACCTTGACTACCAAAACTAGCGTTCATGTCATTAATAAAAAACAGCAAATCATCACGATGAGGTCCGATACTAGTGTTCTTTTTGAAAATATCTCCCTGTCGATTTTTTTGTAACTGATTCAAAAAGTTATCTCGAATGTTTTGCTTATAATCAAATTTAACCGAAGAAAGATAGGAAATTTTTAGATGCTCTTGTTGATTTGAAATAGAAAAATGATATTTATCGGCTTCTTTGGTTAGATTTTGAATAAAATCAAAGCGATGTTCAATCACTCTTCCACCATAATCAGCTAATTGCTGGTCTAAGACAGAAAGAAAATCGTTATCAACCTTTTCAGATGTTTTCAAATAGGCATTTCTTTGTTTTAGGACGTGATTATAATTTGATAGGTCGGCTAGATAGACAGGCTTTATTTGGCCTAAATCGATATCCATAAACTTTCTTCTAAGACTAGGTGCTCCTTTGATGAGCTGTAAGTCTTCCGGAGCAAACAGAACTACAGTCATAATTCCGATATAATCAGAGAGTTTAGATTGTTTAAGATGGTTTACCTTGGTTGTTCGTCCCTTATCAGAAAGATTGATTTCCAGAGGAATTTTACCGTTTACCCGATGAAGAACACCAGAAACTTTCAATTCTTTTTCGTTAAACTGAATAAGTTCTTTATCTGATCGTGTTCGATGGCTGCGTGTTAAGGATAGGAAATAGATGGCTTCTAGGAAATTTGTTTTTCCTTGAGCGTTTTGGCCAATAAAGACATTGAGATTTGGCGAAAAAACAGCTTGAGCAGATTCATAATTACGATAATTTTTTAAGTTAATTTCTTCTATCCACATAGTTAAGTGCCAGGGAACTTAACAGCTTTTTTAGTTTTAGGGACTATTTTTGATCCCTTATGCTGCTTGTTTTTTTATTTTTTTGGTTCAATTCTTTTACAAGAGCCGCCACTCTTTCTTTTTCTGCCAGCTGACTAAGGTACTCTGCCTTCTCTTTTGACGATGGTTCAACAATAGTAATAAGAATATTTGATGCAGGAATAGCAACTTGATCTCCTAAACGAATCTTTTTCCCGCGGCGTGTTTCTCTTTGGCCATTAAATAAGACCTCTGTATTAGCCAGATAAGATTTAATGGCGCCTCCGCTTGAAATAATGCCTAAATTTTTCAAAAGTGCCTGCAATGTAATATAGTCTCCAAAAAGTTTATATTCCATAAATTCCTCAACTTTCTCTAAGGATAATTATAGCATAAAATGATATAATTGAACGGAATAACATATTAAAGGAAGTCCCATGAAATTAGCCCAAGATGTACATTTACACTTGATTAAAACGACCAAATTTAAGACTAATCATATTACTTTTCGTTTTTCCGGAGAATTAAACAGCAAAACATTAGCCCGCCGTGTTCTGGTTGCTCAAATGTTAGTAACAGCAAACAATGCCTACCCAACACCGCAGATATTCAGAGAAAAATTGGCCAATCTTTATGGCGCTCGTTTTTCCACACAGGTCTCAGCCAAAGGCCAGGTTCATATTGTTGATATTGACATTTCTTTTGTATCGGATCGGTTTGTGCCAGAAGACGGTTCTATTTTGGAGGAAATAGTAGGTTTTTTAAGAGAAGTCCTATTCAATCCTTTAGCTTCAGTGGAGCATTATCAGAGCAAGAGTTTTGACCTTGAGAAAGCCAACTTAATGAGGTATTTAAAAGCTGATAAAGAGGATCCCTTTTACTACAGCCATTTGGAACTGCAAAAACTTTTTTTCAAAGAAAAAGTCATGCAGCATTCAAAGGATGCGACAGCTGATTTAGTGGCCGCTGAAAATTCTTACACCGCCTATCAAGAATTTCAAAAAATGCTAAAGGAAGACCGCATTGATATTTTTGCTTTAGGAAATTTTGATGACTATCACGTTTTGCAGTTGGTTGAAGAGTTTCCTTTAAAAGATCGGCAGAAAGAATTAAACTTTTTTTATCAGCAGCATTACTCCAAAGTTGTTCAGGAAAAGGTTGAACAAAGAGAAAATCAGCAATCCATTTTGCAGTTGGGCTACCATCTGCCAGTAACTTACGGTGACAGTAATTACCATGCTTTGCTGGTTTTTAACGGTATTTTAGGTGCCTTTCCGCATTCAAAATTGTTTACTGAAATCAGAGAAAAACAAGGTCTGGCCTATAGTATCGGCAGTCATTTTGACAGTTACAGAGGTTTACTGCAAATTTACACGGGTATTGACAGTAAAAAAAGACCTCAGACTTTTCAGTTAATCAATAAACAGTTTAATGATTTGAAGTTGGGGCGTTTTTCCAGTCATTTATTAAATCAGACCAAGAAAATGCTGATAAATAACGTCCAGCTATCAGAAGATCATCCTAAAAGTATGATTAACTATCATTACAATTGTCAATTTTTAAAAAAGCGGTGCTTGGCTGCAAAAGATTGGATTGATAAGGTTAATGAGATAAGTAAAGAAGATGTTGTCAGGGTGGCTAATCTTATTAAGCTACAGTCTATCTATTTTTTGGAAGGAGAATAAATGGCTGCAACGAGATTAAAAAAGCGTCAATTTCCAGACAGTGGTGAAGAGTTTTATTTCAATCAGCTGGACAATGGAATCACTGTTTTTTTGCTACCCAAAAAAGATTTTAAAGAAACTTTTGCTGCCATAAGCAGCCGATTTGGTTCTATTGACACAGAGTTTACAGTAGACGGTAAAGCCAAGAAGTATCCGGCAGGTATTGCACATTTTTTAGAGCATCAGTTATTTGAAATGGAAAACAGCAAAGATGCTTCCTATGAATTTACAAAATTAGGGGCAGACAGCAATGCCTACACAGATTTTGACAAAACGGTATATTATTTTTCAGCAGTTGACAGCATTAAAGAAAATCTTGCCTTGCTGCAGGATTTTACCAGTAAAACTGTCTTTACAGATGTGTCAATTGAAAAGGAAAAAAACATCATTGCTCAGGAAATTGATATGTATCAAGACGATGCCGATGACTTTCTATATCAAGGTATTTTAGCTAAGCTTTATCCTAAAAGTCCTCTGGCAAAAGATATTGCCGGCAGTCAAGCGAGCATTCTCAGTTTAAGCAAGCATGATTTGGAAGAAAACTTTCACTATTTTTACCATCCTTCCAATCTTATTCTTTTAGTTGTAGGATCTTTTGATGTCAAGCAGGTTTACAAGGATATTGTCACTGTTCAAAAGGAACGGCCTCAAACCAAGCCCCCTCAAATTGAACACTCAGACTTAAAGCTGTTACCTGTTACATCAGCCAGCTCACTGCAAAAAGACATCACGCTTCCCAAATTAGCTGTAGGATTTCGTTTTAATTTTATTGGAAAGAAAACCAAGTCTTTGCTAAAAGAAAAACTGCTTTTGAAGCTCTTTTTCTCCCTTTTGTTTGGCTGGACGTCTCAGCGCTATCAAAAATGGTATGAAGAGGGAAAGATTGACGATTCTTTTGATATGAAAATTGAAGTATCAGCTTCCTATCAATTTGTTGTCATCATGCTTGATACAAAAGAACCCATTGCCATGTCCAATCAAATTCGCCAAGCAGTTAAGAAGTTTGAAACAGATGAGAATTTATCGGAAACCCACTTACAAACTCTGAAAAATGAGCTGTATGGAGATTTTATCAGCAGTTTAGATACCATTGATACACTTGCCAATCAATTTATTGACAATTTATGGCAAAAAGAAACTTACTTTGATTTTCCAAAAGTTTTGCAAAGTCTGGAAATAAAAGAAGTTATGGAATTTGGACGGCAGATTATGACAGAGATGCAAGTGACAGATTTTACACTATTTCCAAAATAGGCAGAAAAACGGTCTAAAATTTGTTATAATAAACAGGATTAATAGAGACGGGAAGGACTGGTGTAGACTAAAATGAATAAAATAGGTGATATTTTACGTGATGCGCGGATTGAAAAAAAACTGAGCTTTGATGATGTGGTCGATAAAACGGGCATTGGACCTCATTACATATTGGCTATGGAGCTGGATCAGCTTAAATTACTGCCGGAAGGAAAGACCAATGAGTATTTAGAAAAGTATGCCCAAGTAGTTGGTCTGGATCCAGTTTCCATCATCCACGGCTACCGCAATCAAGAGCTAAGCGATGACTTGATCCTTCCTTCTTCAGAAGATGAGTCCGCTTCTTCATCTTCAGCAGATACAATAGCTGCAGATAAAGATGAGTCTAAAGCTAAAAAAGAAGAAAAATCAGTTGAGGCCCCTCAGGATTTGTCCATTGATTTGGATGTTACTCAAAATATCAGTTTGACAGAGGAAACACCGCAATTGGAAGACCCCGAGGAAGAACTTGAGCAAACAGATACTGCAGCTGAAAAAATTCCATCTCGCCTTAGTAAATATGATTATGAAGAAGAACCAAGCAGACGATTCCCTTGGGCTTTGATTTTGCTTGTGTTGTTAGCTTTGGCTATTGTCAGCTATGTCGGCTATATTGCTTATAATCAATTGCATAGTGATTCTGATAAAACCCAACTCACCACTTCTTCTAAAAAGAAAAAGAATACCGATCAATCTTCAACGTCAACAACAGCACAAAGTCAGACAAATATTGAAACAGATTTCGCAGAAGGCGGAAATAATGTCACTTTGAGCAATACAAATGGTAAAGTAGAAATTACCTTTACCTTGACAGGAGCAGAAGACAGCTGGGTTTCAGCTACCAATACTGATACCGGAGAAGCCGGAACGACTCTGACGGCGGCTGAGAAGACTTATACAGTAACTTTGGCAGAAGGTTCAACAACTTCCATGCTGACAGTTGCTGTGCTGAATGGTGTTGACATAAGCATAAATGGTCAAAAACTGGATACTTCTAATCTCATTAATGCCGGTTTGACCAATATCAATGTGACTGTCCAATAAAGGAGTTTTTAATGGCTAAAAAAGAAAATATTCCCAATTTATTAACGCTTATTCGTATTTTACTGATACCGGTTTTCTTGCTTTTAACCTCTGTAAGCAACAGCACAGCCTGGCATATTGCTGCAGCCATTATTTTTGCTGTAGCAAGTTTGACTGATTATTTGGATGGTTACTTAGCACGCAAATGGAAAGTTGTGACTAATTTTGGTAAATTTGCTGATCCTTTGGCAGATAAGATGTTGGTCATGAGTGCTTTCATCATGCTTGTTGGTCTTGATTTAGCACCGGCCTGGATTTCAGCAATTATCATCTGCCGTGAATTGGCGGTGACAGGTCTGCGCTTGCTGTTGGTTGAAACGGGCGGGGAAGTTTTGGCTGCTGCTATGCCCGGAAAAATTAAAACAGCCACTCAAATGTTTTCCATCATTTTTTTGCTCTGTCACTTTGAACCCTGGGGAACTATTTTGCTGTATATCTCTTTGTTTTTCACTCTTTACTCAGGTTACGATTATTTCAAAGGAGCCGGTTTCCTTTTCAAGGATACTTTTAAATAGACAATGGCAGATAAAACGATTGAATTAAAAAACGTTACATTTCGTTATGATGAGAATCAAAAAGAACCGACATTAAATAATATTTCGTTTCACGTGAAACATGGAGAGTGGTTAGCCATTATCGGTCACAACGGCAGCGGCAAATCAACAGCTGTTCGCTTGATTGACGGCCTGCTGGAAGCTGAGTCCGGACAAATTTTCATAGAAGGCGAAGAGCTGTCAGACAGCAATATTTGGGATATTCGTCATAAGATTGGCATGGTTTTTCAAAATCCAGACAATCAATTTGTTGGTGCAACTGTAGAAGACGATGTTGCTTTTGGTCTGGAAAATCAAGGTGTTTCTCTCGAGAAAATGCAAGAACGTGTTAGAGAAGCTTTAAGTCTTGTCGGTATGCTTGATTTTAAGACAAGAGAGCCCGCTAGACTGTCAGGGGGACAAAAGCAAAGAGTAGCGATTGCAGGTGCAGTGGCCATGCAGCCGAGTATCATTATTTTGGATGAAGCAACCAGCATACTGGATCCGGAAGGGCGTCTGGAGTTAATTAAGATTATCCAAAAAATTCGTGATGACTGTGGGATGACGGTTATATCCATCACTCATGATTTAGATGAGGTGGCTCTCAGCGATCGGGTTTTGGTGATGAAGGAAGGTCAGATAGAATCCAGTTCAACCCCGCGAGAATTGTTCTCTCGGGGAGATGAGCTGCTAAGCTTAGGATTGGATATTCCTTTCGCCTCAGCGATTATTAAAGCTTTGGAGCCAATCGGTTTTACCTTTAATGAAGGTTATTTGCCAGAAAAGGAATTGGAAGATAAGTTATGGGCATTATTCTCCAAAAAGTAAGTTATACTTATCAGGCGGGAACCCCTTTTGAAGGGCGTGCCCTTTTCGATGTTGATTTAGAAATTAAAGATGGCAGTTTCACAGCTTTTATAGGGCACACAGGCAGCGGTAAATCTACTATTATGCAGCTTTTAAATGGTCTTAACATACCGACTAAAGGAACTGTTTATGTTGATGATGTAGCCATCAAGCCCGATTCTAAAAATAAAGATATCAAAAGTATTCGTAAAAAAGTTGGCCTAGTTTTTCAATTTCCAGAAAGTCAGCTTTTTGATGAAACGGTTTTAAAAGACGTTGCTTTTGGGCCGCAGAATTTTGGTATTTCTCAGGAAGATGCTGAAAAAATAGCCCGTGAGAAGCTAGCTTTAGTTGGCATTGCTGAGCATTTATTTGAAAAAAATCCTTTTGAATTATCAGGCGGGCAGATGCGCAGGGTTGCTATTGCAGGTATTCTGGCTATGGAGCCGAGTATTTTGGTTTTAGATGAGCCCACTGCCGGCCTTGATCCCAAGGGGCGGCGTGAGCTGATGAACTTGTTTGAAGAGCTTCACCAGCAAGGGATGACAATTGTTTTAGTCACTCACTTAATGGATGATGTGTCTAATCATGCAGACTGGGTTTATGTTTTGGAAAAGGGGAAGATTGTTCTATCGGGTAGTCCTAAATCAGTTTTTCAAGAAATCGAATTTTTAGAAAGCAAACAACTAGGCGTTCCTAAAATTACTCAGTTTGCAGCTGATTTAAGGAAAAAAGGAATGGCTTTTGATTCTCTGCCCATTACCCTAGAAGAATTTGTGGAGGCGATTAAGAATGAATAATCTTATCCTTGGCCGTTATATTCCCGGAGATTCGTTCATTCATCGTCTGGATCCAAGAAGCAAACTGCTATCAATGTTTATTTTCATTATTATTGTTTTTTGGGCCAATAATGTCATTACAAATCTTTTAATGTTTGCTTTTACCATGGTTTTGGTGTTGCTATCTCGTATTAAAATTGGTTTTTTCCTAAAAGGCTTAAAGCCTATGATAGGATTGATTCTTTTTACGACCCTGTTTCAAGTTTTTTTCACTCAGGCAGGAGATGTTTTAGTCCAATTATGGATTATCAAAATTACCGATTACGGTCTTGGGCAGGCGGCATTGATTTTTATGCGCTTTGTGCTGATTATCATCTTTTCAACACTGTTGACCCTGACAACAACTCCTCTTAGTTTAGCAGATGCAGTAGAGTCTCTCTTAAAACCTCTAGAACCTTTGAAGGTTCCTGTGCATGAGATTGGTTTGATGCTGTCGCTGAGTCTGCGTTTTGTACCGACACTGATGGATGATACGACACGCATTATGAATGCTCAAAAAGCACGCGGTGTTGATTTTGGAGAAGGGAATCTCATTCAAAAAGTAAAGTCGATCATTCCTATCCTAATTCCTCTCTTTGCTTCCAGCTTTAAAAGAGCTGATGCTTTAGCAACAGCAATGGAAGCGCGCGGCTATCAAGGGGGGGAAGGCCGCAGTAAATACCGATTGTTAAAATGGACCTATAAGGACAGCATGGCTATTATTGGTATCTGCTGTCTTGGATTAATCTTATTTTTATTAAAAAAATGAGAAAAACGTTTAATAAGTACGGAGATGTAATTATTTGACCAAGTTTAAATAATTGCTGACAAAGCAAAAGAAGGCGTTTTCTTTTTCTAATTAAAACTTAATTGTAACATATTTAACTTTACTCTAAAAAATGAGTAATATATCTGCTGTATGATGGGATGTATAACACTAAAAGGAGTAAGTTATGTCATTAAAAAATATTTTAGAAAATAAAAGTAAAACAGTAAAAACTAGCTTTGCAGGAATTGCAACAGCTGCCAGTCTAATCCTGCCCATTGCGGCACATGCAGAAAGCTATACTGTAAAATCAGGGGACACTCTATCAGAAATAGCTTCAGCTCATGGAACAACGGTTAAAAAGCTTGCTAAAATAAATAAGATTAAGGATGTCCACCTTATCTATATTGATCAAGTTTTAGAGTTAGATGAAAAAACCGAAGTACCTCAAGCAGCAGAAGAAACAGCACCGGCTGCTTCAGCAGAAACACAAGCTAGCGAAGCTGCAACAACAGCTTCCGAAGCCCCTCAGACCACAGAGGCAACAACGGCAGCTCCTGCAGAAACCCAGTCAAGTGAAGCAACGACAGCAGCACCAGCCGCAACAACACAAACTAGCGAAGCTGCAACAACAGCTTCCGAAGCCCCTCAGACCACAGAGGCAACAACGGCGGCTCCTGCAGAAACCCAGTCAAGTGAAGCAACGACAGCAGCACCAGCCGCAACAACACAAACTAGCGAAGCTGCAACAACAGCTTCCGAAGCCCCTCAGACTACAGAGGCAACAACGGCAGCTCCTGCTGAATCGCAGAAGACTGAGACATCATCAGCATCAACCAGCAGCAGTTTGAGTGCATCGGATGCAGCTGCAAAAGAATTTATCGCTCAAAAAGAATCAGGCGGCAACTATAGTGCTCAGAACGGGCAGTATTATGGCCGTTATCAGCTGAGCAGCTCTTATTTAAATGGAGATTTATCTGCTGAGAACCAAGAGCGTGTGGCGGATGCTTATGTCACTAGCCGCTATGGTTCATGGACAGCAGCTCAAGCCTTTTGGAATGCTAATGGCTGGTATTAATTTTGAAGAAATGTCTAAAATGCTCAAAATTTCAATAGTTTTGGGCGTTTTTTATTTATTTTAAATGTAACTGTAATATTTTTAATATAAAAATAAAGTTAAAGTAACAATTAATTTATATGATAGAAAGCGAGATAATGAAAGGAAATAAGTTTTTTTATGTACAGTAGAGTCAAAAAATCGAAATTCAAAAAAGTTGTTAAAAGCCAATTTTTAGTTTTACCTTTTTTTGTAGGATTTGCGACCCTTTTTACAGGAGAATCTGTAAATACAGAAGCACATATTAAGAAATCAGAATCTGTTCTCGCTCAGGCTGCAGTGGTACAGCCTCAAAATACTGATCAAACTCAAGCTCAGACTGTTGCAGCACCTGAAAATAGTCAGCCTGCTGCTGAGGAAGTCTCTTCTGCGCAGCCTGTGACAGAAGTTGCAGCACCTGATACTGCGGCTGTTCAAAACACGACCAATGTAGCTTATAATAATACTGCCTATGCTTCGCAGCAAGCTCAGGCGGCTAATGCAGTCTCTAATAGCAATCTTGCTAATGGTAATACTGCTGGTGCAACTGGCTCAGAAGCAGCAGCACAAATGGCAGCAGCAACTGGTGTTCCGCAGTCAACTTGGGAATACATTATTGCCCGCGAATCAAATGGTCAAGTAAATGCGGCTAATGGTTCAGGAGCTTCAGGACTTTTCCAAACCATGCCTGGCTGGGGTTCAACAGCAACTGTTCAGGATCAAATCAATTCTGCCATTAATGCTTACAATTCTCAAGGATTATCAGCCTGGGGTATGTAGATTTTAGAAATTTTAATTTAAAATAAAGTCATTAGGATTTTGCTAATGGCTTTTTAAGCGTCTTTCTTAAAGGTTAAGTGTAAAAGATTGGTTGACAATGATTTACAGATTTGACACCTTGTTAAGGCTGAATTTATAAGCCATAAGATTGATGATATTGACAAAAGTGTCAATTTTTTGGTTAACTGTAATAAATAAGTTGACAATCAATAAATGCGGAAATTTTTCTTAAAGTTATATAGTGGTGATTAGAGCCTTTTGTGATATAATATGATTTGCGCTGCGGCGCTTCAAAATCGACCTTCAAATCGACTTTTGAAAACTAGACCCTTCAAGTCTATGTTAGAAAAACTGAATATTAGCTGAGTCCTGAAAATAATACTGACTGAAGGATTATATTTTTTGGTCAATATTCTGTTTTCTATCGATGTTTTAGCTAATATATCTTAAAATTTGATGGGAGGATTATCAATGACAGATAATTCAAAAACACGTGTTGTTGTCGGTATGAGTGGCGGCGTTGACTCGTCTGTAACGGCTCTGCTTTTAAAGGAGCAAGGCTACGACGTGATTGGCGTCTTCATGAAAAACTGGGATGACACAGATGAATCAGGTGTCTGTACAGCCACCGAAGACTATAAAGATGTGGCAGCTGTAGCTGACCAGATTGGCATTCCTTATTATTCGGTTAACTTTGAAAAAGAGTACTGGGATCGTGTCTTCGAATATTTTCTGGCAGAATACCGTGCAGGGCGTACGCCCAATCCAGATGTCATGTGCAACAAAGAAATTAAGTTCAAGGCCTTTCTTGACTATGCCATGACATTGGGGGCTGATTATGTGGCGACCGGCCATTACGCACAAGTGTCGCGTGATGAAGATGGCACAGTCCACATGCTGCGCGGAGCAGACAATAATAAGGACCAAACCTACTTTTTAAGCCAATTATCTCAAGAACAGCTGCAAAAAGTAATGTTTCCTTTGGGACATTTACAAAAACCGCAAGTTCGCGAAATTGCAGAAAAAGCCGGATTGGCAACTGCCAAGAAAAAAGATTCTACCGGAATCTGCTTCATTGGTGAAAAGAACTTTAAAGAATTTTTAAGTAACTACCTTCCAGCCCAAAAGGGTCGTATGATGACCGTTGATGGCCGTGATATGGGTGGACACAATGGTCTCATGTATTATACCATTGGTCAACGTGGCGGCATGGGAATTGGCGGTCAAAAAGGCGGAGATAATGCGCCTTGGTTTGTTGTTGGAAAAGACTTATCCCAAAATATTCTCTATGTTGGTCAAGGTTTTTACCATGACGCACTCATGTCAACTAGCTTGACAGCTAGTCAGGTACATTTTACACATGATATGCCTAATGAGTTTACATTGGAGTGTACTGCCAAGTTTCGTTACCGTCAACCAGATAGTCAAGTAACTGTCAAGGTAAAGGGCGATAAGGCGGAAGTTATCTTTGATGAACCGCAGCGTGCTATTACACCAGGTCAAGCAGTTGTTTTTTATGATGGAGATGAATGCCTTGGTGGTGGATTGATTGACAATGCTTATCAAGGAGAAAAGGTTTGTCAATACATCTAACTTGACAGTTTTGTCAATTATTTTTTGATGTTAGATTTAGATGATTATTGACAAATTGTTCCAGAATGATAAAATAAAGATAACAATAATCATGATGGTCAAAGCTCATGAGAATTGTAGGTCTTTTTGACGTACAATTTTCGAGGGTTTTGGCTATTTTTTGTTTTAATAGGGGAATTGATTTTGAGTAAAGATAGTAAAAATAAGAAGGATAAACAAGCTGTTATTGTACCAAATGATAGAGTAAGTTATTTTTTTAATGATGTTCTGAATAAAATCAATGATATTTTTAAGATGCAAGATTTTGTTAAGTATACAAAGAATTATTTTTTGATATGTTTGGTAGTGATGACGCCTCTATTACTTATTACTGTTTTAAGTTTTGAAATGATTTTTTTAATGGGATGGAATTTATATATTATTTTTATCCTCTCTCTTTCACTACTAGTTGTCGTAGCTTTTTTTCTATATCAACATTATCTGAAAAAGATTTGGAATATAGAAAAGAAATTTAAAAATGATAACTATAAAGAAAATCTAGAAAAAATTAAAAACCACATTTTAAAAACGACAAGTTTATCGCTTAATGATACCATTACTCATTTATTAGAAGAGCTAAGTTATTATAGACAATTAAATGATAGCAGATTTAGTTTTTTTATAGGAATTGGGATAGCCATCGTTACAATAATACCTTCGTCAGTAATAGGACTATCCGAAGGTTCTAATAAAAAAGAATTGTTACTTACCATTGTTATTATTTCCCTACTTTTTCTTGTTTTTCTAAGGATTATATACTCTATAAAAAGAGATATTTTGATTGGTCAAGACCATTATTATACTGTTGTAGAGAATATTTTGAAAGATATTCAATACTATCATAGTAACTTAGATAGTGATTGCTCTACTGGAGAAGAATTACAGCAGATATCTGAGACGCTTAGGGGAATTCAAGAAGAAATATCAGATTTAAATTATATTAAGAAAATAAGAGGAAGAGTTAGAAAATGACACACGAATTTACTGAAAACTATGATGTTATTGTCATTGGCGCTGGTCATGCTGGTGTGGAAGCCAGTCTTGCTACTAGCCGCATGGGCTGTAAGACTTTATTGGCAACTATTAATCTTGAAATGTTGGCTTTTATGCCTTGTAATCCTTCAATTGGTGGTTCTGCCAAGGGGATTGTGGTTCGTGAGATTGATGCTCTTGGCGGTGAGATGGGTAAAAACATTGATAAGTCCTATATTCAAATGAAGATGCTCAATACAGGTAAAGGTCCTGCGGTTCGAGCCTTACGTGCTCAGGCAGATAAGGCACTTTATGCCCGCAACATGAAGCATACGGTTGAGCAGCAGGAAAATTTAACCTTACGTCAGACCATGATTGATGAAATTTTGGTTGAAGATGATAAGGTTGTTGGTGTTAGGACTGCGACGAATCAAAAGTACAGCGCTCAGGCTGTAATCGTGACAACCGGTACAGCTTTGCGCGGTGAGATTATTCTGGGTGAATTAAAATATTCATCTGGTCCCAATAATAGTCTAGCTTCGGTAACTTTGGCGGATAATTTGAGAGGTTTAGGTTTGGAAATCGGCCGTTTTAAAACGGGAACCCCGCCGCGTGTTAAGGCTAATTCTATTAATTACGATGAAACGGAAATTCAGCCTGGAGACGAGAGACCTAATCATTTCTCATTCATGTCTAAAGACGCCGATTACCTGCAAAATCAAATTCCCTGCTGGCTGACTTATACCAACCAAAACAGCCACGACATCATCAATAAAAATCTATACCGTGCTCCCATGTTTTCTGGCATTGTCAAAGGTGTGGGACCGCGTTACTGTCCATCTATTGAGGATAAGATTGTTCGCTTTGCTGACAAGGATCGCCATCAGCTATTTTTGGAGCCTGAAGGACGTGAAACCGAAGAGGTCTATATTCAAGGTCTGTCAACAAGTTTGCCAGAAGATGTTCAGAAAGATTTGGTTCATTCCATTAAAGGCCTTGAAAATGCTGAAATGATGCGGACCGGCTATGCGATTGAGTATGATATTGTCCTGCCGCATCAATTGCGGGCAACCTTGGAAACGAAAAAAATCTCAGGATTATTTACAGCTGGTCAAACAAATGGGACATCTGGCTATGAAGAAGCTGCGGGCCAAGGAATCGTTGCTGGTATCAACGCCGCTTTGAAAGTTCAAGGTAAGCCAGAAATGATTCTTAAACGCAGTGATGCTTATATTGGTGTTATGATTGATGATTTGGTAACCAAAGGAACTTTGGAGCCTTATCGTTTGCTGACAAGTCGTGCGGAATATCGTCTTATCCTGCGGCATGACAATGCTGATATGCGCCTGACGGAAATTGGATATCAGGTTGGTCTTGTTGATGAAAAACGCTATCAGCAGTTTGCTGTTAAAAAGGTCCAATTTGACAATGAACTCAAACGGTTAGAATCGTTGAAATTAAAACCAGTGCCTGAAACGAACCAGATGGTTGAGGAAATGGGCTTTAAGCCTTTAACAGATGCGGTAACTGCTAAGGAATTCATGCGCCGTCCAGAAGTGACCTATGCTGATGCTGTCTGCTTTATCGGTCCGGCAGCAGAGGACTTAGACAGTAAACTGATTGAGCTTTTAGAAACAGAAATTAAATATGAAGGCTATATCAAAAAAGCTCTTGATCAGGTTGCCAAAATGAAGCGTATGGAAGAAAAACGCATTCCTAAAAATATTGACTGGGATGCTATTGATTCCATTGCAACAGAAGCACGTCAGAAATTTAAAAAGATCAATCCAGAAACAATTGGGCAGGCCAGCCGTATTTCTGGAGTTAACCCAGCGGATATTTCCATTCTTATGGTTTATCTTGAAGGAAGAAGACAGACAGCTAAAAATAAGCAATAAGAGGTAAGCAGGCGTCTTTCCCCCCTATATTTTATCAAGTTTTTATGGTATAATTAGGGCTTAAGAGGTTTAGATAATGAGAAGATTTCGTTTTGCAACCAGTCACCTAATCATGATAGGTATGATTATATTTGGAATTCTGGCTGTCAGTGCTCGTGTTTTTCCAGATTCTGCGCTGTTAATGTTTATTATTTTTTTAACATGTGTAGCCATCATCATATTACTTTATTATCAAAAAAGCGTCTATGAAATTTCTGAGTTAGAGCAGATTGAACTTTTGAACAGTCAGACAGAAGGTAAGCTGATTGCTCTGCTTGATCAGATGCCGGTCGGTGTTGTTCAGTTTGATCCTGAAACAGACAAAATTGAATGGTTCAACCCCTTTGCAGAATTGATTTTTACTAAGGAAGACGGCGAATTTGACAGTGAGTTTATCACCTCCGTCATCAAAAGTAAAAAAGAAGGCTCTTCCGACCAGACAATGGAGGTTGGCGATAATAAATATTCGGTTTATTTAGATGTAACTAACGGTATCTTTTATTTCTTTAATTTATCCAGAGAAAATGACAGCACAAAGCAAGGCTTGGATTTGCAGCCAGTCATCGGTGTTATTTCTATTGACAATTATGATGATACTGTCGAATCTCTGGCTGATGCAGATGTATCTCAGATTAATGGTTTTATTGCTAATTTTATTTCTGAATTTGCCCAAACTAACGGTATCTTTTATTGCCGTGTCAATATGGATCGATTTTATTTCTTTACGGATTACGGTACCTTAAATCAGCTAATTCAGGATAAATTTGATGTACTGGAACAATTTCGCAAAGAGGCCCAGGAGCGCCAGCTTCCTCTGACTCTGAGTATGGGAATATCCCACGGCAGAACCAATCATGATCAGATTGGCCAGATTGCTCTTAAAAATCTTAATATTGCTCTGGTTCGGGGTGGTGATCAAGCTGTTGTTCGTGAAAATGAGGAGAACAAAAAACTGCTTTATTTTGGCGGCGGCTCTGTTTCAACAATCAAACGTTCCCGAACAAGAACGCGTGCTATGATGACTGCTATTTCCGATAAGATAAAAACAGTTGACAGTGTTTTTGTGGTAGGTCATAAAAATCTGGATATGGATGCCTTGGGGGCTTCTGTTGGTATGCAGGTTTTTGCTAATAATATCATTGAACATGCTTATGCGGTTTATGACGAAAACAGTATCAGCCATGATGTCAAAAGAGCAATTGAGCGTTTACAGTATGATGGCAATACGCAGCTGCTGACTGTAAAGGAAGCTCTGAATCAGGTTACGGGAAACTCCCTTCTTATCATGGTTGACCATTCCAAACTGCAGTTGACACTGTCAAGAGAGCTTTACGATAAGTTTACAGAAGTTATCGTTATTGATCACCACAGAAGAGATGATGATTTTCCGGAAAATGCTACGCTGACTTTCATTGAAAGTGGTGCCAGCAGTGCCAGCGAGTTAGTAACCGAGCTTTTACAGTTCCAAGACAGTAAATACCGTTTAAGTAAAATTCAAGCCAGCATTATCATGGCAGGAATCATGCTTGACACTAAGAATTTTTCAACGCGTGTCACCAGCCGTACTTTTGATGTTGCCAGCTATCTGCGGACGCTGGGAAGTGATAATGTTGAAATTCAAAACATATCAGCTCTTGATTTTGATGAGTACCGGTCAGTTAATGAATTAATTTTACGCGGAGAACGTATTCTGCCAAATATCATTGTGACAGCCGGGGCAGAAGATGCCAGCTATTCTAATGTTATTGCCAGCAGGGCTGCTGACACTATGCTAAACATGGCGGGCATTGAGGCAACTTTTGTCATTACCAGAACACCTGAAGGCTTTGTTTCGGTATCAGCACGCAGCCGCAATAAAATCAATGTTCAGCGGATTATGGAAGAAATGGGCGGAGGCGGCCACTTCAACTTAGCGGCTTGTCAAATACAAGATATGACCGTTAAAGAAGTCCGTGAGCTTTTGTTAGAAAAAATTGAAGAAGAATTTAAAGAAAATAAGGAGTCTTAGTGATGAAAGTTATTTTTTTGGCAGATGTTAAGGGAAAGGGTAAAAAAGGCGAAGTCAAGGAAGTTCCTACAGGCTATGCTCAAAATTTTTTAATTAAGAAAAACTTGGCTAAAGAAGCTACCAAGCAGGCCCTTAATGAACTTAAAGGCAAGCAGAAATCTGAAGAAAAAGCCCAGGCAGAACTGTTGGCAGAAGCTAAGGAAATCAAGGCGGAGCTAGAAAAAGAAGCGACCCTTGTTCAGTTTACAGAAAAAGTTGGTCCAGACGGTAGGACTTTTGGTTCTATCACAGCTAAAAAGATCTCTGAAGAATTAAACAAACAGTTTGGTATCAAACTAGACAAACGCCACATTAAACTCGATCATTCTATTCGTGCGATTGGGCTTATTGAGGTGCCTGTAAAACTTCATAAAGAAGTTGATGGTATCATTAAACTTCAAGTTAAGGAAGCCTGAGTGCATGATCAGACAAAATAAGGTTAGGGTTAGGAGGTGAGAGGTTTTGCCAGAGACTCCGGAATTACGAGTTCAGCCTCAGGATTTGGTAGCAGAACAATCTGTTTTAGGTTCTATTTTTATAGCGCCGGATAAGCTCATTACTGTTCGAGAATATATTGAGCCTGAGGATTTTTATAAGTATGCGCATCGAGTCATTTTTAAGGCTATGATCAGTCTTAATGATAGAAATGATGCTATTGATGCGACAACTGTTCGTGCCATACTTGACAGTCAGGGAGACCTGCAAAATGTCGGCGGTATCTCTTACCTTGTTGAATTAGTCAACAGTGTGCCGACCAGTGCTAATGCCGAGTACTATGCTAAGATTGTGGCTGAAAAATCTATGCTGCGCCGGATTATTGATCGCTTGACAGAAACTGTCAATCAGGCCTATGAGGGAGCAACAGAGGCTGAAGATATTATTGCAGGCGCTGAAAAAGCTCTTGTTGATGTAAATGAGCGCAGTAATCGCAGCGGTTTTCGAAAGATTTCTGATGTTTTGGCTATCAATTATGAAAATCTTGAATTGCGCTCTAAACAGACTTCAGATGTTACTGGGCTGCCAACTGGTTTCCAGGAACTTGACAAGATTACAACGGGTCTGCATCCGGATCAGCTGATTATCCTGGCTGCCAGACCAGCAGTTGGTAAGACAGCTTTTGTTCTTAATATTGCTCAAAATGTCGGAACAAAGAGTAACCGTCCGGTTGCCATTTTCTCACTTGAAATGGGAGCAGAAAGCTTAGTTGATCGGATGCTTGCATCAGAAGGCATGGTAGATGCTCATAATTTGCGGACCGGTCAGTTAAGTGAGCAGGAATGGCAAAACATCACGCTGGCCCAAGGGACTCTTGCCGAGGCCCCCATTTACATTGATGATACTCCAGGGATTAAAGTTACAGAGATTCGAGCGCGTGCCCGCAAATTGGATCAGGAGCTTGAAAATGGGTTGGGCTTGATTGTTATTGATTACCTTCAGCTCATTACAGGTACACGTCCTGAAAATCGTCAACAGGAGGTTTCTGATATTTCCCGCCAATTAAAAATTCTTGCTAAAGAGCTTAAGGTCCCGGTTATTGCCCTCAGTCAGCTGTCTCGCGGTGTTGAGCAGCGCCAGGATAAAAGACCGGTTCTCTCTGATATTCGGGAGTCCGGTTCCATTGAGCAGGATGCTGATATTGTCGCTTTTTTGTATCGTGATGATTATTATGACAGAGGCGATAAGGAAGAAGGGCAGGATCAATTAGAAGACAATACTATTGAAGTTATACTGGAAAAAAACCGGGCGGGTGCCAGAGGAACTGTGAAACTAATATTCCAGAAGCAGTACAATAAATTTTCAACGATAGCCCCATTTGAAGAAAGATAGGAGAGATACAATTAAATGAGTGATGCATTTGCAGATGTCGCAAAGATGAAAAAAATTAAAGAAGATGTCAAAAATCATGAGGGTCAGTTGGTTGAACTGACACTTGAAAACGGCCGTAAACGAGAAAAAAATAAAGTTGGCCGTCTTATTGAAGTTTATCCTTCACTTTTTATTGTTGAATATAAAGATGAGGCAAACGTTCCAGGTGAAATTGACAATACCTATGTTGAATCATATACTTATTCTGATATTTTGACAGAAAAAACGCTGATTCGTTACTTTGATTAGATCATATTAAAGGTCTGATTTTTTACTTATTGCTTAGAAAAATTTTGACAGGACTATGTCCTAAGCTATATTTTGAACTTATCAGCAGTTTTTACTAATCAAGTTGGTTTACAAAGGCTTGACAAGACTGTAAAGTTTGAAAGAACAGCCTTCTAAAAATTCAGTTGGTGAATTTTATCTGCTAGCCTATTAAATACAATTGGTTTTTAGACGCTGATTTGGTTACCTTCTATAGATAAAATATTATGAAAAAAGGCTTTACAAAGCCTTTTTTCTGTGTTATACTATCGTTTGTGTGAAATAGCAGCAGAGCAAAATAAAGCTCGTCAACAGGTGTCCCTAGTGGCTGACTGAACTGAATACATTGCTGCCTAGGCTTAACATTTGTTGTTTTTGCCTCCTAGCACTTTGTTTCAGCATAAATTGGCCTACTAACTTTTATCAGTAACCTTTGCTGTTTAGGCGAAGGGCATCTGCACGAATTAGGTTTGCTCAAAACGTTATTTCCTACAAAATTTTTATTTTATAGGAGGACATGAATATGTCACGTTATACAGGTCCATCATGGAAACAATCTCGCCGTCTTGGCTTGTCACTTACAGGTACAGGTAAAGAATTAGCACGCCGCAATTATGTACCAGGTCAGCATGGGCCAAACAATCGCTCAAAACTGTCTGAGTATGGTTTGCAGTTGGCTGAAAAACAAAAATTGCGCTTCTCATACGGTCTTGGTGAAAAACAATTCCGTAACTTGTTCGTTCAGGCTACTAAAGTTAAAGGCGGAACACTCGGTTTCAACTTTATGATTCTTCTTGAACGCCGTCTTGACAATATTGTTTACCGTTTGGGTCTTGCAACTACCCGCCGCCAAGCACGTCAATTCGTAAACCATGGTCATATTCTTGTTGATGGCAAACGTGTTGATATTCCTAGCTATCGTGTTGAAGTGGGTCAAGTGATTTCGGTTCGTGAAAAATCAGCTAAGGTTCCAGCTATTTTGGAAGCCGTCGAAGCTGTTGTTGGACGTCCAGCATTTGTTTCTTTCGATGCTGATAAACTTGAAGGCTCACTGACTCGTCTTCCGGAACGTGATGAAATCAATCCGGAAATCAATGAAGCTCTTGTCGTTGAATACTACAACAAAATGCTTTAATATAGGATTGCTTATTATTAAAAGGCTGGAACTGAACGTTTCAGCCTTTTATAAGTTAATTAATGTTAGTCCAGTCAAGGCCCGTGATAAGATAATAATGGTGTTTCATTACCATAAAAAATGCAAGAGAAGTTATCCCTTGCGTTTTTTAATTTTTAAAGAGAGGTCTAAAAAGTTAATGCATCATTTTAATAATAAAATCTGTCATTTGTTCAGGGCTTTCAACTTTACCGCGGGCAATCCACATTTGGCAGACGCCAAAGAGGGCGTTGATGATGTAGATCGTTCCATATTCCCTTTCAACATCAGTCAGATTTTTATTTTGAAAATTATTTTGGATGGTAATCGAAAGACCGACTTGTAAATCCTGAGTGATTAACAGCCGAAATTTGTTCTTCAGGAATTCCTGAATTTCCTTAGTTCCATTTTCAGAAAGCAGAGCTGCAAATAGAGGTTCGCGATGGAGAAATTCAAAGACTTCCAAAATAGCTCCTTCCTGATTGGCTGAATTTTTATCAAAAATGTACTCCAATTTGCTGAAAAGCGTCTGCTGGTAAATATCAATCATTTCATATTTATCTTTATAATGCGTGTAAAAACCGCTGCGGCTGATATGGGCTGCTTTTGCCAACTCAGTTGTTGTGATGTCGTTAAAGCTTTCTTTTTCTAATAAATGAGCCATGGCTGCTTCTAAGGCTTGTTTTGCTTTTTCTTTTTTTAGAGATTTTGTCATAGCGAAACTCCTTTTGAACAAAATTATACACACTGTCTAAAATTTTATTTTTTATCTTGTAAAATACTTATTTATGAGTATAATCTATTATATCAAATATTTAGACATAATGTACAAAAAGGAGAAAAAATGCTAACGGAATTAAAAGCGGTCTTAAAAAAGCCCATGCTTTGGATTACAATGGTAGGGATAGCCCTTGTTCCTGCTTTATATAATATTATTTTTTTGAGTTCGATGTGGGATCCTTATGGCCATGTATCTGATTTGCCGGTTGCTGTTGTTAATGAAGACAAAGCAGCATCTTATAACAATAAAAAAATGACAATTGGTAAGGACATGGTTGAGACTATGGCCAAAAATAAAAATCTCGATTATCATTTTGTCAGCAGCGAGAAGGCCACCAAGGGACTGCAAGAGGGTGATTATTATATGATTATTACACTGCCGCACGATCTATCCCAAAATGCAGCCAGTATTTTGACAGATGATCCCAAGCAAATCACTATCCCCTATCAAACCTCTAAAGGGCACAGTTTTGTTGCTTCTAAAATGAGCGAAACAGCTGCTAAAACTTTAAAAGATTCTGTTTCAAAAAATATTACCAGTACCTACACAAAATCTCTTTTTAAGAGCATGTCAAGCTTAAAAACCGGTCTTGGTGAGGCAGGCACTGCCAGTCAAAAGTTGGCAAGCGGCTCTAAGCAGCTGGAGAAGGGAAGCCAAATGATTGGTACCAATCTGGCAACTTTGGCTACTTCCAGCCAAACCTTTAACCAAGGGGCTAATACTCTGTACTCAGGTCTGCAGACCTATACAGGAGGAGTCAGCCAGTTAGCTGCTGGGACAAACCAGCTTAACAGCAAATCACAAGAGCTTTTAGGAGGGGTCTCCCAATTAACTAATGGGTCAGCTAAAATTCAGCAATTGGTAACGGCAGCCAGTCAGCTCAATCAGGGATTAGCCAGTCTGTCAAGCAAGACCAGTCTGTCTGCAGAACAAAGCCAGCAAATTAATCAGCTGATTGCTTCTTTAACTAGTCTCAATACAGCTATTCAAAATTATGGCGGGGCTTCTGCACCAACAACCAGCAATGCTGATATCAGCAGCTATCTGTCAGCTATTACAGCAGCAGCACAAAATATTGTTAATTCAGCTAATACGACTCAGCAGCCAGCAGCCAGCAGTCAGCAGAATCCACTGGCTGCAGTGCAGGCAACCAGTGCTTATCAAAAGATGTCAGCAGCTGATCAATCTGAAATTGCTTCTGCCTTAGCCAATACAGGTAATTCAAGTGCAGCGGCAACAACACAGCCTAATGCTGCAGCGGTTTCTCAGGCCAATGCTATTTTGACCAGTGTTCAAAGTATTCAAAAACTGCTGCCGAATGGACAGGTGACAGCAAGTAACACTGCTAATGATAGTGCCGCTTTAACTCAATTAAAACAAATAGCAAATCTGGTCCTACCAAGCGCCTCCACTAGCTTGACAACTTTGTCAAGTGGCTTGACACAGATTAATACAGCTTTAAATACACAAATTATTCCAGCCAGCAGCTCTTTAGCTAATGGTGCCAGTCTGCTTGGTAATGGTTTGTCAGCAGGGACTGCTGCACTGACTAAAGGATTGACAGCTTATACAAATGCAGTTGGAACTCTTAACAGTGGTGCCAATACTTTGGCTGCAAACAGCAGTCAATTAACTGCAGGAGCCAGCCAGTTGGCTAACGGTGCCAATCAAATTTCAGCAGGAGCTGGTAAGTTAGCAGAAGGCAGCAATACCCTGACGAAAAACTTGACAACTTTGTCAAGTGGATCCGGCCAGCTTGCTAAAGCTTTGTCGAGCGCTAAGAACAAACTGTCCATAGTCGCAGTTGCTGATTCAAATGCTAAAACGTTAGCAAGTCCTGTGTCCATCAAGCATCGAGACGAAGATCATGTCAAGAACAACGGTGTAGGGATGGCACCTTACATGATGTCAGCAGCATTGATGGTTATGGCTCTATCAACCAACACTATTTTTAGAGAGGCTCTTTCAGGTAAAAAGGCTAAAAATCTTAAAGAATGGGTTGAGCAAAAACTTGCAGTCAATGGTTTAATTGCTATAGCGGGAGCTGTCATCCTTTACTTTGGCGTTCGTATGATAGGTCTGACTTCTAATTTCGAGCTCAGGACTTTGGGTCTGACTATTCTTACAAGTATCACTTTTATGGCGCTGGTAACGGCTTTAGTAACCTGGCATGATAAATTTGGTGCCTTTGCTTCCTTGATTTTGCTTCTACTGCAATTAGGATCCAGTGCAGGAACCTATCCCCTTGCCGTAACCGCTAAGTTTTTCCAAAGGGTCAATCCTTACTTACCAATGAGTTATTCGGTATCGGGTTTGCGAGAAACTATTTCAATGGCCGGTACAATCAGCAGTCAGGTTTTGGCTTTAGGAGTATTTTTCCTTATCTTTGCTGTTTTGGGCCTGCTGGTTGGAAAACGCAAAGTCACTTTGGAAAGAGCAGCCAGAGTATCCTAAACAAAATAGATAGCTTTCCTGATCTTTTACCGTTTTAATTGATTACACGAGAACAGAAAAAAGATTAGCAATCAATTGGTTGCTAATCTTTTTTACTATTTAAATTAAATGATAATGCTGCAGAGCATGTCTGATACCATCTTGATCATGATGGTGAGTTATGAAATCTGCTACTTCCAGAACATCTTCAACGGCATTTTCCATGGCAATAGCATAATCAACGGCTAAAAGCAAGGGGATATCATTTTTACCGTCTCCAAAGGCGTAAGTTGGAATGTGCTGCAGATTAAGGATATCTTTGATGATATTGACACCTGTTCCCTTATTAAACCCTGCCTTTGTGACATCAATAGAATAGGGACTGTTTCTGAAAAAATGAAGCTGAGGAATCGTTTCTTGATAAATGGCATCATGACTGTTATCAGAACTGCCGACAAGCAGCATGTTGACAGGATTGTCAAGATAGAAATTTTCATCAACTGGCGGAAGTTCCTCATTAAAATAAGTAAAATGTTCCTGCAGACCTTGACAGTCTCCTGATAAGTAAATGTCAAAAGGAGTATAGTAGGCAATCTCTTCTCCAAGACTGCGGGCTAAGCCAAGCAATTTGTCGGTAATGTCGCTGTCGATAGTTTGAGCAAAGACTTCCTTGCCTTCAATATAGATAGACATGCCATTCATCATAATGACAGAGGTTATTCCTGATTGTTTGAGAACTCCTTTAAGCTCTTTTATTGAACGTCCGGTAGCAATGATGGGAAGATAGCTATTTGCTGTCAGCTCTTGAAGAGCTAATTTATTATCGGGTGAAATTTGTGACTGCTTGTTTAAAAGCGTTCCGTCAAGATCAAAAAATACTAAGCCTTTATAATTCATGTTAATAGTGTAACATAAAGCCTGCACAGATAAAAGTCGGATGTCCGTTTACAGGTTGACAAGTCTGTAAAGGAGAATAAGGACAATAAGGAGGAGCTGTAAAGACAGATTGGAAGTGGTCGTTTGACGTTGGTATCTCATAAAAAGCTGTGCTGAGACCTCATCTCTGCTGCTTAGCTTTAGGTTTAGGTGCTTTATTTTGAAATAGGAAGCTCAGGTAATGAATAAGGACGAAGAAAACCAGCACAATAGCCAGTACCTCTTCTAGTTTAACCAAGACATGAAATAAGGGATGCTGGATATTTAGGTAAAGACCGGCCGAGCGCAGTGAGGTGATTGATATGACAAAAGGAAAGGTAAAGGCGGAAAATCCTGGATTAAAGTCTCGTTTTAAAAGAACGGGCAATTGAATAACAACAAAGATATAGAGGAGCTGCGAAGCAAAAAGCAATAGCCAGACGATACTGGTGTTTGGACTTTGTCCGTCTGGAAAAGTTTTTAAATAGCCTGCAAGTAGGAGTGATAAGGGAGCGCAAAACGTAGAAATATTAGGCTTGGCACTTTCAGGCAGACCAATGCGGTAGGATTTGATGGTCATAAAAGGTAAAACCAGCAGAGTCAGAATTAAGCAGATCCAAAAGATTATTTGTCCCAGAAAATACTGGCCGCTGATAGGAGCTGTCAGAGTGGCTACCGCAATACCAACATAGAGAACAGACCATGAGGGAAAGACATAATCCCAGCTGAAATGCAGGACAAATGTAATTGTAAAATAAAGGATTAACCAGGCATTTCCCAAGAAAGCCAGCCACCAGACAAGGATGCTAACAGCGCTAACCCAAGCTCCTAATCCTGAAAAAATTTGAATGTAGCCTGCAAGCAGCATACCAGACATAAAAAAGGTTGGAAAGACCGAAGCAACTAAGGGCTGCTGCAGCTGCTCTTTGGCCTGAGGAAGATTTCTCAAAATCCCAATGATTAAAAGCAGATAGATAAAGATGGCAGCTATTCCCAATAAGTAGCGCAAGGCCGGATGGTAGAGCTCCAGCAGATTTCCAAGAGCAAACAAGCCCAGACTTAGACCTGACATCACAAGGGGTGGATTTTTTACAGCTTTCATCTCCTCTAAACTTCCATTTCTTTTATAATTTTCCTTATTGTAACATAAAAAAATACTTTTAGAGAGAAAGTTATCTTAAATCAAAAAAATCGTTTATTAAACATTGAAAAAAGGGATTATTTATGGGAAAATATAGCCAAATCACTTTGCGAAGGAGAACATAAATGCGAGATGATATCAAAATCAATGAGCGCGCTGCAGCCATCAGCGATCAGCTGATTGAAAAACTTGAAAAAATATATGACCCAGAGATTGAACTGGATATTTATAACCTCGGTTTAATTTATGAAATTAATCTTGATGAAGAGGGTTTTTGTCAATTGGTTATTACCTTTACTGAGGTTAACTGCGGCTGTATAGACACGCTGCCGGCAGAAATCATTGATTCTTTGTCTGAAATTGAAGGTATTAATAAAGTTGGAGTAGAAGTCGTCTGGTCTCCGGCTTGGAAGGTTACGCGGATCAGCCGTTTTGGCAGAATAGCCCTGGGAATCAGCCCTAAATAGGAAAAATCACCGTTTCAATTAAACGGTGATTTTTAGTGTTTTAATAACGGTATTAATTTATTTTTTACCAGTTTCTTCCGGTTTCCAAAAGTCTGTCACAGCTCCTTTAGAAGCGGATGACACGATATGAGCGTATTTGCCCAGAACTCCGCGGGAATAAAGCGGCGGGATCTCAGTCTCAGCCTTACGGCGCTCAAGTTCTTCCTCTGAGACATCCATAGTGATTTCTTTGGTATCTTGATCCACAATAACCGTATCACCAGTACGGAGATAGGCAATCGGTCCGCCGGCTTGAGCTTCGGGAGCGATATGACCGACAACAAGGCCGTAAGTGCCGCCTGAGAAGCGTCCGTCAGTGAGCAAGGCAACCTTATCTCCTTGTCCTTTACCAACAATCATTGACGAGAGAGAAAGCATTTCCGGCATACCTGGTCCGCCTTTTGGTCCGACATAACGCACGACAACGACATCGCCATCAACAATTTCATCTGTCAGCACGGCTTCAATAGCAGCTTCTTCTGAATCAAAGACCTTAGCAGGGCCGACATGGCGGCGCACTTTAACACCCGAGACCTTAGCAACCGCACCTTCCGGAGCAAGATTACCGTGAAGGATAATCAGCGGGCCATCAGCGCGTTTTGGATTGTCCAGCGGCATAATGACTTTTTGCCCTGGGGTCAGATCTTCAAACTCGGCTAAGTTCTCAGCGACGGTCTTACCGGTACAAGTGAGGCGATCCCCATGAAGGAAGCCGTTTGCCAAGAGATATTTCATTACAGCCGGTACTCCGCCGACATTATAAAGGTCTTGGAAGACATACTGACCAGAAGGTTTCAAGTCAGCCAAATGAGGAACTTTTTCTTGAATAGTGTTGAAATCATCGAGTGTCAGCTCAACATTGGCCGCATGGGCAATAGCCAACAAGTGGAGAGTTGAGTTAGTCGATCCGCCCAAGGCCATAGTTACTGTAATGGCATCTTCAAAGGCTTCGCGTGTTAAGATATCTGATGGCTTAATTCCCATCTCCAGCATCTTCACTACAGCGCGGCCGGCTTCTTCAATATCAGCTTTTTTCTCAGAAGATTCGGCAGGATGTGAAGCAGAACCAGGAAGGCTCATTCCCAAAACTTCAATAGCTGTTGCCATGGTGTTGGCTGTGTACATACCGCCACAGCCGCCAGGACCAGGACAGGCGTTGCATTCAAGAGCCTTAACTTCTTCTTCGGTCATATCACCGTGGTTCCAGTGGCCGACACCTTCAAAGACAGAGACGAGATCAATATCTTTGCCGTCTAAATTACCGGGAGCAATAGTACCGCCGTAGGCAAAGATTGCTGGGATATCCATGTTGGCAATGGCAATCATCGAACCTGGCATGTTTTTATCACAGCCGCCGATAGCTACAAAGGCATCAACATTATGCCCTCCCATAGCAGCTTCGATAGAATCAGCGATGATATCACGTGAAGTCAGTGAGAAACGCATTCCTTGGGTTCCCATGGCAATACCGTCCGAAACCGTAATTGTTCCGAATTGAACAGGCCATGCTCCGGCGTCCTTAACTCCGACTTTTGCCAGTTTGCCAAAGTCATGCAGGTGGATATTGCATGGTGTGTTTTCAGCCCAAGTGGAAATAACGCCAACGATAGGTTTTTCAAAATCTTCGTCCTGCATGCCAGTTGCCCGCAGCATAGCACGGTTGGGTGATTTAACCATTGAATCGTAGACAGAACTGCGATTTCTTAAATTTTTAAGAGTTTCTTTGTCAGTCATTTGACCGCTTCCTTTCATCTCATCGTATATAGGTATCTGAAGCAGAATACTATAACTTTATAAAACATTATAACACAAATCATGCCTGTCATCATTATAATTGTTGCAAAATTCTATTATTTTCTGAAAAATTCTATTCTCTCTTCATCTCATTTGCGAGAGTGTTTCCTAAGCCAGGCCTTGCGGATTTCCTCCAAAGCAAGAATAGGAAGCGGACAGAGAATCAGATAGAGCCAGTTTACTGCTTCTAAGGGTGCCGTGTTAAAAATACGGTTGAAAAGAGGAAGGTAGCTCAAAAGGATAAAGAGCAGGATTTCAGCTAGCATTCCCAGATTGATATAAGAATTAGAAAAGAGCTTGAGATCAAAGACAGACTGTTTCGTTGTCCGGCAGTTTTGCACCATGCCGATTTGGCAGAAAATGATGGCTCCCAAGGTCATGGTCGTGGCTTCTGCATAATAGCTACTGTTAAAAGCAAAGCCTTGACCGTGAATCAAATAGGTAAAGAAGAAAGCTCCCATG
Source organism: Streptococcus ratti FA-1 = DSM 20564 (assembly GCF_000286075.1). Lineage (GTDB taxonomy): Bacteria > Bacillota > Bacilli > Lactobacillales > Streptococcaceae > Streptococcus > Streptococcus ratti. The sequence continues at coordinate 1,482,078 of NZ_AJTZ01000005.1, read as the reverse complement.
GCCAAACAGGCTTCTAAGAGGCCATACCAGATAAAGGCTTTAATCAGCAGATTTTTGGTAAGCAGCGCGTCAGATTTGCGCCGAGGGGGTCTTTCCATAATATCCTTTTCAGCGCTTTCAATACCTAAGCCCAAAGCCGGCAGCATGTCACTGCCAAGGTCAATAGCAAGAATTTGCATGACGGTCAAAGGCAAAGGGATAAAGCCGCGGGAGAAAAGAAAGCTGGCTGAGGGAATTGCCTCAGAAGTATTGGAATTAAAAATATAGGTTAAAAACTTCTTAATATTTTGATAAACGGTTCGTCCCTCCTCAATAGCATTAACGATGGAAGCAAAGTTATCATCAGTTAAAATCATGTCAGCCGATGATTTAGCAACATCAGTTCCGGTAATTCCCATCGCAACACCAATATCAGCTTTTTTCAGTGCAGGGGCATCATTGACACCGTCACCGGTTACGGCAACAACATGGCCCAGTTCCTGCAAATTGGTAACGATGCGGTATTTTTGTTCGGGAGCAATGCGGGCAAAGACCACCTCATCTTTTAAAATTGCCTGAAGCTCAGAATCGGATAAGTCTCCTAATTCCTGACCTGTAATCAAACGGGGATTCTTTCCTTGGACAATACCAATTTTTCTAGCAATACTAAGAGCAGTCAGGCCATAATCGCCGGTGATCATGATAATTCTGATGTTTGCTTTATGGCATTTTTCAACAGCTTTAGCAACCTCCATACGCGCAGGATCCTGCATGACAAGGAGTCCCATGAAAATGAGATCCTGTTCAATCATCTCAGGGCTATAATCGGTAAAATCCTGCGGCAGATCAGCTGTCTTATCAAGCTGACGGCAGGCTAAAGCCAATACGCGCAGGCCGTCTTTGGCATATTGGTCATTCGCTTTGAGAATGGCAGCTTTTTCTTTATCTGTCAGAGGTCTGATCTGGTTCTGGTCATAAATTCTGCTGGACAGCTCTGTGATTTCTTTAGGTGCTCCTTTGGTAAAACTGATTAGGCGGCTTCCCGAAAGCTCTGTTTCAAGCTGGTGAATGGTTGTCATTCGTTTGCGTTCAGAGTCAAAGGACAGTTCATGAAGTCTGGGAGCCGTCTTTTCATTGTCTGTTAGATCAATTCCAGCCTTTTGAGCAAGGACGCTTAGGCAGGCCTCGGTTGGGTCGCCTAAGACCGTGTAGCGAGTCTGATCTCCGTGGGGCGGCTCAATTGAAGCATTGCCGCAAAGGGCAGCTCCTCTAATGAGCCAGTTTAAGCTGGGAATATCACTGACTTGAATAGGCTGTTGGTTTGCCTGAATAGTTCCTTGGGGAGCGTAGCCCAGCCCCGTTACGTCGTATTCTTGCTGTAGCGTCCAAATATGATTGACCGTCATTTCATTTTGTGTCAGGGTTCCGGTTTTATCAGAACAGATAACGGATGTTTCTCCCAAGGTTTCTACAGAAGCCAAGCTTTTAACCAGCGCATTTTTCTTAGCCATTTTTTGAACGGCCATAGCAAGCGATAGGGTCACTGTTGGCAGAAGCCCCTCAGGGATAAAGGCGACAATCATTCCCAGTGCGAAAACGAAAGCCTGAGCTAAGGGCTCTTTAATTATTAAAACAGAAGTGAGTAAAAAGAAGATACCTACCGATATAGCAATGAGAGAAATCTGCTTGGTCAGGTGGTTGAGTTCCTTTTGCAGGGGACTGGTAACATTTGTGACCCCTTGTGTTAGATGGGCAATCTGTCCGAATTCTGTTGCCATACCGATATTGGTGACCAGAACTTTAGCATTTCCCTTACTGACGGACGTACCGGCAAAAACGAGATTATCCAGACTGAGAAGGTCGGGATTGTTCTCAAAAATAGGCCGATTGTTTTTGGTGACAGGGTTAGATTCGCCGGTAAGGGCCGATTGATTGACCTGAAAATCATCTGTCGCAGAAATAATACGAGCATCAGCAGAAATACTGTCACCTTCTTCAATCATCATCAGATCGCCCGGCACCAGCTCTTGAGCAAGAATTTTTTCTTCTTGATTTTGCCGAGTAACACGGGCATAAGAAGGCAGCATATGTTCGAGTGCTTCTGTTGCCTTGCCGGCCTTATATTCTTGGAAAAAAGAAAAACAGCCATTAATCACATTGACCAGCCAGATAGCGATTCCAAGCTCAGGTGTTCCTGCAAAGAAGAAGGCAACTGCTCCGCCAATCCAGAGCAGAATTGCCATCAAGGACAAAAAGTTCTTAGCCAATTTGACAATTAAGGGCTCTCCCTTAATTTTTTCCAGCTGGTTAGAGCCGTACTCTGCCTGTCTTTTGGTAACTTCATCAAAAGAGAGCCCTTGGGGACTGCTCTTTGCCTGCTCAAAGACAGTCTTTACATCGCATTGGTATAAGTTAGGCTGTCTGTTAATGTTTTGCTGAATACGTTTTCTAATCACGAAAAACACTTCCCATCTAATGTAGGCCTTTTACTTTATAAGATGATTATACGCCTATTTTCTGAAGGTGGCACAAAAAAAGTTCAATTTTTCTGGAAAATAGGATCAAATCAAAAATCTCCTAGATGCTGCTGCATCTAGGAGATAGGAAATGGTTGGCAGAATTTATTAATGAGGCGTGAACACAAGGTGTTCGTTGACAAAGGCGTCAAAGCCGAGATTGCTAAGCTCACGGCCGTAACCAGAGTTTTTGATACCGCCGAATGGAACTTCCGGATGTGATGTCCAGCCAGAATTGATGAAGGACATACCCGTTTCAATTTTAGCAGCAACTTCCTTAGCATGGTCAAGGTCTTTAGAGAAGACGGTGCCGCCCAGTCCATAGCTGGAATCGTTGGCCAGTTCAATAGCTTCTTCTTCGGTGTCAACTTTGTAAATGGAAGCAACAGGGCCAAAGATTTCTTGATTGTAAATTGGATTGTCTTTAGTGATATCTGTCAGTACAGTAGGCATAACGAAATTGCCTGGATGGTCAATCGGTTCATTACCGTAAACCGCATGTGCTCCGCTGTCCACAGCCAATTTGATTTGTCCCAGAACTTCTTCTTTGGCTTCAGCTGATGACAAGGGTGCAAGTGTTGTTTCAGGATCCATTGGATCGCCCCACTTAGCTGTCTTAAAGGTTTCGACAACCATGTCTGTGAATTTCTTGTAGTTTTCTTCGCCAACAACGATGAAACGTTTAGATGATGTACATACTTGACCTGCATTGTAAAGGCGAGCAAAGAAAATAGTATCTTTTAAGAGATCAAAATCAGCATCTTCTAAAATCAGGAAGGCATCATTGCCGCCGAGTTCCAGAGCAGATTTTTTAAGGTTTGCACCTGCTTCAGCAGCGATGGATGCACCGCCGCGTTCAGAACCGGTTAGTGCAACCCCTTGAACACGAGGATCAGCAATAGCATTATTGACTTGGTCATAGCTGATGAAGAGATTCTTGAAGGATCCTTCTGGGGCACCTGCTTCATTAACCAGGTTTTCAAAAGCTTGAGCAGAGCCCGGGCAGATCGAAGCATGTTTTAAAACAGTTGGGTTGCCAATCATAAAGTTAGGAGCAAACACGCGCATGATTTGATAGAATGGGAAATTCCATGGCTCTACCATAAAGAGTACGCCGATAGCCTGCTTGATATAGTAAGCTTCTCCATGGATGGGCTCAAATGATTTAGGCTGCAGGAATTCTTCAGCTTTATCAGCAAAGTAGTCTGCAATTTCTGCACATAACTCAACTTCCCCTTGAGCTTCGACAAAGAGTTTACCCATATCCTTTGTCATCACTTCAGCGTATTTGTCACGATCCCGGCGAAGAAGGTCAGCTACTTTATGTAATTGAGCTTTACGTTCTTCCAAGCCGCCTTCAGCACGCCATTTCTTATAAAGGGCATGTGCTGTTGCTAGTGCCTTTTCCAAATCTGCATCACTGTTGTTTGCAAATTCTTGTAAAACTTCGTTCGTATAAGGGTAGGTCGTCTTATAGGCCATAGTTTTTCCTCCAATTTTTATTTCATTAAGTTCATTATAGCACTTTTGAAACCGATTTCAAGAATTGTGTATGTTTTTTTGCTGCACCTCACAAAACAAAGTCAATTTAAGCTAATGAAACTACTATGTCCTTGTTATTATTTTTAGGCCTTAAGAGCTTTTTTGCAAGCTGATTAAAATATCGCTGTCCAGTGATTTGCTGTTCAAAAATCTTAGATGGTAATATTTTGCTGAAGCTGTAAAATGTTATAATAATCTTATGTTATCAAATGAATTTAAGCAGTTAATGAAAACAGATACCATTGGAACGGCCAAGGCTTTGCTAGGAATGAAGCTGTGTTTGGCCGGCCGGCCCTTGGGCAGAATTGTGGAAACAGAAGCCTACTTGGGCAGCAAAGATAGTGCCTGCCACAGTGCTAACGGCCGGCGAACGCCTAAAAATGAAGCCATGTATCTGTCAGCAGGTCACTGGTACGTTTATCAGATTTACGGGCATCAGATGCTTAACTTGGTGACTAAAAGGCGCGATGTTGCAGAAGCCGTTCTTATCCGGGCTCTTGAGCTGCCAAATGGTGAAATTATGGCCAACGGACCTGGAAAATTAACAAAATTTGCAGGGATTGATAAGAGATTCAACGGAGATTTTTTACCAGATTCTAAACTGCAGCTGCTAAAGGACCGGGTGCCTCGCGTCATCGCCTCCAGACCCCGCATCGGCCTGACCTGCAAGGACCGCTGGCGCAAAGAGCCGCTTTGTTTTTATGTCGTAGGAAATCGTCATGTTTCCAAGATTTCTAAAAAAAGCCTCTTACCAGATGAAGAGACTTGGTTAAGTTAAAGGAGTTAGACAGACAGCCATGATTGCGATACAGTTATGTGTGGCTGTCTAACTCCCCTTTTTTGGCTATATGGTTTTAATTTACTCCACAGTCCTAGCCGCGAAGCAAATAGACCATCCATCAGACAGGCGCTTGTGGTTTTAACGGTTGGTTGACATGCCTTTGGGTTCCAAGTAGCGCTGGATAGCTCCGAGGATTAAATCGGAAACAACTGCCATAAAGGCGGTTGGCAAGGAACCTGCAAGAATGATAGCGCCCCCGTTGGTGGCATTGGTACCGCGAATGATAATATCTCCCAGACCGCTGCCGCCGACAAAGGCACCGATAGCCGTAATCCCAATTGCCAGTACTAAGGCATTGCGAATACCGGCCATAATGACGGCTAAAGACAAGGGCAGCTCGACCATCAGCAATTGCTGTTTGCCGGTCATCCCCATGCCCTTAGCAGCGTCAACTAAGTCAGCATTCACATTTCGGATGCCGGCATAAGTATTGCCGATAATAGGCAGCAAGGAGTATAAGAAGACGGTAGCGATAACAGTTTTTGTGCCCAGCCCCAAAGCCAGCATGATAATGGAAATCATGGCTAAAGAAGGAATGGTTTGTATAACATTGGCGATCCCCATGATAAATCCTTTTAGATGTCCCTTCTTAGCAATTAGTATGCCTACTGGAATTCCTATAAGGGCGGCAAGCAGCACACCGTATATGGAAATAAGGAAGTGCCGCAGAAATTGTGTCAGAATATAGCTGCTGTTGTGCTGAAAATAATAAATCAGCTGCTCTGTGATACTCATATGACTCATGATTAATCCCCTCCTTCGCGGAAGTAATGATGTTTTTTCAAAAATTTATGGGCGACTACAGACGGCTCCAGTAATTGGTCATCTACCTGATAGTTGAGTTCTTGCATTGTCTCAAGGTCAATCTTGCCGTCTAAGCGGTGCAGCAGCGGCTTTAACTCAGGATACTGCCTTAAGATACGATTGTTGGCAACCATGGACGCATCATAAGGCGGGAAGAAGTGCTTATTGTCTTTAAGAATCGTAAGGTCATAACTTTGAATGCGGCCGTCTGTGGAATATCCCAGAACCACCTGCATCTTATCGTTCTCAACAGCGTCATAGACGAGGCCTATCTGCATAGGGTAAATATTCTTAAAGGAAAAACCGTAGGTGCGGCTGAATTCCTTATAGCCATCGCCTTCGCGCTTCATCCAGGTGCTGTCAACACCTGCCTTGGCCGTTGTTGCTATCTTCTTTAAATCCGACACAGTTGTAAGGTTGTTGGCCTTGGCAAATTTGCTAGTCACCATAAAGGCGTAGGTATCAGCAAAACCATAGCTTGGAAACCATGTCTGATCAAAGCGCTTGGTGAATTCTTTTTTGATAATTTTACTGGCCTTAACATTATCCTTTTCAGCCGGCAGGTTCAGTGTTCCTGTCAGGTCTGTTCCCGTATAGCGGGTTGCTGCAATATCCGCATCTTTTCGCATCAGAGCCTGATGAACCACATTGGTAGAACCGAGGTTGGAAATCAAGGTTGTTTTATAGCCCAGCTCATGATTGATCAATTCGCTGATCATATTGGCCATAATACTGGATTCTGTCGTACTCTGTGCGGCAATTTTTATATTAGCATCATTCTTATTTTTCGAACTATTGTCTTTGCTGCAGCCGGTTAAGACGATTATTGGAATTATTGTAAGGATGGCTAAAAAATAGTTTAATTTTTTCATGTCATACATTCCTCTTTTGTCGCGGTGTCAAATAACTTTCAAGGCGTTCCAGCAGATAATCAACAATTAAAGAAAGGAGAATAACAGGAATGGTTCCCCCAATGATTAAAGAAGGCTGAAAGAGGCTTAAACCGCTGAAAATAAGGTCTCCAAGGCCTCCTGCACCGATATAAGATGCCAAGGTAGCCCAGGCAATGACATAAATAGCAGACAGCCTGATTCCCGTCATGATAACAGGGACGGCCAAGGGCAGCTCAACTTGAAAAATGGATTGAGTAGGGGTCATTCCCATACCCTTCGCACTGTCCTTTAAAATAGGGTCAACATTATTCATTCCGATATAGGTGTTTCTCATGATCGGCAGCAAAGAATAAATGAAAAGCGCAATGATTGCCGGCGTCCTTCCGACACCAAACAAAGGAATCATCATTGCTAAAAGAGCTAGACTGGGGATGGTTTGCAGGATACTGGCCAGACCAATGAAAAGTTTAGCTAGTTTAGGAAAGCGCGTCAGCACAACTCCGATAGGAACAGCTACAATAATTCCCATCAGAAGAGCCATTGCTGAAATATAAATCTGCTCCCAGGTCTTAACGATTAATTCACTGCCGTACTGTGCTAAAAAATCACTCATAGCGTGTCCTCCGTATCTTGGCTGCCCCAGATAATATCATAGAGCATATCCACCAATGATGCCCGTGTTACAATTCCCTTGAGGTGATGCTCTTTGTCAACCACCGGAACATATTTCAAGCCGCGCTTCAAAATACGGTGGGCGGTGTCACGCAGGAGCTGGTCTTCTTCCAAGTAGAAATTAACCTTGTTTAGGATATCGCCGACAGAAAGATCTTTCTTGTAGTTATTGTTGAGGGTTTCAATATCAACAAGGCCAAGCAGTTTATTGTCTTTATCTGTAACTAAAAGCGAGTCAACGCGTCTTTGTCTCATTAAAGAAATGGCTTCATGCAGAGACTGTTCCGGCATAATAGAAACCGGATCTTTCAGCATGATTGTCTTGACAGGTGTTACATCAGCGCGTGCCTGAATCAGGCGGTCTTCCCCAATCATCTTTTGGACAAAAGGCGTTGCCGGATGGCGCAGCAAGTCAGTAGGGCTGTCCTGCTGAACAGTATGACCATCGTCCATGACAACAATCTTGGTTGCAAGCTTTAAGGCTTCATCAATATCATGGGTAACTAAAACAATAGTTTTTCCGGTCTTTTCCTGCAGCGATTTGACAAGATCCTGAAGCCCTTCTCTGGTTATGGGGTCCAAGGCTCCGAAGGGCTCATCCATTAAGATAATCTCCTGATCAGCAGCCAGTGCTCTGATAACACCAATCCGCTGCTGCTGGCCGCCAGATAGCTCATAAGGGTAACGATCTAAGAAATCTTCGGGCAGCTCAACCAAATTTATCAGTTCTTTAGCCTTAGCTCTTTTCTTTTCTTCCGGCCATTTCAAGAGCCTTGGAACCAGAGTAATATTTTCATAAATAGTCATGTGAGGCATGAGGCCGATATTTTGAATGACATAGCCAATTTTGCGTCTCAACTGGACAGGATTGAACTGTGAAATGTTCTGACCCTTAATCAAGATTTCACCGCTGCTTGGTTTTAACATCCGGTTAATCATACGTAAGATGGTTGTTTTTCCGGAACCGCTGGTACCAATCAGGCAGACAAATTCTCCAGGCATAATTTTTAGATTAATATGCTCAACAGCAACATTGTCTCCATAAATTTTATTGACCTCTTTAAACTCAATAACAGGTTCTTTTACCATACTGGCCTCCTTTAGCTCTTTCCGATTATCAGTTAGTAATAGGCGGAGAAAAAATTCTATTTATTAGTAGTGTATCAAATTTATGTAAAAAAATGAAATATTCTTATAAATCAAATCATTTTCGGAAAATATTTTCATTTTATTTAAATGGTTTTTCCAAAAAAATCAAGAGCCAGCCCGGCAGGAATTCGTGAGGGACAAATGAGTCAGAAGCAGTCGGTCAGCTGTTTTTATCAAGCATTCCAGTTCCAGATGGCTTGCCAGTATTTATTCCTTTAATTTTTGGCTGTTTTCAAGTGGCTACTGAACTTATGCCATAAGTTTTTTATTTGCGGCCCTGCCCAATAGCTTTCTTTTGCGTTATAATAGGGATAGTCCTTAGTGTTAACTGGAGGTCAAACAGCAGATGCTGAAATAAAAACAGTCAGTTAAGATTTTGTTATTGTATTGAGATTGGAGGGAGAGCTGTGCCGCAAACATCTTTATTTGATCAAGATATGGATATGGCAGCCCCCCTAGCCAGCCGTGTGAGACCGACCAATCTGGATGATTTTGTTGGTCAAAAGCATTTGGTGGGGGAAGGAAAGTTTTTGCGGGAAATGATTGATAAGGATCAGGTGTCATCTATGATTTTTTGGGGACCGCCCGGAGTGGGAAAGACGACGCTTGCTGAAATTATTGCCAAAAAGACCAAATCAAAGTTTATTACATTCAGCGCGGTGTTAAATGGGATCAAAGAAATCCGTAAAATTATGAACGAAGCGGAGGAAAACCGTCAGCTGGGGGAGCGTACCATTGTTTTTATTGATGAAATTCATCGTTTTAACAAGGCTCAGCAGGATGCTTTTTTGCCTTATGTCGAAAAGGGCAGTATCATTCTGATTGGGGCGACAACTGAAAACCCTTCTTTTGAGGTTAATTCAGCCCTGTTGTCACGCACTCGTGTTTTTGTCCTCAAACAGTTGAGTGAAGGTGATATTACAGATTTGCTCAAACGTGTTCTCAAATCCTCGCGGGCCTTTCCGGATTTAGAGCTTACTGTCAGCGATGATTTGCTGAAACAAATTGCCATTTATTCTAACGGGGACGCAAGAACGGCTCTCAATACGCTGGAAATGCTGGTGATTAACAGCGATATAAAAGATAAACAAGTGACTATTTCAGGCGATCTTTTAGAAGAGCTGCTGGATAAGAAAACGGCTTACTATGATAAGGCTGGCGAAGAGCATTATAATATTATCTCTGCCCTTCATAAGTCTATGCGCAACAGCGATGTGGACTCGGCCATTTACTGGCTGGGACGGATGATTGACGGCGGTGAAGATCCTCTTTATATTGCCAGGCGCTTGATTCGTTTTGCCAGCGAAGATATCGGCCTAGCGGACAACAGTGCTCTTAATCTGGCAGTCAATGTCTTTCAGGCTTGCCGCTATATCGGTCTGCCCGAGTGTGATGTGCATTTAACCCAGTGTGTGATTTATTTATCCTTAGCACCCAAATCCAATGCTGTTTATAAGGCAAGAACGGCTGTGCAAAAAGATATCAAGCAGACCATTGACGAACCTGTACCTCTGCACCTGCGCAATGCGACTACCAAACTCATGAAAAAAGTCGGCTACGGCAAAGGCTACCAGCTGGCGCATTTTTATAAAGATAAGCTGACAGCAATGCCGACACGCCCTGAAAGTGTAGCCAATCATACTTACTACAAACCAACCGAAGAAGGCAATGAAGCCAGAATAAAACAAAGGCTCAATTATATTAAAGGGTGGAAAGAAAAACATCATATGGATAAAGACTAAAACGCCATTGTTAACCGCAATGGAAATCTGTTCCGCTTTCTTTTCTGCTCTTTAAAGCGATAAGGCGTTTAACTTTGATCCTTGGCTTGACAGGCAGAAAAAAAGATTGTAAAATATGAATGAATAGAAGTTGAAATTCATTCATATTGCTGAGAAGGATGGTATTGATGCTGACAAACAAAAAACAAGCCTTAAAGACAGCTGCCTGTGAGATCTTTTCGAAAAAAGGCTACAAGGCGACAGGCATTTCTGAAATTACTAAAAAAGCCGGAGTGGCAGCTGGGACTTTCTATAATTACTATGACAGCAAGGAAGCTATTTTTCTGGATGTTTATATTGATGAGAATAACCGCGTGCGCCAAGCTATGATGGATGAGATTGATTGGGAAGGAGACGCGGTTGAACTCATTGGTCAGATTTTTGGGCAGTCGCGCAGCCTTATTTCATCCAATAAGATTCTGACAGAATGGTATAATCCCGCCATCTCTGATGAGCTGCACAGCTATTATGCTTCAGAAAAAGGCAAGTCTGATAATCCCTTTCATCAGTTTTTAGTGGAAACCTTTACTAATCGCATGCTGGCAGAAGGCTATTCTCAAGAGAAAATCCAAGAGGTGCTGCAGGTTTATCAGCTTTTCTACTATATGGACACCCATATCACTGAAAAGGATTTTTCTAATGTCAGTCAGACCATTGAAATTTTAGCTACTTATTTTGTCAAAGGACTTTTTAAATAAAGAATAGAAATTCTTTATTTTTTAAAAGCGACTGAATGAATAAGTGTTTTTGTTCATTCAATCGAAAAGTCCTAAGCAAACAGGTTTTAGAGGTTACTCAAATTTAAAATAAAAGGAGAAAAATTATGACTAAAAATGGAGGCAAAGAAATGAATGGATTAGGTATTTTTGGAGCAGCCTTGGCTGTGATTGGGCTTTTGGTGGTGATTTGGGGAGCGACTCTACAGCCAATCAATTTTTCAAGCCCTGACTTTATGTCTTTTGTGACAGGCGGTTTGCTGCTTGCCGCTATTGGACTTTGCATGATTGCGGACTTGCCTGCAATTTGCAAAGTTTTAGGGATTTGGCTGGCGGCAGCAGCTACCATGCTTTATATTTACAGCCTGCCGGATACGGACTTAATCATTAAGGTAATTGGTTTTGTTCCTGTCTTTGCTTTGGCGGCTTGGCTATCGCTTAAATTTTGGCAATAATAAGGAGAAAATAAATGAAGAAAGGACCTTCTAAAATGTTAACGATTATTCTATCAATTCTTGCAGTGGGACTTCTTGGCTGTCTGATAACTTGGGGAGTGATTAGCTACTTGGGCCGCAGTCAAACTCTGACTGTCAAATCCATTGAAAATCCCAGCAGCGATCTTTATTTCATTCATCTGACGAAACCCAAGAATATGACTTGGAAAGCTGGTTCTTACGCTAAGATTACTTTACCTGAAGTCAAAGAAAGCGCTCAAAAGAGTCGCCGGCTGACTATTGCTTCCAATCCTGATGACAATGAGATTCTCATTCTGACGCATAATAGCAGCAGTACTTTTAAGAAAACCTTGACCAGTTTGCCAGTTGGCAGCAAGGTTGAGGTGAGTTGGCTGGAGTCCACCTTAAAGATTCAAAATGATGATTCACCGCTTGTCTGCTTTGCCTCTGATGTTGGTATTGCAGCGATGAGGCCAATCGTTAAAGAGTGGGTCGGTAAACGTGACCTTATCCTCAACCATTTGGATAAGGGAGTGACGGTCTTTGATAAAGAATTGTATCGGCTGGATCAACAAGACAGCAAGCTGACCTACGACAGCAGCGCCAGCCTTTCCCAAAGTAAAGAAAGCTTGAAGAAAGTAGTAGATAAGTACGGCAACAAAGCCACCTATCTCTTAGCTGGTCAGCCTGATGATGTTGAGGCTATGAAAAAGTTTCTTGCGGATAAGGGGATTGACATAAAGCAGCTGAAAACAGAAAAGTTTAATGGTTTGAAATAGTGAGTGCTTTGTGAAATGAACTTATTTTGATAGAGCATATCATGGAGGGAAAGGCGAAATGAAAAACAAGGGAAAAATAGAAAAATACTTGCTATTTTGCTCGCTTTGGGGCTTTGCTTTATTCATTTCAGCCATTTATTACTTTCTGATGTCCATAACGCAAGATTTATCAACCTCTTCTGAACTCGTATTATGGGTAGAAAAACATGGCACAGCCCTTGCGGTTATTTCTGAAGCAGCCATCTTCTCTGCGGTTTTTCTGCTCATCTCTAGTCATCTCTTATTGGCCTACGTCAAATGTCGACTGGTTAAAAGTATTGGCAGCAGTTTGATCATTATCCTTGCTATGGCTTTAGTTTTAACTTCTCTATTTTCAGGAAGGCTTGTTTACCCAGTCTATCATATGGTTTTAGATGATACCATTGCTAAACTGATCATCTCATCTATGGTGGCAGCAGTTCACATGGCTTCCCTAGCGCTGTCTGTGTTTATTGTGACCATCAGTTTCTCGCTGTCTAAAAAATCTAAGCTCATTTTAGTTACGGGGATACTTGTCGCACTATCGCAGCTTGTCATGGCCTATCCTTGGTTACTGCCATTTGAGACTATCTTTATCATTATTCCTGCACTTTTGATTTGGTTTATGTTGTTTTTGCGGTTTATTAGCAGATTTCTAGGGATTAAATAAAGTTTTATATGACCTAGTTAGATGGAGTAGGAAGTCTTTTGGTATAAATCATACAACACCTCAAAAGATGGACTTTTTGCCTATTCTTAGAGGCGCTGTATGATTTTAAAATACGTTAAGCTGTATAATTTTGTCTAAGTTGTTCCAACCTTGTCTCATCTAGACCAAATTCTTGATAAAAGTAGTTTTCAAAGGAAGCGTATTTGTCTAAAATAGCTTGCAGAGCATGTTCTGCAGCTAGTCTAGTTACCCCTTCACTTGACTGGATAAGTAGCCTTGCTTTTTTGGAAAAACGACATAGTAATTGATGTTTTTCTTGTGCTGCTTTAATCTTCTTCGCATAGTAATGATTTGTCAATTCGAAATCATCTAAAGCCTGTTCTTTGGTTACGCCTAATGCCAATAAGACGAGAAGTGCTGCCAGACCAGTTCTGTCTTTTCCGGCTGTACAATGAAAGTAAAGCGGTACTTGTTGATTTTCTAGTAATTGAAAGAGCTCATAGAAGGCTGGATTTGAAAAGACCATGTCATTATAACTGGTTTGATTGAAAGAGTTTTTTAGCAAGCGGATAAAATTCCAAGGGCTTTTGAAAATATTGTTTTTTAATGCTTCTGGAGATAGGTCGATTTCAACTCCGTTGATGACACTGGCACAGTGTCTCACATAAGAACATTTTTTCGGAATATAATCGGGCATTTGCATGGCTTCCTGCTCTGACCTTAAATCTAAAATTTGTTTGAGCTGTAAGCTATCTATCCTTGCTTGAGCCTCTTGAGAGAGATTTGCTAAGACAGGTCCTCTGAAAAGGAGATGGTGTTTGACCGTTTTTCCATCAACGGTTCTGTAACCACCTAAATCACGTAGGTTTTTGATGCTAGCGCAGACAATTTCTTGACCTGAATTTTTGATTGTTCTGTCTGTCTTGCTCATAGGCTATTCACTCCATTATTGTTTGGGATTTAGAATAATTTGCATAGCTGCTTCAACACCACCGCTAGCTCTAAAATCTTGTGCTACTTTGCTGGCTTGTTTCTTATAATTAGTATGATAAAGGACTTCCTCAATGCCTTGAGCTATGGTCGTAGGGGCGCAGCTTTCAAGTTTGAAACCAGCACCAGCTGCCAGAACTCGCTCAGCAACCATATTTTGTTCGACTGTTTGAGGAAAAACAAGGAGGGGAACCTCGTAATAGAGTGCCTCGCTAGTACTGTTTAGGCCGCAATGAGTGAGGAAAACATCAGCTGACTTTAGCACAGCTATTTGATCAAACGAATGAGCGACTTGAAAATTTTGAGGAGTCTGTCCTAATGAGTTTATATCTGTTTTGGCCCCAACAGATAAGAGGACGTCGAACTCCTTATTCCCTAAAGCTGTAAAACAGTGACGATAGAAGTCGCTCGCTTGGTTATTAACAGTCCCCAATGAAATATAAACAAGCGGGCGATTAGACTTTTTCCAAACTGCGGTGCTTTCTCGGATAACCGGTCCGACAAAGTGAATCGTTTCGCCAAAGCTAGCACCGGCAGGCTGGAAACTCCGTGATGTTGTTACGATGACAGGACAGTCACTTCTGGTGAAAGCGAGATCGGTGACGTGCTTGGTTGGATAGCCAAGCCTTTTTATTTTTTGGTAATTTGCCATCATTTCAGGCAAGTGCAAAAACATTTTAAAATTGTCTTTGAAAGAAGTATCACTTAACATGTTTGGTGTCTGTTCGTTAAAAGCGAAATGCGTATTGTAGGAAACGTATGGAACATCTAGGTTATCAGCAATGACAGAGGCCCACAGGGCAAGAGAGTCGCCAACAATGACATCAGGCTGCCAAGCTCCAATCTCTTCAAGATAGGTATTTCGGATATCCTCAATAGCTTCTGAAACGATGGCTAAAAGGGCTGAAAAATGGTTTTTTTGATTGTGAGTGGGTTGATTGACATGTTCAACTGTCATATAAGCCATTTTCTCATCGTAGCAAATCACCTCAGCACCAAGTCTTTCTAAGCTTTCTTTGAAATTTGAGACGGTATAGTAGCGAACCTGATGTCCGTTTTCAACTAATTTTTGGACCACTAATAAGGTCGGATTGGTGTGACCAAATGCGGGAACTCCCATAAAGATAATACGTTTCATCGTTTTTCCTCCAGTTTCTTAATGCCTTCAGTTTATCAGATGAAAACGAGGAAACAATGGGCAAAAATTCCTATTTGTTGTATAATCAACACATATTTAATATTGTCTAGGAAATCACCAATGAATAAACAAGATCGTCGCTTCAAACGAACACAAAAGTCTATATATGAAGCCTTTGCAAACTTACTTTTAGAAAAAGATTTTACCGAAATAACCATCAATGATATTAGCAACCTAGCTGACATCAATCGTTCAACCTTTTATTTACATTTTGAGGATAAGTATGCCCTTTTAGATGCTTATCTGCTAAGTCTGCTGCCAATTGTCAGTGATATTGACTTGATGCAATCCCTTAGCCAACAAGATGTATTTCTTGTCAGCTTGGGTAAGCTTTATGACTATCTTCAGGAAAAGACCATCTTTTTCAAACGCTTATTCAATGAAACGAATTATCCCTTTGCCATTCGTTCGATACGCAAAGTGCTCAAAGTATTTTTAACAGAGAACGATAGCGTCTTTTCTGAGGAAATTGGCAACTCAAAAGATTTTACCATCCACATCCGAATTGCTGGACTTATTGCCATGATTGAGTGGTTTTTATCACAAAAAAATTATAGCCGTGAACAATTCATTGAGGAGACTTATGATTTAGTTAGTCTGCTAGAGAAAGCAGGAGAGAAATAAGTGTCGAAAAAGCATGCGCCTTGCCTGTTTTCTTGACTTGGTTTGTGCTGCTCTTGCGGTTTATTAGCAGATTTCCAGGACTTAAATAAAGCCTCGTATTAGCCAGTTAGAGGGGGACATTAACAACAAAAACAGCTCTAGATAAATTTTACCTAAGCTGTTTTAATTTTGTCTGTATCCCTGCTGAATAGGCCTCAAAAATATCTGAATAATGGAACAGGGTTTCGGTCATCTGGTTTTTGCAGGAATTGTGCAGGCAGACAAAGGCAACTTTGAGCTTTAGGTCATGACAGTTTCTCCTGAATAATGACTTTCACATCCTCTGCTGACAAGACTTTACCGGCAGAGATGACTTCATCGTTTAAAACAAGAGCTGGCGTAGACATAACACCATAGTTAGCGATTTGGCTGAAATCGGTGACATGTTCAACAGCAGCATTCAATGCCGTTTCCTCACAAGCTTGCCTGACATTAGTTTCTAGAGTTTGGCATTTCTTGCAACCGGATCCCAGTACTTTAAAAACGGCAGCATCATTTTCAGCAGCAGTCTTGTTAGGGTGCTGATTTTCTTTTTTGGCAAATAGTGACATCTTTATACCTCCTAAAATATGAATGACTGCAGGATATTAAAGCCATATCCTACTAAAATAATACCAACAGTGCAAATAAGGACAAAAACGCATAAGAGCTGAGGCTTGACAGCCTTTTTTAGCATAATGAGTGACGGCAGGCTGAGAGTGGTGACAGCCATCATAAAAGATAGTACCGTTCCCAGCTGAGCGCCCTTACTCAGAAGGGCTTCAGCAATTGGAATAGAGCCAAAAATATCCGCATACATAGGAATACCAATAAGTGTTGCAAGAATCACACTGAAAGGATTATGGCTGCCAAGTACCTGAGTTACCCAACCTTCTGGGATCCAATTGTGAATAAGAGCTCCAATGCCGACACCTGCCAGAATATAAGGAAAGACTTTCTTAAAGGTTTCAGCAGCCTGTTCTTTGGCAAAAGAGAGTCTGTCATACTGGGATAAGCTTGCTGCCTCCAAATTAACAGCCTGAGCACTTTTTACGAAATCCTCAACATATTTTTCCATGCCCAGTTTTTCAATAATGGAGCCGCCGACAACGGCAAGCACCAAGCCAAAAACAACGTAAATAACAGCAACTTTACCGCCAAAGATACTCATCAGCAAAATTAAGCTTCCTAAATCAACCATCGGCGATGAAATTAAAAACGAAAAGGTCACACCAACTGGAAGTCCGGCACTTGAGAATCCCATGAAAAGAGGAATGGAGGAGCAAGAGCAAAAAGGTGTTACGGTTCCCAGCAAAGCAGAGATACTATTTGCTGCCAAACCGTCAAAACGGCTTAAAATTTTTCGGCTGCGTTCTGGCGGAAAATAACTTTGAATATAAGAAATGATAAAAATCAAGACACATAAAAGAATGGTAATCTTGATAACATCGTAAATAAAAAACTGTAAGCTGCCTCCCAGTCTTGACTCTAAGTTAAGACCGAGCAATGACAGAATTCTGCCAATCAGTCTGTTGAGCCATTTCATACCGAGTATCTGATCTTGGATAAATGTCCCCATTATCATGTCTCCATTCCTATTTTACAGATAATACATCAAAAAAAATTGATATATTATGTTCAAATAAAAGTCATACTTAAGATGACTTTCGCTGACAATTGCACATTTTAGAATGTCTGCTGTCAGCAGCGGTTAATTGCTCGAGGCGCTCTATGGCATAGCTGAAGCCCAAACTACTGATACTGTAGTGTTTCCATTTTCCCTCCTGCCTGCTGATAACAAGTCCAGACCGGCATAAAATTTTCATGTGATAGGACAGTGCCGGCTGGGGAATATCTAAGGCCTCAATCAAGACACAGGCACATGTTTCCCCATGCTGTAAATAATCCAATATCTGCAGGCGCTTCTCATCAGCAAGTGCCTTGAAAACTTGAGCGTTACGTGTATACTGACTGATTGTAATCACCTCATATCAAAAAGATTTGATGTATTCTTATCTTAAGAATACAGTTTAATAACAGCTTTGTCAAAGATTTATCTAAAAATACGTAACATTTTTAAAAGCTGGCAATAAAGCTATCTTACTCAATAAGAAATTGTAGTGATTGTCTTCTGCCCCGCTGGTGGAGCCAGTGCCAAAGTCCTCATGTTTTTTGATATTTGACAAAATGATGGATAAATCATATAATCAGTTATACTGATAATCAGAGAAGGTGATTATTTGAAATTAGAACAATCATGGGGCTATGCACTGAGTAAAGTAGCTCAGGAAATGGATAGGCGCTTTTCAACACATTTGTCATCTTATGATATTGATTCGAGGGATTATGGCATTTTGCTTACTCTTACCAATCATGATTCCATGACACAGGTTAAGATCAGTGAGCTCATGTTTATTGACAGGACCACAGTAGGGCAGTTGATTGATAGCCTTGAATCAAAAGGCTTTGTAAAGCGTCAGCAAAATCCCAAAGACAGGCGGCAAAATCTAATAGCTGTGACACGTAAGGGTCAAAACTTAGTACTAAACAGTTGGGAAGAAATGCAGCAAATAGAGCAGGATGTCATCGCAAACCTGTCTGATTGGCAAAAAGACCTACTTGACAGTATAGCAAATAAGATCGGAGGAAAATAATGGATAAAATTGAATTTTTAGAAATGTACATGGGATTATACATTAATCATTTTCCCCTTTTAGAAGCCATGAAAAGTGGGAATGGGGACTATGTTGTTCTTGATATTCGCAATGCTCCGGCTGAAATGAAGAAGGAACAAATCAAGGGAGCAAAGGCCATAGCTGCTAAGGACTTACCTGATCAGTTGGATAATCTTGACAAGAGTAAAACCTATGTAGTATATGATTGGAACGGTGGTACGATTTTAGGGAAACAAGCTCTACTGACTCTGTATAAGGCTGGCTTCAAAGCCTATGAACTGGCAGGAGCATTTGAAGGCTGGAAAGGAATGAATCTGCCAACAGAGCCGGCAGTATAATGCCAAGAGAAGACAAGTGGTTGGTCTTTGAACTTTGTACTGAACTAGTGATGTGATGCAGCGGACGAGAGAAATCTTATCCAGCGGCTGATCTCGCCCGAGCCTCAAAATAAAGAGAGTGAAAAAAGTTGATTTGACGGCTATCAATTAATTTTTATTCACTCTCTATTTTTTATGAGAGAAAACGCCCCACATCATCTTTGCAGGGCAGCTGTTTCAAATATTGTCATTTTAGAGGTTTGACAGTCTAAAATTGTGCCTTCAAAAATAATTTGTCCGTTAAGCTTCCTTCAGTCGGTTCCCATATCACTAATCCAGCCTGCTGGGACAAGAGGAACATTAAAAAATAAAACAAGCCTCGATACATAAGACTATCGAAGCTTTATCGTCTAAAGTTAATGGTGAAAAAGCGGCGGGCTCAGGTGAAAGCTAAAATCTTTGACATCCACTAAACCCACCACGCTGTCGCTTTGATACAGCTGGATTAAAAAATCTGCCATCTCTTTAGCGGTGTGGTATTGTTTGAAATGCTGATTGTAATCATAGGTGCTGGAGTTTGTTGCGACTTTCCCAAATTCGGTTTGCGTTGCAGCTGGGGCAAGGACTTTTGCCTGCAGTTTATGCTGGTTGTTTTTCATCTCTAGCGCCAGTCCTTCAGTGAAGGCACTGACGTAGAATTTTGTGGCACAGTAGGTCACAGCATTGCTGACCAGCATATAGCCGCCGCGAGATGAAATATTGATTAGCTGGGCATCATCGCTATCCTGATAATCTCTGACATAAAGAGAGGAAAGTACGGTCAAAGCCTCAATATTCAAATGGATTATCTTCTCGATTTTTTCTAAATCCTGGTGAGCAACACTGTCATAATTGCCAAAACCAGCATTATTAATCCAAGTCATAATAGGGTAAGGTTTTAAATCATCATAAAGTTTCACAGCATTCTCTGCAATAGAAAGGTCTCTTGATTTGACAACAATATCTAACTCTGGGAAATTGACAAGTATTTCCTCCCTGAGCTTTTCTAACCGTTGCTGACGTCTAGCAACTAAAATGAGATTATTCCCCAATTTTGCAAACGCCTTTGCAGTCTCTAAACCAATGCCAGAACTTGCCCCAGTAATACAAACATAACCTTGTGAATTTCTCATATGTAAAAATCCTCCTTTTAAGATATAATGACTATAACACCTAGAGTTAACTAGAGGTCAAGCAGGAGGGGAAAATGCACTATCTAATCGGAAAATTTGCAAAGCTGACTCAGCTGAGCATTCACACGCTGAGATATTATGAAAGCGAAGGCTTGTTAAAACCGCACAGGGACGCTGGCAACAGAAGGTATTACGATGACGATGATTATCGGTGGCTGCTTTTTATTTTGCGCTTAAAAGCTGTCGGTATGCCGATAAAGGATATCAAGCATTATTCAGATCTTCGTGAAAAAGGAGAAAGAACCTATCCAGAGAGACTGGCATTGTTGGAAGATCATTTAAAGTTATTGGACAGCAATCTCTCAGAGTTACAGGAAAATCGCGAGAAGTTAGTCGAGAAGATAAATTTTTACAGAGAAGAATTATCTGTACAAAAGCGTCATCAATAATCGTATAATATGCTAGGCTCTCTCGCTTTTGCTGCACTGACCCTGCGGATCAAAAAGTAGCCCTAACGCTGCTCTTTGATTTTTCTGAAAGTATTCATCAATAAATTGTAAACCTTTTTATTATAGGTTATACTAGGGAGGCGTGAAAAGAAAAAAGGGATTCTCCGTACAGTGCTTGTTGGTCTGAGTGCAGCACTCGTGGCCTATTTGGTCGGTCAAGTATTGGGCGGAATGGTATAAGAAAACGAAAGTCTGAGGCGAAAGCACCAGACTTTTTATATGAAATTTATATCTGTGATATAATGAATGTCACTAATATATACTTAGAAAGTTTTGCAGATGAGAGTGTCTATTATTCGCCATGCCAAGTTTATTTGCAATTTGGCAAGGTTTCAAACCTAATTCTAAGTAGGTTTCTATCTTTATTCGGTCGGTTATGGTAAGATGGGAGTAGCTCATAGTTTTTCCTCGGGTTCTGTTTGTGTGGTTACTTACAGTTTACACCAATGAAACGCTATGAGTTTTTTTGTTGCACTATATTTTACAATTTATCATAAAAATACAAGACAAGAACTGAAAAACTAATATTAGTTTTTCAGTCTTTTTAGTATAAAATATTATTGTGAAAACAATAGAATCTATGGTCAATTTTTCTTAAAGGCTCCTGCTTGTGCATAAAGCAGCCAAGATAAGGCAATCATAATAGCAGCAAAAACAGAAATTCCTGAGAATCCTGTAAAAGTTACAAAAAGGACTCCTCCGACAATGCCGGCAATTGTTTCACCTAAGTACATCGCCGCATTTGATAATGAGGAAATGGTACTCCGTGCATTTTCGACAGTTCCTTGCAGAGTTGTCATGAATAGCGGGAAAATAAATCCGTTATTGATATAGATTATTGTCAATAGAATTTCAGCCATCCAAAAATTAGCAGCAAACGGCAAAATCAAATAAAGAAGCAAACAATTTAAGATTCTATTTAGAAGTTGATATTGTTCGCCTTTTTAAATATTTGTAGTAAAAATATAGTCCTTATAATAATCGTTGAAATCTCTTACCTTAGATTCCATTTAAAATATTTTTAAAATTTCATAGCACTACTTTCTGATATGACGATTACATTGCCTGTAAAACTTACGTACCATGTTTGCTTTTTATATTCAGTCTGACTTTGAAGTAATTATTTTTAAAATACTAAATCCATAATATATTATTAAAAATAGGATTGGTATTGACACTAAAAGTAGGGTATGGCGTGATATCATTTTTTGGAAATACTGTGCAACAAGTGCACCTGTTACAAAAGAAAAAACGACTTTTGTAAATAATAAGGCTAATTTCTTTTTGTTATCATCTTTAGTGAGGACAAAATCTGACCAGTATAAGACCATTTTTTTAATATTTCCCGTTGTAAACGCATCATTATAAGGTTGTCCATCAACTTTATCAAAGCAAGCAACGGTTAAAGCTAAACTAAATGATAAAGGAAATAGGGCAAGTGGATCGCTAACCGTATCAATTAAAATATAGCTGCACAAAACCGATGCTAAAAAGAGAAAGAGCAAGTAAAACTCCAAGAAAATGGTGTGAACTTTTTTAGCAAGATACCTTGAAATAATAATTCCTAAAAAGAATCCAAAGAGTGTCGAAAGCTTAATAGAGACTCCAGACCAATCCTTTGAAATAAAATCACTTGTCAGCAAAACCATATTTCCAGATTGGGTCAGTGGCAAGGTGTGTTCAAAATTGCTATAGGCAAAACTATCAATAAAACCTCCCGTAAAAGTTAGGAACATAGCTATAATCGTTCGTTGGTTGAGTGCCGTGATTTCAGATGCTTTCATTGATTTCCCTTCTAAAAAGAGGAAGCCACCATAAAAAGTGAGTTCCTCTTTTATTGTTACGTCCAAATACCATATAAATCAGTTGCTATGGAAGGGTAAGCAAAAATGATATCCTGAACATCTTGCATGCTGGCCCCCAAGTTGATGAGTAAAGCTAAATAATTTACTAAAATATCTGCGCTATCACTTAAGATTTCTGCACCAACAACTTTTTGACTTTGATTATCAATAACTAGTTTTAATTGTGCTAAATCATCCCTAACACGCCTATAATTTTGCCAATGACTCATATCAACAGCTTTAATGGTATAGTTATGAGGCTCTGTTTTTGCTTGATTAATAGACATACCAACCTGACCTAACTTAGGAATACTAAAAACAGTTACAGCAGGTGCTTTAGGATAGGAAATACGATCACTCCTATGACCTAATAGTAAGTTAGCTAGATATTTTGCCTGATAATCACCGTAGCTCGTCAATTTAGGAACAGGAGCGTCACAGCAATCTCCTAAAGCATAAATCCATTCTTTAGAGGTTTGCAAATAATCATTAACTGCAATCCCTTTGGCATTATAGCTAATACCTGCTTTCTCTAAATCTAGTTGCTGGATATAAGGAGCACGTCCAGCAGCATCATAAATGCCATTAACGTTTAAGGAAGCCCCTGTTGATAGTAATACGGTGTAGAGCCCATTATCCTCTTTAAAAACCTTCATGGGTTCGGCATTTAAATGGAACTCAGCTCCTTTTGCCTGTAATCGTGAGACTAAAGTATCAACGAGCTCTTTATCAAAGCCTCTGAGAATACCATCATTGTGCTGAATAACATGTACCTTAATGCCTGCCTCGGTAAAGCTTGAAATGAGCGAGAGAGCAATAACGCCAGCGCCAATAATAGCAATCTCTTTTGGTTTCCGATGTTGTCGTAACAAATTACCACTATCATCTACAAATTGAGCACCTTCAAACGTCAGCTCTCGAGGTCTAGACCCTGTTGCGATTACAATCGTATCAGCTGACAGAACTCGTCCATCAACGATAACATGGTGATCATCTAGAAATCTCGCTTGCCCTTCAAAGGTATAAACACCAGAAGAAATAGCGCGCTCTTTTGCCCTCGCTCGCTGATCTTCAACTAGCCAATCACGATGGCTAATCATATCTTCCCAGTTGATGGTTGGAACGTCATCGAAACCTTTACCTTGAAAGGCTTCAATCTTATGGTGTAACTCACTTAAAGCCAGAATCGCTTTTTTCGCTGTTGCACCACGGTTAATACTCGTTCCACCCCAATCTCTGGATTCAATCAAGGCAACTGACTTACCTTCAGTTGCTAAATTACTTGAAACGGTTAACCCCGTTATTCCTCCACCAATGACTAAAAAATCAAAGTTTTTGGTTTTCTTTTCAGAATTAGTCATTAGAAAGGCTTTTTTTCAGATTTATTGAATTGAATCTTTTCAGGGTCAAACCAGACAACAGGTTGAGCTTCTTGTGGGAAACGTTTCACAACATCTTCTGAGAGGTTCAAATGTTCAGCAACTGTTTTTGTAGGAACAGATGCCAGCCATTTATTAAGAGAAATATCGGAATAATCAGGATTTGGAAAGACTTCAACAAAAACGAGTTTTTCTGTTCCTGTATTTTGAACATAGTGGCCTGCGACATTTGGCACATAACCAACATCTCCAGCCTTAAAGTCAAACGTCCGAGCTAAACCATTAGAGTTGAAAACACCCATTCTTGCTTGACCTGAAATGTAATATTGCCACTCAGATGATTTAGGGTGCCAGTGAAGTTCACGCATACCACCTGGTTCCACTTCAACAATCGCACCTGCAATACTTTTAGCAGCTGGAAAGACAGATTGGTCAATAATCCAAACACGACCAGCTTCCGTTTCAATAGGGTCAATATCGTCCAAATGGAAGGTTAGTGGATGAACAGTGTCCCCTTTTGAGTTAGGACGTTTTTCTTCTGCAATGGATTGAGGCAATGTTCCGTTAAAGATGTATTTTTCTTTTTTAGGAAGGGCTTCAAGAACCTCTTCACTTTGCTTGAAGTTAGCTTGAACAACTTCTTCTGGTGTATGGGCTAGCCAATCGCTTAGCAAAAGGGTTTGATTTTCTGAGAAGTTGGCGTCATTAAAGACAAGCAAGAATTCGCAGCCTTCATCTAGTGCTTGAATGGAATGGGCTACCCCTGACTCAAAGTTCCACAAATCACCAGCTTGGACATCGTCAATAAAGGTTTGACCATGTTCGTCAATCCCTGTTACCCGTGCATTCCCATAAAGCATTAGTCCCCACTCAGCTTCTTTGTGCCAGTGCATTTCTCGGTAAGCCCCAGGTGCTAATGCCATATTAACACCAGCCAGCTCATCTGAAATTGGTAATTCACGGATGGTGACTTCACGTGCCCATCCACCTTCTTCCATACGGTTATGAGCATCAGAGTAACTAAAACGCATATTTGATAAAGTACCATGGTCTGTTGTTGGTGGAACTAAAATATCTGGATTTTCACGATCACGTTCAACGTTACGAGGCCCAAAGTCTAACCAGCCTTTATTGTCTTTATTACGAGTTGGTTGAGGGATAGTTGAATTTGTCATAGAGATTTCTCCTTTTAAAAATTAAAAATAAACGTAAGATGACTTGATTAAGTTAAAAAGCTATTTCTCTTTTGAAAATTTTTCTTTAATATCAGCTTTTAGCTTATCAAACTTTTTATGACGAGCTTCTTTTTTATCAGCCATTAATCGAGCCTTAGCTTGATGCGCTAGGTCTTGTTGAATTTGGAAGGCTGATTCTACTTCTGCTGAAACAGTAGCGACATCCCACCTAGCAATGTGAACCTGATACTTTTCAAAAATAGCATTTAAAACAGATTCATCACTTTCTTGCACAAGTGCAATAATTGCCACTTCACCATTAATAAGATTTTTGCTGACAGTTGTGATTAATGCCGAATTGGTTAATTCTTTGTCTGAACCAATAGAAGCACCGATAGTTCCTCCTGCTGCGAAACCAAGGAGAACACCAAGTGGTCCACCTAAAATTCCGACTAGACTACCAATTAATCCTCCTTTGAAATAATCGTTTCCTAAGGAATTCATTAAATCAAAGCTATCTTTGACGTTAATAACGCCATTTTCAGCTTTCACAATCGAAGCCTGAGCTAATTTTGTATTTTCTGTTTGTCCAAATTGTTTTAGATCCGAAAAGGCTTGAAAGGCTTCACTTTCAATATGAAAAATGGAGACAACAATATTTTCCATAGGCTATACTCCTTTAAATATTTTTATAGAATAAAATATCCTATATGTATAGGCTCGCGCTATACATATAGAGCAAATTATAGCACATCATAGTATTTTAAACAATACAAAGTATTATATAAGGGGTTAAAACTTTGTTACGAAACTTGTATCCTATAGTTATGGTAAAAGATAATTATTTACAGCAATACATTGCTAAAAAAGTTAAATACTGTAGGAAAAAGAAGAAACTTAGTCAGGAAGAATTATCAGAAAAAGCTGGATTAGGTTTAAAATATATTAATCAGATTGAAAATCAAAATATTAATATAAGTATTCGAACTCTTAATAAAGTTATTACTGCACTAGGTTTAACAATAGAAGAATTTTTTAATTTTAATAATTCAGAAGAAGTACCTGAACCATTATCTGATATCGCTCTTAGACGATTAAAAATGAAAATAAAGCAACTTCCCAAAGGGAAACAAGTATCTCTTATTGAAACTTTTGAAAAAATACTTGATCAATTTGACTAAATCAAAATAGCAAACCACCGTATTATTGATTTATGAAAGTTACTTTATGGTTGACATTATAGAAGGAAGAATGTAATATAGTCAAATACAGCATTTCCTATAAAAACTATCTATATGAGGTGATGAAATGAAACTCCGCCAATTGGAATACTTTAACGCTCTGTGTACTTTAAAAACGTACTCAAAAGTGGCAAGTAAGTTTAATGTCAGTCAACCAACTGTTAGTTATGCTATTAAATCACTTGAAGAAAGTCTAAAGGTTTCACTTATTACTAGGGATCAATCACACTCAGAAATATCTTTAACAGCAGAGGGAGAAATTTTTAGAAACTATTCAGAAAATGCAATACAACAATTGGATATGGGGAAGGCTGCCTTAAAATCTTTAAAGAGTAAGCGAATTAAATTTGGTATATCAGCGAATTTATCACGTTTTTATGCTCTTACTGATCATCTTACAAATATTGAAAATATTCTTCGAAATGAAGTGAGTTTAATTGAGGACGGCTCAAAAGAGATAACTAGTAAAATATCATCTAATGAATTGGATATTGCACTATTTGCATCATCTAAAGAGCTTTATAGTGATCACCTTGATTTAATGAAACTAACCTCTTTACCATTTAAACTAGCAGTATCAAAAAAGCATGAGTTTTCTAACTCATCTACAATTAGCCTAATAAGCTGTAGTAATGAAGACTTCGTTATATTTAATGAACGTTTTGTACACAATGAAGTTTTTTGGAAATATGTCAATGGTTCAAAGTTTGTTCCAAATATTTTAGCAGAAGTTAGTGATATAGGTAGTTTTAAAACCTTGATTGAAAGGAAAAATTCAATAGGAATATTGGTGGATTTAGGGAACTTTAAAGACATAAATTTAGTTAAATTAAATAATTCTTTTCAACTAAACTTCAACCTTTATCTAGGTAAGCAAAAAGAATCAAAAATCAATAGTAGTTCTTTTCAAAAAATAGGACAATATTTTGTTGAAGAATCAAACAAAATATCGAAAATTGTAAAATAATAAAAACTCTTAGAATTCCTGGTATAGCAGTATTTCTAAGAGCTTTTATTTATTACTAAAGAAAAAGATTGAAGAAAATTATCCAAATGGACTTTTCTCCAATCAGTAGAACCAATTACCCGCAACCCAAGATGTATCAAGGATTCAACCTACTTTTTATGTACGTTCGTACCCCCCTATTAGTAATGGGGTATCCAAACATTTGCTAATCTAGAAAAGATTGCAAAATTTTTTAAAGCAACACCTAACCAGTTATTTGGGACAAGTTCTCAAATTGAACTGGAAAATAATATCTTTGAGACTGACGACTATGTGGATAAAGCTAACTTACTTTTGAAGGCTGTAAATACTTTTCACAATTTTTCCCTAGATTTGGAAGATTATAGTACTCCTGAAGCTTATGCGTTAGAAACTATTACAAAATTAGATAACTTATTAAAAAGAGAACCTATCCTAGATCCTGAAACAGAATATGAACTGGCCTACAAGTCAAGTGTTTTAGAAAAAGCTTTTGACAGAATAGAAGAAATTGAAGATTTGTACCAAAAAATGCAATATATTGTAAATACTCAGGATTTATTAGATAAAGAAAGTTGAGATATTTAAGTATATACAAAATGATACTTTTGTGATATAATATTTAAAAAGAGGAGGTGGCATTATGCAATTAACAGTTAATAAATGGGGGAACAGTTCAGCTATACGTCTCCCAAAACAATTAGTACAGCAACTACAATTACATACCAATGATATTCTTGATTATGAAGTGTCAGGGAACAAGATTATCCTTAAAAAGGCAACGACAGTCCCAGAATTAACAGTTGATGACCTTTTTAAAGATTATCAGGGTGAGCCAGTTTCTGTAACGCCATTCATTTTTGAAAGTGTTGGTAATGAACAATGGTAAGTATTAAGCAGGGGTCTATCATCAAAATTAACCTTAACCCTAAACAAGGTCATGAGCAAAAAGGTTATCGTCCCTATATTTGTTTGAGCCACAGCGTTGTCACAAAGTATTCTAACCTTGCCATCTTTGCCCCTATCAGCAACACTAAAAGGGACTATCCTTTTTATGTTCCCCTGAAAGATACCGAGACAACAGGCAAGGTCTTGCTCGACCAGTTAGTAACGATAGATTTCAATGCTAGAGACTATCGGTATATCGAAGATGTTTCAGGCGAGTTATTGATTAGCTTGCTAGCTCGTGTGAAAGTATTGTTTGAAAAGGGATAGCACATTTTAATTTCTCTTTGCAAAGAGAAATTGGGAAAAATTTCTACAATCAGCATAGAATTATGAGACAACAAAAGCCCTTGAACTAGGGCTTTTTACTTTTATTTAAACTACGATAATGACATTACCCAATGTGAATGGTAAGAGGTTGATTAAGGGCAAA
Source organism: Streptococcus ratti FA-1 = DSM 20564 (assembly GCF_000286075.1). Classification (GTDB taxonomy): domain Bacteria; phylum Bacillota; class Bacilli; order Lactobacillales; family Streptococcaceae; genus Streptococcus; species Streptococcus ratti. The sequence continues at coordinate 1,453,758 of NZ_AJTZ01000005.1, read as the reverse complement.
AGCAATTTTGCTCATAGTCTCAATACTGGTGTTGTTACCACGTTCAATTCGTGCAATGGTTGATTGGGGAACATGCGACAAAGTAGCAAGTTCTCGTTGAGATAGTCCAGCCTTTTGTCTGGCATTAGAAACAGCGATTGCGCTTTCTAAAATAGCCTTTTCTACCAAATAGCCAGCTTTGAAATCATCATTTTTAAGTTCATCTTGTAAAAAATCATCAAATTTAATAGTTGTCATGGTCGTTCTCCTCAAATTCTTTTTTCAGTTCCTTGGCATGCCGAATTTCACTAGCTGGTGTCTTTTGTGTTTTCTTGGTGAAACCATGTGTGATAACATAGCTATTATCGACCACATGAAAATAGAGCGCACGTTGAATATTAGAAGATACCTTTGAGCGGATTTCAAAAATATCACTGTCAAGTTTCTTAACCCATTCCATACGTTGGGCTACCAACAATCCTTGCTCCTGAATAACACTAATGGTAGCAAGTAATTTCTGCTGATCTTTTTGTGGAATAGTTTGTAAGAACTCAATAAATTCAGTACGTCCATTTGGGCGTGTGTAAAATTCAAACTTTGGTTTTTTCATTGTAGTTATATGATAGCATATATTGTTCAAAAGCACAACAAATGACTTTGGTACATAAAAAAGCTCTAGTCTAACTAGAACTTTTTATACTATCCGATTCAATTTTTCAAACCTAAAAAGGTAGAGAAAAAAAGTAGAGATTTCATTAATTTGTGCTGCAATATACTGAAATTCAAAATTTCAAAAATCGCATAAAATCAGGGTTTTCAGTATGTACTGAAATGTAATGAAACCTTATTTTACTTCAGTAAAAATCACGTGTTTGCGCAATTTTGGTGAGTATTTTTTCAATTGAAGACGGTCTGGAGTGTTACGTTTGTTTTTTGAAGTAAGGTACAAGCGTTCACCAGATTCTTTGTGTTCAAGTGTAATATTTACGCGCATGGTATCTCCCTTCTATTATTCCGCAGCCTTAGCTTTAGCGATTTTACGTCCTTTGTAGTAGCCCTTGAGGGATACACGGTGAGAACGTGAGTAATCTCCAGTAGTTTCGTCAAATTTCACAGTTGGAGCTGTCAAATTATAATGTGTACGACGTTTGTTTTTTTTCGCTTTTGACGTGCGACGTGCAGGTACTGCCATTTTTTCTTTCCTCCGTAAGATATGATGGGCTATAAGCCCCTATTTATTTTTGGGTTAATATGACTTGCGTCAACTTTAACAGTATATCAAAAGATTTTTGTAAAGTAAAGTTACTTGACATAGTTTTTTTGGAAAAAGCAGAGCAGACTTGTTGATATAGCCAAAAGCTATCAAAAACCATAAAAAATATATATTTTACAATTATACCTTTTCCCCTTAAAATGAACATATCATTATTTTCAAGGAGTTTTCTTATGGCAAAAATACATTCTCATTTCGATCATGTCGGTTCTTATCTTCGTCCTCAAGCGTTGAAAGAGGCGCGTGAGGAGTTTACACAAGGGAAGATTAGCAAAGAAGAACTCTTGGCTATTCAAGACCATCTGGTAGAGGAGCTAGTTCATCATCAGGTTGAAAATGGTCTTGAAGTGATCTCAGACGGTGAATTTGGCCGTTCTTGGTGGCACTTGGATTTCCTCTGGGAATTGACCGGTTTTGAAGCCTACCAGCAAGAGAGCTCCTATAAATTTCATGGTGCTAAAACTCGCACCACCAATGTCCGGCTTAATGGACAAGTTGCAGAAAATCCCAACCATCCTTTTTACCGCGATTTTGAATACCTCAAATCCATTACACCAGCAGGAGTGACACCCAAAGTCACGATTCCAAGTCCATCTCTTGTTATCAAACGTGACCATCGTAGCGACCTTTATGCAGATTACTATGATAGCTGGACAGACTTTCTAGATGGCTTGGCTAAGGCTTATCATGATACCATTCAGCATTTCTACGATTTGGGAGCTCGCTATGTCCAGTTAGACGATACAACATGGGCTTACTTGATTCAGCAGCTGGAAACCTATCAGGACCAACCAGAACAGCGCCGTATTTATGAAGAGATCGCCGAGAATGATGTCTATGTCATTAATAAGGTCTTGGAAGGTCTGCCAGAAGATTTGACAGTGGCGACCCATATCTGTCGTGGAAATTTCAAATCAACCTATCTCTTTAAGGGAAGTTACCAGACTGTTGCCAAATACTTGGGTCAGCTCAACTACGATATTTTCTTCCTAGAATATGACGATGAGCGATCAGGAGATTTTGCCCCTATCGTGGACATTTGGAATGGCCGTGACCAAGTGGAATTGGTGCTAGGTGTCATTACTTCCAAGGATCCAGCACTGGAAGATATCGATGCAGTCATTGCCCGGATTGAAGAAGCAGCTCAGCTCATCCCTCTGAAAAATATCGGCATTTCCACCCAATGTGGCTTTGCCTCAACGGAAGAGGGCAACATTTTGACCGAAGAAGACGAATGGAAGAAGCTCCGCCTCATCAAGACCATCACAGATCAGGTCTGGGGTTAATTTCCAGTCATTTCGGATTCGAAAAGAAATCTTCTACTCTCTAAGGAAGCCTTCCTTGGAGAGTTTTTCTGGCTCTATAACATCTAGCGGAGATTCTACCCGCTACAGAAATTATAGAGCCGATATAAAGGGCTCTTTAGCCCCTATTTATTTTTGGGTTAATATGACTTACGTCAACTTTAACAGTATATCAAAAGATTTTTGTAAAGTAAGTTTACTTTACAAAAATCTTTATTTCTTGAGATGGAAGGAGTAACTGGAAATGATGATGTCTTGGTTCCATCTCAGATAATATTTGAGCCGAAGATTCATTTGATTGTGCAGCAGGGTCTGCCAGCGTTTACGCGGGACAAACTGCGGAATTAAAACAGTCAGTGTGCTGTTAGCCGCCTTGGCCTTCTGGCTCATGTCATTAACATAGTTGACGGTTGGTTTGATAATGTCACGGTAATCTGAGTAAACATTGATAAAGGTAATATCTGGGAAAAAGTGTTTAAATTCTTCCTCCACTTCATTATCTTTAGAAATAGTTTCTGTCGTTGAGACATGCAGGGCGATGACATCTTTGCTGAGAGAGCGGGCGTAATTAACAGCTCCAATAGTAGCTTGAGTCATATTGCCAACGAGCACAAGGACTTTATTGCCAGAATAATGCACAGCCTTATTAGCTTCAGTGATTCGCAGCTGTTCGGCGACACTGTTGTAGTGGCTCTTAATCTTTTGGAACATGGCAATCAGAATGGCAATAATAGGGAAGAATGGCCAAATATCATGCAGACGGAAAATTAATAGAATCAGAATAATGCCATAGCAAATAGCCGCACCGAGGATATTGGCCCAAGCCTGTTTCAGAAAACCTTTTCCTAGGGTTTTCTTCCAATAAACAATCATACCTGTTTGTGCTAGGGCAAAAGGAATGAAGACGCCGATGGTATAAAGCGGGATGAGGCGTTCAGTGGATCCGTTGAAGATAAAGAGCAGGCAGATAGCACCGAAAGCTAGGGTCAAAATCCCGTTAGAATAACCTAGGCGGGCTCCCTTTTCTAAATAGAGATGGGGCATGTATTTATTTTTTGCCATATTGTAAGACAGGATTGGGAAGGCTGAAAATCCAGTATTAGCAGCAACTGCTAAGATAAGAGCTGTTGCAATTTGGAAAATATAAAAGAGAGCCTGTCCGATAACGCTGTGACCGAAAACTTTCTGAGCTATTTGGGCTAAGATAGTCACATTATGATTTGGAATGATACCAAGCCAATAGTTGAGAAAGGTGATGCCAATAAACATAAAACCAAGAATAGCAGACATCATCACCAATGTCTTAACGGCATTTTTAGCTTTAGGCTTTTTGAAAAAGGGAACAGCATTTGAGATGGCTTCAACACCAGTCAGAGATGCAGAACCGCTGGTAAAAGCACGCAGCAAAAGCACCAAGCTCAAACCTGATATGGGTTGGCCGATATGAGCAGTTGCGGCATAAGAGAGATTTCCGGTAAAGATTTGGATGAGTCCAAAAACTAAAAGAAATAGTGTTGATGCAATGAAAAGATAAACAGGGATAAAAAGAGCGGTTGCTGATTCACGCAGACCGCGTAAATTCATCATCATCAAAATCAAGACTAAGACAATAGAAATCTCAAGATTAACACTTTTAAGAGCTGGGAAGGCTGACGTAATAGCATCAGCTCCAGATGAGACTGAGACAGCAACTGTCAGCATATAGTCAATCAGAAGACTGCCGCCAGCCAGAAGTCCCATTGAAGGCGACAGATTGTCCGATGATACCATATAGGCTCCGCCGCCGTTTGGGTAGGCATGGATAACCTGACTGTAAGAAATCGTCAAACTAATCAATAAGATGATGACACCGATACCAATTGGCAAGGACCACCAAATAGCTCCAGCTGATAAGGCTGTCAAGACTAAAATGACCTGTTCAGGTCCGTAAGCAATAGATGATAAGGCATCACTTGACAACATAGCTAAAGCCTGCGATTTAGACAGCGAATGGCTGTCTCCTTCTTCCGGCTCAGATTTTAAGGGTTTTCCCAGCAGGAATGTTTTTAAAGCTTCAAACACTTTTTTTCTCCTAAAAATTTATCGACAAGGCATTATAGCGCTATTTTTCAGGAAAATCAATACATTAACTAATTTTTAATGAAAATTTGATTAAAGTGGATAAACAGCGGATTTGTGCCCTATCTCAAAAGCTATACTTTAAAAATTGTTGTTGATTATGAACTGTTAGTCAATAGTATGAATGATTTCTCGTCTAAACAAGAACAATTATGCCAAAACATTTTTTGAAAAAGTAAAAAAGAGATTATAGTCCATTTTGAGACAGTTACTATGTTGTTGGCTTTAGCCTACACGGTAGATGAGGAGGTAGGAAGATACTATCTGGGATACAATTATTTTGGATATCAAAGATGGCAAGCATGTCCGTTCCTTTAGTGCTTTTTGAGATTAGACCTGTTTTGTCTACCATTTTATGATAGAATAGATAAGAAGAATTTAGTTTAGAAAGAGACTTTGATATGAAGTTACAAAAACCTAAGGGAACGCAGGATATTTTACCTAAAGAAACCGCTAGATGGCAGTATGTGGAAAATTTTGCGCGCGAAACCTTTAAAAAGTATCATTACGGTGAGATCAGAACACCGATGTTTGAGCATTATGAAGTGATCAGCCGCTCTGTTGGTGATACGACAGATATTGTAACTAAGGAAATGTATGATTTCCATGACAAGGGAGATCGTCACATCACTCTTCGTCCGGAAGGCACTGCTCCAGTTGTGCGTTCCTATGTGGAAAATAAGCTGTTTGCACCAGAAGTTCAAAAACCTGTTAAAGTATTTTATATTGGCTCGATGTTTCGCTATGAACGGCCTCAGGCAGGGCGTTTGCGGGAATTCCATCAACTAGGAGTAGAATGCTTTGGTTCTAGCAATCCTGCTACTGATGTAGAGACCATTGCCATGGCTTATCAGCTGTTCAATGAATTGGGAATCAAAGACGTTACTTTACACCTTAATAGTTTGGGAAATTCAGACAGCCGTAAAGCTTACCGTCAGGCACTAATTGATTATCTAACACCGATGAAAGACAGCCTTTCTAAAGATTCACAGCGCCGTTTGGAAGAAAATCCTCTACGTGTATTGGATTCTAAAGAAAAAGAGGATAAAGCTGCTGTTGAAAATGCTCCTTCCATTCTGGACTACTTGGATGAGGAGTCACAAGCACATTTTCAGGCTGTACGTGATATGTTAGAGCTGCTCAAAATTCCTTATGTCATTGATACTAATATGGTTCGTGGCCTTGACTATTATAATCATACGATTTTTGAATTTATTACTAAAGTTGATAAGAGTGAATTAACGATTTGCGCTGGCGGCCGCTATGATGGTTTGGTTGAATACTTTGGCGGTCCAGCAACAGCAGGTTTTGGCTTTGGTCTTGGTTTGGAACGTCTGTTATTGGTTATTGATAAGCAAAAGATTGACTTGCCGCTAGATGAGAGTTTGGATGTCTATATGACTGTACTTGGAGATGGAGCTAACAGCACAGCTTTAGAACTTGTTCAAGCTATTCGTCAACAAGGTTTTTCAGCAGAACGTGATTATTTGAATCGCAAAATTAAGGCACAATTCAAATCAGCCGATGCTTTTAAAGCTAAATTAATCATAACACTGGGTGAGAGTGAGGTCGAAGCTGGACAAGTGACGATTAAAAACAATACCACTCGTCAGGAAATAACCGCTAGTTTTGATGACCTCAAAACAAATTTTGCTAGTATTTTTAAACAATTAAATCAAGAATAACCTTTTGATTAGCATTTTTAAAGGCTAATCAAAAGATATTAAGTAAAGGAGTTAGTTCCGCATCAGGCAGACTGGCTCCTTTTTTAGGTAACTGTAGTTTATTCTATTTTTAAATGAAAGTTTATAAGTATCATGATGAAAGAATGGAAGACTTATCTATTACACCGTTTGATGAAGATAAACGGTGGCTAGATCATCTTTCAGACCACTATTTACTATTTTTATTCAAATAAAGCTGCTTTCATTTCATTGTTTTTGTGCTAAAATAGATAAGGAAGTAAAGTCATAGAAAAGGAAATAATATGAAACGTTCAATGTATGCTGGTTCTGTTCGCATTCAAGAAGTTGGCCAAAAACTGACTCTTAAGGGATGGGTAGGCCGACGCCGAGATCTTGGGGGGCTTATTTTTATTGATCTACGTGATCGAGAAGGGATTATGCAGCTAGTTATTAATCCAGAAAATGCACCTAAGGAAGTTGTTGAGTCTGCTGAGCAGTTACGCAGTGAGTATGTTATTGAAGTAACAGGACTTGTTGTTGAACGTGATCAGGCTAATGACAAGCTGCCGACAGGCCAAGTCGAATTACAGGTTGAAGCTTTAACGATTTTAAATACGTCTAAAACAACACCTTTTGAAATTAAGGATAATATTGAAGTTACTGATGACACACGTTTGCGTTATCGCTATTTGGATCTCCGCCGTCCGGAAATGCTGAAGAATTTTAAGCTGCGTGCTCAAGTGACCCATTCGATTCGAAACTATCTTGATGATTTGGATTTTATTGACGTTGAGACTCCTATGCTGAGTAAATCAACACCAGAAGGAGCGCGTGATTATCTGGTACCAAGCCGTGTCAGTCAGGGGCATTTTTATGCTCTTCCGCAGAGTCCGCAGATTACCAAACAGTTGCTGATGAATGCAGGTTTTGATCGTTATTATCAAATTGTAAAATGTTTTCGTGATGAAGACTTACGAGGAGACCGTCAACCTGAATTTACGCAAGTTGATTTGGAAACTTCCTTTTTATCAGCAGAAGAAATTCAAGATATTACAGAAGGTCTGATTGCACGTGTCATGAAGGATAGTAAAGGGATTGAGGTTGAATTGCCATTTCCAAGACTATCCTATGATGATGCCATGAATTGCTACGGTTCTGACAAACCGGATACTCGTTTTGAAATGACTTTACAAGACTTGACAGATACTGTCAAGGATGTTGAGTTTAAAGTATTTACTCAGGCACCAGCTGTAAAAGCCATTGTCGCTAAGAATGCTGCAGATCAATACTCTCGTAAGGATATAGATAAGTTGACAGACTTTGTCAAGCAATTTGGTGCCAAGGGACTGGCTTGGGTTAAATATAATAACAGTAAACTAGCAGGTCCTGTGGCAAAATTCTTAACGGCAATCGAAGATAGATTGACAGAGACTTTACAGCTTGAAGAAAATGATTTGGTTTTATTCGTAGCTGACAGTCTTGAAGTAGCAAATAATTCTCTGGGTGCCTTGCGTAATCGTCTGGCTAAAGAACTGGGTCTGATTGATTATTCTAAATTCAACTTCTTATGGGTGGTCGATTGGCCAATGTTTGAATGGTCTGAAGAAGAGGGACGCTATACCAGTGCCCATCACCCATTCACCTTACCGCAAGAAAATACGGCTGCTGAACTCGAAGGTGATTTGAGCAAGGTACGTGCGGTAGCTTATGATATTGTTTTAAATGGTTATGAACTCGGCGGCGGCAGTCTGCGTATTAATCATAAAGAATTGCAAGAACGTATGTTTGCTGCTTTAGGCTTTACACCAGAAAGCGCTAAGGAACAGTTTGGCTTTTTGCTTGAAGCTATGGATTATGGTTTCCCTCCGCATGGGGGCTTAGCTTTGGGGTTGGACCGCTTTGTTATGCTGCTGGCTGGCAAAGACAACATTCGAGAAGTGATTGCCTTTCCGAAAAATAATAAGGCCTCTGATCCTATGACGCAAGCTCCAAGTCTGGTTTCCGATAAGCAGCTTGATGAACTATCTTTAGAAGTATTAGAGTCTCAAGAAGAAAATGAATAAAAATAAGTTCTCTCTCATCTTCAAGCATCAACTAAAAAAGTTAGCTAAGCGTTATCAAATTATCCATGTTTTATCATCTATTTCAAAAGAAAAATATGGAGAGCGCATTTCTGGTTCTATTATTTATGCTTTATTATCATCCATTGCTGTTAATTTCTTCTTTCAGCCAGGAAATGTTTACGCTAGTGGTGCCACAGGTCTAGCACAGATTGTCTCAGCTTTATCAACCAAATATCTAGGGTTTACAATCCCCGTCTCAGTGACTTTTTATGCTATCAATATTCCTCTCTTGGTGATTGCTTGGTATACCATAGGACATAAATTTACTGTTTTTACCTTTATCACAGTAACTTTAAGTTCCCTTTTTATACAATTTATTCCGCAAATCACGCTGACATCTGATCCGATGATAAACGCCATTTTTGGGGGACTGGTAATGGGGACAGGGATTGGTTTTGCTCTGAAAAATAATGTTTCCAGCGGAGGAACAGACATTATCAGTCTCTTAGTTCGTAAAAAAACGGGTCGAAATGTCGGCAGTGTCTCTCTGATAGTTAATATTATAATTATGACAGTTGCTGGTTTGACTTTTGGCTGGCAGTATGCCCTTTATTCTATGGTAACTATTTTCGTATCCAGTCAAATGACTGATGCTGTCTTTGTGAAGCAAAAGAAAATGCAGGCAATGATTATTACCAGCAGACCTGATCGTGTCATTCGTATGGTTCATCATAAGCTAAATCGGGGAGTTACTATCATAAATGATGCAGAGGGCACTTATAATCATGAACACAAGGCTGTCTTGATTACCATCATTACACGTGCAGAGTTTAATGACTTCAAATATATCATGAAAAAAACAGATAAAGATGCTTTTGTTTCGGTAGTAGATAATGTTAATATCATTGGGCGTTTTGTTGAAGATGAGTGATAATTTTTGATATAAGGAGGCATTATGAAAAAAGAACATAACTTTCATTCTAGCAATATCATCTTTATTACTTTAGGAGCAGCTATCTATGCCTTTGGTTTTGTTAATTTTAATATGGCTAATCATATAGCTGAAGGGGGGATGGCAGGTCTTACCTTGGTCATCCACGCACTTTTTGGGATTAATCCGACCTATACGGGCTATTTTCTTAATTTACCGCTAATGGCTTTAGGGATTTCTATTTTTGGACGGAGAGCCATGGTTTATACAATCTATGGCACGACTGCCATGTATTTTTTTGTCTATATCTTTCAAAAAATCCCCCTTCATATTGATTTACAGCATGATTATCTTGTCGTATCTCTAGTAGCAGGAATTTGTGCAGGGATTGGCAGCGGGATTGTTTTTCGCTATGGCGGAACAACTGGTGGTTCTGATATTATTGCGCGCGTTGTTGAGGAGAAGTATGGTATTCAGCTGGGGCAAGCCCTTTTAGGTTTTGATATTTTTGTCATGCTCTTATCCTTGACTTATGTTTCGATTCCGCAGATGATGTATGCTCTTATTGCCAGCTTCATGTTCAGTCAGGTTGTTATTCTTATACAAAATGGCGGCTATTCTGTGCGTGGTGTTTTGATTATTACAGATAAATATGAAGAAGTCGCCGATACTGTCCTCAAAGAACTCAATAGAGGTGTCACTTATTTGAAAGGACAAGGTGCTTATTCTGGCAAAGGGAAAAATGTCCTTTATGTTGTCTTAAATCCTGTAGAAGTCAGGGAACTCAAGACTTTAATGGAAGAATTGGATCCTGCTGCTTTTATTTCTGTTTTAAATGTAGAAGAAGTTATCAGTCCCGATTTCATTATTCGTAGGGGTGAGCATAGAATCTTTATAAATAAAAGTAAGTAATTAATTACAGTGACAAAGTAAAACAGGCTTATAATGCCTCTAGTGGGTAAATCCATTATAGGGATTATAAGCCTTTTAAACTTAATAAAACCTCTCTTAAATCCAAGTAAAAGAATTTAAGAGAGGTTTTATTATTTACATTTCATCTGGTGCTTCAACACCAAGGAGAGCGAGTGCTTCTTTGAGAACAGTAGCAGTTGCATAGCTAAGAGCCAGTCGACTGTTGCGTTCTGGACCGTCGTCTAAAATACGGTTATGCGCATAGTATTTGTTGAAGCTTTGAGCTAAAAGGATAGCAAACTTAGCAATAATTGATGGTTCAAAGTTATTGGCAGCTTTAACAATAATATTTGGAAAATCTTGGATTAATGTAATAATTTTCCAGCTTTCAGCATCCTCTAAAGGATAATTTTCATTAGGTTCAGGCTGAAAGTTAGCTTTTCTAAGGATAGATTGAATGCGGGCATGAGCATATTGAACATAAGGCCCAGTTTCCCCTTCAAAGGAAACCATTGCTTCAAGATCAAAATCGTAACCGTTTGTTCGATCTGTCTTAAGGTCGTAAAATTTAATGGCTCCAACACCAACAGCATGAGCAACAGCCTCTTTATTAGCTAAATCAGGGTTTTTAGCATCAATTTGTGCCAAGGAGCGTTTGATAGCTTCGGCAATTGTTGGTTCAAGCAGGATAACATTTCCTTTACGCGTTGATAATTTTTGACCTTTTTGGGTTACAAGTCCAAAGGGAACATGTTGAATATCTTGACTCCAAGAGTAATCCATTTCTGCTAGCACAGCTTTTAATTGCTTGAAATGAGCTGACTGTTCCTGACCGACAACATAAATAGCTTTGGCAAAATCGTACTCGCGTTTGCGGTAGAGGGCGGCTGCTAAATCACGGGTAATGTAGAGAGTGGCACCATCAGATTTCTTAATTAAAGCTGGATGCTCAATGCCGTATTTTTCAAGATTGACCACCTGAGCGCCATCAGATTCTTTCAAGAGTCCTTTTTCAGTCAACAGTTCAACAATTTCATCCATCTTATCGTTGTAAAAAGCTTCGCCATTGTAACTATCGAAATCAACGTTAAGTTCGGTATAAAGACGATTAAATTCTACCAAGCTTTCATCGCGGAACCATTGCCAGAGAGCCATAGCTTCCTCGTCATTATTTTCTAGTTTACGGAACCATTCCCGCGCTTCTTCGTCAAGCTCAGGATGACTTGCAGCTTCATCGTTAATCCGAACATAGAGTTTCAAAAGTTCATCAATAGGATGAGCCCTAACAGCTTCTTCATTGCCCCATTTTTTATAGGCGACAATTAACATGCCAAACTGTTTGCCCCAGTCACCCAAGTGATTGATTTTTACTGTTTTATAGCCTAACTTTTTAAAGATATTAGATAGAGCATCGCCAATGACAGTTGAGCGCAGATGTCCGACAGAAAAAGGTTTAGCAATGTTGGGACTGGACATGTCAATGACAATATTGCGATTTTGCCCCACTGTTTGTTGTCCATAATCGCTCCCATGACTGACAACTTCTCTTAGAACCTGGGTTGATACAGCCTTTCTATCCAGAAAAAAATTAAGGTAAGGTCCGGTTGCCACTACTTTTTCAAAGGCTTGATCATTAATTTTTTCAGCGAGTTCGCTGGCAATTTTTTGTGGAGCCTGACGGAAAATTTTAGCTAAACTAAAAGTGGGGAAAGCAATATCGCCCATTTCGGTATTTTTCGGTTTTTCAAGTAACCTTAAAATCTCTTCTTGCGTTAAGTCAGGAACGATTTTAGCAATCTCTTTTGCGATTAGTACATTGTAGTTCATTTATTTCTCCTTATAATTAATAAAAGTGTCACAGCTTATTTTAAATAGCCCATAGTTTCTATTTATCACTAAAGAAAAATGGAGGGGTATAGTTACACAGCTGATTAAAACAGTTAATGGCTGTTTCGTTGTCGTTACAAATGATAAGACAGGTATCATCACCGCAAACTGTCGCTGTAATTTCAGGCAGCTGCATAGAATCCAAGATTGAGCCAAATGACTGGGCCAGGCCAGGCAGTGTTTTTAGTATCACTTGATTCTGGACAGGTTTTAGCATAATTAAAGCATCTTCCATATAGAATCGCAGTCTCTCTTCCCAGCGACTTGGAGAGATTTTATGAACCTCATATTGGTTACCGGACGCTTTAATTAAATGTAATTCTTTAATATCTCTCGAAAGCGTAGCTTGTGTAATAACTACTCCATTTTTTAAGAGTTCAGATTGCAGTTCTTGTTGAGTGTTAATCTTTTTTTCAGAGATTAAAGAGAGAATTAGTTTATGTCGCATCTTTTTTTTATTCAAATTACTTCTACCTCCTTGTGATGTGACAAAGTAGTAACTCCCTTTCATTATATCATAAATATCAAATTATCAAGATAAATATTTGCAGTCTATTGGCTCTGCTGGTTACCTCCTGTAAAGATTTTTTTACTTGTTCAAAATTTAAAACTAGGTATAATAATAGGTATAATAAAATAAAGGAGTTGTTTTATATGTCAAAATTTATTGTTGATGATTCTTTTTGGAAATTGTTTCCTCAAGCTAAAATTGGTGTCATCTTATTAAAGGATTTTCAGTCTCAAGAACAGTCACCAGACTCTATTATCGAATTGTTGAAAGAAAGTCAAAAAACAGCTAAGACTTATTTGATTGAAGATAAGTTTAGTGATAATGCAGAGATACAAGTTTACAGACAAGCTTATCAGAAATTTAAAACGAAGAAGGGAGCGCGTTCAAGTATTGAAGCCTTGTTGAAACGGGTTAGCAAGGATAAACCAATCGGCAGTATCAATCCTTTGGTAGATATTTATAATGTCGCCAGTCTACGTTATGCCTTGCCAGTCGGTGCAGAAGATAGAGATACTTTTGAAGGTGATTTGCGATTAGAACTCACTGAGGGAGGAGACGCCTTTTATTTGATTGGAGATTCGGAAAATACTCCTACTTTAGCTGGTGAGCTATGTTATAGAGATGATAAAGGAGCTGTTTGTAGATGCCTTAATTGGAGGGATGGAGAACGGACAATGATTACCAGTGATACAAAGAATGCCTTTATTGTCATTGAGTTATTGGATAGTGATAGAATGGAAGATTTGCAGGCTGCACTTGATTTTATTGAAAAGAATGCTCAAAAGTATCTAAAAGGTAAGAGCAGTCAAAAAATACTGGACATAACCCATCAAAGTATGACCATTTAAGGATTTGTGCCAGTCGGTGATAGTAACTATAATAGGGAAGGCGATATGATATCTAAAGATGATTACCAAATGTTGCGAAATCTAGAGGAATTTCAGTACTTACCTATAGATTGTTTTGACCAATTAATGGCAGCTACACACTTAAGAAAAGCATCTAAAAATCATGTTTTATTTTTTAAGGGAGATAATCGGGACAAGTTATTTTTAATCAAATCTGGCTATGTAAAACTAGAAGATACAGATAGCTCTGGTACGTTTTTATATACTGATTATGTGAAACATAATACAATATTCCCATATGGAGGTATGTTTTTAGAAAAAACGTATGATTTTTCAGCAAAAGCCATTACTGACATTGAATATTTTTATATTCCTGTTGATTTGTATGAGAACTTTGTGGCTACCAACAGTACACAAATGAGAGTTTTATGTCAAAAATTATCACGTTTGTTAAGGATTCATGAAATCCGTTTAAGGAACGTTGTTACTTCAAGTGCTCAGGATCGAATTGTACAATCTTTGGCGATCCTGCTTTTTGATGTATGCGAGGATAATATCTTACCTTTTTCTATTACTACGGTTGAAATTGCAGCATTAAGTGCTACGACACGAGAAACGGTAAGTCATGTTTTAAAATCTTTAAAAGAAAAGAACATTGTAGAATTAAGTGGACGAAAATTAGTTTTTTTAAACAGGGATTACTTTTTAAATTATATTTACTGATTGGATTGACGGAAAACAGCGCAAGAAAAGGGAGTGGGAAAGAAGCCAAAAATTGAAAATTTTGGTTCTCACCGCTCCCTAATTTCTAGGCGGTGACCTGAAACGGTCTCTCCCCAGACCGTTTCACTCCCACCCCCGCACAGTTGAATCGGTCAGCTCAAGAGCGTAAAACGCGAACGAAACTGCCATTCAACAATGGTTCATTAGGCACTAAAGTGCCTAATGAACTGTGCAGGGGAAACTCTAGGTTAGCTAAAGCTGACAGAGTTTCTCCCAACCACTGCCTTATGATGTTAAAACGAACTCTAATTGATGAGGTTGGACTTTTTTGCCCAACCTTTTTTTAAAATATTGATATAAATGTCTAAGAGTTTTTGGCTATTATTATCACCTCTTAAATATTAAGGAGGCTGGGTCTGCTATTTAACGATTACCCTGCTTTATACTTTCTATAGTACCAATATTTTTGTAAAACACTTTTCCTGACAGGAGGTGATTTGGGCTTCCTATTTTTATTTCTCCGACATCTCATAAACAGGCTTACAGCCAATAATATCTTATACGGTCTTTTTCACAAAGTGAGTATTCTGTCTAAAAAAGCATGTTTAACGTATGGGCTATTTCAATTATTACTTTGATAAAGCAATGCTATCAAATTTGTTGCTCTACTTGTGTCAAATGACAGAAAAGCTGTACCGTTAATTTTTCGCATAACAAAAGGATGATCATTACATAGAGCTTAGATGAACTTTTTGTCAATAAGAACTCTGCGGCTGATTTACAAAGCTGCCTTAGTTTTAATAGTCTAAATGAATTTATAAGTTAAATATTATAAAAATTTTAATTAATATTTATAAAATATACAGGTTAAAGTTAGGTTTTATTCGATGTAATCGCTTTCTTTTTTAGTTTTTATAAATTCTTTCATCAAAAAACGTGAAATAAATAACAATTCAAATGCGAAAAAAATCTTATTTCATTTATAAAAAACCTCTAAAATGGAATTTGTAATAAATGAGAAATTAATGATTCTCAAAATCGAAAGGAGTAGTTAACATGACTCAAAAAAGCCCTATTCATGTTTTTTCTGAAATTGGAAAATTGAAGAAGGTAATGTTACATCGTCCTGGAAAAGAAATCGAAAATCTTATGCCAGATTACTTAGATCGTCTTTTATTTGATGATATTCCCTTTTTAGAGAATGCTCAAAAGGAGCATGATGCTTTCGCTGATGCGCTTCGGCAAGAAGGTGTAGAGGTTCTTTATTTAGAGGAACTTGCAGCTGAGTCACTTGTGAATGATGACATTCGGGAACAATTCATTGATGAATACTTGTCTGAAGCTAACATTCGTGGACGAGCAACTAAAAAAGCTATCCGAGAATTACTGCTGGAAATTAAAGATAATAAAGAATTAATCGAAAAGACAATGGCCGGTGTTCAAAAGTCGGAGATTGCTGACAGGTTAAGTGGTGAAGAAAAGGGTCTGACTGACCTAGTGGAATCAGATTATCCTTTTGCGATTGATCCAATGCCAAACTTATATTTCACACGTGATCCTTTTGCAGCAATTGGCAATGGTGTATCATTAAATCACATGTTTTCTGAAACCCGTAACCGTGAAACCCTCTATGGTAAATACATTTTTACCTATCACCCAGAATACGGCGGCAAAGTGCCATTGGTTTATAATCGTTCTGAATCCACTCGTATTGAAGGCGGCGATGAACTGGTGCTTTCTAAGGATGTTTTGGCAGTCGGTATTTCACAGCGTACGGATGCAGCTTCAATTGAAAAATTATTAATTAATATTTTCAAAGAAAATCTTGGATTTAAAAAAGTACTTGCCTTTGAGTTTGCTAATAATCGTAAATTTATGCATCTAGATACAGTCTTTACCATGGTTGACTATGATAAATTTACTATTCACCCTGAAATTGAAGGAGATCTTCGTGTTTACTCCGTAACATATGAAGATAATAATTTGCATATTCAGGAAGAAAAAGGAGATCTTGCTGAACTGCTGGCTGAAAACCTTGGCGTTGAAAAGGTTGAATTGATTCGCTGCGGTGGAAATAATTTGGTTGCTGCAGGTCGCGAACAATGGAATGATGGTTCAAATACCTTGGCTATTGCACCAGGTGTTGTAGTTGTTTATAACAGAAATACCATCACAAATGCCATCCTTGAATCTAAAGGTTTGAGATTGATAAAAATTGAGGGTACTGAGCTGGTTCGTGGACGTGGAGGACCACGTTGTATGTCTATGCCATTTGAACGCGAATCTATTTAACAGCTTTGCAGCTTATGGTAATCTTATTATGGATATATAGCGTGGCTTGACAGGCTTTGTACTAGAATGGATTTATCAAGAACTGATGAATCTAATGATTAGCATTTTTATAAAAACGAAGCATAGCAGATTGATCCTGTTTGCTTAAAACAATAGTAAAGGAATAATTTAAAGGAGAAAAACATGACTCAAGTATTTCAGGGACGCAGTTTCCTAGCTGAAAAAGATTTTACACGTGCTGAATTAGAATATCTTATTGATTTTTCAGCTCATTTGAAAGATTTGAAAAAAAGAGGGGTTCCCCATCATTATTTAGAAGGAAAAAATATTGCACTTTTGTTTGAAAAAACATCTACGCGGACACGCTCTGCTTTTACGACTGCAGCCATTGATTTGGGAGCTCACCCTGAATACTTAGGGGCGAATGATATTCAGTTAGGTAAAAAGGAATCAACTGAAGATACTGCAAAAGTATTGGGCCGTATGTTTGATGGTATTGAATTTCGTGGTTTTAGCCAAAGAAAGGTTGAAGAACTTGCTGAATTTTCTGGTGTCCCAGTTTGGAATGGCTTGACAGATGAGTGGCATCCGACACAAATGTTGGCAGATTTTCTTACTGTTAAAGAGAATTTTGGAAAATTAGAAGGCCTTACTCTGGTTTACTGTGGCGATGGTCGTAATAATATGGCCAATTCACTCTTGGTAACCGGTGCTATTCTTGGTGTTAATGTTCGTATTTTCTCACCTAAGGAACTCTTCCCAGCAGATGATATCGTTAAATTGGCTGAATCATATGCTAAAGAAAGCGGAGCTAAACTGCTGATTACAGAAGATGCAGATGAGGCTGTTAGAGGAGCAGATGTCCTTTACACAGACGTTTGGGTGTCCATGGGTGAAGAATCTAAGTTTGAAGAACGTGTTAAATTATTGAAACCTTATCAGGTTAATATGGAATTAATCAAAAAAGCCGGCAATGAAAACCTTATTTTCCTCCACTGCTTACCAGCATTTCATGACACTAACACTGTTTACGGAAAAGATATCGAAGAGAAGTTTGGTGTTAAAGAAATGGAAGTGACAGATGAGGTCTTCCGCAGTTCTTATGCTCGGCAATTTGATCAAGCAGAAAACCGCATGCATACCATTAAAGCTGTGATGGCTGCAACTCTGGGTAATTTATTTATCCCTAAAGTATAAGTGATAACAGACAGCTAGGAGAGCTGAGACTAATTTTCTTAGTTCAGCTCCCCTTTTTATTTGGTAATAAAGGAGGCAAAATGACAAATCGTAAAATAGTAGTTGCATTAGGAGGTAATGCCATTTTAACATCGGATCCATCGGCCGATGCTCAAAAAGCTGCTTTAGTTCAGACAGCTAAACATTTAGTGAAATTAATAAAAAATGGCGATAATTTGATTATTACTCATGGTAATGGTCCGCAGGTTGGTAATCTGTTGTTACAAAATTTGGAAGCGAACTCTGAAAAAAATCCCGCTCTTCCTCTTGATTCTTTAGTGGCCATGACTGAAGGTTCTATTGGTTACTGGCTTCAAAATGCTCTTGAAAATGAGCTGATTAAAGAAGGACTGGACAAGGAAGTCGCATCTGTAATAACTCAAGTCATCGTTGATAAAAACGATCCTGCTTTCAAAGACCTAACCAAGCCGATTGGGCCTTTTTATAGCGAAGAAGAAGCTAAAGAAGAGGCTAAGAAAACCGGAGCAACGTTTAAAGCGGATGCTGGCCGTGGCTGGAGAAAGGTCGTTGCTTCTCCAAAGCCAGTAAGTATCAATGAATTAGGAACAATTAAGACTCTGGTCAACTCTGGAGGAATTGTCATTGCTAGTGGTGGGGGAGGTATCCCTGTTGTTAAAGAGGATAATGGTACCCTTAAAGGAGTTGAGGCAGTCATAGACAAGGACTTTGCTTCTGAGAAATTAGCGACTTCAATTGAAGCAGATTTATTTATCATTTTAACTGGAGTGGACTATGTTTTTGTTAATTACAATAAACCAAATCAAAAGAAGCTGGAACATGTCACTGTTGCAGAGCTAGAAGAATATATCCAACAAAACCAATTTGCGCCTGGTTCAATGCTTCCAAAGGTTGAAGCAGCAATTTCCTTTGTGAAAAGTAGGCCCAATGCTAAAGCTGTCATTACATCGCTTGAGAATCTTGGAGCATTGGTAGAAAATGAAAGTGGCACTATTATTGAAAGTGTTAAAGGTTAAAAGAGGAGAACATTGTTATGTCAGAAAAACCTAAAAAAATAGGCTTAGTAGCCTTAACAGCCTTAATTATCAGTTCATCTATAGGTTCTGGGATATTTGCGATTCCAACCGACATGGCATCTGCAGCGGCTCCCGGAGCGGCTTTAATTGCTTGGTTAATCGCAGGTCTGGGTGTTTTAGCTTTGTGCCTGTCTATTGTCAATATTGGAAGAAAAAAGCCAGAACTATCTGGGATTGTCAGTTATGCTGAGGATGGATTTGGTCCATTCAGTGGCTTTATCAGTGGCTGGGGTTACTGGCTCTCGGCGTGGTTAGGTAATGTTGCCTTTGCTACTATGATGATGAAAACGTTAGGACGTTTTTTCCCAATTTTTGGCGAAGGCAATAATATCGTTTCAATAACCGTTGCATCAGTTATACTGTGGTGTATGTATTACATTGTTAATAGAGGTGTTGAAGGGGCAGCTTCACTGAATACTATCATCACCTTATGTAAGCTCGTTCCTCTCGCACTATACATTGTACTGGCTATCTTATTCTTTGATTTTGATACCTTCATGAATAATTTTTGGGGCACTGCTTCTGGAGGCTTTGAATTTGGGAAAATAATGGAGCAAGTTCAAAACTCAATGATGGTCATTATGTGGGTATTTGTCGGTGTTGAAGGGGCAGCCATGATGTCTGATCGAGCCCAAAGCAAGTCTATTATTGGGAAATCAACAGTTCTTGGTCTTCTTGGTCTCCTAGTCATATATGTGTCTGCTTCCATTTTGCCTTATGGTATTATGACACAAGAACAAGTTGCAGCATTACACAGTCCAGCGATGGGATATGTTCTTGTAGATAAAGTGGGAAACTGGTTCCCAGTTTTAGTTAATATTGCCCTTATTATTTCTATATTTGGTAGTTGGCTATCTTGGACAATGTTGCCTGCTGAAACAACATTAGTTATGGCGAATCGCCACTTGCTTCCTCAAAAATTTGGTGAGTTAAATGCTGCTGGCGCTCCTACTTTTTCACTTGTATTTATGACAGGGTTAACACAAATTTTCATGTTTACTCTACTTTTCACAAATCAAGCTTACCAATTTGCCTATTCACTATGTACAGCTGCTATCTTTGTTTCTTGGCTTTATGTTACCTTGTATCAAACAAAACTGTCTTTCAAACTTGGCGAACTGCCACAAACCCTTGTAGGATTAGTTGGTTCAATCTTTTATTTGTGGGCTATTTGGGCTTCTGGCATTGATTATTTCCTTCTGTGTTTGATTGTCTATCTTTTAGGAATTATTCTTTATCGTCAAGCCAGAAAGGAAAAAGGTATTACAGAAACATTTTCAGCTAAAGAGAAGGTTCTTTTAGTATTGATTGTCGCCGGCGCTGTTATTGCACTTTTTAGACTCTTTACAGGACAGATTTCAATTTAATAAAATCATATGTTTAGTTGTCATAACTGAAAATTGGACTTAAGAGAGAATAAGAAGTAAAGTTGATATATAGATCGTGTTACTTGTCAATCAGATGAGGACGTTTCGTAAAATCTTCTCAGGACAGGTTATTTCCTGACAAGTGCTGTTTTTCACGGAAATAACTGTTACAATAAAAATGGGTTGAATTAGAGCTAGACTAATAAACAGACTTTTGATGTTTAAAAAGACGAGTTGATTTAGATATGGAAAGGGGTAAACAGATGAATATTCAGCCTTTTGGTGTTGAAGAATGGCTTAATGTATGGGAAAATGATGCTATTTATGATATTGCAGGCAGTTCAATTTCTTCAATGACTTTAAAAGAAATTCTTTCCATAGGAGATAAACCTCAAGAGGTCCTAATTGATGAACTTTTAAAAAAGAAAATGAATTATGGCTGGATTGAGGGTTCTCCTGACTTTAAGGAAGAGGTAGCTAAATTATATGATCATGCTAAACCTAATCAAATTTTACAAACAAATGGAGCGACTGGAGCTAATTTTTTAGCCTTGTATGCCCTGATTGAAAGGGGCGATCACATTATTTCTTTATATCCGACTTATCAGCAACTTTATGATATTCCTAGATCTTTTGGAGCTGAAGTTGACTTTTGGGAGATAAAAGAAGAGAATAATTGGCTGCCCTCACTTGATGACTTGCAGCATTTAATCAAGCCAAATACTAAAATGATTTGTATTAATAATGCCAATAATCCAACAGGTGCTGTCATGGATCGCTCTTTCTTGGAAAAGCTTGTTGAGCTAGCAAGAGCAGCTGATATTTATATACTATCAGATGAAGTTTATCGTCCTTTAGAAGAGGAACTTGATGTTCCGGCTATTTATGATCTTTACGATAAAGGAATTTCAACGCACAGCCTATCCAAAACCTATTCAGTTCCTGGTGTGCGCGTGGGGTGGATTGTTGCAAATGATGAGTTATCTGATTTATTTAGAAAATACCGCGATTATACGATGATTTGTGCAGGTGTTTTTGATGACTATATCGCGACGCATATTCTTAAGAATAAAGACAGAGTTATCGAAAGAAATAAAAAAATAGTTAGCGAGAATTTACAGATTGTAAAAGATTGGGTTGCCAAAGAACCTCGCGTATCACTGGTTGTTCCCAAAAAAGTATCAACTTCATTTATTAAACTTGATATCCCTGAGGAAACAGAACCATTTTGTATCAGGTTATTAAAGGAAAAAGGTGTTCTTTTGGTACCTGGAAATAGATTTGATCTACCTGGTTATGCTAGACTGGGATATTGTACTGATAAGGCAACTTTAATTAAGGGCTTAAGTGAGTTGTCTGAGTTTCTAAGACAATTTGATTAGCTGTTATCTATGGGTGTCACTTGTCATATCAAATGTAATAAGTTCACTAATGAACTAGAATTCTGTGTTTAGGTTGTTTGGCTTAGTCCAAGCAACCTTTTGGCATTTTGTTTAGTCGTTATAGAGTCTTTAAACTGTTATTTATTTTTAAGCGATCATCATAAATAATGGAACTACATTATTTAATTATGATATAATTGAATTGACTATATAATATATATTGGGAATGTTTATGAATAAATTATTGCGCCAAAGTAAGATAAAAAAAATAATAAAACTAAAATCTATAGGTACTCAAGAAGAATTGAAGCGTCAGCTTGAATTGGAAAAAGTGTTTGCAACTCAGGCAACCTTATCCCGAGATATGCGAGAACTAGGCCTTTTTAAATCACGAGATAAAGAAGGACGTTTGTATTATGAAATACCTGAAAATAGTGTAAGCATTTTTACACCAGCCATGCTTTATTATATTAAGAAGGTTTCTCACTCAGAGTCATTGCTAGTTCTTCATACAAATTTAGGAGAGGCAGATGTTTTGGCTAATTTGATCGATGAAGCCGGTAGTTCTGAAATTTTGGGAACAGTAGCTGGTGCTGATACGCTTTTAGTTATCTGTCGTGATAAAGAGACGGCTAGCCAACTAGAAAACGATGTTCTGTCCAGCTTATGAGTTCATTTGAAAAAGCTCTTGAAGCTCTGATTGCGCTGCTGCGAGAACACGACAGTGTCATCGCTTATCAAGCTGTTGAAAAAAAGATTAAGTCTCTGCCGGAGCTCAGCCATTTAGTTTATAAAATGAAAGCCTATCAGCAGGATGCTGTGCTTTTTCAAAAGATTGAAAAGGCAGAAGCTCAAAAAGAAGCAGACCAGCAGGCGGAGAAACTGGGAAAAAATCTAGATGGTCTTCCAATTGTCCAGGATTACCGAGCCAAGATGCAGGATGCCAGCGATCTTTTGCAGTATGTCACAAAGACGTTGGAAGACAGGATAAATGAGGAGTTAGGAAATGACTAAGGAAAAGCTCTCTCCGGGAATGAAGCAGTATTTGGATATCAAAGAAGATTATCCAGATGCTTTTTTACTTTTCCGCATGGGAGATTTTTACGAACTTTTTTACGAAGATGCTGTCAAGGCTGCCAGAATTTTAGAAATCAGCCTAACCAGCCGCAACAAAAATGCAGACAATCCCATCCCTATGGCGGGGGTTCCCTATCATTCAGCTCAGCAGTATATTGATGTTTTAGTTGAGCTTGGTTATAAGGTTGCTATTGCTGAACAGATGGAGGATCCGAAGACAGCGGTCGGTGTTGTTAAGCGTGAAGTTGTTCAGGTCATCACACCAGGGACACTGGTGGATTCGGCTAAACCGGACAGTGCCAATAATTTCTTAGTTGCTCTTGATACAGATGGCAGTCGTTTTGGTCTGTCTTATATGGACTTATCAACTGGGGAATTTTATGCGACGACCTTAGCAGATTTAACAGCAGTCAGAAGTGAGGTGCTTAATCTTAAGGCGCGTGAGCTGGTTCTTGGTTTTGACCTTGATGAAGAAGCAGAAAATATTTTCCGCAAGCAGATGAATCTTCTGCTGTCTGTTGAAAAAACGGTTTATGAGGATCTTCATCTGCTGGACAGCCAGCTGACTGATTTGGAGCTTGCCGCAGCCGGTAAGCTTTTGCAGTATGTACACACAACCCAAAAACGAGAACTGAGTCATTTACAAAAGCTTGTACACTATGAAATTAAAGACTATTTGCAAATGACCTACACCACCAAATCCAGCTTGGACTTGTTAGAAAATGCTCGCAGCGGGAAAAAACACGGCAGTCTCTATTGGCTTTTAGATGAGACAAAAACAGCCATGGGAACGCGGCTTTTACGGACTTGGATTGATCGTCCTTTGGTTAGCCACAAGCTTATCAGCAAACGTCAGGATATTATTCAGGTTTTTTTGGATCAGTTTTTTGAGCGCAGTGATTTGAGTGACAGTTTAAAAGGAGTTTATGATATTGAGCGTTTGGCCAGCCGAGTCTCTTTTGGCAAAGCCAATCCTAAAGACCTCTTGCAGCTAGGTCAGACCTTGGCTCAGGTTCCAATCATTAAAGCTATTTTGGAAAGTTTTGACAGTCCTGCTTTGGAGGATTTAGTCGGTCAAATCGATCCCCTGCCAGAGTTAGAAGAGCTGATTCGCTCAGCCATTGATCCTAACGCACCAATGACGATTACAGAAGGTAGTATTATTCGTGCAGGTTTTGATGAGACCTTGGATAAATACCGCAAAGTTATGCGTGAGGGAACGGGCTGGATTGCTGATATTGAGGCTAAAGAACGAACAGCCAGCGGTATTTCCACCTTGAAGATTGATTACAACAAAAAAGACGGCTACTATTTCCATGTCACAAATTCCAATCTTTCTTTGGTACCTGAGTATTTCTTCAGAAAGGCAACCCTGAAAAATTCTGAGCGCTTTGGTACAGCAGAGCTGGCCAAAATTGAAGGTGAGATGCTGGAAGCGCGAGAGGAATCAGCTAATTTAGAGTATGATATTTTCATGCGGATTAGAGCACAGGTCGAAACTTATATTGAGCGTCTGCAAACTCTGGCTAAATACTTAGCAACTGTTGATGTTTTGCAAAGTCTCGCAGTGGTTGCTGAAAACAACCACTATGTCCGGCCAGTTTTTAATGATGATAAGATTATCAGCATTGAAAATGGTCGTCATGCGGTGATTGAAAAAGTCATGGGCTCTCAAGAGTATATTCCTAATACGATTCATTTTGATCAAAAGACCAGTATCCAGCTGATTACGGGCCCTAATATGAGCGGAAAGTCCACCTACATGCGTCAGCTTGCTCTGACTGTGATCATGGCGCAAATGGGCTCTTTTGTTGCAGCAGATTCGGCTGCTCTGCCTGTTTTTGACGCTATTTTCACCCGTATCGGTGCAGCAGATGATTTGATTTCCGGCCAGTCCACCTTTATGGTCGAAATGATGGAAGCTAATCATGCAATCAAAGCTGCTGATGAAAACTCTCTGATTCTCTTTGATGAACTGGGACGCGGGACAGCTACCTATGACGGGATGGCTCTGGCACAGGCAATTATTGAATATGTTCATGATAAAATTAAGGCTAAAACCATGTTTGCTACTCATTATCATGAATTGACAGACCTGTCAACTACATTGACAGACCTTGTCAATGTCCATGTTGCGACTCTGGAAAAAAATGGAGAGGTGACTTTCCTGCACAAAATTACAGATGGTCCGGCAGATAAATCTTATGGGATTCATGTAGCAAAAATTGCCGGTCTGCCTAGAGATTTATTAAACCGTGCCGATCATATTTTGGCAGACTTGGAAAAGACCAGCGCTGCCGTTTCGGTTAATCTAAAAAATGATAAAACCCCTGAACAGCCTGCCCAAGAACAGCTGTCGCTCTTCAATATCAATGATGATTATAAGGATTTGTTGGAAAGATTAAGACAGCTGGATGTTGCCAGCCTAACCCCAAGAGAGGCCATGAATGCTCTCTTTGATTTAAAAGATATGCTATAAACAAGGGAGTTATCTCAAATGAGATTGCTCCTTTGTTTTATGTTATAATAGACACATTCCAGTGAGGTAACTTATGTCAAAAATTATTGAATTGCCAGAAATATTAGCCAATCAGATTGCTGCCGGTGAAGTCATTGAAAGACCGGCCAGTGTCGTTAAAGAATTAGTTGAAAATGCCATTGACGCTGCCAGCAGTCAGATTACGGTAGACATTGAAGAATCGGGTCTTAAAAAAATTCAGGTGACAGACAACGGTCAGGGAATGGAGCAGGCTGATGCAGCGATGAGTTTGCACCGCCATGCTACTAGTAAAATCAAAAGTCAGGCTGATCTTTTTAGGATTCGTACGCTTGGTTTTCGCGGAGAAGCTCTGCCTTCCATTGCTTCAGTCAGCCGTTTAAGTATAAAAACTGCTAGTGATAGAGAGAGCTATGGAACCTTTCTTTTGGCTAACGGGGGCAAGGTTGAAAAAGAAGAGGCCGTCAGTACGCCAGTCGGAACAAAAATAACGGTTGAGGATTTGTTTTTCAACACCCCGGCTAGGTTAAAGTATATGAAAAGTCTGCAGGCTGAGCTAGCTCATATTATTGATGTGCTTAACCGTCTCAGTCTGGCTCATCCTGAGATTGCTTTTACTCTAATTAATGACGGCCGTGAGTTAATAAGAACTTCAGGCAACGGTGATTTACGCCAAGCTATTGCGGGTATTTACGGCCTTAATACGGCTAAAAAGATGATTGAAATTTCCAATGCTGACCTTGATTTTGAGGTATCCGGCTATATCAGCCTGCCTGAGCTGACAAGGGCAAACCGTAATTATATCACCATTCTCATCAATGGGCGCTATATTAAGAATTTTCTGCTGAACCGGGCAATTTTAGACGGTTACGGCTCTAAGCTGATGGTGGGGCGTTTTCCGATTGCGATTATCGATATTCAGATTGATCCTTATTTGGCGGATGTCAATGTCCATCCTACCAAGCAGGAAGTCCGCATTTCTAAGGAAAAGGAGCTGATGCAGCTTATCAGCTTAGCTATTGCTGAGAGCCTCAGGAAACAAGACTTAATTCCTGATGCCCTGGAAAATTTGGCTAAATCCAGCACCTACCATAATCATAAAGCGGAGCAAACTTCTTTGCCTTTGAAGCAGTCCACTATCTATTATGATAAGGATAAGAATGATTTTTTCCTTAAGGAAGCGACTGTCGCAGAAAAATCAGCGAAGTTTACACAAGTTGACAGTTCTGTAAAGGAGTCTGTTGACAGTCCATCAGCCAGTGCAGTCAAATATGCTGAGCGCAGGGCCTACAGCCAAGATGGTAAAGACCACCCTGATATTGTCTTAAAAGATAAAAATCAGAAGCGACAGCTCAGCAAACTTGTCAAAGATTTGGAAAATGAAGAAGTTTCATCTTTCCCAGAGCTAGATTATTTTGGTCAGATGCATGGAACCTATCTCTTTGCTCAAGGAGAAGGCGGTCTTTATATTATTGATCAGCACGCTGCACAGGAACGTGTAAAGTATGAGTATTACCGTGAAAAAATCGGTCAGGTTGACAGCAGTTTACAGCAGCTTTTGGTGCCTTATTTGTTTGAGTTTCCAGCTAATGACTTTGTGACTCTGCAGGAAAAGATGCCAATTCTCAATGAAATCGGCATCTATCTGGAAGCCTATGGAGAAAATACTTTCATTTTAAGAGAGCACCCTATCTGGCTGCAGGAAAAAGAAATCGAATCTGCTATTTATGAAATGTGTGACATGCTGCTTTTGACAAATGAAGTGTCCATAAAAAATTATCGGGCAGAGCTGGCTGTTATGATGTCCTGCAAGCGCAGTATCAAAGCTAATCATACCTTAGACGACTATTCTGCTAGGAACCTTTTGAGCCAGCTGTCACAGTGTAAAAATCCTTACAACTGTCCGCACGGCCGGCCGGTTTTAGTCAATTTCACCAAGTCTGACATGGAAAAGATGTTTCGCCGGATTCAGGAAAACCATACTAGTTTGCGAGAGCTGGGAAAATACTAAATAAGCCAATTAGTAAATAAAGAAGCGTGGATCATTGGGCAAGCAGCTTTCAGAATTTATCGATGCCATTTTGCATTGTTAGCCCCCTTATCTATAGGATAGCTTATATCAAGACTGACCCTACTCTTTATCAATTAATATGCCTCTTTTTTCGTACATTCGGTATTCTCGTGTTTTCCCTCTCTTAAGCATCATTAAATCGCATGATATTTTTAGCCGACAGTTTTTCGAAAAATCGTAAATTATGCTATACTGATAAAGATTAAAGAGAGGTAGACAAAAACATGTTTGATTATATCAAAGGCAAATTGACAAAAATCACAGCAAAATATATTGTCGTTGAGGCAGGCGGTCTGGGCTATATCATCAATGTTGCTAATCCATATAGTTTTTCAGAGCAGATGAATCAGGAATTGAAAATTTATCTGCATCATGTGGTACGCGAGGATGCCCAGCTCCTTTACGGCTTTCATACAGAGGACGAAAAGTCGGTTTTCCTCAATCTCATCTCTGTTTCAGGGATTGGACCTACCTCAGCGCTTGCCATTATCGCAGCCGATGATAATGACGGTTTGGTAGCCGCTATCGATAAGAGCGATGTTACCTATTTAATGAAATTTCCGAAAATCGGAAAGAAAACAGCCCAGCAAATGGTTTTAGACCTAGCTGGCAAATTTGCAGTTGCTGAACAGCCGACGGCCGGCAAAGAAAGCCAGCGTTCGGTTCAAGAAAATAAAGATCTGGAAGAAGCCCTAGAAGCCCTTTTGGCACTGGGATATAAGGCCAAAGAACTGAAAAAAATCCGTACCTTCTTTGAAGGAACTAATGACACAGCTGAGAATTACATCAAGGCAGCCTTAAAAATGCTTATTAAGTAACAATTAGGATTGGCTGTTTTTACTACAGGAGGTTATTATGCAACGCTGCGGCTGGGTTAAGGAAAACAACCCTTTATATATGGCTTATCATGATGAAGAATGGGGCAAACCGCTCCATGAGGATCAAAAACTATTTGAACTATTGTGCTTAGAAACCTATCAGGCAGGGCTGTCCTGGGAGACCGTCCTCAATAAACGTACTGCTTTTAAAAAAGCTTTTCATAACTATGATGCTCAAAAAGTAGCTCGCATGTCAGATCAGGATTTAGATCGGCTGCTGGAGAATCCTGAGATTATTCGTAATAAACTTAAAATTTACTCTACTCGTGCTAACGCGCAGGCCTTTTTAAAAATTCAAAAAGAATATTCCAGTTTTGATGCCTATCTCTGGTCTTTTGTGAATGGCAGGAGCATTAATAATAACATAGAAAACTACCGAGAAGTACCCAGTAAGACAGACTTGTCTGAGAAACTTTCAAAAGATTTAAAAAAGAAAGGCTTTAAATTTGTCGGACCTGTCTGCATTTATTCTTATCTGCAGGCAGCTGGCCTAATCAATGACCATGAAGTAAACTGTGATTTCAATCCCAGTAAGTAAGGCAGAAGTCTGCATTGACAATCATCTTGACAGAGTTAGAGCTGTAGGCGTCATTCAAAGCCAGTGAATAATGATAAAAAGCAGGGACAGCTGTCCTTGTCTTTTTCATCGTTAGGCATTAATTGTAAAGGAGTTGGGAGTAAGGCGGTAAAAACACGATAGGCAGCCCTGCTGCTTAGCTGTTAACAGGTCTACAATGAATTTTATTAAAAATAGGAAATAAGGCTTATTTTGTGATAAAATAAAGCGACATTACGAATAGATAAGTAGGTAACAATTATGAAAGCTGAGATTATTGCTGTAGGGACAGAGATTTTGCTGGGGCAGATTGTCAATACCAATGCGCAGTTTTTGTCAGAAAAGCTGGCACAGCTGGGGATTGATGTTTATTTTCAGACGGCAGTAGGTGACAATGAAGAGCGTCTTTTGTCTGTCTTAGAAATTGCTAAAGGCCGCAGCGATTTAGTAATACTTTGCGGCGGCTTAGGGCCGACAGAAGATGATTTAACCAAGCAGACTCTGGCAAAATTTCTAGGAAGAGATTTGGTTTTTGACCAAGCTGCTCAGGTTCGCCTAGATGAATTTTTTGCTTCCCGTCCGGCCTCGGCCCGCACTCCCAATAATGAACGTCAGGCGCAGATTGTGGCAGGAAGCAGCCCGCTCCCTAACGTTACGGGTTTAGCTGTAGGCGGTATTTTAGTAGCTGAAGGAGTGACTTATGTCGTACTGCCGGGTCCGCCGAGCGAATTAAAGCCTATGGTTAATCAGGAGCTCTTGCCTTATCTATCTGAAACATCCGAACAGCTCTATTCGCGCGTGCTGCGTTTTTTCGGTATTGGCGAGAGCCGGTTGGTTACCTTGCTGCACGACCTGATTGATAGGCAGACAGATCCTACTATTGCTCCCTATGCCAAGACAGGAGAAGTGACGATTCGCCTGTCAACAAAGGCTTACAGCCAAAAAGAAGCAGATGCTAAGCTGGCTCAGGCGGAAAAAGAAATTTTAGCCGTTGACCGTTTGTCTGATTATCTTTACGGCTATGGTGAGGACAATTCACTGGCTCAGGTGGTCTTTGACCTGCTCAAAGAGAAGAGAAAAACAATCACAGCAGCTGAAAGTTTAACGGCAGGCTTATTCCAAGCAAGGCTGGCAGATTTTGCAGGGGCTTCGGATATTTTTAAAGGTGGTTTTGTCACTTATAGTATAGAAGAAAAAGCTAAAATGCTGAATATTCCGCTTGAAGAGCTGAAAAAACACGGTGTTGTCAGTGATTTTACCGCTAAAAAAATGGCGGAGCAATCACGGCTTCTGACAGGAGCAGACTGGGCTGTTTCTCTGACTGGAGTAGCCGGTCCCGATCAACTGGAAGATCAGCCGGCAGGGACGGTCTTTATCGGGCTGGCAAGTGCTCAGGGAACCTTGTCGCGAAAGGTTTTGATTGGGGGTCGCAGTCGGTCTGATGTGCGTTACATTGCTGTTTTACATGCTTTTAATTTAGTACGTCAAGCTTTATTATCTAAGGAAAATTTAGTATAATGGAAAGACGGTCTTGAAAGATATAGAATAGGAGAAAAAAGATTGGCAAAAAAAACAAAAAAGACAGAAGAAATTACTAAAAAATTTGGAGATGAGCGTAAAAAAGCGCTTGATACTGCTTTAAAGAATATCGAGAAAGATTTTGGCAAGGGTGCTGTTATGCGCCTTGGCGAACGAGCTGAACAAAAAGTTCAAGTCATGAGCTCAGGCAGCCTAGCCCTTGACATTGCCTTAGGTGCCGGTGGCTATCCTAAAGGACGTATTGTTGAAATCTACGGTCCGGAATCATCAGGTAAAACAACGGTTGCTCTTCATGCTGTGGCACAGGCCCAAAAAGATGGCGGAATTGCTGCTTTTATTGACGCAGAGCATGCTTTGGATCCAGCCTATGCCGCAGCCTTGGGGGTTAATATTGATGAACTGTTGCTGTCGCAGCCGGATTCAGGAGAGCAGGGACTGGAAATTGCCGGTCAGCTGATTGACTCAGGTGCTGTTGATTTGGTAGTTGTTGACTCAGTTGCGGCTCTTGTACCGCGTGCAGAAATTGATGGAGACATTGGCGACAGCCATGTCGGTCTTCAGGCACGGATGATGAGTCAGGCTATGCGTAAACTGTCTGCATCTATCAATAAGACAAAAACTATCGCAATTTTTATCAACCAGCTGCGTGAAAAAGTCGGAGTGATGTTTGGCAATCCTGAAACAACACCTGGCGGACGTGCGCTGAAGTTTTATGCTTCTGTACGTCTGGATGTTCGTGGCAATACTCAAATTAAGGGAACTGGCGATCAAAAAGACAGCAATATTGGAAAGGAAACCAAAATCAAAGTTGTCAAAAATAAGGTTGCTCCGCCGTTTAAGGAAGCCTTTGTAGAAATCATGTACGGAGAAGGGATTTCTCGTACAGGCGAGTTGGTCAAGATTGCCAGTGATTTAGGAATCATTCAAAAGGCTGGTGCCTGGTATTCTTATAATGGTGAAAAGATTGGTCAAGGTTCAGAAAATGCCAAGAAATTTTTGGCTGATAACCCTGAAATCTTTGATGAAATTGACCATAAAGTACGTGTTCAGTATGGTTTGATTGAAGACAGTGAATCTGTTCAAGAACAAGTCTCTCCAGAAGAAAATACCGATCAGTCTGATCAAGGTCTCGTTCTCGAATTGGATGATGCTATTGAATTGGAAGATTAAATAAAAATAGGTCCAGAGACCGACTATTTATTTAATGAATTATGCTAAGATAGTATTATCCTGTAAGGAAAGAGAGATTGAAACATGATTAAAATTTATACAATTTCAAGCTGTACCAGCTGTAAGAAAGCAAAAACATGGCTTAATGCTCACAAACTCCCTTATAAAGAACAAAACTTAGCAAAAGATACACTGACCAAGGAAGAAATTCTCAATATCCTTTCAAAAACAGAAAATGGGATTGAAAGTATTGTATCCTCAAAAAATCGTTATGCGAAGGCTCTCAACTGTAATATTGATGATTTGAGTGTCAATGAGGTCATCGATTTGATTCAGGAAAATCCACGAATTCTGAAAAGTCCTATTTTAATTGATGATAAACGCCTTCAGGTCGGCTACAAAGAAGATGATATTCGCGCTTTCTTACCGCGGGCTATCCGCAATGTTGAAAATACAGAAGCTCGTCTGCGTGCGGCTTTGTAAAAAGTGAAAAAAATCGGGACAGAAATTAGTCATTCCAAGAATGTGATTTCTGTCTCGATTTTTTATGTTAAGGTGTCTGACCTGAAATAAGTCATCGGACTGTCTCAGTCCCACTTTCGCACAATTGATTAGAAATTGACATGAACTAATGTTCATGGGGTTGTCCCCCTCCAGCAGTTCCCAAAACTATTGGAGCTATCACTGGTCTAACAAGGGATAAGGATATCCAACCTCTGTGCTAGGCATTAATGACGATAAAAAGGCGAAGGATGGGCGTTTTTATACATAATCTTCCTAGCTTACACCGTTTTGCGGGTATGACTTCACCATCATGGCTGTCTGCCCCTCTCTTTTTTGCTGATCAAAATGATAAAGTATGCTAACAGACTTTGTTTCATCTTGAAAGGATAAAGATTGTCACAGCGGAAACGAGGCTCTAGGCTGAGAGTAAAATGAATGGAGGCGGAAGGTTATCAGACGTTTCAGAAGTTGCTAAAGATAAAAATGATGAGATGTGCCTTAATTTTTTCAGTATTCCTGCTGTTTTTCCCCTAAATTATGCTATACTGGAATTAAGGAGACGAATTATGAGAAGAAGTAACAAGAAACAAAAAGAGTTAGCTCCGTTTTGGCTGTATTATAAAATCGGCATTGGTCTGGTTTTTATTGCTTCATTGGCTGCGCTTTACTTTTACCAGTCTCAGTGGCTGATTATTCTTCCTTTTGCTTATTTATCGGGCATTCTGTTGTTATTATCTAGAACTAAGCTAAGCGGCTGGCCTCTGGTTGCACTTAGTTTCATCCGCTATGCAGTTATCTTTTTTACGCTGACTTACAGCGCCTTTGTTGTTTTGGATATTAAGCAGGGAGCAGCGATAAAAGAAGCTTTAATAGCACCGTATCGGCTGTTTGCTCTTGTTTTTGAGCCTACCATGCCTTTTTCAGGGCTACTGTTAGGGGTTATCGTACTGCTGCTCTTTCTCTTTGCTTATAGAAAAAGGGCTTAGCTTTAGCTGCTGATAGAATAAGGAAGGTTGATTATCAACGAAAAACTGCTGCCGACCAGTCACAGCAACCAAAAAAGAAAAATACATTATCTAGCAATAAGAGAGTGGGACAGCCATGATTGCCATCTGTCCCACTCTCTTTCTCTTTTAATAAATAGCTATTCTGATGTGGGAAACTGCTTAAAAATGTCCCACAGTTTTGCTGTTTAGAGCTGCTTAAGGCGCTTATTGATTTCTTCAATATCTTTTTTATGTACTAAATAGAAGAAGAGGTAAATGAAGCAGTAAATGACAGAAGCAAGGAGTAAGAATTGAACAAAACTTGACCAAGCTATTGCAAACCAATGGAGGTAAACACCAGACACCATAAGGGGAAGAAGGATTAGAAAGTAATGTATTGCACTTGCAGCTAGTAAACTTAATCTTTCATTTTCAAACAGTCTGCTGGCAGCCCCTTGGAGTATGCCAAGCGAAGCGAAGATTAAAAGCTGGACAGCGCTGGCTTTGGAGCTTGATGAGAACATTTGAGTGAAGCTAGGGATTCCCAGAGACTTGCTGTTTGGGAAAAAGAAGATGGTGATAAGACAGTTGACTAATGAACCGATTCCCATTCCTATAAAGGCGTTGCGGATAATATACTTAAGTGTTTTCATGGTGATTTTTCTCCTTAAAGTTTTAATTTTTCTTTAAAGCGTCTTATGCTGCGTCTGGATACAAAACTGACGAGACCATTTTTTAGCCTTACTTCAATGCTTCCTTTTATCGTTAGATCTAGTTGTTTTATGTATTTGATGTTGATAATCTCTCCCTGCGAAATCCGAATGAAATTTGTATTTAAGTGCTGTTCAAAGTCATAAATTCGTTGTTTGGCCAGATAAGTATCCGTCGGGGTTTGGATGAAAACCTGCTTGTTTTCAGTGAAAATCCGAATAATATTTTCAGGTTTGATAAATTCCAGCCGTTTGTTTTTATAACCGTAGATAAAATAAGGTTTCTTCTCAATAAAATCAATAATTTCCTGAGTTTGTAAATCGATCTGGGCCGTGTAAATTTTGATCAGGGTTTCTTTTAATTGAGAGTCCCTAATAACTTCTAGCTTCATAGTAATCCCCTTTCTTTGTCTCAAGTATATAGAATTTTTGAAGGAGAGACCAGTATTTATGGCTATGTGGCTCCTAATTTGAGATATGTGGCTCTTATCCTTGTGAAAATGCTGAAAATAAGATATAATATAACATGATATTCCCTATGAGAAAGAAGGTGTTATTGTGGGATTTACAGATGAAACAGTTCGTTTTAATCTTGACGATGGAAATAAAAAAGAAATCAGTGAAACATTGACACATGTTTATCGTTCACTCGAAGAAAAAGGTTATAATCCAATCAATCAGATTGTCGGTTATGTTTTGAGCGGTGACCCTGCCTATGTGCCTCGTTATAATGATGCCCGCAATCAAATCCGTAAGTATGAACGTGATGAAATTGTTGAAGAATTGGTGCGTTACTATTTACAAGGAAACGGGATTGATTTAGGATGAGAATAATGGGGCTGGATGTCGGTTCAAAAACAGTTGGTGTTGCCATTAGCGATCCTCTTGGTTTTACAGCACAGGGGCTTGAAATTATTACTATTAATGAAGCCCACGAAGAATTCGGCTTTGAGCGCCTGGCAGCTCTGGTTAAAGAATATAAGGTTGAAAAATTTGTCGTAGGCCTGCCTAAGAACATGAACAATACAAGCGGTCCGCGTGTTGAAGCCAGCAGAGCTTACGGAGAAAAAATCA
Organism: Streptococcus ratti FA-1 = DSM 20564; assembly: GCF_000286075.1. GTDB lineage: Bacteria > Bacillota > Bacilli > Lactobacillales > Streptococcaceae > Streptococcus > Streptococcus ratti. The sequence goes on along the minus strand of NZ_AJTZ01000005.1, from coordinate 1,419,130 downwards.
AGAAGCTTTTTGAGCTGCCTGTTGATTATCAGGATGAGCGCCTAACCACTGTTCAGGCAGAACGGATGCTGGTTGAACAGGCCGATGTCAGCCGCGGCAAACGTAAAAAAGTTATTGATAAGCTGGCCGCTCAGCTGATTTTGCAAAATTATTTGGATCGAATGTTTTAAATACGGATGCTTAAAAGCTGTGAGTAGATTATTAGCTGCTTTTTTCACAGGAAGGAAAGCTGATTTATAAAAGATAATAGGAGGCGATTATGTCACATCATCATGAACAAGAGCATGACCTTATCACGCTTGTTGACGAACAAGGAAACGAGACCTTGTTTGAAATTCTCTTAACGATTGATGGAAAAGAAGAATTTGGGAAAAATTATGTTCTCTTAGTACCAGCCGGAGCTGAAGAAGATGCTGATGGTCAAATTGAAATTCAAGCCTATTCATTTACTGAAAATGAAGACGGCACAGAAGGTGATTTGCAGCCAATTCCGGAAGACGCTGATGCCGAATGGGATATGATTGAAGAAGTTTTCAACAGTTTCTTGGATGAAGACGAGAACTAATCTAGAAATGTCTGAGATAATCAGGCTTTTTCTTTTTGCCTTTTATGAATAGTTTAAAAGGGGTGTATAATGGGCAAGAAGAAGGAGCTGCCTCGGGAGGAAGAATTGTTTTTGAAAGCTTATAAAGAGAAGTCCTGCCATCATTTCAGAGATATTTTAACCTATGTTTCTATCTTAGATAAATTGACTAATAAGTAGATTTTGTTATACTTTTAATTAGGAAAATTCAAGGAGAACGAGTTTGGATAAACGACAAGATAAATACAGCAGCAAAGAAATCTTGGCAGACCAAAGTGCCCGCCAGAATTCTGATAAGAGTAAAGGTCCTGCAGAAGTTGATTCTCTGCATCGGCTCTATATTATTATATTCAGCGCTTTTGTTAGCTTTTTTAGTGTGGCTATGCCTGTGTTCACTGATTTTGGTAACGCTGTGCAGTCCCAGAATCTCTATACGGGCTTTATGATGGCACAAAATCATTTGCCTTACAGCGATATTTTTTCGACGGGCGGCTTTGTCTATTATGGGCTTATTTCCTTGAGTTATTTGCTAGGAAGCAGTTTCTGGCTGATTTTTGTTCAGTTTGCGGCCTTTTACTTTTCGGGAATCTTCCTTTATAAAATTGTTTACCATATGACTGATAAAGAGGAGGTGGCCATTAATACCATACTGCTCTTTTATCTGGGCAATTTTGCTCTAGGATTTGGCGGTCTTTATCCTGTTCAGTTTGCCATGCCTTTTGTTTTGCTGTCGCTGTGGTTTTTGACTAAATATTTTGCAGGCCTGACAAGGGACGAAGGCTTTATTATCTATGGACTGACTGGAGCGTTCGCCTATTTGATTGAACCTAGGACCTTATTTTTCTGGCTGGTTTCCTTGGTTGTGATTTGTGTCTATAACATTAAAAATCATCGTTATGCCCACGGTTTCTACCAGTTTCTCTGCCTGCTGTTTGGCGGTCTTTTGGTCTTTTACACTTTTGGCTATTTTGTATTAAACATGCAAATTCTGTCATCTTATGTGTCGCAGGCCGGGACTTATTATTTTACTTATTTTGCTCTGGGCAGTGAGGATATCTTGCTGACAATTTTCTTCCAGCTCTTTGTACTGTTTGCTTCGGGCTTGTTAATGGGAGCTCTGACCTTCTTTAATCATATTAAGCGTGAGACGGACCGAGATGATCTGGTTAAGTCAATTGTCTTTTTAAGCTTTGTTTTCAGTCTGATTTTTATTTTACTGTCACAAAGTTTTGCCACTTATCAGTTTTTACTGCTTTTGCCATTTGGTTTGGTTTTGACGGGTCTTTATCTTGATGATAAATATAAGGAATCCCAGAGGAGCAGGTCGCGCCGCCGGAAGCAGCACAGGCGGCTGTCGCGCAGAGTCTTTGAACTGTTTTTGCTGGGACATTTTTACCTGCCCTGTCTGCTCTTTGTTTACGGTTTAGCTCAGCCGGTTATCCATTATATTTCTTCATACAGCTTGAATCAGGAACGAGCACAGGCAGCTGATTATATCAGAGAAAATACTGAGAAAAAGTCAAAGATTTATGTCTGGGATTCCAGTGCAAAGATTTATCTGGATGCCAATCGTCTCTCCAGTTCACAGTTTCCTCTGCCTACAATCAATACGGTTAAAGCGTCTAATAAAAAAACGCTGGAAGATGAGCTTTTACAAAATGAAGCTTCTTATGTTTTGGTTAATGAAAATGCGGACCGTCTTCCGAGCGTCTTAGAAAATAATTTTAGAAAAAATTATAAAGTGATTTCCCTGAAGACAAGCCCGGACTTCACTGTTTACAAGCGAAAATAGGCTAAAAATCAATATATTGTGTCTAATTACTTTTTTTGCCACAATATATTGATTTTTTCCTTTCTTATGTTATAATATCTCTTGTAAGGAGAGAGACATATGATTGCACTCGAAAAAGAAAATATTTTTGTTAAACCTGCTATGATTGTAATTAAACGGGATGGCCGTCAAGTTGCTTTTGACAAAGACAAAATTTATCAGGCTATCGTCAGGGCAAGTAATCAGGTAACACCTATAACACCTTTTATTGAGGCCAAACTATCGGATATTGCTGATCGTGTTGTTGCTGAAATCTATGAGCGTTTTAACGAAAATATTAAAATTTATGAAATTCAAAATATTGTAGAGCATGAACTTCTGGAAGCTGGTGAGTACACTATTGCACAGGAGTATATTAATTATCGTGCAAAACGTGATTTTGAGCGCTCTCAGGCAACTGATATCAATTTTACGATTGATAAATTGATTAATAAGGATCAAACAGTTGTCAATGAAAACGCCAATAAAGACAGTGATGTTTTCAATACACAGCGGGATTTAACGGCTGGTATTGTTGGTAAATCTATCGGTCTTAAGATGCTGCCTGAACATGTTGCCAATGCTCATCTTAAGGGGGATATTCATTATCATGACCTAGATTACAGCCCTTACACCCCGATGACGAACTGCTGTTTGATTGATTTTAAGGGTATGCTGGAGTCTGGCTTTAAGATTGGCAATGCTGAGGTTGAAAGTCCTAAGTCTATCCAAACGGCGACAGCACAAATTTCACAAATCATTGCTAATGTGGCTTCAAGCCAATATGGCGGCTGTTCAGCTGACCGCATTGATGAAACGCTGGCTCCTTATGCAGAACTCAACTATCGAAAGCATTTAAAAGATGCTCAAAAATGGGTTGCTGAGGACAAGCGGGAAGAGTATGCGCGTGAAAAGACCAAAAAAGACATCTATGATGCTATGCAAAGTCTGGAGTATGAAATTAACACTCTCTTCACCTCCAATGGTCAAACACCGTTTACATCACTAGGTTTCGGTTTGGGTAAGGATTGGTTTGAACGCGAAATTCAAAAGGCTATCCTTAACATTCGGATTAAGGGTCTGGGCAGTGAGCACCGTACAGCTATCTTTCCTAAGCTCATTTTCACAGTTAAACGCGGTTTGAATTTGGAGCCGGGAACACCAAACTATGACATCAAGAAGTTAGCCCTTGAATGTGCAACTAAGCGGATGTACCCTGATATGCTGTCTTACGAAAAGATTATCGAACTGACAGGCTCTTTCAAGGTGCCTATGGGCTGCCGTTCGTTTCTTCAAGGCTGGAAGGATGAAAATGGCGTTGAAGTTAATTCCGGCCGTATGAATCTTGGGGTGGTTACTGTTAATTTACCGCGTATTGCTCTTGAATCCAACGGCAATATTGAAAAATTCTGGGATATTTTCAGTGAGAAAATGGCTATTGCCAAAGACGCCCTTGTTTATCGTATTAACCGTGTTAAAGAAGCCACTCCTGCCAATGCTCCTATCTTGTATCAATACGGTGCTTTTGGCAAACGTCTTGGCAAGGAAGATTCAGTGGATGAACTATTCAAGGATCGTCGGGCGACAGTTTCACTTGGTTACATCGGACTTTACGAAGTGGCCACTGTCTTTTACGGTGGTGAGTGGGAATCCAATCCGGCAGCTAAGGACTTTACCATTGATGTTATCCGTCAGATGAAGGATCTCTGCGGTAAATGGTCCAATGAGTATAATTACCATTTTTCTGTTTATTCGACCCCATCTGAAAGCCTGACAGACCGCTTCTGCCGTCTAGATACTGAAAAGTTTGGTGTGATTAAAGATATTACGGACAAAGAATATTATACGAATTCCTTCCACTATGATGTGCGTAAAAATCCAACACCATTTGAAAAACTAGATTTCGAAAAAGACTATCCGGAAGCAGGAGCTACAGGCGGCTTCATTCACTACTGTGAATATCCTGTGCTGCAGCAAAATCCTAAAGCGCTTGAAGCTGTTTGGGACTACGCCTATGACCGGGTTGGCTATCTGGGAACCAACACGCCGATTGACCGCTGCTATGACTGTGGTTTTGAGGGAGATTTTACACCGACAGAACGTGGTTTTATGTGTCCAAACTGCGGCAATACAGACCCTAAGACTGCCGATGTGGTAAAGAGAACCTGTGGCTATCTGGGCAATCCGCAAGCCCGTCCTATGGTAAATGGCCGTCACAAGGAGATTTCAGCTCGTGTCAAACACATGAACGGTTCAACCATCAAGAATCCGGGACATAAAAACTAGACTTGTTTCGTGTGCCATCAGGTTTTTGTCGGATGATCGTTTGAGGCCAAGAAGGCAGATTTTACCTAGGTGCACTGACGTAAAGCATTGCTTGCTTTCTGGTTGTGGCAGAACACCAAAGATTTAGATTTGAGCTGTCAGTTTACCGAAATGGTGAGAGGGATTGGGAAATTGTTGTTTCCCGTCCCTTTTTTACTCCTGCTGCTTTATTCGAAGGAATAAGTAGGATAGACTGCTGTTTGCAGGCAGTTAAGGCTCATATTTATACTCAATAAAATTCAAGACTGGAAATTTTTACACCTTAGCAATTGTTCTTATTTGAGTCCTCTAACTTGCTTTCTGCACTAGTGACAGAATTATAAGCACTTCTGTCATCAGGGATTGACTCGAGACTTTGGCCCAGCGAAAGGGAATGGAACTCAGAAATGAAGTTGCTTTTGTCCCTTCACTACATGAAGAATGCAAAAAACAAAATCAGATTTTGATTTTAACTGAGTATTAATACATTGATAGAAAGAAGAAAAAATGGGGAAATACCAATTAGACGATAAAGGGAAAGCACAGGTTCAGCGCTTCCATGAAAAGCACTCACAAGGTATGAATGCTCAAAATAAAAAAGCTCGCGTTCAGGCCCTGCGTGAAAAATTTTTAAGAAAAGAGACAGCTGCCAATGGAGTTAAGAAGACCAAGCCCTAAAGATAAAAAAGCTATTCTTGAGATGATTAAAGAGTTCACTGACAGTCATTCCACCCATGACGGCGGTTTTTGGAAGGAAGATTTTAACTATGATGACTGGCTGCAGACCAACTTAGCCTATGAGATGGGGATTGATATTCCTGATGGCTTTGTTCCTGCTATTCAGCTGGTCTCTTTTGACAACAAAGGACGTGCCTTAGGTTTTTTGCACATCCGTCTGCGGCTCAATGACTTCTTGTTAAATCAAGGCGGTCACATTGGCTATTCTATTCGGCCGTCTGCGCGCGGCAGAGGCTATGCCAAGGAAATGCTGCGTCAGGGTCTGCTGGAAGCGAAGGCAAAAAATATTAACAAGATTCTTCTGACCTGCCGTGACGACAATCCAGCCAGCCGAGCAGTCATTTTGGCTAACGGCGGTATTTTAGAAGACATCAGAGACCATATAGAGCGCTATTGGATAGATTTGGAGGAGAAATATGACATGGAACACACCCAAACCAGGGGAATGGAAGAGTGAGGAGCTGAGTCAGGGGCGCATTATCGATTACAAGGCCTTTAACTTTGTTGATGGTGAAGGCGTGCGTAATTCGCTCTATGTATCCGGCTGCATGTTCCACTGTGAAGGCTGCTATAATGTGGCCACATGGTCATTTAAGGCTGGAGTCCCTTATACAGAGGAGCTAGAAGAGCAAATCATGGAAGATTTGGCTCAGCCTTATGTACAGGGGCTGACTCTCTTAGGCGGTGAGCCATTTTTAAATACGGGAATTCTCATTCCTCTGCTCAAACGCATTCGTAAGGAACTGCCTGAAAAGGACATCTGGTCCTGGACAGGCTATACTTGGGAAGAGCTGATGCTGGAGACAGCAGATAAGCTGGAGATGCTTGGTCTGATTGATATTTTGGTGGACGGCCGTTTTGATAAGTCGAAAAAGAATCTCATGCTGCAGTTTCGCGGCTCTTCAAATCAGCGTATCATTGATGTTCCTAAGTCACTGGCTGCAGGCGAGGCCGTTATTTGGGATAAGCTCAATGATGGCAAACAAAGTTATGAACAAATTGACAGGAATGACTTGATTTAGTAACTGACAAAGTCTGGGCCTATTTCAAGTTGGCTAGACTAGGTCTGCTTATTTGTAAAGAAACTAAGTGATATAATAAAAAATGAGAGCGGGACAGAAAATCAGCAACTTGATTTCATTGATCCGCTCTCATTTTTTATGATTAACTCTGTTTATACTAAATTGAAAATTGAGAATTTCAATCGTCATTCTGCTTGACAAAAACCAATTCTTTAGCGCTTGAAAGGCTTACCTGATAATGAAAGCCATCAAAGGAAAGAGCCTGCAGGTCCTCAATGGTCTGACATTGCCTTTGGACAAGCTCTGTCAGGAAAGCACCTCTGGCTTTTTTTGAAATGGTGGAATGAGATTTTAAGCGACCATCTTTAGCTTCTAAAAATTTAACGGCTGTCAGTTGGCTGCGGACTTTGGGAGAAAAAACGTCCATGAATTCACTGGATAAGAGTGAGATGACCGTATCGTTTTCTAAAACAAAGCGGTCATAATCCTTGCGCCAGTACGTTTTGAGAGACCTTCCTTCAATGCTGATTTTAGTATTAAAATCGAGGCGGTGGGGAGCGATTCTCTCAAAGGCAGGAATAATGCCGTAGAGAGCAGATGTTATGAAGAGATGTTCTTTTAGAAAGTTCTGTTCACTAGGAGATAAAGTATCGCGTTTAATGTGGCGATACATCAGGCCGTTAAAGAGCAGAAGTGCTGGGTAGGCTTGTGCCTGTCCTTTTTGAATGGCCTGCAGACGCTCATATTCGATCTCAGCAGCCTGAGTTTTAATCTTATAGGCTGCGCTTAGTTCTTCATAAGATAGGGCTGCAAGCTGACTGATAATAGGCTGTGCTTTAGACGGAAGATCTTCTAAGGAGGAGACTTCATTTTCTGTCATTTCCTTAGCTGTGGGAATTAAAAACTTCATAAAAAGATCCTTAATAATTGGTCTCAGATAAAGAGCAAAAGGCTTATAGCCATGACAATCATACCGGAGATTAAGCCATAGATGGCTAAGTGATGCTTGCCGTATTCTTCAGCGGCCGGCAGCAGTTCATCTAGAGAAATAAAGACCATAATACCGGCTACTCCTGAAAAGATAGCGCCATAGACAATATCATTCATAATAGGCATTAACAAAAACCAGCCGATAACAGCACCCAAAGGCTCTGCCAAACCGGACAGGAAAGAGTAGGTGAAAGCTTTTTTCTTAGAACCTGTTGCCTGATAAATGGGAACAGAAACAGCAATGCCCTCAGGGATATTATGAATAGCGATGGCAACAACGATGGGAATAGCAACGCTTGCATCCTGCAAACCGGAGATAAAGGTGGCTAGGCCTTCCGGAAAGTTATGGATAGCGATGGCAATGGCTGTCATAAGTCCCATGCGCATGAGTTTGCCGGGCTTATGCTCTTCTTCTTCAATGGTTTTGATTTCATGAGGATTTTCCTCAGATGGAATCAATTTATCAATAATGGCAATTAAAAACATGCCGCCAAAGAAAGCCAGAGCAGTGAACCAGGAACCGCTTCTTTTATCCAGTGCTTTAATCAGAATATCCTGTGCAGCAGGGACAATCTCAATCATAGAAACATAAATCATAACACCGGCGGAAAAACCAAGGCTGACGGACAGAAAGGCTTTATTGGTGTGCTTAGCAACAAAAGCGATGAGACTGCCGATACCGGTTGACAGGCCCGCGATGGCGGTAAGCACAAAGGCGGTAAGTAAATTTTGAGACATAATAAATTCTTTCTCTGGGATATGTTTGTATGCTCTCATTATAATATGAATTGCTGTTTTCAGCAAATGAGAAAAACGGGAGAAAATATTACAAAAACTAATTTAAAATTAAAACTATTGACATAATGTTCTTTTTTTGTTAATTTGTAAAAAAAGTAATATACTCTTTAAAATTCTTGATTTTTAATTGAGAAAGGAGATTATTATGAAAAAGAACGGGCTTATTCAGATAATCACGCTTTTTTTCCTGTCTTTTGTCTTTGTTTTTAGTGTTTTTGGCAGCAAAAGCATCAAAACTCAGGCGGCTGCACGGGATAATGTGATTACTTCTGTAAGCATTACAGATGGCAAAGGCAATCCCTTGGACGGCAGTCTTGATAAGTGGGAAAACTTCCGTATTGCTGCCAACTTCCGCCTGCCTAATAACACTGTAAAATCAGGAGACACGACGACCATCAGTCTGCCAGAAAAGCTGCAGTTCAATCGCCGAGAAGAGTTTGAAATTAAAGACAAGGACGGCCATACTGTGGCTAAGGCAGTGGTTGATCCCAGTACTAAGAAAGCTACGCTGACCTATACAGACTATGCCGAAACACATTCTGATGTTACAGGCAATTTCTATTTCAATGTTCTTGTGGATCACAAAGTGGTAACACAAAAAGAGACGATTCCTGTCACTATCGAAGTCGAAGGCAAAGTCTTTAATGCTGGCAATGTTACTTTTACAGGTGTCGGAGAAGCTAAAACAAGTGATATTACCAAGTCTGGCTGGATAGATAATCAAAATGTCATCCACTACAATATTCCAGTTAACCGCTCCGGTAAAAACTTCCCCGCTGCCGTTATTACAGACCTCTTAAGATCACCAGGGGTTACCTATGTTCAGGGCAGTTTTAAGATTGAAAAAGGGACTTGGACGGCCAAGGGAAGTGAATGGAAACTCCAAAATGCTGTTGATGTCACCAATCAATTTACTGTTAATTTCCAAGGCGATACTGGCTTTGAGATTAACTTAGGCGATATCAGTGAGACAGATGCCTACCTTATCACCTACGATGCTAAGGTTGATTATAAGTTGAGTGACGGTGAGGTTCTGAAAAATACGGCTACGCTGACATCTAATGGTCAAAAAGTGACAGATGTTACCTACGGACAAACCTACAGGGAATCTGGAGGAACTGCCGAAGGTTACGTGTATTCTATTAAGCTTCATAAGAAAAATGAAGACAATGATCCTTTAGCAGGTGCAGTTTTTGTTGTCACACGCGATGCCAACGGACAGGTCGTTGGAGAATTTACAACAGATGCTAAAGGCAATGTTAGCATTACCGGTCTGCTGAAAGATTCTTACACTATCACCGAAAAAACCGCTCCGGAGGGTTATCAGCTATTAGGTGAAAGCATCAAGATTTCAGAAGATGACTTTGGCAGCGACAAGTCTGTGACAAAAGATGTTGTTAATAAAAAGATTTCGGAGACAACAACGACTACCGAAACAACCACACAGGAATCAACAACAACGACTGAAAGTACAACAACGACAGAGGAGCCGACAACAACCGAAACTCCGACGACTACGACAGAAGGGCCAACGACTACCGAAACACCCACAACGACGACTGAAGAAGCAACAACCACGAGCGACAATGCTGAGACAACTACACAGAGTGAGTCAACGACAGCAGGGGTGACGACTACTGCAGGCTCAGCAACGACCACCGAAATTCCGACTACGACAGAAAGTCCAAGCACAACGGAAACTCTAACGACTACCAAAAGCTCAGCAACAACGACAGAGGTATCGGCTGTTACAAGTCAGGAAACGACGACAACAGAGTCTGACACCACTCAGGTACCGGCAGCGACGACTTCGTCAGCCGGAACAACTTCTAAGCAGCCGGGCGGCAAGAAAAAAACTGCCTCACACGGGCTTCCAAGTACCGGTGAAGAAAGCAGCTTTGCTTTATCGCTTCTGGGACTTGTGAGTGTGTCTGCGCTGGGAATATTTTGTTATCGAAAGCATTTTAGTTAAGTTTTAACTCAAAAGCTAGCTTTTGCTCCTTTAGTCCTTTCGAGTTAGGGCTAGCCTTTGTTTAAAATAAAAAGGAGAAAAAAATGAAAAGATGTTTAAAATGTTTGTTGGCTATTGTTGCTTTTCTCGGCCTAGTTATCGCATTCAGCAAGGAGACAACGGTAGAGGCTAAAACAGTAGATATTACCGTTACAAACTCAAGTTTGTCTCACACTGAGATTACGGGCTCAAATACGACAACAATGTCTATGGACTTCTCAGTTCCAAATGAAGCAGTCGCAGGAGACACGACAACCATCACACTGCCAAATGAACTGACCTTTAACAGAAACCAAAGCTTCAATGTCACTGATGCAAACGGAACGGTTGTTGCAACAGCTGTGATTGATTCTGCTTCCAAAACTTTGACCATGACCTACAGTAGCTATGTCAATACACATGATAATGTGACAGGGACTTTAAATTTTCAAGTAAAAGTTGATAAGACTGTTGTTACAGGCGATACAACCATCCCTGCCAAAGTTCAAGTCGGAAACAATGAGATTACCGTTGGAAGCGGCAGTATCGGCTACGGCGTAGGTAGCGGCGATGCAGACCTTGATTTCTATAAGTATGGCTACGTTAATTATGATGAAAATGAAATCACCTATGTTATCGTTGTCAACACCAGCAACGCATCTGCATCAAATGTTGTTATCACAGATGAGCTGAAGTCAGCCGGTCTGTCTTATATTGATGGCAGCTTTTCTATCCGTACGGGTAACTGGTATAAAAATGCTTCTAATCAATGGAGTTTAGGCAATCCATCAAATGTTACAGCTAACTATTCTGCTAATGTGTCCGGCAATTCCTTCACACTCAATCTGGGAAACATTACACAAGGCTTTAGCATTTCTTACAAAGTTTCAATTGACCGTCCGCTTGTTAATGGTGAAAAGCTGGTTAATACTGCCACAGCTACGTCAACTGAAAAGGGCAGCATCAGTGCAAATAATACTGTTGTTTACCAAGCAGCCAGCGGTACGGCCAGCGGCTACAATTACAGCCTGACAATTGCCAAAAAAGATAAGGACGGCAATGTTTTGGCAGGTGCTGAATTTACGGTTACCCGCAAGTCAACAGGAGAAGTAGTCGGCACTGTTACAACAGATGCAACCGGCTCGGCCACAATCAGCGGCTTATTAAGCGATGACTACATCATTACTGAAACAAAAGCCCCAGATGGCTACAAACTGGCTAGTCCAGTCACTGCTAAGGCGGATAATTCGACTGTAACGATTGTTGACGAAAAAGATTCTCCGACAACAACGACGACCACAGAGGAGCCTACAACGACAACAAATGAGACGACCTCTACGACTGAAGAACCGTCGACAACTGAGCCAACGACTGAAAAAGAAACAACAACTGAAGTATCCAATGCTACTACAGAAGGTACAACGACCGCAAAAGATGCAACGACTACTCAAGCAGCTGCTGCAACAACTTCAAGTCAGTCGACTGCTAAGAAAAGAGCGGTTAAGCACGGCCTTCCAAGCACAGGCTCAGAAAATAATGTTCTTCCAATGGTTCTGGGACTTGTGATTGTTTCAGGAGCGGGAATGTTTTATTATCGCAAACAGCGTTAAGCTAAGCTGAATAATACAAAGGGAGTGGGAAAGAAGCCAAAAATTGAAAATTTTGGTTCTCACCGTTCCCTAATTTCTAGGCGGTGACCTGAAACGGTCTCTCCCCAGACCGATTCACTCCCACCCCCGCACAGTTGAATCGGTCGGCTCAAGAGCGTAAAACGCGAACGAAACTGCCAGTCAACAGTGGTTCATTGGCACTAAAGTGCCTAATGAACTGTGCAGGGGAAACTCTAGGTTAGCTAAAGCTGACAGAGTTTCTCCCAACCACTGCCTTATGATGTTAAAATGAACTCTAATTGATGAGGTTGGACTTTTGGCCCAACCTCTTTGTATTATTCATTTTTAATTGTAAATCCATTGTTGACAAAAAAATGTAAGCCATCTATAATATATTTGTAATAATTTTGTTGCAAGAAAGGACTAGAAGTGAAAAGAAAAGGTTTATTGAAACTATTAAAGTTTTTTGGAGCTCTTGCTATCATTTTGCCAATGTTCTTTGTAGCCCTGACCAAGGCTCAGGCAAGCGATGTCAGTAACAACGTTTCATCATTGACGGTATCACCAACTCAAATCAATGACGGTGGAAAGACCACTGTTCGCTTTGAGTTTGATGAGCATGCTCAAAAGATTAAATCTGGCGATACCATAACTGTCAACTGGGATAATTCAGGAACAGTCAAAGGATCGGGTTATGTTAAAACCGTTCGGCTGGAAGTTCGTGGGACTTATGTCGGTGACTTGCAGGTAACAACTGACAAAGCGGTCGTTACTTTCAATGACGCTATCAATGATTTGGATAACGTTACCGGCTGGGGTGAATTTGAAATTGAAGGCCGGAATTTTACCAACACTACTGAAGAAAATACCGGAAGCTTCAAAGTTATAAGCGGCGGAAAGACAGCTGAAGTCAGTGTTGTAAAATCTGCTTCAGGAACTACCGGCGTTTTCTACTACAAGACTGGAGATATGCAGACAGATGACACCGATCACGTGCGCTGGTTCTTGAATATCAATAATGAAAGAGTCTATGTAGATGAAGAGGCTCGTGTTGACGATGACATTCAGTCTGGCCAAACTTTGGATGCAGACAGTTTTGAGATTACTGTAACTGACTACAACGGTAATGTCACATCTTATAGCGGTCAAAGTGGTATCAACCAGCTTGCTAATGAGAAGGGAGCAATTATTTCGGCGGATTCGGCTACTGGCAAAATCAGCGTCTATATCCCTAAAGATTCCGCTCAGTTAACCAGCTATAGTATCATGTACTTGACCAAAGTTGATAATCTTAAGCAAAAGACTTTTGAAAATCACAGTAAAGCTTGGTATAAAGAAAATAATAAAGAAGCTGTTCATGGTAAAGAATTTAACCATTCTGTAGCTAATGTCAATGCTGCTGGTGGCGTTGATGGAGATAAAACAACGACCGAGGCGCCAACGACCACAACAGAGAAACCAACGACAACCACGGAAGCGCCAACCACCACAACAGAAGGTCCAACGACGACAACGGAGACCCCAACCACTACGACAGAGAAGCCGACAACCACGACGGAAGGTTCAACCACCACAACAGAAGCACCAACGACGACCACGGAGACCCCAACCACTACGACAGAGAAGCCGACAACCACGACGGAAGCGCCAACGACGACCACCGAGGGTCCAACGACAACAACGGAAGCGCCAACCACTACAACAGAAGGTCCAACGACGACCACGGAAGGTCCAACGACGACAACAGAAGCGCCGACGACAACGACCGAGGGTCCAACGACAACAACGGAAGCGCCAACCACTACAACAGAAGGTCCAACGACGACCACGGAAGGTCCAACCACGACAACAGAAGCGCCGACGACCACAGAAGGTCCAACGACTACAACGGAGGGCCCAACCACCACAACGGAAGGTTCAACGACAACGACCGAGGGTCCGACAACCACAACCGAAGTTCCAGCAACCACAGAAGCATCTTCAGAAACAACAAAAGCTGAGGAGACTACTACTAAAGCTAAGGAACCAACAACAACGACATCAGCTCCAGCAGCTACAAGTTCCAACAAATCTAATAAGCCATCAGGCAAGCAAAATGCTGGTGCTAAGGGACTTCCAAGCACAGGCGAAGAAAGCGGCACTGTTTTGTCACTTTTTGGTCTTGCAGCTGTCTTAATGACTGGTCTATTCTATTACCGTAAACATCATGGCTGATATTGATTGAAAATAGGATGAAAGAGGCAGGGACAATAGTCTTAGCCTCTTTTGCTATTTAAGAAAAACAGTTTAGGACAGTATTTGCTTACTCTAAGTAAGGTCCTTCAGTCGGGGGACAAGCAAGTTTTTTGAGCACAGTGATTGGGAGCCAAGACAAAGGGTCTCGAAAAGTCTGTTGAATTATGATAGAATACAATTGGTATCAGGCTGTTTTTATTCGAAAATAGTAAGATCAACTAGGAAGGGTTTGTATGAAATTATCAATCGTCGTTGCTTTTTACAATGAAGAAAAAATGATTGAAAAAACACATAGTGAGATTTCCAAGCAGCTGCAGAAAATGATCGCAAAAACTAGTATTGATGACTATGAATTGGTTTATATCAACGATGGCAGCAAAGATAAGACCTTAACATTGATGAGGAAAATTGCTGCTCAGGATCAGCGGGTCAGATTTATCAGTTTCAGCCGCAATTTTGGACGTGAGGGTGCTATTTTGTCAGGCTTAAGGTATGCAACTGGTGATGCTGTCATGCTGATGGATGGTGATTTGCAGCATCCGCCAGCACTTACTCCAGATTTTGTGGCCGCCTTTAAAGAAGGTTACGATGTGGTCAGCGGTCAGCGAGACCGTCAGGGGGAATCAAGGCAAAGTACCTTTTTTGCCAGGCTGTTTTATCGTTTTTCCAATCGTCTAATGGATGTACAGCTGACTGACGGTATTTCAGAATTTAAACTGTTCAGCCGGAAAGCTGTCAATACGATTTTGTCCTTGCCGGAATATAATCGTTTTTCCAAAGGAATTTTCTCCTGGATTGGCTTTAAAGAAAAGATTATTCCTTACAAAAATCATATCCGAGAAGCTGGTGAGAGTAAGTTTGGCTTCAAGCGTTCCATGAATTATGCCCTTCAGGGGATTATCTCCTTTAATGACAAACCTTTGCGTATCTGTATTCAGTTTGGTTTTGCCTGCATTGGTTTTGCTTTGCTGTATCTGCTAGTGATGTTTATCGCTTATTTTGTGAAACCGGAGACTCTGGTCAGCGGTTATTTCACTACTTTAGCGGCCATCATTCTTTTTAGCGGCGTACAGCTGATTTCGATAGGAATTCTGGGCGAATACATTGGTAAGATTTACTATGAAGTGAAACGGCGTCCGCATTATATTGTGGATGAGACTAATATTGAGAAAGCAAAAGAGGATCTAGTCGGATGAGTCACGCAACACGTAAAGAAAAAAAGCAAAGATTGCCTTTCAAAGAAAATAAAAAAGCTCATGTGCTCCTTTTGAGTGCGCTTCTTCCCATGCTGATTATGCTTGTGGTCTGGCTTTTCATGGGTGTTTTTCCTTTTGGCAGAAATACCTTGATGGCTGTTGACTTTGGCCAGCAGTATATTGGCTTGTATGGCTTCTTAAAGACCACTGTTTTGACTGGAGATTGGTCGGGACTTTTCTATTCCTTTTCCAAGTCTATTGGCGGAGCTATGATTGGGGTCTGGGGGTTCAATCTCATCAGTCCTTTTAATCTTTTGTATATTTTGCTGCCGCTGACCCAATTCAAGTGGGCTGTCTTTTTGACCATTTGGCTGCGTTACGGAGCAATGGGACTGAGTTTCGCCTATCTTTTGATCAAGCGTTACAAGGCTATGGATTATAATCTGTGGCTGCCTCCCCTTATGGCAGCAGCTTACGCTCTGTCAGGCATGATCGTTTCTTATCAGATGAATCCCATCTTTTACGATGCCATGATTATGCTGCCCTTGCTGATTATATGCTTGGAAGAAGTGATTGATGGCGGAAAACCGTTCAAGTACATCTTTCTTTTGGCTCTGACTATGCTGCTGCATTTTTATATGGGCTACATGATTTGTCTCTTTATTGCTCTTTATACATGTTATTATGCCGCCCCTCGACTGGCAGAAAAAGGGGATTGGAAGGTAAAGCTGACAGCATTCTTTCTACCTGTCTGGCGTGTTGTCTATGCTTCTGTTCTGGGGATAACAGCAGTGTTCTTTCTGCTTTATCCGATCTTTTTAAATCTTTTGCGCAGCAAAGGGGCTTATGACAGTCCTATGACCTTCAGCTTTGCTTTGCAAATTAATCCTTTGGATATTTTATCAAAACTGATGATTGGCGGTTTTGACAATGAATCTTCTTGGGCCGCTGGTCCTAATCTGCCTAATATTTACGTGGGTGCTTTGGCTCTGGTTGGCTTCTTTCTCTACTTTGCACAGGCTAAGGCTCATAAGTTTCGCAAGATTGCAGCCGGTCTTATTAGTTTCATTTTCTTTGTTTCCATTGTTAATGAATTTGCCAGCAAAATCTGGCATATGGGGCAAAATCCGGCCGGTTTCTTCTATCGGTTTTCATGGATTCTTTCTTTCTTTATGGTGCTCCTTGCTTATCAGGCTATTAGAGAAGACAAGTATCTGGGCTGGAAGGGGCTGGTAACAGGAGTTGTCTTAAGTTTTGCTTCGGCTTATTATGTTATTAATCATAGTTATACTTACATTGCCAAAAGCCAGCCCAAGGCTCTTACAAGTTTTGTCAATCATCACAGCATATTGACAGGACTAGTGATAGTGGCTGTGTTTGGTGGATTGGCAGCTCTTGCTTGGAAAGGTCTTAGCCGTTACAAAGAAGCCAGGCTGTGTGCTGTTGCGGCTAGTTTCTTCGCTGTGGTCGTGTCCTTTTTCCTGCTGAGCAAGGGATTCTTACTGTCTCAGGTGTCTTTGACCTTTCTTAGCTGGCTTTTAATCTTAGTGTACTTTGCGCTGCGTCCAAAGAGCAAGCTTGTTTGGTCTGCTTTGGCGCTGATGACTGCGCTTGAATTGGGCTACAATGCTTACCTTTCACAGGTTACCCTGGCCTATGCCGATGCTTATAAGTTTACAGATGTCACTAAGAGCATGAAAGAACTGGCCAATGTTATCAAGAAGAAAAATAAGGCTGGCTTCTATCGGGTAGGATCAAGCTTTCTTTACTCAAAAAATGATCCTTTCCTCGTTTCTTACCCCGGTTTAAGCAGTTTTAGCTCCAATATGGAAAAATCAACTATCAATCTTTTCAATTCGATGGGAGATGTTGGAGGCAATGCGGCGACTTTTTATGCCAACGGAACGGCTTTGACAGATGCTCTCTATGGCGTTCGCTACTATATTGACCGCAAGGAATACACGGCGACAGATATGGAACAGCATCCCAACTGGCAGTTCTTCAACCGTAATTCTACGCGTTCAGATCTCAAAGCTTACTACAAACCTATTTATGAAAATAAGCGGTTCATAATTTATGAAAACCCTGATGTCTTTTCTGCAGCTTTTGGAACCAATACGCTGACGCGAAATATTAAGTTTGGGCTTAATAATCCCGTTTCCAATCAAAATATTATCCTTTCATCAATGTCTGGTGTTGAGCAGAAATATTTTGAATATGTCGGCATTCCCAAAATTGAGCTGTTCAATATGCAGGAAGTCAATGAAAACGGCCAACGGATTTTCAAACGTATTGATAAGCAGCAGCCTGGTACGGTTAGGATTATTTTTACGCCTCAGACTGATTTTACCTACTATTTCCAAGCGCCTTACAGTCTGCGCAAGTCCATGGGCAATATTTCCATCATGCTCAACAACCAGTGGTATCACTATTCACAAAGTTACGACCAAGTTCAGCTCTGGAATTTAACGGATAAAACACCAGGTCAAGAAATGGTTCTGCAGCTGCAAACCTCCAAGGAAGATCAGCTTGATTTGACAAACATAGCACTGGTCCGAGCCGATCAAAAGGCCATCAGGAAGGTTCTAAAAGAACGCCTGAAGCAAAATATGACTGTCACTAAATGGACGAACACCTTGGTTAAAGGCCATGTCACTATCACAGATAAGAGCAATGTTATGATGACAAGCATTCCTTACAATCCAGGCTGGACAGTGAAAGTAGACGGTAAAAAAGTACAGACCAGTGAAGCTTGGGGAAGTCTTTTGTCCTTCCCGATTACGAGCGGGAAACATCAAATTGAAATGACCTTCCTGCCCCAAGGACTGCTGACGGGAATTGCCGTTTCCATCTTCTCTCTGGCTCTTATTGCTTTCTTAAAGTGGTACGATAACAGGACAGGAAACGATGAGCTATTTTAACAATAATTTGTCTGGTTAGGAAGAATTATGCTGATTAAAAAGATTTTAGTGACTGGGGGAGCTGGTTTTATCGGCTCTCACACCTGTGTTGAATTACTGAATCAAGGTTATGACCTTGTTGTTGTTGATAATTTGCTTCATTCAAATTCCAAGAGCCTGAAGGTTATTGAGGCTATCACTGGCAAGCCGCTCAGCTTTTATCAGGCTGATATCAGAGATCAAGAGAAACTAACTGCCATTTTTGAAGCAGAAAAAGTTGATGCTGTTATTCATTTTGCTGGTCTTAAGGTCGTCAATGAATCCAGCAGTATGCCTTTGGATTATTATGACAATAATGTTTCAGGGACAGTGACACTTTTGCAGGTGATGAAGACTTTGGGCTGCAAAAATCTGATTTTTTCATCGTCTGCCAGTGTTTACGGTAATGACGCTCCGGTACCGGTGCCTGAGGATTCGCCGCGTTCAAGCCTGACGCCTTACGGCCGGACAAAACTGATTATTGAAGATGTGCTGACGGATTTGGCTGCTTCAGATGATGCCTGGAATATTATTATTCTGCGGTATTTTAATCCTGTCGGTGCTCATCCTTCAGGCGATTTGGGAGAGGATCCCAAGGGTAGCCCCAACAGTCTGATGCCTTATGTGACTCAGGTTGCACTGGGAAAACTGGAAAAGGTTCAGGTCTTTGGCAGTCATTATGATACCAAGGATGGAACTGGGGTTCGTGATTACATTCATGTGGTTGATTTGGCGCGCGGTCATGCTGCAGCCATCCAGAAACTGAAACCTCACTCGGGTCTTTCCGTTTACAATTTAGGAACTGGAAAAGGCTCTTCTGTCTTAGAGGTGATTAAGGAAATGGAAGAAGTTGTCGGTCACCCCATATCTTATGAAATTGCTGACAGACGCCCTGGGGATATTGCTGTTTCTTATGCTGATGTCACCAAGGCTAAAAAGGAGCTCAACTGGCAGGCAGAATATGATCTCAAGCGTATGTGTGAAGATGCTTGGCGCTGGCAGACCAAACATCCTAATGGCTTTGTAGGATGACAGCCTGAGACTGGCAATTCTTAGCAGTTTGCTGTTTCGATGTGATTAATTAGGAGGCGTGGGGATAGGTGACCCCCATGCTCTTCTTTTTAAAGCCCTATGGGTCTTAAAAGAAGCCTGAACAATGATTTTGAAGGAATAATGAGTGAAAAATAAAAATGGAGATACGATGGTAGCAAGGAAAGCAGAAGATATACAGACGGTTCAGGGGACCGAGATTTCTCAAGGTAGCCCGCAGCTATCGAAAACCTTCAGCCGCTCGCAGCTTAGATCCAGACAGCAAAAAGAGCCTAGCCGACATGATGATAGCAAAGAAAGAGCGGAGAAATCCCCTTTTAAAGATGGGCTGAGCTTCTTGGCAGCCTTTAGTCTGCCGATTCTGGTGATGGTGATTGTTTTTGCTGTGATGAAGCTCTATCCTTTTGGCACAAAGACAATCATGAGCGGTGATTACACCCTGCAGTACATTCCGCTTTACCGCGCCTTGGGACATGCCTTTAAACACCTTGATATTGGAGCTCTTTTCTGGTCCTGGCATAAGGGAATGGGCGGCGTGATGCCGCCTGTCTGGGGATTTAACAGCCTCAGTCTCTTTAGTTTAGCGATTGGTTTAAGTCCGGCTAAATTCCTTAACTTAGCTGTTTTTCTGGTAACCTTGCTGCGTCAGGGATTTGCGGGCCTTAGTTTCTACTATTTCCTCCACAAGCGTTATGAGGCTTATCGCAATCGGCTGCTTTCAGTCTGTATTGCTGCGGTTTATGGTTTGAGCGGTTTTCTGATTGTGCATCAGGTCAATCCTAACTTTTTGGACAATCTCATCTTACTGCCGCTGTTAATCATCGGCCTAGAAAAGATTCTGGATGGGAAGGGCAGTCTTAAGTATTCTTTAGTCTTAGCTGCTATGTTTATCACTCAGTTTTATACGGCTTATATGGCAGCGCTCTTTGTTGTAGTTTATAGCTTTTATTATCTCTTGGCAAAGAAAGCTGCCTTTGTTTTCAAAATCAAACAGCTCTTTCGGCTTTTTCTGTACTCTCTTTTGGGGGTTGGTCTGAGTGCTGTTTGGCTGCTGCCGGTTTTTTATGGTTTGCTGGATACCAAAGTAGCAGGAGGGGAGCAGTATCCTTGGGTCTTCACCTTTCTCTACAATCCTCTCAAACTGTTAATCAAATTTGTTCCAGGTGCTGCCAGCGGAGAAGAGTGGGGAGATTTCAATAGCCTGCCCAATTTCTACGTTGGTGTGCTTGGCTTTGTCGGCCTGTTTAATTTCTTTTGGACGAAGACCATTGACCTGCGAAAGAAAATCAGCAGTTTTGTCTTGCTGGCGTTTTTACTGGTCGCCTTTTCCAATGCTGCTGTCATTCGGTTTTGGCACATGGGACAGATGCCGGTTGGCTTTTATTACCGCAATGCCTGGCTGCTGAGCTTCGTTTTCCTGCTTATTACCTACCAAGCTTTTCAAAAGGTCAGTTCATGGAGCCGTCTGCAGCTGTCGCTCACCCTTGTTTTGGTGCTTTTGGCCAATGTTTATGTGTATTTTGCAGTGCAGGAGAAATCCTATACTTTGGTCACTATTTGGCAGCAGCTTACTATGCTTGTGCTTGCGGCTTTAATTGTCTTGCTCTTTTCATGGCATTCTGCTAAGAGCTGGCAGCTTTGTCTATTGCTGCTTTTAAGTATGGCTGATATGGGCATTAATGCTAAATTTACAATCGAAAGAAATCTATGGCACAGTCCCAGCTCGGTTTTGGAGGGAGAAAGCAAGCAGGAAGCTTTCTATCACAAGCTAAAACTGCCTAAATCAACTTTGGCACGTATGGAGAAAAGCAGTGCCAATACCTGGAATGATTCACTGACCTATAATTATTACGGTATCAATCATTTTACGTCCAGTGTCGAATACAAAAATTTAGAATTTTTAGGAAATCTGGGGCTGCCTTCCTCAACAGCTATTTCGATGTATGCAGGCGGCACACCGCTGACAGATGCACTATTTAATCTGCGTTATTTTGTGGACAACGGCATCTGGAGTTATTCAGCCAGAAAAGACTTGAGCAAGTACTATCAGTCTGTTAAACATTTTAAAAATGCAAGCTTGTTAGAAAATAAAACAGTGTTTGGTTTAGGGTTTTCAGGGGATGCTGCTATGCTCAAAACCAAACTGGACGATAAAGACGTCGCGGCTAATCAAAATAAGATTTTCCACGGCCTTTCAGACAGTATGGAAAACCTTTTAGAGCCTTATCAGACGGATATGACACTGGATAATGTCACATTAATCAATGGCGAAAATGGTCAGCAAATCTACAGGCGCCAGTCATCTAAACGTCCTGGGATCATTCGTTTCAAGTGGACTCCTGCAGACAGCAATGCCTATTACCTGTATTCTGCGAGGATCAGCTCAGACAATCTGTCTCATATCAAACTGTCTGTAAATGGGCAGGCTTACACAGTCTTTGACCGTTACCGCCATCCTCAGCTGTGGAACTTGACAGCTGACAGCAAAGATCAGGAACAGACTTTTGAAATTCAGCTGACAGATAATAATCCGCTGGATATTGCTGATTTGAAATTTTACCGCTTTAATGACGACAGTTTTCAGACCTTTGTAAGTCAGAAAAAAATTGCTAGGTGGAACCCTAGCAAGGTGACGTCAAGATCGCTTTCTGGAAAAGTGACACAAGTTGAGGGCAAGGATTATTTACTGACCTCTATTCCTTATAATTCTGGCTGGCGCGTGAAAGTTGACGGACAGCGCGTGAAGGGCCAAGAAGTTTGGAATGCCATGCTGGCCTTTAAATTACCTGCTGGTAAGCATCGCATTGACCTCTATTATGTTCCTCAGGGAATCATCTCTGGCGGGCTTGTAACCTTGCTCTCAGCCGTTTTATCCATGGCTGTCTTGCAAAAAAAACGCCGTCAAAAGAAGCTAGCAGAAGAAGAGGACTTTGATGAAGATGAGTTTGACTGAGAAATTCTGCCTATTCTGTAAGGTTTGCTGCTAAGCCGAAGGCTGATAGGCACTCAAAATAAAATTCAGGACAGTAAAAGAAATGTGAAAACAAGAGACTTATTTTTTTAACAATGCTGCGATAGAAAAAATGCTACACTTGAGAATGACCAGCTGTTTGATGGTATTGAGGCTGCTGATTTCACTGCCCTTCTGAAAATCAGTCATAGCCAGTTTTTTCACCTTTAGTACAGTGTCTAAATATATTTTGCACTTTACGGTTGTTCTGCTGGACAGTCAGTCTTGCCTGCAGCACTTTTTAGGCATCTGGTAAGTGGTTTTTATGGAATAAGAAAAGCGGGACTGTGCCTTTGAAGGGCTGTCCCGCTTTTACTTTACATTTCGCTTCTTTTGAAAGTGAGATTTGCCGCTGCCAAGTTCATCAGAATCAAAGCTACTACCAGCAAGAGCAGCAGCTGGTAACGGTGTAGGGAAAAATGTCCCAGCAAGAGATCAGATTGTTTTTGGATAAGCAACAGCGGACTGAAATCTTTGATAGGTCTCATGAAGTTGATTAAGAAAAAAGCCACAATTGCAGTGAAAATTCCCAGCAGAACAGCACTATTTTTCTTGAACAGTGAAGAAAACAGGAGGATCAGACTGATCAAGAGAAGGCCAAAAAGCCAGCTTCCCAGATAGGCTGTTATTTTGTGCAGCCCCTTGTTATTAAAATAATATAAGGTATAGCCATAGTGGACAGCAGATCCTGCAAGATAGGTAAAGCTCCAGATGAAAGATAGAACACCAAATTTAGCTATAATAACTGATGTTTTAGACAGTCCCTTGGTGATTAAATTAATCAATGTGCCTTTTGCTAATTCCTGAGTAAGTGTGCTGCTAAACAAGAAAACGAGAATAACAAGGCCTAATTGGTTGATATTTTTAAAGTATTGGGTATAGGAATCTATGTAAGTTGGCTCGGGAATAATTGGTCTTAAATTTTTAGGCAGCAGCTTAGCCATAAGATCCGGCATCATAAGGGCAGTAAAGGGTCCCAGAATTCCAAAAAAGATGCCGCAGACAAACATTGCTGCGCTTCTGTGAGTTTTTATATTTTCTAACCATTCTTTTTTGAGCATAACTGATAAATAGTTCATGATATGACCTCTAAATACAGCTGTTCTAAGGACTCATCTGCTGCCTCTATAAAGGTAGGGAAGACTCCTAGCTCCATCAGTTTTTGATAGAAATCCTGTAAAATGTCACTGCTAGTAGCAGTCTTTTTAGCAGGGAGATAAATTTTTATGCTGTTTTCATCCTGTTCAAGCTGGAAGTGCTTCTTCAAAATTGGGCGGTCTTCTTGTTTGACTTTCAGCACAACAGTATAAAGGACTTTGTCCTTTTCTACGCTGCGAGCTTTTAATTGGCTGAGATTTTGAATCGTGTGTTTGCTCAGTACCAGCACATCGTCGCAGATTTTTTCAACATCGGACAGTATGTGCGTTGAAAAGATAACCGTCTTTTTCCCTCTTAAATTTGAAATAATATCTAAAATATCCTGTCTACCTTTGGGATCAAGGGCACTTGTCGGTTCATCACAGATGAGTATTTTAGGATTGTGAATAAGAGCCTGAGCCAAGCCTAAGCGCTGTTTCATACCCCGGGAATAAGTGGCAATCAGCTGATTATTATCTTTTAAACCAACCTCTTCCAACAGAGCGTCCACCCGCTGAGGCTGTCTACCATGAGAAAATCCTGAGCATAATTTAAGGTATTCTACAGCAGTCATATAGTCGTAAAATTCAGGTACATCAGGCAGATAGCCGATGAGTTTATTGGTAGGAGTACTGCCAAAGGTAACTTTTTCATTAAAAATGTGGATGTTACCGCTATCAATCTTGGTTAGTCCAAGTATCATTTTGAGGGTAGTTGTTTTTCCTGAGCCGTTTTGGCCGACAAAACCATAGATTTTATTTTCATCCAGTTCCAAAGATACCTGATTTAGAATATGTTTATCTTTAAAAGATTTGCTGACTTTCTTAAATGTTACGGCCTTCATTGCTTTTTGCCTTCAATCGTGATAAATAGGATTGGTCCCAGAATATTGGCACATAAGATGATTACAATCCAGGCTGCTTTATTGAGATAACTTGTCTGTCTGATTTTTTTAAGTTTGACAAATGCTATGATGATTAAAATCAGCTGCAGCGCAAACAGGGGAATGAGGAAGGGAAGATAGGTACTAGGAATCGTAAGGTTCATTTTTCAGCTCCTTTTTCAGTTCTTGAATATCCTTGATAAAAGATTGGAATTGTGGGTGGCTGTTTAGTTTAGAAAAGACTGGTGCATCAAAGGCCTTTTCCATTTGATCAATCAGCAGTTTTTTGTTGGTAGGCGGAAGGGTTCCCATTGGCAGTGATTCAAGCCAGTTGTCTATCGCATAAAAGAAGCGATCCCCATGCAGCTGAAATTGCTTGAGCAGATTTTTGCAGCACTGCATCAGCTTGGTTAAAAAGGCTATTGCTTTTTCTTCCCCCGAATCAATATAATAAAGGGCTAGAGTATAGTAGCATTTGATGGCAGAGTTAGGATGCAGCTCCTCTAGTTTAAAAAGATCTATGAGACCAATCATTCGCCTGATGATTTCATCGTTGTTTTCCTTGGTCTCATAACTGATTAAAGTTGACAGAGACTCAACCATTAATAAAATTTGCTGATAAAGCTCTACCTGCAGGACTTCCTTAGCTTTTTCAATATCACCTTTTAGGGCATAACTGTTAGCCAGTATCAGTTCCTCGCCAAGTTTATAAGGCCTGTTATGATAGATTTCTATAATGTCATCGTATTTTTCATTTTGGAAGAGGATAATCACTTTTAGCATAATAGCTGACTGAATTTCAGTTTCTGCCGAAGCATGGCTGATAATCCTGTTCAGCAGAGCCAAAGCCAGTTGTGCAGTCCGGTCTTTTAAGCCTTTATTGTCTAAAAAAGAGTTGACCATAAACTGAACGAGCATGAGCAGGGTCTTGTAATCATTTAAATACTGCTTAGACAGCTTTTCAATATTAGCCAAGCTTTGATCAGCTGTGAATTTCTTTTTGTTATTTTTCAAATCATTAAACAGTTGACTTCTTTCCTGTGATGAGAGGATCTTTTTGTGGCCAATTAAATCATCGACACTGATATTAAATAAATTAGCCATTAAGACAAGATAGTGAATATCAGGGGTAGCCTGATTGTTTTCCCACTTAGAAATGGTTGCCTTTGTTAAATGTAAGTACTCACTCAGCTGTTCCTGCGTAAAATTAATCCTAGTTCGATTTAAGTAGATGTTTTGACCAATGTTCATAAGGCCCTCCTTGTCTTTTATTATATGGTATCTTCTATAGAAATTAAAGTTCCGATCTGGATACATATAGTAAAAGGAATTTCCCGTTTGGAAACTGCTGATACAAAGATTAAGAGTAGCGAGCAGCAGCTGTTATAAAAAAGTTCGTCAAAAAAGCCTGATATGACAGAGCTTTGAATGGATAGCATGTCTATCATTTTGACTGTATAATTAGTTGAAAAATCTATATTTCCTATGCTAATATGAAGATAGTATCATGAATAATAAAAAACTTTATAGTATCTATTTGTTACCTACTTTGCTTCAGATTATTTTCTTTACTGCTATTGCTGGCTTGTTCCAAAAAGCTGGCTTTGAATTAGGCTACCATTCATTTTTGGGAATGCTTCTTATTGTTTTAGCTGGAATTTCGTCAGCATTGTGGGGTGTCATTTATCAAAAAAACTGTCATGGAAAAAGCCCTCTTGAAATTCTAAAGGAGTTCTTTGATGTCAGACAGCCCATGCAAGTTTATCTATTCGTTATAGCTTTTCTGGTAATAGATTTTGGCGCAATTATCATAGGTAATGGCTTTAGGGTAGGAAGTATCTGGCTACCATTTCTGTTTTTTCTGAAAGCACTTGTATTTGGTGGCATAGAGGAAATAGGCTGGCGCTATTCCTTTCAGCCTGATCTAGAGAAAAAACTTTCTTATGCTCTGGCAACGATCATTACCTTTATTTGCTGGGGAGTTTGGCATATCCTCTTTTTCTATATCGATGGAAGCCTTACAAGTGTTGGCCTGCCCTCATTTTTGTTGGGCCTATTGACAAATTCTTTTATCCTATCAGCCTTATTTGTCTATTCCAAGAGCCTGTGGATTTGTGCCATGACCCATGCCTTAATCATGCCTTAATCAATACCCTTTCCCAAATTTCTGTAGATGATAGCGGCATTGACAACGTCATGCTAAAAGTAGTATGCATGTGTTTTGCCCTTGTTTTAGCTTATACAGTAAGAAAGAAAGGTCAGAAAACACCGGCTAGTGGAGCCAAGCATGCCAAAGAATTTGAGGAGAATAACCATGGTAACTATTAAATTTGATGATTTTATACAAGATGAGTTCAAGCAAGATGGCTTCAAAACTGGCTACTTAGCAGAAAAAGCAATCTTAGAGAGTGCAATTGCAGTTTTTAAAACCAGACAAAAAGCCGGTCTGAGTCAGCGTGAACTTGCTGAACTGTCACACGTCCCTAAGTCAACTATTGCTCGAATTGAAGGAGAGAATAGCCAGTATTGAAACATGAGTAAAATGGCTTTCCACTTAATCCTAACGCAGATGCTAATTAGCAGTTGTATTTGTCTTGTGCCTGCAAAAGTAGTACAGCAGCACTAAATAACAATGAGGGAGTATTATGATGACTACTAAGAATTTTCAAAAGAGAATGGATAGAGCGTTAGAAGATTTGTTGTTAAATCGCCTTGAGCGTAAAAAAATTGACCTTGATAATTCTGATGATGCCGCTGAATTCTTTGATGAAGAATTTCCTGAGTATGAGGAGAATAATGAGACCTTGCCATATGCTTATGATGAAAAAAATGAAGTAGATTAGATAGTGATAAGTATGCCAAAAATTAAAAGGACTTAGTCCTGTACAATACAGAATTAAATCCTTTCAATAATATTTCTTGTCCAACTTTTCGGGGTCAGTACAAGGATCTAGCCGTTTTTATTATTGTTGCCATTTTTTAAACGTCGCACCGATTGTGGTCGGGGCAGTGCTGGCACTATTTTCCAAACGGCAAGATAGGAAAGATGACGATTAAGTGCCGCTAGCCCGGACGCAGTATTCGCAGCTGTGTAAAAAAGCACAAAGAAAAGCCTGATATGACAGGCTTTTTCATCATATATCTATACCCCCTACAGGGCTCGAACCTGTGACCCATGGATTAAGAGTCCACTGCTCTACCAACTGAGCTAAGGAGGCAAAATGCTGTATTGGCACCGATGATTCACGTTTTGTATTGAACCCGCACACTTAAAGCAGGTGGGCAACTCGCTTCTCCTTTAGTTGCTTCCGCGTGAAACGGCCTGCATACTGGAGAATGACTTCTGTTTCCCGATAATACAAAAAAATAGTCGGTCAACACTTGGATGTGAATTCGTATGCCACAGCAATCTTCTTTAATTATGATACCATAATGTTAAAAAATTTCAAGCTAAAAAATTTATTTTTTCTAGCAGCCTTATTTTAGAAGCTTATCGATTTTGTCCTTGTTAGCTCCAAGAGCCCGCTCATATTTGCCGGTTTGATTGGCTGTGAAATAGTTCGCTCCTTTGATTTTATCGGGGAGGTATTGCTGTTTAACCCATTTTTCAGGGTAGGCATGCGGGTATTTATAATTCTGCGCATTGCCCAGTTCCTTGCTGCCTGTGTAATGACCGTCACGCAGATGGCGCGGAATGGGGAGATTTCCATTTTGCCCAAGGTCAGCCAGAGCTGCATCAATAGCTTCATAAGCAGAATTGGACTTGGGAGACAAAGCCAAATCGATTACGACATTGGCAATTAGAATCCTAGCTTCAGGAAAGCCGATCTGTTTGGCAGCTTCAAGTGCTGTTACTGTATGGATTTGGGCATCGGGATTAGCCAGTCCGATATCCTCGTAAGCAATGACAATCAGCCGTCTGGCTAAGCTAGGCAGGTCTCCCGCCTCAATTAGTCTGGCTGCATAGTGCAGGCTGGCATTGACATCCGATCCGCGAATGGACTTTTGCAGGGCGGACAGGACGTCGTAATGACCATCTCCGCCTTTATCCATGGTAATATAGCTGCGCTGCAGACTGTTTTCTACAGTATCTAAGGTGATATGGCGTAAACCGCGGTCATCCGGCTGGGTGGACATAACGGCTAAATCAAGTGAATTATAAGCCGAACGCAAATCGCCATTAGTAGCTGAAGCAATAAAATCAAGGGTGTCATCATCTAGCTCAACTTCAAAATTAAAGCCGCGTTCTTGATCAGTAAGGGCAAGCCGCAAAGCCTGCTTGATGTCCTCGTTGGACAGTGGCTCCAGCTCGAAAATCTGAACCCGGCTTCGGATAGCGGGTGTTACTGAGAAAAAAGGATTCTCAGTTGTTGCCCCAATCATGATAATTTGACCGTTTTCCAAAAGCGGCAGTAAAAAGTCCTGTTTCGTTTTGTCCAGGCGGTGGATTTCATCCAAAAGAAGCACTAAACCGCCTGAGAATTTAGCCTCTTGGGCAATTTCCTGCAGGTGTTTTTTAGTATCTGTTGTCGCGTTAAATGTACGAAAAGCATATTTTGTAGTTCCGGCAATAGCAGCAGCTATAGAGGTCTTACCGATGCCGGGCGGCCCGTAGAGAATCATTGATGACAGACGATTGGCTGCGACCATGCGCGAAATGATTTTTCCTTCACCAACCAAATGCTGCTGTCCGATCACTTCAGAAATATCCCGCGGACGCATGCGCAAAGCTAGATTATTAATCATGATTTTCCTTTCTTTGTTTTTTAAAGCAGTTAGGCTGCAGGATGTTTCGTCAAATCAAAAGTGAAAATAAGATCGTCAACATACTGACCGCTAAGAAAGAACTGCCGCTTTAAACGAGCCTCTAGGCAAAAGCCTAAGCTTTCATAAAAAGCAATAGCAGGGCAATTAGTAGACAGCACATGAATGAGAACGATCTGATAATCATTTTTTACAGTGTCTAAAAAGGCTCGAATTAGTTTTTTGCCAATGCCTTTTCTGCGCTGACTGTCAGCAACTGCGATACCGAAGGTAACAACGTGGCTGCCGCTTGGAAAGGAATAGAGCGGACCGTAATCAAGGACAGCCAGAATGCAGTTCTTTTCTTTAGCCACTAAGAAATGCCTGCCGTTTTCAAAACTTTTAATGAGCTTGTCTTTGCTGGCAACAGGCAAGGGAGCAGGTGTGTTTTGGTTTGACCAAACTGCATTTTCCAGTGCAATAACTTGGTCAAGCTCCGTTAGTTCCATAGGTTTAATCAGCATGTTAACACCTCGGTTTTTTAGCACTATTGTAACACATTTTGTTAAAAAAGATGTTTTGGAAGACGAAAAGAGCGGGTATGTTTGAGCTTACAAACTGTTTACTGGTAATGGTTTACAGAATTGACTGTCGGTGCAAAAGTTTGTTCCTAGAGCACTCATGACAATGTTATATGTTATAATGGATAATAGAAGGAAATGACATTAAATGGAGAAACTGATGGCGAAATACGGCTTTTTGTCAGTGCTGGAAGAAGAGTTAGACAAACATTTAGATTTTGACTTTGCTATGGACTGGCAAAAGAAAAATCATGCAGTGGAGGTCACCTTTATTTTAGAGGCGCAGAATCAGGCAGGGGTTGAGACGGTTGATGACTGTGGGGAGACCTCAAATGAGGACATCTTTTTTGAGGATTATGTCCTCTTTTACAATCCTGCCAAGTCCAGCTTTGACAAAGACGACTATCTGGTAGCTATTCCCTACGAACCTAAAAAGGGTCTATCCCGCGAGTTCCTAGTCTACTTTGCGGAAAAGCTCAACGATGTGGCGACCGAGGGCCTCAGTGCCCTCATGGACTTCCTAGCGGACGAGACCGCAGTCGACTTTAGCCTGACCTGGGATGCGGCTGCTTTTGAAAAAGGCAGAGCCGAGTTGCAAGAAACAGAGTTTTTTGGTTATCCGAGGTATTAGACAAGGGAAAATAAAAGAAAGGACAGTTTAGTTAGCTTTCTAAACTGAGTTTGCCCTAAACAAAATAGAAAAAAGAAAAAGAGGGTGCTCGTCATTGATACGAGCGGAAAAGCTAGTGAAAAAGACAGACCTTTTAAGTTCGTGCATGAAGTCATAGCTGAACTTATTCTAAATAAAAAATAAAAGAAAGGGAGTTTGGTTAGTAGGTCTAACTGAACCCGCCCTAAACACTGTGTCAAAAAGATAAAGCTCTCCTAGATGCAAGCATCGTCGGAGACTTTCCTGTTTTGACTTTGTGTTCTACGGGCTTGGTATCTTAAATTATGACCAACTGGCAAGAATTAACCATTACAGTAAATCGTGAGGCAGAAGAGGCTGCCTCAAATATTTTAATCGAATCGGGCAGCCAAGGGGTTGCGATTGATGACAGTGCAGATTATCTTGGCGGCGCCGGTAAATACGGGGAGCTTTTCCCAGAGATTGAGCAGGTTGAAACGGTCAAGATTACTGCCTATTATCCCGAAAGTGTCAATATGGAAGACATCGAAAGAGAAGTCAGCCATCGTTTGGCCGAGCTTTCTGATGTTGGTCTGGAAACAGGTCAGGTGGAGCTCTTCACTCAGGAATTAGCTGAGGAAGACTGGGCTGAGAATTGGAAGAAATACTATGAGCCGGCCCGTATCACCCATGATTTGACCATTGTGCCTTCTTGGACGGACTATGAGGCGACAGCGGATGAGAAAATCATCAAGCTGGACCCGGGTATGGCCTTTGGGACTGGGACCCATCCGACCACCAAGATGAGTCTTTTTGCCTTGGAGCAAGTCCTGCGGGGCGGTGAAACAATCATTGACGTGGGAACAGGCTCAGGAGTACTCTCTATAGCCAGCTCCCTTCTGGGTGCCAAAGACATTTACGCTTACGACCTCGATGATGTGGCGGTGCGCGTGGCTCAGGAAAACATTGATCTCAATGCTGGGACGGACAATATCCATGTGGCAGCAGGGGACTTACTGAAAGGTGTGACCCAGAAGGCGGATGTTATTGTGGCTAATATTTTAGCAGACATTCTCGTCAATCTGACAGAGGACGCCTACCGTCTAATTAAGGATGAAGGTTACCTAATCATGTCCGGTATCATTAGTGAGAAGTTGGATATGGTGCTCGAAGCGGCTTACAGCGCAGGCTTTCTCCTTGAGACCCACATGGTTCAGGGAGAGTGGAATGCTTTGGTGTTTAAGAAGACAGATGATATTTCAGGTATAATAGGAGGCTAGATGCAGCAGTATTTTGTAAATGGCAAAGCAGAAAATCCCGTCACTATCACCGCTAAGGATACCATCAAGCACATGTTTCGGGTCATGCGTCTGACTAAAGGAGATGAGGTAGTACTGGTCTTTGCTGATGGAATTAAGTACTTAGCCAAAGTTGTGGACAGCGAAGCCCACACTTTTGAGCTGACGGAAACCTTGCCAGATAAGGCGGAGCTGCCCGTCCAAGTCACCATCGCATCAGGTTTTCCCAAGGGGGATAAGCTGGAATTTCTGGCACAAAAGACGACCGAACTAGGAACGCATGCTCTTTGGGCCTTTCCGGCTGACTGGTCTGTGGCCAAATGGGACAGTAAAAAGCTGGCTAAAAAAGCTGATAAATTAGCCAAGATTGTTCAAGGTGCGGCTGAGCAATCCAAACGCAATGCCATTCCGCAGGTCAAGCTCTTTGAAAAAAAGTCTGATTTTCTAGCCCAGCTGGCATATTTTGATAAAATTCTGGTCGCCTACGAAGAATCTGCCAAAGAAGGTGAACGTGCTGCTTTGGCGCGTGAACTGGCGACGGTCGAAAAAGGACAAAAGCTCCTTTTCGTCTTCGGTCCAGAAGGTGGCATTTCTCCTGCTGAAATCCAAACCTTTGAGCAAGCTGGTGCGGTCACAGTTGGACTTGGTCCCCGCATCATGCGAACAGAGACCGCTCCGCTTTATGCCTTGAGCGCGGTATCTTATGCGCTAGAATTGATAGACTAGCAAAGATAAGTAAGGTAAATCTAAATAGACTGGAGTAGTCAGATGGCAACTATTAAAGATGTCGCAAAATTAGCAGGAGTTTCAGCTTCGACAGCATCTCGTGCTATGCATGACAATGATATGATTAGTCAGGCCACCAAGGAGCGTGTCCGCAGGGCGATGAAAGAGCTGAATTATTCTCCCAATTACTCAGCCCAAAATTTGGTTAAACGGCGCTCCAATACAATTGGGGTTGTTCTGCCTGTTCGTGAAAGCCAGGAATCACTGGGTAACAATCCATTCTTCATGAAGATTATTCAAGGCATATCAGGAGTTTGTACAGATAACCATTATATGGTTAGTTTGGCAACAGGGCGGACAGAAGATGAATTAATTGCCAATATTGAAACCCTGATTCGCAGTGGCAATATTGCTAAGTTTATCTTCCTTTATTCAAAGGCAAATGATAGGGTTTTTCAATTTGTCCAAAAAGCTGAAGTATCCTGTGTGGTTGTGGGGGAATCTTATAATGCTGCTCAAAAAGGTATTCAATTTGTGGATAATGACAATACCTTAGCAGGTCAGGATGCTGCTCAGTTTCTTGTTGATAAGGGCAGCTATGACATTGCTTATGCCTATACGGACATGGATGAGCTGGTGCAGGCCAGCCGCTATATGGGCTATGCCAATGTCATGGAAGAGCAGGGGCAAAAAACCAAGAAGCTGCGGCTGTCAAGAATTGATGACAGTGCCAATCTTGCTGTTTTAAGAGACTTTTTAGAAAAGAATCCCCGTCTGCAAGCTTTTGTGGCCTGTGATGATATCATGGCCATCCGCCTGCAGCGTCTTTTTAAAAAGTTGGATCTTCCCAATGATTCCTTTGCTATGATTAGTTTTAATAACTCCATTGTTAGTGACATTGCTACGCCTGCGCTGACCTCTATTGAGATCTTCCCTTATCAGCTGGGGAGCAAGGCTGCAGAGTTGATTTTGGGTAAGGCCGCAGGTGAGAATTCTCTAATCATTCCCCACCAGATTATTGAAAGGGATTCGACCCCGTCTAATCGTAAAAAATAAATTTTCTCAATGTTCTTTAGTTTATGAGAACTGTCAAGATTATCAGTCCAAGAAGTCTGTTTAGCTTTCAGCAAGTGGTTTGATAAGGGCTCATTGTCAACTGTAGTGGGTGACTTATAACTAAGCACGAGAGAGAATCAGATTGGTTCTCTCTCTTTGCATGTTCAAAGCGATGAGAATTTTAGTTTTAAAGTTTTTGAAGTTTCGAAAGCCAAAAGCTTGGCGTTTGATGTCCTTGATAAGCTTGTTGGTTGCCTCCAGTTTAGCGTTAGAATAAGGTAGGTTAAGAGCATTTGTGATGTAAGCTTTGTATTTGAGAAAGGCCTTGAAGACGGTCAAAAATGGCTGATTGACGAGATTCAAATGGTCTTCAATGAGTTCAAAGAATTCAGTTGCTCGTTTTTCTTGAAAATGGAAGAGCAGGAGCTGATAAAGCTCATAATAATAGCGAAGTTCATCAGAGAAGGCTAATGTTTTATCAATAATCTCACGAGGGGGTTAAGGTTTGCCTGAAAGTTCGTGAATAGAAGGCAGTGTCAGAAAGTTTTCTGCCGTCCTTGTGAAGAATCCGCCAATGATTTTTCATCGCCCGATAAGGTAACGACTTCTTGTCAAAGCTCTTCATAATGGCGATTCTAGTGGTCATCATAGCCCGACTCAAGTGCTGAATAATGTGAAAGCGATCAAGGACAATTTTGGCGCAAGGAAACAATTGCTTAATGATAGGAATGTAGCTACCAGACATATCCACCGTGACCACTTTAACCTGTTCACGAACTTCTCTAGGATACTTGTAGAAGTCGTTTTTAATGGTTGATTGCCTGTTGTTTTCAAGGATGGTGACGATCTTCCTCGTCTCAAAATCTTGTGCAATGAAGGCGAGTTTGCCCTTATTTCGAGAGAATTCATCCCAACTCAAAACTGTAGGAAGTTTGGAGAAATCCTCTTTGAAGGTGAACTGATCCAGCTTTCTCTGAACGGCAGAGACGGAGATATGGAGTTTCTTTGCGATAGCTGAGTTCGTCAACCTCTCTGTGTGAAGCTGTGTGATTTTAGCCCAGATGGGTTTGGAAATCTGCCCGTTTTTTTGAACGAGAGAGGTCTCAGCCACCCTCACTCTGCGACAAACCTTGCACTGAAAGCGGCGCTTTTTGAGCTTAAGGACGGTGGGCATCCCTTGGATATCAAGGAGTGGGATAGTTGAAGCTTTCTGGAAGTCGTATTTCATCATTTTTCCCTGACAATGGGGACAGTCAGAAGCTTGATAATCCAACTTTGCCCGTATCTCGATGTGGGTGTGAAGGTGTAAAACAAGAAGAATTTTAATATTTTTGTCTTTCAATCCGATTAAATCTGTGGTATTGAAAGATGTTCCATATGAGTCTTTCTAATGAGTTGTTTTGCGCTTTTCATTATAAGTCATATGGGACTTTTTTTCATACAATCAAAAAGCCCTATAATATCCGAAGGGAGAGTTACCCACTACAGATATTATAGAGCCTTGATAAGCTGAGCAGACTCTCTTTTTGATTAAATTTTTAAAAAGTCCTTTACAAAAAAATATTTCATGATATAATAATAGTATCAATTGCAAACGTTTGCATGGGAGGTAAAAATGAAAAATTATAAACAGCTTTTCACTTTTGAATTTTGGCAAAAGTTCGGAAAATGTTTAATGGTTGTTATTGCTGTTATGCCTGCTGCAGGTTTAATGGTTTCAATTGGTAATTCTTTAGCCTTGATCGATCCCAAATCAACTATCTTGGTGACGGTTGCAAATATCATTGCTCAAATCGGCTGGGGTGTTATCAATAACCTTCATATCTTATTTGCGCTGGCAATCGGCGGCAGCTGGGCTAAGGAACGTGCCGGCGGTGCGTTTGCCGCAGCTATTGCTTTTATCCTGATTAATCTTATCACAGGGAATTTCTACGGGGTTTCCTTGGATATGATTGCTGATAAATCCAGCTATGTTCATAATATCTTTGGCGGGAAAATGCATGTGCCTGACTACTTTATTAATGTTCTCGGCCAACCTGCCTTGAACATGGGTGTCTTTGTCGGTATTATTTCTGGTTTTGTCGGTGCGACTGCCTATAATAAATACTACAATTTCCGCAAGCTGCCTGACGTTTTATCTTTCTTTAACGGAAAACGTTTTGTACCTTTTGTTGTTATTGTTCGCTCGACAATTGTGGCCCTTATCTTGTCAATTGTTTGGCCAGTTATTCAGTCTGGTATCAACGGCTTTGGTATGTGGATTGCATCTTCGCAAGATTCAGCACCGTTTTTGGCTCCTTTCCTTTACGGTACTTTGGAACGTCTGCTCTTGCCGTTTGGTCTGCACCACATGCTGACCATCCCAATGAACTATACGTCATTGGGCGGTACCTATGTTGTTTTGACTGGTGCCAGCAAGGGAGCTCAGGTATTTGGACAGGATCCGCTTTGGCTGGCTTGGGTACAGGACCTTATCAATCTTAAAGGTGCAGGTCATATGTCTCAATACCATCATCTGTTATCAACTGTAACACCTGCTCGCTTCAAAGTCGGTCAAATGATTGGTTCATCAGGTATCCTTATGGGACTTACCTTGGCTATGTACCGCAATGTTGATCCAGACAAAAAAGAAAAATACAAAGGGATGTTCATCTCCGCGGCCGTAGCAGTCTTTTTGACAGGGGTAACAGAACCGCTTGAATACATGTTCATGTTTGCAGCTCTGCCGCTTTATCTTGTTTATGCGGTAGTTCAAGGGTTAGCTTTTGCATCAGCTGACTTAGTTCACCTTCGTGTTCATTCATTTGGTAATATTGAGTTTCTGACCAGAACACCGATGGCAATCAAAGCTGGTCTGGCTATGGATATTGTTAACTTTATTATCGTTTCTGTTGTCTTTGGGGTTGCTATGTACTTTATTGCAAACTTCATGATTAAGAAATTCAATCTTGCCACTTCAGGTCGCAACGGTAACTATGATGACAGTGATGATGTGTCTGAAACCGGCAGCGATAAAACAGGAGCTGCTGATGCCAATTCACAGATTGTTAAAATCATCAACCTCTTAGGCGGCAAGGAAAATATTGCTGATGTTGATGCCTGCATGACCCGCCTGCGGATTACAGTAGCAGATGTTGCTAAAGTGAGTGATGAAGCGGCTTGGAAGAAAGCTGGTGCCATGGGGCTGATTGTCAAGGGCAATGGTGTTCAGGCTGTTTACGGTCCTAAGGCTGATGTTTTGAAATCTGATATTCAAGATTTACTGGATTCAGGTGCAGAAATTCCTAAAACTGATGTGGCTGCTTTGGAAGAAGAACAGCCAGCAGAAACAGCCTTCAAAGGTGTAACAGAAGAAATAGCGACGGTTGCTGACGGGGAAGTCATACCAATTACGGAGGTTCATGATCCAGTCTTTTCACAAAAAATGATGGGAGATGGTTTTGCGGTCGAACCTGAAAACGGCAATATCTATGCTCCTGTATCCGGCCTGGTTACCAGTGTCTTTCCAACCAAACACGCTCTGGGACTTTTAACAGATCAAGGTTTGGAAGTTCTCATTCACGTGGGCTTAGATACAGTTGCCCTCAACGGTGCGCCGTTCTCAGCCAAAGTAAAAGACGGTCAGCGTGTAGAAGCCGGCGACTTGCTCTTAGTTGCGGATTTAGAGGCAATAAAATCTGCTGATCGTGAGACAACCATTATTGTTGCCTTTACCAATACAGCAGAGGTCAAAACGGTCAATCTTGAAAAAACAGGCCGCCAAGCTGCTAAAACAGTGGTTGCTCAGGTGGAGCTGTAACATTTGTAAGAGGGAGAGGAGCTGCTATTTACAAGCTCTTCTTGCCTCTTTCTGTTTTTATGATTAACTAAAAACAGCAGTCAGCAAAAGCAGAGCTGCTGTTTTGATGCTTTCTTAGGTGATAAAGGAGAAGTCGATTGAAATTATTAACCATCAATACACACAGCTGGCTGGAAGAAAATCCTCAGGAAAAATTAGACATTTTGGCTCAAGCTATCCTCAAAGAGCAATACGATGTTATCTGTTTGCAGGAAGTCAATCAGCTTGTGGCTTCAAAACCAGCAAAAGATTTGTTCAACTACTGTCCGGCAGCAGGAACACCTGCTATTCGTGAGGATAATTATGCTCTTGAGTTGGCCAAACTTTTATCCGCTAAAGGGCAGCCTTATTATTGGTCTTGGGCTTACAACCATATTGGTTATGGGCGCTTTCAGGAAGGTGTTGCTATTTTGTCGAAAGAGCCGCTTCAGAGTGAAACGCTTTTAGTATCCCAAACAGATGATGAAACGGATTACCATACCAGACGGGTGCTTTTGGCAAGGACTGAATTTGGCAAAAGCAGTTTTGCGGCTGCCTGTGTTCATCTGTCTTGGTGGAACAAAGGATTTGAAGAAGAGTGGGAAAAGCTGGAAAAATCTTTATCAGCCCTAGACTGCCCTTTGCTGCTCATGGGCGATTTCAACAATCCGACAGATGAGCCCGGCTATCGTCTGATTTTAAACAGCCAGCTTAACCTTAAGGACAGTCATAAAGCAGCTAGGAATGTTTATGGTTCGGCAACTATTCAAAAAGAGATTGATGGCTGGCAGGGCAAT
Organism: Streptococcus ratti FA-1 = DSM 20564; assembly: GCF_000286075.1. Lineage (GTDB taxonomy): Bacteria > Bacillota > Bacilli > Lactobacillales > Streptococcaceae > Streptococcus > Streptococcus ratti. The sequence continues at coordinate 1,381,189 of NZ_AJTZ01000005.1, read as the reverse complement.
CAAGAAGCCCTTAAGGTTGATCATATTTTTTTGAGTCCTCAATGGCAGGTAGAAAAATCAGCAGTCGTTTTTGACGGGAAGGAGTATCCTTCTATCAGTGATCACTGCGGCCTAGCCTGTGAAGCCTATCTGGATGAGGCCGTTCAGGAGCAGTGATTTCCTTTGTCCCTCTCACCTCTTTGATTGTTTATCAAAAAAGAATTATAGGATACGAAATAAATTTGCAGCTGCCATATGTAAGAAGGAAGATGATGCTTGAAAGCGACAATCTTCTTTTTCTTTTGGTCTTAAAGTGTTAGAATAAGAATAAGATATTTTTAGAGAGGAAAAACATGGCAAAAGATGCAAATTTAACAGGTCAGGAAGTTATTGATATGTGCTCTGCTTACATGAATGAGGCAGATGTTGCCCTCGTTCAAAAAGCTTTAGACTACGCAGTAGAATGCCATAACGGCCAATTTCGTAAGTCAGGAGAGCCCTATATTATTCATCCTATTCAGGTTGCAGGGATTTTAGCGGACTTACATCTGGACGCTATCACGGTTTCCTGCGGTTTTTTGCACGATGTCATTGAAGATACTGAAGCGACCCTAGATAATTTGGAAAACAAGTTTGGCAGTGATGTCAAAAACATCGTTGATGGGGTGACAAAGCTGGGCAAGGTCGAATACAAGTCGCACGAAGAGCAGCTGGCTGAGAATCACCGCAAGATGCTGATGGCCATGTCCAAGGATATTCGGGTTATTCTGGTTAAGCTAGCTGACCGTCTGCACAATATGCGGACCTTAAGACACCTGCGCAAAGACAAGCAGGAGCGCATTTCCCGGGAAACGATGGAAATTTATGCACCCCTGGCGCACCGCTTGGGGATCAGCCGCATTAAGTGGGAATTGGAAGATTTGGCCTTTCGCTATCTGAATGAAGTTGAGTTTTACAAGATTTCCCATTTGATGAATGAAAAGCGCCGCGAACGTGAAGCTTTGGTTAATGACATTGTCGATAAAATTAAAGAATATACGGAAGAACAAGGACTGCACGGCGATATTTACGGCCGGCCCAAGCATATCTATTCTATCTATCGCAAGATGCGCGATAAGAAAAAGCGTTTTGACCAAATCTATGATTTGATTGCCATTCGCTGTATTTTGGATACCCAAAGCGATGTCTATGCTATGCTGGGCTATATTCACGAACTTTGGCGCCCCATGCCCGGCCGCTTTAAGGATTACATTGCCAATCCTAAGGCTAACGGCTACCAGTCCATTCATACGACTGTCTATGGTCCTAAAGGACCGATCGAAGTGCAGATTCGGACACATGAAATGCACGCTGTCGCTGAATACGGGGTTGCCGCTCACTGGGCCTATAAGAAAGGGATAAAAGGCAAGGTCAGCAATCAGGAATCAACTCTTGGTATGAACTGGATTAAAGAGCTGGTTGAACTGCAGGCTGCTTCTAACGGCAATGCTGTTGATTTTGTTGATTCTGTTAAGGAAGATATTTTTGCTGAGCGCATTTATGTCTTTACCCCTAACGGTGCCGTTCAAGAGCTGCCCAAGGATTCTGGGCCTATTGACTTTGCCTATGCCATTCATACACAGGTGGGGGAAAAGGCTACCGGAGCTAAGGTTAACGGCCGGATGGTTCCTTTAACTGCTAAGCTAAAGACCGGTGATGTGGTTGAAATCATTACTAATTCAAACTCTTTTGGGCCCAGCCGCGACTGGATTAATATTGTTAAGACCAACAAGGCCCGCAATAAAATCCGTCAATTCTTTAAAAATCAGGATAAGGAATTATCCATTACCAAGGGGCGTGACCTGCTGATTGATTATTTTCAAGAGCACGGCTACGTTGCCAATAAATATCTGGATAAAAAACACCTTGAAGCTGTTTTAAGCCGCCTTAACTACCGCAATGAAGAGGCTCTCTACGCTGCTGTCGGTTTTGGAGAAATTTCTCCGGCCAATGTTTTCAATAAACTGACTGAGAAAGAACGCCGTGAAGAAGAGCGTGCCAAAGCTAAAGCAGAGGCCGAGGAACTGATGAAGGGCGGTGAAGTCAAGCATGACAATAAAAAAGAGGTGCTTAAGGTCAAGAGCGAAGGGGGCGTTATTATTCAGGGCTCCTCTGACCTCCTCATGCGGATTGCCAAATGCTGCAATCCAGTCCCTGGTGATCCTATTGAAGGATATGTTACTAAGGGCCGCGGTGTCGCCATTCACCGTGCGGACTGCAACAATATCAAAAGTCAGGAAGGCTATGAAGAACGCTTGATTGAAGTTGAGTGGGATGATGACCACTCAACCAAGGAATACATGGCTGAGATTGATATTTACGGACTCAACCGTTCCGGACTTTTGAATGATGTTTTGCAGATTCTTTCCAATCAGACCAAGAATATCTCAACAGTCAACGCCCAGCCGACCAAGGACATGAAATTTGCTAATATTCATGTAACTTTTGGAATTCCTAATTTGGCACTTTTGACAGCTGTTGTTGATAAAATCAAGATTATTCCGGATGTTTATTCTGTCAAGAGAACCAACGGCTGATATCATTTTTGCACCTCTTTCATAGGTCTGCTGCTCATTGACCAGCTAAGACAAGCCGCTAGGCTGTGTTTGATTTTCCCTATATGCAAGAGGTCTTTTCAAGACCAAAAAATAAATTGTTTGCAAAGGAGCTTGCTTACCGTGAGAATTGTTCTTCAGCGTGTTTTAACAGCCAGTGTGGCTATTGAAAACCAAACAAGAGCAGCCATTGGTCCGGGTCTGCTGTTGCTGGTTGGGGTCGGACCGGATGACAGCCAAAAAGATTTGGATTACGCCGTCCGAAAAATTATCAATATGCGGATTTTTTCTGATGCAGAAGGAAAGATGAATTTATCCCTGCAGGATATTAAGGGATCTATTTTATCTGTTTCGCAGTTTACGCTTTTTGCTGATACTAAAAAGGGCAACCGACCTGCCTTTACCAAAGCTGCTCCGCCGGATATGGCCGAGGCCTTTTATCAGCGTTTTAATACGGAATTGGCTCAGTTTGTTCCGGTGGAAACCGGCGTATTCGGGGCTGACATGCAGGTATCTTTGGTGAATGACGGACCAGTGACCATTATTTTAGATACGAAAAATAAGTAAAAAGCAAGCTAGTCAAACCACTGTTACTTACATCTATAAAGAAGTCAAATCTAAAGAGCCAGATACTCCTAAACAACCAGATACACCAAAAAAACCAAAAGAAGGGACTTCAAGTCCAAACGATCCAGGAACAACTCCACCTCAACAAGAAGTTCCTCAAGAGGATCCAACAACGGATTCAACTCCACCAAAAGTTGAGGAAACTGTTAAAAAAGCACCAGTAGAAGCTGCTTCTGTATTACCAAATACTGGAACAGCAAACGAAACTGGACTGACAGCACTTGGATTATGCCTAATCATGGGAGCACTTGGTCTGACAGGTTTGAGACGTAAAAAGAAATAATTTCTTTTGGGAGTGGGAAAGAAGCCAAAAATTGAAAATTTTGGTTCTCACCGCTCCCTAATTTCTAGGCGGTGACCTGAAACGGTCTCTCCCCAGACCGTTTCACTCCCACCCCCGCACAGTTGAATCGGTCAGCTCAAGAGCGTAAAACGCGAACGAAACTGCCATTCAACAGTGGTTCATTGGCACTAAAGTGCCTAATGAACTGTGCAGGGGAAACTCTAGGTTAGCTAAAGCTGACAGAGTTTCTCCCAACCACTGCCTTATAATGTTAAAACGAACTCTAATTGATGAGGTTGGACTTTTGGCCCAACCTCTTTTTGTTACAAAAATGGCAGCTATGTAACAAAAATCCCCTATTTTTTGTTTTCATGACATTTTCATTGTGTTTTCAAAACCTTTCTTGTAAAATAATATTGTTGTTATTTTGTGTAAACAAGGTTAGACAGGAGTTTTTGATTAAGGAATGAACACAAATAGAAAACTAAAAATGGTGCGTCCCTTTTTATTGGCGATGCTAGGGATAACACTCTATTCAAATAGGTTAGCAGCTTATGCAGATGAGTTGACAGCCGAACCATCCGCAGACCACAGTTCAGCAGATGAACATTCTGCTGTTATGGCAAATAACCAAGGGGTTGGCTCGGCTGTTGAACAGTCTGCTGGCAGCAACGCTCCAGAAAGCAGTGATGTAGTAACAGCAACAGAATCCTCCGCAGACTCTTTGCCAGCAGTATCAGAAAGCCAGTCGCCTGTTAGTGGTACAATAGAACAGGCAGAAGCTGTTGAGTCTAATTCTTCAGAGCAGCTGCAGGAGGTTTCCAGCTTAGAGCCAGCAGAACAGTCCCAAACAGAGTCAGCTCAGATAATGGCGACAAGACAAGCAAGTCAGTCTGCATCAACATCAGTATCACCAAAATCAAAATCAGAAGCAGCTGCAGTTCAACCTCCGGCAGCTCCCAAAAAGTCTTCCAGTCTGAAAAATCTATCAACAGATAAAGCTTCTTACCGTTTGGGAGACTCAGTTAATGTTAATCTGACCTTTACCAATACCACAGCACAGGCACAAAATATTACCGCTTCAACTGAGGTCTATTCTCTTGAAAATAAAGTGGGCAATATCTACAGCTACAGCAAGTACCTGACCCCCGGAGAAAGTTATAGTACGAAGCTTGGAGATATCACTATTCCGGGAGATATTTTTGAGAACAATCATGGCTATCTTTTGACGGTCAAGGTTTCCGATACTAAAAATAATCTTTTAGGCAGTAGCAATCGGGCGATTGCCGTTGAGAATGATTGGACAGTCTTTCCTCGTTATGGAGCTATTGGTGGGTCTCAAAAAGACAATAACAGTGTTTTAACTGATAATTTGCCGCTTTATTATCGTGAGTTGGAGCAAATGAAGAATATGAACATTAATTCATACTTCTTTTATGATGTTTATAAATCAGCAACCAATCCTTTTCCAAATATCTTAACATTTGACCAAAGCTGGAACTGGTGGAGTCATTCAAAAGTTGAAACACCGGCTGTTAAAGCGCTGGTTAAACGTGTTCATCAGGGCGGAGCAGTCGCTATGCTTTATAATATGATTTTGGCACAAAATACTAATGAAGCATCTGTCCTGCCTGATACAGAATATATTTACAATTATGAAAACGGCGGCTACGGTGCTGGCGGCGACATCATGACATATTTTATTGATGGCAAACCGCTTCAGCGTTATTACAATCCTTTAAGTAAGAGCTGGCAGAATTACATTGCCAATGCTATGGGAGAAGCGCTGAAAAATGGCGGCTTTGATGGCTGGCAGGGCGATACGATTGGTGATAACCGTGTTGTTGCATACAGTGATAAGGATAACAGAGATTTTAACAATTCCTTTATGCTGTCAGATGTTTACGCAGAGTTTTTGAATAAAACAAAAGAAAAATTACCTAACTATTATTTGACGCTTAATGATGTCAATGGTGAAAATATCAGAAAATTAGGCAAGAGCAGTCAAGATGTCATCTATAACGAATTGTGGCCTTTTGGAACATCAGCTTTAGGGAATCGTCCTCAAAATAGTTATGGTGACTTGAAGGCAAGGATAGATCAGGTTCGTGAAATGACAGGTAAATCGTTGATTGTCGGTGCTTATATGGAAGAGCCTAAGTTTGATGACAATCATAATCCACTCAATGGCGCAGCCCTTGATGTTCTAGCCTCTGCTACTTATCAGACAGATGCAGTTCTTTTGACAACTGCCGCCATAGCTGCAGCAGGCGGTTATCACATGTCGTTAGCAGCTCTTGCTAATCCTAATGACGGAGATGGTGTTGGTGTTTTAGAAACGGCCTATTATCCAACACAAAGCCTTAAAGTCTCTGAAGAATTAAACCGCAAGAATTATAATTATCAGCAGTTTATTACAGCCTATGAAAATCTCTTGAGAGATCAGGTTAACAATGATTCTGTTCAGCCAGAAACCTTTAGTCAGTCTGGTCAGCAGCTTTCGCATGGTGCTTTGGGGACGGAAGGCAATCAGGTTTGGACTTATTCGAAAAAAGGCAAGAATTTCAGAACAATTCAATTACTGAATCTTATGGGAATTACTTCTGATTGGAAGAACGAAGATGGCTATGCCAATAATAAAACGCCTGATGAGCAAACTAATTTACTGGTTACTTATCCTTTAACAGGTCTATCTATAGATGAAGCTCGTCGGATAGCCAATCAAGTCTATGTCACTTCTCCTGACGACTGGCTCCAATCTGGAATGGTGAAATTAGAAGTCCAAGTAAAACAAGATACAAATGGCGATCCTGTTTTGTACATTCAGGTACCAAGACTGACCCTTTGGGATATGGTCTATATCACAGAAGAAGTTAAACCGATAGTTCCAACGTCCCCATCAGAACCAGTTAAAGAGCCAACAGTTCCGGTAACACCAGAGAAACCAATCAAAGAACCAACAGCTCCAATGACTCCAGCAAAACCAGCTGAGCAGCAAAAAGAAGACAAGGCGCCAACAGAAGTACTGAAAGAGTCTGCAGAACCATCTTCTCAAAAAGCGCCGGAAGCTCAGTTAAAAGCCCAAGCCAATTCAGCTAAGCCGACAGAAACAGCTGTTTCTTCAAGTTCCCAAGAGGACTTACCAGAAACAGGAGAAGGGAAGGTCAGCAAAATTGCAGCTATCGTTGGTGCAGGAATACTAGCAGCAGGAGCTATCGGCTTGCTGGCATTGAAGCGCCGCAAAAATTAATAGCAAAAGGGTAATTATTTATACCCATCATAAACAAACTTATGATGATAGAAGCATTTATGTTACTATTCTTAATGGTTATGATTTAAAAAGAGGCTGGGATAAAAGTCCTTCCCCCTTTAACTATTTAAGATATAGCAGTTTGACACAGTGGTTGGGAGAAAGACTTGTTGGCTAGGCCAACCTAGTCTTACCACTGCACAGTTCATTAGGTGCTTTAGCACCAATGAACCACTGCTGATTGGAGGTCCTTATCCCTTGCTAGGCAAGTGATAGCGGCCATCCTAATCAACTGTGCGGAGGTGGGACAACAAAATCGAAATCGTAATGACATTACGATTTACCGATTTTTGTCCCACACTCTTTTTTCTTGTCCTAATCTTTTTGCCGTCTGGCAAAATCCACAAATTTGAATTTTTCAAGCTTATGCCGGCTTTCAGTAAACTGCAGCTGCCGCTCATCGCTCAGATAAACTTTAGATTTAACCGAAACGACATGGTTTTCTGAGTCAATATCTAGCAAAATTTTATCTTTTTCTGTGATCTGGTCAATGGTGATTTCTTTTTTGGCATAGGCAATATCTAACTTAAGCTTATTTTCGAGATAATCGTAAATAGAATACTCAGCGATTTCCCTAGTCATATCAGGAACTAGAGACTTGTCCAGATAATCTGTGTCGAGAACGGAAGCTACACCATCTACCACGCGCTGTCTGGTAATACGCCAGAGGAGGCTGCGCGGTGCAAAACCAGTCAGCTTGGCTAGCTTGCTATCAACGATCAGCTTGTCAATAGCGATAACATTGGTTTCAGAATTCATATGGAGCTGCTGAACCAATTCTTGATAGCTGGTCAGTTGAGAGACAGGAAAGTCAATCTGCTCATGTTTGATGACTTGAGAGCCGCGCCCCTGCTGTGTTTTGATAAGTCCTGCCTTAACCAGCTGCTGCAGAGCTTTTCTGACGGTATCGCGGCTGCAGGCATAGTTTTGGCAGAGCTGGGTCTCAGTAGGCAGGTAGTCACCAATCTGATATTTTCCGTCAGCAATGGCCTTTTGCAGTTCTTGGAAAATGACTTCATATTTTTTCATGGTCTTGTTTTTACCTCACTTGTCTAAAAAAAGACATACAACTTCTCTCATTTTACCAAAAATAGTCCCTTTTTTCCACGAACAACTTGCAAACAAATTTGTTACCGTTTACAATAAGACTGTAAACATATTTGTTTTTATCATAATAAGGAGGTCTAGGGCGACCTAGAAAAAAGTTATGGGAAAATTTGAAAAAGATGCCCAGGTATTGCTGGATGCCATTGGCGGCAAAGAAAATGTTTCTGCTGTTACACATTGTGCCACACGCATGCGATTTGTCTTAAATGATGACAAGAAAGCAGATATCAAAACAATTGAAGGAATTCCTGCTGTCAAAGGAACCTTTACCAATGCAGGACAGTTCCAAGTCATTATCGGAAACGATGTACCGCTTTTCTATAATGATTTTACATCTGTCTCAGGAATTGAAGGGGTTTCCAAAGAAGCAGCAAAGTCAGCAGCTAAAGGAAATCAAAATCCAATTCAGCGCGTGATGACCCTTTTGGCAGAAATTTTCACGCCTATTATTCCAGCCATTATTGTCGGCGGGCTTATTTTAGGTTTCCGCAATATTCTAGAAGGTGTGGAGTTTGCCAATCTGGGAGGCAAAACAATTGTAGAAGTTTCTCAGTTTTGGAGCGGTGTCAATGCCTTTCTCTGGCTGCCTGGTGAAGCAATTTTCCACTTCCTGCCTGTAGGAATTGTTTGGTCGGTTTCTCGTAAAATGGGGACTAGTCAAATTTTGGGAATCGTACTTGGTATCTGTTTAGTATCGCCGCAGCTGCTCAATGCTTACGATGTTGCCAGCACATCATCAGCTGAAATAGCTAAAAACTGGGTATGGGACTTTGGCTTCTTTACTGTTAAACGTATCGGCTATCAGGCACAGGTCATTCCGGCCCTGCTATCCGGGCTGTCACTAGCCTATCTGGAACGCTTCTGGCGCAAGGTAATTCCTGAAGTCGTGTCCATGATCTTTGTACCATTCTTGTCCTTGGTTCCGGCTCTGATTTTGGCACATACCGTTCTCGGACCAATTGGCTGGACCATTGGTAAAGGTATCTCATTTGTTGTGCTTGCAGGTTTGACAGGTCCTGTAAAGTGGCTCTTTGGCGCAATCTTTGGTGCTCTTTATGCACCGCTTGTTATCACTGGTCTGCACCACATGACCAATGCTATTGATACACAGCTGATCGCTGATACGGCTAGCCGGACAACGGGACTCTGGCCAATGATTGCTCTGTCTAATATCGCTCAGGGTTCAGCCGTATTTGCCTATTACTGGATGAAACGTCATGATGAACGCGAAGCGCAGATTGCCCTGCCTGCTACCATTTCGGCTTATCTGGGTGTAACAGAACCTGCCCTCTTTGGGGTTAACCTTAAATACGTTTACCCATTTGTAGCAGGAATGATTGGTTCAAGTGTTGCTGGTCTTTTATCAACGACTTTCAACGTTCAGGCAAATTCCATCGGTGTCGGAGGGCTGCCTGGTTTCATGGCTATCAATGTTAAATACATGATGCCGTTCTTCCTCTGTATGGCAGTAGCTATCGTCATTCCGTTTGCCGTTACCATTTTCTTCAGAAAAGCAGGTTACTTTACAAAAACAGAAGATGAAATGGTGAAGGCGCCGCAAGTGGCTGCCATTGCTGAAGCAGAAGAAAGCACAGCCGCTGAAAAAGGAACTCTTGTTAAGGTTCAAAGCCCATTAACCGGAGTGGTCAAACCCTTATCTGAAGCTGCAGATCCAGTCTTTGCTCAGGGAGTTATGGGACAAGGGGTCTTGATTGAACCGAGCGAAGGGCTGCTTGCAGCACCAGTTGACGGTGTAGTCTCTGTACTCTTTCCAAGCAACCATGCTGTCGGTCTTGTTACCGATCAAGGACTTGAGCTGTTAATGCATATCGGTATGGATACGGTCAATCTTGAAGGAAAAGGTTTTAAAGCCTTTGTTAAGCAAGGAGACCGCGTTAAAACAGGTGATAAACTCATTAGTTTTGATATTGATGTGATTAAAAAAGCGGGTTATGTCACTGAAACACCGGTTATCATTACCAACCAAAATGATTATCAGCCGGATGCTGTCGGAACACTGCCGCATGATACCCGTCAGGGAGAAGAATTGCTGACAGCAAGTAAAATTTAGAAAAAATTAATGTAATGGATAACAGAGCAGGATATTAGACGTAAGAGTTGTAGGCTTTGTCCTGCTCTCTTGTTATTAGTGAGGAGCATAGTATGACATTAGACAAAAGAAAGGTTGTCTACCAAATTTATCCAAAGTCTTATAAGGATACAACTGGCAATGGGATTGGCGATTTAAGAGGAATTATTGAAAAATTGCCCTATTTGGAAGAATTAGGTGTTGATGTTATCTGGCTCAATCCTTTCTATCCAAGCCCTCAACGTGATAATGGTTATGATGTTTCTGATTATACGGCTGTAAATCCTCTGTTTGGGACTATGGACGATTTTGAAGAGCTGTCGCGCAAGGGCAAGGAGCACGGCATTGAAATCATGCTGGACATGGTGCTCAATCATTGCTCGACCGACCATGAATGGTTTCAAAAGGCTCTGGCAGGTGATACTTATTATCAAGATTTCTTTATTTTACGCGATGAGCCGACAGACTGGGTTTCTAAGTTTGGCGGCAGTTCCTGGGCTCCTTTTGGTAATACAGGAAAGTATTATTTGCATTTATTTGATAAGACGCAAGCTGATCTCAACTGGCGCAATCCGCACGTGCGAGAAGAACTTTTTAAGGTTGTCAATTTCTGGCGAAATAAAGGGGTCAAGGGCTTTCGTTTTGATGTCATCAATCTGATTGGCAAGGATGAAGAATTAAAAGACAATCCTGCCTTTGATGGCAAGCCAGAATACACTGACCGCCCCATTAATCATGACTATCTGAAGCTCTTGAACAAAGCTACCTTTGGCAATGACAGCGATGGCATAACCGTCGGTGAAATGAGTTTTACAGACATTCCTAATTGTGTGCAGTACAGCAATCCAGACAGCCATGAACTGTCCATGGTCTTTAATTTTCATCACCTGAAGGTTGACTATGAAAACGGTCAAAAATGGACACGCAAGCCCTTTGATTTTGAAGAATTAAAAACGCTGTTTCATACTTGGGGAGAAGGCATGAGTGACGGAAACGGCTGGAGCGCTCTTTTTTGGAATAATCACGATCAGCCGCGCGCACTCAATCGTTTTATTGATGTTGAGCATTTCCGCAATGAAGGAGCGACCATGCTTGCATCCAGCATTCATCTGTCACGCGGAACGCCCTATATCTATATGGGTGAAGAAATCGGCATGCTTGATCCGGACTATGATTCCATGGCTGACTACGTGGATGTTGAGAGCCTTAATGCTTATCAAGAGATGTTAGATCAGGGAAAATCTCCTGAAGAAGCTTTTCATATTATTAAGGCTAAATCACGGGATAATTCGCGCACGCCCATGCAGTGGGATGCGAGCAGCAACGCAGGATTTTCATCGGCTGAGCCTTGGCTGAAAGTCGGCAGAACTTATCAGCAGATTAATGTTGCAAACGAAAAGAAAGGGAAAATTTTCCCATTCTATCAAAACCTAATCCGCCTGCGCAAAACTTTGCCGATTATAGCCCAAGGGGATTACCAAGCAGCTTACACAGACAGCAGTCAGGTCTATGCCTTTGAAAGAGAATATGAAGGCCAAAAACTGCTGGTTCTCAATAATTTTTCTGCAGCTGAGGCAGAGCTTGATCTGGCAGCAAATTATCAAGCAGGAAAAGTTTTGATCAGCAATTATGATAATGTCGAACTTTCGGCAAAAATCACCTTAAAACCTTATCAAACACTGGCGATTTTAAAAAAATCTTAAAAACATAACAAAAAAAGAAGTGACTAAACAGAATTGACGTCGCTTCTTTTTTATTGATAAGAATTTAACAGGTAAAAACAATATATTGGGTCAGGTTTTTGATAAAATAGTAACTGTAAAAAATTGTATTAGCAGTTTTTTATATTATCTTTATAAAAAGGGGGGAGAATTTATGAAAGTAGACAATTCAATGGAACTAGGGGAACTTTACCGAGAGTTACGAATCGCTAGGGGACTTAAACTAAAAGATGTGGCTAGAGAAAATCTATCAGTATCACAGCTGTCAAAGTTTGAAAATGGGCAAAATATGTTAGCAGCAGATAAGTTATTGTTAGCCATTTCAGGAATTCATATGACGTTTTCGGAGTTCGGTCATGCCCTAAATAATTATGAAGAAAGCGACTTTTTCAAAATAGGCAATCAGATTGTAGAATTTCAGTCAAAGCGTGATATTGAGGGCTTAAAGAAAATTTTAGATACTTATGGAGATTATGAAAGTTTTGATACTTATAACCGGTTAAATAGATTAGTTGTCCGCGTGGCTATCCATACTTTGGATCATAGCTATACAATATCAGAGGAGGATAAAGAATTCCTTGCGACCTATCTTTACAATATTGAAGAGTGGACCGAGTATGAACTTACTCTCTTTGGCAATATGATGATTATCTTATCAGTTGAGGATTTAATCTTCTTGGGTAAAGCTTTTGTTGAGCGTAATAAGCTATATATTTCCATTCCCACTAATAAGAAAAATGCACAAATTGCTCTTTTAAATTTAATTATGATTCTTATTGAGGGTAAAGAATTTTACCATACAACCTATTTTATAAATCATTTAGAAAAACTTTTAACTTACCAAGATATGTTTATTATAGTATCACTCAATTTTTTGAAACAAATAATTGCTTACGTACAGGGAGAAATAACTGATAAATCTGAATTAGAATATTATGTTAATATGGTTGAGAAGCTAGGCAACCCAACAATGGCTATGTTTCTCAGAGCGAATATGGAGCAGTTGCTGCTGAATTTTGATAGCAACAAATAAAAAGGTTATCAATGTTTTTCCTGATAACCTTTTTTGGAGTTATTATATAAAGTGTAAAGTCTTGCTTTTTATCTATAAAAGTGGCAATAAAAAGTATGGAATTATAAGAGCTAATGTAAACAATCTTTTTAACATAAATAGACCTCCTATGAATCTTAATAAATTAGAAAGCACCTCCGCCGCCACTGCCCCCACCAGTAAATAATTTAACAAGCCAATCAAACATATTAAGCACCTCTTTCTGTATTTTATACTTATTATAACAGTCAACTTATCGGAACACTGTTTTTCTCAAATAAGAAAAAATATTAACAATAATTTTCATATTTGCGAATAAATTATTATTGAAATAATCAATGTTATAATCATAACGTAAATATTTACAATACATTTTGTTCAATTACTTATAAAGCTTTAAGCTAGCTAATATTTAGTTTTATAATAATTGATGGGAAGGAGAACTTTATTATGTGGGGTAGAATTTTAGCATTTGTTGCAAAATACGGTACAAAAGCAGTCCAATGGGCTTGGAAGAACAAATGGTTCCTCCTCTCATTGGGAGAGGCTGTATTTGACTATATCCGTTCCATTTGGGGTGGTTAGTTAGTTGTTGATTTGTGAAATCTAATTAGATTTCACAAATCTTATTTAAGAGGTTAGATGACTTTGAAAATTAATAAAATTGTTCACGAATATCCAAATTTTAAATTAAATATCAGTACTCTTAATATTAAGGAAAACAACATTATTGGTCTCATAGGTGAAAATGGTGCTGGTAAGACTACATTCATGGATTTACTGTCTGGTCTCAAGAAAGCTAATGTCTCTTTTGAGGTAACTGATTTAGATAGTAATAGCATCTTGTATATTCCTTCAGATCTAGAGCCTTTTGACTATATGACAGTTATAGAGTTTATTGATATTATTAGAAAATATTCAAAAGTTTCTAAAACTAATCTTGATATTCTAAAAGAATTGAATCTTGAAGAAAAGAGAAATGTCTTGATTAGCGAGTTATCTCAGGGAATGAGAAAAAAACTGTCATTGATTAATGTCTTTTTGCATGATTACAAATTAATTGTTTTAGATGAGCCATTTAATAGTGTAGATATTAAATATATTTATCAACTTAAGAAATTACTTTCTGAGTTAAAAAAGAAATCTATAATTATTGTTTCATCCCATATTTTAGATACTTTGAGTGATCTTTGTGATGAATTTATTTATTTAGAAGATGGGAAAGTGAAAAAACGATTTAAAAACAGCGGTGAAGTTGATTTGTTGGAGCGTGAGTTATTTGAGTAAAGTATTTTTTTTAGAAATTGATTTAATTAGAAAAAGATTCCAAATATATGGTGTCTTTAATACTTTGAGTTTATTATTAGTTATTCTCTCATTATTAATAGGAGGGAAATTCCTGATTTTTTTCCTAGGAAATTATCCTAAACTAGCTCCTATTGTTTCCTTAATTTTACTCTTGATGGGTCTGTGTAATGTGGCCATTCCAGAAGATAAGCTATTTAAAAAATTAGGATTACTAAGAGGCTTTTTCCCATTTTTAGAAATTGAAAAGGTTAGAAGTTACTATAGATATCGAAAATTTATATTATCAATCCTATTAATATTTTATCTACTTGTTCCATTAGAAGTGACTAATGATACTTTGAAATACTTCTTGATTTTTATTAACTTACTTTCTTTTTTGACATTAATCAATTCGTTGAGTACAAGATATTTGTCAAATAGTAAAAAAGAGATGATTTATACAATGATGAAGATTCTCTATTGTGGATTACTTGCCCTCAGTATTCGTGGAATACTATCTATTCATATTTCTTCTTTGTTTCTCAGTATAAGTAGTTGGGGATTGTTGTTAATTTATTTGGTATTATTTGTTATTAATTTATGGATTTTACATCCTAGAAAAGAAAGATGAAATGAAGGGAAGATTTTTTTTATTTATCCGTAGGACAAATGTTTTATATGACTTAATCATTATTTACTTTTTAGCTTTGTCAAGTTTTATAATAGATAATCAGCGTGATTATTTATTGACTTTAATCTTTACCATATTAGGTTTTATGTATTTAGCTTATTTTGAATATCTTAAAAATCAAAGGAAAAAAATATATTTTTTTTATAATAGTCAAACATTAAGTGAACTAAGATATTATGCAATACAATCGACCTTAAAACTTTCTTCAGTATTTTTACCAATGATAGTGGTTTTAGGAGTCATTACAGATCAGATATTGGTTTATGGGATTAACTATCTTACAGTAATAATATCATTCTATGTTGTTAATTCTTTTATTCCAATTAATATAGAAAAGAGAAAAGATTCGCGAATAATCACTTTTAAAGATATGTTTAAAAGTGTGATGTCGTGCATAATCCTTGTTATTTCTATATTAAGTCTATTTTCTCTGTTTATTTTTTAGAACCTTACTTTTGAAAAGATTGTAAAGCGACAAATAAAATGATTAGATTAGGAGGCAGCTAGTGGCATTATTTTTAACAACTCTTAAAAAAGAAATTTTTTCTAAAAAATCTCTTTTTGTTGGTGCTTTTTTTCTAATATCTTCTTATCTTATAGGGAGACACTCCTCTTCAGTGAGCTCTTTATTGGATGGTGAATTGACTAATTCATTATTCGTTCTTTATGCCCTTTTAGGTTATCTTTTTTCATCCGTATTATTCTCTGGATTGCTTGCCGGAGAAATTGAATCTCAGACGATGAGATTCTTAGTACCTTACCTGTCTCGGCGTAGTATCTATCTTTTTAAATATCTAGCATCAACAAGCTACTTTTTAGTGTTGACGTTTGTTTCTTTGATTATCTTATTTATTACTAAGGGTACTGTTAATATTCCTTTTTATTCCTTATTAGCGATTTTGGGATTTTACCTTTACATTCAGAGTTTAGTCATGTTAGTTTCGGTATCTGCTGGTAGTGAACGTTTGTCAAATTTGATAAATTTGATGCTCAGCATTCTATTTCCAATACTTTATACAGCTTCTTTGCTTAAAAGTTGGCCAATATTAGAACCGTTTCGCTGGTTATTTCCTTATCATTATTTATCTAAGACTTGGGAAATAATAATTTTATACTTTTTATCTGCCGTATTGGTTTTTGCTGGGCAGCTTATATTTGAGAAAAGGGAGATTTAAAATGATCCAATGTCATAATTTAATAAAATCATTTGGGAGGAATGATGTTATAAGAGGGGTGAGTTTACAAATATCAAATAGGAAGATTACATCTCTTATAGGCAGAAATGGTGCTGGCAAGTCGACCTTAATTGGCTTAATAATGGATTACTATAGGTGTGATTCTGGAGAGGTCAAAAAAGGAACGGTGTCTGTTATGCCTGATGCTGATAATATGTATTCTGACTGGACGGGTTTAGAATTTTTGAAATTCATTGCTCGACTTAAAAAGACAGATGTATCATATGCTGTAAATCTGTCTAAAGAATTGGGTCTTTACAAAAACTTAAAAGGTAAGATTTCTGGTTATTCTTTTGGAATGAAAAAGAAACTTTCCTTCATCCAATGTGCCATTGGAGATTTTGATGCCTATATTTTTGATGAACCTACTTCAGGAGTGGATGTTCCGTCGGCATTAATCATGATGGATATTATAAAGCGTTTAAAAGCAACTGGTGCAGCTATTTTACTCACATCACATAACATAGATGAATTGGAACGTGTATCAGATTATCTTTATATCATTGAAAATGGAAAAATTATACAAAAAGGAACAGTAGATGATATTATTAACAGAGAGAAACAGCTTGTTTACTATCTTGTCAGTTCTCAAGCAGACGCTATTAGTAAGAGTGATGCAATAAAAAAATATATTCAATCCATTCATGAAAATAATCTCGAGCTCTTGTTTTCAGATGAGCAGGAAGCTGTAAATGTTCTGAGGCAGCTTACTGTGTCCTATCCTATCGTTGAATTTTATCAAAAGAAAAAGAGCCTGATTGAATCCGTTTATGAATAAAGGCTGTTTTTTAGGTAAAATAAGAAGACTGGTTTCCGTCTATGAATTAGCTGTTTCATGATCAGACTAATGTCCAATTTTGCTTTTGATTGGGCTTTTTGATTGTGGCAATAGATGCTTTTTGCCTTATAATTTTAATACAGTCAGGGAAAGGGATACTCTCATTATAGTTTAAAATTAAACTATCGCCATTGCTGTTAAAATTACAATGCAAAAAGATTGGCTGAACAACACTGTTGCATGTTAAGGACAGCCTATTTAGGAAGAGAACATCTTGTTAGCCATTCTGGAAATCATGATTTACAAGGGATTATAAATGATGCTAAACAAATTGCCAGTGTGAAAGTATTGGTTGCTATCTAGTAAAGTAAAGAAAAATTTTTTCAAATAAGGCTTTAACGTTCGATTCTGCTTAAATCGGACTTTTTTGTTACAATAGAAAGCGTATAGAAATGGAGAAATGTTTATGACACGATTACAAGATGATTTTTATCATGCAGTCAACGGCGAGTGGGAAAAGACTGCAGTCATTCCTGCTGATAAACCGCGCACCGGTGGCTTTTCGGATTTGTCGGATGAGATTGAAGATTTAATGTTAGAGACCACTGATAAGTGGCTGGCAGGACAAGATGTTCCCGATGATAGTATTTTGCAAAATTTTGTGAAATTTCATGGTCAGGTAGCGGACTATGAGAAACGTGAAAAAGTGGGTGTGGCACCTGCTTTGCCGCTCATTGAGGAATACCAGAATCTGTCGTCTTTTGCAGAATTTGCTTCCAAAATCGCTGATTATGAGCTGGCGGGTAAACCCAGTGAACTGCCCTTTGGTGTAGCCCCTGACTTTATGAATGCCCAAATGAATGTTCTTTGGGCAGAGGCACCGAGCTTAATTTTGCCTGACACAAGCTATTATTCAGAGGATAATGAAAATGGCAAGGAGCTGCTTGTTAAGTGGCGTGCCATGCAGGAAGAATTGCTGCCGAAGTTTGGTTTTGAAACGGCAGAAATCAAGGAGCTTTTAGATAAGGTGATTGAACTGGATGCCAAATTGGCTCAGTATGTGCTTTCCAGCGAAGAGACTTCAGAATATGTCAAGCTTTATCATCCTTATGACTGGGCTGATTTCACCAAATTGGCTCCGGAGCTGCCCTTGGATGCGATTTTTACACAGATTCTGGGTCAAAAACCTGATAAGGTTATTGTTCCTGAGGAACGTTTTTGGACGCAATTTGCAGCTGAGTTTTATTCAGAAAGCAATTGGGAACTCTTAAAAGCGAGCTTAGTTCTTGCTGCGGCTGGTGCTTGGAATTCTTACCTGACGGATGATATTCGTATCCTTTCTGGCAGCTACAATCGGGCTCTGTCGGGAACACCGCAGCCCATGGACAAGAAAAAAGCAGCCTTTTATTTGGCGCAAGGCCCCTATAATCAAGCTTTGGGACTCTGGTATGCTGGTGAGAAGTTCTCTCCGGAAGCGAAAGCTGATGTGGAAGCTAAAGTGGCGACCATGATTGATGTTTATAAGGAGCGTCTGAGTAAGACGGACTGGCTGGCGCAGGAAACGCGTGATAAGGCCATCACTAAGCTCAATGTCATCACACCCCATATTGGCTATCCCGAGCAATTGCCTAAGACCTATGCTCAAAAAATTATTGATGATAAGCTGACTTTGGTCGAAAATGCCCAAAATCTGGCTAAAATTTCCATTGCCTACAGCTGGAGCAAGTGGAACAAGCCTGTTGATCGCAAGGAATGGCATATGCCGGCTCATATGGTCAATGCCTATTATGATCCGCAGCAAAATCAGATCGTCTTTCCGGCAGCCATCTTACAGGCGCCGTTTTATTCGCTGGAGCAGTCGTCGTCTGCTAATTATGGCGGTATTGGTGCGGTCATTGCTCATGAAATCTCTCACGCTTTTGATACCAATGGTGCTTCCTTTGATGAAAACGGCAGTCTTAACAATTGGTGGACGGATGAGGATTATAAGGCCTTTAAAGAGCGTACAGATAAGGTGGTTGAACAGTTTGACGGGCTTGATTCCTACGGTGCTAAAGTAAACGGCCAGCTGACTGTGTCTGAAAATGTTGCTGATTTGGGCGGCTTGGCCTGTGCTTTAGAAGCGGCTAAAAAAGAGGCTGATTTCTCAGCCCGCGATTATTTTATTAATTTTGCGACCATCTGGCGGATGAAAGCTCGTCCGGAGTACATGCAAATGCTAGCTGCCATTGATGTCCACGCTCCTGGTAAATTAAGAACCAATGTTCAGGTTGCTAACTTTGATGACTTCTTTACAGCCTTTGATGTTAAAGAAGGAGACGGTATGTGGCGTGATAAAAATGAGCGCGTGATTATTTGGTGATTTGTTTCGACAAATCTGTTTACTGTTTTCTGTGCGAGGGCATGTAAAAAAGCAGAGTCCTAACAGCTCTGCAATAGCTTACTTATTAAATGAGACCGGATGCATCCGGTCTCATTTTTGCAGTTAAAGCCAATCAGTCGTTTATTCGATATCCAGAGAAACTCGGTGCTTAGGTGCTGGGAATAGCTGGTTAAGACGCTCCAACTGATTAGGACTGAGGTGAATGTCTCGGCAGGCGACAAGTTCCTTCATGTGCTTTAGCTGCCCTGTTCTTGGAATCGAAATCATATTGGGCTGGGCCAGCGTAAAGACAAGCAGGAGCTGGTAAATGTTGATATTTAGTTCATCTGCCAGTTCAGCCAGCTCCTTATTATCAAGGAGTTTTCTTTGTAGCGTTCCAGCCTGAGCTAAAGGGCAGTAAGCGATGGTTGGAATACTGTGCTGATCCTGAAACGGCTTTAAGCAGTATTCAATGCCGCGGGAACCTAGATGATAGAGCACTTCATTGGCCTGACAGTTTTTTCCGTCAGGAAGAGCTAGCAATTCCTGCATATCTTCTAAATCAAAATTGGAGACTCCCCAAGAACGGATTTTGCCTTTGGCCTTCAGCTTTTCCAGCTCAGCAACGGTTTCAGCCAGCGGCGTGCTGCCGCGCCAATGATAGAGATAAAGGTCTAAGTAGTCCGTCTGCAGGGCTTTGAGCGAGGTATCAAGACTAGTCTCCATACGTTTTTTGTTGGCGTTTGTGGGAAGAACCTTAGAAATGAGATAGAGTTTCTCACGTTCAAAAGGTTTGATGGCCTTGCCTACAAGCCTCTCGGCAAGACCGTGGCCGTACATTTCGGCAGTATCAATGATAGTTACACCTTTATCCAGAGCATACTGCAGAGCTGCCAGCTCTTCTTTTTCAGAATCAGGATTTTCTCCCAAAAACCAAGTACCGATTCCTAAGGTCGGCTGCAATAATAACGTATTTTGCATGATAAACTCCTCCAATCAAGGTGTTTTAAACTGCCTAGGAGCAGAATTTCAATGAAGATGTGAAAGCTTCTATGACTAAAGTCTAACATAATCTGTCCGCAAAGGGCATGGTATAGAGACTAAAAATTATTTTTGAATTTTATAAAGGATAGAAGCGAGCTTTAGAACAAAAAAGTCAGACAGTTTTCTTGGATCATGCCCAGTTTTTTCGGTAATCTTGTTGAGTTTGTACTGGACAGTATTCTTATGAATAAAAAGGTTTTCAGAGCATTGTTTGATGCTGCCATTGCAGGCTTCATAGGTATCTAGAAGCGGGATCATCTCATCGATTTCTTTTTGGGACAGCTGGGCAAAGATTTTATCCAGAAAATAGTTCTTGTTAATGTCAGAAACATTGTGCAGGATCAGACCGTATTCCATATCGGTAAATAGCAGTTCTCTTTTTTGATAGAAGGTCTTGTTCCAGCTTAGGGCGGTCTTGGCTTGGAGGATACTCTGTTTTAATTCTTCCTTGCCCCGTCCAGAAGTTCCGACTCCAAATAGAAGGGTCATACGGTATTTCTTTTCGATAATTTGGGCGATTCTCCGAGTAATCTTGGAAATAGCCTGCGGGCGCTTATCCTGCAGAAGGGCTAAAATCATATTGCCGCGAACCTCAAAGATTGTTTTGCCATCGCCCAATAAGAGTTCCAAATCCAGATAGACATTGGATATATCATCAAAGTACTGCTCAGGAAAATTGTCACTGGGCAAACCGACAATGGCAGTGTATTCTTTGGAAGAGAGGTTGATGCCGTAGAGCATCTCAACTGAAAAATTATCATTGGGGCTGTCATCGCTTTGGATATAATCCAGGATATTCTTATGGGCGTTGCGCCTGTTGTAAACCAATTCTTTAGCAGCATTGTTAAGGATAAGAATCTTGGTCATTTCCTTAATGATTTGGCCAAATTGAGAAACTTCTTCTTTTTTACCGGTAATTCCGATGACACCGACGATTTGATTGTCAATGTCAACCGGAAGATTGATGCCCTGCTTAGCGCCTTGGTACTGATTGTCAAATTCGATGACAATGGGCTGGTTTTTTTCAAGAACAAACTGAGCTCCTTTGTGATTGACTTGTCCAATGCGGCTGGGATCCGTGCTGGCAATAATAATCCCGTCTGTCGAAAAGAAATTTAATTCCTGATGAATAATTTCCTTCATCCGGGTAAGAATGTCCTGAACAACGCTTGCTTCGATCATAAAGCTTTCCCCCTTAACATGTAAGCACTAAGGTCATTATACTATTTTTTTCTTTGGTTTTTGTAATAAAAATGATTTATTTAACAAAAATACTCTTATCGCTTGTTTTAAAACGGGATAATTTTTTTGACTAGACCAATTTTAAAAAGTAACTTAAAACATGGTCTTGACAGCAAAAAATGCTCTGCTGTCATTTGTTTTATTGGTCTGGAAAAAAAGGAAGGGCTGTTTGTTAAGTTTGCTAGCAGGGCAGCTATCATAAAATAGTGCAGTATGTTACACATACCATAAAAAGACCGGTAAAAGTGAGCCAAACTCTAGCTTGTGAAACGTTGAACATAAGAATGTGAGTGTGCTATTATGAAAAAGCCGATACTAAGATGGACAGAAAAAACTTCTGATTGGCTCGAAAGCAGAGTTAGAGCCAGCCTTAGTCAGTTTTTCGGGACTGTCCGTTCTTAGCCAGCATTTATTAATGGGAGTTAATAACAATATGAGGCTGATGCAGCTGGGTTTTAAGTTACTCAGCCTCTCAATTGGTATTTGCTCATGCTATTTCATTTTTATCAAAGGAGTTCATTATGGACAGTGGATTAATTAGTTTACTGGGCATCCTGCTTGCCCTGGCTTTCTTGATTTGGGGATCATATAAGCAGTTTCCGATTCTTATTTTGGGTCCTGCTGCCTCTATCGTTGTTATTCTTTTGTCTGGTCTGCCACTGACAAAAACGCTGACAGATGAGTATGCACCGGCATTCGCTGATTTTGCCAAAGATAATTTTCTGATTTTCCTTCCGGCGACTGTTCTTGGCTCTATGCTGGGGGACTGCGGTGCCGCTCAGGATATTGCCAATAAAATTGCTGAGTGGTCTTTGAAAATGGGCAGTAAAAATGCTAAATTCTGGGTTTTGATGGGACTTTCGCTGATTACGGCTATTCTTTCATTTGGTGGTGTAAGCGGTTTCGTTGTTATTTTTACAATTGCTCCAATCTGCTTCCGTATTTTTAAGGAATTGGATATTCCCTGGCATTTTATCATTGCTGTTGCGGTTTACGGAGGTTCAATGTGGACAGCTATTCTGCCAGGATCGCCGGCTATTCAAAATTTGATTCCAATGGAAACACTGGGAACAAAACCAACTGCGGCACCAATGCTGGGTATTATTGCTGCCGGAGTGTCTATTATCTTTGGTGCCTGGTATATCTGGTGGATGCTCAAACGCAATGAAAAACGCGGGGAAGGGTTTGAAAAGACCGGTCACAAGATGGAAGAGGCTTCACAAATTTTAGCCTTGAAAGCTATGGATAAAAAGACAACTAACTGGGACTTTGTCAAAGCGCTTCTGCCATCTATTACCCTGATTGTTGCTATGAATGTCTTTAATGTGGCTCCTTATCTTTCTTTGACCATAGGATGTTTGGTCTGTTTTGTCTTTTACTATAATAAATTTGTTAATTTCAAAAACACGATGGCTGATGGTGTCAATTCAACCATGAAGTCTATTATGAATGTTGCAGCCGTTGTTGGCTTTGGCGGTATCGTTGCAGCGGCACCGGGCTTTGAATATTTGGTTGATAATTTGGATAAGATTCCTGGCCCGCCGCTGATTCAACTTGCTGTTGCCACTAACTTGGTTGCTGGTATTACCGGTTCGGCTTCAGGCGGTGAAGCTATCTCACTCAATGTCTTTGCTCCGCGTTTCTTGAAACAGGGTATCAGCGCAGATGTGCTGCACCGTATGGTTAATATCTCTTGTTACGGTTTGGATTCCCTGCCGCACAATGGTTCGGTTATCAATCGTCTCAACTACACCCATTTGACACATAAGGAAGGTTACTACCACGAATTCTGGCTGGGAGCTGCCTTTCCGCTGGTTAACTCTATTTTCATTGCTGTTATTGCATCTATGGGGATTGTTTAGAATTAATCAAAGGAGAAGAATATGGGTAAAGCACCAAAAGTCATTGACATGACTGTTTATCCGGTAGCCGGTCATGACAGTCCACTGTTAACGCTGAGCGGCTGCCATGCTCCCTATTTCACGAGAAATGTTGTTGTCTTAAAAGATGACAGCGGCAATCTCGGTATCGGAGAAATCCATGGCGGAGAGCATATCACCAAACAGCTTGCGAGCTATAAGCCTTTTGTCCTTGGTGAGCGAGTCAGTGAATACCGCAAGGTTCTGACGAATATTCGCCGTAGTCGTGAAAGGGCTGTGCAAGATACTGGTGAAGGATTGCAGCAGTTAGATCTCTCCAACTTAAAATTTGTTGTCCAGTCTGAGGCTGCCATTGAATGCGCCATGCTGGACCTACTGGGGAAATTCTTAGAGCTGCCTATCGCTGCCTTGTTGGGTGAAGGCGGCATCCAGCGGGAAGCTGTGGAATTCTTAGGTTATCTCTTTTATTCAGCAGATTCCCATAAAATCGATCTGCCTTACGAAAAAGGCGATAGCGGCGGTAGCTGGGAGTTGCTGCGCCGAACTGAAATGATGACTCCTGAGGCTATTGTCAGACAGGCACGTGTGCTCAAAGACAAGTATGGTTTTAATAATTTTAAATTAAAGGGAGGCGTTTTAGCCGGCGAAGAAGAAATGAAGGCTGTTGACGCCTTGAAGACAGCTTTCCCGGATGCTCGTATTAATATTGATCCTAATGGAGCCTGGACACTGGAAGAGGCAATTGCCCTGACACAAGATCGTAAAAATGTGCTGACCTATATTGAGGATCCTTGCGGTCCGGAACAGGGCTTTTCCAGCCGTGAAATTATGGCAGAATACCGTGACGCAACGGGAATTCCTGTTGCTACCAATATGATTGCGACCAATTGGCGTCAGTTCCACCATGCTGCGGCTCTGCGCAGTGTCAATATTGTTTTGGCAGATCCGCATTTTTGGACCTTAAACGGCAGTGTTCGCATGGCCTATCTTTTGAACGAGTGGGGACTGACTTGGGGATCACATTCCAATAATCATTTTGACATTACTCTTGTGACCTTTGTACAGGTTGCAGCGGCAGCTCCGGGCAACATTGCCCCGGTTGATACACACTGGATCTGGCAGGACGGCGAGTCCTTGCTTAAAGAGCCGCTCAGCTTTATTGATGGGAAAATCAAGCTTCCGGATAAACCTGGCTTAGGTGTTGATATTGATTTAGATAAGCTGGAAAAACAAAATGCTCTATACCATCAAATGGATTTTAAAGACCGTGATGATACCATTGCCATGCAGTATCTGGAAGAAGGTTGGCAGTTTGATCCCAACCGGCCGGTCTTTTGTCATCGCTAAATGTGAGGGTTGATTATATGATAGATAAAATTACAAAAGTTGAGGTGAAATTAATTCGTGTTCCTCTCAAAAAGCCTGTCAGTGATGCCAAGGTTATTCAAGGCAAACAGACACCGCTAAAAGAAGTTATGATTACAGCGGCGATTGTTGAGACAGAAGGCGGCTATACAGGTCTGGGCTACACTTATTGCAAACGAAACGGCGGCCCTGCTCAATACGCCTTAGCTAAAGAATATGCACCGTTGTTGCTGGGGCAGGATCCTAATGATATCAGCCGCTTATGGAATAAATTACTGTGGTCTAGTATTTCGATTGGCAATACTGGTGTCGCTGTTCAAGGAATCACGCCTTTTGACATTGCTCTGTGGGATATTAAGGCTAGGCGTGCCGGCCTTCCTTTAAGTAAGCTTTTGGGTCAGTATAAAGAATATGTCCCTTGTTACAATACAACGGGCGGTTTCCTGCAAGATACGATTGAAGAGGTCATTGCCCATGCACAAAGTGTGCTGGAGCAGGGCATCGGCGGTGTAAAAATTAAGGTCGGCCAGCCGGACTATAAGGAAGATGTCAGACGTGTAGCAGCTTTGAGAAAAGCGCTGGGTGACGATGTGCCTATTATGATCGATGCCAATCAGCAGTGGGCTGTCTCAACGGCACTTAAGGCTGGCAAATATTTTGACGAGTACAATCTCGTTTGGTTTGAAGAACCTGTGACCTGCCATGATGTTGAAGGACATCTGCGTTTATCACAAGTTCTGGGGACACCGATTGCAACAGGCGAAATGCTGACGAGTTATGAAGAAGGTCTTCCTTTCTTTGATAGACGTGCTTTTGATGTCTGTCAATTAGATGCACCGCGTATCGGCGGTATTACACAGTTTCAAAAAGTGCTCCAGCGGGCTGAAGAAAATCATTTGGTGCTGGCACCTCACTACAGCATGGAGCTCCATTTACCACTGACAGCCTGCTATAGCGGCGATGTTTGGGTAGAACATTTTGAATGGTTTGAAACAGTCGGTCTCTTTGAAGAAAAGGTAGCGTTAGTTGATGGTAAGATGAAGGTGCCGACACGTCCGGGTCTGGGGCTTACGCTCAACCAAGATGTTTTGCCGGACTTACAAGTAGATGCTCAGGTGTTCCAATAAAGTATCAGCTAGAGAAAGTAATTTTGGAGGATAAAAAATGTCAGTGCCTACAGTTGTTAAAATGGATGTTTATCCAGTTGCTGGATATGATTCCATGTTATTAAATCTAAGCGGAGCTCACGGTCCTTACTTCACGCGCAATGTGGTAATTTTAGAAGACAGTTCAGGCAATCTGGGTGTCGGTGAGGTTCCTGGTGGCCAAAAAATTACCGATACCTTAGAAAGGGCTAAAGACTTAGTTGTTGGCCACAGTATTGGAGAATATAAAAACATCGTTAAAGAAATTGGCGAGAAATTTGGTCAGCTTGACTCAGGCGGCCGCGGTCTCCAAACTTTTGACCTCCGGACTGCTGTCCATGTTCAGACAGCAGTAGAAACGCCTTTGCTTGATTTGCTGGGGCAGCATCTTCAAGTGCCAGTAGCTGCTTTGTTAGGAGACGGACAGGTTCGAGAAAACGTGCCTTTCTTAGGCTATCTCTTCTACATCGCCGACCCTAATAAAACAGATCTTCCTTACTTACAAGGAGATGATGATTCTGATGACTGGGGCCGTCTGCGCCGCAAGGAAGCAATGACGCCTGAAGCTATTGTTGATTTGGCCAAGGCTGCCTACAAGCGCTATGGTTTCAAGGACTTCAAGCTTAAAGGCGGCGTTTTGGAGGGTAAGGAGGAAGCTAAAGCTATTAAAGCTTTGAAAGAAGAATTTCCAAATGCCCGTATTACGCTTGATCCAAATGGTGCTTGGTCATTGAAAGAAGCTATTGAAATCGGCAGGGATTTAAAAGGCATTGCTGCTTATATTGAAGATCCTTGCGGGGCTGAAGATGGTTTTAGCGGCCGCGAAGTTATGGCTGAGTTTGTAAAGGCGACCGGCATTCCAACAGCTACCAATATGGTTGCGACAGACTGGCGGCAGATGCAGCATTCGGTCGCTTTGCACTCTGTAACCATTCCGCTTGCGGATCCGCATTTTTGGACCATGCAGGGTTCTGTCCGTGTTGCTCAGATGTGCCATGATTTTGGCATGACTTGGGGCGTTCACTCCAACAATCACTTTGATATTTCCTTAGCCATGGTAGCTCATGCTGCGGCAGCAGCGCCAGGTGAAATCAATGCCTGCGACACGCATTATATTTGGCAGGACGGGCAGGCTCTGACAGAAAATTCTCATGTCATCAGGGATGGTGTTATCCATATCGCTAAGGATTCTGCCGGTTTAGGAATCAAACCCAACTTGGAGGCCATCAAAAAAGCCCATCAGCTCTATGTTGACAAAGACCTTGGTGCACGTGATGATGCAGCTGCTATGCAGTATCTGATTCCGGGCTGGACATTTGACAATAAAAAGCCAAGTTTAGTAAGATAGGAGAAACTCAGTGTTTAAGAGAGAAAATGTAAAAGGAATTGTGGTTCCGATTATTACCCCTGTTGATGATGATGAAAATATTGATGACACCAGACTGAGAAAAATTGTTAATCATGTCATTGAAAATGGGGTGCATGGCATTTTGGCTTTTGGCAGCAATTCAGAATTTTATATGTTCGAGCCGGATGAAATGTTCCGTGCCCTGGATATCATGCTGGATGAGGCAGCTGGCCGAGTTCCAATTTATTTCGGTATTGGAGCCATTCGTACTCGGAAATGCATTGCATTAGCTCAGGAAGCTGTTAAGCGGGATATAGCTGCAATTTCAGTTCTCAATCCGATGTTTATTAAGCCGACAGCGAAGGCTCTGTACCATCACTTTAAAGCTATTGCTGACAGTGTTCCTGATACAGCCATGCTGCTTTATAATAATCCAGGCCGCTCTGGCTACACTATTCCGCTGGATATTATTGTCCGTTTGGCCCATGATGTGTCAAATATTATTGGTATTAAGGAATCAAGCGGAGATATCACTTTTTGCAGCGAGCTAATCCGTCAGACTCAGGATGTCAACTTCCGAGTGCTGACAGGTAAAGATACAGTTGTATTTCCGGGGCTTTGTGTAGGTGCTGTCGGCAGTGTCTGCTCCACAGCCAATATGTATACCCGCTTGGTCAGCAGTATCTATGATTATTATATTACTGGAGATTTAGAAAAATCTCTGGAAGCTCAGTTTAAATTAAATCCCATCCGTTTGTCTCAGGATGCGGCGAGCTTTCCGGCAGCAACCAAGGATATGGCCAACCTTATGGGAATGGATGTGGGCAAATCCATCCTGCCGACTGAAGCGACAAGCGGAGCAGCATTAGAAAAAATGAAAGAAGAAATGCGTAAGGGTGGTTTTCTTCCATCTGATGAGTAAAATTAGCAGGAGGTGTGAGTATGGGGAAAAGAATTGTCATTGCATCAGATTCCTTTAAAGGCAGTGCCAGTTCTAAAGAAGTTGGAACCTATATCTCTGAGGGCATCCATAGCTTGTATCCTGATTATGAAACAAAAGTTTTTTCCATAGCTGATGGCGGTGAGGGCACTGTTGATGCTATTCTCGATGTCAATCAGGGTGAGAAGGTTACGGTTAGTGTTCGAGGGCCGCTTGATTCCCTTGTCGATGCTTCCTATGCTATTATTGATGACGGGAGAACAGCTGTTTTAGAAATGGCAGCAGCATCCGGTATTACCCTAGTTGATTCAGGTTCTTTAGATATTATGAAGGCTTCAACCTACGGTACTGGTCAAATGATTAAAAGTGCTTTAGAGCATGGCGTTGAGCGTATCTATATTGGTATTGGCGGTTCAGCAACCAATGATGGCGGTATGGGAATGGCAGCAGCGCTTGGTGTGAAGTTCTTTGACGCACAGGGAAAAGAATTAACTGCAAATGGTGAAAATTTGAGTAAAGTAGCCAGTTTGGACGCATCTGCTACAGAAGGCTGTTTTGATTCTGTGGAGCTGATTATTTTGTCTGATGTTACCAATCCGCTCTGCGGCAGCAATGGGGCAACAGCGATTTACGGTCCTCAAAAAGGAGCCAGCGAGGACTTGATAAAGGTTCTGGATGAAGGACTTGCTAATTTTGCTCAGGTAATTAAGAAGACTTTGCACAAGGATATCAAGGACGTCCCCGGTGCGGGAGCCGCAGGAGGTCTCGGTGCGGGCTTGATGGCCTTTTTGAACGGCCAGTCTCAGCGTGGCATTGATAAAATCCTTCAAATGATTCATATCGAAGAGGACATTAAAAGAGCCGACTTGGTCATTACCGGCGAAGGCCGCATGGATGGACAGTCAATTAATGGCAAAGCTCCTATCGGCATTGCAGCCATTGCTAAAAAATACGGTGTCCCTACGGTAGCGATTGTGGGCAGCCGTTCTTTAGAACTGGACGAAGTCTATCATCAAGGAATAGCGGGTGTTTTTGATATTGTTAACCGTCCAATGACTTTGGATGCGGCGATGGCTGACACCCGATCTTTGGTATTATCAGCCAGCCGCAATCTTATCGCCTTATTTGGTACGTTGACCAAATAAAAAAGCCTGCTGCTTAATAATTATAGTATACATACTATTTATCTGGAAATAAGGGTTTGTTAAAATGTAAAGTAAAGAATTCAGAAAGGGATGTCAATAAAATGAAAATTGGATTTGTCGGATTAGGTATTATGGGAAAACCAATGGCTATCAATTTAATCAAGGCTGGTCATGAAGTCTATGGTTTTGACTTTAATCAATCCAGTCTCGATGCTTTGACAGCAGCTGGCGGCCATACTGTTGCAAGCGGTAAGGATGCTGCTCAAAAAGGTGATATTGTTATCACCATGCTGCCAAATTCACCGCATGTGAAAGCGGCTCTGTTTAATGAAAACGGGATTGCTGAAGGCTTAAGTGCTGGTCAGACGGTCATTGATATGAGCTCTATTTCACCAGTAGCCAGCAAAGAATTTCATGATAAGTTAAAAGAACTGTCTGTCTCTTTCTTAGATGCTCCTGTGTCTGGCGGTGAACCTAAGGCTATTGACGGGACCATCGCTGTTATGGTCGGCGGTGATGAAAGCGTCTTTGAACAATATAAGGATGTTTTGCAAGCTATGGCCAGCAGCGTCACTCTTGTCGGTGAAGTCGGTGCTGGCAATTTGACGAAGTTAGCTAATCAAATGATTGTTGCGGTCAATATTGCCGCAATATCCGAAGCTTACTCTTTGGCTAAGAAAGCTGGTGTTAATCCATCGCGGGTTTATGAAGCTATTCGCGGCGGTTTGGCCGGCTCGACTGTCATGGATCAAAAATCACAGAAAATCTTTGATGGTGATTTTACCCCGGGCTTCCGCATTGATTTGCATATTAAGGACTTGCAAAATGCTTTAGATGCTTCACACTCCTACAATGTGTCAACACCGTTCACTGCGCAGGCTATGGAGATCCTGCAAGTGCTTAAAGCTCATGACTACGGTTCAGACGATCATTCAGCAATTGCGCGCTATTATGAATTAGTAAATGGCCAAAAATTGCAGTAGCCGCTTCTTGTAAGAGTTAAAAACTGAGATGAAGGCAGTATCTTCTCTCAGCAGCAAAAAATACGATGATGAGACTTGTTTCTTTATTGCGCAGGAAGCAAGTCTTTTAAATACTGCAAAGTGTTCTTTTTGTTATAAAAGGCGGTGCTGTTTTGGCTATAGCTGCTCTGCTGGTGGCATTGAGGGGCAGAGGTTTTCAGTTCTTAAAGCTGCATGGGATCATTTCATGCTGGCTGATTGGCTGTCTGGTAAAAAACGTTTTGATCATTATAAAAATGAGGCTGAGACAAAAGCGTCTCAGCCCTGAACTTTATATTGTGGTAATAGTGTGAGGTAGCGGTTGGGGTAGGGCTGCATCATTGAGTTGATAGTTACCGGTTTTGCTTTCCCGCTTATTTTGATTGATAGGATTCTTGAGCGCAGCGTAAAGGTTCTTAAATCTTTTTGCTATTTTTTCACAATAAGGTCGACAGCCTCTTGAATGCGTTCCTCTTGCAAAGCGGGATTGTCACTGGGTTCTTCAATAATCTGAGTGATTTTGCTGGCGATGACTAGTCCCATTGTGCGATTAATGCTGGAACGAACGGCTGAGAGCTGGGTGATGATGTCGATACATTCTTGCTCTTCTTCCATCATTTTTTGGATACCCCGTAACTGTCCTTCGGCTCGTTTTAGGCGATTGATAATATCTTTTTGTTCTTTTTTCATGATTTTATTATACCAATCAGGGGTATTTTTGTCAAAATCCAAAACAATTGACAAATGAAATAAGCTTATGTTAGTATTTGGATATACCCTTCAGGGTATTTAAAAAGAAAAGGAGAAGCTATGCTTGAATTATTCAAAAAACTGTTTCCTTCTTCGGGAAAAAGCATTACAGCTGCCGAATTAGAGGATATTTTAGCCAAGAAAAAAATTACCTTGCTAGATGTCCGGGAAGCTAATGAATACCGGGGTGGGCATATTAAAAGTGCGCGCAATTTTCCGCTGCAGGATATTCATACCTATCAAGGGAAAAAAGCTGAGCCGATTTATGTTATTTGTCAATCTGGGATGCGCAGTAAGCGGGCAGCAAGTGTATTAAGCCAAAAAGGCTATGAGGCCATTAATATCAAAGGTGGTATGATGTCCTATAAAGGAAAAACTATATAAATTGGAGGACAAAGTCATGAAAATTGTTATTATTGGCGGTGTAGCTGGCGGTATGTCAGCAGCTACACGTTTGCGTCGTTTGATGGAAGATGCTGAAATTATTGTTTTTGATAAGGGACCCTATGTATCTTTTGCCAACTGCGGCTTACCTTTTCACGTTTCAGGAGAGATAGCAGAGCGCTCCAATTTGCTGGTACAGACACCAGAGCAATTGAAAGCTCGTTTTGAGTTGGATGTACGTCCTGAAACAGAAGTTCTCTCGATTGATCCGCTTAAAAAAGAAGTGATTGCTGTGTCAGATGGTCAGGAATATAAGGAAAGTTACGATAAATTGATTTTATCACCAGGTGCCAACCCCTTTATTCCGCCGATGACAGGTCTAGATGAGGCAGAAAATGTCTTTGTGCTCCGTAATATTCCTGATTTGGATAAAATTATGGCAGGCTTGGACGGTCTTGCTGCCCGTAAGGCAACTGTTATTGGGGCTGGCTTTATCGGTCTTGAAATGGCAGAAAACCTTGCTAAAAAAGGTTTAGATGTGACCATTGTTGAAAAGGCGCCTCATGTCCTGCCGCCGTTGGATGAAGAAATGGCAGCTTATGTGCAGGATGAATTGATTAAAAAAGGCGTTGCCGTCTATACCAAACAATCTGCACAGGCTTTTTCTGAAAAAGGTCAGATTATCGTACTGGAAGATGGCACAGAACTGCAGTCTGATCTTACCATTCTTTCTGTTGGTGTGCAGCCTGAAAATAACTTGGCTAAGTCAGCAGGAATTGCTTTAGGCTTACGCGGGGGCATCTTGGTAGACGAGCACTACCAAACCAATCAGCCGGATATCTACGCTGTAGGGGATGCGATTGTTGTGAAACAGCAGCTTACATCAGAAGATGCCTTGATTTCCTTAGCCAGTCCGGCCAATCGTCAGGGCCGGCAAGTGGCAGATATTATCGCTGGTTTACCGCGTCAAAATAAGGGAAGTATTGGAACTGCTATTGTCCGTGTTTTTGATTTGTCAGCAGCTTCGACGGGCCTGAGTGAGCGGGTCGCCCGCCAGCATTTTGAAGATGTGGCCGTTGTTCATACAACTGGAAATGACCATGCTGCTTATTATCCCGGTGCGACCTCCATTACTCTAAAATTAATTTTCAATCCAAAAACTGGTGCCATTTATGGAGCTCAGGCTGTTGGACAAAAGGGTGCTGACAAGCGTATTGACATTTTGGCGACAGCTATCAAGGGTGGCTTGACTGTCTTTGATTTGCCAGAGTTAGAATTTACCTACGCTCCGCCGTTTGGTTCTGCTAAGGATCCTGTTAACATGATTGGTTATGCAGCAAGTAATTTGGCTGAAGGGACGAGTAATAGTGTTCAATGGTATGAATTAAAGGATGAATTGGCGGCAGGCAAAGTTCTGCTTGATGTTCGGACAGCCTCTGAACTTGCTGACGGCCGTTTCCCCGATGCACTGGCTATCCCGCTTGATGAGCTGCGGGAACGCTTAGGTGAACTAGATAAAAAGAAAGCTTACATTGTGAGCTGTCACAGCGGTCTGCGTTCTTATCTCGCAGAGCGTATCTTAAAACAACATGGCTTCAAGGTACAAAACTTAGACGGAGCTTATTCACTATATAATATGGTTAGACCGGAGGAAATAAGCCATGATTAAAGTTGTTGATATCAAAGCAATTAAAGAAGATTTAGAAGCAAAAGCTTTCAATTTAATTGATGTGCGTGAAGCAGATGAATTTGCGGCAGGCCGCGTTCCGGGTGCAGTTAATCTGCCCTTGAGTGAATTAGCCAGCCGTTACCAAGGATTAGCGGCAGATAAACCTTATCATATCATCTGCCAAATGGATACCCGTTCTGCACAGGCCTGTGCCTTTCTGGACAGTAAGGGATATGATGTCACCAATATTAGCGGCGGAACAAGTGCCTGGATGGGTGCCTTAGAACAATAAACAAGATACCATTTAAACAGGTGCCGCTGCCTAGTAAGAGGACAGACGAAAAAATATGATGAGACTTGTTTTTTTGGTATGACACAGAAAACAAGTCTTTTTAATTGCTGAATGCTCGCTTTGTTATAGAAGGTGACATGTTTTTAGCGAGTTTTTGACCATAGAAAAAGAGGCTGGGATGAATGAACTGCATCTCAAAAGTTAGTTTTTGTCTAACTTTTGGGAACAATACAAACTTCCCCCCTCTTTTTAACTATTGAAGTATAACGGCATAACAGAGACTGACTTGAGGCTCGATCCGGGCAGCAGTCTTTCTTAATCAGCTGCTATACAGGTGTGCATAAAATTATTGGCAGTTAAACATCTGCCCCAGAAGCCAAGCATTTTGCTGCTGTTAGTCAGTTATTACTGACAGCTGCCTGTGGATGGTATCAATAGTTACCTGAGCACCGATGGTAAAGGTAAAGAGCGGCTGCGTATGTGCAAAATCAAGGTCATACATTACAGGGACTTTTTTAAGGATTGGATGCTTATCAAGAATAAAGCGTAAAATATCCTCAGTCATTTGTGCTTCTTTAGGGAAGCGCCCAAAGACAACTGCCTGCGGATCCGGATAGACTTGCAAAAGAGCAGCCAAATTGCGGGCAACTTCTGTATAATGCTCTTCCTCAGCCCCTTCTAAAAAGAGAACATAGTTTTCTGGTTTGGGGGCGAATTCTGTTCCGCGCAAGAGTCCAAAAGTAGACAGATTTCCGCCGATGATGGTTCCCTGAGCCTTGCCGTCATTATAAACTTTCCACTCAGTCGGCTTAAAGTGGCGCGGTTGGCTGGGGTCGTACCAAGCATCATCGGACCATCCCCTGCTGGGAACGAGGCTGTAAGAATGTCTGGTCACAGCATTGAGCCACATCCTGCTTTGGTAGTCCTGACCTTCATCCATTTTAAAACTCGAATAAGAAGGTCCCATATAGGTCTCCATGCCGGTTTTAGCATAGATAGCATTTAAAAGAGCAGTTGTATCAGAATAACCGCAGATAATTTTAGGGTGTTTTTTGATTAAATCATAATCCAGATAAGGCAGGAGTTCGTTGGCATTAAACCCTCCGATAGTAGCTAAAATAGCATGGACATGACTGTCTCTAAAGGCATCGTGAATGTCAGAGACACGGCTGCTGATAGAACTGGAATTAAGCAGGTCATTTTCCATGTAATTGTTAGAAAAGGAAACTGTAAAGCCTAATTTTTCCAAACTTCTTTTAGCAGATAAATTAGCCTTGAATCCTCCTAAAAGTTCAATAGAGCTTGATGGACTGACAATCCTGATGTGGTCGCCGTAAGTTAATTTTCTCATAAATTGATTTGTATCCCCCAAACTGTTTGATAAAACAGACAAAAGAACTCCCAGGAAGGCTGGGAGTTCTCAAACTAAAAGGCGGTAGACGGATTTGAACCGACGATCAAGCTTTTGCAGAGCCGTGCCTTACCACTTGGCTATACCGCCGTAACAGTAATTATTCTACCTTAAATTTGCCTGTTGGTCAAGTAAAATTCCCTTGCATTTTGTCCTTAATTTTGTTATGATAGTAAAGTCGCAGAAATGTGATAATACTCATCTTAGATGAATTGTGGTCTGGTTGCCTTTTTAGGTTAGGCTGCAAGCTGAAGTCTGAGAGAGGAAAAAAACATTACAAAGGAGAAATACTCATGGCAGTTATTTCAATGAAACAACTTCTTGAGGCTGGTGTTCACTTTGGGCACCAAACACGCCGCTGGAATCCTAAGATGGCTAAGTACATCTTCACAGAACGCAACGGAATTCACGTTATTGACCTGCAGCAAACAGTTAAATTAGCTGATCAAGCTTACGACTTTGTTCGCGATGCAGCAGCTAACGATGCGGTTATCTTGTTCGTAGGGACTAAAAAACAAGCTTCAGAAGCTATTAAAGAAGAAGCTGAACGCGCAGGACAATTCTACATTAACCATCGCTGGCTGGGCGGAACTTTGACCAACTGGGACACTATCCAAAAACGTATCGCTCGTTTGAAAGAAATCAAACAAATGGAAGCTGACGGAACGTTTGAAGTGCTTCCTAAGAAAGAAGTGGCCCTTCTTAACAAACAGCGTGCCCGTCTTGAAAAATTCTTGGGCGGAATCGAAGATATGCCTCGTATTCCAGATGTTATCTACATCGTTGATCCGCATAAAGAACAAATCGCAGTTAAAGAAGCTAAAAAACTGGGTATTCCGGTTGTTGCTATGGTTGATACCAACGCTGATCCAGATGACATCGATGTTATCATCCCAGCAAACGATGACGCTATCCGTGCCGTTAAATTGATCACATCTAAATTAGCTGATGCTGTTATTGAAGGCCGTCAAGGTGAAGACAGTGTTGAAGCGGTTGAAGCAGAACTTGCAGCTGATGATACACAGGCTGACTCAATTGAGGAAATCGTCGAAGTTGTTGAAGGTTCAAACGAAGACTAAGTAATAGACGAATAGGTAAAAAGTTTTGTTTTTACCTGTCTTTGCTCATAATAACGTAACCTAAGGGGCGGGGCCTAGCCCTCCCCTTTTATACTTAAAATTGGAGGAATGATCATGGCAAATATTACTGCAGCTCTTGTTAAAGAATTGCGTGAAAAAACCGGTGCCGGTGTAATGGATGCTAAAAAGGCATTGGTTGAAGTTGAAGGCGATATGGAAAAAGCAGTTGAGTTGCTGCGTGAAAAGGGTATCGCTAAGGCAGCGAAAAAGGCTGACCGTGTTGCTGCTGAAGGTTTGACAGGTATTTATGTTAATGGCAATGTTGCAGCTATCGTTGAAGTTAATGCAGAAACAGACTTTGTGGCAAAGAATGCTCAATTTGTTGAATTGGTCAATGAAACAGCAAAAGCTATTGCTGAACAAAAACCTGCTAACAATGATGAAGCACTTAAAGTAACCTTGGCTTCAGGTGAAACTTTAGAAGCTGCTTATGTCAATGCGACAGCAACAATCGGTGAAAAAATTTCTTTCCGCCGCTTTGCCCTTGTTGAAAAAGCAGATGCCCAAGTCTTTGGGGCTTACCAGCATAATGGCGGTAAAATTGGTGTTGTCACAGTGCTCGAAGGTGCAGATGAAGCTCTTGCAAAACAAGTAGCGATGCACGTAGCAGCAATGAATCCAACCGTTCTTTCTTACAAAGAATTAAGTGAAGAATTCATTCACGATGAATTGGCTCAAATGAACCATAAGATTGAACAAGACAACGAAAGCCGTGCCATGGTTGACAAACCAGCGCTTCCACTTCTTAAATACGGTTCAAAACTGCAGTTAACTGATGAAGTTATTGCGCAAGCCGAAGAAGACATCAAAGCTGAACTTAAGGCTGAAGGCAAACCAGAAAAAATTTGGGATAAAATCATTCCAGGTAAAATGGCGCGCTTTATGCTTGATAATACTAAGGTTGACCAACAGTATACATTGCTGTCCCAAGTTTACATTATGGATGACAGCAAGACTGTTGAGGCTTACCTTGAATCAGTAAATGGGAAGGCCATTAGCTTTGTCCGTTTTGAAGTTGGTGAAGGTATTGAAAGAGCTGCTAATGACTTTGAAAACGAAGTTGCAGCAACAATGGCGGCTGCCTTGAACAACTAAGAGTTTATTTTAATGGCGCTTTAAGATGGGCTGTCAAGGTTTATCTTAAAGTGCTTTTTGCTTGCCTGCATAAATTCTAACAACACCAGCGGCTAAAACGTTTTTCAAAGGGTGTTTGACATATCGATTTGCAGAAGGCTTCTAGATTTATGAGGCAGCTGTTACGATTGCAAATCATTTTTTAAAGAATGAGTCAGACATGACTGCATCCGCATTAGCTGAAAAATAATGTCATCCATAAGGTTATAAATAAGGAAAAGAGCAAGACCGTTTCACTTCCAAGGCTCTTGCTTTCCAAAAGTATGATTTTTCGGTATAATAAGGTCAGTTATAGTCAAAGTGACTGGGAAGGAGTCGATATCATGACATCAAAAAATACATCTGACAGTATTGAAGAATATATTAAAAAGATACTGGCTCAGTCTGGTTTTGCAGAAATTAAGAGAAGTGCTTTGGCGGACAATTTCAGTGTTGTTCCCAGTCAGATCAACTATGTCATTAAGACGCGCTTTACTGAGAGCCGCGGCTACCTTGTTGAAAGCAAGCGCGGTGGCGGCGGCTATATTCGAATTGCCAAGATTCATTTTTCAGACCAGCATCAGATGCTTAACAATCTGGAAGCAAACATTGGTGAGCAAATCAGTGAGCAGGTTTTCGCAGATATTATTCAGCTGCTCTTTGATGAAAAAATTATCAGTGAGCGTGAGGGAAATATTATTTTGTCGGCTGCCGGAGATGAAGTTCTAGGTGCAGACAGTCCTAAAATCCGTGCCCGCATGCTTCGCAAGATACTACAACGTTTAGACAGAAAAGGATACCATCTATGACCGATTATTCATTGAAAATGCAGGAAGTTTTCCGGCTGGCTCAGTTTGAAGCTGCCCGCTTTGAAAGCTCCTATCTTGAAAGCTGGCACGTCCTTCTGGCCATGGTTGAAATTGACAGTTCGGTAGCCGGCCTGAGCTTTGCTGAGTTTGAAAACGATGTCCAGTTTGAAGATTATCAGACAGCAGCCATCTTAGCGGTTGGCAGAAGTCCCAAGAAGCCAAGCGGAGAGATTACTTTATTGGAGCAGTCAAATGCTTTGAGCAGAACCTTATCGGAAGCTTACGCAATCAGTCAGGCAACTCATGCGAAAGAAGTCGGAACAGAACATGTCTTATTTGCCATGCTGCTCAATCCTAATTTGCTGGCAACACGGATTTTAGAGTTAGTCGGCTTTCAAATCAAGGACGACGGCGAGTCTGTCCGCCTACTTGACTTGCGCAAGGCTGTTGAACGCTATGCAGGTTTCTCAAAAGAAGATATCAAAGCCATTTTTGAAATGCGTAAGCCTAAGAAAAACAAGAATAACAGCAATTTCTCCGACTTAATGAAACCGCCCAGCATGACAGGCGAACTGGCAGATTTCACACGGGATCTGACCGATCTGGCCCGCAAAGGACGTTTGGAGCCTGTTATTGGCCGGGAAAAGGAAATCTCGCGCATGATTCAGATTTTAAGCCGCAAGACAAAAAATAATCCTGTCTTAGTTGGTGATGCTGGAGTTGGAAAAACAGCGCTGGCTTACGGACTTGCCCAGCGTATTGTAGACAGCACGGTGCCTTTTGAACTGGCCGATATGAAAGTCTTGGAACTGGATATGATGAGTGTTGTAGCCGGAACACGTTTTCGCGGAGACTTTGAAGAGCGTATGAATCAGATTATTGCGGATATTGAGGCAGATGGGCACATTATCCTCTTTATTGATGAACTGCATACTATTATGGGCTCAGGCAGCGGAATTGACAGCACTTTGGATGCGGCTAATATTCTTAAACCGGCTTTGGCGCGAGGCACCCTCAGAACCATTGGCGCAACAACCCAAGAAGAATATCAAAAGCATATTGAAAAGGATTCTGCCCTGTCCCGCCGCTTTGCTAAGGTAACCATTGAAGAGCCGAGCGAAGAAGAAGCATATCAAATTTTGCTTGGCTTAAAGAAAAATTATGAAGATTATCATCATGTGACGATTTCTGCTGCTGCTGTCAAAACAGCAGTCAGAGCAGCCCACCGCTACTTGACCAGCAAGAATTTGCCTGATTCGGCTATTGATTTGTTGGATGAGGCCAGTGCGACAGTGCAGGGATTGGTGAAAAAAGAGCCCCCGGCCTTTCTGACAGACTTGGATCAAGCCATTATTGATAAAGATATAGCTGCTGCCCGCCGTTTATTGAAAAAGGAAGAAAAGCCTCTGCTTAAAAAACGCATTTCAGTCAGCGAAGATGCGATTTTGGAAACTTTGAGCAAGCTTTCTGGGATTCCGGTAAGTAAACTGACTCAGGCAGACAGCAAAAAGTACCTCAATCTGGAAAAAAACTGCATAAGCGTGTTATCGGTCAGGATACAGCGATTTCTGCGGTGAGCCGTGCCATCCGCCGGAATCAGTCCGGTATTCGAATGGGAAAACGACCGATTGGCTCCTTTATGTTTCTGGGGCCTACAGGCGTCGGTAAGACGGAATTGGCCAAGGCTTTGGCAGAAGTCCTCTTTGATGATGAATCGGCTCTCATTCGTTTTGATATGAGTGAGTATATGGAAAAATTTGCTGCTTCGCGCCTTAACGGAGCCCCTCCGGGCTATGTCGGCTATGAAGAAGGGGGAGAGCTGACTGAAAAAGTTCGCAACAAACCTTATTCTGTGCTGCTCTTTGATGAGGTTGAAAAGGCTCATCCGGATATTTTTAATGTTCTCCTGCAAGTACTGGATGATGGGGTTCTGACCGACAGCCGCGGCCGCAAGGTTGATTTTTCAAATACGATTATTATTATGACTTCAAACCTTGGAGCAACAGCTCTTCGTGATGATAAGACAGTTGGTTTTGGAGCTAAGGATTTTTCTCAGGATTATAAGGCCATGGAAAGTCGTATTTTAGAGGAACTAAAAAAAGCTTATCGCCCTGAATTTATCAACCGTATTGATGAGAAAGTTGTCTTTCATAATCTTAGCCAGGAAAATATGCGTGATGTTGTCAAAATTATGGTGCAGCCATTGGTTAGTCATTTGGCCGAACAAGGTATTGTTCTGAAATTCCAAAGCTCAGCGCTCAAGCATTTGGCGCAGATAGGCTATGATGCTGAAATGGGTGCACGGCCTTTGCGCAGAACACTTCAGACAGAAGTAGAAGATAAGCTGGCAGAACTCCTTCTTTCAGGAGAATTAGCCAGCGGACAAACGCTGAAAATTGGTATTCAAAAAGATAAGTTGAAATTTGATATTTCTTAAGACCGTCTCTTTTGAGAGGGTCTTTTTGTTTGCTAAATCGACCGCAGTCTTTTGCTGTAATTGAAATATTCTTCTTTTTAATCATTATAATTAAAGCGCTTGTGTTACATAAAAGATAAGAAAATTTATAAAAAAAGCGCTTGGTTTAAAACAAAGTTTCAAAAGATTAACTGAAATGATACTGCACTCATTTTGATTTGAGACTATAATATTAAAGTAGAAAGGGAGGATTACTAATGGAAAAAAAAGTTAGAAAAAAAATGTACAAAAAAGGGAAATTTTGGGTAGTTGCTGCTGTTACAACAGTTGCTGCAGCTAGTTTTGCTACTGCAACTGTTCAGGCAGATGAAGTGAGTCCAAGTCAAGCAGCTTCTGAAACAGTCGCTGCAAATGCTCAACAAAATCAAACAGTCCCATCAACACAAGAACAGCAGCCAGTAGCTTCTGCCAATGAAGCAGTAAGTACAGATGAATCTGCTGCTAAAACAGAAACCGTCAGTCCAGCAGCTGCAACTGATGAAAAAGCAGCGACTCCTGAAACAGAGGAAAAGGCTGATACACAAGCAGCTCCGGTTCAGACAACAGAAGCTTCTGAGTCCAATCAAATGCCTGCTAAACAAGCTGATGAAAAGACCGTCAGTTCAGCTGAAGCTAAAACTTCAGCTGTTCAAGCAGCAACAGCCAGCTCACCAGAGGTTAAACAGCCAACTGCTGATCAAGCTAAGGCGACTAAAGAATTAGCGGCTTCAGAAGAAGACAATAAGACCCTTGATCAGTATGGTCTGACAGAACAAGCACACAAGATTGCAACAGAAGCTGGTTTGGATTTGAGCACTCTGACGCAAAAACAAGTTGAGGCACTTAATAAAGTTAAGCTGACTAATGATGCTCAAACCGGACATCAAATGACCTATCAAGAGTTTGACAAGATTGCTCAAACCCTTTTAGCGCAAGATGATCGTTATGCCATTCCTTATTTTAATGCTAAGGCTATTAAAAATATGAAGGCAGCGACAACGCGCGATGCTCAAACAGGTCAAGTGGCTGATTTAGATGTTTGGGATTCCTGGCCAGTTCAAGATGCTAAGACTGGAGAAGTGGTTAATTGGAATGGCTATCAATTGGTTGTTGCTATGATGGGTATTCCAAATACCAATGACAATCATATTTATCTTCTCTACAATAAATATGGGGATAATAACTTTGACAATTGGAAGAATGCCGGTCCAATCTTTGGCTTCAATGCTGATGGGGTCACACAGCAATGGTCAGGCTCAGCAACTGTAAATGAAGACGACAGTCTGCAATTATTCTATACTAAGGTTGATACGAGTGACCAAAACAGCAATAATCAACATCTGGCAACAGCAACGATAAATCTTGGTTTTGATGATCAAGATGTCAAAATTCTTTCTGTTGAAAACGACAAAGACCTAACTCCGCAAGGCGGCGATGGCTACCACTACCAAAGCTATCAACAATGGCGTTCAACTTTTACAGGTACAGATAATATTGCCATGCGTGACCCGCATGTTATTGAAGATGAGAATGGCAATCGCTATCTGGTCTTTGAAGCAAGTACAGGTACAGAAAACTATCAAGGCGAAGATCAAATCTATAACTTCACCAATTATGGCGGCAGCTCTTCTTATAACGTTAAGAGTCTCTTTAGATTCTTGGAAGATCAGGATATGTACAATCGTGCCAGCTGGTCGAATGCAGCCATCGGTATTTTGAAACTCAAAGGTGATGAAAAAACTCCAGAAGTAGATGAATACTATACTCCTTTGCTTAGCTCACCAATGGTGTCTGATGAATTGGAGCGGCCAAATGTGGTTAAGTTAGGCGATAAATACTATCTCTTTACTGCTTCACGCCTTAATCACGGAAGTAACAATGATGCTTGGAATAAGGCCAATGAGGTAGTCGGTGACAATGTTGTCATGCTGGGCTATGTCTCTGATCAACTGACAAACGGCTACAAACCTTTAAACAACAGTGGTGTTGTCCTGACAGCATCTGTGCCGGCAGACTGGCGGACGGCAACATACTCTTATTATGCTGTACCAGTGGCTGGTTCGTCTGATACCCTCTTGATTACAGCTTATATGACTAACCGTAATGAAGTAGCTGGTAAGGGTAAAAATTCAACTTGGGCACCT
This sequence comes from Streptococcus ratti FA-1 = DSM 20564, assembly GCF_000286075.1. Classification (GTDB taxonomy): domain Bacteria; phylum Bacillota; class Bacilli; order Lactobacillales; family Streptococcaceae; genus Streptococcus; species Streptococcus ratti. Next base: position 1,338,799 of record NZ_AJTZ01000005.1, on the reverse strand, counting down.
AGCTTCCTTCTTCAAGTTCTGCCAGATGGTACGACTAAAGTTTTGGCAGAAATGACTCAGCAAGGCGATTGGATTTGGGATGAGTCCAGCCGTACAACAGATACTGTCGGTACGTTGGATACAGCTTATCTTCCGGGTGAAAATGATGGTTATATTGATTGGAATGTTATTGGCGGTTACGGTTTGAAACCTCATACACCAGGACAATACCAAGCACCAACAGTTCCATCAACACCAACCAATTCAGGTTATACCATTTCCTTTAATGTTACTGCGGATGGCAAACTTGTTATCACACCTGTAAAAACAGATAACACTGGTTCTGCTAGTCAGTCAGGTGATTCCAACTGGTCTCTTGATGTTTCCTTTAATGCCTCAGCTGGCGGAAATATTTCTGTGAAAGCAGATCAAACTCCAGTTAAACCAACCGACCAAGCAAAAAATACTAAAAAACATCATCAAGCTTCATCGAATAAAAAGCCTAAAAAAGGCTTCTTTGCAGCTCTACTGGCTATCTTTAGTGCTTTCTGTACAGGTCTTGGTTTGAAATAAACTCATTTTCTTTCTCTCCTACACAAAAACAGGATAGAACCGTTGAAGTTCTATCCTGTTTTTTAATATTCAATAATTTGACAGCAGTACTCTTAATGAATTTGAGCAAAAATTTCCTCAACTTCTGCGATTGTGTCAGCTCGTGAAACTGCCGAGCGGATTTTTGCAGCACCGGATGTCCCGCGGAGATAATGCGGTGCCAAACCGCGGAATTCCCTAACGGCGATTTTCTCGCCTTTGAGTGTTACCAAACGCTCAAGGTGATCTTGGGCAATTTCCAGCATCTTGCCGAAAGGCAGATTGTCTAAGATTTCCCCAGTTTCAAAATAATGGTTGATTTGGGTAAAGATATAAGGGTTGCTTCTGGCAGCACGGCCCACCATGACGGCATCAGCACCTACCTCATCAATCATAAACTTAGCATCTTCAACAGAGCGAATATCACCATTGGCGATAAAAGGAACCTTAGTGAGGGCCTTGGCTACTTTAGCCAGTGTCTCATGGTCGCATTTACCAGTGTACATTTGTTCGCGCGTGCGCCCGTGCATGGCTAGAGCAGCAACGCCAGCAGATTCGGCAGCCAGAGCGTTTTCAACAGCTAAAGAAGATTCTGACCAGCCTGTCCGCATTTTGACTGTCAGGGGAATGTCAAGGACAGATTTAACGGTTGAAACGACCGAATAAATCTTTTCAGGATCTTTGAGCCACATGGCTCCTGCCTCGTTCTTAACGATTTTATTGACCGGGCAGCCCATGTTAATATCTACAAGGTCAGCTTGAGTGTTGGTCTGGATGAATTCAGCTGCGCGTGCCAGACTGTCACCGTCACTGCCAAAAAGCTGGATAGAGACAGGATGTTCTTCTTCATCAATGTGAAGCATGTGCAGTGTTTTTTCGTTGTTGTATTGAATGCCCTTGTCTGACACCATTTCCATGACGACAAGTCCAGCACCAAATTCCTTGGCAATAGTGCGGAAAGCTGAATTAGTGACACCTGCCATTGGTGCTAAGACAGTGCGATGGGGGATTTCTACTCCGCCAATCCTAAATGAGCTGTTAAGCTTGGTCATGAATCATCTCCTCTAAATCATTTTCCTTAAATTGGTAAGTTTTTCCGCAGAATTGACAGACAATCTCTGCACCGTGATCGTGCTCTTTCATTTCCTGAAGATCACCCGCCGGCAGAGTCTTGAGAGCTTCTTCAAAACGCTTGCGCGAGCAGTCGCAGGCAAAGCGGATTTCTTCTTCAGAGAGCACCTTGTAGTCATCTTCGCCGTAAAGTGCTAAAAGCAGAGCTTCAATAGGATTATCCGCTTCTAAGAGACTTGAAATGGCAGGCATTTCCTGAATGCGTTTTTCATAGCGGGTGATTTCCTCGTCAGAAGCTCCCGGAAGAACTTGCAGCATAAAGCCGCCAGCCACTTTGACCTTGTCTTTATCATCCAAAAGAACATTTAGACCTACTGCTGAAGGCGTTTGTTCACTTTCGGTCAAGTAATAAGCTAAGTCTTCGCCAATTTCCCCTGAGACAAGGGGAGTTGATGATGTATAAGGATTGCCAGTTCCATAGTCTGTGATGACGACGAACTGTCCATTTCCCATAAAGGGACCGACCATTACTTCGCCTGTTGCAGTTTTCTTAATGTCAGCTCCTTTATTTTGAATGTAGCCTTTGACACTTCCCTTGGTATCAGCTACTGAGATGATGTGTCCGAAAGAAGAATCGCCGATGACTTTGACCGTTACTTTGCTATCACCCTTTTGATTGGCGGCCAAAATTTGATTGGCAATAAGTGTGCGGCCCAGAGCGACTGTAGAGCTTGAAAGGGTCTGATGTTTTTCCTGTGCCATCCGAACCGTTTCAGTGCTGTCAAGCACATAAGCACGGAAAGCACCTGATGCTGAAATTGATTTAATAAGTTTATCCATGCCTTTTATTTTAACATAAATTGAGCAAAGTGGCAGGATGGGAACTCTGTAAAACAAGCTGTCAGCAGTTTTATAAAAAAAGCAAACAAATTAATTGATACTAATTAGTAATAAATGTATAATGGTCTTACAAATACAAATGGAGGCTATTATAATATGTCAAACTTTTTAGATTTACAAAAACAGCGCCGCAGCATTTATGCCTTGGGTAAAAATGTTGCCTTATCAGAAGCCGAACTTGCAGGCGTGATTAAAAATGCTATCAAACAAGCACCTTCAGCATTTAACTCACAAACTAGCCGAGCAGTCATCTTGTTTGGTGAAGAATCCAGTAATTTCTGGAAGAAGATTGCTTATAGTGAGTTAGAAAAAGTAACACCAGCAGAAGCCTTTGAAGGAACAAAAGCTAAATTAGAAAGCTTTGCTGCTGGAGTTGGAACCATCCTTTTGTTTGAAGATCAGGATGTTGTAAAAAATTTGGAAGAAAACTTCCCTCTTTATGCAGATAATTTCCAACCTTGGTCTGAACAAGCTCATGGTATTGCCCTTTATGCGACTTGGTTAGCTTTAACTGAGCACAATGTTGGTATGAGTGTTCAGCACTATAATCCATTGGTTGATGCCCAAGTTGCTGAAAAATATGGTATTCCAGCCAACTGGAAACTGCGTGCTCAGGCACCATTTGGTTCTATCGAAGCACCAGCAGGCGATAAAGAATTCATGGCAGACCAAGATCGTTTTAAAGTATTTGGTGATTAGTTGCTAAGTTAAATAAGATAAGACGAAAAGACGCCCTTGTAGGGGCGCTTTTTTAATAATTCAAAGTTTAAAAAGTATTATGATTTTTATGAAAGTCTTTATTTAGGAGTAATCTGCCAGATAGTCCTTGTATAAGGAAAAGAATTGCTCTCTTTTATTGACAGCCATCTTGATATAGATATTGTGAATATGTGTTTTGACTGTACCGACTGAGAGATAGAGTTCCTTAGCAATTTCTTGATTTTGTTTGTGTTCTAGCAAGAGCTGGCAAATTTCCTGTTCTCGTTCGGTTAGATGGTAATGGTCAAAAAAGGCTTGACTGGTATTTTTTGATGAAGTATCGCTTTGTAGATGTTGAATTCTTTTTTCCAAGATAGGGTAATCCTTTAAGAAATAATAGAGTAAAAGCCAGCAGACAGTGATGGAAAAAAGGTCTTCTGAAACATTTCTGTTCATAATTTTCGTGTTGAAAATACTGTATTGATCAACAGTAAAGATGACGAAAGTATCCTCAATTAAAATAGCAAGACTGGCAATTATGGCTAATGTTGCCATCCATCTGAGGTATTTTTTATTTAAGGTGGCTAGATTTTTGTTCTTAATGTTTAAAAAAGCAATGAAACCTGTATAAAACAACAGCAGCTGATTGGGTAAGTAATACAGATATACTTTTGTAGCCGTATTTGGCAGCGATGGTAAGAGCATAAAGAGAAAAACAGCCAGTAAAATAAGATATTCCCACCAAGGTATCTTACTTTTACTTACATAATGAACAATCCATAGCTGACAAAAATTGTTAACAAGAAAAATAGTTGTTTTAATGAAGGAAGTTCCCTGAAAGGAGCTGTTGTAGTTGGAGGCAAAACTTGAAATGATTTCAGTCATTGAAATGATAGAATTGTCTAGGATAAAAAAGAGCACATAAAGAGAAGTGACTAAATAAAGTGATTTCCTTTTTTTATTTTTCTCCCTTATAAAAAAACTGACTGAAAAGGCCATAGTAACGGCATAAAACATCATCAACAATAGATTATAAATATAGACGAGTTCAGTTTTCATAGAAGAACCTTCCTTCAATTTTCTCTTTAACACTTATAATAATTATATCATTCAAATAAACTTTTATTTCAACGTGTCTGATAAAAAGATCTAAACCTTGGGTTTATTTTTTTTAAATACCATATTTCAAGGGGTTTAGATAGCTAAACTTTAGTTGTAAACGTTTACATCTTAAGGTTTATAGTCAACTGTTATAAAAAAAATTATGATGAAAGTGAAAAAAATAGAGGAGGATTCTATGATGAATAAAACAGACTATATTACGACAGAGGAGTTTTCTAAAGAGGAATTACTGAAATTAGCAGATTTATCTTTGAAAATTAAGGCTTGTGTCAAAAACGGCTATTACCCACCTTTGTTAAAACATAAAAGTTTAGGGATGATTTTTCAGCAGTCCTCAACGCGGACGCGAGTTTCTTTCGAAACAGCTATGAGTCAGCTTGGTGGTCATGCACAATATCTGGCACCAGGACAAATTCAACTTGGCGGTCATGAAACCATTGAAGACACTTCAACTGTTCTTTCCAGATTAGATGATATTTTGATGGCTCGTGTTGAACGTCATCAAAGTGTAGTAGACCTAGCTAGATGTGCTTCCATTCCAGTTATCAATGGTATGTCTGATTATAACCACCCTACTCAAGAACTTGGTGATTTATGTACGATGATAGAGCATTTGCCAAGTGGTAAAAAATTGGAAGACTGTAAAGTTGCTTTTGTTGGTGATGCGACACAGGTTTGTTTCTCTCTTGCTTTAATAACAACAAAAATGGGTATGGAGTTTGTTCACTTTGGACCCAAAGGTTTTCAATTAAATGATCAGCATAAAGAAAAATTGGATAAAATTTGTGAATTATCGGGTGGAAAGTACACTGTTACAGATAATGAAGATGCGATTGAAGGAGCAAATTTCCTTTATACAGATGTGTGGTATGGCTTATATGAAGCAGAATTATCTGAAGAGGAACGGATGCAAATTTTCTTCCCTAAATATCAAGTCAATAGCCAAATGATGGCTCGGGCTGGTTCTGACTGTAAATTCATGCACTGTTTACCAGCAACCCGTGGAGAAGAAGTAACGGATGAAGTCATGGATGGACCCAATTCTATTTGTTTTGACCAAGCAGAAAATCGTTTGACGTCCATTAGAGGGTTGCTCGTTTACCTTCTGAGGGATTATGAGGAAAAGAATCCTTATGATTTGGTGAAGCAGGAAGTTGCTAAAGAAGAATTACAAACTTTTTTGAAGCCAGAGTAGGTAATTAATAGTGGAGAGTTAAATTATTAGGAGATAAGAAATTTGTCTTTAACTTTCCTATTTAAAAGAAGGGAAGATACCTATGGAAACAAAGAAAAAATTCAGTTTATTTAGCGCAGTGCTTTCTGTTATTTGTGTTGTTTTTGTTGCTGAGGCAGCTGCTCCGGTAGCTGCCATTGGCAACTCGCAGTTCTTTTGGTGGCTCTTTTTGTTGATTGCTTTTCTTTTGCCGTATGGTCTGATTTCTTCTGAGTTAGGAACAACTTATATTGGTGATGGCGGTATTTATGATTGGGTAACCAAAGCTTTTGGCCATAGATGGGGAGCTCGGGTGGCCTGGTATTATTGGATCAATTTTCCACTTTGGCTGGCTTCTTTAGCTGTTATGACGCCAGGTTTATTAACAACGGTTACTGGTCATTCCTTTTCGACTTTTGAAGCCATTATGATTGAGCTGATGTTTACTTGGTTAGTAGTTTGGATTAGTTTTTATCCAGTCAGTGACAGTATTTGGATTTTAAATGGTGCGGCTGTTATTAAAATGCTTTTGGCATTGCTGATCGGTGGTTTAGGGCTTTATGTGGCTCTGACTAAGGGCATGGCAAATGAAATGACCTTAACATCACTCTTACCTTCCTTTAATTTGAACAGTCTGTCTTATATTTCCGTCATTATTTTTAATCTGCTTGGATTTGAAGTAATTTGTACCTTTGCAGGAGACATGGAAAATCCTAAAAGACAAATCCCTCAATCTATTATTGTTGCTGGTCTTGTCATTGCTGCCATCTATATTTTTTCTGCTTTTGGTATTGGTGTTTCGATTCCGACTGATAAGATTTCAACCAGCAGCGGCATGATAGATAGTTTTAAGTTATTGACAGGATCAACTGACGGCTGGTTTATCATGGCCATGGCATTTCTCTTTTTATTGACCTTATTTGGTAATATGATTTCTTGGTCTCTTGGTGTCAATAATACTGCTTCTTATGCTGCGGAAAATGGAGATATGCCCCAATTTTTTGCGAAAAGAAGCCGTAAGAGAGACATGCCAATTGGCGCTGCCCTTGCCAATGGCCTTGTCGCTAGCATTGTGATTGTTATTGCACCTTTCTTACCGAATCAAGATTTATTTTGGGCTTTCTTCTCCTTAAACTTGGTTATGTTCTTATTATCTTATGTCCCTGTATTTCCAGCTTTCTTTAAATTAAGGAAAATAGATCCTGATACACCGCGTCCTTTTAAAGTTAGTGGCAATGAAAGTTTCTTGAGATTACTAGTTATTTTACCAATGATTCTCATTGTGATTTCCTTGATTTTTACAGCTTTACCATTGGCATTTGATGCTGAGACTTTGGCTGCAAAATTACCGATAACACTTGGTTCTGTCATTTGTATAGGGATAGGTGAGCTTATCATACTGATTAAAAAAATAAAGAAATGAGGCAAAAAATGGCAAAACGTATTACAAATAGTACACCTAAACAAGATGGTTTTAGAATGCCGGGTGAATTTGAAAAACAAAAACAAATCTGGATGCTTTGGCCTTGGCGCAATGATAATTGGCGATTAGGAGCCAAACCTGCTCAAAAAGCTTTCTTAGAGGTAGCTGAGGCTATTAGTAAATTTGAACCAGTTTCTCTTTGTGTTCCGCCGCTGCAATATGAAAATGCTGTGGCACGTGTATCAGAATTGGAGAATAATAATATTCGAGTTATTGAGATGACCAATGATGATTCTTGGATTCGTGACTGTGGACCAACTTTTCTAGTCAATGATAGAGGAGACTTACGGGCAGTAGATTGGGAATTCAATGCTTGGGGCGGCTTGGTTGATGGTCTTTATTTTCCTTGGGATCAAGATGCCTTAGTTGCTCGTAAAGTTTGTGAAATAGAAGGTGTGGATTCTTATAAGACGAAAGATTTTGTCTTAGAAGGCGGTTCCATTCATGTGGATGGAGAAGGGACTGTTTTGGTAACGGAAATGTGTCTCCTGCATCCTAGTCGCAATCCTCATATGAGCAAAGAAGATATTGAAAATAAATTGAAGAACTATTTGAATTGTGAAAAGGTTCTTTGGGTTAAAGATGGTATTGATCCTTATGAAACGAACGGTCATATTGATGACGTTGCTTGTTTCATTCGTCCAGGTGAGGTTGCTTGCATCTACACAGACGATAAAAATCATCCTTTTTACAGGGAAGCAAAGGCAGCTTATGACTTTTTATCTGAACAGACAGATGCTAAGGGACGTCATTTAAAGGTTCATAAGATGTGTGTCACTAAAAAACCCTGCTATTTGAAAGCTGCGGATACCATTGATTATGGTGAGGGCAGTATTCCGCGGGAAGAAGGTGAGATAGCAATTGCTTCTTATTTGAACTTCTTAATTGTCAACGGAGGAGTTATCTTACCACAATATGGTGATGAAAATGATCAATTGGCAGTACAGCAAGTAAAGGAAATGTTTCCAGATAGAAAAATTGTTGGTGTAAGGACAGAAGAAATTGCTTACGGCGGCGGGAACATTCATTGTATTACTCAGCAGGAACCTGCAATTTAAAGTCATTAATCAGTGAAGGCGGAGAGAATGTATGGCAAAAAGAAAAATTGTCATTGCATTGGGAGGAAATGCAATTTTATCAAGAGATGCTTCTGCAAAAGCACAGCAGAAAGCATTGGCTCAGACTGCTAAATATTTAGTTCAGTTCATAAAAAATGGCGATGATTTGGTGATTACTCATGGCAATGGTCCACAAGTTGGTAATTTGTTGTTACAACAAATAGCGGCTGATTCTTATGATAATCCTGCCCTTCCACTAGATACTCTAGTAGCTATGACAGAAGGTTCTATCGGCTATTGGTTGCAAAATGCCTTAATCAACGAATTCAGAAAAAAATCCATTGATAAGGAAATTGTATCTATGGTGACGGAAGTACTAGTATCAGCTGACGATCCAGCTTTTAGCCATCCCAGTAAACCTATTGGTCCCTTCCTCAGTGAAGAAGAAGCTTATTTACAAGAAAAAAAGACTGGTACTGTTTATAAGCTGGATGCAGGCAGAGGTTGGCGAAAAGTCGTTGCTTCTCCCCAACCAATTGCTATTCAGGAAATAGCAACGATTAAATCTTTAATTAGCACAGGAGCTGTGGTTATCACGGCTGGCGGTGGAGGGATTCCAGTTGTTGAAGGCCCTAAAACAAAGGATTTAAATGGTGTGGAAGCTGTTATTGATAAAGATTTTGCTAGTCAATTATTGGCTGAAAAAATTGAAGCTGATTTATTTGTTATCTTAACAGGTGTAGATCATGTTTATATTAATTATGGCAAACCTAATCAGGAAAAATTGGAAAAGGTAACAACAAGTCAGTTAAAAATATGGATAGATCAGCAACAATTTGCAACAGGAAGTATGTTGCCAAAAGTAGAAGCGGCTCTTGCCTTTGTTGAAGCGCAACCCCGTGGAAAAGCTATTATCACTTCTTTAGAAAATATAGCCAGTGTTATTTCAGAAGATGGAGGAACACAAATTACGATTGGTTGAAATAAAGTCTTTATGTGGTATGCCACTTTTTAAGTGAGTGATTGAGAAGCGATAAAAAGTAAAAGAGCCTATGATATACTCCCCCATAGTTTCTAGTGAATTTTGTTTTTTCACTGTCCACTATAGAAGAGTATATCAATAAGCTCTTTTCTTTGCTTTTTAAACTATAATTTAATGAAAGTGAACCAAACTTATACAACCAACTATATATTGGCAATTACTTCTGGGAACAATTTAGCCAAAATTTTACCGGTAATCACCTGTCCCGGGCCTTCCTGACAGTAGGTATGCATATACATGGACGGATTAAAATTGAGCTCAATACAGGTACAATGCGGATTTTCCTTGGTTGCTTTTAAAGATGTATCCGGAATAATCAAGTCAACACCGCAGGCCCAAGCTCCCATGGCTTTAGCCATATCAGCAGCCAGCTGCTTGTAGCTGCTGTCCATTTCCTCAGTTATATCAATGGAATCTCCGCCTGTTGAAATGTTTGAATTGCCGCGCAAATTCACCTTGACGCCGGCTGGCAAAATGCTTTCTGGGGTGCAGCCTTGCTGCTGCAGCATCAGCAACTCGATATCACCTAAGTCAATTATTTCAAGTGGAGAGCGATGATCGCGGCCGCGAAGCGGATTTTGATTTTTTTGGTCAACCAGCTGCTGAATAGTCTGACGGCCATCACCAACCACATTTGCGGCAACTCGCAGAAGAACAGCTTCGCATTTGCCATCAAGGACAAAAAAGCGATATTCGGTTCCGGCAATGAATTCTTCAACAAGGACAGAAGAATCTTCAAGAAAGGCAATATCCAGTGCCTTTTCATAATCCGTCAGGCTGGTCGGTGTGTCAAAAATTGAAATTCCCAGACCGAAATTAGTTGATTTGGGTTTGACAACGATAGCCTGCTTTTCAACTTGCTGATAATAGCGGAGCGCTTCGTCTTTGCTGTCGAATTCTGCACCGGCAGGAACCGGATAGCCATGCTCTCTTAGGATTTTTTTGGTTACAACTTTATTAGCCATGGCTAAGGGAACAACATAGTTGTCTTTAGATGTCATGTTGCCGTTTTTGACATATTCAATATGCTTAGCGTGCCAGAGTTTTAGAAACTGATCGCTCTCATCTAAAATGTCAAAATGAATCCCTTTTTGAATAGCATCAAAAAGCAGCATTTGCGTTGACAGTTCCATATTTTCATAACCCTTAAGGGCATAATAAGCCTGCCAAGCATAGTCATGGTATTCCTTCCCCTTTTGCTGACCGAATGTTTCCAAGGACAGATTATCAATGTGCTCCAAGAGATGGCCGCCGACAGTCAGTCTTGGATTGCTGATCTGCCCTTTGATATCAGCCAGAAGCTGTTCATAGTAGGCAGGAAGCTGGAAATGCCTGATCAGTTCTTCCATAGCTGTTAGGACATCTTGATAAGGGGCCTCTTGCGGCAGCTTTTCCAAGGGATGGCTGAGTGCGATTTTTTCGTTGAGGCCTGCAGCCTTATCAAGCGACAGGCTGACTGCTTGCGGTGCATCAAGCCAGAGCATAGCTAAGATAAAGAGATGGATGCTGTCAATAGTTTCCTGCGTAATACCGCGATTGTCAAAGGGGTTCAGATCAAAACAGCGAAATTCTAAATAGGTAATGCCTTTAGTCAGATAATCACGATTGTGCTTGCTGCCGCGCAGGCGGACAGCTGAGTAAAATTCTTTTTCAGCTGATAAGGCTCCTGTGCTGACATAATGTTCAATGCTTGAGATATAATTTTCCAGACTGTCAAAAGGTACGCTGACATCTTCAGTATTGACATATCCCAGATGACTGTTTCTAAGCGAGCGAACAGGGGCGGTCAGTCCTTTTTCAAAGAAGCCTTGTTCGGCTATGGGACTGGCGCCGTAAAGATAGGTTAAAAACCAGCGGTAGGATAGAAAATTCTGAGCCAGTTTTAAATAAAGATCGTTTTTAAATGCAATCAGCGATTGGCAGCCGCTGCGCTCGAACAATAGTTTAAGCAGATCAGCCCCCAATTCAATATTGTAATGAATACCTGACATAGACTGGAGCATCTTACCATATTTCTCAGCCAGATGCTGACGGTAGGAAAGCTCAAAAGGGTCTTCCAGACGGGCAATTTCAATCTCGTCTTCTCTGAGCTGCGGCGGCATGGACAAGGGCCAGAGGTACTGATCGTTATCAATACTGCGCTGAGCGACATCAGTAATAGCTCCTAAAAAGCGCAGCACTTCTTTGCTTGATTTGGCAACGGGTGTGATTAATTCTAACTGGGGTTCGCTGTAATCTGTTTGAATGTATGGATGATAGCTGCGGGAGCCTAGTTTGTGAGGATGGGGGGTCTGCGCCAAGCGCTGTGTTTTTTGATCAATGCGCAAGCTCTCCCTCTCCAGCCCAAAAGTAGCTTGTAAGACAGGGAGGTTCTGCGGACTTTGCTGTAAAAGTTGATCAATGTTTGACATATGCTTTCTCCTAAAAGATATTCTAGTTATAGTTTACAAGAATGTTCGGAAAAACGCAGGATTCTGATACGAAATATTGAAAAACAATCAGAAATTTCTTATAATGAATTGTAAGGTAAACCTGCAGGTGAAATTCCTGCCATGTTATAGCTGCTTAAATAAGTTTGAAACCCTGTTTTGGACAGAAATATTTGATGTGTTTCTGCTTTTATTTTGCTTTCCAGTGTCTCTGCGGAGGACGGAAACTTAGGAAATCTGCTTTTTAAGGGTTATAGTTTTTAAGAAAGGATGAGGACTCTCCTGGTTAGAGTTCGTATCAGCATATGACATCAGTAGTAGTAGTTGGAACCCAGTGGGGAGATGAAGGCAAGGGGAAAATCACGGATTTTCTGTCAGCAGATGCCGAGGTGATTGCGCGCTATCAAGGCGGTGATAATGCCGGCCATACCATCGTTATTGATGGTAAAAAATTTAAGCTACACTTGATTCCGTCAGGCATTTTCTTCCCGGAAAAAATTTCGGTTATCGGCAATGGTGTGGTGGTCAATCCTAAATCTTTGGTTGAGGAGCTGGCTTATTTGCACAAAGAAGGCATTACGACAGACAGTCTGCGTATTTCTGACCGTGCTCATATTATTCTGCCTTATCATATTAAACTTGATCAGCTGCAAGAAACTGCCAAGGGCGACAACAAGATTGGAACGACCAATAAGGGAATCGGTCCTGCTTATATGGATAAAGCAGCGCGTGTCGGTATTCGGATTGCTGATTTGCTGGATAAAGACATTTTTGCAGAGCGTCTGCGGTCTAATTTGGAAGAGAAAAACCGTCTCTTTAGCAAGATGTATGAGTGCGAAGAAATCGCTTTTGAGGATATCTTTGAAGAGTACTATGCCTACGGTCAGGAAATCAAGCAATATGTGACCGATACTTCCGTTATTCTAAATGATGCTTTGGATAAGGGCAAGCGTGTTCTGTTCGAAGGAGCACAGGGTGTTATGCTGGATATTGACCAAGGAACCTATCCTTTTGTAACTTCATCCAATCCTGTTGCGGGCGGTGTGACCATCGGTTCTGGTGTCGGTCCATCTAAAATCAATAAGGTTGTCGGTGTCTGTAAGGCTTATACCAGCCGTGTTGGTGATGGACCTTTCCCAACGGAACTTTTTGATGAGGTGGGAAATCGGATTCGTGAAGTGGGACACGAATATGGCACGACAACAGGGCGTCCGCGCCGTGTCGGCTGGTTTGACTCAGTTGTTATGCGTCACAGCCGCCGTGTATCAGGCATTACTAATCTCAGTCTCAACTGTATCGATGTTCTTTCAGGACTTGACACGGTTAAAATCTGTGTGGCCTACGACCTTGACGGGCAGCGTATTGACCACTATCCAGCCAGCCTTGAGCAGCTCAAGCGCTGCAAACCAATCTATGAGGAATTACCGGGCTGGTCAGAAGATATTACGGGTGTTCGCAGTCTAGAAGATCTTCCTGAAAATGCTCGTAACTATGTTCGCCGTGTCGGCGAGCTTGTCGGTGTCCGCATCTCAACTTTCTCTGTTGGGCCGGACCGCGACCAGACCAATATTTTAGACAGTGTCTGGGCTAATATTTAATATTAATTGTTAAATATCATGTTATAAATGTGAAAAAGCATTGATTTTGTATGAGCATCATAAAAGCTGAAAAAACCATTTAGCTTTTGTGAACCATGCATTTCGGTGCTTTTTATTCTTCAAAAAAAGAAGAATGGGAAAGTTCAGCAGACTTGCAAAAAACAAATCAAAACAACAAATTGAAGAAAAATTTATTTCGGATATTTTTTCTTGATTTAAAATTCAGGAATATATCTATAACTCGTGGTGCTAGCTTAAAAAATATAAAAAAACAATTAATTGTATCAGACTGAAGACAGAGGGTCTCTCTGCCTTTATTGTATTAAGAAAAATAAATTAATCTATTCAATTAATTCTATAAAAATATTAGGCCAAAATCTAATCCAATTTTTCTTTTTTATTCTTTCGTTATAAACTATTTGTCGCTTTTTGTCAGAAGAGTAATGTGGTGTCGGTGAGATTTTAAAGTTAATTAAATCTTCTATTCCATAAGGAGTGAATAATTCTAAATCCTGATTATTATCTAGTCTAGCAGCTATCGCCGTACATTTTTCTGGAAATTTTGAAATGGCATCTTTTGAGCTAGTATATTTTTCAGTATTTGGACTATGGATGTTCATATAGTATTGATTTTTTATTTCCCAATTATATTGAGGATATTGTTTCTTTATTTTATCCTCAATTGCAATAGTTTGTTCATATGATATATTTTCGTCAAAAAAGATTACATCTATATCTGAAAGATTAATACTTGTAGAACTGTTTTTATTACTTAAGTAATCCCAAATGTAATTTCGTATAGTTCCTGCACAAAGCCAACAGTCATTAAGCTGAAAAGAATAAATAATCTCTAGTAGTGCCATTAGTTCTGAGTTCTTTTTAATTATTTTTTCCACATTATACATTTTAAAACCTCATTGATATTATACGAATTTATGGTAGAAAATTCAAATTGAGGCATAATACATTTTTACAATTAAGATTTTTTGGAACAATAGTAAGCGCCCAATAATAAGGTGTATTGAAAAAGTTCGGCACTTTGTCAATTATAGTGGGTGATGAAAAGCTATAGTTCGGAGAGAACCCAGTTAGTTCTCTCTTTTCTACCATTTGTCAAGTCTATCAACGGTTTTGAGAACTATTTTTTAAAGATATAGTAGATGTTTAAAGTCTACTGTATCTTTTTAAGTTGTTTAAATCTAAAAAGTGTACACTAAAACAACACCTTATTTTGTGATTTTTTTGATAAGGTGTTACAATGATATGGCATAAACAATTTTACAGATTTTGGGTTAAAGTGTAATCGTAAAGTTTGTTATGCGTTATGAGGTAATACATTGTTCTGATGAGACGATGTATGGAGGCAATCGTGTGTGGCTTGGTTGAAGTCGTTTGCGATTGTCTTTTTCGTTTCTCATAAAAGTCTGCGATATGGCAAGGATTGGTATGACTGGCTGAAGCGATATTGTGAATGCATTTGAAAAGAATCTTTCTGGCATACGGGTTGCCGCGTTTGGTAATGTGTTCCTGTGCCAAAAAGTTTCCAGATTCATAGTGCCTAAGATCAATGCCGATAAAGGCGTTGATTTGATTGGCAGACTGAAACCGACGAATGTCACCGAGTTCACCAATAATGCTTGTTGCAGTTGTTTCAGCGATACCAGGAATAGAGAGAAGGATCTCATATTCTGGTAAAGGCTTAGCTAGAGTAACCATTTGGTCTAAGACAGCTTTCCTGCGTTCAGAAAGTCTGAGTAATTCTTGTGCATAGTAACGGCTCTCTTCGAACATTGGAGAGGTTTTCTTAACGGCACAATAAGACTGATTGGCTAGTGCTGTCAGCTTCTCTGCTAAGTAAGCGACACGTTTGTCAGAAATCCGTTTTGAAGTGGACTGAAGGATGCTCTCCGAGAGCTCATCTTTGCCTACCTCAAGCACGAAGTCCTTGCAAGGAAACGCAGTAACTAAGTTCCAGTATTGCTCACCGGTTGGTGTTGCCAAGATATTTTCCAACTCTGGGAAAGTGACTTGCAAAACCTTGTGCAGACGATTTTTGGCCCGAACAATGTCCTCAGTCAGATTCTGATAGAAACGGCTGAGATCCCGCAAGTTTTGGTAGACTTCTTCTTGGACATAAGTCGGTTTACGATTCAGCACAAATTGAGATTGAGCCAGTTTTTCAGCGTCAATTTGTTCGGTTTTCCGTACACGCAAGCTATCCAGTTGCTTCTTAGCTTCTAAGGGATTAAGTCGTGTGTAAGCATAGCCATTATCTTCTAGAAAAGTTTGGAGACGGCGAGAGTAGACACCTGTTGCTTCAAAGATGATTTCTGGCTTGTGGACGGTTTTCAAATCGCCAAGTAGCCGAGCAAAGCCAATGGCATCATTGGGCATGGTATAGCCATGAACCTTCTCGCCGTTGACTAGAATAGCCACTTCTGAACTTACCTTACTCACGTCAATCCCAAATACTACTCGCATGCTATTACCTCTTTGTCTTGAATGATTCCTTGTTTTAGTGATGTCATTTTCAATACGCGACGTCTGGCGTCCCACATACTTTGATAACATTCTTCCTAAAACAGGTGTCTTGCCAGTTTTTGTTACGACGTCCAGCGCCTAGAGAGAACACGACTTAACAAGACACCTCTACTTTATCATCTTGAGAATGAAAAGAGTAGTGAGTATTCTCTCCCGTCGGAGATTTCTTCACTACTAATCTTAGTATGTTTTTAATGTTCAAAATTAGAGAAATTCGTTTCTTGAAGTTGGGGAAATTTCTATCACTAAGGTCCTGACGCTTGATATCTTTGATGAGCTTGTTAGTTCCTGGAGTGGTTCAGTTCCAGTGCGTTCGTTATATAGGGCTTGTATGTTTCAAAAGTCTAAAAAATAGTTTAAAATAGGGGGCTGACAAGAGGTTTGCAGTCGTGGATCAACTCAAAAAAGTGTTAGCTATTCTTCTTCTGGAAATGGCACAGTAAAAGCTGATAGAGGTCAATAAAAGATCTGCTATGGGTGAAGTTAAGTTGTCTACCAGAGAATTCGCTTCCTCATAACATAATTGCTTTAAAAAACTATGACAATAATATTCTATATGATGTAATTTATGGTGGAGGAGATTAAGGGGTATTAAGGGATTAATCAAGTTTATGATATAGTATTCTGCTTAGTACTTATATGTATTAGAGTAGGGAACAAATGTCAATTTTTTTATCAGAATAAATTTTATAAGTTTAAAGACCGAGAGCAATTCTTGGTCTTTTTTATTTGAGTGCTTTTAGCTTTCTAGTTTAATTAAATTAAACAGTTATGAAAGATTTGATAATAGGGTAATAAAGTAATAACAATAGGTTTAACAGCGCTTCCACATTAATGGGGAAGTAACTTGGCTTTGTTTTGTAAACGCAAACATTTATAATGAAACATATCAAAGAAAGGGGAATGAAGTGTGAATTACAGACAGATAAGTATTTTACGAGATTTACTGTTAGTCGATGATTTCATTGCCGGCAAAACATTGGCTAATAAATACTCCGTCTCGACAAAAACCATCTACTCAGACCTGTCTTTCTTGAACAAAGAGATAGAAGAGCTGTCTGATAAAATCGAAAAAATTCCTCGGCGCGGCATACGCTTGGCCGTCAACGCCAATGAAAAAAAGCGTTTGGCAGATCTGCTGAATCATTTTCATGCTGAGGAAATGAAAGATATTTCCAGGGAATATCTGCTGCTGAAATCTCTGTTCTTTGATCAAAAGGAGATTGACATTATTGATTGGTCTGTTCAGTATTTTGTCAGTGAAACGTCCGTCAGAAGGAATATTGATAAATTAGAAAATAAATTTGCAGATTATAAGATTCACATGGAGCGCCATAACGGCAGGTACAGGATTGTCGGACAGGAGCAGGAAATAAGAAAGTTTCTGAGGAACTATTTGATAACGGAGTTCCATCTGGGCCTGCATACAGTGACACACAATCCACAGTTTGCTTATTTCTTTCCAAAAGAAGAAATAGAATGTGTTATTTCCATTTTAAATCACTATGCGGCGACCTACCATTTCATTCTGAGTGAGCAGTACAGTATTTATTTAATTGTTGATCTGCTGATTGCAAAGATGCGCTATCTCAATGGCAGTACCATCGTATCAAATGACATGGTCCATTTCATCGAAAATCTTTCTTATTACGAAGTTTACACCTTTGCCGGCGATCTATTCAGAGAATTTGTCGGGCTTAAGGATAAGCCCATGCCGCTCTTAGAGATTATTAATCTGTCTTATACCTTACTGTCCGTTGGCTATGAAACCAACGACTTGATTGTCGGGGACCAGATTAATAATATTATCAAAAATCTGATTGAGCGTGTCAGCCAATTGCTCAGTATTGATTTGAGCGGCGACCGGCATCTTTTTAAGATGCTGATCAGCCATGTGCAGCCCATGATCTTTCGTCTGAAGAACAGAATCATGGTTAACAGTGACATCACTGAAGAAATCAAAAAGAAGTACAGCGTTCTCTACAACATTGTTTGGCTGTCCTGCCGTGAATTGTCAGATGCTTTCTCAATTGATATGACAGACGGGGAGATGGCCTTTTTGACAGTACATTTTGAAATCGCTATTGAAAAGCTGGCCAAACCTTTGATGATTTATGTGGTCTGTCCCCAAGGACTGGCGACAACTGAGTTGATTATGACCTCCTTAGCACATGTGATTTCCAATTTTGATCATCTGCTAAAAATTGATGCCAGTGAACTGACAGCAGACAAAATAAAGCAGGCAGATATGATTATCAGTTCCATCTCACTGTCAGATATAGAGGTTGATGAGTCCAAGGTTATTTTTATCAGCCCGGTTTTGACTGATGCTGATTTGGAGAATTTGCAAAATCGGTATTTACAGCTCCAAGAGGGGAACAGGCGTGTTTTGTCTGTCATTGAAAATAAGGAAGCTTATACGAAAACGCTGGTTCATAAGCTGATTGGAAAGAACGTTTTCTTAAAAATTGACCAAAAGACGGTCAATGGCTGTATTGACTTTCTGGTTGAAAAATCAAGCCTTCAGAATCGCAGAAATCCGTTGTACCGCAAGTCTATACTCATCCGTGAGGACTTAGGAAGCACCAGTGTTTATACCGGAATTGCACTTCCGCATGCCCTGCCGGTTGCTGTGAGTGAATCGCAATTGGTAATTATGACGCTGAAAAAACCTATTCGCTGGGGAAGTAACATGGTTAAGGTGATTATGTTAATTTCGATGTCTCAGGAAGATGAATTTTTTTACAAGGATGCCTTGATCAGCATTTATTCTAAGATTGACAGTTCAGACTACATCGATAAATTGTGGTACTCGCCGACTGTCACTGACTTTATAGAATTATTGTAAAAAAGCCGCTAATAGTAATGGAGGATATTAACATAATGGCTGAAAAAATGAAACTTGAAGATTATATAAGACCAGAACTTATTTTTGTTAATGAAAACTTTAAATCAAGCAAGGATATGTTTGAAACAATTTATAAAAAAGCCTTTGATTTAGGTTATGTTTATGACACATTTCTTGACAAAATCATCGAACGGGAAAAGAATTTTCCGACAGGCCTACAGCTGGAAAAAATGGGTGTTGCTATTCCCCATACAGATGCTGAGTGTATCAAAAAAGAATTTGTCGCTATTGTGACAACCCAGCCGATTTCTTTTGTGAGTATG
Organism: Streptococcus ratti FA-1 = DSM 20564; assembly: GCF_000286075.1. Lineage (GTDB taxonomy): Bacteria > Bacillota > Bacilli > Lactobacillales > Streptococcaceae > Streptococcus > Streptococcus ratti. Next base: position 1,319,902 of record NZ_AJTZ01000005.1, on the reverse strand, counting down.
GAAGATTTCAATCAATCGGTAGCAGCCGAGATAGCCTTTGTTTTAGGTCTGAAAGAGCCTCATGCCCAGCTTGAGATGCTTCAGTCGCTGATGGGCTTATTGCAGAATGCAGCATTACTGACGCAAATACGAAAGGTACATTCTGCAGAGGATCTTATCACTATTGTAAACACAAATAATATTTAAAGGAGACGCATTATGTCAAAAGTTAAAGTATTGGTAGCCTGCGGAGCGGGCATAGCAACTTCTACCGTTGTTATGAAAAAGATTGAAGATTTGTTTGCACGCAATCATATTGATGCCCAAATCACGCAGATTAAAATCGCAGAAGCCGCCTCTAAGCAGGATTCAAACGATTTATTGATTACGACAACCATGCTGCCGACAGAATATAAGATACCTGCTATCAAAGCAATGGCTTTCTTGACAGGAATCGGACAGGATAAGGTTGAGGCTCAGATTTTAGACGAAGTGGCTAAAATACAGGCTGACAAATAATTTGCAGCAGCCAGCTATCATTAAAAAGGAGACGGTTATGGATACATTAACAACTGTTGTTCAAGGCATTTTGAATATGGGATCAAGCGTAGTGCTCCCGATAATCATTTTTACTTTGGCAGTTATCTTTCGAGTTCCGGTGCGCAAGGCCATTACGTCAGGTCTGACTGTAGGTATCGGTATGTTAGGGATCAGTCTGGTATTAGGACTTTTATCCGATAATGTCGGTCCTGCAGCGCAGGCCATGGTTGGGAGATTTGGCTTGGAGCTTACTGTTGTGGATGCCGGCTGGCCGGCAGTCTCAGCAGCAACTTGGGCTCAGCCGATTGCAGCGGTAATGATACCGGTTATTTTAATTGTCAACCTAATCATGCTGGCCTTCAATTGGACAAAAACACTCAATATTGATATTTGGAATTACTGGCATATGAGTGCGGCAGCAGCAACTGGCTATATCGTAACTAAAAGCTTTTTTTGGGGTATTGTCTGTGGGATTGGCTATACCATTATTGTTCAAATCATTGCCGATAAAACAGCTCCTTATGTTCAAGAATATTATGGACTTGAAGGGGTTTCGATATCAACAGGTTCTGCTCAAGGCTATGCCATTCTTGGTATTCCCATTGCCTGGGCTGTCAGCAAGATTCCTGGTATCGGCAAACTTGATGTTAAACCCGAAACCATTCAAAAACGCTTTGGCATCTTTGGTGAACCAATGATTATGGGGATTATTATTGGCGGAGCGCTCGCAATTCTGGGCGGTTATAATGTTACGAAAATCCTTCAAACAGCCATGGCTATGGGTGCGGTTATGTTTATTCTTCCGCGCATGGTTAAGATTCTCATGGAAGGACTGATTCCGATTCAGGAAGCTGCTCAGACCATGCTGCAAAAACGGTATGCTGACCGTGAAATCTTTCTGGGAATGGATGCAGCTCTTGCAACAGGTTCGCCAGCAGCACTGTCAACAGGTCTTTTGATGGTTCCCATTACACTGCTTATTGCTGTTTTGCTGCCGGGTAACCGCGTGCTGCCTTTTGCCGACTTAGCAACAATTCCTTTCTTTGCTGCCTTGGTTGTCCCAACGCGAAAAGGAAATATCCTGCATTCAGTTATTGCTTTGACTGTTGTTATTACTTTTGCTTTGTGGATGGCAACTGACTATGCGCCTGTAATGACGAAAATGGCAGAAGGGGTTGTTAAATTCCCTAAAGGTGCTTCGCAAATTTCCAACTTTGATACTGGCGGAAATCTTCTTAACTGGATTTTCTTAAAACTCTCAGAATTAGTTAAATCAGTATTCTAACAAAAAATCATTATTAGTATGGAGGAAATTTAATGAGTATTCCTAATAAAATGAAAGCTGTTGTTAAATCAGCTCCTGGTTTTGATAACATGTCTCTGGAAGAAATTGATGTTCCAGAAGTTAAGGGGGACCGTGTCTTGATGAAGGTAGCCTACACGGGTATTTGCGGGACAGATATTCATACTTATAAAGGTGAATATAAAAACGCTGTCACTCCTTTGGTGCTGGGGCATGAATTTTCTGGACAGGTCGTGGCTATCGGTGAGGATGTGACAAAGGTAAAAGTGGGTGACCGTGTTACCAGCGAGACAACTTTTGATACCTGTGGCGAATGTACTTATTGCAAAGAGAAAAAATACAATTTGTGTGAAAAACGCTCTGGAATCGGAACGAAAGCTTTTGGCAGCATGGCCAATTATGTTTTGACACGCGAAGAAAGTGTGCATATCCTTCCGGATAATGTCAGCTATAAATTAGCAGCCATGTCAGAACCGCTGGCATCCTGCGTACATGCCATGTATCAGCTGACGCCGCTTGAGTTCCACGATACTATTCTCATCATCGGACCTGGGCCTATGGGGCTTTTGTCCTTACAGATTGCCAAAGAAATCGGTGCTTTTACCATCGTGTCGGGTGTTACTAAGGATGCCGACCGGCTGAAAATCGCCAAAGAGTTAGGTGCCGATATTGTTGTTAATACACAAGAAGAAGACTTGGCTCACATTATAACAGATGTTACCAATGGTGTGGGAGTAGACAAGGTTTATGACTGTTCAGGAGCCATTCCTGCTGTCAATGCGGCGCTTCCTCTGATCCGCAAAGGCGGCGTGCTGCAGCAAGTAGGACTGTTTGCCAAAGATTTAAATGAACTTGATGAACGAACAATCATTCAGCATGAAATCACATATCAAGGCTCACGGTCACAAAATCCATACGACTGGCCGATAGCGATTCATTTGGAAAGCAAGGGTGCTATTAATGAAGAAAAAATGGTAACTGCGGTCTTTGATTTAGAGCACTGGCGGGATGCTTTTGAAGCCATGATGGCTGGTAAGGAGCTGAAAGTTCTCATTGCTTCTAATCCCGGAGAATTAGACTAAGGTCAAAAGGGTCTGGAAATAAAGTTAAAGCTGGCTGATTGCAGTTTAACTTATCCTTAGGTTGTCAGGGCGGGGTGTCCCCTCTTAATCGACTGACTCCAGACTCTTTTTCTAAAGACATATATGTCCAAAAAATCACAAGGAGAAATAAGGATTATGAATTTTGAATCAGATGACTATTTAAAAAAAGTAGATGCTTGGTGGCGTGCAGCCAATTATCTCTCAGCAGCTCAGATGTACTTGAAGGATAATTCTCTGTTAAAAAGAGAATTGGTCCCAAATGATCTTAAAGTCCATCCTATTGGGCACTGGGGTACTGTTCCGGGACAAAATTTTATCTATGCGCATTTAAACCGCGCCATTAACAAGTATGATTTAGACATGTTCTATATTGAAGGGCCGGGACACGGTGGGCAGGTCATGGTGTCTAATTCCTATTTGGACGGCAGTTATACTGAATTAAACCCTGAGATTACCCAAACAGAAGAAGGTTTTACCAAACTTTGCAAAATCTTCTCTTTCCCAGGAGGCATTGCTTCACACGCAGCTCCTGAAACGCCGGGTTCTATCCATGAAGGCGGCGAGTTGGGCTATGCTATGTCACATGCGACGGGTGCAGTGCTAGATAATCCTGATGTTATTGCTGCAACGGTGATTGGTGACGGCGAGGCTGAGACAGGTCCATTAATGGCCGGCTGGCTATCAAATACCTTTATCAATCCTGTTAATGACGGTGCTGTTCTACCAATCTTGTATCTCAATGGCGGGAAAATTCACAATCCGACCATTCTTTCTCGCCGTACAGATGAGGAACTGCAGCAATTCTTCCAAGGCCTGGGCTGGGATCCAATTTTTGTTGAAGTGAAGGAGATAACTCTTGAATCGCATCGCGTTATGGCTGAAAAACTGGATGAAGCTGTTGAAAAAATTAAGGCTATTCAGGCTAAAGCCCGCAAAAATCCGGCAGAGAAAGCAGCGATGCCAGCATGGCCGGTACTGGTTGCCCGTATTCCTAAAGGCTGGACAGGTCCGAAAGAGTGGGAAGGTACACCTATCGAAGGCGGTTTTCGTGCCCACCAAGTCCCTATTCCGGTCGATGCCCATCATATGGAACATGTCGATGCTCTCTTGAAATGGCTGAAATCTTACCGGCCTGAAGAGCTGTTTGATGAAACAGGTCGCTTAGTACCCGAAATTGCAGCTATTTCACCAAAAGGTGACCGGCGGATGTCAACCAACCCAATCACCAATGCAGGTATCCTTAAACCAATGAACACTGCTGACTGGAAGAAATTTGCTATAGATACCACAAAACCGGGTGCTGTGTTTGCTCAGGACATGATAGAATTTGGGAAGTACGCGGCTGATTTAGTGGAAGCAAATCCTAACAATTTCCGTATCTTTGGTCCTGACGAATCCAAATCCAATCGTCTCAATGAAGTGTTTAAAAGGACCAACCGTCAGTGGCTGGCCCGCCGAGATGAAAGTTATGATGAGTGGCTTAGCCCTGCTGGGCGCGTGATTGATTCACAGCTGTCAGAACATCAGGCAGAAGGCTTTTTGGAAGGCTATGTTTTAACAGGACGCCATGGTTTCTTTGCTTCCTATGAATCCTTCCTGCGTGTGGTTGATACAATGATTACCCAGCATTTTAAATGGCTGCGTAAATCCAAAACTCACACTGCTTGGCGCAAAAACTACCCACCCTTAAATTTAATTTCAACCTCAACTGTTTTTCAGCAGGATCACAATGGCTATACCCATCAAGATCCGGGTATCTTAACGCACTTGTCTGAAAAGACACCGGAATTTATCCGTGAATATCTGCCGGCAGATACCAATTCCTTGCTGGCAGTCATGGACAAGGTCTTGAAATCAGAAGATAAAATTAATTTGATTGTGACTTCTAAGCATCCTCGTCCGCAGTTTTATTCTGTTCAAGAGGCTGAGGAATTGGTGGAAAAAGGCTATAAGGTGATTGACTGGGCTTCCACCGATAAGGGTCAGGAACCCGATGTGGTCTTTGCAGCAGCAGGAACAGAACCAAATCTAGAGGCTTTGGCAGCTATCAGCATTCTGTACAAAGAATTTCCAGAGCTGAAAATTCGCTTTGTCAATGTTGTTGATATCTTGAAACTTCGCCAACCTAGCGTGGATTCCAGAGGTCTGAGCGATGAGGAATTCAATGCTGTCTTTACAAAAGATAAACCTGTTATTTTCGCTTTCCATGCCTATGAAGGCATGATTAGGGATATCTTTTTCCCTCGGCACAATCATAATCTTCACGTTCACGGCTACCGCGAAAACGGAGATATCACCACGCCGTTTGATATGCGGGTTCTGTCCGAACTGGACCGTTTCCACTTAGCTCAGGATGCTGCACGGGCTTGCTTAGGAGATGAGGCAGCTGATTTCGCCCAAGTTATGGATGAGAAAATTTCTTATCACAGGCAGTATATCCGAGAGCATGGCGATGATCTTCCGGAAGTTAATCAGTGGCGGTGGGAAAACTTAAACTGACTGCAGTTGCTGCGATTGCCTGCACAACTCCGTATTCTTAAAGGAATGCGGAGTTTTTTGCTGTGATTTTAGTTCATTGATTCTACGGTGCGAAACAATGGATCGCGGCCTCACACTATAAAAGTTTAAGGCCGGGACACTGCTGTCCCGGTTTTTTATTAGTTAAACATTCGTATAGTAAGGCAGCATATAGCTTTTCAGGTCAAGGCCTGGGGAATGTCTTTGTTCATTTTATAAAAGCTTTCAGCCCAATTTTGAACACTTGCATGTGTGATTATTGGTCTTGTTGTTAGCGTTTTCAGCAATTATAATAAAGCTATAAAACGTAATAAACTTTTAGAAAAGAGGAAAAACAATGAACATTCTTTTAGATGTCCTTAACTGGTTCTCGCAAAATATTTTGCAAAAACCGGCCTTCTTCGTTGGTTTGCTGGTACTGCTCGGCTACCTGCTGCTGAAGAAGCCTTTACATGATGTTTTTGCAGGATTTGTCAAAGCGACAGTTGGCTATATGATTTTGGATGTAGCCGCTGCGGGTTTAGTGACTACCTTTCGTCCCATCTTGGCAGCTCTTAACTACAAGTTTAATATCGGTGCGGCGGTTATTGATCCCTACTTTGGACTGACGGCAGCAAATGAAAAAATTGCTCAGGAATTTCCTCAATTTATCGGTACGGCAACATCAGCCCTGCTGATTGGCTTTTTCTTTAATATTCTTCTTGTTGCCCTTCGCAAAGTAACCAAGATTCGCACTCTGTTCATCACAGGACACATCATGGTTCAGCAGGCTGCAACAGTTACCTTGATGGTCATTCTCTTGATTCCGGCCTTCCGCGATCAATTTTGGGGAACTTTAGCCGTAGGAATTATCTGCGGTCTTTACTGGGCTGTCAGCTCCAACCTTACGGTTGAACCAACTCAGCGTCTGACAGGCGGCGGTGGTTTTGCAATCGGTCATCAGCAGCAATTTGCCATCTGGTTTGCTGATAAATTTGCACCAAAACTCGGCAAAAAAGAAGAAAATCTGGATAATTTAAAGCTCCCTGCTTTTCTTAACATTTTCCACGATACAGTCGTTGCTTCGGCAACCCTGATGTTAGTCTTCTTTGGTGCTATTCTTGCGGTTTTGGGCCCAGACATCATGGCCAATCCTAAGGTCATCACTACAGGAACCCTCTTTGATCCGACGAAACAGTCTTACTTCATGTACGTCATTCAAACAGCCTTCACCTTCTCTGTTTACCTCTTCATTTTGATGCAGGGCGTCCGTATGTTCGTTGGTGAGCTGACCAACGCCTTCCAAGGGATTTCCAACAAACTTCTGCCTGGCTCATTTCCAGCGGTTGACGTGGCAGCATCATACGGCTTTGGCTCTCCAAGTGCAGTGCTCTTTGGTTTTGCAACTGGTCTTATCGGACAGCTGATTACCATTGTCCTTCTCATTGTCTTTAAAAATCCAGTCTTGATTATTACAGGATTCGTTCCGGTCTTCTTTGATAATGCGGCAATTGCGGTTTACGCAGATAAGCGCGGCGGCTGGAAGGCGGCTGTGGTTCTTTCCTTCATATCAGGTGTCCTTCAGGTTGTCTTAGGTGCTGTAGCAGTTGCCCTTCTAGGTCTTGCTAACTTTGGCGGTTACCACGGTAATATTGACTTTGAAATCCCATGGGTACCATTTGCTTATCTCTTCAAATATGCAGGTCCTATCGGTTACGCCCTTGTGGCTGCCTTCCTGCTCGCTATTCCGCAAATTCAGTTTGCTAGAGCAAAAGACAAAGACGCTTACTACCGCGGAGATGTTCAAGGACAATAGTGCCTTAATCACAGTTTACATGGAATAATAACATTATTATAATCAGCAATATTTTACAGGAGGAATTATCATGGTTAAAGTTCTTACAGCATGCGGCAATGGCATGGGATCATCTATGGTTATTAAAATGAAAGTTGAAAATGCTCTTCGTCAGCTAGGCGTGACTGATATTGAGTCAGCTTCCTGCTCAGTCGGCGAAGCTAAAGGCTTAGCTGCAAATTATGACATTATTGTGGCTTCAAACCACTTGATTCATGAATTGGACGGACGGACAAACGGCCATCTGGTAGGCCTTGACAATTTAATGGACGATAACGAAATTAAAACAAAATTACAGGAAATTTTGTAATTATCTAATGTAGGAAGAGGGTGGGACAAAAATCGGTAAATCGTGATTTTATCACGATTTTGATTTTATCGTCCCACCTCCGCATAGTTGATTAGGTTGGCCGCTATCACTTGCGTAGCAAGGGATAAGGACCGCCAATCAACCATTGCGTTAATCTAGTAAATCTAGAACAATACAAAGAGGCACTTTTTGTCCCACTCTCTTCCACTTTAAAAACGATAAAGAATTTTGCTAAGAGAGGTTTTTTGATGAACTTAACAAAATCATTTAAGGAAAATAATTCCATTCGACTGGGGCTGTCAGCAAAAACTTGGGAAGAAGCCGTGAAATTATCTGTTCAGCCCTTGATTGATAGCGGTGCAGTTACAGAAAAATATTATGACAATATTATTGCTTCTACGAAAGAGCATGGCCCTTACTATGTTCTCATGCCAGGGATGGCTATGCCTCATGCAATGGCTGGTGAAGGAGTCAATCGCGATGCTTTTTCGCTCATTACTTTGACAGAGCCAGTTACATTTTCAGATGGGAAAGAAGTATCGGTGCTGCTGTGTCTGGCTGCTACCAGTCCCGCTATTCATACATCTGTAGCTATTCCACAGATTATCGCTCTCTTTGAATTGGAAAATTCGATCCAGCGTTTATTGGACTGCAAAACACCTGAGGAAGTACTAGCTATGGTTGATGAGTCAAAAAGCAGTCCCTATCTTGAAGGTATGGATTTAGATTCTTAAGCTGGCCTTTTTCTAGCCCTATTTTCAGCTATTTACAGCAAGCAGCAATTGAACAGCAAGCCTGATAAACGGTCTGGCAGTAGGCTTCATGCATTCTGTGAAGTGGGTTTAGCTGTACTTTTTAATCATCTTTGTATCTTTAATGAAAGGAAGATAGACATGACAAAACAATTACCAAATCTACAAGTAGCCCTTGACCATTCCGATCTGCAGGGGGCTGTTAGAGCAGCTGTTTCGGTAGGAAATGAAGTTGACGTTATTGAAGCAGGTACTGTTTGTCTGCTGCAAGTCGGCAGCGAATTGGTCGAGGTCCTTCGCAGCCTTTTCCCAGATAAAATTATTGTGGCAGACACGAAATGTGCTGATGCTGGGGGGACGGTTGCTAAGAACAATGCGAGCCGTGGCGCTGACTGGATGACCTGCATCTGCTGTGCTACGATTCCAACCATGGCGGCAGCCCGCAAGGCTATCGAAGAAGTCCGCGGAGAGCGCGGTGAAATTCAGATTGAACTCTACGGTGACTGGACTTACGAACAAGCACAGCAGTGGTTGGATGCCGGTATTTCACAAGCCATCTACCATCAATCACGTGATGCCCTTCTCGCGGGGGAGACGTGGGGTGAAAAAGACCTTAACAAGGTTAGAAAATTGATTGAGATGGGCTTTCGTGTGTCTGTAACAGGCGGGCTCAGTGTTGAGACGTTAAAACTCTTTGAAGGAGTGGACGTTTTTACCTTTATTGCTGGCCGCGGTATCACAGAAGCTGCTGATCCAGCTGCAGCAGCGCGTGCATTTAAAGACGAAATTAGACGCATTTGGGGGTAGGCTATGACTCGTCCAATTGGTATCTATGAAAAGGCAACACCCAAACATTTTACATGGTTAGAACGTCTCAACTTTGCCAAAGAAATGGGCTTTGATTTTGTGGAATTATCTATTGATGAGAGCGATGAGCGTTTGGCGCGTTTGGAGTGGTCTAAGGCAGAACGTTTGGAACTGGTCAAGGCTATTTTTGAGACAGGTGTGCGCATTCCGACCATCACCTTTAGTGGGCATCGTCGTTACCCGCTGGGCTCCAATGATTCTGTGAAAGAGGCCAGGGCGCTGGACATGATGGAAAAATGCATTGAATTTGCGCAGGATATCGGTGTCCGCAACATCCAGCTGGCTGGCTATGACGTTTATTATGAAGAAAAATCACCGGAAACACGTGCCCGTTTTATTAAAAATTTACGCCAGGCCTGTACTTGGGCTGAGGAGGCGCAGGTGATTTTATCGGTTGAGATTATGGATGATCCTTTTATCAATTCTATTGAGAAATACTTGGCTATTGAAAAAGAAATTGACTCCCCTTATCTCTTTGTCTATCCAGATACGGGAAATATTTCCGCTTGGGGGAATGACCTCTGGAGTGAATTTTATATTGGACACAAGTCGATTGCAGCGCTGCATTTAAAAGACACTTATGCGGTGACAGAAAAGTGTCGCGGCCAATTTCGTGATGTTCCCTTTGGTCAAGGTTGTGTGGATTGGGAAGCCATGTTTGGTGTTCTCAAGAAAACGCATTATAATGGGCCATTCTTAATTGAAATGTGGTCCGAAAATTGTCAAACAGTAGAAGAAACAAGGGCTGCTATCAAAGAAGCGCAAGATTTCCTCTACCCTTTAATTGAGAAAGCGGGGTTAAACTAAAAATGGCAAAATCATTAGCAGAAATGCGCAGGCGTGTCTGTGATGCCAATAAATCACTGCCAGCACATGGACTCGTCAAATTTACTTGGGGCAATGTTTCAGAGGTTGACCGTGAAGCAGGACTCATTGTCATCAAGCCTTCTGGTGTTGACTACGATAAATTGACACCTGAAAATATGGTGGTAACTGATCTTGATGGAAATATTGTTGAAGGCAATCTCAATCCATCGTCTGATTTACCAACCCATGTTGAGCTATATAAGGCTTGGCCAGAAATTGGCGGTATTGTTCATACGCACTCAACAGAGGCTGTTGGCTGGGCACAAGCTGGTCGAGATATTCCTTTCTATGGAACAACACACGCAGACTATTTCTATGGACCGGTACCTTGCGCACGTTCATTGACAGCTGATGAAGTCAATTCAGCTTACGAAAAAGAAACTGGTACAGTGATTATCGAAGAATTTACCAACCGTGGCCTTGATCCAGTAGCTGTGCCAGGCATTGTGGTTCGCAATCACGGTCCATTCACGTGGGGTAAAGATCCAGCGCAGGCTGTTTACCATGCGGTTGTGCTTGAAGAAGTAGCGAAAATGAACCGCTTCACAGAACAAATCAATCCGCGTGTAGAACCAGCTCCACAATACATTTTGGATAAACACTATCTTCGTAAACATGGTCCAAATGCTTACTATGGACAAAAAGGCGATGCCCATTAAGAAAAAAACGGATCTCGTCTCAGATTGAAGGCAAACTTTTCAAGGTTTGTCTTTTTACTTTCAAAAAAAGATTTGTTTATACAAGTTATAATTACCTTATATAGTTCGTTAGTTTTTTATAAAACTGTGAATAGCATTAAAAAAATATAATTTACCAGAAAATTTGTGTATTTCTTTCGCTTTATTACCATCTGTGTTAAAATTCTGGAATATTATTGCCTATGTCATTTCAAAATGTTAGAATGGCAGCAATATTTAGAAAAGGAGAAGTTTTATGAACACCTTAACTTTAGACTCAATGGCATTTGATCATTTTGAAACAGTAGGAGAAGATTATCTTGCAGATATTGATGGATCAGGTTTTGTTGGAGCAATTGCTGGTGGAGTTTTAGGAGCTGGAACAGGGTTCACAGCTGGTTTCAAGCCAGCTCAATTTTTGTGGAGAGTTCCAGTTGCAGGACCTTATCTAGCTCTTGGGACTCTCGGCTTGACGACAGTAGCAGGTGTTTATATTGGTGCTAGAGAAGGATGGGGAGATGGAGGCTTCTGGTAATTAACAGCTTCTAGTTATCTATTGAATCATTTCTATATATTGGAAATCAATTGTATATTTCAATTGGTACTACACTTATTAAAGTAGGTGTAGAGTTAACTTTAATAATTTCAACAGTATTTTTCTTTTGGAATACGAATGTTAGTCTATTCTAAGTATAAGGTATGTTATTGAATTTATTAAAAATATCAACACAAATTTAGAAAGGGTGATGTTGGTTTATGCACATAATTCAGTCAATTTTAGTGTTGCTTGCTCTTTGTTTATTAGCACTTATTTCTTATCGTAGTAAAAACATTATTATTTCATTTATATGTGTCATCATTTTGCTTGCTTTATTTGCTTATTATCTTTTGCATTAGTGAAAGCAAAAGTATTTTCAAATTTAAACTTAATCAGTTAATGACCTGTGGTGCTAGTTTAGTAGCCTAGTTCTAAAAGATGAAACGATCATACAATTTATTAATTTTACTCTTAATCAATAAAGGTTCAAATTATTGGTTATATGATGGCTTTATAAAAGGTCTCAGTTATGATAAATACGGAATTTAGATTTGAAAAATGTTGGGAGTTTAATAGGAAAATTTCGGTACAAACTTATAATAATTTGTCTGCTGTATGTAGTCAGTATGAGCATTTTAGTGTTTATTCTAAAATAGTTGCCAAGTAAAAGAATAGAACTGATTACTTTCCTCATAAGATTGGTGGCAAGTTTAATTATTATTGCGGTATATGGTAAGTATTTCTTACAAATGTTAAGATAGTTAAAATTCCATAAGTAAAGGTAGATTCTGGTTAATAAGAAATTTTTATGAACACAGTAACTTTAAACTCAATGGCCTTTGATCATTTTGAAACAGCAGGGGAAGAGTATCTCGCTGGAGTTGAAGGTGAAGGAATTGGTGGAGCCGTTTTAGGCGGATTCTGCGGTGCAGTTGGAGGTTTCGGAGGTGGAGCTATAGCTGGTGGAACGTTAGGACTGAAGGCAGGCTCAATTGTTGGCTCCTTGGCAGGTCCGGAGGTAGTTCCTATTGCTTCTCTTGCTGGATTAGCTATAGGTGCAACCTTTGGTGGAGTATGTGGAGCCATTGGCGGGGGATTCACCGGAGCTGTTACTGGTTATGAGAAACTTTCATTTTAGTTACAGTAATTTTATTTCTCATGATTGAAGGGAAAATTTTATGTTTTCAAAGAAATCTATAATTGTTAGTTATACTTATATGTTGGCTATACCTACTTGTCTTATACTATATGCCATCTTTCCAAGTATAAGAGATTTTGTTTCTACTATATATTTAATAGGAACGATGTTGGTTTTCGTTTTTTGCTGGAAGGATTTCTTCAAACTGATGCAACTGATAAAAGATTATTGGAAAAATAAAAAGGGGTGATTCCATGTTCTTACATAAAGTTTTTAGATAGTTTACCTTTTATGTTAATGAATTTCAATCATATTTCTCTTTAAATATAATATGATAGACAATATTTTAGAATGCTAAAATAGCAACAATATTTTAAAAAAAGAAGTTTATGAACACCTTAACTTTAAACTCAATGGCATTCGAGAATTTTGATGAAGTAGATATGAATCATCTTGCTAGTATTGAGGGAGGATTCGATATAAAAGGGGTTGCTGGTTCTTATCTTGCCATGGGAACTGCCATTCTCGGGGGACTATCGTGTACTACTCCTGTTGGTGCTGCGTTCTATCTAGGTGCTGAAGTCTGTGCAGGTGCTGCAGCCGTTTACTATGGCGCTAATTAATAATTGGGATGGGATACATTAATATGATAATAAAAGATGAAAAAACACGAAGGCTAATGACTTTGCTTTCTTGGCTTTTGCTTGCTACAAGTCTTGCCTTGATCGAATGGTCAAATTCAAAAATCATAGCAACAATAATATTTATTCTTATTACAGCCATGGCTCTTTTCAGCTTTTTTTCTATAAAGAAAGCCGAAGAAAAAAATAATGAGAGAGATCAAAAAGCAAATGATTCAATCGCTAATACACGGGAGAATCAAACACGAAAGATAATTTATTTGCTTTCTTGGTTTGTACTTGCGACAGTCACTGCTGTCATTATATGGCGCTATTCAAAAATTATAGCAGCCTTGGTATTTATTCTTATTACAGCCATGGCTCTTTTCAGCTTTTTTTCTATAAAGAAAGCCGAAATGAAAAATAATAAAGATTAATAAATTAATAGTTATCAGAAGTTTTACACTTGCTTTTCGCTTTATTCCCATCAACGTTAAAAATCAGAAATATTATTGCACCTGTCATTTTAAAGTGCTAAAATGACAGCAATATTTAGAAAAGAAGAAGTTTTATGAATGCAGTCACTTTAAACTCCATGGCATTTGATCATTTTGAAACAGTAGTAGAAGATTACCTTGCTGGAGTTGAAGGCGAAGGACTGGGTGCTGCAATTGATCTAGGCATTACTGAAGGAATTGCCGGAGTTGCTACAGGGTTTAGTGCGAAAAGTAAAGGTCTGTTAATTCCTGGCCTTGGTGAGCTGACGACTACTGGTGGCATGATTATTGGCGGAACTGTTGGCTTTATCCACGGGTTACCAGAGGATGGAATATGTGATAAATGGAGTAGGTGATATAATGAAGTTTGGCGATAATATTATTTTGGTTTTTACGCTGGCTCTAGTGATTTCCTCGACCCATCGGTTATCAGCTCTTCCAGCAGCAGTCATAGTGTCAGATATATCTGCACTGCAATTGTGATTCTTATGCAGATTTTATTGTTAGCTTATATTGGTATTTCCTATTTAAAAAACAAAAATAAGTAAGGTCGCATGATTTTTAAGAAGGGATACAGTTTATGATGATTAAAGTCATGCTGAAAAAAGCTTTGCTGCGGCTAGCAAGAGCAAAGCTGTTAAATTATTATATTTTGGGCTTTTCATGCCATTTTACACAGCCTAATTTATTGTTAGGCTTTCTTCATTTTTGAATGAATTAAAAAGTTAATTAGTTTGGCTGGTTTGCCATTTGGCTTTTTCAAAAAAAGTCAAAGATATTAATAAAATGATAATCGTCAGAAACTTTTGTTGTTCTTTGCGTTTCGTTACTATTTGCGTTAAAAATCAGAAATTTTATTGCATCTGAAACATTTAAGTATTACAATGACGAATAGTCAAGTGAATAGAGGATGCAAATTTAGCAGAATGTTTGACTGTATTGAGACTTGGAATTTACTCGTCTGTCCGGTTAAGCAGAGGGTCTGGCAAAGATTATATAGATTATGGCTGGGAATAGTTAGCTTCCTAAGTTCTCCTTTGAATAGGGTTGGATTATTTTTCTAAAAAAGCCAGTTTAAATTTATTTTAGAGAGACATCTTATGAAACAAACAACTTTTTACATCATTTTAATTATCGTTTTAGTGGTCTTGGTTAACATTCTTTTAGAAGTTGTTAAAAGGGTTATCAGAGGAAGAAGGGGTGTTTCTGAGCCATTGCCGGAAGGGCAGTCCAGATTATTCTGGCGCAGACATTATAAGATAGTGCCCCAGATTGATACCAGAGACTGCGGAGCGGCAGCCTTGGCATCTGTTGCTAAGCATTATGGCTCGCATTATTCTCTTGCCCATCTGCGGGAGCTGTCAAAGACTAATAAGCAAGGAACGACAGCCCTTGGTATTGTTGAAGCTGCTAAGAAGATAGGTTTTGAAACGCGTTCTATTAAGGCGGACATGACACTGTTTGATTATGATGATCTGACCTATCCTTTCATTGTCCACGTGATTAAAAATCAACGCCTGCAGCATTATTATGTTGTCTATGCTAACCAAAAAGATCATCTGATTATTGGGGACCCTGATCCTTCAGTCAAGGTGACTAGGATGAGCAAGGAACACTTTCAGTCAGAGTGGACAGGAGTGGCTATTTTTTTGGCTCCTCAGCCAAATTATAAACCTCATAAAGGTAAAAAGAATGGCTTGTCTAACTTTTTCCCGCTGATCTTTAAGCAGAAAGCTTTGATGGCTTACATTGTCATGGCCAGCTTGATTGTGACTTTGATTGATATTGTTGGATCATACTATCTTCAAGGCATATTGGATGAGTACATTCCTGATCAGCTGGTTTCGACCTTAGGCATTATTACCATTGGTTTGGTGATTACCTATATTATTCAACAAGTTATGGCTTTTGCCAAGGAATATCTCTTGGCAGTTCTTAGTTTGCGTTTGGTTATTGATGTCATCCTGTCTTATATTAAACATATCTTTACTTTGCCTATGTCTTTCTTTGCGACGAGGCGGACAGGTGAGATTACTTCTCGCTTTACGGATGCCAATCAAATTATTGATGCCGTAGCGTCAACCATCTTTTCCATCTTTTTGGATATGACCATGATTATATTGGTTGGCGGAGTCTTGCTGGTGCAAAATAATAATCTTTTCTTTCTGACTCTGCTTTCCATTCCGATTTATGCTCTTATTGTTTTTGTTTTCTTGAAACCTTTTGAGAAAATGAATCATGAAGTGATGGAAAGCAATGCTGTGGTCAGCTCTTCTATCATTGAAGATATCAACGGGATGGAAACCATCAAATCACTCACGAGTGAAACGACTCGCTACCAAAACGTTGATAGTGAATTTGTCGATTATTTGGAAAAGAATTTCAAGCTGCACAAGTACAGTGCCCTTCAATCTGCCCTGAAAAGCGGCGCCAAGCTCATTCTTAATGTTGTTATTCTCTGGTACGGCTCTCGCTTAGTCATGGATAATAAAATTTCAGTCGGTCAGCTCATTACCTTCAATGCCTTGCTGTCTTACTTCTCAAATCCTATTGAAAATATTATCAATTTGCAATCCAAACTGCAGTCAGCCCGTGTTGCCAATACCCGTCTGAATGAGGTTTACTTGGTTGAATCTGAGTTTGAAAAAGATGGTGAACTGTCAGCTGATGCCTTTTTAGACGGTGATATTTCCTTTGAAAATCTTTTTTATAAATATGGCTTTGGCCGTGATACTCTGTCAAATATCAACTTGACTATCAAAAAAGGAGATAAGGTCAGCATTGTCGGACCCAGCGGTTCCGGCAAGACGACTTTAGCCAAGATGATTGTTAATTTTTATGAGCCTAACAGAGGTATTGTCCGTATCAACGGCAATGATATAAAGATTATTGATAAGACAGCTCTGCGCCAGCATATCAGCTACCTGCCTCAGCAGGCCTATGTGTTCAGCGGTTCTATTATGGATAATCTGACTCTGGGTGCCAAAGAAGGAACGACGCAGGAAGAGATCATTCGTGCCTGTGAGGTTGCTGAGATTCGCTCGGATATTGAACAAATGCCGCTGGGCTACCAGACCGAATTATCAGACGGTGCCGGTGTTTCGGGCGGTCAAAAACAGCGGATTGCTTTAGCCAGAGCACTTTTAACCAAGGCACCGGTTTTGATTCTTGATGAAGCGACCAGCAGTCTTGATATTCTGACAGAAAAGAAAATCATTAGCAATCTTTTGCAGATGACGGATAAGACTATTATCTTTGTTGCCCACCGCTTAAGTATCTCCCAACGGACTGACAATGTTATTGTGATGGATCAAGGAAAGATTATTGAGCAAGGCACTCATAAGGAACTTTTAGCCCAAAAAGGTTTCTATTATAACCTGTTTAATTGAGAAGGGGGATAACATGGATCCTAAATTTTTACAAAGTGCAGAATTTTATAGGAGACGCTATCATAATTTCGCGACCCTGCTGATTATTCCTTTAGTCTGTCTGATTATCTTTATCGCAGTGTTTCTTTGCTTTGCTAAAAAAGAGATAACTGTCACATCCACAGGTGAAGTAGCTCCGACAAGAGTAGTATCGGTTATTCAATCCTACAGTGATACCTCTATCATCAAAAATAATTTGGATAACAATGCCAGTGTTAAAAAAGGCGATCTGCTGATTCAGTATTCAGAAACGGCTGATTCTAAGCGTCGGGCTGAACAAAAGAAGATTGTAGAAGAAAGACAAAAGCGAGCTAAAGAAGCAAAAAAACAAGAGCAGAAAACAGATAAAAAAGCTAGCAAGAAAAAATCCGAAAAGAAATCTGAAAGCAAAGACTCTAAAAAAGATACTGACAATAAAGACAGTAAGAAAAAGAAGACAGAAAAGAAAAATTCGGGTGATGGGGATGAAATCAAGAAAGTTTCTATCTTTGCTTCAGACGATGGAATTATCCATACCAACCCCAAGTATGAAGGGATGAACCTTATGCCTAAAGGGGCTGAAATTGGGCAGCTCTACCCTGACATTAGAAAGACTAAGAAAGTTTTAATCACCTACTATGTCTCTTCTGATGATGTTGTTTCTATGAAGAAGGGGCAAAAGACTAGGCTTTCTATGGAAAGAAAGGGCAACGACAGGATTACTCTTGAAGGTAAAATTAGTACTGTTGCCTTATCAGCTACCAAGACTAAAAACGGCAATCTCTTTAAGGTGACAGCTAAAGTAACGGTTTCTAAAAAAGACAGTAAGCTGGTTAAATATGGTATGACCGGCAAAACAGTTACGGTAACTGATAAAAAGACCTATTTTAACTACTTTAAAGACAAGCTTCTAAACAAGCTTGACAATTAGTTTTGCGTGTTAAACTGCCAAACTTTCAGCAAATTCTTAGAATTTGCTGTCATACTCATTCTTATACTTATCATACATGGCCAACTCATTTAAAACGATTAAAAACCTGCTTTTTCGAATTAAGAAGAACAGGTTTTTTGCATGATTAACTGATAGTATAGCGGTTTAATAGTGCTTGGTACTGAAGTTTAGCAGTCAAAGAAATGGGCTTGGCTTCTTTGAAAGTATGTTATAATGAAGCTACTATAATATTTTAATTTGCTTTTCATGATTTGACCGATGCTGCTTGGAAATAGAAGTTTTCACTAATAAAAGACTTCTGGATTTAGCTTTCGTCTTTATCAGGAAAGCTGTCAGTTTGCCTATAGCTTTCTTACACAAAGCTATAGTAGATGAACAAAGGATGTGAAAAATGATTATCCTAGATCGAAATAGTTATGATCTTTTGGCCTATCTTATTGAGTTAGAAGAACCAGAGACCGTTATGACTATTTCAAAAGTTTTAGGCCAGTCAAGGCGCAAAGTTTATTACCATCTGGATAAAATAAACGAGGCCCTGCCGCCTCAGCTTCCTAAAATTATCAGTCATCCGCGTGTGGGAATTCTCCTGTCGCTTAAGCAAAAGGCTGCCTGCCGGACCCTTTTAGCTGGCTTAGATGACTATTCCTATGTCATGAGCGTGCACGAACGGATGCTCCTCAGTATCACTTATATAGCGGTTGCTAACGACCGCGTGACCATTGAGAAGCTTATGCAGCTAAATGATGTCTCCCGCAATACGATTTTAAATGATCTTAATGAAATTCGCGAGAAATTGTCTTTTGAACAATACAGTATCCAGCTGCAAGTTACCAAGTCGCGGGGCTATCATCTGAAATGCCACCCCCTGTCTAAGATTCAATATCTGAATAAGCTGCTCTATACTATTTATATGGACAGCAATCCCAATTATACCGCCATGGTTCGTGATAAATTGCGGGATTTTGCCGGCCTGTCCGATTATTTTTCAGGTGATATTTCATCTTTTATGGATAAGGAGCTGCAGGCATCCCAAAAATTATTGGGGAAGAAGATCAATTCTCAGGATATTCGCTTGATGGTTGAGACACTGCCTTATCATATTTTAAGCTATCGCAACCTGAATCTGTCTGAGGCAGAACAAAGCGACTTG
This sequence comes from Streptococcus ratti FA-1 = DSM 20564, assembly GCF_000286075.1. Lineage (GTDB taxonomy): Bacteria > Bacillota > Bacilli > Lactobacillales > Streptococcaceae > Streptococcus > Streptococcus ratti. Next base: position 1,300,851 of record NZ_AJTZ01000005.1, on the reverse strand, counting down.
CTGCAGGAATTCTCTCCTATTAAAGAGCGAAAAGAGTATGAAATAGCTAAAAATTTGACAGGGAATCTCAAAAAAGAATTTGATTTGGAATTGGATGAAATTGAAACGTCCTTGGTTGCGGTTTTGCTGCTGTCTTATCGCAAGGACCGAGATACTCATTTGGAGAGCCATGACTATGATGATATGCGCCGTGTGTTGGGGAATTTTATCAATACTTTTGAATTGGACTACCATGTCCATTTTCAAAATAAAAAGCTGCTGCTCAATCAGCTGCTGACTCACTGCAAGGCTCTGCTCTTTCGAAAAACCTATGGAATCGTCGCCAATAATCCTTTGACCGAGCAAATCAAAGATAAATATGCAGATTTATTTGCTATGACTAAGGCCTGCATCTCTATTTTAGAAGAATCTTGGTTTATCAAGATGAATGATGATGATATTGCCTATATTACGATTCATATTGGTGGTGAGTTAGAACATGCCGAGTCTAAACCGACACCGCCGGTAAGTCTGGCCTTGGTCTGTGATGAGGGTATCGGTGTTCAAAAACTGTTCATGCAGCAGTGCAGTCAGTACCTGCCTCACAGTAAAATTGAAGCTATTCTAACGTCTGAGCAGTTCTACAGTATTGCTGATATTATTGCGGTTGATCTGGTGATTTCCGCTGCTGACAATCTTGAGACCAAGCTTCCGACGCTCTTTGTTCATTCAATTTTGACGGACGATGATGCTATCAAATTAATCCGCTTTGCCAAGCAGCACGCTCAGGCAGGACAGGATGATTTTGATAAAAAATTAGAAGGCTATATTCGTCACTATGTCAAAGATGATGATGACTGCTATGTTTTGAAAACCAAAATTGAGCGCCTTATTAATCAGGAATTGCTCTATGACAGCCAGTTAAAAACCGCAGCTGAAGACTAGTTCTGGTTTGGAGCAGCCCGGTCAAAACACCGCAAGCTTTAGCTTGCGGTGTTTTTGTTAGGCTTAAATCTGGCTGATGCATGGCTGAATTCGTTTTGCTGTGTGGAAATTTTGAAATGTTATGAGATAGCGCCAAGTCCTGCAGCAGTTACAGCTGCAGGATCTATTTTGGCACACTGTATGGAGCTTGGCTGCAGCATCAGCTTTTTTTGCTTTCGGTTCAACAAATCTGCTCCTTTCTTTAAGCTGAAACCGGCAGCTGATTTAAGCGTAAAAAGCAGGAATAGTGCCCCTGTTTCTGCACTATTGATCAGAAGGGATGTTAGCTGCCCTCCTACTAATACTATTCGCAATTGTTTTTTTATTTTTTGGCTAAACCAATAGTAAGGGTGTATGATTATCTGTTAGGCTTTTGAAAACAGTCCAACTGTGAACACAAACTTGTGTTTTATTTGGTCTTTTTTTACGCTTATGATGGGGGTATCATAAAAGTGTAGAAAATATATCTGTACACAGGAGGAAGCATAAATGGCTAATGTTAAAGATATTACAAGAGAATCATGGATTTTAAGCACATTCCCAGAATGGGGAACTTGGCTCAACGAAGAAATTGAAGAAGAAGTGGTGCCAGCAGGCAACTTCGCCATGTGGTGGCTAGGTAACTGCGGTGTTTGGATTAAAACACCTGGCGGAGCAAATGTTGTTATGGACCTCTGGTCAAACCGTGGTAAATCTACTAAAAAAGTAAAAGATATGGTTTGGGGTCACCAAATGGCCAACATGGCTGGTGTTCGTAAGTTGCAGCCAAACCTTCGTGTCCAACCAATGGTTATCGATCCATTTGCCATTAATGAATTGGATTACTATCTTGTATCTCACTTCCATAGTGATCATATTGATATCAATACCGCTGCTGCCATTGTAAACAATCCAAAACTTGACCACGTTAAATTTGTGGGACCTTATGAATGTGGAGAAATTTGGAAAAAATGGGGTGTCCCAGAAGATCGTATCGTTGTTATTAAACCGGGTGAAAGCTTTGAATTTAAAGATATTAAAGTAACGGCTGTTGAATCCTTTGACCGTACCTGTCTGGTAACCTTGCCTGTTGAGGGGGCAGACCAACAAGATGGAGAATTAAAAGGTCTGGCTGTGACAGATGAAGAAATGGCTCGCAAGGCAGTTAACTATGTCTTTGAAACACCTGGCGGAACCATCTATCACGGTGCCGACTCTCACTTCTCGAATTACTTTGCTAAACACGGCAAGGATTTTAATATTGATGTTGCAATCAACAACTATGGTGACAATCCGATAGGTATTCAGGATAAGATGACCTCTATTGATCTTCTTCGTATGGCTGAAAACCTGCGTGCTAAGGTCATTATTCCAGTGCATTATGATATTTGGTCTAACTTCATGGCATCAACTGATGAAATTTTAGCTCTTTGGAAGATGCGCAAAGAACGCCTGCAATATCAATTCCATCCATTCATCTGGGAAGTTGGCGGCAAATATACTTATCCGCAGGATAAGGACAGAATTGAGTACCACCATCCGCGCGGCTTCGATGACTGTTTCGAGCATGATTCCAATATTCAGTTCAAAGCGCTGCTGTAAGAATGTTATCTGTTTATGCTTTTGAGCTAAGAAAGCTTTGCTTGCTGAACGCTTTACTTGTTTGAGCAGTAAAATCAAAGCAATGCTTTCGATATCTGTCTTATGTATCTATGCTTGTCAGCTCTGCAATAGGGCAGCTGCTAAAAATGACAGTTTATATCCGCATATCATCTGATGTGTGGATATTTTTTAAAAGAAATTGGCTTGCTTTTCTAAGATTTCTGGAAGAAGTAAGCGTTTTATGCTAAAATAAGGGTATCGTTTATAAAGGAGAATATTATGTCAGATTTATCGGTTAACGCCATCCGCTTTTTGGGTGTGGATGCTATTGAAAAGTCGAAATCGGGTCATCCGGGCGTTGTTATGGGAGCTGCTCCTATGGCCTACAGCCTGTATACAAAGCATTTAAGAGTCAGTCCTAGTCAGCCAAACTGGGTTAACCGCGACCGCTTTGTTTTGTCGGCAGGCCACGGCTCCATGCTTTTATATGCTCTCTTGCACCTGTCAGGCTTTGCAGATGTGAGTATGGAAGAGATTAAGAATTTCCGTCAGTGGGGCTCCAAAACACCGGGCCATCCTGAGTACGGTCACACTGCCGGTGTTGATGTAACAACTGGGCCTCTTGGTCAGGGAATTTCGATGGCTGTAGGTCTGGCACAGGCTGAGCGCTTCTTGGCGGCCAAATATAACCGCGAAGGCTACCCTATTTTTGATCACTATACCTATGTTATTGCCGGTGATGGTGACTTTATGGAAGGTGTTTCCGGAGAAGCTTCCTCTTACGCTGCTAAACAAAACTTAGATAAACTGATTGTCCTTTACGACTCCAATGATATTTGTTTGGATGGTGAAACTAACGATGCTTTCACGGAAAATATCCGTGCTAGATATGAGGCTTATGGTTGGCACACTAGCTTAGTTGAAGATGGTACAGATGTTAATGCTATCAGTTTAGCGATTGAAGAGGCTAAAGGTGCTGGCAAGCCAAGCCTAATCGAAGTGAAAACAGTTATTGGCTACGGTGCTCCGACTAAGAGTGGTACCAATGCTGTTCACGGTGCACCGCTTGGAGTAGAAGAAACGGCGGCAGCCCGCAAAGTTCTTGACTGGAATTACGCACCTTTTGAAATACCTGAGGAAGTTTATACTGATTTCAAGGAAAATGTTGCTGACCGCGGCGAAGCTGCCTATGCTGCTTGGTCGAATCTGGTAGGGGAATACCGTCAGGCTTATCCTGAGGAAGCACGTGAGGTTGAAGCTATTATCACCGGTCAGGATCCTGTTGAAATCAAAGAAGCAGACTTTCCTGTTTATGAAAATGGTTTCTCCCAAGCAACCCGCAATTCTTCACAGGATGCTATCAATGCAGCTGCGGCTGTGCTCCCTAACTTCCTTGGGGGTTCTGCTGATCTGGCTCACTCTAACATGACTTATATTAAAGAAGACGGTCTTCAAGATGCTGACAACCCGCTCAACCGCAATATTCAGTTTGGTGTGCGCGAATTTGCTATGGGAACTGTTTTAAACGGTATGGCACTTCATGGGGGCTTGCGTGTTTACGGCGGAACCTTCTTTGTCTTCTCAGATTACCTGAAAGCTGCTGTGCGTCTGTCAGCTCTTCAAGAGGTGCCTGTGACCTACGTCTTTACCCACGATTCGATTGCTGTCGGTGAAGATGGTCCAACGCATGAACCGATTGAACACTTGGCTGGTCTGCGTGCTATTCCAAATCTGACCGTTTTCCGGCCGGCAGATGCTCGGGAAACGCAGGCTGCTTGGCACTATGCTTTGACAAGCAAAAATACTCCAACGGCTCTTGTACTGACCCGTCAAAACTTAGCAGTTGAAGCGGGGTCAAGCTTTACTTCAGTTGCTAAAGGTGCCTATGTCATCTATGAGACAGGTTCGGATTTTGATACGATTCTTCTGGCATCTGGTTCAGAAGTTAACCTAGCGGTTAAGGCAGCTAAGGAGCTGGAAGCACAGGGCGAAAAAGTGCGTGTTGTTTCTGTTCCTTCAACAGAGCTCTTTGATGCTCAATCTGATGATTACAAAGAAGCTGTTTTACCAAGTTCAGTACGCCGCCGTCTTGCTATTGAAATGGCTGCTACTCAGCCTTGGTACAAATATGTTGGTCTTGACGGTGCAGTTATTGGCATCGATAAATTTGGGGCATCAGCTCCGGCTGCTCAAGTCATTGAAAATTATGGCTTTACGGTAGACAATATTGTTAATAGTGTCAAAAACCTATAATCTTGCATCGTTAAAACACTGAGGTCTTCGCAAAATGCGGAGGCCTTTTGATTTTACAGCCGCTGTTGCTATAGATGTTAATTATGGCTTCCTATAAAGAAGCTTAATGGCTGAATCAGTTGATTTTAAAGGGATTTACAGCTATAATAAAAACAAGAGAAGCAAGTGGTTTTCTTCAGATGCTAAGATATGTCCTCCACCATAATTGCCAATGAGCTAATAAAAGTCCAGCAATTTAATCAATTGCTGGACTTTTATTTATTTTCACTTTGAGCATAAGAATGAAACAGTCATCTTCATCTATTTCAAAGAACCGCCTAATTTTACCAGTTCATCTTCCAAAACCTTTTTAGTTGATTCATATTGAGCTAAACCGTATTTAATCGTAATTTCCTGGGTAGAAGTCAGACCACCTTCATTTTTCCATAATTTGAAATTGTCATTTAATCTGTTGATTTTTTCCTCTTTTCTTGCGATCTCCTCTTTCAGCAGCTGCTTTAAAGCTGCTTTATCCAGAGAAGTTCCAAAAAACAGTCTCATCAGGAAATCAGACTTGAAGGTTTCATCATCTATTTCCGACTGTAAATAGTCATCAAATTCTTCCTTACCGGATTCAGTGATGGCATAAATGTTTTTATTTGGCCTGCCTTCTTGGATAACGACTTCTTTTAAAATCTTTCCGTCTTTTTCGAGCTTTCTTAAAGTGGGATAGATCATACCGTAAGTGCCATCATAAAAATAGGATAGCTGATTTTGCAGTATATCATTAATCTCATAACCTGAACGTTCTTTTTTGCTCAATATTCCAAGAATAATATCTTTCCCTTGCATATATTACCTCACTTTATTTATATGATTTATCATAATATAAATATTATCAGCAATCAACCCTTGACACTTATATTAATTTAGTTTATATTATCATTGTTAATATAAAAGAAAGGCATTTTCTATGAAACGTTTATTTGCTATTATTGCCATGTGCATTGGCATCTTCTTATGTATGCTTGATACCACTGTCATGAATATTGCATTGCCGGCTATTCAGGACAGCTTAAGCGTCAATCTGAATGACCTTCAATGGTCACTCAATGTCTACACTATTATTTTTGCTTCATTGACCATTCCTTTAAGCAAACTGGCTGAAAAGTTTGGAAAGCACAAATTTTATTTACTGGGACTGCTGATTTTTATGGGAGGCTCTCTCATCTCTGCAGTCAGCTCTGACCTTAAGCTACTAATTTTTGGGAGCGGGCTGGCAAGGTATTGGAGCAGCCATTGTCTTTCCTCTATCGATGACAATTGGGATTAATACGGTTAGCCTGACTGCACGTAAAGGTGTTATTGCTGCTTTGGGAGTTACTCAAGGACTAGCTGCTGCTTTGGGACCGACCATTGGGGGAGTTTTGACACAGTTTCTGGGATGGCGCTGGATTTTTCTGGTAAATATTCCATTAATGGTTATTTCTCTGCTAATCTGTCTGGTATGTTTAGACTGGCATGAAGCAACAGAAAAAGCCAAGATTGATTATCTTGGCGCTCTGCTTAGCATGGCAACCTTATTTGCACTGACTCTGGGTCTTGTACAAGGACGAGATTGGGGTTGGACGAGTCCTGGGATTCTGACTTTACTGATTAGTTCAGCCATCTTTCTTATCATTTTCATCCTGTGGGAGAAACGCTGTCAGGCACCCATGGTACCTTTGGAACTCTTTAAAAATAAGGAATTTACTGGTTCTGCTCTTGCTATCATTCTCAGTAATATCTTTCTAGTAGCAGTAACCGTCGTTTTACCAACCTACTTTACCCGTGTGCAAAGCAAGACCGAATTGGAAGCTGCTTTGCTTGTTACACCGATTACTGCCATGATTTTTATTTTTTCACCGCTCGCAGCTTTCATTATTGATAAATTGGGACCTCGTCTTGTCATTGCCACTGGTTTCACTCTAATGGCAACTGCCTATATCCTGTTTACAAAAATTGATATGGCAGACAGTACCCAAACCACCTTAACTTGTTTAATTTTAGGGACTGGTTATGGTATTATAGCTGGTCCTATCACGGTATTAGCTGCCTCAGATTTTACCGGAAATCTGCTAACAGCCTCCCAAAGTGTCGCCGGTGTCCTCAGACAGGTGGGAATTGTTCTAGCCGTCGCTGTCTATGTCACGGGACTCTATACGAATCTCAGCACAGCTAGAAAAGAGGCTGTCAGATACATCAAAACAGAAGTTAAGACTATTGATGTTTCAAAGACCAAACAGAAAACCATTCAGAAAACGGCTGTTAAATCTCTAGGGAAGGGAACAAATAATAATACAGCTTCTGATCACTTTTCCAAAGCCGAACGCAAAGAAATTGTCAATGAGGCTTATCAAAAAACACTGCAAAAATATCCAGACTATCTTCCTAAAGAACAAAAACAAGCTATTTACGGGAAAGTTAAATCCCGTGTCAGCCAAAAATTAACTAAGATTAATAAACAAATCAATGAAGCTGTTAAACATATTAAAAATTACTCTGTTGAAAGATATACGAAAGCTTTCACAAAACTTTATCGCTATTCAATAGGTTTCATTATTTTGGCTATTTTTTCAAGTTTGTTGTTTCCTAGAAAAAACTCAGACAATCGAACTAATAAATCTCTCAATACAGCGGGATCAGCATAAGCAAGAGGCATATTTAACATATTATTTCGCAGATGCAGAGCACTGCTCCGTATAGGTATTGGAAAGTATTTTAGATTAGAAGTTTATGTATTAGGATACACTTGTAAGTAAGATATGATTGGGTATCAAAAAAGAGGATGGGTCATCGGTCCCATTCTCTTTTAAATAATTCGAAAACGATCAATTTATATAATGATTTGCTCTTTTTTATTTAGTCTGGTTTGTATGGAAATTCTCTGGATTTCCTGTATAACCAGCCCAATTCTTAGTTAAAAATTGATTATTAATCTAATATCGGGAGCCGACTCATCGGTGCCTTTTGGAAGTGTGACATGATTCCTACTATGACACGTCCTTTAGCAGGCATATGCGGCTTGTTGATTAATATTTTAGTCACTGGACTTGTCTATTCCCTGATTAAGAAACCTGTTACTGAAGAAGAAATTATTGAAACAAGTCTGGAAGATGAAGAAGAGATTAGCCTTGATGATTTTGAAATTTTATAAGAAAGTGAGGCAAGCACATGGCTGTAGTAAAAGCTGAGTTTTCACCATCTCTAATGTGTATGAGCTTAGATAAATCATACCACCCGTCAAACGGGTGGTATGACTTTTTGCCGCCTTGTTGCCATAAATTTTAATTATGGCTTCCTATAAAGAAGCTTAATGGCTGAATCAGTTGATTTTAAAGGGGTTTACAGCTATAATAAAAACAATTGAATACATCATGCTGATAAGAAAAAGTAAAAGTTGGCCGCTAGACAGAGAGTCTTCGTTAGGTGTGAGAAGATTAGCCGTGCGCTTTGAAAATGGTCTTTGAGTGATAGCAGTCAAGGGATTTCTTCGAAACTGCTACGGGTAAGCCCGATACAGCTTTCCAGTATAGATTAAGTGTACTGATGGAGTTGGTATTTGTGAGAATACCATGAATTCAAGGTGGTAACGCGTTTTGACGTCCTTGCAGAGCAGCAGCTTTGTAAGGATTTTTTTATAGGCTTTGAAAATCATAGGCCTTGATTTCGACTTGCCGTATTTTTGAACTGTTTGCGGCCTGCTGCCTAGTTTGATTTTTTTGAGCATTAGCTGGCTGATGTAAGAGGAGGATTTTATGAACGATACACTTGGAACGTTTATTATTGTGGCAGCTGCCCTTCTGCTATTAGCAGGCTTGGCAGCTGTTCATAGGAAAAAAGCCGGGTTTACCCCTTTAATTTTGCTGTCGCTGATTTTGGGAGCAGCTTTTGGTTTTATACTCCAGCAGATTTTTGGAGCCAAAAGCCGAGTTTTAGCTCAGGCGCTTGATTGGATTGGGATTGTTGGAAATGGCTATGTATCACTTCTTAAGATGCTGGTAGTTCCCTTAATCTTTCTATCCTTGGTTGGAGCTTTTACGCAGCTAGAGGTAAGACAAAACCTTAAAAAAATTACCGGCTTTGTCTTAGGGATTTTACTAGGGACGACAGCTATAGCATCTATATTAGGTTTTTTATCCACAGTTCTATTTGATTTACAGGGTTCTAATTTTACTGGAACAGCAGGCAAGGAGGCCTTGGCCAGTATTCAAGAACACCAAGGTGAAATCAAGGGGCTCACGCTGCCCCAGCAGATTGTCAGTTTTTTGCCCAGCAATATTTTTGCTGATTTTTCCGGCAGCCGGGCGACCAGCACGATAGCAGTTGTCATTTTTGCGCTTTTGGTTGGTTTTGCTTATCTGTCTGTTCAAAAAAGTGAACCTGAGTATGCAGCGGTCTTTGCCAAGGGAATAAAGGCACTGCAGCTGATTATCAATCGGCTGGTTAAATTGGTTTTGGCGCTGACACCTTATGGAACCTTTGCTCTCATTACCAATACCATTGCGGTAAATTCTCTGGCTAGTATCAATCATTTGGGACTTTTCATTGCAGCTGTGTATACGGCCTTGATTCTTGTCTTGCTTGTTCATACGCTTATCTTGTCAGTCCATGGAATTAATCCTGTTTTATATTATAAAAAGGCACTGCCGGCTTTGCTGTTTGCCTTTAGTTCACGTACGAGCGCAGGTACCCTGCCGTTAAATGTCAAAATTCAAATAGAATCTCTCGGTGTCAGCCCGACAGTTGCCAACTTTGCTGCTAGCTTTGGTCTGAGCATTGGACAAAATGGCTGTGCCGGTGTTTATCCGACAATTGTTGCCACTATTATTGCACCGACCGTTGGCCTTGATATTTTTTCATGGCAGTTTATCCTAATGCTTGTTCTGATTGATGTTATTGCTTCATTTGGTGTCGCCGGTGTTGGCGGCGGAGCCTTATTTACAACCTTGATCGTCTTGGGAGCTCTGAATCTTCCTGTCACAAGTCTGGGGGTCTTGATTGCAATAGATCCGATTGTGGATATGGGACGGACCTTGGTAAATGTTAATGACAGTATTTTAGCAGGGCTTATCACAGCCAAGAAAACCAATCAGTTGGATGAAACTATTTTAAATGATGCAAATGCTGTTCATTCTATTTAACAGATAAAAAGCCATGCCTAGAGAAAACTTTTTGGCTTATCATATGCCATTGATACATGTTATATTATAAAGGAGACCATTTATGTCAAATATATTAGCAGCCTATCAAAGCCTAAAATCAGCTAAATGGGTGGATTTGACCCATCAAATAAATGACCAAAGCCCGCATTTTCCGCCCTTACCAGCTTTGGACAAGAAAGATATTTTCACCTTAAAAGATGGTTTTCATGTGCAGCAGTTTTCTGTTGTCGGTCAGTACGGCACCCATATTGATGCCCCTATTCACTTTGTGGAAGGCGGCCGCTGGCTGGATGAGATTGCTTTGAAAGATTTACTCTTGCCTTTAATTGTAATTGATAAATCGCAGGCGGTAGTCGCTAATCCTGATTATGAACTGACTAAAGAAGATGTGCTTGCCTTTGAAGCAGAGCATGGAGAAATTCCGGCGGGCAGTTTTGTAGCCTTTCGCAGTGATTGGTCAAAGCGCTGGCCGGATCAAGAAGCTATTCGCAACCTCGATGATCAAGGAGTGCAGCATACACCTGGCTGGTCGCATGAGGCTCTGGCATTTCTCATCCATGAGCGAAACATTTCAGCCTTGGGTCATGAGACCTTGGATACTGACAGCGGTATCTGGGCAGCAAAAAACGGCCGTTTAGCCGAAGAATATTATGTACTGGAGCAGGATATTTATCAGCTTGAGGTTCTGGCCAATCTTGACCAGGTACCCGCAACAGGAAGCTTGATAGCTATCGCTTATCCGCATTGGGAAAAAGCTACAGGTTCACCGGTCAGGGCAGTGGCTATTTTACCTGAATGAGCCTAGGAAAAAGGTAACTTAATATAATATTAATAATAAGGAGGAAGATTTGCTTAGAGTCTTCCTTTTTGAATATCAAAAAAGACAAACCTACAAAAGCAAGTTTGTTTTCAGTCTGAAGCCGACATTAATGTCGCTATTTTTTAGGAAGAAAACAGGTAAAATAAGATTATCAACATAATAATCAAAAATAAAGCTTTGTGACAGAGGCTTTATTTTTTTGCTATGATTTTATTAGATAATTCAAATAAATGTCTGTTGCTATGGACAATAATTAGTAAAATGCTGATAGGAAATATTGTTATCATAAAAATATAAAGGAGGAAGCTTAGATGAGTCTGAAAGGTAAAAGTGAGGAACTCATATATCTCCTGCTAATTCAAAGGGATTTTATAACGTCTGATATTTTGGCAAAAAAGTTAAAAACTTCAGCCAAGACTATTTACAGATGGGTTAAAAGTATTAATGACAATTTGCCGGACGGCCCCTTGATTATTTCTGAAAAAGGAAGGGGGTATAAGCTGGACTATGATCGTTACTTGCTGCTGTATGAAAATAAGCCACCTACCGATTATTCTCCCCAGCAAAGAAGAAATAAGCTAAAACAATTATTGCTCTTACAGGCACCCAAACCGGTCAGTGTTTTTGATCTTATGGAGGAGTTCTTTTTAGGGGAATCTGTTCTGATTGCTGATGAGAAGATTATTACTCAGGACATTAAGAAGTTTGATCTGAAACTGCTGCGTAAAAAGCGAATGCTGGCTGTTGAAGGAAAAGAGGAAAATATCCGCCGTGCGATTCTGGCTGGCATTCAGCATGATCAGATTGTTGACTTTGTTGATTTAAAGGAACACTCGAGCTTGGATATTGATGAGAAAGATGCGGCCTTTATTCTTTACCAGCTAGAGATTATTGAAAGACATCTTTCCGGTAAAATTCCCTATCCTTATAACATCAACATCTTTTTACATTTGTATATTTTGATGGAGCGCATCAGGGCCCATCAAACCTATGACTATGATACTGAAAAAAGGAACTTCAGGGAGATATCTGATTCTTTGCTGGATATATCTCAGGAAGTCATCAAGCATTTGGAGAACTATCTGCAGCTGCCGATTCCAAGAATTGAAGTCCATTATCTTCATCAATATTTATCAGCTTCAAGGCTGGAGAAGGTCAGTTCTGAGAGTATTTCATTTTCAGAAGAAGTGGTGAACATCACACGGACTTATCTGAAATTGATGAATCAAAAATGGGACTTTGATATCAGAAATCAGGATATTTTCTTTGATTTGGCTAATCATATCAAACCCATGCTCAAACGTTTGGAGCAAAAGATTATGGTTCAAAATGGTTTGCTCAGTCAGATTAAGATGGTTTATCCCGATCTTTTTGACAGGGTTTGCCAGACATCAGAAGAAATCAGCCAGATTTACCATCTAGCTCCTATTTCAGCGGATGAAAATGGCTTTATAACCCTTTACTTTGCCAAATTGCTGGAGACCAGCAGCCGTAAACTGCGAACCTTGATTGTTTGTACAACCGGTATTGGTATTTCAGAATTGCTGCGGGCTAAGATTGCCAATAACTTTTCAGAGCTGGAAATTGTTGATGTTATTGCTTCGCGTGAGGTAGAGCAATTAGAGGAAACCTATCCTGCTATTGATCTGTTAATCTCAACCATTCCCCTTAAACAGTCGCCCTCTTATCATTTTTTACTGGTAAATGGGATGTTTACGGCAGAAGACCAGGAACGTCTGCGGCAAAAGATTGGAGAGATCAAAAATGAGCAGTGACTTGATCAAAAAAGTATTTGTCGGAGAATCCTTTCAAGAGGTGAAAGATGTCTATCGTTTTTTGGCCGAAGAGATTGACGCCTCAATTAGTCGGGATTTAGCCAAAAAGCTGTTGATTCGCGAGCAGCTGGCCAATATTCAGATTGATAAGCAGACGGTGCTGCCTCATCTTGAATCAAGCCAGCTTAGGCAAAGCCAGCTTCTGATTCTGCAGTTGACTGACCCCATCAAAGACTGGAACGAGACCATCAAAGACATCAGTTTAGTTATCTGCTTAGCTTTAAAAGCAAATGAAGACAGAGTTGTCAAAGAGCAAATCAGAAGTTTTATGACTAAACTGGCAGATGCTGCCTATGTTGAAAAGCTCTTAACAGACAGCAAAGCTAATATTGAAAAAATGTTATAAACAGGAGGAAAACTATGAAAATCGTTGGAGTGGCAGCATGTACTGTTGGGATTGCTCATACTTACATTGCTCAGGAAAAATTAGAAGCCGCTGCTAAAAAAGCAGGGCACGACGTTAAAATTGAAACACAGGGCACTATCGGCATTGAAAATGAATTAAGTGCTGAGGATATTGCAGGAGCTGATATTGTCATTTTGGCGATTGATGTCAAGATTTCTGGAGAAGAGCGCTTTGCGGGCAAAAAAACGGTCAAAGTTCCGACCGAAGTTGCTATTAAGTCGCCCAACAAACTGATTGCCAAACTGGCAGAAGTAGCCGCTAAGCAGTAGAAAGGATAGACAATGGAAGCAAAGGATGCGATTGATATTAAATTGATTGACACTCATTTATCGGCAAAGACTAAAGAAGAAGCACTGCAAGCTTTGTCCGGCCTGCTGTTTCAGGAAAGTAAAATCTCTGATCAGGAGGCCTTTCTTAAAGACGTTTATGAACGCGAAGCTCAAGGTCAGACAGGGATTGGCAATTTCGTGGCTATTCCGCATGGGAAAAGTCCGTCTGTCACAGTCCCTGCGGTAGCTATTGGCATTAATGACCGGGAAATACCCTGGGAGAGTCTTGATGGCAAAGGGGTGCGCGCAGTGATTCTTTTTGCAGTTGGTTCTGATTCTAAGGCAGCTAAGGAACATCTCAAATTACTGGCTCTTTTTGCTAAAAAGCTGGGCAATGATCAAGTCGTGGCGAGGCTCTTGCAGGCTGAAAACCCAGAAGATGTTTTGGCTGCATTTTCATTATAGGAGGATAGAAATGAAAGAATTATTAAAAAAAGCTAATTTGAAAGGACATTTGCTGACGGCTATTTCTTATTTGATTCCCATCGTCTGCGGGGCTGGTTTTCTGGTAGCGATTGGGATGGCTATGGGCGGAGCATCTCAGGATGCCCTCATCATTGGAAAGTTTTCATTTTGGGATGCTATGGCGACCATGGGCGGCAAGGCCTTAGGACTTTTACCGGTTGTTATTGCGACTGGGATTTCTTTCTCCGTTGCCGGCAAGCCAGGGATTGCTCCCGGTTTTGTTGTTGGGTTAATCGCTAATAGTATTAGCGCTGGTTTTATCGGCGGCATTCTTGGTGGTTATATTGCTGGTTTTTTGGCGCTTTATATTTTAAAAAATCTTAAGGTTCCTCATTGGGCTAAAGGGCTGATGCCGACCTTGATTGTACCTTTTGTGACCGCCTTTGTCAGCAGTTTGATTATGATTTATCTTATTGGCGGTCCGATTAGTGCTTTCACTGCTTGGTTGACAACCTTCTTGAAAGGTCTAAGTTCATCATCACGCATTATCTTTGGAGGGGTAGTTGGTGTTCTTAGTGGTGTTGACTTCGGTGGTCCCCTTAATAAAACGGTCTATGCCTTTGTTTTAACACTTCAAGCTGAAGGTGTCAAAGAGCCTTTGACAGCGCTGCAATTAGTCAATACAGCAACCCCTGTTGGCTTTGGTCTCGCTTACTTTTTTGCTAAATTAATGAAGAAAAATATTTATACAAAAGATGAAATTGAAACCCTCAAATCAGCTGTGCCTATGGGAATTGTTAATATTGTTGAAGGTGTTATTCCCATTGTCATGAACAATCTCCTTCCAGGATTAATTGCAACGGCCGTTGGAGGAGCAGTTGGAGGTGCTGTCTCTATGACTATGGGAGCCGACTCATCGGTGCCTTTTGGAGGTGTGCTCATGATTCCTACTATGACACGTCCTCTAGCAGGCATATGCGGTTTGTTGATTAATATTTTAGTCACTGGACTTGTCTATGCCCTGATTAAGAAACCTGTTACTGAAGAAGAAACTATTGAAACAAGTCTGGAAGATGAAGAAGAGATTAGTCTTGATGATTTTGAAATTTTGTAAGAAAGTGAGGCAAGCACATGGCTGTAGTAAAAGCTGAGTTTTCACCATCTCTAATGTGTATGAACTTAGATAAATTTAAAGAGGAGCTTACCTTTCTAAATGAACATGTAAGCTCTTATCATATTGATATTATGGACGGTCATTTTGTTCCCAATATTACGCTGTCACCGTGGTTTATCGGTGAGGTCAGAAAGCTCTCCAGCCTGCCGCTGTCTATTCACCTGATGGTTACCGATCAAACCTTTTGGGTACAGCAAATGATAAATCTCAAGTGTGAGTGGATTTGTATGCATGCAGAAGCTCTCAATGGTTTAGCCTTTCGTCTCATTGACCAAATCCATGCTGCTGGCTTAAAGGCAGGTGTTGTTCTTAATCCCGAAACACCAGTAAGTGTCATTCTGCCTTACATTGATTTGTTGGATAAGATTACGATTATGACCGTAGATCCCGGTTTTGCGGGCCAACGCTTTTTAGAGTCCACACTAGATAAAATTATTCAATTAAGACAATTGCGTGATCAAGCTGGTTATTACTATCTCATTGAAATGGATGGATCATCCAGCCGAAAAACTTTCAAACAGATTGATGAGGCGAATCCGGATATTTACATTGTAGGTCGCAGCGGACTCTTTTCCCTAGCAGATAATATAGCTGATTCTTGGGCAATCATGTGTAAAGATTATGAAGAAATGACAGGTAAGAAATTACAATAGTTGATTGAGTGTTAATTTAAAGAACTGCAGGAATTTGGCCTTGCTCTTATAAATTGAGATATAGGAAAAACACTTCTATTTTCTAGTTTACTAACTTTCAACAGAAGTGTTTTCTTATGGTTAAATCTTATCAAATGAAGCAGTACTATCCATTTTTTCTAAAAGTCTGTCAACTTTTTTAAGTCTGTGGAAAGGTGTTTTGTCGACAGGGATTCCTTTTTTGATGACTAGACTAATAGATGTTAAGGCTTTGAGATTTTCAAGCGGATTCTGCTCCAGCAATAAGATATCCGCTATTTTGCCGACAGCGATTGTACCGTATTTATCTTCTATTCCCAAAATGTGAGCATTCCCGCTAGTAGCCATTCTAAGGATGTCTTGATTGCTAAGCTTTCCAAGTTGTTGACAGTAAAGCAGTTCTCGCCAGAAATCGTAGTGGGTCACCAGTGTCATAGAAGCATCATTGCCAATGCCAATAGTAATGTTATTTTGGAGAGCCTGCTGAAAACTCTCAAGCATTCCCTGATAAATAGCCTTCCCGTTTTGATAAACCAATTCAGTGACTCCTAGATCTTTTCTGGAAAGTTTAATAAAAGGAATAGCTGGTGAGAAGGTAGGAACAAGTACACTATATCCTCTGTAAGCTTTAGGATTATTTTTAAAAAGCTGTATCATCTCCTCATCCATGGTAAAACCATGTTCAATAGAGTCGACACCTGCCTTTAAAGCAATTCTGACGCCTTTCGTACTTTCGGCATGGGCTGCTACCAAAATACCATGCTTATGTGCTTCTTGACAAACCGCCTCAACTTCTTCCAAAGATAGTTGGACTTGTCCTGCTTGACCTATAGCCTTAGCATCAGTAACGCCGCCTGTAATACAGATTTTTATCCAATCAACTCCGCCTTCTATATTCTGCTGACTGTTTTGAATATAGTCGGAAGCAGACGTACTTTCTATAGCAACAAAAGGAGCACCGTGACCGTCCTTAGCACTTAGCATAGGTCCTGCGACCTTTAACGTTGGCCCTATAAACTCTCCTTGATTTATTTGTTGGCGCAGCAGGATATCTTGATAGAGCCCTTCCCCCACGGCTCTAATCGTTGTAACTCCTGTTTGTAATTCAATCTGGGCATTTTTTCTCATGACAGAGCGCAGCCATTTTTTACCTAATTGGGTATTGATAAGACGAAAGAAGAGGGCCTGTAAATGAGGATTTGAAGGTACAGATAAGGCATTTCCGCTTCCAAAAAGATGAGCATGGAGATTGATGAGTCCAGGCAGAACAAAGCGATTGTTTCCTTCAATAATATGATAAGATTCAAAATCATCTGGAAGAACAGGACTGATTTTTTCAATAAAACCCTGTTCATTTATAAAAATATGCGTCGAATCAATGGCAGCTGTTTCTAAATGAATCAGCTGAACATTACGGATTATTGTTGCAGGCATAAGGTCTCCTTAAGAAATATGTTGATAAATTATCATTTTATAATTGGCTAGATTATAGAATAATAATGAAGAGAAAGCAACAGTCTGCTGTTTTTATCTAGAAGAAAGAAAATGATCGTTTAAGCTCTTTAGTAGTGTGTATTAATTCTTCAATCCTATATTGTTAATATAAGATTTTTGGCACTGATTGTCATGAAAGTGTCCTTGATTGTCCTATGCAAAGGAGCGGTCCTTGATTTATAATTTTTCGTAAAGGAGAAAAAGATGTCTAAAGTGATTTTACTGACGGGGGCTTCTTCGGGGATTGGCTATCTAGCAGCACAAAATTTAGCTCAGGAAGGGCACAAAGTTTATGGTGCGGCCAGACATTTGGAAAAAATGGAAAATCTGAAACAAGCTGGTGTTCATCCGATTTACCTTGACCTTACAAAGGAGAAGACAATAAAACAAGCCCTTGCAGCGATTATTGAACAAGAAGGCAGACTTGATATATTAATCAACAATGCAGGTTATGCTGCTTTTGGTGCGCTTGAGGATGTTTCACTTGAGGATGCTAGAAAGCAATTTGAAGTCAATCTTTTTGGTCTGGCCCGTCTAACTCAGGAAGTTCTTCCTTATATGCGAGCTCAGAAATCGGGGCGCATTATCAATATGTCTTCAATAGGTGGCCGTATGACGACTATTATGGGAACTTGGTATCATGCCTCTAAATATGCTCTTGAAGCTCTGTCTGATGGTCTTCGTATGGAAACAAAGCCATTTGGACTTGACGTTGTTCTTATTGAGCCTAGCAGTATTAAAACACCTTGGAGTCAGATTGCCACAGAGAATTTACGAGCTTGCGCAGCTGGCGGTCCCTATGAAAAAATAGCGCAAAAAGTCGCTCAGAGAATAGAACAACTATATGCAACCGCCTTTGTTTCTGAACCTGATCTAGTAGCAAAAAAGATAGTCAAAATCGCCAATGCTAGGCGGGTTAAACCGCGTTACCTTGTCGGTTGCGGTGCCAAAGCAATTCTTTTGCTGCATACAATCTTGCCTGTCAAGCTATTTGACTGGCTGGTCATCAAGAGTTTGACTTAAGGCTATTATTTTTAGACAATAAGATTATGAAACTTATTATTACGAGACAATTTCAAAGCTTCTTAAAGGAATTGGGAATAGAGGTTGGGCTGATTTTGCAGAGAGCGCAGCTGCCTAACAAGCTGTGGCAAGAAGAACTTGTCTATAATGCTCAGGATTACTATCGCTTTGTAGCGACTTTGGACAAGCTAATTACGGATGAAGCGCTATTGGCCTTGAGCAAGATTGAAAACATTAAAATGTTTGTACCGGCCTTTTTTGCAGCTTTGTCAAGTCCTGATGGTTTGACAGCCTTACAACGATTTGCAAAATATAAAAGCTTGATTGGTCCAGTAGAAATGCAGATTCATGAAAAAAGGGATGAAGTTACGATTAACTATGCCTATTTTTCATCACAGTTACCGATTCCTCGTATGTTATTGCTGCAAGAACAGTTGCTTCTTTTGAGTATCTTGCGAACAGGGACAGGAATTCGGATTCTTCCTCGCCAGATAAGTTCTCCCTATAATTATGGAAGACTTCTTGAAAATGAAATTGGTATTCTGCCGCAAAAATCTGAAAGTAATCTGCTGGTATTATCAAAGACAGATCTTGAAAAACCTTTTATCACTGAAAATAATGTTATGTGGTATCATTTGAAGCCAAGTCTTAATGAGCAACTGTCCCGGCTTGATAATGAGGGGAATTTCACTCAGATAGTTCAGGACGAGCTGCTGTCTGCTATTCCCAGCAGTCAATTTTCTCTGGCAACTATAGCTGACAGACTGGGCATCAATGCCCGTACCCTGCAGCGTAAATTAGCTGCTGAAAATACAAGTTTTAAGGAAGAAGTCTTGCACATGCAGAAATCCATGGCTTTATCTTATCTTGATTTATCCATGTCAGTTGACGAGATTGCTTATTTAGTAGGCTATTCAGAAAAATCTAGTTTTTTGCGGGCTTTTAAGAAGTGGACTGGCAAAACATTAAAACAGTATAAGGCAGCCCATTATTGTAAAGGAGAAAGATAATGACAGCAGACTTATTCGCCTTCACCGCTATAGTGCTTTTTATGATCCATGAGTTTGAAGAGATTATTTTGGTTTGTCCATGGATTGCTAAGAAAAAGAATGATCCAAAGTTTGCTAATGAAATATTTGTTTCAGGCAGAGCGCATTACCTTTCAGCAGAAACAATAGCTGCCCTCATTTTGGAAGAATTTGTTTTGGCTAGTCTGCTTTTGCTGGTAGGTATTCTTTTTAAGCTGCCGGAGCTAGTTTTATCTATTACACTGGGGCATACTTTTCATCTGTTTTCTCATATCGGTCAGGCTATCAAATTTCGGACTTGGGTACCTGGCAGTCTCACTGCAGCCTTAACGCTTCCTTTACTTGTTTTGAGTATCATTGTGTTTTGTTTTTCCCAGACGATAAGCTGGATTCTTTTGCTGATGCTGACGATTATCATTTTCTTTCTTTTGTTACTTAATCTTAGGTTTCTTCATCAGCAGGCAGCTAAGGTGGAAAAATTCCTGCATTCCTAATCTAAAATTGTATCTCAGTTCTTCAATTCTGCATCTTGGTTGATGCAGGATTTTTTGCTGGGAAAGCTGTGCTATAATGGCACTATGAAATTACGAATCGAACAAGATGACCAGTATAAAGAATTAGAAATTTGTCTTAAATACGGTCAGAAAGACAAGCTGGTTGAGCGGATTCTCTCTTTTTTAGAGACGGTAGATAGGCAGCTCAGCTGTTATCAGGACGGTAGAGAGCATTTGGTCAATGTGTCCGATATTTACTATATCGAAAGTGTAGATAAAAAGACCTTCGTTTATTTGGCAGATAGGGTTTATCAGACAGATTTACGGCTCTATCAGCTTCTAAATGATTTGAGCAGCAGCGGCTTCGTCCAGATCAGCAAGGCCTGCTTACTCAATGTTAATGTACTGGAAAGTATACGGCCGCTCTTTAATAGCCGCATGGAAGCGACGCTGATAAATGGAGAAAAAGTGATTGTCAATCGTTCTTATTTAAATGATGTGAAGGCTGCTTTGCGAGGTGGAGAAAAATGAAAAAATTACTGACACATATCTTTGCCTCAACAGGCATTTCCTTGATTGTACTGGCTGTGGCAGCCCTGCTATTGCAAGCTCATTGGCTGCTTTTAGTCACGATCTTCCAAGTTCTTGCGGTCAATATACTCATCCATCTCAGCCTTCTTGCTAAAAAAAGGCTCGATCTAAAATCGGCTCTTGTTAGCAGCCTGCTCGATTTGATCATCATTGAAGGGCTTTTGTTTGTATCCAGTAAACCTTTTGACTGGAATGCTGATGGCTGGGTGCTTCTTTTGATTGGCTTCCTTGTCTATATGGCTTCTCAGGCTTTAGATCTTTTTGAACTCAATCAAGAAGCTCAGGAAATTAATCAGCTGATCAAAAAGCGCAGACAGTAAACAGTAAGGAGAAGCAAAGTGAACATTTTAGTTGTCGGTTTAGGAACGATTGGATCTATTTATGGCTATGCTTTTCAAGAGGCAGGCCATGAAGTAGAGCATTATCTCAGAAAGGGCAGTCCCAAGGCTGCTGTCAAGCAAGTCCAAGTGGAGTTGCTTGATGGTAGGACTGAAAAAGAAGGGGTTCAACGCAGCGATGTTTATCAAGTGAGGCATTGTTCAGCAAAGCATTACGACCTCATCTTTGTTAGTATCCCATCAGGCGGTCTTGCTTCTGTGCTGGAACATCTGGCAGCAGATGGTATTTCAGGAACGCTGCTTCTTGCCTGTGGCATTTGGGAAGAGCGTGTTTATGTTGAAAAATTAGTAAAGGGACGTCCTTATATTTTAGGCTATCCCGTTGCTGGCGGCAATATTATTGATAATAAATTGACATGCTGCCTTTTTGATCATTTCATGCTAGAAAAAGAAGAAAAAGCCGCCATTGCGAATTATCAGGAGTTAGAGCAGCTTTTTGCGGATTGTCACATAAAACTGGAGCAGCCCTACGATATGCTGGAGTGGATTTGGTTGCATATGGCCATTAATGCTGGTGTTATTTCAGTCATGGGTAAATCTGGAAATGTTAAGGATACAGCTGCAGCGGCAGAGATGCTCATGGACTCTGTGTATTATTTAAAGGAAGCTGTCAAAGCTGTTCGTGAAACGTCACAAATTGTAGCTAGTCGAGGGGTCAGTCTAAAAAATTATAAAAATGAGCTCTTAGCCTATAAATTGCCAAGGCTCATTTCTGCTTTGCTTATGAAACGCATGTTTACTAAAAAGGTGCTGACCCGCAAAATCATGACCTTGCATGGGAATACAAAAGACCTGTTATTTGTCTGTAAATGCCTTTATAACAGTGGCAAGGAAAATCAAGTAAGTGCTCCTAACTTTTATGAAAATTATGAAAGGGCTCTTGAAAGAATCACCTTGTTTTCAAAATAGAAGTTGTTTTTGCCAGCTGAAAGCATAAAAATAGTTTCCATATCCCAATGAAGGGAAAGCAGAAATTTTGATGGTGATGATGAAATTCCTATGATTATCTAATAAACAAATGACTTGACGGAAGTTAAGTCGTTTTTTGATTGTTTTAGTCTTATTGATGGTGTTTAAAGAGAATAAAGGCTAATATTATGTTACAATAGAGCTATGACAAACAAGAAAAAATTACTGTTAATTGACGGTTCTTCCGTTGCCTACCGTGCTTTTTTTGCACTCTACAATCAAATTGACCGCTTTAAAAACCCTGCAGGACTCCATACCAATGCCATTTATGGATTTCATCTGATGCTGGATCACATGATAAAGCGGGTAGAGCCTACCCATGTTTTGGTGGCCTTTGACGCCGGTAAAACGACTTTTAGGACAGAAATGTTTACGGATTACAAGGCCGGACGCGATAAGACGCCAACAGAATTTCGTGAGCAGCTGCCCTACATCCGTGAGATGCTGACGGCGCTCGGTGTGCCTTTTTATGATTTGGACAATTATGAGGCCGATGATATTATTGGGACGCTGGATAAATTGGCAGAAAATGAAGATGAGTACGAAGTAACGATTGTCAGCGGCGACAGAGACCTGATTCAGCTGGCTGATAGCAACACAACCGTTGAAATTTCTAAAAGGGGCGTTGCCGAATTCGAAGAGTTCACTCCAGCTTATCTCATGGAAAAAATGGGGCTGACACCCAAGCAGTTCATTGACCTTAAAGCGCTCATGGGAGATAAATCAGACAACATTCCAGGCGTTACCAAGATTGGCGAGAAGACCGGTCTTAAGCTCCTGCATGAACACGGCAGTCTGGAAGCTATCTATGAAAATTTGGACAGCTTCAAGGCCTCCAAGATGAAAGAAAATCTGGTTAATGATAAAGAAAAGGCCTTTTTGTCGAAAACCTTAGCGACCATTGATGTTCAGGCGCCTATTACTATTGGCTTAGAGGATATTATTTATTCAGGTCCCGAATTTGACAGTCTGGCTAAATTTTATGATGAGATGGACTTTAGACAGTTCCGTTCGCAGCTGGGTTCATCGCCTGATGCTAAGACCTTTGAAGCTCATTATACAGAGGTTAGCCAGCTGAAAGCGGACATGTTTGCCGATGATCAGTTCTTTTATTTTGAAATTTTAAATGACAACTATCATACAGAAGATATGATTGGTTTTGCCTGGGGCAACAGTCAGGCTATCTATGCCAGCACTGATGTCAGTCTGCTGAACGATGACCTGTTCAAAAAGGCTCTGGCTAAACCAGTTAAAACCTATGATTTTAAGCGCAGCAAGGTTTTGCTCAGTCATTTGGGAATTGATTTGCCGACAGCTAGTTTTGATAGCCGATTAGCAAAGTACCTGCTTTCAACGGTTGAAAATAATTATATTTCGACCATTGCTAGGCTTTATACGGACCTACCCTTGGATACGGACGATGAGGTATATGGCAAAGGGGCTAAGCGAGCTGTTCCTGACAAAGATGTCCTGCTCAGCCATTTGGCTAAAAAAATTAGCGTCTTGATTGCCAGTGAAGAGCCCATGCGTCAGAAACTTTCTGCTAATGACCAACTCGACTTGCTCTTTGAGATGGAATTGCCGCTGGCTAATGTCCTTGCTAAAATGGAAATTGCAGGTATCTCAATTAAAAAAGAAACGCTCAAAGATATGGAGCGAGCCAATGAGATTGAACTGGAGGCCTTAACGCAGGAAATCTATGCTTTGGCGGGGGAAGAATTCAATATTAATTCGCCTAAACAGCTGGGAGTCATTCTCTTTGAAAAATTAGGCCTGCCTTTGTCGGCGACTAAAAAAACAAAGACCGGCTATTCGACGGCTGTTGATGTTCTGGAACGTCTGGCTCATCGCTCACCAATCGTAGCTAAAATTTTAGAATACCGTCAGATTGCTAAACTCCAATCAACCTATATCATTGGTTTGCAGGAGGCTGTTTCTTTTGACGATAAGATTCACACGCGCTATCTGCAGGATTTGACACAGACCGGGCGGTTATCCAGTGTCGACCCCAATCTTCAAAATATTCCTGTCCGTTTGGAACAGGGCCGTCTTATCCGCAAGGCCTTTGTTCCAGAATGGCCGGACAGCGTTTTGCTCAGTTCGGATTATTCACAGATTGAGCTGCGGGTTCTGGCGCACATTTCAGGTGATGAACACTTGATAGCAGCCTTTAAAGAAGGTGCAGATATT
This sequence comes from Streptococcus ratti FA-1 = DSM 20564, assembly GCF_000286075.1. GTDB lineage: Bacteria > Bacillota > Bacilli > Lactobacillales > Streptococcaceae > Streptococcus > Streptococcus ratti. The sequence continues at coordinate 1,277,044 of NZ_AJTZ01000005.1, read as the reverse complement.
CATACGTCTACAGCGATGCGTGTCTTTGGCATTGAAAGACCAGAAGATGTGACACCTAATGACCGCCGCAATGCTAAGGCCGTTAATTTTGGCGTGGTTTACGGCATTTCCGATTTTGGTCTGGCCAATAATCTAGGTATCAGCCGCAAGGCCGCTAAAAATTATATCGATACCTACTTTGAACGTTATCCGGGTATTAAAAATTACATGGACAGGGTGGTCAGAGAAGCGCGTGATAAGGGCTATGTTGAGACGCTCTTTCACAGACGGCGCGAACTGCCGGATATCAATTCGCGCAATTTCAATATTCGTTCTTTTGCCGAGCGCACAGCCATTAATTCCCCAATCCAAGGGAGTGCAGCTGATATTCTCAAGGTGGCTATGATTAATCTGGACAAGGCTTTGATGCAAGGAAATTACCAAGCGCGTATGCTCTTGCAGGTGCATGACGAAATCGTTCTTGAAGTTCCCAACAAAGAACTGAAGGCTGTCAAGCAGCTGGTCAAGGAAACTATGGAATCGGCTATTGAGCTGTCTGTACCGCTTGTAGCAGATGAAAATGCTGGTCAGACCTGGTACGAGGCTAAGTAAAAATGAAAATGAAAAAGAAAAGTATCATTTTAGGATTGTGTTGCCTCTTGTTGATTGTTTGCAGTGCTTGTACTAAGCAGTCTTCTAAACACTCTTCTAAATCCAATCATCAGGTCAAATCAGTCAAAGAAATCAGTCAGAAAGAATTTCAAGACTTAGCTAACAGCAAAAGACTTATTGTCAATCAGAACCCTCCTAAATATGATTTTTTAAAGGATGCCCGTCTTGAATCTGCTAGAAATGGACTAGTCGAGACAGATATTAATGGAGAAGTAAAACACCACTACCGTTGGTATGAAAAGCCCGACCTTTGGACCTTAAATGTTAATACAAAAGATAAAGATAGAGACCTTGTTTATGATGCCAGAGAACATGATTCTACTTTTATAGTACAGCTCTACACTTTAAATGCTTATAGTCAGTCGCCTTTAGATGGCGGTCATGTTTTGACGGAGCAAGAATTGTCAGAACGGCTGAAAAAAGACTTGCATTATTTTAGCAAAGAAACTAAAATCACCATCGAAAATCAAGAGTGGCATGTTGGTTATGAGAAAAATACTTCCAACAATTCTTCCCGATTGACGTTTTATCGCTTGGAAAATACAGGGAATTTTGATGATTCTGTGGTGGTAGGAGCTATTATTTTTCCTTTAGCCTCAAGCAAGAAATCAACAAAAGCCAATCTAAAAGAGGCGATTGGCCATCTAAAGGATATTTTATATCAGATTTCAAAAAAATAATGTTACAGGAGGTCATTTATGACTTATCAATTTGAAAACCCCAGTCAAGATGTCATTTTTGATTATTTAAAAAAAGCTAAGACCATTGCAGTGGTTGGTTTATCTGCTCGGGAAGAAACTGCTGCTTATAAAGTTTCTCAAGTGCTGCAAACTGCTGGTTATAAAATTATTCCTGTCAATCCACGGGCAGCAGGAGAGCATATTTTAGGTGAAATCGTTTATGCCCGCCTGCAGGATATTCCTGAACATATTGATATTGTAGATGTCTTTCGCCGCAGTGAATTTTTAGCAGATGTTGCCAAGGATTTCCTTGAAACAGATGCGGATGTCTTTTGGGCACAATTGGGTCTGCAAAGTCAAGAAGCAGAAGAGATATTACGCTCTGCCGGCCGCAATCAGATTGTGATGGACAAGTGTATTAAGATTGAATACCAAAAGATGGGATAGGCGGCAACATTGTTTTCGATAGCATCTGATTTATCAAGCTGGGAAAATTTTCTCAGCTTTTTATACTCTTTGAAAATCAAAATAATACATCGTTAACTTCGCATTGCCGTACTCTAGTACTACCTGCGGCTCGTCGCCTAGTCTGATTTTGATTTTCTTTGAGTATTAATTCTTATCAAAATGGGCAAGTCGATTTTTCGGTAATTTATGAAGGGGAGATATTATCCAGAGCTGCTTAATGACATCTGTCTGCTTTTTTGATAAAATTTATAAGGTTAAATGTCCAAGACACAGTCTTGGAAACAAGGAGTAGAAATGACACATTCACCGATTCAATATCGTCTTATTAAAAAAGAGAAGCATACAGGAGCGCGTTTAGGAGAGATTATAACACCGCACGGTACCTTTCCAACACCTATGTTTATGCCAGTGGGAACTCAGGCAACCGTTAAAACACAGTCCCCTGAAGAATTAAAAGAGATGGGCTCGGGTGTCATTCTGGCTAATACCTACCATCTCTGGCTGCGGCCGGGTGATGACCTCATTGCACGGGCAGGCGGACTGCATCAGTTTATGAACTGGGATCAGCCTATTTTGACTGACAGCGGTGGTTTTCAGGTGTATTCTCTGGCAGACAGCCGCAACATCACCGAAGAAGGGGTTACCTTCAAAAATCACCTCAACGGTGCTAAAATGTTCCTGTCACCTGAGAAGGCCATTTCCATTCAAAATAATTTAGGCTCTGACATTATGATGTCCTTTGACGAATGCCCACAGTTTTATCAGCCTTACGATTATGTTAAAAATTCTATTGAGCGGACCAGTCGCTGGGCAGAACGAGGTCTTAAAGCGCACCATCGTCCTCAGGATCAGGGACTTTTTGGTATTGTACAGGGAGCTGGTTTTGAAGATTTACGGCGTCAGTCAGCGGCTGATTTGGTGTCCATGGATTTTCCGGGCTATTCTATTGGCGGTTTAGCCGTTGGAGAATCACATGAAGAAATGAATGCTGTGCTTGATTTCACAACACCTCTCCTGCCGGAAAACAAGCCTCGTTACCTCATGGGAGTTGGCGCCCCTGATAGCTTGATTGATGGGGTTATCCGCGGTGTTGACATGTTTGACTGTGTCTTACCGACTCGGATTGCCAGAAACGGAACCTGTATGACCAGTCAGGGGCGCTTGGTGGTTAAAAACGCTCAGTATGCAGAAGACTTTACACCCTTAGATCACGACTGCGATTGTTACACTTGTCAAAATTACACGCGCGCCTATCTTCGCCATCTGCTCAAGGCAGATGAGACCTTTGGGCTGCGTCTGACCAGCTATCATAATCTCTATTTCCTTCTGAATCTGATGCGAAAGGTCCATCAGGCTATTATGGATGATAATTTGCTTGAATTCCGTGCAGACTTTATCGAACGTTACGGCTATAATAAATCCAAACGCAATTTCTAATTACCATCGAAAATATATTATATATAAGCAGGGCTGCCTGCTTTGGCTGGAGCAAAATTCCATTTGTGGGAGCTGCTCCGGTCTTTTAGTTATCAGCCAAAATCTCTGAGAATTCGTCAGCAGTTTTTGCAAGTAGCTTTGATTTTCTGCTTAACTGTTTAGCACAGCCTATCAGCTTACAAAAGTGTAAGTTTAGTTTATGAATTTTCCGGTAAAATAAAGGTAACCACCAAGGGAGCTGATGATTTAGCCCCAAAATAAACTTAACAGCGAAGGAGGATTCATTGATGACAAAGGCCGATTGCTTAAAATACTTGATTTTAATTTTTATGCTTTGTGATTTAATCCTGCTGACCTTAATCGTCTGTTGGTATTGTATGTGATTTTTGCAGAAGACTTTTAAGGAGAAGCGATGTTAGAAGCCATTACACTGATACTTTTTATTTTGCTGGCTTTTTCCATATATCATGATGCCCGCAGTTTGATTAATCCCGTTCTTTTAATTATCTTTTTGTTTTTTGCCTATGTTACGGCTGTTAGCTTTTTCTACCGTCAGGGCTATACAACAGCTTATTTAATCTTTGTACTGGGATTTCTGATGGTTCCTGCCTTTATCTTTTTTGGCGGCTTATTTCTCATTTACAACGGTTTTATTCTTTTGAAAAAAGAAGGGCGATCAAAAACTAATTTTTTATCCCTTTTGCTGGGACTTAGTATCGTAGGCTTCTTTCTTTTCATTTACCTAGGCTCATCCTTTTTGACAAATCTGCCGCAAAATAGTTTTTTCTATCTTATTTACTTTCTGATAATATTTACTTTTTTACTTTTTGGCATATCGTTTGTTGCTTTTATGCTGTACTCCCTTTTGTATCTCATCATTCCTAAAAATAAGCACTATGATTTCATTATCATTCATGGTGCAGGACTGATGAAGGGCAAAGAAGTAACACCCTTGCTGCAAAAACGGATTGATAAGGCACTTGAGGTTTTTCGAAAATCCAGCAATCCCAGAGCCAAGCTGATTGCAAGCGGCGGTCAGGGCCCTGACGAAGAGGTTTCAGAAGCCAAGGCCATTGCTGCCTATATTAGACAGCAAGGAGATATTCCCAGCAATAAAGTTCTGTTGGAAGAGCAATCACGCTCAACCTATCAAAATCTCTTGTTTTCAAAACAGCTGGCCGAAAAAGAGATGAGCCGTCCTCGTTTTCTCTTTGTCACCAATGCCTATCATGTTTTTCGGACCAGTGTCTATGCCCGTCAGCTGCATATGGCCGGAGATGGCTTAGGCTGTTCGACAGCTGGCTATTATATTCCCAGTGCTTTTATTCGGGAATTTGCAGCGCTTGCTGTCCGTCTCAAATGGGTCTTTATTGCCATTTATACTGTCGTTATAGGACTTTTAATGTTGAGATACTTTAGATAAACACTTACAGGGTCTGTTTCAAAAATATACTTGGAAGCAGGCCTTTGTTTAGTTGTTGCAGGAAATTTGCTATAATAAAGCAAACAGAAAATAAAGAAGGTGTTTTTTTATGAAGTTAACAACCATTGGCTGCTGGGGAGCTTACCCTTACAAAGACGGCGGCACGACCTCTTATCTCTTGACAGGACAAGATGGTTTTCAGCTGCTAATCGATTGCGGCAGCCGTGCTCTCAATGAACTGGAAAAAGAAATCAGTCCGCTGGACTTGGACGCGGTTATCATTTCTCACTATCACCCTGACCATGTAGCTGATTTGGGTGTCTTGCGCCACTATTTCCAGCTCTATCCTAAGCATCTCTGGGAGCCTAAAGTCTTGCCTATCTATGGTCACGACGAAGATGCCTATGAGTTTAGCAAACTGAGCCTTGAGGGTGTATCTCAAGGGATTGCTTATGACGTTAAGGGCGTGCAGCAAATTGGACCTTTTGATATTACCTTCATCAAGACAGTGCACCCTGTGCCTTGCTATGCTTTTCGTATCGTAGAGCGTGCGACAGGACAGGTCTTTGTTTTCACAGGTGATACAGGTTATTTTGACGGTTTGGATCAATTCGCCGCAGGCGCTGACCTCTTTTTGGCGGATGTTTACCTTTATGAAGGTAATGAAAATCACATAGCCCATTTGACCACCAAGGAAGCTGGAGAAATCGCTAGCGCGGCTAAAGTCAAACGGCTGGTCTTGACCCATATGCCGCCAGTAGCGCCAGCAGGCATCGATTCAGACAGCCATCTGGAAATCCTCAGAAGCCAGACGGAGACCCACTCCAATGGTATTCCAGTAGAATTGGCAGAACCTCATAAATCATGGGAGATCGGTGATTACTGATGACGGATTTCACTCAGGAAGAAAAAGAATCTTTCATGGCAGAGGCTCTCAAGGAAGCACAAAAATCATTAGCCAAAGAAGAAATTCCTATCGGCTGTGTCATTGTCAAGGACGGTCGTATCATCGGTCGTGGCCACAATGCGCGTGAGGAACTCAATCAGGCCGTTATGCATGCTGAAATTATGGCCATCAACCAGGCCAATGCTGTCGAGGATAACTGGCGTTTATTGGACAGTACCCTCTTTGTGACCATTGAGCCCTGTGTCATGTGCAGCGGAGCCATTGGGCTTGCCCGCATCCCGAAGGTCATCTACGGCGCTGCTAATCAGAAATTTGGTGCTGCCGGCAGCCTCTATGATATTCTGACTGATGGGCGTCTCAATCACCGTGTGGAAGTAGAGACAGGGATCCTTGAAGAAGAATGTGCTAGGATTATGCAAGATTTCTTTAGAAAAAGACGAAAGTCTTAAGTTGGCAGTTTTCTCAATCTATGTTATAATACTTTTGGAGCAACATCTGTGCGTGAAGCGGGTCAGGGGAGGAATCCAGCAGCCCTAAGCGATGTCAGGTGTGTGCTCTATTTTTATATTATGATAGAGTAAATAGCTAATAATCAATTTTCAATAAAAATTAAAGGTGCTGAATGATTTAGCACTTTTCTTTTGTTTTGAAAACCTATCTTTTCCGCTCAATATCAGTTATAATAGAATAAAATTTTCTTTTTAAGAAAGCGTTTAACTGAACACGGCTACGACCCTGTGCAAAAAGATAGCTTCTCCTAGAGTCCTGAGCCTCTTGGTTTTAAATTCGTCGTAGACGTCTGAACTCTCTGCGCCTTGCAGGCATTGAGAGTTCTAGTCGTCCTGACGAGGGTGCGTCAACGAAATCTCAGATTTCTGACTTACCGCTTATTTTGCTTTTGCTCGCTAACGCCCTTTGCGCCCAGCCTCGTTTGTTATCAAGTGAGAAGCACTTAGATAACAGTCCTCTGCCGTATCTTAATAACTGAACACGGGCTAAAATCCTAGTAAAAAAGATAAAGGTCCTTGTGTCTTAGCGACACGGCGTCCGTTTCCTGTTTTTATACGGATTTGAAACGCCCTTAGTATCTTAATAAAAGGAGGTTCTATGCGAAAGTTTTTACAGGTAAGCTTTTATGAGATGTCATTTTATGTTGAGATCTTGATTTCTCTGATTTTAATGATTGTTCTTCTTGTTTCCACTTTTTTCCTAGCTGTGGATATTCTGGGCATTTTTAATTCTCAAGGGTCTATTGAAACCTATCTGCACAATTTTCTCAATCAGGCCATGAGCATTGCCATCGGTGTGGAGTTGATAAAAATGCTGAGCAAGCATACCTCCGCTACCATCATTGAGGTGCTGCTCTTTGCAATCGCCAGACATGTTGTTGTAGATCAAAGCACTAGTCTTGATTCTTTGTGGAGTATTTTGGCTATCTCTGTCTTGTTTGCGACGCGGAAATATCTTTTTACTAATTTTGATGATTCGACTAATATTATTGTTCGGGGAAGTCAAAAGGTTAAAATTGCCAATGTTTTAGCGCGTGTTAATCTGAAAGGCCAAAAGGGTGAGCTGCTAAGAGATTTTGTCGTACGGCATTTGGAAGCCGAGGAAAAACACGTCACCATTGGTGCGGCTGTTTATTTGAACGATGTTGCCTTGCGGGTTGACAGCATGAAAGACGGCGTTATTACAAGGGTGGAAATCATCAAGTCACTTTCATAAAACAGCAGGAAATTTTAAGTGATTTTCAGAAAGAAAAGTGATTTTTTCTTTTTTGTGAAATTCTACTCAAAACCATTGAAAAAACCCTTACAAAAGAGTATGATAGTAAAGAAACTGAAATTTACAGGAGAGTATTGACATGACACATATTACATTTGATTATTCTAAAGTATTGGATCAATTTGTAGCACCGCACGAAGTGGACTATCTGCAAATGCATGTGACAGCTGCAGATGCAGCTCTCCGCAATGGTACCGGACCAGGTGCGGAAATGACTGGCTGGCTCAATCTGCCGGAAGATTACGATAAGGAAGAATTTGCCCGCATTCAAAAAGCGGCTGCTAAAATCCAGGCTGACAGTGATGTGCTTGTGGTTATCGGCATTGGCGGCTCTTACCTCGGTGCCAGAGCAGCCATTGATTTTTTAAACAATTCATTTGTTAACCTGCAAAAGGCAGAAGACCGCAAGGCACCGCAAATTCTTTATGCTGGAAATTCAATTTCTTCAAATTACCTTGCTGACCTTGTAGACTACGTTGCTGATAAAGATTTCTCAGTCAATGTCATTTCAAAATCTGGGACAACAACTGAACCGGCGATTGCCTTCCGCGTTTTCAAAGATCTCTTGATTAAAAAATACGGTCAAGAAGAGGCAAACAAGCGTATTTATGCTACTACTGACAAAGCGAAAGGTGCCGTTAAGGTTGAAGCGGATGCCAACGGCTGGGAGACTTTCGTTGTTCCAGACAGCGTGGGCGGACGCTTCACCGTCTTGACACCGGTTGGGCTTCTTCCAATTGCAGCAAGCGGTGCGGACATCACAAAATTGATGGAAGGGGCCAATGCTGCGCGCAAGGACTATTCGTCAGACAAGATTGCTGAAAACGAAGCTTATCAATATGCTGTGATTCGCAATATCCTTTACAGAAAAGGCTATGTGACAGAAGTTCTGGCTAATTATGAACCTACACTGCAATATTTCAGCGAATGGTGGAAACAGTTAGCTGGTGAATCAGAAGGCAAGGATCAAAAAGGCATCTACCCAACATCAGCTAACTTTTCAACGGACCTTCACTCATTGGGTCAGTTCATCCAAGAAGGCTACCGCAATTTATTTGAAACAGTTATCCGTGTGGATAAACCGCGCAAGAACATCCTTGTGCCGGAATCGGCAGAAGATCTTGATGGTCTTGGCTACCTTCAAGGCAAGGATGTTGACTTTGTTAACAAAAAAGCTACTGATGGTGTGCTTCTTGCCCATACAGACGGCGGTGTGCCAAATACTTATCTGACTATTCCTGAACAAGATGAGTTCACACTTGGCTACACTATCTATTTCTTTGAGCTTGCGATCGCCCTTTCAGGCTATCTCAATGGAGTTAATCCATTTGACCAGCCGGGTGTTGAGGCATATAAGAAAAACATGTTTGCCCTTCTTGGTAAACCGGGCTTTGAAGATTTGGGTGCCGAACTTAATAAACGCCTTTAATCAAGTAAGCTTATATGGCAGAGAATCACTCACCGTGGTTCTCTTTTTTGTTTGATTGAAGTCTTTATACTCTTCGAAAATCAAGCTCAAACCTTGTTGCCTTGATTTGATGAAGACAGTTCTATCTGCATCTGCGCCGCCTAGTCTAATTTTGATTGTCATTGAGTATTATCTGCTGTTAGTTATTTATAGGGTTGGACTGTTTTAATTAGTACACAAAATTTTGTCAGCCATAGAAAAAGACTGTCTTAATTATTTTTTGTAAGCGTTTTATAATAAAGGCACAAAAATAATCAAGACAGTAAAGGAGTCACAAAGAATGGCAGATTGGTTAAATATTGCAGGTAAAACAGTTGTTGTCACAGGAGCTTCATCTGGGATTGGCCGGGCCATTATCGAAGAACTGCTCGCATTAGATGTCAATGTTGCAAATTTTGATCTTGCAGACAATGACCTTAAAGATGACAATCTTTTGTTTCAAAAGGTAGATGTTACTTCCCGCAAACAGGTAGAAGCTGCTGTGGCAGCAACGATTGAGAGATTTGGAACCATTGATGCTGCTGTCAATAATGCAGGCATCAACATCCCGCGGCTTTTAATTGATCCTAAAGATCCTCATGGCAAGTACGAACTGGATGACGTTGTTTTTGATAAGATTACCAGCATCAATCAAAAGGGATTGTATCTGGTCAGTCAGGCTGTTGGCCGGGTGCTTGTTGATAAGAAGGAAGGGGTCATCATCAATATGGCTTCAGAAGCAGGACTTGAAGGCTCTGAAGGTCAGAGTGCTTATGCAGCGACTAAGGCTGCAGTTTACAGCTACACCCGTTCATGGGCTAAAGAATTGGGCAAACACAATATTCGTGTTGTCGGAGTAGCGCCTGGTATTATGGAAGCGACGGGTTTAAGAACGCTTGCTTATGAGGAAGCGCTCGGCTATACTAGAGGCAAAACGGTTGAGGATATTCGTACAGGTTATGCCTCTACAAGCACTACCCCGCTTGGCCGCAGCGGTAAACTGAGCGAAGTTGCTGATCTTGTGGCTTATCTTCTTTCACAGCGCTCAAGTTATATTACTGGCGTGACGATTAATGTGGCTGGAGGTAAGACACGCGGATAAAAAATTATAGGATGGTGAAAGGTGGCATTAGTTAATCGTTGGTATCGCATCTTAGATACCCTAGCAGCACAGCACAGCGTTACTTTAGAAGATCTGCGGACTGATCTTAATGTCAGCATGCACACCTTGCAAAAGAGTATTGAGCAGCTTAATGATCTATTAGACGCTGATGTTCAAATTAGGCAGAAAGACAATCGGCTCTTTCTTGAAGTTTATGATTATGCCAGACTTGAGGATATTATGGCGGGAAGTCTCAGAAAAGAAAGTGACTTCAATTCTGCCAGCAAGCGCTGTTCTTACCTGATTAAACAGTTAATACAGAGTACCTCGCCGCTTCTTATTGATGACTTGGCCGAATCCATCGGTGTCAGCCGCACAACGATCAATAAGGATTTAAAACAGGTTAAAAATTTAGCCAGCGCCTATAACATTACTATTATAGGTAAGCCTAATCACGGTTTGGAGATTGTTGGTGAGGAATTAAATCTGCGGCTCTTTTATATCCACTATGTCTATTCTTATTTTGATTCAGATACGCTGACTGATGAAACGCTGCGTTTTTTGGAAAACTTATATACGGAATTTAGAATTCCCAGAAAAACACAGGAACTGCTGACCAAGGTTATTTCCATCACGATAGCGCGCATCAAGCGGGGAAAGCCGCTGGAAGATTTTATCAAGTATTATACAAACGGCGTTAAACAGTCGTCCTTTGCAGAAGCGCTGGTTTATCATATTGAAATGGTCTACCAGATTTCACTGAGCCAGTATGAACAAGATTTTCTGGTATTTCCGCTGAATACACAGTTTATTGACGGCTTAACCTATGCGCAGACGCAAATCAAAGATTTACAGACTCTCTATCACCGCTTGGTCAAGCGTATTAAGGAGACACTACTGCTTACTTTTGATGAAGAACGCTTGTTTGCTGAAATCCATACACATCTCAGATTTCTGATTAATCGGCTGATTTTCCGTGTTCAGATTAATGATATTTTTCATGGGGAAATCCAGCAGAAATACCCTTTAGCTTTTGAAATGGCTAAGGTTGCCGGCGAAGAGCTGAAAGGCTATTTTGGCTATCAGATGGAACAATCAGAGATGAGCTATCTGGCTCTTTATTTTGAGATGATTTTACACGAAAATGAGTTGGTTTCAGATGGGCAGAAACGCAAAATTGCCGTTGTCTGTACGACAGGCAGAGGAACAGCTAACATGATTTATCGGCAGCTGATACGGGTTCTGGGGCATGACATTGAAATTGTTCAGTATTCGGAAGAAGGTTTTAATCCGAGGGCAGATGATGACTATTTTGCCATATTTACAACAATTCCGCTGAAATTCGATAAGCTGAAATCTCCTGTTATCCATATTACCAATTTATTTAATGACCAATGGCTGCGCGAAGAATGGCAGCGACTCAAGCACTATCATCAAAAAGAACTCAAAACGATTAATCTGCAGTTTGTCAGACTGTCAAAATCTGCAAACTATAAAGATTATTTGAGGCAAATGACAGACCTTTTGGAGGACAAAAAATTAGTAGATGGTGATTTTGGCCGGCGTATTTTGGAACGGGAAGAAAAACAATCAACGGTCTTTGGCAGCGGCATCGCCTTTCCTCACACGGTGAATCAGCTGCAGGGGAAAACGATTTTGATGCTTGGTCTGCTGGAAAAGGGTCTTGCTCTTAAAAATGAGATGATGGAGTTTATCTTTTTGGTAGCCATTCCCCAAGAAATTGAGCCTCACATGGAAAGCGAATTGCTGGAACTCTATGACGATATTTTCAGAATTGCCGGCGATGATGAACTGAAAGAGGAGCTGAGAAAGGTAAAGACTGAAGCGGATTTTATTGCTTTAACCAGACAGAAAGGAATTTTTTAATGAATGCTATGATTGTTTTAGGAAGCTTAGTGCTTGCTGCCTATGCTTTGCAGATTATGTTTGGCTTGAGACAGATTAAGCATTTCAATCAAGTTTATGCAGTCTTGAGGCGTCAGGGCCGCGTAGCCATAGGCCGCAGAGCCGGCAAGGTGAAATCAGGAACGATTGTTATGTTTGCTCTTGATAAGGAAGGCCGAGTTTTAGATGCTCGAAAAATGCAGGGTGTGACAGTAGCCGCCCGTTTCAAAAAAATGCCAGCCTATATCGGGAAGGATATCCATTATTTTGACAGCTATAATCCTCTAGTTCGTCAGGAAAATAAGCTGCTGCAGACAGCTATTGAAGATGCTAGGGAAGTCTTTTTAAGAACAGAGGCTGGTGTTTACAAAGATGTGCCCAAGGCTGCGCCTTTGGTTGATGTCGGCCTGCATGCCAAACTGCTCTTGGCTCGTCTTAAGCTGCAATTTAAAAAATCATAACTGAACACGGCTACGACCCTGTGCAAAAAGATAGCTTCTCCTAGAGTCCTGAGCCTCTTGGTTTTAAATTCGTCGTAGACGTCTGAACTCTCTGCGCCTTGCAGGCATTGAGAGTTCTAGTCGTCCTGACGAGGGTGCGTCAACGAAATCTCATATTTCTGACTTACCGCTTATTTTGCTTTGTGTCGCTGACGTCTTAGTATCTTAATAATTGAACACGGGCTAAAAGCGTCGAGAAAAAGATAGCCTGCCTGATGCGCAAAGCGCCTAGCGTTAGTCTCCTATTTTCTTCTCGCTTTCTTCACGCCCTTTGCGACACTTCGTTTGGTTAGTCGATCTTACTAACCAAACGAAGTTAGCGGGAGAGGTAGCCAATTCACTATGGTGATTGGCGTTTGTTATCAAGTGAGAAGCACTTAGATAACAATCCTCTGCCGTATCTTAATAATTGAACACGGGCTAAAAGCGTCGAGAAAAAGATAGCCTGCCTGATGCGCAAAAGCGCCTGGCGTTAGTCTCCTATTTTCTTCTCGCTTTCTTCACGCCCTTAGTATCTTAATATAAGGAGTTTGTTATGAAGTATATTACAAAATTTGCTGAAGGTTTCATGAAGCTGTTTCAAACCGGCGGTGATAATTTTATCAGCTGGATGACAGGGATTGTTCCTGTGGTCCTAATGCTGTTGGTAGCTATGAACGCACTCATTGCTTTGCTGGGAGAAGAACGCGTCAACAGACTGGCTCAGATTTCTGCTAAAAATCCAGTCAGCCGCTATATGATTCTGCCTTTTATTTCAGCTTTTATGTTGGGTAATCCAATGGCAATTAGCATGGGTCGTTTCATGCCGGAATATTATAAACCGAGCTATATAGCATCACAAATGCAATTCTGCCATACCTCAAATGGGGTCTTCCCTCACATTAATCCAAGCGAATTATTTGTCTGGATGGGAATCGCCTCAGGTATCAAGACATTGGGCCTCAGTCAAATGGATTTAGCTATCCGCTATTTACTGGTTGGTCTGATTATGAACTTTATAGGCGGCTGGGTAACTGACCTCACAACCGCCTGGGTCTGCAAACAGCAGGGAGTAACTTTAAGCAAAACTCTTGATTAATTTATGGGACAGACTTTTTAACTTTGGACTTAGATAAATGTAAGGAGCTGCGCCGAAAGATTAATCAAGCTTAATGAATTGAAAGAGAGAAGCATTATGACATACAAAAGTATTACAGTTGTAAAAGGAAACGGCGGTTTTGGAGGACCGCTGACCATCACACCGACAGAGGAAAAGCATAAGTTTATTTATATCACAGGCGGCGGTGAAAAGCCGGAAATCGTTGATAAAATTGCTGAATTGACTGGTATGGAAGCTGTTAACGGCTTTAAAACGTCCATCCCGGATGAAGAAATTGCCCTGGCTATTGTGGATTGCGGCGGCACTCTTCGCTGCGGTATCTATCCTAAAAAAGGCATACCGACCATTAATATTGTAGCGACTGGGAAAAGCGGCCCCCTGGCACAATACATTACAGAAGATATTTATGTATCAGCCGTAGGCCCTGAACAAATCAGTGCTGCCAAAACTCCCCAAGGAAGAGCTGTTCAGGCAGAGCTGCAGCCAGCAGAAACAGAAGCTAAGACTGAAGGTTACGATACCAGTAAGAAAATTACAGAGCAACGTGCTGAAAGCAGCTTTATTGCCCGTATCGGTATGGGAGCCGGTAAAGTAGTTGCTGTCTTCAATCAGGCAGCGCGTGATGCCATTCAAACCATGCTGAATACCATTCTGCCTTTTATGGCCTTTGTATCACTGTTAATCGGTTTTATCCAAGGTTCTGGTGTTGGCAATTGGATTGCTAAACTGATGATTCCGCTGGCTGGCAATATTTGGGGGCTGATACTCATTGGTTTTATTTGCTCGCTTCCTTTCTTATCACCGCTGCTTGGACCAGGGGCTGTTATTTCACAAATCATCGGAACCCTTATCGGCGTTGAAATTGGTAAAGGAACCATTCCGCCGCAAATGGCCCTTCCGGCATTGTTTGCCATCAATACTCAAAATGGCTGTGACTTTATTCCTGTCGCTTTAGGTTTATCAGAAGCTAATGCTGAAACAGTGGAAGTTGGTGTACCATCTGTGCTTTATTCACGTTTCTTAAACGGTGTACCAAGAGTCATTGTAGCATGGCTGGCAAGCTTTGGTTTATATCACTAAAAAGAGTATAATAGCATTAAAAAGGAAGTGAGAAAATGACTAAAATTTTTGAAGCTAGGGTCCTTAAAGTTGGCCCAGAAGCAGCTGGTATGATTAAGGATGCCAATATGCTGATTCTTTTCGGAGAAGAAGCTCCGGAAGATTTGGCGGAATACTGCTACAAGATTGACAATAAAAAGTTATCAGGAACCATAACAAAAGGTGGCAGACTGCTGATTGATAATCAGGAATTTCCAATTACCGCAGTTGGTGCTGTCGTCGAGAAAAATTTAAAAAACCTAGGGCATATTACCATCTCTTTTGACGGTTCAAATGAAGGTTCGCTTCCGGGAACCCTCCACGTTCAGGCAGCTAAACCCGCAGTTCTGGGAATCGGATCAGTCATTCAGCTTTTCAGTTAAGTATAAAAAGTTCGACAACAATCAAACCTTGTGTTGAAAAAGGGGAAAAACTGTTATCAAACACTAAAAAAGACCTCGTCAGGAGGTTTTTTATTTTGCGCGTGAATAATTTGTTACATCATTGACATTATATATATATATATATATAATAGTTTTGTAAAGATTTTCAAAATAGGGGGATGAGGTTATGGGAAAGAAAAATTATTCAATGATTGTTAAAGGAGCTATTTTGGTTGTAAGCTTAGTGATGGCATTACTGTCTCAATCTGTTTATGGAGATGTTTCCAGCAAGACAGCAGTGAATACCCCTTCGGCTAAGTCACAAATAGAAAGTCTCAGTAAGAAATCAAAGAATAAATTTAGACCGAAAGATAGTTCAGACTCAACCATTGAAAAAATTAAGACCTATGAAGATTATCTAACAATGTATCAATTTATTGTAAATGAATATATTACAAACTATGAAGCAGTTGTAACGCAATATGGATTGGGAGATGCCGAAACTTACAAGTCAATAAGACAAGGGGTAGTGGATAGTGTTAAAGAACAAAAAAAGCAATATGGATCAATGAAAAAAGCTATGATTATTGGAAAAAAAGATTTGGTACAATTTTTAAAAGATTATCGTGATAAGCTAAAAGAATTTGTAAATCAAATGTCTCAAGGGTTGCAGCAATAAATTTTTTAAAATAATTTTATCAGGAAGATATATAATACAAACTAATTTTACTTAAATGGTAAAGATGTAGACTAGGAAACAATCAATTCTCACGCAATAAAAAGTTGAAATTGAGGACTAATAAAATATAAGGAGTATTAAGAGATGAAAACACGGAAAGAAGAAAGAAAAGTTTTGCCAATTTTAGCTTTGGTTTTTGGAGGAATAGGACTAGCTACATCTTGGATGCCTTTTATCAATAATGCCTCAGGAGTGTTAGCAATTATTGCTTTCTTTTTAGGGGTTATTGCTTTAATTGTAAATCGTAAAAATAAAAAAATCTTAACACTAATCTCGGTCGCAATTGCTGTTATCTCTTTTGTTATAGTTCTTGTCACTCAATCTACCTACAGTGCTGTTTTAAATGATGCTGTCAAGTCCCCTAAAGATTCTGCTGTCAAGGTAGACAGTTCCAAAAAAGAAAAACTTACAAGTCTCGAAATTTTAAATGCTTTGGCAAAAAAATCAAAGTCCACAGATGAACTTTATATTACTGATAAAATTAAAGTTGGAAAAGACGGTGATGTTTTGCCTGGAATTTATGATTTGCAAATCACGGGAGGCAGCGGAAATATAACAGGAGAGCGCTCATCAACTTTTTCCGGTCTCTATATTAATTGGTTGGGTTCTGCTATGGATAGCGGTAACATTGAATATCCGTCAACAATTAGGGTTATTCTTTTTGAAGGTGATGCTTTAGAATTTACTGACATTTCAAAAGTAAAATTTACGGCTGTTTCAAGTACCGTTAAAATGAGCAATGAATTAGGAATTGGCAACTATGTAGTTGGACGTGATATTAAACCGGGAACCTATAAGTTAGATACTAATGCAACGATGGATCCTGAATTTGAAAATTTAGGATGGGATATTTCTATATACAATATGAATACAGACAGTTCTAAAGAGCAAAACTATAATCCTGGCAGCACAGATGTCGTTGTAAAACTTAAAGAGGGTGAAATCATTACGACTAATTTTGATAATACTCAGTATGATGTTTCTGGCGACACAGCAAAATTAATTTTTACGGAAGTCAAGCAGTAAAAAGTTATAGAATATCATGACCTTGTGCAGCTGCACTGGGTCATTTTATTATTTGTCTCTAGAAATTTCAGAAGATTCTGCTATAATAATAATTAACTATTTTTGAATTGGAGAATAAAAGATATGACTGCACAAAAAATGTCAGCGCAAGAAATTATTGCTTTTATTGGAAATGCGGAAAAGAAGACCAATGTAAAGGTAACTTTTGAGGGTCAGCTGGCCGGCGCTATTCCTGATTCTGTTGTCAAATTAGGGAATGCTCTCTTTGGGGATTGGAAAGATGTTGAGCCGCTTTTGGCTAATCTGACAGAGAACAAAGACTATGTCGTGGAGCAAGACGGTCGCAATTCAGCTGTGCCATTGCTTGATAAACGCCATCTCAACGCACGTATCGAGCCAGGAGCTATCATCCGCGACCAAGTGACGATTGAGGATAATGCCGTAGTCATGATGGGAGCTGTTATCAATATCGGTGCTGAAATTGGTGAAGGCACTATGATTGATATGGGGGCTATTCTTGGGGGACGTGCAACTGTTGGCAAAAACAGTCATATTGGAGCCGGCGCTGTGCTTGCTGGTGTTATTGAGCCTGCTTCTGCAGATCCTGTCCGTATCGGAGATAATGTTTTAGTCGGTGCCAATGCGGTTATCATTGAAGGAGTGCAAGTCGGCAGCGGTTCAGTTGTTGCAGCCGGAGCTATTGTTACTCAGGATGTTCCTAAGAATGTTGTTGTAGCTGGTGTACCGGCGCGTGTCATCAAAGAAATTGATGAAAAAACACAGCAAAAAACGGCTCTTGAAGACGCCCTCCGCAATCTCTAGGCCTAAGATGCAGTCTTTAATGGTATTACCACACTCTGCCCTTGCTAAGATGATTGGATTTTCATAGTCAGACAGACGCAGAAAATGTTGTCAGCAGCGGTGCAAGTGCTAAAAAGAAAAAATGAAAGAGAGTGGGACAGCCATCATGACTGTTGGTCCCACTCTCTTTTACAAAAGGGAAATGAATATGACTTTAGATTTAATCAAAATTCGCCGTGAATTGCATCAAATTCCGGAAATTGGTCTGGAAGAAGTTAAAACGCAGGCCTATCTTCTTGAGCGGATTAGTGAGATAACTGCCGGGAAAGATTTTGTCGAACAGCGTACCTGGCGGACTGGAATTTTGGTCTTTTTAAAAGGCTGGGCACCTGAGAAAACGATTGGCTGGCGTACGGATATTGATGCTCTGCCTATTGTTGAAGAGACAGGGCTTGATTTTGCCAGTCAGCATAAGGGACGTATGCATGCCTGCGGCCATGATATGCATATGACTGTTGCTCTGGGTCTGCTTGATAAAATGGTACAAGTTCAGCCCAAAAACAATCTGCTCTTTCTCTTTCAGCCGGCAGAAGAAAATGAGGCCGGCGGCATGCTTATGTATGAGGATGGTGCTTTTGGAGATTGGCAGCCTGATGAATTTTATGGTTTGCATGTTCGTCCTGATTTTAAGGTCGGAGATATTGCGACCAATACAGGAACTTTGTTTGCCGGAACATGCGAGGTTTTTATTACTTTCAAGGGTAAGGGCGGACATGCGGCTTTTCCGCATGAGGCTAATGATGCCCTTGTGGCTGCTTCTTACTTTATTACACAAGTGCAGACAATTATCAGTCGCAATGTTGATCCAATTGAAGGCGGTGTTGTTACTTTTGGATCCATGCACTCCGGAACGACCAACAATGTCATTGCTGAAACTGCGACCCTGCACGGGACCATCCGCACATTGACACAGGATATGAGCCTCTTGATTCAAAAACGAGTAGAGGAGATGGCTCAAGGGATTGCAACTTCTTTTGGTTTGGAAGTCGATGTGCAATTAAAACAAGGCGGCTATTTACCAGTCGAAAATGATCCAAAGTTGGCTCAAAATCTCATGGCTTATTTTGAAAATACAGACGGAGTCCATTTGATTGACTGTCTGCCTGCGATGACTGGCGAAGACTTTGGCTACCTGCTTAATAAAATTCCTGGTGTTATGTTCTGGCTGGGGGTTGACACGCCTTATGCACTTCATCATCCTAAGATGAGCCCTAAGGAAGAAGCACTGCCTTTTGCTGTGGAAAAAATCAGTGGTTTCCTGAAGACCAAAATAAATTAAAAAAGTCCTTGCAGTTCACAGAATTGCAAGGACTTTTAATAAAGAAAAAGGGAAGAGCACCAGCTTTCGCTGATGCTCTAGGAGATTTATGAAAAAGGGGAAATAAATTAGGGAAGTTTATCTCCCCCAACCACTTGGGGAAGTGGTTGTTTTAGGATGATTAAATTATATAGGAGAAATCTTAAAGAAACCTTAAACCAAAATTTTTATTTCATTAAAACAAATAAGATGCCTCTATGGGGGTTATTGGCTAAGAGAACAAAAATTGGAGATTTTTTTCAGCCATTTGGCTCTTGTCAGTCTGAGTTAATAATAGGAAAAAAAGCTTAATCGTGTTATGATATTAGCATGACAAAAAAAGAATTCAGAGCTCAGGTAATAGAGCAGTTAAAAAAGCAGAACAAGGCTGTTAAGGCTCAAAGGGACAGGGAGTTGCTCAGCCATTTCATTGCTCTTGAGGCTTATAAACAAGCTCAGACGCTTGCAACTTATCTGGCCTTTCCCTTTGAATTTAATACGTCTTTGCTGATTGAGCAAGCGCAAAAAGACGGGAAAAAGATAGTGGTTCCCAAGGTCTACGGACAGGGAAAAATGATTTTTGTTTCCTACGATGCTGCCGATTTAAGAACCAGCACATTTGGTCTCAAAGAACCCATAAGTGATCGGGCTGTTGCTCAGTCATCGATTGATCTTATTCATGTTCCGGGACTTGCGTTCAATAATGACGGCTATCGTATTGGTTTCGGAGGCGGTTATTACGACCGTTATCTGTCTGATTTTAAAGGAAGTACGGTCAGCACCATCTATCCTTTTCAGAGTCTTGCTTTTGAGCCTAGTTCTTTTGATATTCCAGTGAAAGAGGTATTACGATATGGAGACCTTTAAAAAATATCCTGCAACCTCATTTTTATTACTGCTGACAACACTAGTTTTTTTGGCCATGCAGGTCTTTTATTTCGGTCGGGCAACAGAGACGCTTGCAGTCTTTAATTTTGGCGGTATGTATGGTGATTTAGTAGTTCAGATGCCAAATCAGCTCTGGCGTTTAATCACACCGATTTTTGTTCATATTGGCTGGGAACATTTTTTATTCAACGGTCTGACTTTGTACTTTGTAGGGCAGCTGGCTGAGGGTATTTGGGGGTCTGGAAAATTCCTGCTCCTTTATCTTTTATCCGGAGTGATGGGAAATATTTTTACGCTTTTCTTTACGCCGAGTGTTGTAGCGGCCGGTGCTTCAACGTCTTTATTTGGCTTATTTGGAGCTATTGCGGTCTTGGGATATTTTGGACACAATCCTTTTTTAAAACAGCTGGGGCGGAATTATCAGGCCTTGATTGCTATCAATCTGATTTTCAATCTCTTTATGCCAAGCGTGAGCATTGCCGGACATTTAGGCGGAATTGTTGGCGGGCTTGTTTCAGCTGTGATGCTGCCCAGTCAAACAGAGAAGAACGTTTTTAGGCCCAGTCAGCGTTTACTGGCCTTCCTGCTTTATTTGGGACTTGCTCTGGGTCTGCTTTATTTGGGCTTCCATCGCTGATCCTGTCAGAAACAAAAAAACTCGAATTAATTCGAGTTTTTTTGTTTGCTTTGCTTATCTAATTCTTTACCGAGACTGATAATATATGATTTCAGATCGTCTTTAACTTGAGGATGTTTTAAAGCGTAATCAATTGAGGTTTTCATGAAGCCGAATTTATCGCCGACATCATAGCGTTTTCCTGTGAACTCACGTGCGAAAACCCGCTGCGTTTTGTTTAGGGTATCAATAGCATCGGTCAGCTGAACCTCATTGCCGGCACCTGGTTTTTGGGTTTCCAGAATGGTAAAAATCTCAGGTGTCAGCAGATAGCGGCCGATAATAGCTAGATCGCTGGGAGCCTCTTCGGGGGCAGGTTTTTCAACAAAGGTATCAACACTGTAAAGACCATTTACCCCTTCACCTTGGGGAGCGATGACACCATAGGCAGAAACTTCGTCGTGCGGCACCGGCATAACAGCAATAGTAGAAGCATGGGTCTGGTCGTAGTCGTTAATTAGCTGGCGTGTCAAAGGGACAGCCTGATCATCTGTAATATCCATAAGGTCATCGCCAAGCATAACAACAAAGGGTTCATTTCCCACAAAGGCTTTGGCCTGCAGGACAGCATCACCCAGTCCGCGCGGATGGCTCTGACGAATGAAATGCAGATTAATAGCAGTAGTGTCATTAACGAGTTTGAGAAGATCGGTTTTTCCTTTTTGTTCTAGGTTGTATTCAAGTTCAAAGTTGGAATCAAAATGATCTTCAATGGAACGTTTTGATTTACCGGTAACAACCAAAATATCCTCAATGCCTGATTTCAAGGCTTCTTCTACGATAAATTGAATTGTTGGTTTATCCACAATAGGCAGCATTTCTTTGGCCAGTGCTTTGGTGGCTGGCAGGAAACGTGTTCCCAGACCTGCTGCGGGAATAACTGCTTTTCTCACTTTTTTACTTGGCATATGGCTAACTCCATTCATTTTCTGCTCTGAATTCATTGGACATCATTGATGTGATGGCTTCTTTGATATTTTTACCTTCATAGATGGACTGATAAATAGCGCTGGTAATAGGCATGTAGACATCAAGTTCCTTGGAGAGTTCATAGGCAACCTTGGTGGTTGAAATACCTTCAATGACCATTCCCATATTTTTTTCGATGTCTTCTAATTTTTCGCCGCGGCCCAAAGCATCTCCTGCACGCCAGTTACGCGAATGCACTGAGGTTCCGGTGACAATTAAGTCGCCAACTCCCGAAAGACCGCTGTAGGTCAGCGGATCAGCCCCTAATTTCACTCCCAGACGGGTAATTTCAGCCAAACCGCGCGTGATGACAGCAGCCTTAGCATTGTCACCATAGCCCATGCCGTGAAGGGCACCTGCTCCGACTGCAATAATGTTTTTAAGCGCGCCGGCAGTTTCAACACCGATGACGTCTGGATTAGTGTAAAGACGGAAATAATTATTGCTGAAGAGTTTTTGCACGTATTTAGCTGCTTCCAAATCTTTCGAGGCTGCTGTTATCAAAGTGATATCGCGAACAATGGTCTCCTCAGCATGGCTGGGACCGGAGACAACAACAATCTCACTGCGAAATTCAGCTGGGATTTCTTCTTCCAGAATCACAGATAAACGCTCATGTGTACCTGGTTCCAGACCTTTGGAGGCGTGCATGATAATGACCTTATGGTCAAGAAGCTCTGCTACTTGCTTAGCAACTAGGCGAGTGACTTTTGTGGGTACGACAAAAAGGATAGCATCAACATCCTTCAGGGCTTCTTTTAATTCTTTGTAGGCTTTAATCTTTGCATCTAAGACCACATCTTTGAAATACCGTTTGTTGGTATGATGCTCGTTAATTTCATCAATTTGCTCGGGGATGTTACCCCAGATGCGAACCTCATGACCGTTGTCATTAAGAACTTGAGATAAGGCAGTTCCCCACGATCCGGGACCTAATACGGCAATTTTTTGTCTCATCATTTTTCTCCTATAGTTCATGGAAAGTTAACCTCATTATATCATAAAGCCAATTCATTTGTCTTTACTTAGTTGAAAGGAAATCGTTAATCTTTGCTTTCCCGTTGGACGCTGCTAAAAAGGAGTCTGTATGGGACAGCAGGGATTTTGCTTTTGTTTTGCGAATAAATCATTTATAATAGAAGAAATTGAGAAACATTATTATCATGTAATCGTATGTTTATCACTAAAAAGGCTTAAGGAGTGCCCAATGAAAGTTCGCGGATTTGAATTAATTTCTGACTATAAGGATAAAGACCTGCTGCCCAAACGAGAAACAGCCCATGCAGCCGGCTATGATTTAAAGGTGGCAGAGCGGATGGAAATTCCTGCAGGAGCAATCGTTTTAGTACCGACAGGGATCAAGGCTTATATGCAGTCCGGTGAGGTGCTTTATCTGTATGATCGCTCATCCAATCCCCGAAAAAAGGGGCTGGTACTAATCAATTCGGTTGGCGTTATTGATGGCGATTATTATAACAATCCTAATAACGAAGGTCATATCTTTGCCCAGATGAAAAACATCACGGACGAAACGGTTGTCCTCGAAGCTGGCGAACGGATTGTACAAGGTGTCTTTATGCCTTTTCTGCTAGCAGATGATGATGAGGCAAGGGGCACACGGACAGGCGGCTTCGGTTCAACTGGAAAGTAGGAAATAGAGTGGCAGATTATTTATTAGTTATTGATATGCAGACAGATTACGTTGGCGAGAAAAAGGGCTATCCCGCTTCGTTACTAACAGCGGTCAATACTAAAATTTCAGCCTATCCCAAAGATCATGTCGTCTATGTTGTTAACCGTTTTTTCTGGGAATTGAACTCTAAACCCAAAACTTTGGCTCAGGGCTTATCAGTAGTGTCTGACCATATCTTTGAAAAGCGGCGCGCCTCATGCTTGACGAGTCCGGCTTTACAGGATTTTTTGGAAAATTGCAGGGTCCAAAGTCTTGAAGTCATAGGAGTTGATGGCAACGGTTGTGTCAAAGCTTCCGTTTTAGCTTTGGCTCAGAAGGGTTATCAAGTAACTGCCGATTTGAAGGGAATTGGTGTTCTACATCAAAAACGATTTGAAAAGACTCTGGCTCAATGGCGGTCCGCTGGAATAGCAACGAAAGGAGAATTACCATAGCTAAGAAAAAAACAACCTTTGTCTGTCAGGAGTGCGGCTACAATTCGCCTAAATATTTAGGCCGCTGTCCAAACTGCAGCAGCTGGTCTTCCTTTGTTGAAGAAGTTGAAGTTGCGGAAGTCAAAAATGCACGGATTTCGCTGACAGGTGAGAAAACACGGCCAGTTAAATTAAATCAAGTTACCTCTAGTCAGGTCACTAGAGTCAAGACGAATATGGAAGAGTTTAACCGTGTTTTGGGCGGCGGTGTTGTGCCGGGCAGCCTTGTGCTTATCGGAGGGGATCCAGGAATTGGAAAATCTACTCTCCTTTTACAAGTATCAACTCAACTGGCTAACCAAGGGACAGTCCTCTATGTGTCTGGTGAAGAATCGGCTGAGCAGATAAAACTGCGCAGTGAACGCTTGGGGGATATTGACAATGAGTTTTACCTCTATGCCGAGACCAACATGCAGAGTATTCGTGCTGAGATTGAAAAAATTCAGCCTGATTTTTTAATTATTGATTCCATTCAAACGGTTATGAGTCCTGAAATTTCCAGCGTTCAAGGTTCTGTTTCGCAGGTACGTGAGGTGACAGCAGAGCTAATGCAGCTGGCTAAGACCAATAATATTGCGACTTTTATTGTTGGACATGTGACCAAAGAAGGAACTTTAGCAGGGCCTCGTATGCTTGAACACATGGTGGATACTGTGCTCTACTTTGAAGGTGAGCGGCAGCATACTTTTCGGATTTTGCGAGCTGTAAAAAATCGTTTTGGCTCGACTAATGAGATTGGCATTTTTGAAATGCGCTCAGCTGGGCTGGTTGAGGTTTTGAATCCCAGCCAAGTCTTTTTGGAAGAGCGTCTGGATGGCGCAACAGGATCAGCCATTGTGGTTACGATGGAAGGCACACGGCCTATTTTAGCGGAGGTACAAGCCTTAGTCACACCGACTGTTTTTGGCAATGCCAAGCGGACGACTACGGGTCTGGACTTTAATCGCGTCAGCCTGATTATGGCAGTGTTGGAGAAGCGCTGCGGCTTTTTGCTGCAAAATCAAGATGCCTATCTCAAATCTGCTGGCGGTGTGCGCTTGGATGAGCCTGCTATTGATTTAGCCGTTGCGGTCGCTATTGCTTCCAGTTATAAGGAAAAACCGACCAATCCTCAAGAATGTTATATTGGAGAAATTGGTTTAACAGGCGAAATCCGCCGTGTTAATCGGATTGAACAGCGGATTAATGAAGCCGGGAAACTCGGCTTCACCAAGATTTTTGTACCTAAAAATGCTCTATCTGGGCTAACCGCTCCAAAAGGAATTCAGGTAATCGGTGTGACGACGGTTGGCGAAGTTTTAAAAAAGGTCTTCAGCTAATTGTAAATCTTTAACAATGACAAAGTCCTTTAAAAATGATATGATACTGCCTAAGTTAACAGCTTAAAAAATAAAGACTAAGGAGTTAGGATGTCTTATTTTGATAATTTTATGAGGGCTAACAGAGCTTATGTTGACTTACATGGCACTGCTCACCTGCCTCTTAAACCTAAAACACATGTTGCTATTGTTACCTGTATGGATTCTCGTTTACACGTAGCACCTGCTTTGGGTTTGGCTCTAGGAGACGCCCATATCCTGCGTAATGCTGGCGGACGTATTACAGATGATATGCTTCGTTCTTTGGTAATTTCTGAGCAGCAGCTGGGTACAAGTGAGATTGTTGTTTTACATCATACGGACTGTGGAGCACAGACATTTACAAATGAAGAGTTTGCCCAGCAGTTACAGCGTGACTTGGCTGTTGATGTACAGGGTCAGGATTTTCTGCCTTTTGAGGACATCGAAGAGAGTGTGCGAGAAGATGTCGCTCTTTTAAAAAATTCGCCTCTTATTCCTGATGATATTATCATTTCAGGAGCTATCTACGATGTCGATACGGGAAGGATTACCGAAGTAAAATAAACCAAAAGAGGCTGAGAAACCTCTTTTTTTATTGACAAAAGCAGCTGAAAATTATATAATTGATTTGTACTAATAAAGTAATACAAAAGGAGGCTAGGCTATGCCAGATAATCGAATGAATTACAGTATTGACAGCAACATGCAGTTTCCCTTGGTGGAAATTGCCTTAGAAGCAGGGGAGTCAGTCTATATTCAGCGTGGTAGTATGGTCTATCACACACCGAGTGTAACCCTCAATACTAAAGTCAACGGACGTGGTTCAGGATTTGGCAAACTAGTGGGAGCTATTGGGCGTTCTGTGACTTCTGGGGAAAGCTTTTTCATTACTCAGGCAGCATCAAATGCTGCTGATGGTAAATTGGCTTTAGCACCTGCTATGCCGGGCCAAGTCATTGCTCTGGAATTGGGAGAAAAACAGTATCGGCTCAATGATGGTGCTTTTCTTGCTTTAGATGGCTCTGCCCAATATCAAATGCAAAGCCAGAGCGTTGGACGTGCCTTTTTTGGAGGGCAAGGCGGTCTTTTTGTCATGATAACAGAAGGCCAGGGGACCTTGCTTGCTAATAGCTTTGGCTCTATCAAAAAAATAGCGTTGCAGAATCAGGAAATCACCATTGACAATGCTCATGTTGTGGCTTGGAGTAAGGATTTAAACTATGACATTCATTTAGAAAATGGCTTTATACAATCTATCGGAACTGGTGAAGGAATCGTCAATACCTTCCGAGGAACAGGTGAAATTTATGTGCAAAGTCTTAATTTACAGCAATTTGCAGGTGTTCTGCAGAATTTCATTACAAATACTAATCACTAAATTAAGTCTTTCATGACTCAGAGAATATCAAGACAAATACCTAAAAATCTTCCTTTTACTCAAAGTAAAGGGAATTTTTTTCGCCCAACTGGCAAGGATATGCTATAATAGAAACGATTGAATTTTATGAAAGACAGGCTAGAAACTGCCTATTTTTAAGAGTTTTCTAGGAACTGCTATATTGAAATGACAGGAGAATGAAATGACAAACAAGATTCGTGTGCGTTATGCACCAAGTCCTACAGGCCTTTTACATATTGGAAATGCGCGGACAGCGCTCTTTAATTACCTTTACGCCCGTCATTACGGCGGAAATTTTATTATTCGTATTGAGGACACAGACCGCAAGCGCCATGTTGAAGACGGAGAGCGTTCTCAGCTGGAAAATTTGCGCTGGCTGGGGATTGACTGGGATGAAAGTCCAGAAACTCATGAAAATTACCGTCAG
The DNA here is from genome assembly GCF_000286075.1 of Streptococcus ratti FA-1 = DSM 20564. Lineage (GTDB taxonomy): Bacteria > Bacillota > Bacilli > Lactobacillales > Streptococcaceae > Streptococcus > Streptococcus ratti. The sequence goes on along the minus strand of NZ_AJTZ01000005.1, from coordinate 1,250,371 downwards.
TCTGAACGCCTGCCTCTCTATCAAAAGTACATTGAACAGCTTTTAGCTGAAGGTAAGGCTTATAAATCATATGTTACTGAAGAGGAACTGGCAGCTGAGCGCGAACGTCAAGAGGCAGCTGGCGAAACCCCTCGTTACATTAATGAATATCTGGGTATGTCTGAAGATGAAAAAGCAGCCTATATCGCAGAGCGCCAAGCTGCAGGAATCATTCCGACCGTTCGCTTAGCCGTTAATGAATCAGGCATCTACAAATGGAACGATATGGTCAAAGGTGATATTGAATTTGAAGGCAGCAATATCGGCGGCGACTGGGTTATCCAAAAACGCGACGGCTATCCGACTTACAACTTTGCTGTTGTAGTGGACGATCACGAGATGCAAATTTCTCATGTTATCCGCGGCGATGACCACATTGCCAACACACCTAAACAGCTCATGGTTTATGAAGCCCTTGGTTGGGAGGCGCCTGAGTTCGGCCACATGACCCTTATTATCAATTCTGAAACCGGCAAGAAACTTTCTAAACGCGATACTAATACCCTTCAGTTTATTGAGGACTACCGTCAAAAAGGCTACCTGCCAGATGCAGTTTTCAACTTTATTGCGCTTTTAGGGTGGAATCCTGGCGGAGAAAATGAAATCTTTTCTCATAAGGAATTAATTGAGCTCTTTGATGAAAAGCGCCTCAGTAAATCTCCAGCGGCTTTTGACCAGAAAAAGCTTGACTGGATGAGCAATGAGTACCTTAAGAACGCAGACTTTGAAACTGTCTTTGCCCTTTGCAAACCATTTTTGGAAGCAGCCGGGCGTTTGACCGATAAGGCAGAAAAATTAGTTGAACTCTATAAGCCGCAGCTAAAATCAGCAGATGAAATTGTACCGCTGACGGATCTCTTTTTCGAAGATTTTCCAGAATTAACGGATCAAGCCACAGCCTTCATGGCCGGCGATACGGTGCCAACGGTACTGGAAGCCTTCAAGGCTAAATTAGAGGCCTTGCCGGACGAAGAATTTAAGTCTGAAAATATCTTTCCGCAAATCAAAGCTGTCCAAAAAGAAACAGGTATCAAAGGCAAAAATCTTTTTATGCCAATCCGCATTGCTGTTTCAGGTGAAATGCACGGCCCGGAACTGCCAGATACTATTTACCTGCTGGGCAAGGAAAAATCCATTGAGCATTTGACTTCTATGCTGGAAAGGATTAAATAAACATTTCCCTGCTGTAGTTTGGAAAGTAACTATCGTACAAAACATAATAAGAATAGGGGCTGAGCCAATTTTGCTTAGTCCCTGTTTGTTCAAGCAAATAAGACAGATTTTTTGTTTAAACTGCTGCTGACAGCAGTTAGCAGGATTTGCTATAATTAAAGCAATCGGGCATACGAAAACGTATTGCCAAAATCAGAGGTGACTAATGAAAGCTATGGAACGCCGTCAGGCTATTTTAAAAAAATTAGAAAAAGCAGAACAGCCGCTTTCAGCCAGCCATCTGGCTAAAGAGCTGGGAGTCAGCCGGCAGATCATTGTGGGAGACGTTGCTCTGTTAAGAGCCGAAAACCATGATATTATGGCAACCCATCGGGGCTATCTTTTAGCAGAACGTCTGCAGGTTCCAAAATCTTATTATCATGGGAAACTAGCCTGCAAGCACAGTGCCAAGGAAGTTCGTCTGGAATTAGAGACAATCGTTCAAAATGGCGGAAAAATACTGGACGTTGAAGTAGAGCACCCTATTTATGGCATGATTACGGCTCCTTTAAATATTGAAAGTCAGGATGAGATAGACTATTTTATGGATAAACTGTCCCGCTATCAGGAGAGCTTGCTAAGCAGTCTGACAGGAGGAATTCACCTTCACAGGATATCCTGCCGAGATCAGGAAACCTTTGAAAAAATTCGTCAACATCTAAAAAAAGAAGGACTGGTATTTGAAGATTAGATAAATGTCTTGACACATGTAAAGATATGATGTAAACTCGAATCAGTAAAAATGATTAAGGAGTTATCATGTCTGCTTCCCCTATCTCTAAAAAACGTATTCAAAAGCTGACCTTGTCTGCTCTGCTGATTGCCTTTGCGATCTTGATTCCGCTGGTCATGCCTGTTAAGGTGGTTATTGGACCCGCCTCCTTTACCTTAGCCAGCCACGTTCCTGTTTTTCTTGCCGTGTTTATATCGTGGGGAGTAGCTGTTGCTGTTGCTCTGGGAGCAGGCTTGGGCTTTTTTATGGCTGGTTTTCCTTTTGTCATTGTCATGCGCGCCCTGTCTCACCTTATTTTTGCTGCAGTGGGTGCCTGCTTGGTTCACAAATATCCTGATTTTTTGACAGACTGGCGAAAAACGCTGCTTTTGGCATTGGGGCTCAATATTATCCACGGTTTGGCTGAGTTTTTAGTGGTTCTCTTGCTGACAGCTTCTGCTTCTGTATCTATGTCTTATTGGCTGACCTTAATTGTTTTAATCGGAATCGGATCTGTCCTTCATGGGATGATTGATTTTTATTTGGCCTATTATTGCTGGAAAATTCTTAAGACGGCCAAAAGTATCTAAAAAATAGATGGGCAGTTCTGTGATCGGCTAAGCATCTGATGGCAGAGCTGCTGTTCTTTATGGCTGTATTAAAGTTCAGGCAAGCATTGAAAAAAGCTCTTGATTATAGTACAATAAAGAAAAAAATGAAGGAGATATTATGACAGAAGAATTTAATAATGGAAATACTCCAGAAAATCCGGCTGGAGGAGCTCCTGTGCCAGAAAATCAGACTGATCAGTCGCAAGCTCAAAAACCGGTAGAGCAAACTGCACCAGAGCAAACTGCAGGAGATCCTGCCGCTTATCAGGAAGCTCAAAATCAACCGCAGGCTCCTGTAAATGCAACTGAACCTGCAGTGCCTCAGCAAAATAATGTTCAGCAAGGGCAAATGAACTTTGAACAGCCGACTGTTCCTCCAACTGTTAACCCAGCCTTCCAAAGTGCTCCGGCTCGTAAGGAACTCATTGTTCTTCCGATTATTTCCTTTGTCATTTCGGCGATTACCCTGATTTTAGCTTGGTTAGCACCGCTTCCTATCATTTATGTCATTATTGCTTTCTTAGCTCTTATTTATGCTGTTGTCAGCTTGATTGTCAATCTGAAACGTAAAAAAGTTTTGTCAATTATTGCTATTGTGCTGGCCGCACTGGTCTTTTTGGCCAGCGGAGCTGCTGTTTTTGTCCGTCAGCCTAAGGATGATCAGGTAAAAACTGAAAAGCACGAAAAGAAAAGCGATAAAGAAGATATCGATGATGAAGACATTGATGATGACGAAGATGAGGATGGAGAAGACAGCACCGATATCAAGGACTATATTGCAAGCAGTTCTGAGTATGAATATAAATGGACTGAGTCTAAGTTTGAGGATTTAGAGTTTTCCGGTTATTCTAATAAAGAAGGAACTACGGTTAAGTCTGTCCTCAAAAAATTCGGTAAGGCTTCAGATGCTACCATTAATGGCGATACCTTATCTTTGAAGTATGAAGGCGACGATGACAATGAAAGAGCAAGACTGTCTTTTGAAAAGCAATATAATGGCAAATTTATTCTTTCAAGCGGAACATTATATTCCAATTCATCCAAGGTTAAAACTTCTGAAAGAGGTTCTTACAAGTCGAATTGGACAAAAGCTGATGTCAATGCCTTAACCGTTGGTGACGAGGAAACTGGTGCAGGCGGTGCGAAATTAGATGATATCATTAAAAAACACGGTAATCCTGTTGAAGCAAGAGAAGTTGTAACAAACTACGGCCAAGGTATTGAAAAATCTTTGAGGATTCTCTACACTGACTACTCAAGCTCTGATGATTCTAAACTGTCTTATGTGTCTCTGGAATTTGCAAAACAATCCAATGGTGATTATTTATTAACTTATAAATATCCGAAATAGGAGCATTGATTGATTATAATTGTGAAAAGAGGTTGGAACAAGACGTTCCAATCTTTTTTTTCTTTTGCTATAATAGCTCGGCTAATCAATTAATTTCTTGCTTGGGGTTCTCATATTGGGATTAAACCGGGGAAAATACATAAAAATAAACATTTTTTGAAAATATACTTGACTTTTGAATAAATATACAATATAATAAAGTCATTATTTGAATAATTAATCAAAATTCAAAATAGAAAAGAGTTTGTTTATGTCAAAAGAAAAAGTTATTTTAGCCTATTCAGGCGGTCTTGATACCTCAGTTGCTATTACCTGGCTGAAAAAGGATTATGATGTTGTTGCTGTTTGTATGGATGTCGGTGAAGGCAAAGACTTAGCCTTTATCCATGACAAGGCTCTTAAAGTTGGTGCTGTTGAGTCTTATGTTTTGGATGTTAAGGACGAGTTTGCCGAAGAGTATGTCCTGCCTGCTCTTCAAGCCCATGCTTACTATGAACAAAAATATCCTTTGGTTTCAGCACTCAGCCGTCCGATTATTTCTAAAAAATTGGTTGAAATTGCTCACAAGACAGGAGCAACAACGATTGCTCACGGCTGTACCGGCAAGGGAAATGACCAAGTTCGTTTTGAAGTCGCCATTGCCGCTTTAGACCCTAAATTAAAGGTTATCGCTCCGGTTCGTGAATGGAAGTGGTCGCGTGAAGAGGAAATTAATTATGCCAAGGAAAACGGAGTTCCTGTTCCGGCTGACCTGGACAATCCTTACTCAGTGGACCAAAATCTTTGGGGCCGTGCTAATGAGTGCGGAGTCCTTGAAAATCCGTGGAATGAGGTTCCGGAAGATGCTTTTGGTATTACAAATTCAGTTGAAGAAGCACCAGACAAAGCAGAATATGTTGAAATCACTTTTGAAGCAGGAAAACCAGTTGCACTTGATGGCACAGAAATGAAACTGGCAGATTTGATCCAAAAGCTTAATGTCATTGCTGGCAAACACAGTGTCGGACGGATTGACCATGTGGAAAACAGGCTTGTTGGTATTAAATCGCGTGAAATTTATGAATGTCCCGGAGCGGTTACCCTGCTGACAGCTCATAAGGAAATCGAAGATTTGACATTAGTGCGTGAGGTGTCTCACTTTAAACCTATTCTTGAAAATGAACTGTCAAATCTCATCTACAATGCCCTTTGGTTTAATCCAGCGACACAGGCTATTATTGCTTATATCAATGAAACGCAAAAAGCCGTTAATGGCATTGCCAAAGTTAAACTTTACAAGGGTTCAGCTAAGGTAGTTGCACGTAAGTCACCAAATTCACTCTATGATGAAAATTTGGCAACCTACACATCTGCTGATACCTTTGATCAGGATGCAGCGGTTGGTTTCATTAAACTTTGGGGTCTGCCAACAAAAGTGAATGCCGAAGTGGCTAATCAAAACAAGCAGTAAAAGGGTTCGAGTGATAAATCATCATGAAAAACGAACAAAGCAATGGTTTAGAAAAGATTGTCAGATAAAAGGACACAGTGATATCCATCTGAAACTCTTTTCTAACCACTCGTAAGTGTAAACAGAGAGTTACACCGAGCTTAAATAAACTTGTCCGCAGAGAGACGAGATTTAAGAAGATAAGTGCAGTGACACTCATGGGGGCTGGGACAAAAGTCCTGCCTCCTTTAATTATTTAAGATATAGTAGCTTGACGCAGTGATTGGAGGTGGGACGACAAAATCGAAATTGTAATGACATTACGATTTACCGATTTTTGTCCCGCCCTCTTTTTCTATAATAGAAATTAAGAAGAGGACATAAAATGACAGAAAAAAAACTTTGGGGCGGCCGCTTTGAAGCAGGACTGGAGAAGTGGGTGGAAGAGTTTGGAGCCAGCATCACCTTCGACCAAAAGATGGCCGAGTTTGATATTAAGGGTTCCTTAGCTCATGTGGAAATGCTGGGACAAACAGGGATTATTCCGCAGGCAGATGCTGATAAAATCAAGGCTGGTTTAGAAGAACTGCTGCAAGAATATAAGACTGGGCAATTGGTTTTTGATGTCTCCAACGAAGATATTCACATGAATATTGAAACGCTGCTGACAGAGAAAATCGGTCCGACAGCAGGAAAGCTTCATACCGCACGTTCAAGAAATGACCAAGTGGCAACAGACATGCATCTCTACCTAAAGGCTAAACTGGCTGAAGTACTGGAAAAATTGAGCAATCTGCGACGCACTTTGCTTGGTCTGGCCGAAAAGCATGTCTATACGATTATGCCTGGCTACACGCACCTGCAGCATGCTCAGCCGATTTCTTTTGGTCATCACTTGATGGCTTATTACAATATGTTTACGCGCGACAGTGAGCGCTTTGCCTTCAATGAGCAGCATGCGGATATCTCACCTCTCGGTGCGGCGGCTCTTGCAGGAACAACTTTTCCGATTGATCGCAAGATGACAGCTGATCTGATGGGCTTTGCTAAGCCTTACAGCAATTCCTTAGATGCGGTGTCTGATCGTGATTTTATTTTGGAGTTTCTCTCAAATGCCAGCATTCTCATGATACACATGAGTCGTATCTGTGAAGAACTTATCAGCTGGTGTTCTAATGAGTTCAAGTTTGTGACCCTGTCTGATACGTTTTCAACCGGCTCTTCTATCATGCCGCAAAAGAAAAATCCCGATATGGCAGAACTGATTCGCGGCAAATCCGGCCGTGTCTTTGGCAATCTTTTCGGCCTTTTAACAGTCATGAAATCTCTTCCTCTTGCCTACAATAAAGACCTGCAGGAAGATAAGGAGGGAATGTTTGACACAGCAGAAACGATTACTGTTGCTATTGATATTTTAGCTGGTATGCTAGAGACGATGACAGTCAATGATGCCCATATGGCCGAATCTACAGAAAAAGATTTTTCAAATGCGACTGAGCTGGCTGATTATTTAGCCGTTAAAGGAGTACCGTTTAGACAGGCTCATGAAATCGTTGGAAAGCTAGTTTTGGAATGCACCAAGAATGGGCATTACTTGCAAGATATTCCCTTTGAGCGCTATCAGGAAATTTCAGACCTCATCAAAGAAGACATCTACACGGCTCTTCAGTCTAAGACAGCTGTAGAACGCAGAAATTCACTGGGCGGTACTGGCTTTGATCAAGTTAAATGGCAGATAGAAGAAGCTAAAAAAGCATTTTAAGAAATAGAAAAGAAACCAAAAATTAATGAGATTTTTGGCTTTTTTTCATTTTATGATATAATAAAAATACTTTGAATTAATTGGAGTCATGTTTTGAAAAAAAGCTATCGCGTTAAGAGTGATAAAGATTTTCAGGCAATTTTTACTGAAGGGCGCAGCATTGCCAATCGGAAGTTTGTTGTCTACAGTTTAAAAAAAGATCAAAGTCACTATCGTGTTGGGCTTTCGGTTGGAAAAAAGTTGGGAAATGCTGTCACTAGAAATGCCATTAAACGAAAATTGCGCCATATTCTTATGGAATTAAGTCCCAATTTGCAGCCGCAGGATTTTGTTATTATTGCCAGAAAAGGGACTGAAGAGCTTGACTATAGGACGCTTAAAAAGAATTTAATCCATGTTTTAAAATTGGCTAAATTGTATCAGGAAGGAACTACCAGTGAAAAAGAAATATAAACTAATGGGCTTGGCATCTGTTGCGCTTTTATTTTTGTCAGCGTGCGGCCGCGGCCAGGTAAGTCATCAGTCAGAAGGGGCTTGGGAGAAGTTCGTTTATTTCTTTGCAGAAATTATTCGCTTTTTCTCTATCAATGGCCGTATTGGCATCGGAATCATTATCTTTACAATTCTGATTAGGACGCTTCTCCTGCCCCTGTTCAATATGCAGCTGAAATCCGGACAGAAAATGCAGGAAATTCAGCCTGAATTGAAAGCTCTGCAAGCCAAATACCCCGGCAAAGACAGAGAAAGCCGGATGCTGTTAGCCGAGGAGAGTCAAAAGCTCTATAAAGAATACGGTGTCAATCCTTATGCCAGTCTTTTTCCTCTGCTTATCCAAATGCCGGTGCTCTGGGCTCTTTATCAGGCCTTGACCCGTGTTGAATTTTTAAAAACGGGCTCTTTTCTCTGGATGGATATTGGTGATAAGGACCCTTATTTTATCCTGCCGGTTTTGGCAGCAGTGTTCACCTTCTTGTCATCTTGGCTGACCAATAAGGCAGCTAAGGAGCGAAGCGGCGTGATGGTGGCAATGAACATTATTTTGCCGATTTTCATTCTGCTGGTTGGATTTAATCTGGCGAGTGGGGTTGCTCTTTACTGGGTAATCTCCAATGCCTATCAGGTCTTCCAGATTCTCCTCTTAAATAATCCGTTTAAGATTATTGCAGAGCGCGAGCGCCTTGAAAAAGAAGCGCGTGAGCTGGAAGCTAGGAAAAGACGTGCTAAGAAAAAAGCGCAGAAGAAGAGAAGATAAGGAGAACAAATCATGGTATTGTTCACAGGAAAAACTGTTGAAGAAGCTATTGAAAATGGTTTGAAACAAATGGGAATTTCCCGTATGAAGGCTCATATCAGAGTCATCTCACGGGAAAAAAAGGGATTTTTAGGTTTTGGAAAAAAATTAGCCCGTGTTGAAATTGAAAGCATCAATGAAAAGACGGCTCATAAAGCAGATCAAAAAGCCGTCCGCGGAGTACCTGAGGCTGTCAATAAGCAAAATGCCCCTGTTTCCAGCAGCGTTGAGGATACGGTAGCTTTAAATAAACTCTCTAAGGCAATCAAAGAGATAGAAAAAGAAGATGGGGAGCCTTTGGATGACACACTCAAAGAGCAACTTGTAGAACGTAAGATTTCACCGCAGGAAGTCTTGACAAAATCTCCATCAGCCAGCAGCCAGAAAGATTTAAAGAGCTCTGAAACTCAGGCTGAAGCAGCAGCCGAGAAGGCTGACACACCTAGGGTCAAGACGGATCAAACCTTTGAGGAATTCGTTGCCCATGAATTCGATGAGGTTGAAGGCGGTGCTGATATCGTTCAGGCTGGAGAAGCTGTTTTGCAGTATGTTCAGAATATTATTTATGAGATGGATTTGGAAGCAAGCATTGAGATGACCAATAATCGCCGTCAAATCAATCTTCAGATCGAAACACCTGAAGCAGGGCGTGTGATTGGCTACCATGGCAAGGTTTTAAAGTCTCTGCAATTATTAGCTCAGAATTTTCTTCATGACCACTATTCCAAACATTTTGCTGTGTCTTTGAATGTTCATGACTACATGGAGCATCGTACAGAAACCTTGATTGACTTTGCCCATAAAATTGCCAACCGTGTTTTAGATTCAGGGAAAGCTTACCAAATGGATCCGATGAGCAACAGTGAACGTAAGGTTGTCCACAAGACTATTACAGGGATCGATGGCGTTGAAAGCTATTCTGAAGGCAACGACCCTAATCGTTATGTAGTAGTAGCTTTGAAAGATTAAGTTTTAAGATATTTAGCTATGGCTATAATCTAAATTACTAGACATGGGACTGGATAAAAAAGGCCAGTCCCTATTTTAGTGCCGCTATGAGCTGTTTTTCTTACATCCAGTCAGGGAAAAGCATCACGAAGCATCCTAATGATGCCTGGTGCAACTCCTCTTGTCAGGCCGTTCTCTGTTAGGGTAAGGGCTGTTTTAGAAGTGCCGTTTTCTGAAAAGCTGCTGTTTTTTGCTGATGGTGGCTTATTCCAAGATGGCTGTGACTTGCATTTTCTAGTCTCTTCAAAGAGATATAAATGAAAAGTATACCTTGACACCGGTCTTTCTTTGTTATAAAATAGTTTAGTATGTTTAGTAACTGATCACATAATAGCCGGCTAAACGAATACGAAAATCTATGAGGAGGTATTCAGCGTGAAACGTACTTTTCAACCAAGTAAGATCCGTCGTCAGCGCAAGCACGGATTCCGTCACCGTATGTCTACTAAAAATGGCCGCCGTGTTTTAGCAGCACGCCGCCGTAAGGGACGTAAAGTCTTGTCTGCTTAATTTTAGTTATTAAAACTGTTTCAGCTGTTTGCAGCTTTGCAGACTTTTTTAAAAACATTTTTATCTAAACTAAAATCATATTTGACAAATAAAACAAAACCCAGCAGTGCTCGAGACTGTTGGGTTTTGTTTTGCTCTTTAATAGAAATGAAGGTTTATACTCTTCGAAAATTAAAATCAGACGTTGTTGACTTGATTTGATGAACTTCAGTTCTATCTGCATCTACGTCGCCTAGTCTGATTTTGATTTTCATTGAGTATTAGCTACAGTGGCTGATTTCAAAATAGTTTCAATCTTCAAGGAAGGGAAAGATGAAGCGATTACTGCTTGCTGCTGTTATTAAAATGAAATGCTTTGATTGATGTGCTGTTAAATCAGTTTCCAATGCAATTTTCAGGTTAAAAAATCCTAAAAAACTTTAATTTTAGCGGTTCAAGCTATCGGAATTTTGGTAAAATAGACATAACATTGAAAGGGGGTGGCAAGGTGGCAAACTCCATTTTAGAAACGATGCAGACCATTGAGGCCGAGGCTAAGGCTGTCCTGGCAGATTATGATGCTCAGATTCAGGCGCTCCGCGCTCAGTCTGCGGAGGATTTAGATAAAGTAAAATTGGATTGTGACCAAGAGACAAAACTTCAGGTATCAAAGCTAGAAGCAGTGTTAACCCAGCAAAAAACAGATCTGCAGGCGAGTTTGGCAGAGACAATGGCTAAAAATGACCAGCATGTCCGGTCGGTTCTGTCGGATAAAAAAGCAGGTCTCACTCAGCAAATTGTGGACAGGGTGGTAGAAAAGTATGGCAATTAGTCAAATGAAAAAAATGTCTATCGTGTTTGCTAAAGATAAGCTGGATGCTGTTTTGCTGACTCTTCAGCGCTTAGAAAATCTGCAGGTGCGAGAGATGGCGCAGATGGAAAATTGGCAGGAAGTCTTTGAACGCTCAGAGGTGCACCTGCCAGCCATTTATCAGGCCGATCAAAAGAAAGGAAAGAGACTTGAAGGTGAAGAAGCCCTGCATTATCTTTCTCAGCGGCAGCAGCATCTGGAGACAACCATTGATAAGCTGCGCTCCTTCATACCAAAAGAAAGCTTTCTGAGCGCTCTGCGTAAGGAAGCTTCTTCACTTTCTTTTGAGGAATTGGAGAATTACGGCAGGGACAAACGGGCTGAGCAAGTGATTGCGCAGGTCAATCAAAAAATGAGCCGCCTTCATGTTCTTGAAGGACAGATTTCTGAAAACGAGGCTGACATTGTCAGCTTAAGCAAGTGGAAAGATTTAGAGATTACTCCCAAAGAATTAAAGACGTTTGATTTTGTGAGCGGAGCTGTCGGAACCCTTCCTAAAACGCTTGATGACGGTCTGTACCGGCAGCTGCGGAAGAATCCTCATGTTCAGTGTCAGGAAATTTTTAATTCAGAAACTGAATACGGTCTTCTCATTTTCTTTGATAAAAAGGCTGAACTTCACTTGGAAGAAGCTTATCACTTTAAACCTTTTGAATACGAAAGATCAGTGCTTCCGGCACAGGCGATTGAACAGATGCAAAGTGATGTTGAGGAATGGTCCAAAGAAAGGCAGCAGCTCCTAGAGGAATTGCAGCATTCGCAAAAGGAGTTGGAAGGTTTAGAGGCTGAAACAGACTACCTTTTAAATCTCTATTCCCGTCAGGAGGCCAAGAAAAAACTAGCCAGCACAGAGCATTTGGTTGCTTTGGAGGGCTGGGTGGAAAAGGATCAGGCAGCGCTTTTGCAAACCGAACTGACACAGGAGTTTGGCGACAGCATCTACCTTCAAGAGGTAGATGTAGAAGAGTCAGATTTGGAAAAGGTTCCGATTAAGCTGCGAAATCATCCCCTGATTGAGCCTTTTGAGCTGGTGACAGAGATGTATGCCCTGCCTAAATATTATGAAAAGGATCCAACACCGATTTTAGCTCCTTTTTACTTTACCTTTTTTGGTATGATGGTAGCCGATTTAGGTTACGGCCTGCTTTTGTTTACCGTGACTTTCCTCGTTTTAAGATATTTCCATCTTTCTAAAGGGACTGCTCGCTTTGCTAAATTCCTTAATATTTTGGGTGTTTCGGTTTCCTTGTGGGGGCTTATTTACGGATCGTTTTTCGGTTATACTCTGCCCGTGGTTCTGATATCGACAACCACAGATGTTATGACTATTTTAGCGCTGTCAGTAGCCTTTGGCTTTATAACCGTAGTTGTGGGGCTGCTTTTAGGCGGTTTCCAGAAGGTCAGAATGAAAAAATACGCAGAAGCTTATCATTCTGGTTTTGCCTGGTGCCTCATTTTGACTGGTATTTTGCTCCTGGCACTGGGAATGATGCTGCCTCAGCTATCTGCATTGACTGCTGTTGGTGCTGTACTGGCTGTTGTTAATGCCATAGGGGTTGTGATTGCTTCTGTTATTGAGGCAAAAAGTCTGGCTGGTATTGGCTCAGGTCTCTTCAATCTCTATAATATTTCGTCTTATGTAGGTGATTTAGTCAGCTTTACCCGCTTAATGGCGCTGGGGCTGTCGGGAGCAAGTATCGGCTCTGCTTTCAATTTGATTGTCGGCCTTTTCCCGCCGCTGGGACGTTTTACAGTTGGTCTGCTTATCTTTGTGCTCTTGCATGCCATCAATATTTTCCTGTCACTTCTGTCAGGCTATGTGCATGGTGCACGTCTTATATTCGTTGAGTTTTTCGGTAAATTCTATGATGGCGGAGGCGAAGCCTTCAAGCCTCTGAAACCTGCTGAAAAATATATAAAAATAACTAAAACTCATTTGGAGGACAAATAAAATGGAACATTTAGCGAGTTACTTCTCATCACATGGCGGTGCTTTCTTTGCAGCTTTGGGCGTTGTTTTAGCTGTCGGATTTAGCGGCATGGGCTCTGCTTATGGTGTCGGTAAAACAGGTCAGGCAGCAGCAGCCCTGCTGAAAGAGCAGCCGCAAAAATTTGCTCAGGCTTTGATTTTGCAGCTTCTGCCAGGGACACAGGGACTTTATGGCTTCGTTATCGGTATGCTGATTTGGCTGCAGATTACGCCAGATTTACCGCTTGAAAAAGGTGTTGCTTATTTCTTTGTTGCGCTTCCCATTGCTTTGGTTGGTTATTTTTCAGCTAAACATCAAGGAAATGTGGCTGTTGCAGGTATGCAAATTTTAGCTAAACGTCCTGAAGAAACAATGAAGGGGGTCATCTTGGCTGCCATGGTAGAAACCTATGCCATCTTAGCCTTCGTTGTATCCTTCCTGCTGACACTTCGTGTGTAGACTGATCTTCTTACCGCAGTAAAATGATTAGAAGGAGGACGTCTTGTGAGTGAAGCAAATCCCTTAAAGACATCAATTATTGAACAGGCGCGTCAAGAAGGACAGCTCAAATTAGACGCTGCTAAAAAACAAATTCAAAAAGATTTCGAAGACCGCAAGGCGCAGCTGCAGACAGAAAAAGCAAATGAGCGCCAAAGTCAGCTGAAAGAAGTCGATCAAGCCTTTCAAATAGAAGCTCAGCAAATCAAAAACAAAGAACGCCAATCCACCTTGGTATCAAAGCAAAAAGTCCTTAAAGAACTCTTTGCTTCAGCCCTTGAACAGATGGAAAACTGGAGTCAGGAAGAAGAACTGTCTTTTGTCAGAAAGATTCTGAGCAAGTACGGGCAGGAGGCAATGGCTGTTCAGTTCGGCCAACTAACGGCTGATAAATGGGACTCAGGAACTTTGCAGCAGCTTGAAGCAGATTTTCCCCATGTGACCTTTGCAGATCAGAGCATTTCCGATGAGGCAGGTTTGGTTATCTCTCGTGGGAAAATTGATGATAATTACCTGTATGCCAGCTTGATCGATTCTATCTACAAAGAGGAGAGCTCTCGTATTGCTGCTGACATTTTCAAAGAGGATTAGGAGGATTTGAGATGGATGCAAGTCAATTCTCACAAATTAACACGACTATCAGTGTTAAGGAACGAGAACTTATTACTCCGGAACAATTTGAAAAGCTTTTGCAGGCTCCTGATCCAGAAAGTTTGGTGCTTTTGCTGCAGACAAGCTCTTATCACCTGTCGGCAGCTGATTTAGAAGACCTCAATTTAATTGAGCGGCAATTGACATCAGGACTTGCTAGGGAATATGCCTGGGCCTTTGTTGAATCGCCGGATCGGGATATTGTCAGCCTGTTTGCTCTGCGCTATGTCTACCACAATATTAAGGTCTTCTTTAAAGCTAGAGCCACTAAACAGGAGTTAAAGCACCTTTTAATTCCCATCGGTTCTGAATCTTTGGAAGCTTTGGAGCACTTGATTTCAACCTTTAGCTCGGACAATTTCCCAGAATTTATGGTTGATGAGCTAGCTATGATATGGGCGGAATATGAGGATTATAAGGATATCCGAGTCTTGGAAATCGGGACCGACTTAGCTTATTTCAAACACTTAAAGCATCTGGCTAATCAGATAGAGCTGGAATCAGAAGTCTTCAGTCAGGCTATCAGTCTGATGATTGATTTTTACAATGTTATCACCGTTCAGCGGGCGCTCTCTCAGGAAAAACCACAGAGTTTTATGATGCAGCTGCTTTCTGATGAAGGCAGCCTGCCAGCCAAGGACTTTATTGAACTGGTGCAGACTGGAGACTTGATCTCATGGTTTAATCAAATCAATCCTGACAGCTTCAACACAGCTTTTGCCAGCTTTGAAGAAAAGATGCGCCAAGGAAGCATATCAGCAGTTGATTTAGAGTATCTTTATGACCTCGTGCAGTTTCAGCTGCTGGATCCGGCTAAATACACTGCAGAAGGACCGCTGGTCTTAGCGCGTTATTTGCTCTGCCGGGAATTTGAGGTTAAAAATTTGCGCCTGCTTTTATCAGCAATCAGCAACCAGCTGCCGCTGGAGCTGGTTAAAGAAAGGATGAGACCGATTTATGGACAGTAAAAAATACAAAATTGGCGTGATTGGGAATCGTGATGCCATCCTGCCTTTTCGTATGATAGGTTTTCAGACCTTTCCTGTGAATCAGGCGCAGGAAGCCATTAATCAGCTGCGAAAGCTGGCTAAAAATGACTACGGTATTGTTTATTTGACAGAAGATATTGCTGCTGAAATTCCTGAAACGATTGCCTACTATGACAGTCAGCTTACACCAGCTCTGATCCTCATTCCCACACATAAGGGGAGGATAGGGCTTGGTTTGCAGCGGGTACAGGATAATGTAGAAAAGGCTGTCGGCCAAAATATTCTCTAACACTCATTTATGATTGCTGCTAAAGATTGCAGTGTTAATTTCTGTTAGTCTTTGAAACTGAAGTGCCAAAGTTGTTTTGAGATAATATTTAAAAATTAACGTTTATAAAAGAAAGCAGTTTCCTAAGGAAGGGACGTTGCAAATAATCATTTTGTGACTTACTGCTGTATCTTAATTCAGGAGGAAATATCTTGAGCCAAGGAAAAATTATAAAAGTGTCAGGTCCCTTAGTTGTGGCTTCTGGCATGCAGGAGGCCAATATTCAGGATATCTGCCGGGTTGGCCATTTAGGCTTGATCGGTGAAATCATTGAAATGCGTCACGATCAGGCTTCCATCCAAGTTTATGAAGAAACATCTGGTATTGGACCGGGTGAGCCTGTTGTCACAACTGGAAGCCCCTTGTCAGTAGAATTGGGACCGGGCTTGATTTCGCAAATGTTCGATGGCATTCAGCGGCCGCTGGATCGTTTTAAAACGGCTACAGACAGTGATTTTCTTATCCGCGGTGTCACTATTCCAAGTCTTAACCGTGAGCTGAAATGGACCTTCAAGCCAAGTCTTGAAGTCGGCAGTCAAGTCGTTTCCGGAGACATTTTAGGAGTGGTCCAAGAAACCTTGGTTGTAGAACATCGTATTTTGGTGCCCAACAAGGTGTCTGGGAAACTCATCGCTATCTCAGCAGGTGATTTTACAGTTGATGATGTTGTTTATGAAATTGAACAGGCTGACGGTTCTGTTTTTAAGGGAACACTTATGCAAAAATGGCCGGTTCGTAAGAGCCGCCCGGTCGCTCAAAAACTGATTCCTGCTGAGCCTCTTGTGACGGGACAGCGTGTTATTGATACCTTCTTTCCTGTAACCAAAGGCGGAGCTGCTGCTGTTCCAGGCCCCTTTGGAGCTGGGAAAACGGTTGTTCAGCACCAGGTTGCCAAATTTGCCAATGTTGACATCGTTATCTATGTTGGCTGTGGTGAACGCGGAAACGAAATGACCGATGTCCTGAATGAATTTCCGGAATTGATTGACCCTAATACCGGCCAGTCCATTATGGAACGGACCGTTTTGATTGCCAATACGTCCAACATGCCTGTGGCTGCGCGTGAAGCCTCTATTTATACCGGTATTACCATTGCTGAATATTTCCGTGACATGGGCTATTCTGTTGCCATCATGGCCGACTCGACGTCTCGTTGGGCGGAAGCTCTGCGGGAAATGTCCGGCCGCTTGGAAGAAATGCCGGGGGATGAAGGCTATCCGGCTTACCTGGGCAGCCGCATTGCCCAGTACTATGAACGTGCCGGCCGTGCGCGTGTACTTGGAAGCGAAGGCCGCGAAGGAACCATTACAGCTATCGGTGCCGTATCGCCTCCCGGCGGTGATATTTCAGAGCCGGTCACTCAAAATACCCTGCGTATTGTCAAGGTTTTCTGGGGACTTGATGCGCCGCTTGCTCAGCGCCGGCATTTTCCTGCTATCAACTGGCTGAGCTCTTACTCGCTTTATAAGGATGATGTGGGTAAGTATATTGATAAGGTGCAGAATACTCGCTGGGCGGCTAAGGTGACACGTGCCATGAATATCCTGCAAAGAGAGTCAAGTCTGGAAGAAATCGTCCGTCTGGTCGGTATTGATTCGCTGTCAGATCAGGATCGTTTAACCATGGCTATCGCCCGGCAGATTCGTGAGGATTATCTGCAGCAAAATGCCTTTGATCCGGTTGATACCTTTACATCTTTCCCTAAACAAGAAGCCATGCTAACTAATATTTTAACCTTCGCAGACGAAGCCGGTAAGGCTTTGGAACTGGGCGCCTATTACACTGAAATTATGGACGGAACAGCTGATATTCGCAACCGTATTGCCCGCAGCAAATATATTTCAGAAGAGCAAATAGAAAAGATTCAGGCGCTTGCCGCTGATGTTTGTGACAGCATCCATCAAGTGCTGGTAAAGGGAGGTATCTAGCATGAGTGTTCTTAAAGAATATCGTACAGTCAGCGAAGTTGTCGGCCCTTTGATGATTGTGGATCAAGTGGAAGGTGTCCAGTACAATGAGCTGGTTGAAATCAAGCTTCATGGCGGAGAAATTCGTCAGGGACAGGTCTTGGAAGTTCAGGAAGATAAGGCAATGGTACAGCTCTTTGAAGGCTCATCTGGTATCAACCTCGAAAAAGCCAAGGTTCGCTTTACAGGTCATCCGCTAGAATTGCCGGTGTCAGAAGATATGGTTGGCCGGATTTTTAACGGTATGGGAAAACCCATTGATGGCGGACCAGAGCTCATTCCTGAAAAGTACTTGGATATTGACGGACAGGCTATCAATCCAGTCGCCCGCGACTATCCTGACGAATTTATTCAGACGGGGATTTCAGCTATTGATCACCTCAATACCCTTGTCCGCGGGCAAAAGCTGCCTGTATTTTCAGGCTCTGGTCTGCCCCACAATGAATTGGCCGCTCAAATTGCCCGTCAGGCAACAGTCTTAAATTCAGATGAAAACTTTGCCGTTGTCTTTGCAGCCATGGGAATTACCTTTGAAGAGGCAGAGTTTTTCATGAATGACCTGCGGCAGACAGGTGCCATTGACCGTTCGGTGCTCTTTATCAATCTGGCTAATGACCCTGCCATCGAACGTATTGCCACACCGCGTATCGCCCTGACGACAGCCGAATATCTTGCCTACGAAAAGGACATGCACGTGCTGGTTATCATGACAGATATGACTAATTACTGTGAAGCCCTGCGTGAAGTCTCTGCTGCTAGGCGCGAAGTTCCGGGGCGCCGCGGCTATCCAGGTTATCTCTATACCAATCTCTCAACGCTTTATGAGCGTGCTGGCCGTTTGATTGGCAAGAAGGGGTCTGTTACTCAGATTCCGATTCTGACCATGCCTGAGGATGACATTACCCATCCAATTCCAGATTTGACCGGTTATATCACCGAAGGTCAGATTATTTTGTCACACGAGCTTTATAACAGCGGCTACCGCCCGCCGATTAATGTCTTGCCGTCCCTGTCCCGGTTAAAAGACAAGGGAGCCGGCGAAGGCAAGACGCGCGGGGATCATTCAGCGACCATGAACCAGCTCTTTGCAGCCTATGCCCAAGGCAAGCAGGCCAAGGAACTGGCAGTAGTGCTGGGAGAGTCTGCCTTGTCTGAAACGGATAAATTGTATGTGAAATTTACCAATCTCTTTGAAGAAGAGTATATTAATCAAGGCTTTTATACCAACCGCAGTATTGAAGAGAGCCTTAATCTGGGCTGGGAGCTGTTATCTATTCTGCCGCGGACTGAACTCAAGCGGATCAAGGATGATATGCTGGATCAATACTTGCCAAAAACTCAAGGAAATACAGCCGATTAGCTCAAAAGAGCGTCTATCCTTAGAGGCTCAAGGGAGGTGATAATCGATGGCACGGCTGAATGTCAAACCGACACGAATGGAATTAAGCAATCTTAAGGAGCGCCTGAAAACCGCTACCCGCGGTCACAAACTGCTTAAAGATAAGCGCGATGAGCTCATGCGTCGGTTTGTGGATTTGATTCGCGAGAACAATCGGATCAGGCAGGAAGTAGAAACTGCCTTGGTCAGCAATATGCAGGACTTCGTTGTGGCAAAATCTCTTGAGAATGACCTGATGGTGGAGGAAATTTTTGCGGTTCCGACCAAGCAGGTTCAATTGTTCATCGAAAAAGAAAATATTATGAGCGTGACTGTTCCCAAAATGTACAGTCAGATTGACAATCCTTACGGCAGTGATGAAGGAGATGTCGTCTACAGCTACCTGGCTTCCAACAGCGAAATGGACGCTACTATTCAGAAAATGGATGGTTTGGTAGAAAAGCTGCTGCGTTTGGCAGAAGTTGAAAAGTCCTGTCAACTGATGGCAGATGAAATTGAAAAAACCAGACGCCGCGTTAACGGTCTGGAACACTCAACGATTCCGCAGTTAGAAGAAACCATCCACTATATTGAACTCAAGCTGGAAGAAGCTGAACGGGCCAATCTCGTTCGGATTATGAAGGTCAAAGATTATTAAAAATTTCAGAGTGCAGACAAACGCAGTTTTAATATAACTAAATTTTTGAAGCTCTGCGATTTTCTATTCAAATTAATTTATGAGTGCTAATCGAGACTTTCCGCCGTGATAAAAGTGTCTGAAGCACCGGAGTGTCAGGCACTCGGAAGATTTGAGACCTTAGGCTCAAATCTTAGGCATGGAATTCCAAAAGAAGTCGCTGCCGTCCGTGTCACCCTAGGAAAGTCTCAGAAAAGATTTTATCTTCAAGTTGAGATTATTAAAAATCCTGCTGTTTTTAGAAGCTATTTTTCTGAAAACAGCAGGATTTTTTTGAAAGGATATGATAAATGAGGCTGCTTGCTAGAAGCTGTAATGGTACAGGAAAGATCACCTTTTTATTGTATTTATATATGAAAAGAGTTACATTGTGTAAATCCAAGTTAAGATTATGTTAAGGCTATTGACAGCTTTTTAAGAAAATTATAAAGTGGAAAACAACTCATGACAACAGGCTCAATCCAAGCTGTTATGGGAGATTTTAAGAAAAAGAAAAGGAGTTGTTAATATGCGTAAATGGATAAAGGGGCTGCTGTTTTTAGCCTTGGGAATGCTTGTCTTTACAGGAAGCTTCAAGGTTAAGGCCTTTGGCGATAGCCTTGCCGTTTCAAAGACCAATCTTGTCATTGACAGCTATGAATTTGGTCCGGGGGTTTCAAAAATTGTCCTTGAAACCAATCAAAATTTAAGCGGAGTTGCTGCGGATTCCCAGACATCAGTCACAACAGCTGGAATTAGCAGGCAGGTAAAAGCAAGCTATCTTTCCGATGAACGAGGGAATGCCCTGCGAAGGGGTGCCAGAAGCAGGTATGTAACTTTGGAACTGGAAGTGACTTACAATGCCGATGATCCATCTCAAAGCGCTTCGCCCTTTACGTTCAATTTAGATACTTACAGAAATGCTTGGGTGGGCAGCTATATGGTAAAAGTGTCAGGTCTTAAAGCAGCTTCATCAGGAAGCCGCCGTATGCAGACTATTGATTCAGAACAAGAAGCCATTAATAATCGAGTCACTCCGTCAGCAGAACGGTTTTCAGAACGCGGGACCAACAGCATGCAGTATGCCGCTTATACACCTCAGTCGGCAGCCGGCGGAGAAAAAAATCCTCTGATTGTTTGGCTGCATGGAGTTGGTGAAGCTGGCACAGATATCAATCTGCCTCTTTTATCAAGCGAAGTTGTCAATCTAACAAAAGACGGCATTCAGAACCATTTCACTTCGACGGGTACAGGAGCGCAGAGCGGAGCCTATGTTTTGGCTGTTCAGGCACCTACTCCTTGGTCAGTTGATCAGTATTCTGATGCTTTGATGGAAACCATAAAATCTTATGTCGCCAATCATCCCGATGTTGATGCAGACCGCATCTACCTTGCCGGAGCTTCCAATGGCGGCGGCATGACCTTAGGTATGGGGATTAAATATCCCGATTATTTTGCGGCTCTTGTTCCAATTGCAGCCCCTTATTCTTATCAAACCAACAATGAAAATGGTAAAACCAGCTACAGTCTGGATGACCGGACACTCAAGGCTCTGAAAGACCAGCCCATGTGGCTGATTCATGCAGCAACAGACACGACTTTAGCGCCTTCAGAGAGCGCTCTGCCTTTCTACAAAGCTTTGATTGATGCGAAAGCTGACAATAAGTGGATTTCCTATTATGAGAGTGTTGTAGGAACTGAAATGCCTAATATGACTTACAACGGCCACTGGTCTTGGGTTTACTTTTTCAACGACCAGGTAAATGGGGTTCAAAGTACCGCTAATATTGGTTCAATGGATGGCCTAAACGGCCTGGTTGCAACCAACCCAACCCAGGGAGGTGCCAGCAAGGCTACAGTTGATGGCAGAGAGTACAGCAATATTTTTGACTGGCTGAATGCCCAAAGCAAGGGAAATCGTTAAAAGATTGGCAGGGGAGCAGTTTTATCAGGCTGAGATAGAGTTGCTGTGCATTGGGTAAAGGGCACTGTTGCTCAGTGATTTCTATTTTTCACAGACCCTGTACACATGGCAAAAAAATGCTGTTAAGCTGTTTTATCAAAGAAACTTCTCAAAACCCAAGGTGTTTTCCTTGGGCTTTTTTGATATAATGAAGGCATGAATATCTTTGATACACATACACATTTAAACATTGAGAATTTTGCCGGACGTGAAGACGAGGAGCTGGCACTTGCCAAGGAGCTTGGCGTAACCCGCCACAACGTCGTTGGCTTTGACGCATCAACCATCAAGCGTGCCCTCGAATTGACGGAGCTCTACCCAGAGATTTATGCCACTATTGGCTGGCATCCGACAGAGGCAGGTTCTTATACCCAAGAGGCAGAAGATTTGATTGTCTCGCACCTGCATGACTCCAAAGTCATTGCTTTAGGCGAGATTGGGCTTGATTACCACTGGATGGAAGACCCAAAAGAGGTGCAAATTGAGGTTTTTAAGCGTCAGATTCAGCTGTCCAAGGATTATGATTTGCCCTTTGTCGTCCATACCCGCGACGCCCTTGAGGACACCTACCAAGTCATCAAGGAAACTGGCCTTGGCTCTCGCGGCGGCATTATGCATTCTTATTCGGGCTCTTTGGAAATGGCAGAGCGCTTTGTTGATTTAGGCATGACCATTTCATTTTCTGGTGTGGTCACTTTCAAGAAGGCTTTGGATGTTCAAGAGGCAGCTACAGTTTTGCCTTTAGATAAAATCCTGGTGGAAACGGATGCGCCCTATCTGGCACCGGTTCCCAAGCGCGGCCGTGAAAATCGTACTGCCTATACCCGCTATGTTGTAGATAAAATTGCAGAACTGCGCGGCCTGACTGTGGAGGAAGTTGCAGCAGCAACCTACGACAATGCTATGAAACTATTTAGGTTGGAAGATTAAGGCGAACGAAGTGAGCCAATTCCGAACAGCTGCGCCGTGCTTTTAAGACCAATAGCATTGCTATTAGTCTGGGGAACTGGTAAGACCTTAGACTCACCAGTTAGGCATGAGATAGCTTTGCTGGCTGCTGCCGCCCCAACCACTTAAGAAGCTGTTCACAAAAAGAAAATTATGAAAGATAAAATTAAAATACAAGAAGTCCTTGTCGTTGAAGGCAAGGATGACACTGCCAATCTCCGTCGTTTCTATGATGTTGATACTTACGAAACTCGCGGCTCTGCCATCACGGCTGAGGATTTAGAACGGATTGAAAAGCTCAATGACCTGCGCGGAGCCATCGTCTTTACTGACCCAGACTACAATGGCGAACGTATCCGCAAAATGATTATGGAAGCAGTGCCGACCGCTAAGCACGCCTTTCTCAATCGTGACGAAGCAGTACCCAAGTCTAAAACGAAAGGTCGCTCTCTGGGCGTTGAGCACGCATCCTTTGATGATTTACAAAAAGCCTTGTCTGGTGTGCTAGGCTCCTATGACGACGACAATCATTTTGACATCACCAAATCAGACCTCGTGCGGCTGGGTCTCCTCATGGGCTCTGACAGCCGCAGGCGCCGTGAATATCTAGGTGAGAAACTGCGGATTGGCTATACCAACGGCAAGCAGCTCCTCAAACGCTTGGAACTGTTTGGGATTAGTCTGGCGGAGGTTGAGGAAGTGATGGCAGATTATCAAGAAAGTTAAAAGTTGGAGGAAAGAAGATGGCTACAATCAAATTAGAAAGAGGCACAAAAGGTGCCAATATGTTTCGGAAATTTAAAGTTTTCATTGATGGCGAATGCGTCGGAAAAATTAAGCGAGGACAGAAATTAGAATTTCAGGTATCAGAAGGCATGCACGACATTTATTGTAAAATTGACTGGGAACAAAGCAATACAATAACAGTTGATGTCCCAGCTGAAGGTGTTGATTTGCTTGTTAATTCAAAAGGAGTAAAAGAGTCTACTGAGAGAAGTCTAAATCTTGAAGACGGCAGAGATAAATACCTAGTGCTGACTCAACGGTATCCTGAGGAGAGCAGTATCAAAGATTTTAACGAAAAATAATTTTTTTCGGTATCCTGTGAGGTTTGGGGAATTTCCCAAACGAGCTTGCTGGATAAAAGGTTTAGAAGTCTACGGGGAAGATACAGTGGGTGCTTGGTTGAGGCCTTTTTGTAGCTGTACCAACTAACGGCGAGCCGATAGCGTCCTTTTTCAAGAATAATGGAAAGAAAAAGGAGCAGGCCATTTTAGCATTTGGCGGTGAGATACTAAGTTCATAAATCAAGTGAAAGAATGCCAAAACTTATCATTAGCGTAAGGGCGCTTCATAAATTGATATGATTTGTAAACTGAAGTTGTAATTTCTTTTTTCCTAAGATTAAAAGATGTTTTGTTTTTATGCTACAATAAAGAGTATAAAAAATAAACTGACCTTATATGTGAGCAGGAGAAAAGCGCAGTGTGTCTCATTTGTGAACGTATTGAAATGATTAAATCAGAAATTAACCCTTATTTTGTCAAAGAACTAGAGACTGGTTATGTCGTTATTGGTGATCATCAGCATTTCAAAGGCTATACAATTTTTCTTTGTAAGCAGCATGTGACGGAATTACACGATTTGCCAAAAGATTTTCGGGATAAACACTTATCTGAGATGGCAGATGTTTCAAAAGCTGTCAGCGTAGCTTTTTTCGCCGAGAAAATGAATATTGAAAGTCTAGGAAATGGCGATGGGCATTTGCATTGGCATCTCTTTCCGAGAAAGTTTGATGACCTAGGGAATTATGGTCATAATGGCAAAGGGCCAGTCTAGTGGCTACCTTTTGAAGAAATGTATGCTGATGAAAAACGGATTTCAGGCCAAGTATTAGAACAGATGAAGCAACAACTTTTATCTGAACTTAAAAATTAGAAAGAAACACATGAGAATAGCAGACTACTCCGTGACCCGCGCCATCCTTGAGCGCCACGGCTTTACCTTTAAGAAATCCTTCGGTCAGAACTTTTTGACCGATACCAATATTTTGCAGAAGATTGTGGATACGGCAGAGATTGACCGACATGTCAATGTCATCGAGATTGGGCCTGGAATCGGGGCTTTGACCGAATTTCTAGCGGAGAAGGCAGCTGAGATCATGGCTTTTGAGATTGACGACCGTTTGGTGCCAATCTTGGCAGATACGCTGCGCGATTTTGACAATGTCAAAGTGATTAATGAGGACATTCTCAAATCGGACTTGCAGACGCGAATCAAGGAATTTGCCAATCCCGACCTACCCATCAAGGTTGTGGCCAACCTGCCTTACTACATCACGACACCGATTTTGATGCACTTGATTGAAAGTAAAATTCCTTTTGCTGAATTTGTGGTCATGATGCAAAAAGAGGTGGCCGACCGCATTTCTGCCGAGCCCGAGACCAAGGCCTACGGTTCTCTGTCCATTGCGGTGCAGTACTATATGGAAGCTAAGCTGGCTTTCATCGTGCCGCGCACCGTTTTTGTACCCGCACCAAATGTTGACTCGGCCATTCTCAAGATGACCCGCCGTGAGCAACCGCTGGTGCAAGTAAAGGACGAAGATTTCTTCTTCCGTGTGTGCAAAGCAGCCTTTGTTCATCGCCGTAAAACCTTGTGGAACAATCTGACCAGCCATTTCGGCAAATCAGAAGAAGTCAAAGCCAAGCTGGAACAAGCTTTAGAAGCAGCAGCTATCACGCCCTCCATTCGTGGTGAGGCACTGACGATTGCAGATTTTGCTAGGCTGGCAGCTGCTCTTTACCAAGTTGGTTTAAACTAACAGGTAAATTTAGATGATTAAATTCAAGATTTTGTCTATTGCCTGTGCTCTGCTTTATTTCATCCAAGCTATTCTGCATTTCTTAATTTTGCTGGGCTTCCCTTTGGGCGTTTTCTTTTTCGGCGGAGCTTACACGGTCTTTCCGCTCTGGCTAAGACCGGCTAATTTTTTGTTTACTCTGGTCTGGTCGTTTTTTGCTTATTTTTACTTAACCTATGGGCAAATGCTTCCTAGCCGCTGGACAAAAGCAAGGCAAGACCTTGTCATGGTGATGATGACAGGTCTGTCTCTGCTAGCGACTGTTTTTAATTTCTTTATCAGCAGCAGTCCGCTTGAAAAATATGGAACAGGCAGCATGACAGCATTGACCTTTTTACTGAGTTGCTGCTTGCTTATCCTATCAAAAAGAACTCGCTAAATCAGTGAGATTTCAGACTGAAGACGAGGTTCTTAGAATTTATTTTTTAGGGACTTTTTCTGTGTGGTTAGGAGTTTAACTTAACTTTTCAGGATGTTCGACAAAAAATCGAACAACTGTTCCGCAGTTTTTGCAGATTTCTAGGCAGATTGATTGACCTAGACTAGTAGCACTGCCTGAACGTGAGATACCAGCATAACCTTTATTTTGCTTAGCTGTTACAAATTGAATTCCCCCACAGTAAGGGCAAGTTTGTGTGGTCATGAGTATTCCTCCTTATTCAGTTGAAAAATATCTTCCACAGGCAGCTGGAAAATCTCTGCGATTTTCAGTGCCATTTCAAGTGACGGGTTGTAACGATTGTTTTCTAGGTGAATAATGGTTTCTCTGCGAACACCGACTACTTGCGCCAGTTCCTGTTGGCTCATTTTTTTGGCTTTCCGCAGTTCTTTGAGGTTGGTTTGAATATTCGCCATCTTAAGCACCTCTTTTCTCAAAGAGGAAGAAAGCAATATCAAAGGCTAAAATCATCACTGCGCCGAAAATCAAAACCCTCCCAGCTGTCAGAGTAAATGGGAAAAAGAAGGTGATGACGCTCAAAATCATCAAGCAGGCTAACATTAAGGTCAAGGTCAGGCAAGCAGCTTTAGCCAAGTCAGCATAAAAGCGTTCATCAGGTTTTTCGTCTACTTTTTTGAAAGCAAAGTAGAGGAAGAAAACAACTAAAATCAGTAAGCCTAAGCCTAAAAAGACATGCTTTATCCAGATAGGATTGCTATTTGGAGTAAGAGCCCAAATACCTTTGGTATAAACCCCCATCGCGGCAAAGATTGTCATACTGTACAATTTTTCAGTCAGTCCAAAATAGCGATCTTCTGGATCTTGAAAGGCTTCTTTGTGAAAGAACCAAAGAATGACAGATTGAACCAGTAAAACGATAATGAAAACAGTAGGTTTTATCCAAGCAGGATGACTTTGCGGAGAGAGAAACCACAAGAGTAACATCAGGGGAAGCCAGGCAATGTAGAGCCATTTTTTATTTTTCATGAGTCAGACCTTCTTTCTATATAGAAATGTGATATATTTATAACTCTTTATGTTATAAATATATCACTTTATAAAACTATCGTCAAGAAAAAGCGACTTATTTTTAACATTTAGAGCCTGGTTGATTAGGAGCAGCTGACTCTAGTAATAGCAGCTTTTTAAGATTAAAAAAACTCTCGCCTATTAAGAAGACGAGAGTTAACTATTGATAAGGAAAGGACGGGATTTGAACCCGCGCATGAACAAAGTCCACTTGCCGGATTTCGAGTCCGGTGCCGTACCAAGCTGGGCCACCTTTCCAAATGCGGCTTTTTTAAATTGCCTTAAAAAGCTGTAAAGATATTAAAAAGAGTCAGCGAGAAAGCTGACTGAGCTAAGAAGCCCGAAAATGCGGAGAAAGGGATTTGAACCCTCACGCCCGTACGGGCACATGCGCCTGAAGCATGCGTGTCTGCCGTTCCACCATCTCCGCTGACTTTATAATACATTATACTATTATACGCTTTTTTTGTGATTTGCCAATACCTAAACAGAAAAAAGATTAATTTTTTGATATAATGAATTTAATAAGTTTAGCGAGGAGAGCGTTTGCAAGGGAAAATTATTAAGTCTTTGGCCGGATTTTATTACGTGGAGTCAAATGGTCAGGTTTATCAGACACGGGCACGCGGGAATTTCAGAAAAAAAGGGCATCGTCCCTATGTTGGCGATGAGGTTGACTTTTCGGCGGAAGAACATTCAGAGGGTTATATTTTGGCCATTCATGAGCGAAAAAACAGTTTGATACGGCCGCCCATTGTCAATGTTGATCAGGCTGTGGTTATTATGTCAGCCAAGGAGCCCGATTTGAATATTAATCTGCTGGATCGCTTCTTGATTCTTTTGGAGCATAAAAATATCAAGCCTTTGATTTATATTTCTAAGCTTGATTTGCTGAAAGATTTGAGCTGTTTAAACGTTATTAAGGAGCAATATCAACAGATTGGCTACCAGGTTATTTATCATTTGTCAGAGCTGCTGCCGCTTTTAAAGGATAAGATTACTGTGTTCATGGGACAGACAGGTGTTGGCAAATCAACGCTGCTTAATAAAATTGCTCCGGATTTGAATCTTGAAACTGCTGAAATTTCGGACAGCTTAGGCCGCGGCCGTCATACGACACGCGCTGTAACACTTTACAATGTACACGGCGGTAAAATTGCTGATACCCCTGGATTTAGCTCGCTTGATTACGAAATAACAAGTAGTGAAGCCTTAAACGCTGCCTTTCCTGAATTTTTGCGGCTGAGTTCTGCCTGCAAGTTTCGTTCCTGTACTCATACGCATGAACCGGACTGTGCAGTTAAAGAAGCGGTGGAACAGAAGGTTATCTGGCAGGAACGCTATCAGCACTACCTGCAATTCCTTAGCGAGATTGAAAACCGTCGGGAGACTTATAAGAAAACGATTAAGAGAAAGTAGGTCCTTTTTATGTCAACTTACAAAATTGCCCCATCCATCTTGGCTGCAGATTACGCTAATTTTGAAAAAGAATTAAAGCGTATTGAAGAAACAGGTGTTAAATATGTCCATATTGACATTATGGACGGCCAGTTTGTGCCTAATATCAGCTTTGGTGCGGGCGTAGTTGCCAGTATGCGTAAGCATAGTAAATTAGTTTTTGACTGCCACCTTATGGTTGTCAATCCCGAACGCTATGTTGATGATTTTGCCCAAGCAGGAGCTGATATTATGACTATTCATGCTGAGGCCACAACCCATGTTCACGGCGCCCTGCAAAAAATCAAGGCTGCAGGGATGAAAGCAGGTGTTGTCATCAATCCCGGAACTCCTTTAGGAGCGATCGAACCTGTTCTGAATTTAGTTGATCAAGTCTTAATCATGACTGTCAATCCGGGTTTTGGCGGACAAGCCTTTATTCCCGAATGCTTGGAAAAGGTAAAGCTGGCAGCTCGGCTGCGTGAGCAGCGCGGTCTTGACTATGACATTGAAGTGGATGGCGGAGTAGACAACAAAACTATAAGTGCCTGTGCCCAAGCGGGAGCCGATGTTTTTGTAGCAGGTTCTTATCTTTTCAAGGACAACCTGTCAGCCCGAGTTGAAACCTTGAAAGCGGCCATAAATGACTAGAATAGCTCTTTTCACAGGGGGTGACTTGGAGTATTTCACGACAAATTTTGATTGTTTTGTAGGAATTGACCGAGGCTGCTCTTTCCTGCTCCAAAATCACCTGCCTCTAGATTTGGCTGTTGGGGACTTTGATTCGGTGTCTGAACAAGAGCTGAAAAAGATTAAGACTGCAGCCAAACAGTTTGTCACAGCTCCGGCAGAAAAAGAGGACACGGACACTGAACTGGCTCTCAAAACGATTTTTCAGCAGTTTGACAAGGCCGAAGTAACCATCTTTGGAGCCTTTGGCGGCCGTCTGGATCACACCCTGGCAAATATTTTTCTGCCCAGTAATCCGGATTTAGCCCCGTTTATGGAGCATTTTCGTTTGCGTGACAGGCAAAATCTGGTACAGTTTTTTCCTCCGGGCCAGCACTGTGTTAAACAGGAAGCCGGAATGGTTTATATTTCTTTTATGGCTGACAATGACGCTCCCTTGACCATTCAGGATGCCAAATACGAACTCTCTGAAAAGAATTTTTTCCAGAAGAAGATTTACGGCAGCAATGAATTTATTGGCAAGCCCATCTGTTTTTCTGTTTCATCGGGTTATGCCGTTGTGATTCAAACCAAAGATAGGATTTAATTAATAATGGATATTCTCACCTTATTGCTGGCTATGAGTGCCTGCTTTATCAGCGCTGCTGTTTTTTTGAAAGTGGATAAAAATAAGTCTGGTTTGGAAAAAAAGCTGGATGACAATGCTGATAATTTGTCAGATCAGGTTTCCTACCAATTAGAAATGGCGAACAAAAACCAGCTGCTTGAAATCAATACGCAGCTGACGCGTCTGCAAAATGATCTTTTACAGCAGTTCGCAGATTTAAGAGATGTTTTATATCAAAATCTTACTGACAGCCGTGACCGTTCCGATAAGCGTTTGGAGCAGATTAATGTCCAATTGACGCAGTCTGTTAAAGATATGCAGACTTCAAATGAGAAACGTTTGGAGGAAATGCGGCAGACGGTTGAAGAAAAACTGGATCAAACCTTGCATAACCGTCTCAGAACATCCTTTGAAACAGTTTCCAAACAGCTGGAAAGTGTCAATCAAGGTTTAGGTGAGATGAAGACAGTAGCGCGTGATGTCGGCA
Organism: Streptococcus ratti FA-1 = DSM 20564; assembly: GCF_000286075.1. GTDB lineage: Bacteria > Bacillota > Bacilli > Lactobacillales > Streptococcaceae > Streptococcus > Streptococcus ratti. The sequence continues at coordinate 1,220,676 of NZ_AJTZ01000005.1, read as the reverse complement.
CTTTAAACAAAGTTCTCTCTAATACTAAGACGCGGGGTATCTTGGGAGAATTGCAGCTGGGGCAAATTATTGAAGACATCATGACTGAAAGTCAGTATGAACGTGAATTTGCGACAGTTAAAGGATCGGCTGAACGTGTGGAATATGCCATCAAACTGCCAGGCAGTCATCAGGATGACTATGTTTATCTGCCTATTGATTCTAAGTTTCCGCTGGAAGATTATTACCGTTTAGAGGATGCTTATGAAACGGGTGATAAAGAGCAGATTGAGTTTCATCGCAAAGCTCTGCTTGCCGGTCTCAAACGTTTTGCTAAGGATATTCAAAAGAAATACCTTAACCCGCCGGAAACAACCAATTTTGGCATTATGTTCCTGCCGACAGAAGGCCTTTATTCTGAGGTTGTTAGGAATGCTGACTTCTTTGACAGCCTGCGCCGTGATGAGCACATTGTAGTTGCCGGGCCATCCACCCTGTCAGCGCTTCTAAATTCGCTGTCCGTTGGCTTTAAGACCTTGAATATTCAAAAGAATGCTGATGATATCAGTAAAATTTTAGGGAATGTTAAGTCAGAATTTAACAAATTCGGCGGCCTTCTGCAGACAACTCAGAAACAGCTGCACCGAGCCAGTAACAATATTGATAAGCTTTTGACAACGCGGACCAACGCCATTGATCGGGTGCTTAGAGATATTGAACTGTACGAAGATGACAATACTCGGCTGCTCTTAAATATTGCACCGCTAGAAGATGAGGAACCAGATGAAAATTAGTCAAATGAAAAAAGATGAGCTTTTTGAAGGATTTTATCTCATTAAGTCAGCAGAACTTCGAAAAACAAGAGCTGGCAAGGATTATCTTGCTTTCACTTTTCAGGATGACAGCGGAGAAATCTCCGGCAATCTTTGGGATGCTCAGCCCTATAATGTCGAAGAATTCACAGCTGGCAAAGTTGTCTTTATGAAGGGCCGCCGTGAGGTCTACAACGGTACCCCGCAGGTCAATCAAATCAGCTTGCGCCATCCCAAGGAGGGTGAACCTAATGATCCTAAGGATTTCAAGGAAAAACCGCCGGTTGATGTCAAGGAAATCAGAGACTATTTGGAGCAGATGCTCTTTAAAATTGAAAATGCTACTTGGCAGCGGATTGTCAGAGCGCTTTACCGTAAGTACAGCCATGAATTTTTCACTTATCCTGCCGCCAAGACCAATCACCATGCTTTTGAAGTCGGTCTGGCCTATCATACAGCAACCATGGTTCGCTTGGCAGACAGTATCGGAGATATTTATCAAGAGCTTGATAAGAGCCTTCTTTTTGCAGGAATTATGCTCCATGATTTAGCCAAGGTTCTTGAGTTGACTGGTCCTGATAATACAGAGTATACTGTCCGCGGTAATCTTATTGGCCATATTGCCTTGATTGATGAAGAAATTACCAAGGTTTTAGCCGAGCTAAACATTGATGATAGCAAGGAGGATGTCATCGTCCTTCGCCATGTTATCCTCAGCCATCACGGGCTCTTAGAATACGGCAGTCCGGTCAGACCAAGGATTATGGAAGCAGAGGTTATTCATATGATTGACAACCTTGATGCGGAAATGATGATGATGACTTCAGCCCTGTCGCGGGTGTCCGAAGGAGAAATGACAGGCCGGATTTTTGCTATGGACAATCGTTCTTTCTATAAGCCCAAAACAAATCACTAAAAGACGAAAAAAGATGGATATTAAAACGGTAATGTTCGTCTTTTTATTTCTTTATATGGTATAATAAAAGTAAAATAATGAATGGTGAATTTATGAAATTACGACGCAGCGAACGGATGGTTGTTATTTCCAATTATCTGGTGAACAACCCTCATCAACTAACAAGTCTTAATACTTTTGCAGAAAACTACGGAGCAGCAAAATCTTCCATTTCAGAAGATATTGCTATTATAAAAAAAGCCTTTGCAGAAGGCGGTATTGGTCATATTGAGACAGTGACCGGTGCCAACGGCGGTGTTATTTTTACGCCGGCAATTTCTGGAACTGAGGCCAAAGAAATTGCTGAAGAGCTTTGCCAGCGGCTTTCAGAGAGTAATCGGATTTTGCCGGGAGGCTATATTTACCTGTCGGATTTATTGAGCACACCCAGTATTTTAAAAAATATCGGTCGGATTATTGCCAATGCCTTTAAAGGTGAAAAAATTGACACCGTAATGACGGTCGCAACCAAAGGAGTTCCCTTAGCAAATGCGGTTGCCAATATCCTCAATGTACCTTTTGTCATCGTTCGGCGGGATTTAAAAATTACAGAAGGCTCGACTGTTTCTGTCAACTATGCTTCTGGCTCCAGCGATCGTATCGAAAAGATGTTTTTGTCCAAACGAAGCCTTAAACCTAACAGCAGGGTTTTGATTGTAGATGATTTTCTTAAGGGAGGCGGTACAATTAGCGGAATGGTTAGCCTTTTAAGAGAATTTGACTGCAGTCTGGTCGGTGTAGCTGTATTTGCTGACAATGCTCAGGAAAAAAGAGAGAACCTCAGCTATAAATCTCTTTTGACAGTCACAGATATTGATGTTAAAGAAAATAAGGTGGATGTTAGGTTGGGAAACATTTTTGATGCTGTTTGGACAAAAAAGTGATGCTGTCTGTGAATTGTTAGAAAAATTTCAAAAACTATGATATAATGATAGCAATAATTAAGGAGGTTTCTTATGAAGAAAACAACAATTGCCGTTTTGTCTTTACTCCTCTTAGTTGGGTTAACTGCCTGCAGTGACTCGAAAAAAGATTCAAAGACAGATACATCTCAGAAAACGTCTAGAACAACGAAGAAGAAAAAAGCTTCTGTTGACAAGGGAAAGATTAAAGCCAGCAATGGTGATGATACTGCCGAAGTAGATGATGGAAAGATTAAAGCTGATAATGGCAATTCCAAAGCTGAAGTTAATCAAGATGGTGAAATTGAAGCGGAAAATGGTGATTCCAGTGCTAAAGTAGGCGAGGATGGCATCGAAGCTAACAATGGCGACTCCAGTGTGAAAGTCAATCCGGACGGAAGCGTTCAGGTAACCCCTTAATAATATCAGTAAAAGCGTCTGAGACAGACACACATGATTGCAGGAAAATCGTATGTGTCTGCCTCAGTTTTTTATCAGATAATATGCGTAATATGCGGAGCCAAAATGCATAATGAACTTATAATTTTTGGGCTTTTGTTTTTATTTTTTGCAGAGGTATAAGAACAGGAAAAAACTATTGACAAAGCGTTGCCGCTGTGTTACTATGATAAGCGGTACTTTTTACTTTTGGTCTCTCAAAAGTGTACAGAGACGTGCTGACAAATGTTGCAAAGTACACACAGACATGGGCTGTCACCGAGTGCTATGTCAACCAAAATAAAAATTTTACAGGAGAATGTAGATGCCTACAATTAACCAGTTGGTACGTAAACCACGTAAGTCTAAAGTAGAAAAATCTGACTCACCAGCATTGAACATTGGTTACAACAGCCATAAAAAAGTTCATACTAAACTTGCTGCACCTCAAAAACGTGGTGTTGCTACACGTGTCGGAACAATGACACCTAAGAAACCTAACTCAGCCCTTCGTAAATTTGCTCGTGTTCGTTTGAGTAACCTTATCGAAGTAACGGCCTATATTCCAGGTATTGGCCACAACCTGCAGGAACACAGTGTTGTTCTTATTCGTGGCGGACGTGTAAAAGACCTTCCAGGGGTACGTTACCATATCGTTCGTGGTGCACTGGATACTGCCGGTGTTACTGATCGTAAACAAGGCCGTTCTAAATATGGTACTAAGAAGCCAAAAGCATAAGGAAGGGAGATTAAGAAATGAGTCGTAAAAACCGTGCGCCTAAGCGCGAAGTATTGCCAGATCCATTATACAATTCAAAACTTGTAACACGTCTTATCAACCGCGTTATGCTTGATGGTAAACGTGGTACAGCATCATCTATTGTTTATGGAGCTTTCGAACAAATTAAGGAAGCAACAGGAAATGATGCACTTGAAGTATTTGAGACGGCAATGGAAAATATCATGCCAGTTCTTGAAGTTCGTGCCCGCCGTGTTGGTGGTTCTAACTACCAAGTTCCAGTTGAAGTTCGTCCAGAACGTCGGACAACATTAGGTCTTCGTTGGTTGGTAACTGCGTCACGTGCTCGTGGCGAACACACAATGAAAGATCGTCTTGCAAAAGAAATCTTAGATGCGTCCAATAATACAGGTGCCTCAGTTAAGAAACGTGAAGATACACACCGTATGGCTGAAGCTAACCGTGCTTTTGCACACTTCCGCTGGTAAGATTAAGATACCAAGGGCGGGCGTACAGGTGAAAAATAGGAAGATGACGCTGGTTGTTTACAACCAAGGAAACTTATCTTTTTTCACTGGCAGTACGCCGGCCGGGTTCAGTTAAGATAGGACATTTGTAGCTAAAATTCAACTAAGAATAAGATGCAAAGAGTTAGCATGCTAGTGAAAAACAGAGAACTGACGCTGTGCGCTTGCGCATGAGGAAGTTCATCTTTTTTCACGGTAGGTTTGCTACTCATACTAAGTTCTATTAGAGCTGGGCTGTCACCCATCTTCCACAGGAAAAAATGAAAAACGATGCGAGAACGGGTAGGTCCTGCCTATCCGTTCTTTCTAAAATAATGTTAGAATAAAAAAGTAAATAAAAATTATAGGAGAAAAACCACAATGGCTCGCGAATTTTCACTTGAAAAAACTCGTAATATCGGTATCATGGCTCACGTTGATGCTGGTAAAACAACAACAACAGAGCGTATTCTTTACTATACTGGTAAAATCCATAAAATCGGTGAAACCCACGAAGGTGCTTCACAAATGGACTGGATGGAACAAGAGCAAGAACGCGGTATCACAATCACTTCAGCCGCTACAACTGCTCAATGGAAAGACACTCGTGTTAACATCATCGACACACCAGGACACGTGGACTTCACAATCGAAGTGCAACGTTCTCTCCGTGTATTAGACGGTGCTGTAACTGTTCTTGATGCACAATCAGGTGTAGAACCTCAGACAGAAACTGTTTGGCGTCAAGCGACTGAATACGGTGTTCCTCGTATCGTATTTGCTAATAAGATGGATAAAATCGGCGCTGATTTCCTTTATTCAGTAAGCACGCTTCATGACCGCCTTCAGGCAAATGCTCACCCAATTCAACTGCCAATCGGTGCTGAAGATGATTTCCAAGGAATCATTGACTTGGTAACAATGAAAGCGGAAATCTATACCAATGACCTTGGTACAGATATTCTTGAAGAAGATATTCCAGCTGAATATGTAGATCAAGCTAATGAATACCGTGAAAAATTAATTGAAGCAGTAGCAGAAACTGATGAAGACCTCATGATGAAATATCTGGAAGGTGAAGAAATCACTGAAGCAGAATTGAAAGCAGCTATCCGTAAAGCTACTATCAATGTAGAGTTCTACCCTGTTCTTTGCGGTTCCGCCTTCAAAAACAAAGGTGTTCAAATGATGCTTGATGCGGTTTTGGACTATCTTCCAAGCCCGCTTGATGTTCCAGCAATTAAAGGTGTCAATCCTGATACAGACGAAGAAGAAACTCGCCCAGCATCTGATGATGAACCATTTGCAGCACTTGCTTTCAAGATTATGACTGACCCATTTGTAGGCCGTTTGACTTTCATCCGTGTTTACTCAGGGGTAATGAACTCTGGTTCTTACGTCTTGAACACAACTAAAGGTAAACGTGAACGTATCGGACGTATCCTGCAAATGCATGCTAACAGCCGTAAAGAAATTGAAACTGTTTACTCAGGCGATATCGCAGCTGCTATTGGTTTGAAAGATACGACAACTGGTGACTCATTGACTGATGAAAAAGCTAAAATTATTCTTGAGTCAATTGAAGTCCCAGAACCAGTTATCCAGCTTATGGTTGAACCTAAGACAAAAGCTGACCAAGATAAAATGGCTATCGGTCTTCAAAAATTGGCTGAAGAAGATCCAACCTTCCGTGTTGAAACTAACGCTGAAACAGGTGAAACTGTTATCTCTGGTATGGGTGAGCTTCACTTGGATGTCCTTGTTGACCGTTTGAAACGTGAACACAAGGTTGAAGCTAACGTAGGTGCGCCTCAGGTATCTTACCGTGAAACATTCCGTCAAGCTACCCAAGCACGCGGATTCTTCAAACGTCAATCTGGTGGTAAAGGTCAATTTGGTGATGTTTGGATTGAATTTACACCAAATGAAGAAGGTAAAGGCTTCGAATTTGAAAATGCTATCGTTGGTGGTGTGGTTCCGCGTGAATTCATTCCAGCAGTAGAAAAAGGTCTTCAAGAATCTATGGCTAACGGTGTTCTTGCTGGTTACCCAATGGTTGATATCAAAGCAAAACTTTACGATGGTTCTTACCACGATGTCGACTCATCTGAAACAGCCTTCAAGATCGCTGCATCTCTGGCGCTTAAAGAAGCTGCTAAGACGGCACAGCCTGTTATCCTTGAACCAATGATGCTTGTCACAATTACTGTTCCAGAAGAAAACCTTGGTGATGTTATGGGGCATGTGACTGCTCGTCGCGGTCGCGTAGACGGTATGGAAGCACACGGAAACAGCCAAATCGTTCGTGCCTTTGTTCCGCTTGCTGAAATGTTTGGTTACGCAACTGTTCTTCGTTCTGCTTCTCAAGGTCGCGGTACTTTCATGATGGTATTTGACCACTACGAAGATGTTCCAAAATCTGTTCAGGAAGAAATCATCAAGAAAAACGCAGGAGAGGCCTAAGCTGCCTGATAGCTTAGCTGCTGCGCAGATTTACTTCTTTCATAAAAAAGGAAAACGTGAAATTTAGCTTGACAAAGCTTCCTTTTCGTTCTCCTTTTTTTCTTTTCATCAAGGAAAATCGTTTGCAATTTTCTTAAAATAATTATATAATAAGGGTGTTAAAAGGTTGCTTTATACTTGTGTAAGTTAATCTTTTCACAATTGTCTAAAAGGCCCTGCCTTTTAAAATAAATTTTTTTGATTTTCATAAGGAGGAAATCACTAATGGTAGTTAAAGTTGGTATTAACGGTTTCGGTCGTATCGGACGTCTTGCTTTCCGTCGTATCCAAAACGTAGAAGGTGTTGAAGTTACACGCATCAACGACCTTACAGATCCAAACATGCTTGCACACTTGTTGAAATATGATTCAACTCAAGGTCGCTTCGACGGTAACGTTGAAGTTAAAGAAGGTGGATTTGAAGTAAACGGCAAATTCGTTAAAGTTTCTGCTGAAGCTGATCCAACAAAAATTGATTGGGCTGCTGACGGTGTAGAAATCGTTCTTGAAGCAACTGGTTTCTTTGCAACTAAAGAAGCTGCTGAAAAACATTTGCATGCTAACGGTGGTGCTAAGAAAGTTGTTATCACAGCTCCTGGCGGAAATGATGTTAAAACAATCGTTTTCAACACTAACCATGAAATCCTTGACGGTACTGAAACAGTTATCTCAGGTGCTTCATGTACTACAAACTGTCTTGCTCCAATGGCAAAAGCTTTACAGGATAACTTTGGTGTTAAACAAGGTTTGATGACTACTATCCACGCTTACACTGGTGACCAAATGGTTCTTGACGGACCACACCGCAAAGGTGACCTTCGTCGTGCTCGCGCTGCTGCAGCTAACATCGTTCCTAACTCAACTGGTGCTGCAAAAGCTATCGGTCTTGTTATTCCTGAATTGAACGGCAAACTTGATGGTGCTGCTCAACGTGTTCCTGTTCCAACTGGATCAGTTACTGAATTGGTAGCAGTTCTTGATAAAGAAGTTACTGTTGATGAAGTTAACGCGGCTATGAAAGCAGCTTCAAATGAATCATACGGATACACTGAAGATCCAATCGTTTCATCAGATATCGTTGGTATCTCATACGGTTCGTTGTTCGATGCTACTCAAACTAAAGTACAAACTGTTGATGGCAAACAATTGGTTAAAGTTGTTTCTTGGTACGACAATGAAATGTCATACACTTCACAACTTGTTCGTACTCTTGAGTACTTCGCAAAAATCGCTAAATAAAAGTGATTGTGAAAGAAGGCTTCGGCCTTCTTTTTTCTTGTTTTAAATAAGTTAAAAGGCTGTATCTATTATTTTAAAATTATAGATTTTTATAAAAGCCGGTGCTATAATAAAGGAAAGCTGTTTCATAGATAAAAGAGAGGCGATTTTATAGGCAAAGTAAGGCCTAAATATCTCATACTCTTCGAAAAGCAAACTCAGACCTTGTTGCCTTGATTTGATGAAGACAGTTCTATCTGCATCTGCGTCGCCTAGTCTGATTGTGATTTTCATTGAGTATCAGTATCTGCCAGGATATCCGTTCAAATATTCAGGATGGCACTTATCTTGTTTAACGATCGTTTTGTTAATTTAATGGCAGAGGATGTGAAAGAAATTATTAAAGAATCCTACAATCCAATGGAGACTTTTAAAATGGAGGAGCAATATGGAAGTTTATACTTTAAATAACGGTGTAGAAATTCCAAAGATTGGCTTTGGAACCTGGCAGATTTCTGAGGGTGATGAGGCTTATAACAGTGTTCGTCATGCTCTTAAAGTGGGATACCGCCATGTAGATACCGCACAAGTCTATGGTAATGAAGTCAGTGTCGGAAAAGCAATCGCAGACAGTGGCTTGGCACGTTCTGATATTTTTCTGACAACAAAGGTCTGGAATGATAAACATAATTACGAACTGGCTAAAGCATCTATTGATGAGTCGCTTGAAAAACTTGGTGTTGATTACTTAGATCTTCTTTTGATTCACTGGCCTAATCCCAAAGCTTTGCGGGAGAATGACGCTTGGAAAGCTGGCAATGCCGGTGTCTGGAAAGCTATGGAAGAAGCTTATAAGGCAGGGAAAGTTCGTGCTATTGGTGTTTCTAATTTTATGATTCATCACTTGGAAGCACTGTTTGAAACGGCTGAAGTTAAACCGCATGTCAATCAAATTCTTTTGGCTCCAGGATGTGTTCAGGAAGAATTAGTTGCTTTTTGCCGAGATAAGGATATTCTTTTGGAAGCGTACAGCCCGCTGGGAACTGGAACAATCTTTGGCAATCCGGTGGTTGAAGAAATTGCCGATAAATACGATAAATCAGCCGCGCAAGTAGCCCTGCGCTGGTCGCTGCAAAAAGGTTTCTTGCCTTTGCCAAAATCGGCGACTCCTAAGAATATTGAGGCTAATCTTCATATCTTTGATTTTGATTTGGACGAAGAGGATATCAGCAAATTAGATAAGATTGAAGGGATCAAGACCCAGCGAGATCCTGATCAGGTTGGTTTCTGATGATAGCAGCGGCAACGGCTGTTTGTTAGTTAAAAGAGTAGGGCAGATCTTTTCATTGTTTTATGTTCTTACTCTTTTTTGTTTGTCAGTTTTTTTGCTGCGCTATTGAGGATTTATTTTGTAAATTAGGGAATGAAACAGCTTTACAGATTCCACTTTGGAAAAATTTGTGATATAATTAGCATGTATAAAAAATTTTAAGGAGTCTATATTCATGGCAAAATTGACTGTTAAAGACGTTGATTTGAAGGGGAAGAAAGTTCTCGTTCGTGTTGACTTTAACGTACCTGTAAAAGATGGCGTTATTACAAATGATAACCGTATTACTGCGGCATTACCAACCATTAAATACATCATTGAAAATGGTGGCCGTGCGGTTCTCTTCTCTCACCTTGGACGTGTGAAAGAAGAAGCAGATAAAGAAGGTAAATCACTTGCTCCTGTAGCAGCTGATCTTTCTAAAAAATTGGGTCAGGAAGTTGTTTTCCCAGGGGTTACTCGTGGTGAAAAACTTGAAGCAGCTATTAATGCTCTTGAAGATGGACAAGTTCTTTTGGTTGAAAACACTCGTTTTGAAGATGTTGACGGCAAGAAAGAATCTAAAAATGATCCAGAGCTTGGTAAGTATTGGGCAAGCCTTGGCGACGGTATCTTTGTAAACGATGCTTTCGGAACAGCTCACCGTGCTCACGCATCAAATGTCGGTATCTCAGCAAACGTTGATAAGGCAGTTGCCGGTTTCCTTCTTGAAAATGAAATTGCCTACATCCAAGAAGCTGTTGATAATCCAGTTCGTCCATTTATCGCTATCCTTGGCGGATCAAAAGTTTCAGATAAGATTGGTGTTATCGAAAACTTGCTGAAAAAAGCTGATAAAGTCCTTATTGGCGGCGGTATGACTTACACATTCCTTAAAGTACAAGGTATCGAAATCGGCGACTCACTTGTTGAAGAAGATAAACTTGAAATTGCCAAAGATCTTTTAGCTAAAGCAGACGGTAAATTAATTTTGCCAGTTGACTCAAAAGAAGCAAACGCATTTGCTGATTACACTGAAGTTAAAGATACTGAAGGTGAAGCTGTAGATCCTGGTTTCCTTGGTCTTGACATCGGTCCTAAATCAATTGCTAAATTTGATGAAGAGTTGACTGGTGCGAAAACAGTTGTATGGAACGGTCCTATGGGTGTGTTCGAAAATCCTGATTTCCAAGCTGGTACAATCGGTGTCATGGACGCTATCGTTAAACAACCAGGCGTTAAATCAATCATCGGTGGTGGTGACTCAGCTGCCGCAGCTATCAACCTTGGCCGTGCTGACAAATTCTCATGGATTTCTACGGGTGGTGGCGCAAGCATGGAACTTCTCGAAGGGAAGGTTCTTCCGGGATTAGCAGCTCTTACAGATAAATAAGATTTCACCATCAGTCTTCTACAAAATCAGAATTTTGTAGAAAAGGAGCAGAAATGTTAGCAAAAAGGGTGAGTCAGTTCACCCTTTTTGTGATAGTGAAGATATTTGCGACGCGGTGGTGGTGCATCTATAGAATTACTAGAAGGTAAAGTGTTGCCAGGCTTGGCTGCATTGACAGATAAATAATAAGAAAAGAGCTTTCGAGCTCTTTTTTGCTGCTCAAAACTAATTGGCAGTTCTTCATAATGGGATTTGCAGATTTAGCTAAATGGCTACTGCCAGCAAAAGATTGTTTTTTTATACTCAATAAAATTCAATACCTAGAAATTTTTACAGGATGGCAATTGTTCTTATTTGAGTTCTCTAACTTGCTTTCTGCACTAGTGATGATAGAATTGTAACTAATTCTACCATCAGGAGCTGCAACAAGACTTTGGCCCAGCAAAAAGGAATGGAACTCAGAAATGAGGTCGCTTCCCGCCCCTTCACTACATGAGGAATGCAAAAAATAAAATCAGATATTGATTTTAACGGAGTATTAAAAGTAATGCAGGAGCGATTTTGCTGGAGATAGCTAGTATTCACAATAGCTTGATTATTATTTTACTGTCCCTTTTCGCTGAAAAACATGTTACAATTAAAGTATGAAAAAATATCATTTTAATCCCCAAAAATTTACCTTAGGTATGAGGACGTTTAAGTCAGGTTTAGCTGTTTTTTTAGTGCTCCTGCTTTTTGGCGTATTTGGCTGGAAAGGCCTTCAAATTGGTGCTTTGACGGCTGTTTTTAGTTTGCGTGAGGACTTTGATAAAAGTGTCCATTTTGGGACGTCGCGCATAGTCGGCAATAGTATCGGAGGTGTTTACTCGCTCGTATTTTTTTTCATCAATAGTCTGTTTCACTATCAATATTGGGTCACAGTTGTTTTTGTTCCCATATTTACCATGCTGACTATTATGACTAATGTTGCCATGAACAATAAAACAGGGATTATCGGCGGTGTTTCAGCCTTGCTTATTATTACCTTGTCCATTCCCAAGGATGAAACAATTCTTTATATTTTTGCTAGGATTTTCGAAACTTTCATGGGTGTTTTCATTGCCATCACTGTTAATTCGGACATCGATAAGATACGAAAATGGTTTAAGAAAGAAAAAGTTTGATGTTTATGTTAGAAAATATAACATATAGGCTTGACAGCCATAAATTTTCAGAATATAATAGACAATGAAAGGAGGAAATCATGAAAGAAAAAGAACTTCGGCGATCAATGGCAGTCTTTCCTATCGGGACTGTAATGAAATTAACGGATTTAACTGCTCGTCAGATTCGTTATTATGAGGACCAAGGATTGCTGACTCCGGATCGCAGTTCTGGAAATCGACGTCTGTACTCGCTGAATGATATGGATGTTTTACTGGAAATCAAGGACTTCTTGGATGAAGGATTAAATATCGCAGCTATCAAGAGAGAGTATGCTGATCGCAAAGATCGTGCCTTGAAAAAGCAAAAGGCTTTGACAGATGCGGATGTTCGACGAATCTTGCATGACGAACTCCGAAATCAGGGCCGTTTTTCGAGTCCGACACAACATCTTGGCGGTTTACGTATATAAGTGCGTAACGTGAAATCTAATTTTTAAAAGGAGGCCATTATGGCAATCACAGCAGCAGACATTCGTCGCGAAGTTAAGGAGAAAAATGTTACTTTCCTCCGTTTAATGTTTACAGACATCTTGGGAATCATGAAAAACGTCGAAATCCCAGCTACTGAGGAACAACTAGATAAAGTACTTGCAAATAAAGCGATGTTTGACGGCTCTTCAATTGAAGGCTTTGTACGTATTAATGAATCAGATATGTATCTTTATCCTGATCTTAATACTTGGACTGTTTTCCCTTGGGGAGATGAAAACGGAGCCGTTGCTGGTTTAATCTGTGATATTTATACAGCAGAAGGGGAACCCTTTGCCGGTGATCCGCGCGGTAATTTGAAAAAAGCTTTGCGTCATATGGAAAATCTTGGATATCAATCCTTTAACCTTGGCCCAGAGCCCGAGTTTTTCCTTTTCAAAATGGATGAATTTGGCAATCCGACTACTGAAGTAAATGATAAAGGCGGATACTTTGACTTAGCTCCTACGGACCTTGCGGATAACACACGCCGTGAGATTGTTAATGTCCTGACTAAAATGGGATTTGAAGTCGAAGCCAGCCATCACGAAGTAGCTATTGGCCAGCATGAAATTGATTTTAAATATGCTGATGTTTTAACAGCCTGTGATAAAATTCAGCTGTTCAAATTAGTTGTTAAAACAATCGCTCGTAAACATGGCTTGTATGCAACCTTTATGGCTAAGCCTAAATTTGGTATTAACGGTTCAGGAATGCATTGTAACATGTCTTTGTTTAACAACGATGGTAAGAATGCTTTCTTTGATCCAAAAGATCCAAAAGGAATGCAACTGTCTGAAACTGCTTATCAGTTCTTGGGCGGTTTAGTGAGACATGCTTACAGCTACACTGCTATCATGAATCCAACTGTTAACTCATACAAACGTTTGGTTCCTGGTTATGAAGCTCCGGTTTATATCGCTTGGGCAGGACGTAACCGTTCTCCGTTGATTCGTGTACCTGCTTCGCGCGGTGTCAGCACACGTTTGGAACTGCGTTCGGTTGACCCTACAGCTAATCCTTATTTAGCCTTGGCTGTTCTTTTGGAATCTGGACTTGATGGTATTGAAAACAAAATTGAAGCACCGGCACCTGTAGAATCAAATATTTATGTAATGACTGTTGAAGAACGTAAGGCAGCTGGCATTGCGGATCTTCCGTCAACTCTTCACAATGCGCTGAAAGCCTTACAAGAAGATGAAGTGGTTAAAGCTGCTTTGGGTAATCATATTTACACAAGTTTCCTTGAAGCTAAGCGTATTGAATGGTCAAGTTATGCTGCCTTTGTATCACAATGGGAAGTTGACAACTATTTGGATCTTTATTAAAGTAAAAAAACAGCCAGTTGTGGCTGTTTTTTTGTCTACTAAATAATTGAATTTTCAGAATTTTTTTACGATAATTTGTTTTTCTGCATAAATATGTGGTATAATTTAACCGTCTATTCAAAAATTTGAGACTTAGTTGAATGTGGTTAGGAGTAAAGGTATGAGAGAGGTTATTAAAAAGGCACAACAAACAACTCTGTGGGATCCGTCTTTTGAATCGGATGCCTGCGGTATGGGATTTGTTGCTCAGATTGATGGGATTGCTAGCCATCAGTTGATTGATTATGCCTTAACGATGTTAGAGAGAATGAATCATCGCGGCGGTACAGGTGCAGAGCCTGATACAGGAGACGGAGCTGGTGTATTGTTAGCCATGCCAGATGAATTCTTCAGATTAAAAGCTCAAGAGGAAGAAGTTGATTTACCGCCATTAGGAGACTATGCCGTTGCCCAATTGTTTCTTCCCCAAGATAAAGTGGCAAAAACCATTTTAGCAGACAGTCTGATTAGTGAAATCAAAAGATTAGGTTTTCATATATTACTGTCACGTGATGTTCCCTTTAATTATGATAATTGTGGTCCAGCTGCTCAAGAAATTATGCCAAGTTTTGTGCAGCTCTTCATTGAAAAGCCAACTGAAACACAGAGTGGACGCGCATTTGAAGATAGGCTTTTCCGTCTGCGCCGCAAGTTGGAAAAAACGTTTGCTGCAGATGAGCTTTTTATTTGCTCCTTGTCAAGCAAAACAATCGTTTATAAAGGCATGCTGCATGCCTTTCAGGTTCGTCTGTTTTATCCTGATTTGTCAGATGAACGGTTCAAATCACACATTGCCTTAACCCATTCTCGCTTTTCAACAAATACTTTCCCATCTTGGGATCGTGCTCAGCCTTTCCGTTTTTTGGCGCATAACGGGGAAATCAATACGCTTCGCGGGGCTGAAAATTGGATGCACAGCCATCAAATTGAAGTTTATAATGAAGAAAATTCAGACTCTGCTAAGCTGGAAAATTGTTTGGAGTATCTCTACCGTCACGGCCGCGATATTCCGCAAAGCTTGCTGATGATGGTGCCTGAGGCTTGGGGTAGGGAAGCTGGTCTTTCAGAAGAATTAACAGCTTTTTACGAGTATGCTTCTAGTTTTGTTGCTCCTTGGGATGGACCAGCTGCTTTGGTATTTACTGACGGTGAGATGGTCGGGGCTCGTTTGGACCGTAATGGTCTTCGTCCTAGCCGCTATTCCCGTACCAAAGATAACTTTTTGATTTGCTCAAGTGAGTCCGGTGTAGTTGATATAGAACCTAGTCAAGTTGTTGAAAAGGGTGTTCTTGGACCCGGCAATATGATGCTCATTGATACCAAAAGAGGCTTGGTATTGAAAAATGAAGAAGTCAAAGAAACTTATTCTAAACAGCACCCTTACCAAGAGTGGGTAAAAGAAAATATTGCCCTCTTGGATGATTTTGCTGAGCAGGAAGAAATTGCCAATGATTATGATGTTAATCAAATGTGGAAGATTTTTGGCTACACAGATGAAACGATCCGTACGGTTATTCTGCCTATGTCTGAAAAAGGGGAAGAACCTGTTATTTCAATGGGATTTGATAGCCCCTTGGCGGTATTGTCAAAGAAGCCGCAATCTCTCTTCACTTACTTTAAACAGCAATTTGCTCAAGTAACCAATCCTCCTATTGATGCCATTCGTGAGCAGTTAGTGGTTTCAACGACAGTCTTTTTAGGCGGTGATGGGGATATTCGCCAAGATAGTGCTGATAATTGTGTCAAGGTTCAGGTTGACAGTCCTGTACTTTCCAGTCAGGATTTTGCAAAATTAGCCAATCTGACAGATAAGCGTTACAAAGCAACAACTCTATCAACAGTCTATGATTTAGGAGATTCTGATAATAATCGCCTGCAATATGCTTTGGAAGATCTTTTCAAAAAAGCTGACGAAGCGGTCAATCAGGGTAGTAAGATTATCATTTTGTCAGATCGAGGTGTTACTAAAGGGCGCATCGCGATTCCTATTTTGCTGGCAGTTTCTGGTTTGAATAATTATATGGTTGTCAAAGGAAAAGCTAGTCAATTTTCAATTGTTGTTGATACGGCAGAAGCTTTTGAAGTTCATCATTTTGCAACCTTGGTTGGTTTTGGCGCGACAGCTATCCACCCTTATGGTGCTTATGCAACCTTAGAAGCCTTTGATAAGACCAGCGATTCTTTTGAAAAATACCGTAAGGCTGCCGAAAAAGGGATTGTCAAGGTCATGAGCCGTATGGGAATTTCAACGGTACTTGGCTATAAAGGAGCTCAGCTTTTTGAAGCCCTTGGACTTTCCTCTGATGTTGTTAAGCAATATTTTAGGGGAACGGCTACACGTATTGAAGGATTGACTTTAAATCAAATTGAAAAAGAATATTTAGAGCGTGTTGATTTCGCTTTTGGACCAAGAGCCAATGATTTCCTGCCTTCCGGCGGTTCCTATCAGTATAAGACAGATGGTGAGTATCACCTCTTTAATCCGCGGACAATTTATAATTTCCAGCAATCTATTCGCCTCGGGGATTACGGTCTCTTTAAGCAATACTCAACCGAATTGGATAATGAGGCTCTAAAACAGCCGACGACTCTGCGGTCTCTTTGGGAATTTAATTCTAATCGTCCCAAGGTTGATTTATCAGAAGTTGAACCCGCCAAGGAAATTGTTAAACGCTTCAAAGTTGGTGCCATGAGTTTTGGTTCACTTTCTAAGGAAGCACATGAAACAATCGCTGAAGCTATGAATGCTATTGGTGCTAAATCAAATTCTGGTGAGGGCGGTGAAAACCGCAAACGCTTCAAGCCGCAAGCCGATGGCCGCAATATTAATTCTAAAATTAAGCAAGTGGCTTCTGGTCGTTTCGGTGTCAATGCAGAATATCTTATGTCCGCAGAAGAACTGCAAATTAAATTAGCACAGGGTGCTAAGCCTGGTGAAGGCGGACAGCTTCCTGGTCAAAAAGTCTTCCCTTGGGTTGCTGAAATCCGCGGTGCAACGCCCGGTGTTCGCCTGATTTCACCACCACCTCACCATGATATCTACTCTATTGAAGATTTGGCGCAGCTTATTTATGACCTCAAAGCCATCAATCCTTATGCTAAAATTAATGTCAAATTAGTTTCAAGTACAGGTGTTGGTACTATCGCTACAGGTTGTGTTAAAGCTGGTGCTGATAAGGTTGTTATTTCAGGCTATGATGGCGGTACAGGGGCTTCGCCTCGCAATTCTGTTCGTGATGCTGGGCTTCCATGGGAAATGGGCTTGGCTGAAGCGCACCAAACCTTATCCATGAATCGTCTTCGTCAGCGTATGACTTTGGAGACTGATGGAAAGTTGATGACAGGCCGTGATATTGCTATTGCAACATTATTAGGTGCTGAAGAATATTCATTTGCAAGTCTAGCACTGATTTCGATTGGCTGTGTCATGATGCGTGTTTGCTCGCTTAATACCTGTCCTGTCGGTGTGGCGACTCAAAATCCTGAACTCCGTAAACATTTTGCTGGTAAACCTGAACATGTGATTAACATGATGATGTTTATGGCAGAGGAGCTGCGGGAGTATATGGCAGAACTAGGTTTTCGTTCTGTTGATGAGATGGTTGGTCACGCGGAAGTCTTGAAATCAAGATTTGTGGCACAAGGTAAAGCAAAATCTCTTGATTTCTCAAGAGTTATTGGTAATAGTTTCCCAATTGGTCGGAAAAATGAAGATCCTTTTGCTGAAGAACGCCAATGGAAAGAGTTAGATGGTTTTGCTGCGGCAGCAATCGAAAATGAAACCAGCGTTACTGTTGAAAATACTATTAATAATGTTGATCGTTCAGTAGGAAGCCGTATGGCCGGCTGGATGGCAGAGCGCTATGGCAATGACACAGTGAAAGAAGGCCTAATTAAATACCGTTACACCGGTATCGCAGGTCAAAGTTTTGCAAGCTATATTACACAAGGTCTTGAATACACTTTGATTGGTGAAGCCAATGACTACATTGCCAAATCAATGTCAGGCGGCCGTTTAATTGTTAAACCACCGCATGATGCTGCTTATGATGTTGAAAATTCACCAATTGTTGGGAATGTGTCACTCTTTGGTGCGGTCAAGGGAGAAGCTTACTTTGCTGGCCGTGCTGGTGAACGTTTTTGTGTTCGTAATTCAGGTGCCAAGGTTGTTGTTGAGGGTGTCGGAGCTCATGGCTGTGAATATATGACAGGCGGTGTTGCGGTTATTCTTGGAACGACAGGCCGTAATTTTGCTGCTGGCATGAGCGGCGGTGTTGCTTATGTTTATGATATCAATGGCGACTTTGCTGAAAAAGTTAACATGGATATGGTTGACCTCTATAAAGTTGGAGAAACCCGCGGTGATGAAGTCTTAAAAGAAATGGTTGAAAAACATTTTGATTATACAGGCAGCGCCAAAGCTAAACGCCTTTTGGATAAGTGGGATGAAGAAGTGACAAAATTCGTCAAGGTTTACCCAAGTGATTTCCATGAAATTAATGATATTGAACATGCTCTCAGCCAAAAAGGTCTGAGCGGTGATGAACTTGAATTGCATACATTTGAAGTGGCTACTGGCGGAGATGCCACAGCCCAAGAGCGTCAGGCTTTGTTGGCCAGTGTAACAGGAGGAAAATGATATGGCAGACCCATTTGGATTTTTAAAATATAATCGCAAGGACAATCCATATCGTCCTGTTAACGAACGTATTAAAGACTTTAAAGAATTACAAACAACCTTATCCGTTGAAGAACGTCAAAAGCAAGCTGCACGCTGTATGAACTGCGGTATTCCTTTCTGTCATGAAGGAACTTTCTATGGCGGCGGACGTGCCGTTTCAGGTTGTCCCAACGATAATTTGATTCCTGAATGGAATGATCTGGTCTACAAAGGTGACTTCAGACGTGCTTTTGAACGCCTGACTCGTACCAACCCATTACCAGAGATGACAGGCCGTGTTTGTCCAGCTCCTTGTGAAAAGGCCTGTACAGAAGGTTTGAATGGCTCTGGTGTGACTATCCATGATAACGAACGTTTTATTATTGATAATGCCTTTGAAGAAGGCTGGGTAGCTGATTCAGGCCGCCCAGCTGAACGTACAGGCTTTAAAGTGGCAGTCGTTGGGTCAGGGCCTGCTGGTTTGTCGGCAGCTTGGCGTCTCAATCAACTTGGCCACAGCGTAACTGTTTTTGAACGCTCTGATCGTTTTGGCGGTTTACTCATGTATGGTATCCCAAATATGAAGCTGGATAAAAAGGTTGTTCAGCGCCGTATTGATACCATGGCTGAGATTGGTATTAACTTTGTTGCCAATACAGAAATTGGGCGTGACATTACAGCAGAGGAATTATTGGATAAATTTGACCGTGTTATCTTGGCAACAGGTGCCAGTGTACCTCGTGATTTAGAGGTTCCGGGCCGTGATTTAAAGGGTATTCGATTTGCAGTTGATTTCTTAACAGAGACCACAAAGAACCTTTTAGACAGCAAGGCAGAGCAGCTTCCTCGCTCACTTGAAGGAAAACATGTTTTAGTCATTGGTGGTGGTGATACAGGGAATGACTGTATCGGTACTGCTGTTCGCTTGGGGGCTGCTAGTGTTAAGCAATTAGAAATTACACCGCAATTGCCTGAAAAACGTCTGCCAACAAATCCTTGGCCGCAATATCCAATGATTAATCGCACAGGTTATGGACAAGAAGAAGCTAATTTTGTACAGGATAGTGAATTAACGGCCTACACAACTTCTACTGTAGAATTTTTAGGAGAAAATGGTCAGGTAACTGCCGCTAGGACTGTCAAAGTTGGCCCCGGTTTCAAAGTCATTGAAGGTAGTGAAGAAACGATTCAAGCTGATCTTGTACTTCTAGCTATGGGCTTCACAGGAGCTGAAAAATCTCTCTTTGATCAATTCCAAGTAGAATGTGTCTATGATGATTATTCAACTCGCAACGAAAAAGTTTTTGTTGCGGGTGATGCACGCCGCGGTCCTAGCTTGGTTATCTGGGGAATCCGAGAAGGCCGTAAGACAGCTGAAAAGATTGATCAAAACCTTAGGATGATGGTTACGGAATGAGAGTAGGACAGAAATTAATCACTTAAGCATTTGATTTCTCACCGTTTTCTGATGTTAAGGTATTCCGAATGAATAGCTCTGTCAAGCAGACGGTCACATAATAAAAGATTAGGCAAGGGCCTCGCTCCTCTCGAAATGAGGAGCGAGGCCCTTGTGCTTCTCTTATGATAAGGGTGATTGTTGTAAAAATAGATATAGTGGTCAATATCAGCGCTCAACTCTTCAAAGGTCTTGTAGGTTTTGAGCTTGCAGCTCTCTGTCTTAAACTGCCCGAAAAAGGCTCAATCGGTGCAGGATCACTACATTTTCTAAGAAAGCGCTTTACAAAAATTAAAATAGTGCTACAATAAAGGTGTATCGCAAACGTTTGCGAATGGAGTTTCCATTATTTTTGTAGAGGAAATCAGAATAGTCGGGAAATTTTTATTTCTTTTGGCTCTCTTTTCTAAATGTCCTGGGGCTCTTACCGAAATATTTCTTAAAGGTTTTACTGAAGGCGAGTGGATCTGTAAAGCCCACAGAATTGGAGATTTCAGTAATGCTTAAGTCTGGATTTTCTAGTAAAGTTTTGCTTCTATCCATTTTAATATGAAGAATATAATCTTTGATAGAGATATTAGTATTATCTTTAAAAATTTTGTAAAGATAACTTCTGCTAAGGTTTAATTTTTTGGCAATATCATTGACTCTAAGAGGCGAGCCATACTGAGAATGAATCATCTTTTTAGCCTGTTTAATATAAGTTTTTGTTAATTGGTTATCCTCAGAGTTTGTTTTGGGAAATTCTTCAATAAGGGCAGCTAGAAGTTTATAGAGTTCGCCAATCATTGATAATTCCCCTATATCTGTCAAAGGTTGATCAGAAAACTGTATAATTTTTTTCATCTGTAAAAGTATCTTTGACATAAAACTTGAATGAGCATAGAAATTTTCCCAAAGGCTTGATTTTTTAAGAATACTTTCTGCCTGAGAACCACTGAACCCTACCCAGATGTAATGCCAGGGTATTTGTGAATCTGCCTGATAAAAAGTGGTCATATCTTTGGGTAAAATAAAAATATCACCTGCTCTTAATTTAACTGTTTGGTCATTTATGGTAAATTGTCCTCTTCCTTCAAGGATAAAGTGAATGACGTAATTATCTCGAATTGCAGGACCGAAAGAGTAGCCTTTGTCGCATTTTTCTGAACCATAATGGTCAATACTCAGGTCAAAATTATTAATATCAAATTCATTATAGGTATTTAAAATATTCATATCATAACTCCTTATAGGAAACATTTTACCATATTTTAGAAACAAACACCTATTTTTAAAAGCGCTTACAAAATATATAATAAAAGAAATAAGAAAGGAGAGTTAAATGACTATTGTTATAAAAGATAACCTTTTTTACATACATACCAAAAAGTCATCGCTGATTATTGAAGAGCGAAATGGCGACTTACTGTTAAAACATTTAGGCAGAAAAGTTGAGAGCTATCACTTTTCAAATACAGTCTTTGAAAAGGATCACGCCTTCTCAGGAAATCCAGCAGCAGCTAATAGGAACTATAGTTATGATACACAAAGACAGGTATTTGGTGTACATGGCTTTGGTGATTTTAGAACACCTTCTTTAATTCTTCAGCATGATAATAATGATTTGACGCAATTTAAATTTAAAAAGGCTAAGATCATTAAGGGAATTGTTAAGGCGCAGGGCTTGCCCAATCCGCATACAGAAGAAACTGCTGAAACTCTAGCCCTTATTCTGGAAGATGATTTGGCAAAGCTGCGCATGATTATTTATTATACTGCTTATGATGATAGCAGTACCTTATCAACTTTTATCAGATTTGAAAATTTATCTGATCAGCCAGTTGTCCTGCATCGGGCTTTGTCAGCCATGTTTGATTTGCCCGCCAGTAATTATGATGTGCTGACTTTGCAAGGGGCTTATGCCCGAGAAAAAACTGTTCGCCGCCATCGGCTTGAACAGGGCTTTTTTAAAGTGAGTTCCAATCGGGGAGCTTCGGGTCATGCTCAAACTCCTTCTCTTATTTTAACAGAGCATGACAGTAATGAATCTTATGGAGAGGCTCTTGCTTTACAGTTAATTTATAGTGGAAATTTTCAAGCCTTTATTCAGAAAAATCAACTAAATGAAGTTCGGTTGGGCATAGGATTAAATGATGACAATTTTTCATGGGAACTGCGAGCAGGTGAGTGTTTTGAGACACCTGTAGCCTTAATAACTTATGCGAGTGAAGGGCTGACAGACTTGACACAGGAAAGCCAAGAATTTATTAAGGATCATATTATTCCGAAAAATTTTGCCGCCCAAGAACGTCCCATTCTCATTAATAATTGGGAAGCAACCTACTTTGATTTTAATCGGAGCAAATTGCTGAAGTTGGCAGATGAAGCCAGCAATTTGGGCATTGAATTATTTGTGCTTGATGATGGCTGGTTTGGCAATCGTTTTGATGATAATAGAGCACTCGGTGATTGGTTTGTTAATGAAGAAAAACTAGGCGGTTCCCTTAAAGATTTTATTAAGGAAATTCATGCTAAAGGTCTGAAATTTGGTCTTTGGTTTGAACCGGAGATGGTATCAATTGACAGCGAACTTTATAGGCTTCACCCAGATTGGGCTATTCAGACAGACAAGCGAGAACATACCTATTCGCGCAATCAATTGGTCTTGAATTTAGCCAATCCTGATGTTGTTGCATATGTTAAAACTGTTATTGACGATATTCTGACAGAAAATGAGATTGATTATGTTAAATGGGATTACAACCGCAATATAACTAATATCGGCAATGGTAAAACTTACTTAGAAACCCAGATGCAGTCCCATGCTTATATGCTCGGTTTATATGATATTGTTTCCTACTTAACGGAAAAACATCACAGGATTTTATTTGAATCCTGTTCGGGCGGGGGCGGCCGTAATGATTTGGGGATGATGCGGTATTTTCCTCAAGTATGGTCCAGCGATAATACAGATGCCATTGCAAGATTGCCTATACAGTATGGTTCCTCCTATCTTTACCCAGTTATCTCCATGGGAGCTCATGTATCGGCAGTCCCTAACCATCAGATGGGCCGTAAAACACCTCTTGAAACAAGAGGTCATGTCGCAATGATGGGAAATCTAGGCTATGAGCTGGATTTAACAGACCTGTCAGAAAAAGAAAGGAGGATTATTGCTGATCAAGTTGCTCATTATAAAAAGATAAGGTCTGTTGTGCAATTTGGCGCACTTTATCGCTTAATCAACCCTGACGCTCACTCAAACGAAGTAGCCGTGCAGTACAAGTATGACAATCAGGTGCTTGTGACTTATGTACGTCTTTTATCGACGATTGAAGA
This sequence comes from Streptococcus ratti FA-1 = DSM 20564, assembly GCF_000286075.1. Classification (GTDB taxonomy): domain Bacteria; phylum Bacillota; class Bacilli; order Lactobacillales; family Streptococcaceae; genus Streptococcus; species Streptococcus ratti. The sequence continues at coordinate 1,197,446 of NZ_AJTZ01000005.1, read as the reverse complement.
GATGGAGACAACTCTGAAATTAAAAGATCTGGATGAGGAGGCAAGTTATATTCTAAAGGAAACTGGGCAGGAGTTTTCCGGTGCGGAATTAATGTATGCTGGTTTAACGGTTGATATGCCTCAGGGTGATTATTTGAGTAAACAATACTATTTTATTAAAAAGTAAAAGGAGACATTTATGAAATGGTATAAAAAGATTGGTTTATTAGGTGCTGTTGGTTTGGTAAGTGTCACACTGGCTGCATGTGGTAAAGGTCGGACATCGCAATCAAAGGATGGTAAAGTTACGATTGAATATTTTAACCAGAAGAAAGAAATGGATGCTACTTTAAAAGAAATCATTAAAGATTTTGAAAAAGAAAATCCTAAAATCCATGTTAAGATGACCAGTGTTCCAGATGCTGGTACAGTCTTGAAGACACGCGTCTTGGCAGGAGATGTGCCTGATGTCATTAATATTTATCCTCAAAATATGGACTTTCAAGAATGGGCAAAAGCAGGTTATTTTTATGATATGACTGGTAAAGCATATCTTAATAATTTAAAAAATCACTATGCCAATGAATATAAGATTAACAAAAAAGTTTATAGCGTTCCTTTGACAGCTAATGTTTCAGGGATTTATTATAATAAAACGAAATTTAAAGAACTGGGCTTAAAGGTTCCTGAAACTTGGGATGAGTTCGTTAAATTGGTAGAACAAATCAAGGCGAAGAAAGAAACACCATTTGCTCTAGCAGGAACAGAAGGCTGGACCTTAAACGGTTACCATCAGTTATCCTTGATTTCAATTACTGGCAGTGCAGATGCTGCCAATAAATACCTTCGTTTTTCACAACCAAATTCGATTAAGACTAGTGATAAAGTGCTTAAAGAAGACATGACACGTCTTAATCTTTTAGCCGATGAGGGCAACCAGCAAAAAAACTGGAAAGGTGCTTCCTATAATGATGCCCTTGTGGCCTTTGCTAATGAAAAAGCTCTCATGACACCAAATGGTTCCTGGGCATTGCCAGCTATTAAACAGCAAGATCCAAAATTTGAAATTGGCACCTTTGCTTTTCCGAGTAAAAAGTCTGGAGATGGAATAACTGTTGGAGCTGGAGATTTAGCCCTATCAATTTCCGCTAAAACAAAGCACCCTAAAGAGGCTGAAAAATTTATTAAATATATGACAACTGCTAAAGCTATGCAAAAATATTATGATGTTGATGGTTCACCAGTAGCAGTTAAGGGGGTTAAGGAAGACAAGAATTCACCTTTGCAGCCCCTGAATAAATTAGCCTTTACCGATAAGCATTATGTATGGTTAGGTCAGCATTGGAATAGTGAAGATGATTTCTTCACGACGACGACAAACTATCTAATGACAAAAAATGGTAAGGGGCTGGCCGACGGTCTTAACGCTTTCTTTAATCCAATGAAAGCAGATGTTGATTAGGAGGAATAAGGAATGACTATCAGAAAATTTTTAAACAAATACTGGGGTTGGGCATTTTTAATTGTTCCCCTTATCTTACAAGCTGTATTCTTTTATTTCCCTATGATTCAAGGAGCTTTCTACAGCTTTACCAATTGGACTGGTCTGACCTATAATTTTGATTTTGTTGGTATCAATAATTATAAGATTTTGATGACTGATGGGAAATTTATGAAAGCTATTGGCTTTACTTTAATTTTGACTCTGGCCTTGATTGTTGGTGAAATTGTCCTTGGCATCATTATCGCGCGTGCTCTCAATGCTAAAATAAAAGGAAAAACTTTTTTCAGAGCCTGGTTCTTCTTCCCAGCTGTTTTATCTGGCTTAACTGTATCTTTGATTTTTAAGCAAGTTTTTAATTATGGCCTCCCAGCAATCGGCAGTGCTTTGGGACTTAAATTTTTAGAAACAAGTATGTTGGGAACAGCGAACGGGGCTGTTATTGCTTCAATTTTCGTTCTTTTGTGGCAAGGTGTCGCCATGCCTATCATTCTTTTTCTCTCAGGTCTTCAAAGTATTCCATCAGAAATTGTCGAAGCAGCAGCAATTGATGGTGCTGACAGCAGACAGACTTTTTGGTCAATCGAGCTGCCTTATTTACTTCCAAGTATTTCCATGGTGTTCATCATGGCTTTGAAAGCGGGTTTAACAGCCTTTGACCAAATCTTTGCTTTAACAGGTGGTGGTCCAAATAATTCAACAACATCACTAGGTCTTTTGGTCTACAACTATGCCTTTAAGAGCAATCAGTACGGCTATGCCAATGCTATCGCTTTGATTCTGTTTATTATCATTGGAATTGTTTCTGTACTGCAGATTAAACTCTCTAAGAAATTTGAAGTTTAAAGGAGATTAGTGTTATGAAAAAAGACGAAAAATTGAATTATTTTTGGAAATATGTTCTTTTGGCTGCAGGCGGTATTTTAATTCTAATTCCCCTTTTGGTCACTGTCTTTAGTTCTTTTAAGAAAACTAAGGATATTATGAATCATTTCTTTGCTTTTCCAAATCCCATTACTTTGGATAACTATAAACGTTTGTTAGCTGATGGTGTTGGAGGATATTTTTGGAATTCAACGGTTATCACCATCTTATCAGTTCTAGTGGTTATGCTCTTTATTCCTGCAGCAGCTTATTCCATTGCCCGTAATATGTCTAAAAGACGTGCCTTTAATATCATGTACAGTCTTTTGATTTTAGGAATTTTCGTCCCCTTCCAAGTTATTATGATTCCTATTACGGTTATGATGAGCAAATTAGGGCTAGCTAATATGTGGGGCTTAATTATTCTCTATTTGACTTATGCTATTCCGCAGACCCTCTTTCTTTATGTTGGTTATATTAAATTAAGTGTTCCTGACAGTTTAGATGAAGCTGCCGAGATTGATGGTGCGGATAAATTTACAACTTATCGTAAAATTATTTTTCCTATGTTAAAACCAATGCATGCAACAACCTTGATTATTAATGCGCTTTGGTTCTGGAATGACTTTATGCTGCCTTTGTTGATTCTTAATAAGGATTCAAGTATGTGGACGCTCCCGCTTTTCCAATATAATTACAGCGGGCAATACTTTAATGACTATGGCCCAAGTTTTGCCTCTTACATCGTAGGAATCATTACCATTACGATTGTCTACCTCATTTTCCAAAAACATATCATTGCTGGTATGAGTAATGGAGCGGTGAAATAAGGATACAGAGGGCCTATAGCGGGCACAGTGAAAATAGGGAGGTGACGCGGTGTCACTCAGACACAAGGAGGCTCCTCTTTTTCACCAAGCCCGTAGCCCGAGTTCAACTTAACTTGCTATATTTGATGGTTGCTAAAGCACCTCATCAAATAAGGCTAACCGCAATGGCGGATTAGCTAGCCCCCTTACTAGCTCGAAAACAAAATATTATCGATTTTGTTTTCTCACGTCGTAAGATTTAAAGCTTATAGCGGGCACAGTGAAAGTAGAAATTTAGACGAAGAACACGAGCGTTCTAGGAAGAATTATTATTTTGCCAAGTTCATAGGTCGTCTTCAACTGTGTCTGGGTATTTACAAGGCTATAAATCATCGAAAATAAAACAAAGGAATCATTATGGGAATTCAGAATAAAACAATGTTAATCACTTACTCGGACAGTCTGGGTAAGAACTTAAAAGAATTGCAAGACAATCTGGAGCGCTACTTCGGTACTGCTGTCGGCGGTGTGCATCTGCTGCCCTTCTTTCCTTCAACCGGCGATCGCGGCTTTGCACCGGTTGATTATGATGAGGTTGATCCTGCCTTCGGTGACTGGAGTGACGTGAAAAAGCTGGGTGAGAAGTATTACCTCATGTTTGATTTTATGATCAATCATCTGTCCCGTCAGTCAAAATACTACAAGGATTATCAGGAAAAACATGAGGCCAGTGCTTATAAGGACTTGTTTCTCAACTGGGATAAGTTCTGGCCTGACATGCGTCCGACACAGGCCGACGTGGATTTGATTTACAAGCGTAAAGACCGTGCCCCCAAACAAGAGATTCAATTTGCGGATGGCTCTGTTGAGCATCTTTGGAATACTTTTGGGGAAGAACAAATTGACCTGGATGTGACCAAAGAAGTGACGATGGCCTTTATTAAGCAGACCATTGAGCATTTGGCTGCTAATGGCTGCGATCTCATCCGTCTGGATGCTTTCGCTTATGCGGTTAAGAAATTGGATACTAACGATTTCTTTGTGGAGCCAGAGATTTGGGATTTGTTAGCTAAAGTGCGTGATATTGCAGCTCAATCTGGGGTAGACATCTTGCCAGAAATTCATGAACATTATACCATCCAGTTTAAGATTGCCGATCACGATTATTTTGTTTATGACTTTGCTCTGCCTATGGTGACACTCTACAGCCTCTATTCAGGCAAGGCTGACCGTCTGGCCAAATGGCTCAAAATGAGTCCTATGAAGCAGTTTACAACGCTGGATACGCATGATGGGATTGGTGTGGTGGATGTCAAGGATATTTTAACGGACGAGGAAATTGCCTATACCTCAGACCAGCTCTATAAAGTTGGTGCCAATGTCAATCGCAAATATTCAACAGCTGAATACAATAATTTGGATATCTATCAAATCAATTCAACTTACTATTCAGCCCTTGGCGATGACGACAGAAAATACTTTATCGCCCGTCTGATACAAGCCTTTGCACCAGGAATTCCTCAAGTTTATTATGTGGGATTTTTAGCGGGCAAAAATGACCTTGACTTACTGGAGAGCACTAAAGAGGGACGTAATATCAATCGCCACTATTATACCAAGGAGGAAATCGCTCAGGAAGTGGAGCGTCCTATTGTCAAGGCTCTTTTAAAACTCTTTACTTACCGCAATCAGTCAGAAGCCTTTGATTTAGATGGCGGTATTGAAGTGGAGACGCCAGATGAGGCAACCATTATCATTAAACGTCACAATAAAGCTGGCAGTCACGTCGCACAAGCAGAGATTAATCTTAAAGACCTCACTTACAGTGTGACCGAAAATCATCAAACAGTAACCTTTGAATAATTTAGGAGAGAGACTATGGTTGAATTAAATTTAAATCACATTTACAAAAAGTATCCCAACAGCAGTCATTATTCGGTTGAAGATTTTGACTTGGACATCAAGGACAAGGAATTCATCGTCTTTGTCGGTCCTTCAGGATGCGGAAAATCAACAACCCTTCGCATGGTGGCTGGTTTGGAAGACATCACCAAGGGGGAGTTAAAGATTGATGGTGAGGTGGTCAATGACAAGGCTCCTAAGGACCGTGACATTGCCATGGTTTTTCAAAACTATGCCCTCTATCCGCACATGAGTGTCTATGACAACATGGCCTTTGGGCTCAAACTCCGCAAATATTCTAAGGACGCTATTGATGAGCGGGTGAAGGAAGCTGCGCAGATTCTCGGGTTAACAGAGTTTCTTGAGCGTAAACCAGCCGATCTTTCTGGCGGTCAGCGCCAGCGGGTAGCCATGGGACGGGCTATTGTGCGGGATGCCAAGGTCTTTCTGATGGATGAGCCGCTCTCAAACCTCGATGCCAAGCTACGGGTATCCATGCGGGCAGAGATTGCTAAGATTCACCGTCGTATCGGTGCTACAACCATCTATGTGACCCATGACCAGACCGAAGCCATGACCTTGGCTGACCGTATTGTCATCATGTCTTCTACCAAAAATGAAGACGGCTCAGGTACTATTGGCCGCGTAGAGCAGGTAGGAACGCCGCAGGAATTGTATAACCAGCCGGCCAATAAATTTGTGGCAGGTTTCATTGGCAGTCCGGCCATGAACTTCTTTGAGGTGACGATTGAGAATGGATATCTGGTTAATAATGCTGGTCTTCATATAGCGGTGACAGAGGGTCAGCTCAAGCTGCTTGAAGCCAAAGGTTATAAGAATAAGAAGGTTATTTTCGGCATTCGTCCGGAGGACATCTCGAGCAGTCTCTTGGTTCAGGAAACTTATCCAGATGCTAGCCTTGATGCAGAGGTAGTGGTTTCTGAACTACTGGGTTCTGAAACCATGCTTTACCTCAAATTGGGTCAGACCGAATTTGCAGCACGTGTTGATGCCAGGGATTTCCATGAACCAGGAGAAAAAGTCTCCCTCACTTTTAATGTGGCTAAGGGCCATTTCTTTGATGCAGAGACAGAAGTAGCCATTCGGTGAAAATAAAATTTTCTGATTATTGAGCAGGAAATCACTTGATACTAATGATAAATAAAGGTGGTGATAAGATGCAAAAACATTGGTGGCATAAGGCAACTATTTATCAAATTTATCCTAAATCTTTTATGGATGCAAATGGTGACGGGGTTGGTGACCTTAAAGGAATTACGAGTAAGCTTGATTATCTGCAAAAACTAGGAATTACAGCTATTTGGCTTTCTCCGGTTTATGACAGTCCTATGGATGACAATGGCTACGATATTGCAGACTATGAAGCTATTGCTGATATTTTTGGCAGTATGGCAGATATGGATGAATTGCTGGCGCAAGCCAAAAAATGCGGCATTAAAATTATCATGGATTTGGTGGTTAATCACACCTCAGATGAACATGCTTGGTTTATAGAAGCGCGTGACAATCCTGATAGTCCAGAACGTGATTTTTACATTTGGCGGGATCAGCCAAATGATTTGGAATCTATTTTCAGTGGTTCCGCTTGGCAGTATGATGATAAGTCTGGTCAATATTATTTGCATTTCTTTAGTAAAAAGCAACCAGATCTCAACTGGGAAAATAAAGCCTTGCGTCAGAAGATTTATGATATGATGAATTTCTGGATTGATAAAGGAATTGGTGGTTTTCGCATGGATGTTATTGATATGATTGGAAAAATTCCTGATCAGCATATTGTCAATAATGGTCCAAAACTGCATGATTATCTTAAGGAAATGAATGCTGCTAGTTTTGGTCAGCATGATCTGCTGACGGTTGGGGAAACTTGGGGAGCGACACCTGAAATTGCTAAACAATACTCAAATCCAGATCATCATGAACTCTCCATGGTCTTCCAATTTGAACACATTGGTCTTCAGCATAAACCTAATGCTCCTAAATGGGATTATGAAAAAGAATTGAATGTTCCAGCTCTTAAAGCTATTTTTAGCAAGTGGCAGACGGAGTTAGAATTAGGACAAGGCTGGAATTCACTTTTTTGGAATAATCATGATCTGCCGCGGGTGCTTTCTATTTGGGGCGATACAGGAAAATATCGTGAGAAATCAGCCAAAGCATTAGCTATTCTTCTACATCTCATGCGTGGTACGCCTTACATTTACCAAGGTGAAGAAATCGGTATGACCAACTATCCCTTTAAAGATTTGACGGAAGTAGATGATATTGAGTCCCTTAATTATGCTAAAGAAGCTCTTCAAAAAGGCAGAACTGAAGCAGAAGTTATGGATAGTATCCGCATGATTGGCCGTGATAATGCCAGAACACCTATGCAATGGGATGCTTCACAAAATGCAGGCTTTTCCAAAGCAAATGAAACGTGGTTAGCAGTTAATCCAAATTATAAAAAAATCAATGTCGAAACAGCTTTAGAAAACCCGAATTCAATCTTTTATACTTATCAAAAACTAGTGCAGCTTCGCAAGGAGAAGGCTTGGTTAGTTGATGCTGATTTTGAATTACTTGATACAGCAGACAAGGTCTTTACCTATTTGCGGCAGACCGCCGAAGAAGCCTATCTTATTGTTGTCAATCTTTCCGATCAAGAACAGGTTTTCGAGACATCTGCCACCTATCAAGAAACGCTTATCAGCAATACAAATGAAAGCGCGGCTCTTGTTAATCACAAACTGCAGCCTTGGGATGCCTTTTGTATCAAAGTTCGATAGCTTATAATTAAAAAGGAAACGATTAAAGCAAGTCGTCTCCTTTTTAGTTTTACATGATGTCACAGCACATCAATTTTTTCTTATACTCATACTCTCCGAAAATCAAAATTATCCGTTGTCAACTTGCCTTGATGAACTCCAGTTCTATCGTCGGCTTCGTTTCCTAGGCTACTTTTGATTTTCATTGAGTATCAATTACAATTGTTCTTGTCCTATAAAAATCTACATGACACCTCTGGTGTCTCAGGTTATAAGCTGCTGTCTCTTAGTGTCAGTTGGGTTGCTAATCTGGTCATGCTTGGAATGACATCAAGGTTAAGGAGCTGTCTGTTGAGGACATCGACAGCAGTACGTCCCATTTCTTCGGTAAAAACAGTAACGCTTGATAGCGTCGGAAAAACTTGCTGTGTCAGCGGAGTATCATTAAAAGAAATCAGACTGACACGGTTTGGGACGCTGATGTTGGCTTCTTGAAGGGCGCGTAGAGCACCTATAGCTAAAGTGTCATTGGCAACGAAGAATGCTTGTGGCAGGTCATCTCCTAACTCTGCGATGGCCCTTTTCATCAGCTCATATCCTGAGGTTGTGGAGAAGGAGCCAATAAAGACATGATTAGGCTTGTAAAGACCATGTTCAGAAGCATAATTTTTATAGGTACGAAAACGCTGATCAATGAGAATTTCTTTTCCATCAGTTGTGTGTTCTTCGCCTGCAATCATCCCGATTTTAGTTAAGCCCTGCTCTAAAAAATAATCCAAGACTTTGATAACAGCATTGTCAAAGTCTGTTGTGACACAAGGATGTCCGGCATTGAGCGTATCGCTGTCAACAAAAACCAGTTTGTCAGATAAGTTTTCCAGCTCTGCAATTTGATGGGTGCTGAACTTGCCAATAGCAATCAAACCGACAATATCTTTAGGCAAGTCTAAGCTCTCGTTGTTGAAGGAACGGACAATATCGTAACCCATTTCCTGAGCCCGTTTTTCAATTCCAAGACGGATTGAATAATAATAAAGGTCATTAAGTTCCTCTTCCTGGCTGTACCATTGCACAATAGCAATCTTTTGCCTAGCTTTAGGAGAATTAGTGGTTTTCAAATGTTTTTGATAAGCAAGATCGTTAGCGATGGTTAAAATACGATGTCTGGTTTCTTGGCTGACAGACAACGTTTTATCCTTGTTTAAAACTCTGGAAACAGTTGCTTGGGACACATTGGCTAGTTTAGCGATATCTTTCAGTGTTGCCATAAAAATTACCTCTCTGCTTTAAGTATAGCACAAACAAAAACTTTAGTAAAATTTTAGTAAAAATATTGACTGGTCTTTGCTGAGGCTGTAAAATGAAAGCAAAGCAATTACAAAGGAGACCCTCATGAAAGTTACAGAATTAAAAGAAGCCTTCACAGCCGTATTTAGCAATGAAGCAGACGCAACCTTTTTCTCACCAGGACGTATCAATTTGATTGGTGAACATACGGACTACAATGGAGGTCATGTGTTCCCAGCGGCTATCACACTTGGAACATACGGTGCAGCTCGCAAACGTGCTGACCAAAAACTTCGTTTTTATTCAGCAAACTTTGCTGATTTAGGCATTATCGAGGTTGACCTTGCTAATCTTGTCTTTGATAAAAAAGACAGCTGGACCAATTATCCAAAAGGAGTTATCAAATTCTTGCAAGAAGCTGGGCATACGATTGCTACTGGTTTTGACCTTTACGTCAATGGGAATATTCCAAACGGTTCAGGCTTGTCATCATCAGCTTCACTAGAGCTTTTAACAGGTATCGTGGCAGAAGAGTTGTTTAATCTTAAATTGGAACGTCTAGATTTAGTAAAAATTGGTAAACAAACGGAAAATGAATTTATCGGCGTTAATTCAGGAATCATGGACCAATTTGCTATTGGTATGGGAGCTGACAAGCAAGCTATTTACCTTGATACCAACACATTAGAATACGACCTTGTGCCGCTTGACTTAGGTGACAATGTCATTGTTATCATGAATACTAACAAACGCCGTGAATTGGCTGATTCAAAATACAATGAACGCCGTGCCGAATGTGAAAAAGCCGTTGAAGAACTCAATCAAGTGCTTGATATCAAGACGCTTGGTGAACTTGATTTGCAAGCCTTTGATGAATACAGTTATCTCATTAAAGATGCTAATCGTCTCAAACGTGCTCGTCACGCTGTTTGGGAAAATCAACGCACTCTTCAAGCTAAAGAAGCTTTGATTGCGGGTGAACTTGAAAAATTTGGTCGTTTGGTCAATGCCTCACATGTATCACTTGAGCATGATTACGAAGTGACTGGTATTGAGCTTGATACCCTTGCTCATACCGCTTGGCGACAAGAAGGTGTCCTTGGAGCTCGTATGACAGGAGCGGGCTTTGGTGGCTGCGGTATTGCCATTGTCGCTAAAGATAAAGTTGATGAATTCACCCAAAATGTTGGCAAGGTTTATACAGAAATCATTGGCTATGCGCCAGCTTTCTACATTGCTGAAATTGCAGCTGGCTCACGTGTCTTGTCTCGAAAATAAGTAAGATTAGAGAAGAAAAATGAAACTTTTAGATACTTTTGTTGCTAAAGTCATTGCAGTTAGCGACTACACAGCAGATGATATGTTTTACTTGCGTAATCGTGTCCTTGCTCTTGTTGGCGAAGAAGGCGCACAGCAAGAAACGAAGCAAACAGAGCTTATTGCTCTCAAAGATGAACTGGTTGATCTAGCCGTGCAAAATGGCAAGGTTGGTGAATTGGCTGAAGAAAAAGAGTGTTTGGGTGCTGAGCTAATGAATTTTATCACGCCTGTCCCAAGTCAGGTGAACCGTGAATTCTGGGATACTTATGCAAAATCTCCCTGGCAAGCTATCTCAGATTTTTACGACCTTAGCAAGCGTAATGACTACATCAAAACAGCAGCCATTGCTAAAAATATTGCCTTTACAACACCATCACAATATGGCGATATTCAAATCACAATCAATTTATCAAAACCTGAAAAAGACCCCAAAGCTATCGCACAAGCTAAACTGGTCAAAGCTTCTTCATATCCAAAATGCCAACTTTGCATGGAAAATGAAGGTTACCAAGGTAGGATTAACCACCCTGCCCGCGCTAACCACCGCATTATCCGTATGAAGTTAGGTGATGAAAAATGGGGCTTCCAGTATTCACCCTATGCTTATTTCAATGAGCACTGCATTTTCCTCGACACCCAGCATGTGCCAATGGTTATTAGCAAGGATACTTTTGCGCAATTATTGGAAATTGTGGATATGTTCCCAGGCTATTTTGCAGGGTCAAATTCTGATTTACCAATTGTTGGTGGGTCTATCTTGACCCACAATCACTACCAAGGTGGCCGTCATGTTTTTCCTATGGAAATAGCAGAGCTAGACCGTGAATTTCACTTCAAAGGCTTTTCTGATGTGACAGCTGGCATTGTCAACTGGCCCATGTCTGTTATTCGTTTGCGTAGCGCTGATAAAAACCGTTTGATTGAACTGGCTGAAAGCATTCGCTTGGCATGGCGTGATTATTCTGATGATAGTGTTGACGTTGTTGCTTATACAGGAGACACACCGCACCACACCGTGACACCAATTGCGCGTAAACGTGATGGAGTCTTTGAACTGGATATTGTTTTGCGTGACAATCACACGACCACTGAATTTCCAGACGGTGTTTATCATCCGCACGCTGATGTGCAGCATATCAAAAAAGAAAATATCGGTCTGATTGAGGTCATGGGCTTAGCTATTTTGCCGCCAAGGCTCAAAAATGAACTGACAGAGGTTGAAAAATACCTCCTGAGCCAGTATAATGAAGTAGCAGACTATCACAAAGATTGGGCGGATGCCATCAAAGCAGACCATCCTGATGTGAGCGAAGCAACTGTTTCAGAAATCGTCAAACTAGCTGTCGGGCAAACCTTTGTTCGTGTTTTAGAAGACGCAGGTGTTTACAAACGTGATGAAAAAGGGCAAGCAGCCTTTATGCGTTTTGTAGATAGCGTGGGGTTAGAATAGGAGAAATACATGTCAATTTTAGTGCTTGGTGGGGCTGGTTACATCGGTTCTCACATGGTTGACCGTTTGGTTGAAAAAGGAGAAGAAAAAGTCGTCGTGGTTGATAGTTTAGTGACAGGACACCGTGCTGCGGTTCACCCTGATGCGACATTTTATCAAGGCGACCTTGCTGACCAAGATTTTATGCGTAAAGTCTTTACAGAAAATCCAGATATTGACGCAGTCATTCACTTTGCGGCTTATTCATTGGTTGCTGAATCAATGGAAAAACCTTTAAAATACTTTGATAATAATACAGCAGGCATGGTCAAATTGCTTGAAGTGATGAATGAATTTGGCGTGAAATACATTGTTTTCTCATCAACAGCAGCAACTTATGGCCTTCCAGATGAAATTCCAATCAAAGAAACAACACCACAACGCCCAATCAATCCCTATGGCGAAAGTAAACTCATGATGGAAACCATCATGAAATGGTCTGACCAAGCTTACGGTATCAAATTTGTACCGCTTCGTTATTTCAATGTTGCTGGTGCAAAACCAGACGGCTCAATCGGTGAAGACCATGGTCCAGAAACACATTTGTTACCAATTATTTTGCAAGTAGCACAAGGTGTGCGTGAAAAAATCATGATTTTTGGGGACGACTATAACACGCCAGATGGCACAAATGTCCGTGATTATGTTCACCCATTTGACCTAGCAGATGCGCATTTGCTTGCAGTTAAATACCTTCGTGAAGGTAATCCGTCAACGGCATTCAATCTTGGTTCTTCAACAGGATTTTCAAATCTTCAAATTCTCGAAGCAGCTCGTAAAGTGACTGGCAAAGAAATTCCTGCAGAACTAGCTGACCGTCGCCTTGGTGACCCAGATACCTTGATTGCATCATCTGAAAAAGCGCGTGAAGTTCTTGGTTGGAAACCACAATTTGACGACATAGAAAAAATCATTGCCTCAGCATGGGCATGGCACTCAAGCCATCCAAATGGGTATAATGACAGGAAGTAATTGGACATTTTTGCTATTAGTCTTTGCAATGAAAACAATAAGAGACCACAGAGAATTTTTGACATTTAATAAGTCTGGGCACATTGTGTCCCAGACTTTTCTTGTTATCAATTAGTAATGGAAAAAGTTCTTTTTCTTAAAAAGTTTGAAATAATTATTCGATATGATGTTATTACTACTAAAAGGAGAAGATAGGAATAGAAGTTATGGAAAATCAGTTTTTTAAAAAAGCAGCCTTTACCGTTGTAGCTACGGCAGCAACAGTTGTTTTAGGAAATAAAATAGCAAATGCAGACACTTATACCCTTCAAGAAGGCGATTCTTTTTTCAGTGTTGCCCAAAAGTACAATATGGATGCCTATGAATTGGCAGCACTTAACGGAAAAGAGATTACCAGTCTTATCTTACCGGGACAGACCTTAACGGTTAACAGTTCTGCAGCGCCTGCAGACACTAGCCAGACGCAAGCACCAGCTGCAGATTCTACAGAAGCAGCACAGGCAGCCGATGGCAACACCTATCCCGTTGGTCAATGTACCTGGGGAGTTAAGGAAGTAGCATCATGGGCCGGTGATTGGTGGGGCAACGGCGGTGACTGGGCTGCCAGCGCAGCAGCGCAGGGTTACAGTGTCGGCAATACTCCTGCAGTCGGTTCCATCATGTGTTGGACAGATGGCGGTTATGGACATGTTGCCTACGTAACAGCTGTTGGTGAAGATGGCAAAATTCAAGTTTTGGAATCAAATTATAAAGATCAGCAGTGGCTTGATAACTACCGCGGCTGGTTTGATCCAAACAACAGCGGTACACCGGGTAATGTCAGCTATATTTATCCTAATAGCTAAATAAGAGGCTGGGGCAAAAAGTCCAGCCTCTTCAATTAGAGTTCGTTGTAAGATCATAAGGCAGTGGTTAGGTGAAACTCTGTCAGTTTTAGCTAACCTAGAGTTTCACCTGCACAGTTCATTAGGTACTTTAGCACCAATGAACCACTGTTGAATGGCAGTTTCGTTCGCGTTTTACGCTCTTGACCTAACCTAAAAAAGATAGAAGCAGCATCGGCTTCTATCTTTTTTTGTATTCATCACTGTTTGTCCGGTGTCAATATCATAGGAATGATAATGGGTTCGCGCTCAGTCTTTTCATAAAGGTAAGGTCTGAGTGCATTGACGATGGCTCCGTTGACCGATTGAATACTAGCTTCTTTATTTTTTAGAGCAATGCGAATAGCATTGAAAAGAATTCGCTGGCTGCTGCGAATGAGATCACCAGATTCCCGCATGTAAATAAAACCGCGGCTGAGAATATCTGGACCAGCCAGAATCATTTTTGTCTTGAAATCGACAGTGGCTACAGCCAAAACAACCCCATCCTCAGAGAGATCGTGGCGATCGCGCAGAACTGCCGCACCAATATCACCGATACCATTACCATCTACATAAATATCCTGAGCATTGAAATGTCCGGCACGTCTAGCAGAATCTTTTGTTAAAGCCAGAACATCACCGTTTTCCATGATGAAGATGTTATCCTTAGGAACCCCAGTATCAATAGCCAAACCGGCATGAACTTTCTGCATGCGGTATTCACCGTGAACCGGCATGAAGAATTTTGGCTTGATTAGGCGCAGCATGAGTTTTTGTTCCTGCTGGCCGCCGTGTCCGGATGTATGGATATTGTTGACCTTGCCGTGAATGACTTCAACGCCGGCTTCCTGAATGGTATTGATTAGCTTATTGACGCTAGTTGTGTTACCGGGAATTGGGCTGGATGAGAAAATGACAGTGTCACCGGGCTGCAGCTGAACTTGCCGATGTGTGCCGTTAGCAATCCGTGAAAGAGCCGCCATGGATTCTCCCTGACTACCTGTACACATAATCATGATTTCGCTGGCGTGATATTCTTTGATTTCGTTAGGCTCAATAAAAGTTCCCTTAGGCACTTTTATATAACCCAGTTCGATACCGTTGACAATGGCTTTTTCCATGGAGCGTCCGAAAACAGCGATTTTGCGTCCTGTTTTTACAGCTGCTTCGGCAGCTTGCTGCAAACGGAAAATATTAGAGGCAAAAGAAGCGAAAATAATGCGTCCGTGAATGCCTTCAATAATATTCATAATAGACTGTCCGACAACTTTTTCAGAATTGGTAAAGGTCGGAATTTCAGCGTTAGTTGAGTCTGATAAGAGGCAAAGGACACCGTCTTCGCCCAGCGCAGCCATGCGGTGGATATCTGCCGGCTCACCAACTGGTGTCCAGTCAAACTTAAAGTCACCAGTGCAGACAATTTTTCCTTGAGGCGTATGAATAACAATCCCCAGTGGCTCCGGAATGGAATGAGTCGTACGGAAAAAAGTGACGCTGAGGTTTTTAAAGGTTAGCTCAGTATTATGGTTAATTTCGTACAATTTAGCATCGCGCAAAAGACCGTGCTCTTCCAATTTACCGCGAATAAGAGCAAGGGCCAAAGGACCTGCATAAATAGGAATATTGACCTGCTTCAAAAGAAAAGGAATGCCGCCAATATGGTCTTCGTGACCGTGTGTAATGACGAGCGCCTTGATGCGGTCAATATTATCTACAATATAAGAATAATCTGGGATGACATAGTCAATGCCAAGGAGATCATCTTCAGGAAATTTAATCCCGGCATCAACAATGATAATCTCATCTTGGTATTCAATGCCGTAAGTATTTTTACCAATTTCTCCCAGTCCGCCAATAGCATAAACACCGACTTCTTCGGCTTTTAAATTAATATTTGCCATTTTAGAACTCCGTTAGTTCAAAGGCACCTGTTTCTTTTTCATACTCGAGGTGCTTATCTGAGAGCAATTCAACTAATTCAATATTGTAAGGTGTTTTTTCCTCTACGATTTGGCGGGCTTTGATGCGTCCTTCAAGTTCATCCTTAGCATCAATATCGAGATAGAGAGCTTTTGTCTGTTCGCGGCGCGGACTGCGGTCTTTGGTTTCTTGATAGAAAACTTTGTAAATCATTTTATTCCTTTCTGTTATATCATGATTAATCCAAACTACAAAAAATCGGTCAAATATAAGATCTTGCTATATTTGACAGGAAATTATGAAATTTTTATGAGTAATAGGTTTAACCTTGATTCGTTGCAATTATTAAGATTATACCATAATTTAAGACGTTAGTAAAAATATTGAGGAAAAATATTATATTAGATCTGCAAAGGCGTCTGTTTTTAGTTAGAAAGTATTTAGACAAAAGCAGTTGACAGATTTTTTACAGTTTATTTTAGCTTAAATAAAGGCCGCACTAACTGACTGTATCACTGATTTCGCTTAATTTTTGCAGGTCAGCTTCAGTCAGCCTAAAGTTTTGTGCTTCAAGATTGCTTTTAGCTTGTTTGAGATTGCTGGCACCAGGGATAGCGAAAGTGGTGCTGCCATGTGCATGGATCAGCCAATTAAGAGAAATCTGAGCAGGTGTCTTATTATATTTGTCAGCCAGTTTTTGCAGAAAATCGATTAAGGGTTGAGTTTTTTTAAGATTGCGGCTGCTTAGTCCGGAATTTAATCGCCGCAACGTGGAGAGCTTTTTGATGCTGTCTGGATTGGCATGAAAGCGACCTGTCAGTACACCTTGCTGCAAAGGACTGTAGGCGATAAGAGAGATTCCCCGCTCTTTAGCAACATCTAAAACGCCATTTCGCTCTGGTTTGCGATGTAAAAGGTTGTATTTTACTTGATTAGAAGCCAGTCTCAGACCGAAAGACTTGAGAAGATCGTCGGTTTTAGCCATTTGATGGGCTGAAAAATTACTGACTCCAATGGCTTTTATGAGTCCTTCCTCTTGCAGGTTTGCCAATGCTTCAGCCTGTTTTTTGAGTGAGGAAATGGAAGTAGGGTGATGAATTTGGTAGAGATCAATGCAGGGTCTTTGCAGGTTACTCAGTCTGTCGCTGAAAGTCTGTCTAATTGTTTTGGCAGAACGCAAAAGTGGAAACCATTTATCAGCAATATAGATATGTTCTGTCAGGCTGTCTTCTATTTCCAACAGTTTTAGAGTACTGCCGATAAATTTTTCTGAATTTCCATGTCCATAATACTCAGCGGTATCAAGCCAATTAATGCCCCCTTGCAAAGAGGCCTTAATGATATTATAGACCGAATGACTTGTAATAGGTTTCCACCAGTTTTTACCATGATTGCTAAATTGCCAAGTTCCCAGTCCTATAGGAGATAGGAGAAGGTTCGAGTGCCCCAAAGGTCTTAAGTTTTCCATAGAAAAGCTCCTTTTAATATTAGTTCAGATAGCCATGATTGCGGTACCAGCGGACAGTATCTAACAAGGTTTCTTCAAAAGGTCTGAATTGTCCGCCAAGTTCCTGCTCAGTTTTTTCATGGTTAAAATATGTCCGAAGATATTCTTCTGCTGTAATATCTGCAACCTCCTTGCTGACTAGAACAGGTTTACCAGTAACCTTATGATAAAGCTCATTCCACTGTGCTAAGATTTGAACCAGAAAACTTGGAATATGACGTTTGGGGGCAGGGATACCTGTAATTTCTTCCAAGGTTTTGATAATGGTTTCCATAGTCATATGACGGCCTGCTGCCAAATAACGCTCACCTCTGCGTCCGTATTTTAGAGCTAAAATATGAATGGCGGCAACATCTCTAGCATCAACGACACTATAGCTGGCTTTGCTGATAATACCTGGTAATTTTTGCTGCATGTAATCCAAAATCAGCTGTCCGGTAGCTGTCGGTCCCATATCCCCGGGACCATACATAGAGCCGGGCAGAACATAACAGAGAAATAGGTCTGAATGACTGTTAAGAAAATTTCGCACAGCATCTTCACTTAGAATTTTACTGCGATAATAATTTAATTTAGTGTTAGGATCTCGTGACATGGTCTCATCAATAAGCTGATTGCGCTCACCTTTTAGTACGGCAATAGACGAAGTATGAACTATTGATCTGATACCGGCGTCATAAGCAGCCTGCATTAGATTAATAGTTCCTGTGATATTAGTATCGTAGAGTTCCTGCCAATGTTTTCCGCCTTTATGGTTATCCCGGAAAAAAGCTGCTGTATGAAAAAGACTGTCACAGTCGGATAAGTAGGACCGGTAGCTTTCCGGATTAAGAATATCCCCTTTAACATATTGGATGGGTAAATCGCCAAATTGCAGTTTAGCTTTTTCCATGGAGCGCACTAAAGCAGTGACTTTTATACCTTGCTCAAGTAAAGCACGAACAAGATTATTGCCCAAAAGTCCAGTAGCACCGGTTACGAAGGCATGTTTAGCAGTTCTTTGATTTTTTGATAGAGCAGTGTCTGTCATGATAAGTTCCTTTTCTGATTTGAATAATTTAGAAAACGTGAATAGGTCTTTTAAAAATAGATGACATGTCATCTATTTTTAGAGTCATTTTATATTTTTAATAGTTAATTGTCAACAATTTAGCCAAACTAGTGTAAAATAGAAAAGAGATTAAACTTATTTTTAAAAGGGAATGGATAAATGTCATCAAAGGACTCTCAGTTTAGGTATTTATTTAGAAGTGCTGAAAAACTGGCCATGAAGGAATTAAGCAGATTATTAGAACCTTTAGGAATAACTCCCAATCAAGGAGAGGTCATGATCGTACTAGATGAGTATGCTCCGCTGTCTTTAAAAGCATTGGGAAATCTGCTGATCTGTGAGGAGAAAAGTCCTAGCCGACTGGTGCAGTCTCTTATTAAGAAGGGATTGGTCAAAAAGGAGAAATCCAGTAAAGACGGCCGCAGTTTTCTTCTTTCTTTAACGCCCGCAGGTCAAAAATTGCTTCCCAAAATTAAAGAGCGAGAAAGTATATTTGACCAAAATTTAGCAAAAGAATATCCAGAAATTGAACACTTCAGTCAAGCTTTAAGGGAGTTTACTAAGGGCAGTTTTTACGAGGAAAAACTTAAACGTCGCTCCCTCTGGAATGAAGATTGAAAGGAATTGCATGAAAGTTTTAGCATTTGACACATCTAGCACAGCACTCTCTGTCGCTATTTTAGAAGATGATAGGTTATTGGCTGACACAACTCTTGCCATCAAAAAAAATCATAGCATCAGTCTGATGCCAACTATTGATTTTTTGATGCAATCGGTTAATTTAAGTCCTCAGGATTTGGATAGGATTGTTGTTGCTGAAGGTCCAGGCTCTTATACAGGTCTGCGCGTGGCTGTAGCAACTGCTAAGACCTTGGCTTATACTCTTACTATTGATTTGGTTGGGGTATCCAGTTTAGCGGCGCTGGCGCTTAACAGTCCAAGTGAAGGCCTCATTGTTCCTATCATGGATGCCAGACGCCGTAATGTCTATGTTGGTTTTTATGAAAATGGCAGAGCTGTGGAGGCTGACAGGCATGCTTTTTTTGATACTGTTTTAGAACATTTAAAAGGGAAAGAGCAAGTCACCTTTGTAGGAGAAGTAGCCGCCTTTCGTGAGGAAATAAGTCAGACCTTTCCTGAAGCTAAAGTGTTGGAAGTCCTTCCATCTGCTTTTAAAATCGGTCAGGCAGGTCAAAAACTGACTCCAGCTGATGTGCACAGCTTTGTTCCTAACTATCTCAAGAGAGTAGAAGCAGAAGAAAATTGGCTCAAAACTCATGAGGAATCAGGGGATGCTTATATCAAACGGGTGTAGTGATGAAAGATGAGAAAAATCAAGAAATAGCAGTTACTCTCTTTTCTATTTTAAAAGATGTTTATGACATTGCTCCCTGGAGCAAGGAGCAAATTCTAGCAGATATAAACCGTCCGGAAGCAGACTATTTTTTTGCTTATGATGACAAGGAAATCGTAGGTTTTTTATCCATACAGCACTTGGTGGGAGAAATAGAACTGACCAACCTAGCTGTTAAAAAAGCTTATCAAGGGCAGGGATTGGGCAGCCAATTGTTGGAAATGTTAACGAGGGATGAGCTTCCGATTTTTTTGGAAGTGAGAGCTTCCAATCAAACAGCGCAGGCTCTCTATCAAAAATTTGGCTTTCAGATTGTTGCTAAACGAAAGGACTACTATCATAATCCCAAAGAAGATGCTATTTTAATGAAACGTGAAGGTTTGCTAGGTTATTAAGGTAAGAAGAAAATAATGACAGATAGATATATTTTAGCCATTGAATCATCTTGTGATGAAACTAGTGTGGCAGTTTTAAAAAATGAAGATCAGCTTTTAAGCAATATTATTGCCAGTCAGGTAGAAAGTCATAAACGTTTTGGCGGTGTGGTACCGGAAGTCGCTAGCCGTCACCATGTGGAGGTTATTACACTGTGTATTCAGGATGCTTTAAAAGAAGCTGGAATTGGGGCGAGCGATTTAGCAGCTGTAGCAGTAACCTATGGTCCGGGTCTTGTAGGAGCTCTGTTGGTTGGAATGGCAGCTGCCAAGGCTTTTGCCTGGGCCAATCATTTGCCGTTAATTCCAGTTAATCATATGGCGGGGCATTTGATGGCAGCACAGAGCATTGCTGATTTGCAATACCCGCTTTTAGCACTTTTGGTGTCAGGCGGTCATACAGAGCTTGTTTATGTTTCTGAAGCAGGAAACTACAAAATTATTGGTGAGACACGTGATGATGCTGTCGGTGAAGCCTATGATAAAGTAGGCCGCGTCATGGGGCTGACTTATCCTGCCGGACGTGAGATTGATCAACTGGCTCATAAGGGGCAAGATATTTATGATTTTCCGCGTGCTATGATTAAGGAAGATAATCTTGAATTTTCCTTTTCTGGACTTAAATCAGCCTTTATTAATCTTCATCACAATGCTCAGCAAAAAGGAGAAGAGCTGCCCGTGGAAGATTTATGTGCCTCTTTTCAAGCAGCGGTTTTAGATATTCTTTTAGCAAAGACGAAAAAAGCTTTGCAAGCTTATCCCGTGAAAACCCTAGTTGTTGCCGGAGGTGTAGCAGCCAATCAAGGTCTTCGTGAACGTTTGGCAGATGAAATTACAGAAGCAGAAGTTGTTATTCCGCCCTTACGTCTTTGCGGTGATAATGCTGGTATGATTGCTTATGCTGCAGCTGTTGAATATGAAAAGGGCCGCTTTGCAGAACTTGATTTAAATGCTAAACCAAGTTTGGCTTTTGACGGCTTAGACTAAACATGCAGTTAAAAAGCAAGTTCCAAGAGACCGAGTAAAAACTCAAATTTAAAAAAGAATAATGCTAAAAAGTCCTAAAATCAATGTTTTTGGTAACACGATTTTAGGACTTTTACTATTCTAATGGGTTTTTGCTTGGTCTCTTGCTTCTTATTTTTTGTCTTAAAAGAGGAAACACGGAAATAAATGAAAAAATATTAAAAAAAATGACAAAAAATGATTGAAATTGAATTATAAAAAGATTATAATACACTTGTAGCTACAAAAAGGAGAAAAACATGAAATTAGCAACACGTATCAATTCATTTTTGCCAGTAAGTAACAATGCTATCAAGGAGGTGTTCAAACATTTCAAAAAACTTGGTCTGGGATATGTAGATCTCAACTATCCAGAACATGTGAAGGGCTGGGAGGCAAAAGAGATGAAGGCTCTGCTTGCTGACAATCATTTAAGGCTGAACGGACTTGCCCTGCGTTTTAGAGATCGATTTATCAATGGCGAACTAGGAAATGCCGACCCTCAGATTGCTAATGAGGCTATGCAGCTGTGCAAGGATGCTGTGGATTACTGCCGTCAGGCAGGCGGCAAAGTCATTACTATTTGGCTGGGCTTTGATGGTTTTGATTACAGTTTTCAAATCAATTATCAAAAGGTCTGGCAACAGCTGACGGCTGCTTATCAAGCGATTGCCGACTATGCTCCTGACTTGCAGGTTAGTATTGAGTACAAGCCTTTTCAGCCTCGGGCATACGCTTTTATTGACAGTATGGGTGTGACTGGTATGATGCTGAACGATGTCAACAGAGAAAATGTTGGAGTGACATTGGACTACTGTCATATGCTGATGAAGCATGAAAACCCAGCCTTTGCGGCCGATATTTTTGGCAGTCGAAAAAAACTTTACGGCATTCATCTCAATGACGGCTATGGCCTTAACGATGATGGGCTTATGGTTGGAACTTCAACACCTTTTAAGACGCTAGAACTCTTATATTATTTGAAAAAGCACGACTTTGACGGAGTTATCTATTTTGATACTTTTCCTGTTATTGAGAATGCTTCAAAGGAATGTGAGCAAAATATACAAATGATTGAGCATTTTGAGCGTTTAATTGATAAGATGGGGCTGGAATATATACAGTCTGTTATTGACAAGAATGATGCAGTGGCAGCAAGTCAGCTGATGCTTGAGTTTTTTAAAGGAAATTAACTTTTCTTTCAACCTAAAGGAGAATAAAATGGTCGATTACAAAAAAACAGCCAAGGATATTCTGAGTCACACTGGCGGCTCTGAAAATATTTTGAATATGACACATTGTGCAACAAGACTGCGTTTAAACTTAAAAGACAGCTCCAAAGCAGATGATGAAGCAATCAAAAATGTTGAAGGAGTTGTAGATGTCATCAACAAGGCCGGCCAGTATCAGATTTTGATTGGAACAGAGGTTCCTCATGTCTATGATGAATTTGAACTTCTGGTTAAGGGAAATGAAAGTAACAGCCTTGGTGAAGGGGGAGAAGAAGGCGGAAATCTCGTCAGTAAAGTTTTCTCAGCTATTTCTGGAATTTTTGCGCCTCTCTTGCCAGCCTTAGCTGGTTCTGGTATTTTAAGAGGTCTGCTCATTCTTGCAGTACAGCTGGGTTTAGTGAGTGAAAAAAGCGGAACTTATACAATCTTATTTGCTGCGTCAATGAGTGTCTTTTATTTCCTGCCTGTTTTGCTGGCTTTTACCTCTGCCAGACGCTTTGGTGCCAGTCCTTATATATCTGCTTTGATTGGGGCTGCCCTTTTGCATCCGGATTTTATTGCCTTGCTGGGTAAAACAGGAAATGGAGCAATGACTGATTTCTTTGGTATTCCGGTTGTTTTGATGAACTATAATTCAACTGTAGTTCCCATTATTTTAACTATCTGGGCTTATTCTTACCTCTATAAATGGCTGGATAAGCATATTCCTGAGACGCTGAAATTAGTTATGGTTCCCTTAATTTCTCTATTAATCATGGTGCCTTTAACGGTAATTGTTATCGGACCTATGGGTGTGTATGGCGGTGAATTAATTGCTAATGGTGTTAACTGGCTGATTGAAAGAAGCGGACTTTTAACAGGAGTTGTCATTGGCGGTGGCTGGAGTGTACTGGTCAGCTTTGGTATTCACTGGGCAGTCAATCCGATCATGATTAATAATATCTCTCAAAATGGTTTCGACTATATCTGTCCTCTCACCTTTGCCTGTAACTTTGCTGTTATCGGAACAGCAATCGGCGTTTATCTCAAGGGAAAGGACAAAAATCTGAAAAATTTTGCCTTGACCGGTGTGGTAACAATTGCTTTATCAGCTATCATTGAGCCAACCTTATTTGGTCTCTTGGTCAAAAATAAAAAACTGTTTCTGGCTCAAATTATCGGCGGGGCTGTTGGTGGAGCTTATTTAGGCTTTACCAAAGTGGTGACCAATGCCTTTGTATTTGGCAGTGTGACAACTTTTCCGGCTTTTATTGCGGGGAATGCTAATGTTATCAACGGCATCATCGGTCTTGCTATCTCAGTGCTTGTCGGCGGCATTTTAGGCTATATTTTCACGGCAAAAGAAGATCAATTAGCGTAAATGAAAATGCAGGGTAAATATGGTATCATTATTACTATAAAGTGAAGGTGACTGATAATGATTCCATATGAGAGACAGCAAAAAATATTAGAAATTATTGAAAATAAGGAAATTGTAAAAATTGACCAGCTGCAAGAATTGATAAGCGGTGTATCAATTTCAACCTTGAGACGGGATTTGAAAGAATTGGAAAAAGCTCGTAAGATTGAAGCTCTGTCAGGAGGAGCTGTCAAGCTTAATTCGACAGTCAGAGAGATACCGATTTCGCAAAAAAGTATTCTAAACAGCGATAAGAAAGCAAAAATTGCTAAGATTGCTTCCAGAGAAATTGCAGACGGTGATGTGATTTATCTTGATTCAGGCTCGACTTGCTCGGCTCTTTTTGAGAAGATTTTTGACAGGAGGATAACCATTTACACGACCAATACCGATATTTTAGCCTTTCGTGAACCGATCGCTGCTAAAATTATTCTGCTGGGCGGTGAATACAATCCTAAAACGTCTTCGTTGAAGGGCAGTCTGACCGAAGAAAATTTAGACAACCTGTATTTTGACAAGGCTTTCTTAGGCATAAACGGTCTGTCAAAAGCCAGCGGCGGAACGACACCGACACTGGCGGAAGCTGTTAAAAAAAGAATTGTTAAGGAACATTCCAACCACTTGTTTCTCCTGTGTGACAGCTCAAAATTTCACAAGACCTCCAATGTTAAGGCCTTTGATTTGAAACACCTTACCGTAATTTCTGACCGATTCGATTCCACAATTAATGATATTGTCACGCTGAAGGTAAAATGATGCCTGCTTCTGATGATGAGAATCTAATTGCTGATATTTTCAGGAAGAGGATTCTTCACTTAAAAAAGGAGAATAGGTATGTCAAAATTATTGTGTCCCAGCATGATGTGTGCTGATTTTGGCAATCTCAAAAAAGAAGTGGCAGAACTTGATTTAGCCGGTGCCGATATTTTTCACTGCGATGTGATGGACGGCAGTTTTGTCCCTAATATAGCAATGGGAATGATGGCTATTAAAGCTGTCCGACGAAATACTGATAAAATGGTAGACTGCCACCTCATGATCGAAAATCCCGGCAGCAAGATCGATTGGTTCATCAATGCCGGTATTGATTTGCTTTATATCCATCCTGAAAGTGAGCGCTATGTTTCAAAGACGCTTGCCTATATCAAAAGCCGAGGGAGGTTGGCAGGTCTTGCCATTAACCCTGATACCAACCCTTTAACGGTGACAGAAGTTTTGAACTTGTGTGACTACCTTTTAGTAATGACAGTTAATCCGGGCTTCGCCGGACAGGCATTTCTGACAGCCGTTAAAGAAAAAATCAAAGTTTTACTTGATATGAAGGAAAACTACCATTACAAAATCATCATTGACGGAGCCTGCAGTCCCCAAATTATAACTGAGCTGTCAAAAATGGGCTGTGATGGGTTTGTTTTAGGGACCAGTGCGCTTTTTGACCAGGGGAAAAGCTACCAAGAGTTAATGAAGGAGCTAAAAAAACTATGAGAATCGGAATCGGCAATGACCATGTTGCCGTAGTCTATAAGAGGGCTATCAGTGCCTACATCAGAAAAAAGTACGGTTATGAAGTTATTAATTTTGGAACAGATAGTCTGGAACGTTTTGACTATCCCCTATCAGGCAAGGCGGTTGCTCAAGCAGTCGTCAGTGGTCAGGTTGACAAGGGAATCTTAATCTGCGGCACGGGAGTAGGCATCGGAATCTCAGCCAATAAGGTAAAGGGCGTTCGCTGTGTGATCTGCAGTGAGCCTTATTCGGCCAAACTTTCCCGCGAGCACAACAATAGCAATGTTCTTGCTTTTGGAGCGCGTGTTGTAGGAATTGAATTGGCCAAGATGATTGTAGACAGTTGGCTGAATGCAGAATATGAAGACGGCCGTCATCAAAAGAGATTAGACATGATTGAGGCGATAGAGGAAGATAAGCTCTAAAAGGAAACAGATAAAAATACTCTTGATTCCATACTCAAGAGTATTTTTGTGTGCTATAATGAAATGTGAAATGAATTGTGAGGGAGTTTGTATGCAGGAAAAAGGATTTTGGGAAGGAATGAAGGATGCTGCACCAACAGCACTAGGCTATATTTCAATAGGACTTGCCTTTGGTATTGTGGCAGCAGCTGCCGGCCTGTCTCCTTTAGAGGTTGGTTTGATGAGTCTCTTGATTTACGGAGGTTCTGCTCAGTTTGCCATGGTTGCTATGTTTGTTTCAGGTGCGAATCTGGGAACTATTACCCTAACTGTTTTTTTAGTTAATCTGCGCAATATGCTTATGAGTCTGCATGCGACAACGATTTTTACCAAGTCCAGCCTTTGGCAGAATATCGGTATCGGTACACTGATTACCGATGAAAGCTACGGCGTTCTGCTGGGGGAAAATGTCCACAATAAAAACATCCAAGCCAGCTGGATGCACGGCAATAATCTTCTGAGTTATTTGGCCTGGGTATGGGCTAGTGTTGCAGGAACTTTACTGGGCAACACCATTCCAAATCCAGAAAATTTCGGTCTTGATTTTGCCCTGATTGCTATGTTTATCGGGCTTTTAGTCAGTCAATTTGATGCCATGGTGCTGACAGACGGCACCAAAAAGGTTGTCCTGGTTTTGATAACAGTTGCAGTGAGTTTTGTGCTGCTTTCAATGCTGTTGTCAGAAGCTTTGGCAGTGCTGTGTTCAACTTTGATTGGCTGCGGAGTGGGGGTAGTGCTGGATGAGTCTTGATTCTTATGTCTTAACTGCTGTTTTATTGGGCTTTGTAGTCAGCTGGCTGCCTCGGATTGCGCCTTTTATTTTGGTTAAATATAAGGGGCTGCCTGATATTGTGGTGCGTTTTCTGAAGTATCTGCCGGTATCCATTCTTTTTGCCTTGACTTTTTCCAGTCTTCTCAGTGAAAAGATAGGAAGTTTACCGCAAGTCCACTGGCTGGAAGTTTTAGCCAGTCTCCCTACTTTTTACATTGCCTATAAGTCCAAAAATTTACTTTATGCTGTCTTAACAGGAATTGCGGCCATGGCCGTGATTCGTCTGTTATTTTAAAAATAGCTGGCTGTGAGCAGGATGTTAAGTAGATTTTCACTAAAAATCATTGAGGTAGAGTTTATGTTAGAGCTTATTCAAGGGGACATTACCAAGGTCAAAGACGTTGATGCCATCGTCAATGCAGCCAACCAAACTTTATTGGGCGGCGGCGGTGTAGATGGAGCGATTCATAGGGCTGCAGGCAAAGAGCTGTTGGAAGAGTGCCGGCAACTTAGAGGCTGTAAGACCGGTCAGGCAAAGCTGACAAAGGCTTATAATCTTCCCTGCCGCTACATTATTCACACAGTTGGTCCAGTGTGGCAGGGCGGCGGGAAAAACGAAGCTGAACTGCTGGCATCCTGTTATCGTGAATCGCTGAAGCTAGCCGCTCAGTATGGCATTCGCAGGATTGCTTTCCCTTCCATATCAACAGGCGTCTATCATTTTCCTGTTGATGAGGCTGCCCAAATTGCCTGTGCTGAGGTTAGCAGCTATATCCAGAAGTATCCAGATGCCTTTGACCTCATTAAATGGGTCCTGTTCGATGAAAAAACCTATGCTGCCTACAATCGCTGTATTAATAAATCTGCACGATAAAAAGTCAGCAAATAATCTATATCCAAGCTGTAAACAAGATCCGGCAAAGAGCCGGTTCTTTTTGCTTCAATCATAAAAAATTATGCTAGAATAGTCTCATAAACAGTTAGAAAAGGAAAAATCATGACTTACCGTAAGCTCACTTTTAATCCCAATATTGCCAGTCAAAAGCCTAGCAACAAAGATGTCTGTCCCTTTTGCGAGCAGACGGAGCTGGGTAAAATTTTAGATACGAAAAAGGATATGATTTGGGTTGAAAATAAGTTTCCTGTTTTGCAAGACAGTTATCAGACCCTAATTATTGAGTCTAGCTGGCACGAGGGTGATATCTCAGCTTATGATTTGTCCATTAACCGTCAGCTTTTCGCCTTTATGTTTGCAAAATGGGCAGAGCTTGAAGCCCGCAAAGACTATCGCAGTGTTGTTCTCTTTCGTAATTATGGTCCCTTGTCTGGCGGGAGCCTCAGACACCCGCATTCACAGCTTGTAGGCTTTAAAGATATAGATGCCTATGCAGCTTTGGATAAGAGAACTTTTGCAGGACTGGAAATATATAAAGAAGCAAAATATGCGATCGAAATTAGCATATCCTTGTATCCCTTACAGGACTTTACAGAATTTAATGTCAGAATTTCTAATAGCGGTGACTTGGATCGCTTAGCAGATAGTGTCCAGCTGCTCAGTGATTACGTGCTCAATGACTTTGCCGGTGGCCGCTGCAGCTCCTATAATTTGTTCTTTTATCGTTTTGAGCAAGAAATTTGCTGCAAGGTTGTGCCGCGTTTTGTGACTTCAGCCTACAACATTGCTTACGGCATTCATCAGGTCAATCAGCTAAAAAATCTGGAAACTACCAGAGATCAGCTCAGGGCTAAATTCCTTGAAAAATTTAAACAGTCATGAGCTCAGCGCAAATACTGCTGTGAAGGCATTTGGCAGAGCACTTAGATGGGGTATCAGTAAAAGAGAATGGGACAAGAACTCCCAATAAACCACTGCGTCAAATATTGATGCTGCATAGATTGAAAGAGTTTAAGACCTTTGCCTCAAACTCTTTAGTAATTTAGTAAAGAAAAGCATATATAGACTGTTGAACCAGTCATCTTATGCAAAGACGAATTAAGTTACAGAGAGCTGCTCCCTGCAACCCAACCTGTACAGAGAGCTGCAGTGATGTTAAAGCCGCCGGTATGGGCGTTGATGTCCAGCACTTCGCCGGCAAAATGGAGGCCGGGCACTTTCTTGCTTTCCAAGGTCTTGGGGTCAATCTCCTTTAGTTCAACACCGCCTTTTGTCACAAAGGATTTGGCCAGAGACATCTTGCCAGTAATCTTGATAGGCAGTTTTTTAAGCTTATCCGCAAGTTCTTGTCTTTGGCTTGGGGATAAGTGCTTGATCTTATCCGGCAGGTCTGCCGTCAGAAAGTCAGCCACGCGTTCCGGTATCAAACCTTTGAGAGCATTCTTGCAGGATTTTTCCCGATTTTCCTGAAAATAGCTGAGCAGGTCAGCAGATGTCATCTGTGGCAGGAAGTCTAGGTTAGCTGTTTCACCGCCGGAGACAAAGCTGGATAGACGAAGCGCAGCAGGACCAGACAGCCCAAAATGCGTAAAGAGCAAATCATGAGTCATATGGTGTTTGCCGCAGCTAAGGGTGATGTCATCAAGTGAGATCCCCTGCAAGGCCTTATGGGGAAAGTTTGTTAGCAGCGGACTTTCGGCTGCTTCAAGGGGAGTTACTTCCAGCTTGAAATGGCGGGCAATTTCATGGCCAAATCCTGTTGAGCCGGTAGAAGGATAAGATTTTCCGCCGGTTGTAACAATTAGTTTCTGACAGGTAAATGCTGCGTCTTTTGATTTGATCTGAAAGAGACCATCCTTCTTCTTGACTGAAATGACTTCTGTATTGGTCAGAACGGTGCCGCCGGTTTCTTGAATTTTTGCTGCCAGAGCGCGGATAATTGTCTGTGACTTATCCGTTACCGGAAAGACGCGCCCGTGGTCTTCAACTTTCAGGGCTACCCCATTTTCCTCAAAAAAGTGGATAATATCGTGGTTGTCAAACTGGGAGAAGACGCTGTAGAGAAAACGCCCATTGCCAGGGATGCCTGCCAGCAGATCATCAAGAGTGCCGTTATTTGTGACATTGCAGCGGCCACCGCCAGTGCCTGAGAGCTTTTTGCCCAGTTTGCGGTTTTTCTCAATGAGGAGGACTTTTTGTCCGTAATAGCCGGCAGAAATACTGGCCATCATACCGGCGGGACCGCCACCGATAACAATAGTATCAAAATGTGTCATATATTCATTCTAGCATAAAATTACTGGCTTTGACAGCTTCCTTAAAAACGCTGCCTGTCCTGCCATAAATTGACAGATTAAGGGTGATATGATACTATTTTCATAGTATAAATTCTGTAAAAATGAGGATATTATGGCAATTGAAAAGACAGTCAGCGAATTGGCTGAAATTCTGGGAGTGAGCCGGCAAGCGGTCAATAACCGTGTTAAATCTTTTCCTGAAGAATACGTTGAAAAAAATGACAAGGGGGTTACGGTTGTCAATCGTGCCGGCCTTATTAAATTAGAGGAAATTTACAAGAAAACAATCTTTGAAGACGAGCCAGTCAGCGAAGAAGTTAAGCAGCGGGAATTTCTTGAAATTTTAATCGATGAAAAAAATACTGAGATCACGCGCCTTTATGAGCAGCTTAAGGCCAAAGACAGCCAGCTGGATTCAAAAGATGAACAGCTGCGCATCAAGGATGTTCAAATTGCTGAAAAGGATAAACAAATTGATCAGCAGCAGCAGCTGACCCTGACAGCCATGCAGGATAAGGAACAGCTGAAGCTGGAGCTGGATGAAGCCAAGGCAGAGGTTGAAGAGATTCAAAATCAGCAGGAAGGTATCAAAAAAGGCTTCTTTGCGAGATTGTTTGGTAAATAAAAGAAGAGCTTGGGCAAGACATCCATGATGGCTTCGCCCTCACCCACAGAATAATGAAAACGAATATAAAGCCCTCACTAGGTGTATAATCTTAGTGAGGGCTTTGTGGTTGACGACTTAATGATGTTAGTCATCGAGGGACAAACTGATCCACTCTACTGACGAGTACCCTAAAATATGCAATAAGCATGAGTATAAAAATACGATTAAAATTCGGTAGATAAGCTCTCATATTTTTAGAAGGAGGGAATTATCATGGATGTTCTCTATCACTCTTGTGCAGGTATTGATGTCCATCAAGCCAATATTGTTGTCTGTATCCTACACGGCTCACTCATCTCAACTCGTCCAAAGCGTGAGATGGCTACCTTTGAGACAACAACTAAAGGCCTATGTGCTTGCCATGATTTTCTTCGTCCATTTCATGTGAAAGCCCTTGGTATGGAAAGCACAGGTGTCTATTGGCGGCCTGTCTGGCATGCTCTATGTGATGATTTCAAGTTGATACTCGCTCAGCCAGCCCATATGAAGGCCATCCCTGGTCAGAAAACGGATAAAAAAGATGCACATTGGATTGATAAATGAACACGGATTGGTCTGCTTCCTCGAAGTTTCGTCCTCGATGAAACCATTCAAGAATTGAGGGAATTGACCAGACAGCGAAAGCATGGAGAAACTCTGTTAGCTTTAGCTAGCCTAGAGTTTCCCCTGCACAGTTCATTAGGCACTTTAGTGCCGATGAGCCACTGTTGAATGGCAGTTTCGTTCGCGTTTTACGCTCTTGAGCTGACCGATTCAACTGTGCGGGGGTGGGAGTGAAACGGTCTGGGGAGAGACCGTTTCAGGTCACCGCCTAGAAATTAGGGAGCGGTGAGAACCAAAATTTTCAATTTTTGGGTTGATCCCACTCCCTGAATTTTGTATTGGCTGATGCCGCGGCGGTTTGGACAGTCGCTGTCTTATTTTTTAAGTTTCTGTTTTACACAGTCCGCTGGGCTTTTTTATACCATTTTTTGACTAGTTTTAAAATGGCAGTTTACCGGCAAAGGCTCCCATAGTTTTTTGTGTAGCGTCCTCGATTTGACTGAGAGCATCGTTTACAGCTTGAGCGGTCATATCCTGCAGTGTCTCAATGTCCTCAGGATCAACAACGGCTTCTTTAAAATCAATAGAAACAAGTTTCTTATCACCTGTAAAGGTAGCTACAACGAGATCTTGAGCCGATTTACCGACAAAAGTCGTATCAGCTAGTTCAGCTTGTTTTTTCTCCATTTGTTTCTGGAGCTTTTGAGCTTGCTTCATCATGTTTTGCATATTCATCATAAATATTTCTAAATTCCTTTCGTAGCAAGGGGTTAGACCTTGTTTGTTTTGAAATGGTGACCAATCGTGACCACTTTTTTAGAAGTTATCAAAGGCATTGGCGACCTCTTTTTGTTGTGATGGGAAAAGGTGAGAGTAAACATTGATGGTAGTGTTGATAGATGAATGTCCCAAACGTTTCATGAGAGTGAAGAAGATATAATCTTTTCCTTCTCCATTTCTTAGGCCTTGATTGATTAAGAAGGCAGCATGAGAATGTCTGAAATCGTGATTGCGAATCATCTTCATGTTCTCAGGTAGTCGCTTTTTCAGTTTTGTCTTGAAATTGGTGACATTGGCAGAAGTCAGGCTTTCAGGAGAGTCTTGAAAGATTTGAAGACTTTCAAGGTCCTCTGTGAACTCTGAAAGGAGTTCTCCCTGTTGCTCTTTCCATTGTTTCAACTCTTCAGCAAAGGCAGAATGAATGTAAATACGTCTTCGTGATTGAGTTGTTTTCACTGCTCCAATATGAACTTGATTCTTACGATAATAAGCACTATACACAATATCGATATAATTCTCATCAAGGTTCACCTTATTCCAAGTGAGTGCCAAGGCTTCACCAAGCCGTGCACCTGTGAACATTAATACCCGATAAAGTAGCTGATAGCGATATTCACTTTCGGTAAAACAACTATCAAAGATTTTAAACTGTTCAGGTGTGTAATAAGACATTTCCTTGTGTTGCTCAGGCAAACGCTTGAGTCCGTTACAAGGGTTATCAGTCCTAAAACGTTTAGCAATCGCTACCTCAAACAGCTTATGAATGAAAATCATTTGTTGATTGATATGACTGTTTGACAATGTTCCTCCTTTTACGCTTGGTGTCTGGATGAGCCAGTCACGATATTCCTTAATATCGTTGACCGTAACAAGTTTCATATCAGCATTAGCGAAGAATTTGGAAACATATTGGGTATAATAGGATTCTTGTGTATCAATTGTTCCTCTTTTGTTTCCTCTCAATTCGTCTTCTTGACGAACCAGAGAATAGAGGTAATTGATACTTATTTTATCGTTAGGCTTGTGCTTATGAAGATGATTAAGCCTGTAATCCGCTTCATACTGTTCAGCTTCCTTACGAGTTTTGAACCCTTTTTTACGGTGACGGACACGCTCGCCTGTCAAATGACTAAAACCATCACTGATATCTACAGACCATTTTCCGTTTGTTTGTTTTGTAACTGTCATTGCTGTTCTCCTGTATCATGTAGACCAGCATTCTGAAGTACATCATGAATTATACCATTTTTATAAGATAACTTAAAGCCGAGTATGTCTTCTATAGTCTTAATTGGAACACGTCCGACACGCTTATTATCATACCAAGAGAACCCATCAGAAACTAATTTGATTTTTGCTTTGCGAATCAATTTTTTACACTGACTTTGTGAATACCCTGTTAATACCATAAGGTCATCTTTATCTACAATGTTAATCATCCGTTTTCCTTTCTTTGTTTGTGCTATGTCTTCGTGAATCAAGATACTTGGCAAAGAAGTAGGTCTTATCTACGATGAGATTTAGTAATACAGTGTCTTCTTTGCGTGCATATCTAACGAGGTTGTTAAACTCAGTGAAATTGTGCTCCTCAATGATATCAATGACCGATGAGAGAAATTCATCACTATTATTATCAATAAGAAACTTATCCAACTCAAAGCCACAGCCCGATTCAATATCTTCAATGTTGTAGCGAGTTTTGTCAGGATTTTCCGCGTGTATAAAATAGTCATACATTCCCTTAGGACTCATTACGATTTCTACATGGGCTGGTGTGTTTAACTTACTGGTAAGTAATTCAGAAACTTGGGAATAGCTCTTTAGAGAGTCAAAGAATAGAGCCCCATGTTTGTGAGCTTTTTTAAATTCCCCAGTCTCCTTATTGACATCTTTGTCATGCCAAGGACTTAGGACAAATGGAATATGCATTTCTTCAAGAATATCCAAATAATTGTCAGGAGCGCTTTCTTTATAGAGTAGAAATGCCCACTTGTTCGAGCGTTTATCTTTTGCCATAGGCAGTTATCTCATTTCTATTGGTCTTATTTATTAGGAGATTTTTATCAGTATTTTGGTAATGTTGATTACTGATTATTGATGTAATGGGGGTCGTAGTAGCCCCATTACATGGCTGAAATAGATTATTAAAGGCGGTACTTTTGGCTTTCACGTTGTGAGCCAAGTACCGCCTTTAGCTTATCTTTTAGCACCTTTGAACCAGAGCTTATTACCTTCCCTACTTGGAGAAGAGAAGTAGTAATTAGGATTTCTGCTTGAAATTTCTTCTTTGATATGAGCTTCCATTTCTCTCAGTAACTGCTGTGCTTGCTGAGTGCTAGGATACTTGATAAAGACTGAGACGGATTCTTTTCGAACATCTACAGTACACTTGGTGACGGTTTTATTGAAGTTCTTGAGAATTGGATTGAACTTTGTAACAGTCGTCTGATTATCAACGGTAATAACTGATTCAGACTTTTCATCCTGTTTCAAGAAGTGCCGCAAGCGTATCGTTTGATAGATGGACTTGAAGTAATTCCAAATGGAATCATACAAGAAACGCTCTAATAGTTCTGTATTTATCAAAAAGATAGCACTAATTACTAGCAGAGCACCCAAAAAGCTGGTGTAATACTCAGCTATATTTAGCTTTGATTGAACAAGACTGATTTCACTTGTAAGTCTTGATAGAGTTATTTCTCCGATTAAGAAGCTAAGATAACTCATAGCCAGACTAATAACCACACTGAGGAATCCCAATAGAAGTAGGTTATTAACGAGGTTATATGTTCGTTGAAAGAAGCTTTTTTTCATAGCTACAAAATACCTTTCTTGGTGTAGTAAGTAGGACAAAGAAGCGGAAGCACCTGATAAGGGTGTTCATTATCAATAATTTGAATAAGCCCTGTTCCTTTGCCTATAGGAATGACAATGCCCTCAGGGTCAAGGTCAGGAAATAAAAACTGTGTCGTTTTCTTATTGATATTGCCAATCTGAATGAGGACATTGAGCTGTTCACGGACTGATACAGGGATGGTATTGTGGTCAAAGCGTTGGCTGACCAGTAACAGATGAACCCTCGTAGCACGTCCAAGTAGAGCAATTTGTGAAAGTAGAGAGAAGAAAGAGTCTTTTATGGTTTTGTTGACTCCTTCCGATAAAGCTAGGACTTCATCAATGACAATCGTAAGATGGTCAAACTGATGTTCAGGATTGTCATATAAGATTTCTTGTCGTTGCTGAATGAGTCCTAAGCATGAGCTCAGATTTTCATTGATTTCAGAAACAAAATCAGATTTTGAGCGATTCTTTTGGGGGTGAATCACGGCAATACCATTCTCACGTGCCCAGCGTGACGGAGTATCAAATTTAGGGTCAACAATGATAAGCTCTGAGAAGTTTTTGAGTAAGCTCAGGAAGTATGTAAGCGCATAGGACTTACCTGAACCACTGTTCCCAGCGATAGCTAGTGAAGTAACCTTGTTATAGTTAAGAAATAGATTCTTCATGATAGGCAAGATATATTTATTTTGTCCACCAGCAAATTCCTCTAGGTCTGAGATAACTAGACGCTCAGAAACACCTTTTTTCCAAGGAAAGAATAGTCCACGTTGTACATGAATATCATCTGTATCAAGTGCCATGAAATAGGCAGAGTTCTGTTTGAGTAGGGTATAGCGTGGGTAAAGTGATGCATTGGCAATCAGGAAGATTTTTTGATACAAGTCATCATCAATGATATAACCTGCTGGAAGCCGTGGAATAAACAGGAACCCATCAGACATAATTTTGGTATCAAAGCTATTTGTATAGCTAGTCTCACCTTGCATCAACGCTCCAAGTCCCATATTTAAAGACTGAAGAAGGTATTGTTCTAATTCTCTCTTAGTCATTATTTGACCTCCTTGATATTTTGAGCACGGAAATAGACATTAAAGCCAACCTCACAAGCTTCAAGAGTGTCAAATTCAACCATAGCCATGTAACTTGGCAGGTCAATTTCTGACTCAAATTTTACTTGGAAAGGAGGGAGTCCTTTTTGAGAGAACCAAGCCTTGTAGGCAATGATTTCGCCAGTAGGCTGATTATCTTCAAATTTTAGTTGTGGCTCTAGTTCGGTACTTAGGCAGTGAATAGCCTGTTTGTTATCAATGTATTCTTTTGCAGTATTAGAGGAATAGCCAGTTTTACGATTGCGTGTTTTCATGTGAGTTACCTCATTTCTATTAATTCAAAAATTATCATTTTCAACACTTGGCCAAGTGCATCCATATCATAGAATATTAGCCAATAATCCGATTTCGAATTTTTTGAAAGTTTTAAACTTATAATTGTGCTACTAATGCAACAAATTCAATAAACCATTCTGTTAAACTATCAGCAATTCGATAAGATGTTTCTTCATAAGGAAAATCAGGAAAGTACTCATAGAGAGAAATTGCTAAGTGAAAAATATTCTTTTGAATTTGTTTTTCTTTGATTTGAAAGAGTTTTTTAGTATTCTCCCCATTAAAGTGTTCATCTGTTAGAATAAATTGGATGAGCTTGTGAATTAGAGATTCACAAAAATTGATATTTGGAAAGAAAACACTTTTCATATTTGGGAGTTCCAAAGTATCTTGTAAAGCTTCGACTGTGTCTAGTGTTATATTTCTCTTTCCTTTTAAAATTTGGCTAATGGTAGTAGCTGGAATGAGTTTAATTTCATCAGCAAAGTAATAGGAGACCGAATTTTGAGGGATTTCCAGTTTTTGTAGTTTTTGTTTTAGAGATTCTCCAAGCAGTTCACAATAGATAGTTTTTATTTTAGAATTGAGCATATGTTTTTCCTTTCTGTCCTAGGACGGAAAGGAAAAACAATGAGCAAGTATTGAACGCCAAGCGTGACAAAAAGGCACAACCAAATAAACGGCGAAACAATTGTATGCAACATAAGACTTTTAGTGTCTTATTGTCATATATGTTTCAATCCGTCCATTTGATGGCCATCAATTAGAACGATGTTTAATTTTTTGAAGAATTAACTTCTTCGATAACAATGATAGCAATTCGAAAAACTACAAATTAGGCATTTAAAAAAACGATGGGATTTTTTGATATAATTCAATTATGAAAGAAACAAAATTTAGTAAATTATTAAATGAATTTTTAATACAAATAAAAAAGGACTTTGGCATTACGACTAAAGACCTTACAAAAGAATTAGATTTTTCGAAAAATACATTTACCAATTGGAAAACAGGAAATTCAAAGCCTACTTTTGAATTACTCGATAAATTCTATAAATTTCTTCAAAACTTTGAAAAAATTTATAATATCAATCTTTCGCTTAATAGAGATAGTTTAACAGCATTTAAACAGCTCAGGGTAGAGATTGATAGACAATTAGTAATGTATATTCAAGAAGACAGTATGAAACGTGATATACGGCTTCAGAAATCTCTTAATGCTGATAGAAAGGAAACGTTCCATAAGAATTTTTCGGACTTTATTGAATTTTTAACTACAGTTTCTAAGTCATATAAACAAGAATATGCAACGGAAGAATCAGATTATTTAACTCTCAATGGAAATCAAAAAAGAGAATTTTTAGATACTTTACAATCACTAAAACTAATAGGATTTGATGTAGATACCGATGAAAAAAATGCGATTCAAAAAAGCCTAGCAAAACTGATTGGTGTTAGTGAAGCACAAATTTCTAGATGGAAAAATGGAAAAGATTATCCATCACAGGCTAATTTAAAGCGAATAGGAGAATTATTTAACTCCTATAGTGATACCCCTTTTAGTAGTTACTCATTTGACAACAATCGATTTCAAAGTATTTTTATCGATACTCCAAAATACAGTAACGTTTTACATGAATTTGAACGGACGTATTTCAACTATATTAAAACATTAATCAATAGTTGGGGAGATAGAGATAGGTTAAAATCAAAAATTATTGATGAGAGCTATGTAATGAGGTATGAAGATGAGGACTTTGAAGAAATCAAAAATATATTCTTTCGAGACAGTCTAATGTTATTTTATAAATCATTTACATATTTAAATAATGATGAAGAATTTCAAGATTGGATACATAAACAAATTAGTAATGAAGATTTAGAAAGTTATAGGTGTGGTTCGACAGTTAATTTTGAGTTGAAAAAGAAAGAAGATTTTGAATCTATTGCGGAAGAAATAGATGATGGTTTCAAGCAATTGGATAACTTTATCAATTACGGAGCACACTTTGATAACGTAAGGGATTCTGTTTTAAAAAATAACGACCTACTCTTATTTGTGAAAACTCAGATAGAGGCAAGGAAGAATAATGATGTTAAAAAAATCTTTGAAAACGCAAAAGAGAAATTCGATGCCGAAGGCTTTATTCGAGACCAAAGCAGAAATCTTTGTAATCATTTGACTATGAGAAATGAAGATAATTCATTTGATTATGTTGAGGCTTTTTATAAACAATTTTGGGAACTTATAACAATAAAGTTAAGAAAACCTGATACAGAAATTTTTCCACTTGATAAAATCTACGAAGAACCTCATTTAAATTCAGATGAAAAAATTTGGAATACATTAAAAGAGAATTATGAATTCCTGAAGAATGAGTTACACGACATTTATAGCAAAGTTAAAGCAATTTATATAAAAGAAGATGAAATGCTCATATTTGAATTAATTGAATACTTAGAAAATGGAGAATCATTATTCGAAGATGTTTTATTAAACGACTCAAATTATATGTATGAGAAGAATTATTACGAAAATTCAGATGATTATGATCAAATGAAAGAAATTGAGAGAATGTATAAAGCTGTAATTTTATTTGAGAAAAGCCAAAATAATTTTTTAACTAGATTAATTAATGAGAGACAAATTTAATTAAAAAATATGTTGGGAGAAGATAGGTAATTGTTCAGAACAGAAAACAGGAAGCTAAATTTTAGCTTCCTGTCAGACCGAAGACAAACTTCTTTTTGGAGGTTTGTCTTTTTTGGTGTCTCTTATCTTTAAGATGAAAAATGGATAAGAAAGCTGAAACTGTCCAAAATAAAAAGGCGTTCCTGCCATCATTTTTACTAGCTTTTTGAGATTTAAACACGCTAAAATCAGCCCAACCTTGTCTTCCATTTTGGACTTGCCAATCTCTCTTGTATATCTGAGATTGTGATATTCTTTAGCTGTCCCAAAGAGGCGTTCAATTGTTTCTTTTCGATGTTAGTAGCGTTCCCTCATCCCTCTTTGACAGCGAATGTCCTCACAAATCTCCATATCCTCTTTCCAAAGATGTCTCGTGACGACTTTTTGATGCTTCTGACTCTCTGTGCAGCTCCCTAATAAAGGACAAGTGGCACAAATCTTGGCCTTACTCTTATACTCCCGATAGCCCTCACGAGTCGTTGTACAATACTCTAATGTCTGATTTTCGGGGCAAAGGTAACAATCATAATAGGCATCGTAAACAAAATCCTTAGGCTGTAACATCCCTTTCTTTCCTTTCGGTCTGGTGTAAGGAAAAACAGGGGTGATGTTTTTATCCAGCAAGAATTTTGCGATAGAAGGAGTTTTATAACCTGAATCAGCGATAAGGAAGTGAGGACTGAAGGGCTCAAGTTTGGCAAAAAGCGCAGGAAAAGCTTGACTATCATGGACATTCCCTGCTTCCACACTATAAGCTAAGGCCCAGCCATGTTTGTCACAGGCAACCTGAGCATTATAGGCAAAAACTTCTTTATGCTCACTTTTATGAAACCAACCGCTCTCCGGGTAAGTCGTTGAGACTTTCTTTTCTTTAGCCTCGCTTTTTGTGGCGGGCTTTAGCGACTTTTTTGCGTGCTTTTTCCTGTCCAAATCAATCTCAAGTTCCAGCTGGTCACTCATAAATTTAGCCTGTTGTTTCACCATTTCCGTGCGATACTTGTGATTGTTATCAGCAGCTTTGACATGAGTACCATCCACGAAAATCTCATTGGGGTCAATCAAACCAGCCATCAGGGATTGATTCAGCACCTGATTAAAAATTTCAGAAATGACCTGTTTGTCTTGGAAACGCCGACTGTAATTCTTACCATAGGTCGTAAAATGAGGAACCTTGTCATCTAAAGTTAGTCCTAAAAACCAACGATAAGCAATATTCACCTCAATCTCTTTAATGGTCTGACGCATGGAGCGAATACCATAAAAACATTGGATGAGAGGGATTTTGATAAGCATCACAGGGTCTAAACTCGGACGCCCATTATCACAAGAGTAAGTGTCCTCAACCAAGGCATAGATGAAGTCAAAATCAATCACGGCCTCGATTTTACGTAGAAAGTGATCCTCAGGAACAAGCTGGTCAAGCGTATAGAACCCGTACTGATGACGATTATAGTCGGGCTTTTCTTTGTGAAACATGGCTTTACCTCACAAATCGTTTTCTTTTAGTATACTCCTAAACAGAGCAAAAAGCTCTTAGAAATGCAATTCCAAGAGCTTTGTCTTCAGTCTGAGACATTTCTCATATATGAGAAATGTCTATTTAAGTTTTGTAACATCTGAATTTATTGGGGATTGGGGCAAGTAATAAAATAAAGGAAAAGCAGGTTCAAAAACATGCTTTTTGGATTCCTATAAACTATAGAAAAACTACGTTATATAGTTTATAGGAATGTTATTATTCAATTGTACTTCAAAATGCTAGTAAGTGAGTGACCAAAAAGTGACCACTTTTAAAATTTTTAATGCATTTTGTAAAATTGTGAGAATCTAAAACCCTTTTAAATCAATGTTTCTGACGATTACAAGACTTACAGAACTGAACTAGGGGTCTTGCATATTCATCATAAATATTTCTAGATTCCTTTCGTAGCAAGGGGTTGAGCCTTGTTTTTTTAATATTGTTGCTTTATTTTGCAGCTGTCACAGCAGGTACTTTCTTGGAAGAAAGCGCCTTGAAGTACACTATTGATTATATCATTTTTGAGCAGTAACTTAAATCCCTAAATTTGTACTGTTTTGCATAAAAGGGGGAGTAGTTTATTTTTCCGCAGATTTGTTTAAGCACAGAAAAACTGCCTAAGATGACATTGTTAAAATGTGAGGCTTATTTTTTGCATGCCTCAAGACATTGGCTTTAGTTTGATGCACGCAAAAAGAAATGCTGTCCGAAAAATGGCAAAATATCAGAAATTTTAGTATATTAGATATATTAAAGAAGGTGAATCAATGTCTGAAACAAATACACAAGTAACTCCTAAGCCTATTGATTTAGGTGATTATAAATTTGGCTTTCATGACGATATCGAGCCGATTATTTCAACTGGAAAAGGTGCGACAGAAGTTGCTGTGCGTGCACTTTCCCGAGCTAAGGGAGAACCCGAATGGATGCTTGATTTCCGTCTCAAGGCCCTTGCAACCTTTCATAAAATGCCTATGCCGGATTGGGGGCCAGATCTGTCTGAGCTTGATTTTGATGAGATTATATACTATCAGAAGGCTTCAAAGCAGGCAGAATATTCCTGGAATGATGTCCCTGAGAAGATAAAGGAAACCTTTGACCGGATTGGAATTCCAGAAGCAGAGCGCAATTACTTGGCCGGCGCTGTTGTTCAGTATGAATCAGAAGTTGTCTATCATAACATGAAAGATGAATATGACCGTCTGGGAATTATCTTTACTGATACGGATACGGCTCTCAAGGAATATCCTGATTTGTTTAAGAAGTATTTTGCGAAATTGGTGACACCGGGGGACAATAAACTCTCAGCGTTAAATGCTGCTTTTTGGTCAGGCGGTACTTTTATTTATGTTCCTAAAGGGGTCAAATGTGATATTCCCTTACAGACCTATTTTCGGATGAACCATGAAGAAACCGGACAGTTTGAGCGGACCCTGATCATTGTTGATGAGGGAGCCAGTGTTCATTATGTTGAGGGATGTACAGCACCCATCTATTCTACCGCCAGTCTGCATGCTGCCATTGTTGAAGTTTATGCTCTGGAAGGCTCTTATATGCGCTATTCGACTATTCAAAATTGGTCGGATAATGTCTATAATTTGGTGACTAAGCGGGCCAAAGCTGATAGAAATGCCACAGTCGAATGGATTGACGGCAATTTAGGCTCCCATACAACGATGAAGTATCCGTCTGTTATTTTGGATGGAGAAGGTGCGCGTGGGACCATGCTGTCAATTGCCTTTGCTAATGGCAAGCAAGTTCAGGATACTGGCGGCAAGATGATTCACAATGCCCCTCGTACCAGCTCTTCGATTGTTTCCAAATCCATTTCTAAAGGAGGCGGAGAAGTTAATTATCGAGGTCAGGTAACATTCGGCAGAAATTCTCAAAAATCTGTCAGCCATATTGAATGTGACACCATTATTATGGATGAACTTTCTCGGTCTGATACAGTTCCTTTCAATGAAATTCACAATTCTCAGGTGGCCTTAGAGCATGAAGCCAAGGTGTCAAAAATTTCTGAAGAGCAGCTCTATTATTTAATGAGCCGCGGCTTGACAGAAAGCCAGGCTACCGAAATGATTGTCATGGGCTTTGTCGAACCTTTCACCAAGGAGCTGCCAATGGAATATGCGATTGAGCTCAACCGTCTTATTTCTTATGAAATGGAAGGCTCTGTCGGCTAATAAAGAGCACAGATTTCATGAACTGTAAAAGCGGCGAATTCAGTTGTCGGTTAAGATCCGATTTCTGATTCGCCGCTTTTTTGCGTTTACAGTTTGAGAATTTTACTTTGCAAGTGACGTGTGCGGAATGTCCAGTGATGACTTGGCTAAGTCCACCGTCAGAGCATAGTTGCTGTTATCGCGAATGGTATGTTCAAAGTCGGTAGTATAGAGAATAAGTCTGAGCGTATCTCCTTTTTTGAGCTGGTAAATACTTGCTTGCAGCTTAAATTGTACAGTCATCCATTCTCTGGGAATGATATCTTCGATTTTTGACAGAACTGTGCGGTTTTGTAAATTGAGAACGCCTTTGCTGATAACCCGGTAAGGTGTTTTCTTGTAGGGCAGTTCACGAAGGGCTTCAGGGGAGAAATTCTGGCCGTTATCAATGCTGTTGAGCTCTACAATACTTGGCGAATCAG
The DNA here is from genome assembly GCF_000286075.1 of Streptococcus ratti FA-1 = DSM 20564. GTDB lineage: Bacteria > Bacillota > Bacilli > Lactobacillales > Streptococcaceae > Streptococcus > Streptococcus ratti. Next base: position 1,154,776 of record NZ_AJTZ01000005.1, on the reverse strand, counting down.
AAAAACGCTTTTTCCAGCCGAAATCTAAGACTTGAGCTGAGAGGATTCCCTTGCTGCTGCTGGATTTGAGCCTGATATTTAAGGTGATTTGGCCGTTGATGAGGAGGTCTTCTTGAATCGGCAGATCAACAGTTATTGCGTTAGCTTTTTTAGCGAAGAGATCTGCTTTGAAACGGTGATAGTCCTTGCTGTAGCCTTTAAACTCGGCAGCAGGATAATGATTGTCAATCATCTGCTGATCTTCTCCAAGAGAAAACTGAACAGTCTGATCGCTGCCAAAATGTTCTAAATGTTTCCATGTATGGGACTGTGAATTATCCTGCCAAATAACAGCAGGCAGCTGATAGCCGTTAGCCAGCCCTAAAAGTTCCTTCGTCAGGAGGGCATTCATGCTTTCACGAAAATCAATAGACTGCCAATTATGCATATAAACATGCTCACCCTGATGTAAAAAGGCATGTTTTTCTACATGGGAAGGCAGGGCATTTAAAATATCATAGACATGGTTAGGTTTGACATTCCAGTCCTGCAGGCCGTGCGTATAAACTACATGTGCCTTGACTTTGTGCGCATAAGGTAAATAATTGCGGTTATGCCAAAACTGATTGTAGTCGCCGCTAATACGGTCTATTTGTTCGGACTGTTCTTTGAGCATCTCTTGGTAGTGGGAATTGTTTCTCAAATAATCACCAGCTGTTAGATTGCGCGAATAGGTCAGCTCGGTAAGTACATCCAAATCTTCGCCTGGATAACCGCCAGGACTGCAGATTAGTCCGTTTTCCCGGTAATAGCCATACCAAGAAGAAATAGCAGACTCCGCAATAATAACCTTAAGCCCCTCAACTCCTGTTGTTGCTAAACCAGTGGACATGGTACCCAGATAAGATTTTCCGGTCGTGGCAACTGAGCCATTTGTCCAGTCGGCAATCACCAGCCGGTCACGCTTGTGGCTGCTGTAGGCAGCTGCCCTGCCATTTAGCCAATCAATGACAGCTTTGAAGGATTCAATTTGGGTATAATCACCGCTAGTCATAAAGCCTTCAGAATCTTTGGTGCCGATACCGGATACATAAATATTAGCAAAGCCGCGGGCCAGAAGATAGTCATTGAGGCTATAACTGCTAATATGGGAAAAGCTCTCCTGAGCGGGCCCTGTCGGCAGGTCAGGAAGGCTTGTGTCAAGCGGCTGAAAATCAGGCTCAGCAACCTTGATATGACCAGCTCGCTTGACGGGCAGCTCACCTTCCATTTGATGTAGTTTTTGGTCAGATTGCTTTTCGTTGATACCCTGATGATAGGGACTGGCGGTCATGATAACAGGAAGCAGTTCCTCGGTTTTAGGGCGGATAATATTGAGCTTAATAAGATCTCGTTTTCCATCTTTATCGCTATCAAGCGGTGCCTCAACATAAACGATTTCACGGGTCACATCAGCCGTGTCAAAGGTTGCTAAGCTTTTGCCATTAAAATAATGGTAACTATTGTCAGCTGAAAGAAAACCCTGGCTGACTAAGCGGTCAATGAGGGTCATGCCGTTTTTGGTGCGAGTTGCCAGCAGCTGATAGAGATTCAGCAGAAAATAATCAGAATCAAAAGTCAGTGGAAAATTGATTTCTTTGACAAAAGACTTGCTGCTTGTGAAATCGGCATGGGGAATGAATTCTAAAAGCTGCAGTGCAAGCAGATAGAAAATCTCATCTGTCAGCTCTTGGGAAGACTGTAAAAAAGCAGCAAAATCAGTCTTGCTGTCAGCAATCAGGCTCTGAAAGACATAATCTTTATCAGGGTTGTGAAAATAAATCCGACTGATGAACTCAGCCAAATTTTCCTTATTTGTTTGTTGACTGCTTAAGCGAAATCCCAGCTCCTGCAGCTCTTTTTCTGCCTGAGGGAGCGATGTCTGAATGTAGCTGTATTGATTGTAATTCATAAGGAACCTTTCAAAGTAAACGTTTTTAATTTTTCAAGAGGCTTTACATTATCTATTATACTTGATAAAATGGTACATGTCTAAAAAATTTGAACTCGGAGGATAAAAAGACAAATGGATGTTACATGGACTGTGAAGTATATCACAGAGTTTATTGGTACAGCTCTCCTTATTATTTTGGGGAATGGTGCCGTTGCAAATGTTGAATTAAAAGGAACAAAAGGTCATAAAAGTGGTTGGGTAATCATCACTTTAGGATATGGTTTTGGTGTTATGCTGCCTGCTTTGATGTTTGGTAATGTATCTGGCAACCATATTAACCCAGCTTTCACGCTCGGTCTTGCTGTCTCAGAACTTTTCCCATGGAAACAAGTCCTTCCTTACATTGCGGCTCAGTTTTTAGGAGCTATCTTTGGTCAGTTGGTTGTTGTAGCAACCCATGCACCATACTACAGACAAACTGAAGATGCCAATGCTATTTTAGGTACTTTCTCAACAGCATCAGCTGTTGATGATGACACAGATGCAACTAAGAAAGCGTCCTTGATTAACGGTTTCCTCAATGAGTTTGCCGGTTCATTCGTTCTTTTCTTTGGTGCGCTTGCTCTTACCAAAAACTATTTTGGCGGTGAAATTATTCAACAATTGAATACTATGGGGACTGATGTAACATCATCTACCTTTAAGTTTTCTCAAGTTGGTCTGACTGTAGGTGCTAATGTTAACTCTGGTTTAGCAGTAGCTCACCTTGGCTTAGGTTTCCTTGTTATGGCTCTTGTAGCAGCTTTAGGAGGACCTACAGGACCTGCCCTTAACCCTGCACGTGACTTAGGTCCGCGTCTTCTTCACCATTTCTTGCCAGAATCAGTTCTTGGTAAGTCCAAAGGTGATTCTAAATGGTGGTATGCGTGGGTGCCGGTTATTGCACCAATTCTTGCCGCTATCGCAGGCGTTGCCTTATTTAAATATTTATACTTGAAATAATATCTAAAGACCGGGAGAAATCCCCGGCTTTTTCTTTTTAACGGATAAATTGGACAAACAGATAAAGTACTTAGAAAAAGTAAAGCAGCTGAACTTGAGCATGACACCGAAATGGTGACTTCTTTCCCAACGGCTGCTGAAAAGAGCAGCAGTCCAGCTTAACCATAAGATTGAATGATGAGGTAGGAACAGATTTTTGCTGCCTTTTTAATAGAAAATGCCTGATGGAGCACATAATTTCTTGTCAAATAGCCATATTTTGTCTAAAATGGAAATATTAAGGGAGGATAGGACAATGAGCTTATTTGAACAAATGGATTTTCACTCGCCGGTTCTGAGGGTTAATGACCGCGATAAAAATATTGATTTTTATCAGAAGACTTTGGGCTTTAGGCTGTTTTCTGAAGAAAATGCACTGGCTATTTTTACGGATTGGTCTCATTCTGGGAGTCGTTTTATTATTGAAGAATCACCTGATGTTAGAACCAGAGCGGTTAAAGGTTTGAAAAAGCTGCAAAAAATAATTATCAAGGCTGATAAGGCCGATGAGATTGCGGCTTTATTAGCGAACGGGGCTGAGGCTGTCAGGATTTTTAAAGGGGCAAAGGGCTATGCTTTTGAAGCTCTGTCACCGGACAATGATCTTTTTTTGCTTCATGCTGAAGATGAACTGAGCACTCTCAAAGAAGTAGAAGAGCCAGATATCCGGCTGCAGGAGGATTTTAAAGGACTGTCTGCCTATAGGGTGGAAAAACTTATCTTAAATGTTCCTGATAAAAGTAAATCACAGCAATTTTATCAAAGACTTTTCCAAAATCAATTTCCGCTGTCTGTAGATTTTGTCGAAGGGCAGGGAGATGATTTGGAAATTGCTCCGCATATCGCCTGGGATTTGGAAATTTTGGAAGTTAAGGTAGCTCCAGACTATGATTTGGCAGAGCTGAAGGCCTACCTTGAAGAAAAGGGACAGGACGTCTATTTGGATAAAAAAGAAAAAGTTTTGGTTCTGTCGGATCCCAGCCGCATTGAAATTTGGTTTCGTAAATTACCATGAGCCATCAAAAGATAATAACTAAGATTCAGGACCAAATCAGCCAGCATATCTATTTAGGAGCAAGTCTTGCACTTTATGAAAATGACAGCTGGCAAGAGTTTTATCTGGGGGAGACGTCCCCTCTAGAAAGAACAAGGCCTAATCTCTTTTACGACTTGGCCAGTGTTTCTAAGGTTATCGGTGTTGGAACTGTTTGTATTTTCATGCTAAACAGCGGCCTTTTAGAACTGGATCAGTCTTTGCAGTTTTACTATCCTGCTTTTCATGATAAGTCAGTTACGCTGCGTCAGCTTCTGACACACACCAGCGGTATTGATCCCTATATTCCCAATCGGAACAGTCTGTCAGCAGCCGAGCTGAGAAATGCTGTTAATCACATTAAAGTGACCGCAGATAAGTCTTTCAAATATACAGATATTAATTTTATTTTACTTGGTTTTATGCTGGAAAATCTGACTGGTCAGTCCTTAGATATTCTTTTTGAACAGGAAATTTTTAAACCTTGGAACATGAGTAAAACAACATTTGGTCCGGTCTCCTCAGCTGTTCCGACAGTCAGAGGAATTCCATCAGGAAGGGTCCATGACCCTAAGGCTCAGGTTTTAGGTGTTCATACGGGTTCAGCTGGATTATTTTCAACACTTAAAGATTTGGAAATTTTTGCCAATCACTGTCTGACTGATGATTTTGCAAGACGTCTGACTAAAAATTATTCCCTTAGTGCTAAGGAGCGCAGTCTGGCATGGGATTTGGAAGGTGACTGGCTTTTGCATACTGGCTATACGGGAACTTTTGTTCTTATTAATATTCCCAAGCAGCGTGCAGCTATTTTTCTAAGCAACCGAACCTACGAAAAAGATGAGCGGGCTCAATGGATATTGGACCGTAATGAGCTGATAGCTCTGATCGAGCAGGAGTTAACAGCTTAAGCAAATAAAAGAAGCAGGCCAAGGTGGCCTGCTTTCAAAAAAATGGATAGAAAAAATTAAATGAAAAAGCTGGAAGCAACTCTGCCTGACTGTCAGTCAGCACGCAGATCCATTCCAGCCTTTTTACTTTAGAAAATTTTTTCAACAATAATATGTTCAATACCGGCCTCTAAAAATCGCTCACCTACTGGTGTGTAGCCATTTTTAGCATAGAAATTGTAAGCGCCCATCTGAGCATGAAGGGTAACTTTTTTAAAGCCTTGCTCTTTGGCAAATTTTTCCGCTGCTTGCAGAATTTTCCGGCCTAAGCTCAGGCCTTGGTAGCTATCAAGGACAGCCATTCGCTGCAGGGTCACAGAATCTTTTTGCTGATTGGGCAGAAGCCGGCAGGTGGCAAGAGGCTTGTCATTATCGTCGTAAAGGACGAAGTGAATACAATGCGCTTCGTCTTTATCAACTTCAATAGCTAATGGGACACCTTGTCCTTGGACGAAAACGATATTTCTAATTTTAACCGCATCAAGATAGGTAGTTGATAAGGTATCGCGTGTTTGTTTTATTTTCATAGGCATTACTGCTGTTTTTTTTTAAAATAGCAATCACTAAAAACGAGATTGAGACATACTATCCCAATCTCGTCTGCTAGCTTTAAAGGTTAAGCTTTTTGACCTGAAATAGCTTCAGCAGCATCGTCCATTGAAAGAACTTCGTGGAAGACACGCTGTGTCAATTCAGTCTTTTGTTCTGGTGTAAGGTATTTAGTATTTACACAGTAACCAGAGATACGAACGATGACATCTTCACCACTCATAATCTTGTCATAAACATCTTTGAGGCTCATAACGTTCAAGTTAACGTGCTGACCGCCGTTTTCGAAGTAACCGTCAAGAATAGTTACCAAGTTATCAACTTGTTCGTCAAATGTTTTACCAAGTGCTTTTGGTGAAACTTGCGTTGTCAATGAGATACCATCAGCTGCATAGGCAAAGTCAAGGCTTGCAAGAGAGTTGAGGTTTTGCAACCATCCGCCGCGAGCTTTGTTAGATGGGTTGGCACCTGGTGAGAAGAATTCAAGTTTAGACAAGTTTACGCTGCCATCTTCGTTGAGGTAAACACCCTTGTGAACTGGCGAGTTACCAGTTTGTTTAGAGTAAGCAACGTTTGAAGTGATAGTAAGAAGTGATACAGTAGCTTCAGCGTTCTTGTAAAGTTTGTGGCTGCGAAGACGAGTAGTATAAGCTTCAATCAGCCATTCTGCCAATTCGTTTGAGCGAGGATCATCTTCACCCCAACGTGGGTATTCGCCGGTTGTTTCATAGTCATAAATGTAGCCATCTTCATCACGGATTGGTTTAACAGTAGCATACTTAATAGCTGACAGAGTATCAACAGTATTTGCAAAACCACAGATACCGAATCCCATGTTAGCGCGCTGTTTAGTTGGCAAGAAGGCCATTTGAACAGCTTCGTAGTTGTACTTATCTGTCATGTAGTGAATGATGTTAAGAGCATCTACGTAAGTTGAAGTCAGCCAGTCAAGTGATTTTTCGAAGTTAGCTTTAACAGTATCAAAGTCAAGAACTTCATCGCGGATAGGTTCGATGTCAAATACTTTATAGTCTTTGTGAACATCGTCGTAACCACCGTTAAGACCTGTAAGAAGAGCTTTAAGGACGTTTACACGAGCACCGAAGTACTGGATGTTATGACGTTGTTCTTCATTTTCTGGGTCAAGCGGTGATACACAGCATGAGATACAGCTCATTTCACCGTAACCATCCTTAGCCATTGTTGTCACACCTTCGTATTGGATGGAAGAGTGTTTGTGACTCATTACCATACAGTAGCGGCGGAATGAATATGGCAGCTTGTCAGTCCAAAGAACTGTCAAGTTTGGTTCTGGAGCATTACCGATATTATCAAGTGTGTTCAAGAAACGGTAGTCCATCTTAGTGACACGGTGACGTCCGTCAGCACCCATACCAGCCATAGAAGTTGTGATGAAGGTTGGGTCACCTGAGTAAAGTTCGTCGTAAGCTTTAGTACGTGCAAATTTAACAGTACGAAGTTTCATAACGAAATCATCAACGAATTCTTGAATTTCACTTTCAGTAAAGGTTCCGCGGGCAAGGTCACGTTCTGCAAAGATATCAAGAACGATTGGTACACGTCCAAGAGAAGTAGCGGCACCGTTGATGACACGGCAGACAGCCATGAAGGCGATGTTAACCCATTGGATAGCTTCTTTAACGTTCATAGCAGGACGGCGCACATCAACTCCGTAAAGGTCACCCAATTTAACCACTTCACCAAGAGCTTGGTATTGCAAGTTAACTTCTTCACGAAGGCGGATAGATTCTTCATCGATCTCAGAGATAGCATTCCAGTCGTTAACTTTTTCCTGCATCAAGTAGTCAGCACCGTAAAGAGCAAGACGTGCATAAACACCAATAATACGTCCGCGTGAGTATGCATCTGGAAGACCGGTTACAGTGTGAGCGTGACGGGCACGGCGAATGTTAGACGTATAAGCACGGAAGATACCATCGTTAACAGTTGTAACGTATTTGGTGAAAATTTCGTGAACAGCTGGGTCTGGTTCATAGCCGTGTTCCTTGAGAGCTGTTTCAGCCATACGGATACCGCCTTTTGGCATGAAGTTCAGTTTGAACAGTTCATCGTTTTGGATACCGTAAATCAATTCATCATCTTTTGAAATATAGCCAGCTGGAATGTCAGCGATTGATGTTGGACGGGTATCCATTGGGAAACGGCCAGCTTCTTCATATTTAGCCTTAGTTTCTTCTACAATCTTTTTGATTTTCAAAGAACGTTCAGTTGGCCCTGCCAAGAAGCTTTCGTCACCATCATAAGGTGTGTAGTTAGCTTGTACAAAGCGAGCGATACTGGCCTTGTTTTTCCAGTCAGTCCCTTTAAAACCTTCCCAAGCTTTTTCAAAAACGTCAGTGTTAGTTTTAACAGTTGCCATAATGAAATATCCTCTTTTTCTAGTAACAGTCTATCTGTTACATTTTTCAGTTACATTTTATCACACAGTAACCGTTTTCACAACCAAAAAGCTTTAGTTGTAAACACTTTCTTTTATAATACAGATTGTTAAAATAAGCTTAACTGTACTATAAATGAAAAAATTAACTAAATAGAGTATAATGATAATAGAATCATTAAAATATTAAAGGAGATCTGTCTGCTATAAAACAAATAAGTGTTGCAGAGTATACTTTTTTATGGTGGGCCTTATATACGACAGCTCCCTTCTTATTTGAAGTTTTGTTAGCGCTAATTGAGGAATTCCTCGGCCTGTCACTCAATAAGGCAAGTCCAGTTCAGATGATTGGCCACAGAATTGTCACCAGTCTGGGCCTTTTTATTGGGCAGTGTTGATCTTCTGGTCGAAGAAAACCTTGGTGAGAGTAACTTATTCGTTTATGCTTTAGGATCCTGCTAAGGAGGTCCAATGTTAATTTTTCCGCTGATTAATGACACATCGCGAAAGATCATTCATATTGATATGGATGCTTTTTTTGCTGCGGTGGAAGAACGGGACGATCCCAAACTGCGGGGCAAGCCCTTAGTTATCGGCGCGGATCCCCGGCAGACAGGCGGACGCGGTGTAGTTTCAACCTGCAATTATGAAGCGCGAAAATTTGGAATACATTCAGCCATGTCTTCCAAAGAGGCTTATGAACGATGTCCGCAGGCTGTCTTTGTCAGGGGCAATTACGCCAAATACCGTGAAATTGGCATGCAAGTGCGAGATATTTTCAAACGTTATACAGATTTGGTAGAGCCTATGAGTATTGATGAGGCCTATTTAGATGTTACGGAGAATAAGCCAAAGATTAAGTCTGCTGTTAAAATAGCTAAATTGATTCAGCACGATATCTGGAATGAGCTGCATCTGACCTGTTCGGCCGGGGTATCCTATAATAAATTTCTGGCTAAATTAGCCAGTGATTATAATAAACCTCGCGGTTTGACGGTCATTTTGCCTGATGAGGCAGAGGAATTTTTAGCTGATCTGCCTATTGAAAAATTCTACGGTGTGGGTAAAAAATCGGTTGAGAAACTCCATGAGCTCAATGTGTTTACTGGTAAAGATTTGCAGCAAATACCAGAAATGACTCTGATCGATCTGTTCGGCCGTTTTGGCTTTGATCTCTATCGGAAGGCGCGCGGCATCAGCAATTCACCTGTCAAAAATAACCGCATTCGAAAATCTATCGGCAGTGAAAGAACTTACAGTAAACTCCTTTACAGCGATGAGGACATTAAAGTGGAACTTTCCAAAAATGCAAGACGGGTGTCCGACAGCTTAATAAAAAATGAGAGAAAGGGAAAAGTTATCGTCATCAAAGTTCGTTACTCGGATTTTTCGACCCTAACAAAACGAAAGACTTTAGACATAGCAACACAAGATTTTGCAGTTATTGAACGTTCTGCTCATCAAATTTTTGATAGTCTGACAGAAAATCATTTTGGTGTCCGTCTTTTAGGTGTAACTGTCACTGCTCTGGAGGATGATGCCAGAGAGGAATTTTCCTTAACGGCAGACGATTTTTAAACTTAATTGAGCCAACAAGTGGCTAAAACAATACCAACAGCATCCAGTCCAGCTAAAAAAGGGCAAAAACAGCCCATCTCTTACGTTTTAAGCTTTCTGCCTGCTTGTTAGGTGGGAAGTTTTTGATAGGATAATTTTCTCGATGTTTGAAATAGAGAATAAGGCCGATAAGATTTCCTCGGCCGGCAGCAGACAGTCCCCAGAGCTTAGGAGCGTTCAAACCTCTAGCTCGCGCATCAAGTTCGACAATTTTAAAAATTTGATAGCTGGTAAAGATAGCACCGCTCAAAAAGAGAAAAAGACTGATTGTTAATATGATTTGTCCTACCATCATTGTTATCACCTTCTAAATTTTTTTTTTATGATTTGATAAAATAAGATAAGCACACTTAAAATCATGACAAAACTTAACAGCAAGAAAAAATAATAGCTCTTTAGGAAAATTAAGGACAAAAGCAGCAGACTGCTTATCATCAATAAGTAAGTCAACAAAAAAGTCTGTAGTTTCTGATTGCTTTTGACAATATTAGTTATTTTATCTAGATGTTCAATAATCTTTCCATCTCCCTTTAACAGGGTATCCAAACTAACGTCATAAAGATCGCTGAGTTTGATCAGATTGATGATATCGGGATAGGATTTTTCATTTTCCCAGTTAGAGATGGTTTGCCTTGAGACTGAGATTAAGTCAGCGACTGTTTCTTGAGTAAGATGTGATTGCTGGCGTGCTGATTTTAGTTTTTCTCCGATTTTCATAGGTTACCTCTTTCTACCATTTGTCAAGTCTATCAACGGTTTTGAGAACTATTTTTTAAAGATATAGTAGATGTTTAAAGTCTACTGTATCTTTTTAAGTTGTTTAAATCTAAAAAGTGTACACTAAACCAACACCTTATTTTGTGATTTTTTTGATAAGGTGTTACAATAATAGTGCATAACCCCTTTATTGATTTTGGGTTGAAGTATAATCGTAAAGTTTGTTATGCGTTATGAGGTAATACATTGTCCGAATGAGACGATGTATGGAGGCAATCGTGTGCGGCTTAGTTGAAGTCGTTTGCGATTGTCTTTTTCGTTTCTCATAAAAGTCGGCGATATGGCAAGGATTGGTATGACTGGCTGAAGCGATATTGTGAATGCATTTGAAAAGAATCTTTCTGGCATAAGGGTTGCCGCGTTTGGTAATGTGTTCCTGTGCCAAAAAGTTTCCAGATTCATAGTGCCTAAGATCAATGCCGATAAAGGCGTTGATTTGATTGGCAGACTGAAACCGACGAATGTCACCGAGTTCACCAATAATGCTTGTTGCAGTTGTTTCAGCGATACCAGGAATAGAGAGAAGGATCTCATATTCTGGTAAAGGCTTAGCTAGAGTAACCATTTGGTCTAAGACAGCTTTCCTGCGTTCAGAAAGTCTGAGTAATTCTTGTGCATAGTAACGGATCTCTTCGAACATTGGAGAGGTTTTCTTAACGGCACAATAAGACTGATTGGCTAGTGCTGTCAGCTTCTCTGCTAAGTAAGCGACACGTTTGTCAGAAATCCGTTTTGAAGTGGACTGAAGGATGCTCTCCGAGAGCTCATCTTTGCCTACCTCAAGCACGAAGTCCTTGCAAGGAAACGCAGTAACTAAGTTCCAGTATTGCTCACCGGTTGGTGTTGCCAAGATATTTTCCAACTCTGGGAAAGTGACTTGCAAAACCTTGTGCAGACGATTTTTGGCCCGAACAATGTCCTCAGTCAGATTCTGATAGAAACGGCTGAGATCCCGCAAGTTTTGGTAGACTTCTTCTTGGACATAAGTCGGTTTACGATTCAGCACAAATTGAGATTGAGCCAGTTTTTCAGCGTCAATTTGATCGGTTTTACGCACACGCAAGCTATCCAGTTGCTTCTTAGCTTCTAAGGGATTAAGTCGTGTGTAAGCATAGCCATTATCTTCTAGAAAAGCTTGGAGACGGCGAGAGTAGACACCTGTTGCTTCAAAGATGATTTCTGGCTTGTGGACGGTTTTCAAATCGCCAAGTAGCCGAGCAAAGCCAATGGCATCATTGGGCATGGTATAGCCATGAACCTTCTCGCCGTTGACTAGAATAGCCACTTCTGAACTTACCTTACTCACGTCAATCCCAAATACTACTCGCATGCTATTACCTCTTTGTCTTGAATGATTCCTTGTTTTAGTGATGTCATTTTCAATACGCGACGTCTGGCGCCCCACATACTTTGATAACATTCTTCCTAAAACAGGTGTCTTGCCAGTTTTTATTGCGACGTCTAGCGTCAAAAGCACCCACGACTTAACAAGACACCTCTACTTTAACATAAAGAAAAAGCAGTGAGTACTTTCTCCCGTTGGAGATTTCCTCACTACTAATCTTAGTATGTTTTTATAAAATTAAGTCAGGCGGATAAAGTACAAATTTATGAGTTAGGTCAAAAAGGAATGAATGGTCAGCTGATCCTTAAACAAACTCTTTCCTCTACCAAATGTTATCATGCGGCTCTTTGATGAGAAAGAAAGTCCCCATCTTATTTTAAAATCTTGAAAAAGTCTTCTATTCAGGGTAAAATATTAGAGTATATAGTTAATGAGAAGGTCAGAAATATCAAAATGAAACATGTCGAAACATTTGAAAATAAAAAAGTATTGGTGCTGGGCTTAGCGCGATCGGGAGAAGCAGCCGCACGCCTCCTAGCAAAACTGGGTGCCATTGTAACGGTCAATGATGGCAAACCTTTTGATGAAAATCCTTCTGCACAGGCTCTCTTGGAAGAAGGCATCAAAGTCATTTGCGGCAGCCATCCTTTAGAACTCTTGGATGAGGAATTTGCTTATATGGTTAAAAATCCAGGAATTCCTTATACTAACCCTATGGTTACCCGTGCCTTAGATAAAAATATTCCAGTTATCACAGAAGTTGAGTTGGCTTATTTGATTTCGGAGGCACCTATTATTGGCATTACAGGTTCTAACGGTAAGACAACGACAACGACCATGATTGCAGATGTCTTAAATCATGCCGGGCAGCCAGCGCTTTTATCAGGCAATATCGGCTATCCAGCCAGTGAGGTAGCTCAGTCGGCAGTTTCTACAGATACTTTGGTTATGGAACTGTCATCCTTTCAGCTGATGGGAACGGAAAAGTTTCACCCGCAAATTGCTGTTATTACGAACTTGATGCCAACACATATCGACTACCACGGCTCTTTCGAGAATTATGTTGAGGCTAAGTGGAATATCCAAAAAAATATGATGGCAGCTGACACCATTATCCTTAATTTTAATCAGGAACTTGCCAAGGATTTGGCTGCAAGGACCAATGCTAAGGTTGTGCCTTTTTCAACAAAAGAAAAGGTTGACGGTGCTTATTTAGAAGATGGAATGCTTTGTTTTAAAGGTCAAGCAGTCATGAAAGCAGATGAGCTTGGTGTTCCGGGCAGCCATAATATTGAAAATGCTTTGGCAACAATCGCTGTGGCCAAATTATCCGGAGTGTCAGATGGGGCCATCAAAGAGACCTTGGCTCATTTTGGCGGGGTTAAACACCGTCTGCAGTATTTGGGTGAAGTCAGTGGGGTTAAATTTTATAATGACAGTAAGTCAACTAATATATTAGCGACTCAGAAAGCTTTATCAGGCTTTGATAACCCAAAAGTTATTCTGATTGCAGGAGGACTTGACCGCGGCAATGAATTTGATGACCTAATTCCCGACCTTGTCGGTTTAAAAAAGATGGTAATCTTAGGAGAATCAGCTCCTCGGGTTAAGCGTGCTGCAGATAAGGCAAAGGTGGCCTATTTAGAAGCCGAAGATGTAGCCGGGGCTGCAAAACTTGCTTTTGAAAGTGCTGAATCCGGAGACATTGTCCTGCTGAGTCCGGCTAACGCCAGCTGGGATATGTATAAAAATTTTGAAGTGCGCGGAGATGAGTTTATTGCGGCCTTCGAAGCTATCAAGGGAGACTAGCATGGCAAAAAAGAAAATTGTTTTTACAGGCGGCGGAACTGTCGGCCATGTTACTCTCAATTTGATTCTTATTCCTAAATTTCTTAAAGATGGCTGGGAAGTGCACTACATTGGTGATAAACACGGAATTGAACACGAGCAGATTAAGCAGTCAGGTCTTGATGTTAGCTTTCATTCGATTGCGACTGGCAAACTGCGGCGCTATTTTTCCTGGCAAAATCTGCTGGATGCTTTTAAGGTTGGCTGGGGTACTTTGCAGTCTTTGGCTGTTATTGCTAAAATTCGACCGCAGCTGCTGTTTTCTAAAGGCGGCTTTGTATCAGTTCCGCCTGTGATCGCAGCCAAGTTTTTAAGGGTGCCGGTTTTCGTTCACGAATCAGATTTATCAATGGGGCTGGCCAATAAAATTGCTTATAAGTTTGCAACGACCATGTATACTACTTTTGAACAGGCAGATACATTGGCTAAAACAAAGCATGTCGGCGCCATTACTAAAATTGACAGGAAAGATTTGAGTCAAGCAGCGGCGGAGCAGATTGAGGCTGTCAAAGAACAGTTTAACCCTGATTTGAAAACACTGCTTTTTATTGGGGGATCAGCCGGTGCAAAAATCTTTAATGATTTTATTTCACAAACACCAGAGCTGATAGAACATTATAATATTATCAATATTTCTGGCGATAAGGAGCTAAACAGCCTGAGCCCAAATCTTTATCGGGTAGATTATGTAACTGACCTTTATCAGCCTCTCATGGATTTGGCAGATGTTGTTATTACACGCGGCGGATCCAATACTATTTTTGAACTTCTGGCGATGAACAAACTGCATGTGATTGTTCCTTTGGGTAAAGAGGCCAGCCGCGGGGATCAGCTGGAAAATGCTGCTTATTTTGAAAACAAAGGTTATGCTCAGCAATTGCCTGAAGAATATTTAGATACTGCTAATTTGACTGAAAAAGTCGAAAACTTACTAGTTAATCAAGATTTTTATAAAAAGAATATGGCCTCGTCAAACGAGATTACCTCTCCGGACAATTTTTACAGTCTTTTGTTAAAAGATATAGGAACTGAAAAAAAGGAAAATAATGGCAAAAGATAAAAAAGACACAGAAAAGCAAGAAATTCCTTTAACAGAGTGGCAGCAGCGCAATTTGGAATTTCTCAGAAAAAAACAGGAAGAAAAGCTTGAAAAAGAAAAACTAAATGAAAAAAAGATAGCTGAAAAAAGAGCTCAGTTTCAGACTGACAAAGATGTCTCTAAAGAAGCCAAATCAAAGGCGAAAGAGCAGCCTGTGTCTGACAGAGATGCTGAGCAGGAAAAGCCAAAAGAAAAACAAGCGAAAGTTAAAAAGCCCAAGAAGAAAAGACCACGGGTCATTCCCCGCAAAGATTTTTGGCAGGCCTTTTTGGTAATCACCGTTTCAGTGCTGGTTTTGCTGTTTTCTTTGTTTATGGTCAGCCCGTTCAGCCGTCAAAAAAAGGTAAAGGTTTCAGGCAATAAAAATACCATTGAAGCTCAGCTGATTGAACGCTCAGGTATTAAGAAATCAGATTATCTAACAGCTTTGATTTTTGACAGGAGCCGTTTTGAGACTACCTTAAAAGCCAAGGATAAATGGATTAAAGAAGCCCATCTGATTTACCATTTTCCTAATAATTTTACGCTGAAGGTAAAAGAGCGCAGCATCATTGCTTATAGGAAGACTGACAATGGCTATATCCCTATTTTAGAAAACGGTGCACAGGCCGATACAGTCAATGCCTCAGAACTGCCTGAATCTTTTTTGACCATCAATCTTGATAAAGTGCAGGATGTACAGGTACTCGTTAAAAAATTAGCAAAATTAGATCAAGCATTAGTTAAGGAAATTAAGACTATTTCCTCAGCTAATTCGAACTCTACGAAAGATTTGCTTTTGCTGGAAATGACAGACGGCAATACTGTCCGTGTTCCTTTGTCAGAAATTGACAGCAAACTGCCTTACTATCCTAAAATCAAGAAGAATCTGACAGGGAGCAGCATTGTTGATATGGAAGTTGGTCTCTACAGTACCAATTCAGATATTGAAGCTGCTCTTGCCGAACACAAGTCATCTGCAACCAGTCAAAGCTCTTCTGAGGAAGAATCAAGCGAGCCGTCAGCGGATGACAACTCGTCTTCTTCGTCTGCCGAGTCAGGCGAAACTACTCAGCAGGTGACAGAAGCGACTGCTGCTCCATGATTTTCATGAGAATCAAGAAATTAAGTTTCTATAACAAAAAACGTAAAAAGCTTAACATTTTACGTTTTTTTATGGTATAATATTTTCTGAATAATTCTGTTTTTGACAGTAATAGAATGGAAAGATAGAGAGGTCGAGTGAATGGCTAGAAATGGCTTTTTTACAGGATTGGATATAGGAACAAGCTCGATTAAAGTTTTGGTTGCTGAATTTATTGACGGCAGTATGAACGTTATCGGTGTCAGTAATGTTAAAAGTTCGGGTGTAAAAGATGGTATTATCATTGATATAGACACTGCAGCAGACGCTATTAAAGCAGCGATTGAAGAAGCTGAAGAAAAAGCGGGGATGTCAATCAGCAAGGTGAATGTCGGTCTGCCGGCAAATCTGCTGCAGATTGAGCCTACCCAAGGAATGATTCCTGTCCCCAACGAATCTAAAGAAATCAAAGACGAAGATGTTGACAGTGTGGTTCGCTCAGCCTTGACCAAGAGCATCACACCGGAACGTGAAGTTATTTCCCTGATTCCGGAGGAGTTCATTGTAGATGGTTTTCAGGGTATCCGCGATCCTCGCGGAATGATGGGGATCCGCTTAGAAATGCGCGGCTTAATTTATACTGGTCCAAGCACGATTCTGCATAATCTTCGTAAAACAGTGGAGCGTGCAGGTATTGAGGTTGAAAATATTATTATTTCGCCGCTTGCTCTGGCAAAATCAGTGCTAAACGAAGGAGAACGCGAATTTGGTGCCACTGTGATTGATATGGGAGGCGGTCAGACCACCGTTGCTTCAATGCGTGCCCAAGAACTGCAGTTTACAAATACCTATGCAGAGGGCGGCGATTACATCACTAAGGATATTTCTAAAGTTCTTAAAACATCGCACCAAGTTGCTGAAGCACTTAAATTTAATTTCGGAGAAGCCAATGTCTCTGAAGCCAGCTCAACAGAAACAGTGCAGGTAGAAGTTGTCGGTGAAAGAAATCCAATAGAGATCACTGAACGTTACCTTTCGGAAATTATTTCAGCACGTGTCCGCCACTTGCTGGATCGTATCAAACAAGATCTGGAACGCGGCAGACTGCTTGATCTGCCCGGCGGTATCGTTATCGTTGGCGGTGCTGCAATTATGCCCGGTGTTGTAGAGGTTGCTCAGGAAATCTTTGGTGCCAATGTCAAACTTCATGTTCCAAATCAAGTAGGTATCAGAAACCCTATGTTTGCTAACATTATCAGTATTGTTGAGTATGTAGGGACACTGACTGAGGTTGATATCTTGGCACAGGGAGCTGTTTCTGGTGATGAAAAATTGAGAAGAAAACCAATTGATATTAAACCGACAGGTGTTGCTCCTAAAACTAGAAGTTTCGCTCAAACACAAGAATCTACCACTCTTGAGTCGCAGCTGGAAGAGCTTCCTCCTAAAAAAGGAGAAGCAGCCAAGCCAAAACAAAAGATGAGTGACCGCGTACGTGGTATCTTTGGCAGTATGTTTGATTAAAATTAAAGTGAGGAAAGATTAAAATGGCATTTTCATTCGATGCAGCATCTGTACAAGGTGCAGTAATTAAAGTAATTGGAGTCGGCGGCGGCGGCGGCAACGCTAT
Source organism: Streptococcus ratti FA-1 = DSM 20564 (assembly GCF_000286075.1). Classification (GTDB taxonomy): domain Bacteria; phylum Bacillota; class Bacilli; order Lactobacillales; family Streptococcaceae; genus Streptococcus; species Streptococcus ratti. The sequence goes on along the minus strand of NZ_AJTZ01000005.1, from coordinate 1,137,493 downwards.
CAACCGCATGATTGACGAAGGCGTTTCTGGTGTTGAATTCATCGCAGCCAATACCGATATCCAAGCTCTGAGCAGCTCTAAAGCTGAAACGGTGATTCAGCTCGGTCCTAAACTGACTCGCGGACTGGGTGCCGGCGGCCAGCCTGAAATCGGCCGCAAAGCCGCAGAGGAAAGCGAAGAAGCCTTAACAGAAGCTCTCAGTGGTGCTGATATGGTCTTTATCACTGCTGGTATGGGCGGTGGTTCTGGTACAGGAGCTGCTCCGGTTATCGCTCGCATTGCTAAAGGAGTCGGTGCCTTGACCGTTGCTGTTGTTACACGGCCGTTTGGTTTTGAAGGCAGCAAGCGCGGCAATTATGCAATTGAAGGTATTGATGAACTTCGCGATGAAGTAGATACCCTTCTTATTATTTCAAATAATAATTTGCTTGAAATTGTTGATAAGAAAACACCGCTTCTTGAAGCACTCAGTGAAGCTGATAATGTGCTCCGCCAAGGTGTACAGGGGATTACCGATTTGATTACCAGTCCCGGTTTGATTAACCTTGACTTTGCTGATGTTAAAACAGTCATGGCAAATAAAGGAAATGCACTGATGGGAATTGGTGTCGGAACCGGGGAAGAGCGTGTTATTGAAGCCGCTCGCAAAGCGACTTATTCACCGCTCCTTGAAACAACAATTGATGGGGCAGAAGATGTCATTGTCAATGTTACCGGCGGTCTTGATATGACACTGACAGAAGCTGAAGAAGCTTCGGAAATTGTTAATCAGGCTGCAGGCCACGGAGTCAATATTTGGCTCGGTACAGCAATTGATGAATCTATGAAAGACGAGATTCGCGTGACCGTAGTTGCTACAGGTGTTCGTCCTGACCGTGTTGAGCAAGTGTCCGGCATTCGCCGTCAGTCACAGCCTTACAATCAGCCGAGACCTCAGCAGCAAGCTCCTTCTTCAAACGCTTCACAGCCAAACTTTGAACGCCGTCAAAATTTTGATTTTGATTTGAATGAATCCCATGAAATGCCAGCGGCAGAGCCAAGACAAACACAATCAGAGTCACAGCCTCAGCAGTCTGCCTTTGGTGACTGGGATCTTCGCCGTGAAAGCATTGCCCGCCCTACTGAAGGTGAAATTGACAGTCAATTAAAAATGAGCAGTTTTTCAGCTGACTCAGACGATGATGATGAATTGGAAACACCTCCTTTCTTTAAAAACCGTTAACAATGAACTTACAAGCAAATAAAGATCGCATTTTTCAGGAAGTCGCTGCCTGTGCTCAGGCGGCCGGACGCAGTAAGGATGATGTCACTGTTATTGCAGTTACTAAATATACTGACAGTGAAACGGCAGAAAAGCTTGTTCAAACAGGGGTTAAGCATATTGCTGAAAACAGGGTTGACAAGTTTCTCGACAAATATCAAGCTTTACAGGTCTATGATTTGACATGGCACCTGATTGGCAGTTTGCAGCGGCGTAAGGTTAAGGATGTTATCAACCTAGTTGATTATTTCCATGCCCTTGACTCTGTAAAGTTGGCTGCTGAAATTCAAAAACGGGCTGAACATGATATTAAATGCTTTTTGCAAGTTAATATTTCTGGCGAGGAAAGCAAACATGGTTTCAAAGTGTCAGAAGTAGATAATATACTTGAAGAAATTCAAAAATTTGATAAGATTAAAGTTGTTGGTTTGATGACGATGGCGCCAATAGACGCTTCTGAGCAGGAATTGGCAAAAATTTTCAGCGAAGCCAATGCATTGAGAAAAAATCTAAAAGAAAAAAACTTAAAGAATATGCCTTTGGATGAATTGAGCATGGGGATGAGCGGTGATTTTCCGATTGCAGTTCAAAATGGTGCAACCTTTGTCCGGATAGGCAGTGCATTCTTTAAATGAAACGGAGATACGTATGGCACTTAGAGATAGCTTTAACAGAATTATTTCTTACTTTGACACTGATGAAGTCAGCGAAGTGGAAGAACCTGTTGCTGTACCGGCTCGACAGCAGGAATCTGCTAAACGTCCTGCTGCTCAGCAGACACAGCAAAACGCAAAGAAAAGTCACCAGCCTAGCCAAGGACAGTCAGGACAGGGGCGCCGTCCAGCAAGTGAAGAAAATATTCACCCGCTGCCAACCCGCCGCAATAATGCTCAGCAGTCTGCGCAGGAAAAAACAACAATTGCCCTTAAATTCCCTCGTAAATATGAGGATGCAGAGGAAATTGTTGATCTGCTGATTCGAAATGAGTGTGTGCTGATTGATTTTCAATATATGCTTGAAGCCCAAGCTAGACGCTGCTTAGACTTTATTGATGGAGCGAGTAAGGTGCTGGCAGGGAATCTGCAAAAGGTTGGCGCATCAATGTATCTTTTGACACCAATCAATGTTATTGTTGATATTGAAGAAATGAGTCTTGCTGCCAATGGTCAGGATGTCAGCTTTAATTACGACATGAAGAGACGTTAAACGATGTTAGTGTATATTGTGCTTATCCTGGCAAGAGCGATTGAAGTCTATTCTTTCTTGCTGGTGATTTATGCTCTCTTATCATGGTTTCCTGATGCTTACCATACTTGGCTTGGGAGACTGTTAGTTGATATTGTGGAACCAGTCATAAAACCTTTCAGACGTTTTAATCTGCAGTTTGCAGGACTGGATTTTACAATCATTATCATTATTTTGCTTTTGAATTTATTAAAACAGTTTTTATTTAATCTTCTTATTTAACATGGCAAAACAAGAGATTTATCAGCACTTTAGGTTAGAAGAGCAAGAATTAGTTGAAAAGGCTTATGATTTAATTAAACAGGCAGAAGATACCTACAGTTTTTGTCTTACGGATTTTTTAAATCCCAGAGAAATTGCAGTCATGAAGAGTATTGTAGGGCAGACAGATCTAAAATGTTATGTCAGCTCGGATTTTATACCTTCCGAATATGCTCGGCTGCTGATAGCACCGGCTTACTATAGTTTGGATCTGGCAGACTTTGGTATCAGCTTGCTGGACATTAAATACAACAGTAAATTTAATCATTTGACGCATGCTCAGATTATGGGAACCTTGATTAATAAATTAGGCATTGAACGTCATATTTTAGGTGATATTTTAGTTCAAGAAAATCGCGCGCAGGTTTTTGTTGAGAAAAGCATGGTTTCCTATTTAAGTATCCAGGTGAGTAAAATAGGAAGAGCGGCGGTTATTTTTGAAGAAGTCCCCTTTGACAGACAGCTGGAAAATCAATCCAGTACCAAAGAAGTTGATATCTTAGCATCAAGTATGCGATTAGACAAAATTATTGCAGCAGTTCTGAAGATTTCTCGGGGAACGGCAAGTAAGTTAATCGAAAGCGAAAAGGTGAAGCTGGATTACCTCATTCAGCCTAAGGTATCTCATCTGGTTGAAGTTGGTAATTTAATCAGTGTCAGAGGTTACGGAAGATTTACTGTAAAACGCGATAATGGTTTTTCGAAGCATGGAAAACATAAACTGACCATTGACCGAATCATACATAAATAAGGAGAATAAAATGGCAATTACAGCACTTGAAATTAAAGATAAAACTTTTGGAACGAAAATGTTTGGCTACAATACTCAAGAAGTTGAAGAGTTCTTGGATATTGTTGTTGATGACTATGAAGAATTGGTACGCACGAATCGTGAAAAAGATAACCGTATCAAGGAATTAGAAGACAAACTTGGCTACTTTGATGAAATGAAAGAGTCACTTAGTCAGTCTGTCATTTTAGCTCAGGAGACAGCTGAGAAGGTTAAGGCATCAGCAAGTACAGAGTCAACGAACATTTTAAATAAGGCTACTTACGAGTCTCAGCAATTGATTGATGCAGCCAAAGCAAAGGCTAACGAAATTCTGCGTGATGCTACGGATGAAGCTAAGCGTATTGCTGTTGAAACAGAAGAGCTGAAACGCCAAAGCCGTGTGTTCCATCAGCACCTTTTATCTGTGGTAGAAGGTCAGCTGACTCTTGCTAATTCTCCGGAATGGACAGAACTTTTGCAGCCAACAGCGGTTTATCTGCAAAATTCAGATGCTGCCTTCAAAGAAGTTGTTGAACAGGTTTTAGATGAACATGTACCGGATACTGAAGATACTGAGCCCATTGATGTAACGCGTCAGTTTACTCCAGAAGAGTTGGAAGATTTGCACCGCCGTGTTGCTGAAAGCAATAAGAAATTGGAAGAAACACAAGCTGACAATGAGCAGCCGATTATTATTGAAGCAAATCATGAAACAGCGCCTGATACGCCTGAAGAGTTAAATTTGAACGAGACACAAACCTTTAAATTAAATATTAACGAATAACAAAAACACAAGCTTAATGAATAGGTTCAGCGAGCAGGTGATGGTGGAAGATCTGCACTCCCTTGATTAAGTCTTATCATTTTGTTAGTTTCTATCTGAATAATTAGGATAGAAGGCTTAGCTTACCTTACAAGCCAAGAGGGATAGGCATTGTCTGTCTGAACTAAGGTGGTACCACGAACTTTCGTCCTTTGATGAAGGTTCTTTTTTTGTTCTTTACTCAGGAACCAGCAGAGACTTTGCTCTTACAGCTCAGTTATCCCTTTACAAATGAATTGAAGAATGAATAAGGAGTTACAATGAAATTAAAAGAAACGCTTAACCTTGGTAAAACACCTTTTCCCATGCGTGCGGGGCTGCCCAACAAAGAGCCGCAGTGGCAAAAACAATGGGATGAAGCCGACATTTATGCTAAACGTCAGGAATTAAATGCCAATAAACCATCCTTCTTCCTGCATGATGGTCCTCCCTATGCTAATGGTAATATCCATTTAGGGCATGCTCTCAATAAAATTTCAAAAGACATTATTGTACGTTCTAAGTCTATGTCTGGTTTTCGTGCTCCTTATGTACCGGGCTGGGATACCCATGGACTTCCTATTGAACAAGTCTTAGCTAAAAAAGGTGTTAAGCGCAAAGAACTTGATTTGGCTACATATTTGGAAATGTGCCGCGACTATGCTTTAAGTCAGGTTGATAAGCAGCGTGAGGACTTTAAGCGTTTGGGTGTGGCTGGTGACTGGAAGAATCCTTATGTAACTCTGGTGCCTGAATATGAAGCCGCTCAGATTCGTGTCTTTGGTGCAATGGCTGACAAGGGCTATATCTATCGCGGTGCCAAACCAGTTTACTGGTCATGGTCATCAGAATCTGCTCTGGCAGAGGCAGAAATTGAGTATCACGATATTGAATCTACTTCACTTTACTATGCCAACCGTGTTAAGGATGGTAAGGGAGTTTTGGATACGGATACTTATATTGCTGTCTGGACTACAACACCTTTTACCATTACAGCCTCTCGGGGTCTGACTGTTGGTCCGGATATGGATTATGCTGTGGTGAAACCGGCCAATGATGAACGTAAATTCGTAGTGGCACAGGCCTTGCTTTTGGAATTATCAGAGCGTTTTGGCTGGGAAAATCCAGAAACTCTGGCAGTTTATAAGGGACTTGAGCTTGACCGCATCGTCACAGCCCATCCATGGGATGATGATGTGGAAGAATTGGTTATGAACGGCGACCATGTTACGCTTGATTCTGGTACAGGAATTGTCCATACAGCTCCTGGTTTTGGTGAGGATGACTACAATGTAGGGATCAAATATGGCCTTGAAGTAGCTGTTACCGTTGATGAGCGCGGGATTATGATGGAAAATGCCGGTCCTGATTTTCAAGGGCAGTTCTATGATAAGGTTCTGCCGACAGTCAAGGAAAAATTAGGTAATCTGCTGCTGGCTTCTGAGGTCATTACTCACTCCTATCCATTTGACTGGCGAACGAAAAAACCAATTATCTGGCGGGCAGTGCCGCAGTGGTTTGCCTCGGTTTCAAAATTCCGTCAGGACATTCTTGATGAGATTGACAAAGTTAATTTCTATCCTTCTTGGGGCAAGACACGACTTTACAATATGATCCGTGACCGCGGCGACTGGGTCATTTCCCGCCAGCGTGCATGGGGAGTGCCGCTGCCAATTTTCTATGCAGAAGACGGAACAGCCATTATGACTAAGGAAGTTACGGATCATGTTGCTGATCTGTTTGAAGAACACGGGTCTGTTGTCTGGTGGCAGCGCGATGCCAAAGATCTGCTTCCTCAAGGATTTACACATCTGGGTTCGCCTAACGGGGAATTCACCAAAGAAACTGATATCATGGATGTGTGGTTTGATTCAGGGTCATCTTGGAACGGTGTCTTAAATACACGTCCAGAGCTCGCTTATCCTGCTGATCTTTATTTGGAAGGAAGCGATCAATACCGCGGCTGGTTTAATTCATCCTTGATTACTTCTGTTGCAGTTAATGGGCATGCTCCTTATAAATCAGTTCTGTCTCAAGGTTTTGTGCTTGATGGCAAGGGTGAAAAGATGTCCAAATCAAAAGGCAATATTATCTCACCAAATGATGTTGCCAAACAATACGGTGCTGAAATTCTGCGCCTGTGGGTGGCTTCTGTTGATACCAACAGCGATGTCCGCGTATCTATGGAAATTTTAGGACAGGTATCAGAAACCTATCGTAAAATCAGAAATACCCTTCGTTTCTTGCTAGCCAATACGGCTGACTTTAATCCTCAGACAGATAGGGTTGCCTTTGAAAACCTTCGCTCTGCTGATAAATACATGACCATTAAGTTTAACAAGCTGGTGGCTGCCATTAATCAAGCGTACAAGGACTATGACTTCATGGCGATTTATAAGGCCGTTGTTAATTTTGTGACGATTGATCTGTCAGCTTTCTACCTTGATTTTGCCAAAGATGTGGTTTATATTGAAGCAGCAGACAGCTTGGCCCGCCGTCAGATGCAGACTGTTTTCTATGATATTTTAGTCAAGATTACAAAACTGCTGACACCGATCTTGCCGCATACCAGCGAAGAAATCTGGTCCTATCTTGAACATGAAAAAGAAGAGTTTGTACAGCTGGCAGAAATGCCCCAGGCCCAAAATTTTGCCAATCAAGATGAGATTTTAGACACATGGGACGCTTTCATGTCGCTTCGCGATCAAGCGCAAAAGGCTCTTGAAGAAGCCCGCAATGCCAAGATCATCGGTAAATCGCTTGAAGCCCATCTGACTATTTATGCAAGTGAGGAAGTCCAGACTCTTCTTACAGCTCTTGACAGCGATGTGGCTCAGCTGCTTATTGTATCACAATTAACATTGACCCAAGAAGCAGCACCAGAGTCAGCACTTGCTTTTGAAGATGTCGCATTTGCTGTTGAGCATGCCAAAGGTCAGGTCTGCGACCGCTGCCGCCGTGTGGATGAAAGTGTTAAAGAACGCTCTTATAATGCTGTTATTTGCGATCACTGTGCAGCTATTCTGGAGGAGCATTTCCCAGAAGCTCTTGTTCAAGGATTTGAAAATAAGTAATCAAAAAGACTTGGAACTTATCTTCCGTTAAGTGAAGATGAGACCAAGTCTTTTTCGTCTAATGCTCAGTTAAAATCAAAATCTGATTTTATTTTTTGCATTCTTTATGTAGTGAGGGGGCAAAAGCGACCTCGTTTCTGACTTTCATTCCTTTTTGCTGATCCAAAGTCTCGAATTGATCTCTGGTGATAGAATTGTAAGCAATTCTATCACCAGCACTAGTGCAAAAAGCAAGTTAGAGGACTCAATAAGAACAATTGCCAATGTCTAAGGCATGACAGGTTAAAGAAAAAGTTAGGAAGGCAAGTTCCTAACTTTAGTTAATTATCGGAATGGAAATTTCAATCAGATTTGCTGTATGCAAGGTTTTTAATTGATCTAAAAGAATAATATTTTTATCGATTTTACGCTTGAGGAAAAATTCTCGGATAGCTTCAATTTCACTGTCTTTAATAGCACGGTGTTTATTTGAAATTAAAAGTTCATAATGTTTAGGGGCTTGGGTAAAAATAACATCAGTATTGCCGGCTGAATAAGTTTCAACAAGTGTCGCATCTGTATGCTGCAGCTGATTTTTTACCAGACGCTGGTGGCTGCTGGTCGTGTTAATCAATCGCATAACTTTCCTCCTGTAGTAGTTTCGTAATAATATTATAGCATGATTTGAGCAGAAATGCTGCCTGAATTTAGTTTTTCTGGTGCTCTTTTTGCCAACATTCAATACCCCATTTGTGGCTGCCGCGTTTTAATTTTTCCTTGGCTTCCGAAACAGAGAACCAGGCCAGGTGATTGAAATCTTCAAGAGGCCTGCCAACTTTTGTAAAACTTGTTACCTCATAAATATAAGCAGGATTGTAAAAATAAGTATCCCTGTGGCTGGAGTAAAAATATTCATCTGCTTGGCCATAGTATTGACCAATAGCAGCGCTAAAGCCTAGTTCTTCAAGGAGTTCTCGTTCTAAGGCCTGCAGTTGATTTTCGCCTTTTTCGATTTCACCGCCCGGCAAAAACCAGGCTCCGTTTGGTGCCTGAACAAGGATAATTTTCTCCATAGTGCTGTCGGGAATAACAGCATAGACACCAAAGCGCTCTTTATAATCAATGTTTGCTTTTTTTTGGCCAAAAGTTGGATGGTTCATGTAGTCTCCTTCACAGTTATCATCTCAATAGTGTTTATTATTATACTAAAAAACAGCTTCTTTGCCTAGTGCAGTGTAAAATCAAAACCAACTGCAGCTAAAAAGTTGAAGCAGGAGCCGCCTCTGGACTGTTTGGGTTTTGGATACGCTCTGAACTAACCACTAGGAAGATTAAAAAAGGCCAAGACCTTTGTCTCAGCCTTCTTTACAGGTCTATTCTGCCTCTGACGCTGTATTAGCTACTGTTTCAACCTTATGATTAGCAGCCTTGATACTGATATTTCCCTGGCTGGTCATGACAGCTTTTAAGTTCTTTTGATCAGGGTTTTCAAGGTAGAAATCGGTAATGGCATCTTCAATATGATCTTGAATAGTTCTGCGAAGCGGTCTCGCACCCATTTTTGGATCGTAACCCAGATCAACCAATTTTTCCTTAACCTTGTCAGTAACATCAAGATGAATGTCATTAACTGCTAAGCGGTTATTAACGTCATCCAGCATGAGGTCAACGATTTTCAGCAGATTGTCCTTGCTCAGTGCTTGGAACTCGATGATGCCGTCAAAACGATTCATGAATTCGGGACTGAAGAAGTTGCCTAATTCACCGAGAACAGAATTCGTCCGGCCTTCTCGGCTGGCACCAAAGCCAACACTGGCTTCAGACGTTCCTGTACCGGCATTGGAAGTCATGATAATAATGGTATCTTTGAAGCTGACTGTGCGACCCTGACCATCAGTCAAGCGGCCGTCATCCAAGACCTGCAGGAACATGTGCATGACATCTGGATGGGCTTTTTCAACCTCATCAAGTAAGATGAGAGAATATGGATTGCGGCGGACTTTTTCCGTCAGCTGTCCGGCTTCTTCATAGCCAACGTATCCTGGAGGAGCTCCGACAAGTTTAGCGACAGCATGTTTTTCCATATATTCACTCATATCAAAGCGAATCATACTGTCGGCAGAACCAAAGAGCTCAATAGCTAATTGCTTGGACAGTTCCGTCTTGCCGACACCGGTAGGTCCTACAAAGAGGAAGCTTCCGATTGGCCGGTTTGGTGTTCCCAGCCCGACACGGTTGCGCCGGATAGCCTTAGCAATTTTGTCAACGGCCGCATCTTGTCCGATAACGTGCTGTTTTAAATCATCAGCCAGATGGATTAATTGCGATTGTTCTTTTTCTTTGAGCTCACCAACAGGAATGTTAGTTTTTTGTTCAACAATGGCTTCAATATTCTTTTCTGTGATGATTGGTGTGTTTTGTTCATCGATCTTAGCAGACTGCATTTCCTTATATTTGGCAATCTGATCGCGGAAGTAGGCTGCCTTTTCGTAATCTTCATCGCGAGTTGCCTGAGCTTTTAGATTTTCAGCTTCAGCCAAGCGGTGATCAATTTCTTTTGGATCTACAAAGTTAAGCGTCAGATTCATCTTAGAACCAGATTCGTCCAGCAGGTCAATGGCCTTGTCTGGCAGGAAGCGGTCCTGGATATAGCGGTTAGACAGATTGGCAGCTGCTTCGATAGCTTCGTCAGTATACTTGACATGATGGTAGTCTTCGTATTTAGGCTGAATACCCTTTAAAATGGTGATTGTTTCTTCAACACTAGGCTCATCAACCTTGACTGGCTGCATCCGACGCTCCAGAGCGGCATCTTTTTCAATGATTCGGTATTCATTGAGCGTTGTAGCACCGACTAGCTGGAGTTCTCCACGGGCCAGAGCGGGCTTCAAAATGTTACCGGCATCCATGTTGCCATCACCGGCAGAACCGGCACCGACGATTTCATGGATTTCATCAATGAAGAGGATGACATCCTGGCGCTGCCGGATTTCTTCCATTAATTTTTGCATCCGCTCCTCGAACTGTCCTCTGATGCCTGTACCTTGGACGAGGCTGACGACATCAAGGCGGATGACATTTTTGCCTTGCAGTTTTTGAGGGACATCGTTGTCAACAATTTTTTGAGCAAGTCCTTCAACAACAGCCGTCTTACCAACACCGGGTTCTCCGATGAGAACAGGATTGTTTTTAGTTCGGCGGTTGAGAATTTCAATGACCCGGGTAATTTCATCGTCACGGCCGATAACAGGATCAATTTCTCCCTTGCGGGCAATATCTGTTAAATTGATGCCAAATTCTTCCAGCAGACCGTTTGGTCTTTGAGGACCCTGCTGACGAGGTCCACCGGGACGCCGATTATTTCCGCCGCCATTGCCGCCTGACTGAGTCTGCGGGGAGTTTGGCAGATCTTGATTAAAGGCTCGGAAATTATTCAAATCTCCAAAGAAATCATCAAAGAAAGGATTAATAGATGAAGAATTTTGATGGGAAGGATTATTCAAAAAGTTGTTTTCAGGATCTGTTTTCATAATTTGATAGCAATTTTGGCAGAGATCAACCTGCTTTTGCTGACCGTTAACACTTGTGTACAAGTGAATAGTCGCTTCATTTAAATTACAATTTTGACAGAGCATAATTACTACCTCTTTCGTCATAGAATACAAGATTTGAACATTAGCCCATTTGGTCAATAATGGTCAAACTTTATAAATTAATTATAGCACCATCTGGATATAAATCAAGTAAAAAGATTGAAAGTTAGACCTTTGATAAGGTTTAGACAAAGGATTGCAACATAACATTTGCTGCTGGCAGGCATTTTAAAAAGACACTTGACAATCGTGAATAAAAATGTAAAAATATAGTATAAAAATACAAGGAGATTCGAATGACAGCTGCAAAATCATTTTTAAAAGAGATAGATTATACGAAAGAAGAACTAGAAGCCCTGATTGACCTTTCTATGCAATTCAAGAAACTAAAATATGACAGAATTCCCCATAAATATCTGGAAGGCTTAAATATTGCTCTTATTTTTGAAAAAACGTCAACGAGAACCAGATGTGCTTTCACTGTTGCGGGGCAGGATTTGGGAATGAATGTGACCTATTTAGGCAGCAATGAAATACAATTAGGGAAAAAAGAATCAATTGTTGATACGGCTAAAGTCCTAGGTTCTATGTTTGATGGTATTGAGTACCGCGGCTTTACACAAGAAAGAGCGGAGCTGCTGGCTGAATTCTCGGGAGTTCCTGTCTGGAACGGCTTGACAGATACTTGGCATCCTACACAGATGATTGCTGATTTTATGACAGTCAAAGAACACTTTGGTAAATTAGAGGGTCTGACACTGGCCTATTTGGGAGACGGCCGTAACAATGTGGCCAATTCCCTGCTGGTGACGGCAGCTATTTTGGGGATTAATGTTAAAATCATTGCACCTAAAGAACTGCAGCCTGAACCAGAAATTGTTGATTTGGCTAAAAAGCATCAGACAGGAGGAGAAATCACAGTTACTGATGATACTGCGGCGGTTGTCGATGCTGATATTCTTTACACAGATGTTTGGGTTTCTATGGGAGAAGAAGTTGACTTTAAAGAAAGAATTGATTTGCTTCTGCCTTATCAGATCAATCAGGGTCTTCTTGATCAGGTCAATAATCCCAAAGCTATTGTCCTTCACTGCCTGCCAGCTTTCCACGACCTTAACACTGAAATTGGTCAGGAAATCTATGAAAAGTATGGTTATAAGGAGCTTGAAATTACAGATACTATTTTTCAAAAATACAGCAGCATCATTTTCCAAGAGGCAGAAAACCGCCTGCATTCTATAAAAGCGATTATCTATCAATCTCTAAAAAATCTCTAAAATGAATGATTTTACTGTTTTTTTGCCTTATTTGTGTTAAAATAAGAAGAGTTAAAAAACGGATAGGAGAATATCATGGAATCACATTTAGTGAGAATTATTAATCGTTTAGAATTGATGACAACTGACAGCAGTAATTTGAAACGTCATTTTGAGCGTGATGGTGCTGTCGTTGCTGAAGTTTCATTTAATAATGATCCAGAAAACGGTCCTGTGTTTACACTGCGGGATGTTGCTGCACGCGAAACTTATACTTTTGACAGTATTGATTTGATTGCAATGGAAATTTATGATTTACTTTATTAATGGGGACTATGAAGGGCAGAACCAGACCTGGTTCTGCTTTTTTGAATTTTGAGGATTAATCAGAAGAGCTTGTATTTTTATTCAAAATATAATATAATATGTCATATCATTTCAGAGGAGCAGTTTATGGACTTTTCATTTTTACCTAAATATTGGGCCTATTTTAATTATGGGGTGCTGGTTACAATCATAATCTCGGCCTGTGTGGTGTTTTTCGGGACTATTATCGGTGTTCTGGTGGCTTTGATTAAACGCAGCAACATCAAATTCTTAAACTGGCTGGTGTCATTTTATGTCTGGATATTCCGCGGAACGCCCATGGTCGTGCAGATTATGATTTCCTTCGTTGTTCTGCATTTTGCCAATATGCCCATTGTTAAATTCGGTGTTTTGGACCTAGATTTTTCACGGCTGCTGCCCGGAATTATTGTCTTGTCGCTAAACAGCGGCGCCTATATTTCAGAAATTGTCCGTGCCGGTATTGAGGCTGTGCCTAAGGGCCAGTTAGAAGCTGCTTATTCATTAGGAATTAAGCCTGTTAATGCGATGCGTTATGTTATTTTACCGCAGGCTTTCAAAAATATTTTACCTGCTTTGGGGAATGAATTTATCACTATTATTAAGGACAGCTCGCTTTTACAGACCATTGGTGTTATGGAGCTGTGGAATGGCGCTCAGTCAGTTGTAACGGCAACCTATCTGCCTTTGACCCCCCTGTTATTTGGTGCCTTTTATTACTTGATGGTGACAACTCTGATGTCAGCACTTGTCAAATATCTTGAAAATCGTTTTGGTAAAGGGGATACAAACTAATGTCAGAAACACTTATCAGTATTAAAAATTTGCATAAATCTTTCGGTAAGAATGAGGTGCTTAAAGGGATTGACCTTGATATCAAACAAGGAGAAGTTCTGGTAATTATTGGACCGTCTGGCTCTGGGAAATCAACTTTTTTGCGGACGCTGAATCTTCTGGAAGCACCGACCAAAGGAAGCATTACTTTTGAGGGTGTAGATATTACAGATAAATCCAATGATATTTTTAAAATGCGTGAGAAGATGGGAATGGTTTTCCAGCAGTTTAATCTTTTTCCTAATATGACTGTTTTAGAAAATATTACTCTTTCTCCAATTAAAACTAAGGGACTTAGTAAGGAAGAAGCAGAAGAAAAGGCTTATCAGCTCTTGGATAAGGTAGGTTTGCGAGATAAGGCAGATGCTTACCCGCAAAGCTTGTCAGGCGGTCAGCAGCAGCGGATTGCTATTGCCCGTAGTTTGGCTATGGATCCAGATGCTCTTTTATTTGATGAACCGACTTCTGCCCTTGATCCAGAGATGGTTGGAGAAGTGCTAGGTGTCATGCAGGATTTGGCTAAATCAGGGATGACCATGGCTATTGTAACGCACGAGATGGGCTTTGCACGTGAAGTAGCCGACCGTGTCATCTTTATGGATGACGGTGTCATTGTTGAAGAAGGAACACCTGAGGAAGTCTTTGAAAATACTAAAGAAGAAAGAACCAAGGATTTCTTAGGAAAAGTCTTGTAAATAAAAGTGACCAAAATTTGTGCTTTGCTTTTCTAAGTCAAATAGAAAATTTGTCAGGGATTTCGCTTTGCAGTGTACAAAGCGGAGTCCTTTTTAGGTTGCTGTCAGGTGGTCTGAACGGCAGCCTTTAAGTTTTCCAGCGATTAAGTGTTTTATGTCTTTTCACAAACATGGACCCTTTCCTATCTTAAAGGGTTAAAAAACATTCTCTTGATACCATTGTCAGGTCTATTCCTTGTCCAAAATAAAAGACGGTTTCTGATACATTTGAGGTTTTTGGAATGATTCCAATCTTTGAAAAACGCTTAAATCAAGGCATTTTATATGCTATAATGAGGACAGGAAGGTCTTAACCTGACCAATAAAAGGAGAGTGTGGTAGTGATATTACAAGAAGCAAAGATAAACACCCCTTATAAAATTGTCAGCATCAATCTGCCGGAGACCAGCATAAGGCATCTTTCTAATCTTGGTTTGAAAGTCGGCAACCGTGTTAAGCTGATTTCAAAAACAAAATCCAGCGCTATTGTCATGTTAAAATCAAGCCGTCTTGCTTTTGATGACTCTATTTTAGCTAAAATAGATGTCGGTGAAGATAAGGAAAATGAAGAAGTACTTCCTTTATCAGAGCTGCCAGTCGGCGAATTTGCTTATATTGACAATATATTTGCTGTCAATGAGGCTAAACGCCGTTTAATGGATATGGGACTGACACGTCATACCAAGGTTTATCTTCGCAAGGTCGCTCCCTTGGGAGATCCGATAGAGATTAGCCTGCGCGGCTATGAGCTGACTCTTAGAAAATCGGAAGCGCAAATGATCAGTGTTGTAAAGATAGATAGGTAGGAAAAAATGACAGAAATTGCTTTGATTGGGAATCCCAACAGCGGAAAAACCAGTCTTTTTAATTTACTGACAGGCACCCGTCAGCATGTTGGGAACTGGCCTGGTGTAACTGTCGAACGCAAAAGCGGCCAAGTCAGAAAACTAAAGGGTGTCAATGTGCAGGATTTGCCGGGGATTTATTCCATGTCTCCTTACAGTCCTGAAGAAAAGGTGGCGCGTGATTATCTGCTCAGCAATCATGCTGACAGTATTTTAAATATAGTGGATGCGACAAACCTAGAGCGCAATCTTTATCTGACAACGCAGTTAATTGAAACGGGAATTCCTGTAACCATTGCTCTTAATATGAGTGATGTTTTGAAAAGTCAAGGCAAAGCTATCAATAGCGATAAGTTAGCTTATCAGATGGGCGTGCCGGTTGTCGCGACCAGTGCTTTGAAAAATACAGGGGTTGATAAGGCTGTCAAAAAAGCCAGTCAAACAACGAAAAACAGTGTTGATAATATTCAGTATCCAACTTATGATGCCAAATTTGAAGCAGCTATTGCTCAAATTATTGAAGTGCTGGGTCAGACGGTGCCAGAACGCTCAAGCCGTTTTTATGCCATCAAACTCTTTGAGCGCGACCGTCTGGTTGAAGAGGAATTAAACTTATCTCCTTTTCAAAAGAAGGAAATAAAAGATATCATTCAAATCACAGAGGAAATCTTTACCGAAGATTCAGAATCTATCGTCATTAATCAGCGTTATGCCTTTATTGAGCGTGTTAGTCAAATGGCACAAAGTCAGGACAGTGACTTTAAGATGTCTGCTTCTGATAAGGTTGATAAGATTGTCACCAATCGTATCTTGGCCTTGCTTATCTTTACAATTGTCATGTTCTTGGTTTATTATCTATCCATTCAAACAGTAGGAACGATTGGAACAGACTGGATCAATGATGTCCTTTTTGGCAAATATGTGCCCGACTTTGTGACAAGTATTTTAGAAGCCTTGAAAGTACAGGCTTGGCTGCAATCCTTAATTGTTGATGGAATTGTTGCCGGTGTTGGAACGGTGCTTGGCTTCTTACCGCAAATCTTTGTTCTCTTTGTCTGTTTGGGCATTCTAGAAGATATTGGTTATATGAGCCGAATTGCCTTTGTTATGGATCGGATTTTCAGACGTTTCGGTCTCTCTGGAAAATCCTTTATTCCGATGCTGATCTCAACAGGCTGCGGTGTTCCGGGCATCATGGCCAGCCGGACCATTGAAAATGAGCGTGATCGGCGTATCACTATTATGACAGCAACCTTTATGCCATGTTCGGCTAAGCTGTCTATTATCGCTTTGATAGCAGGTGCCTTTTTCCCGCATAATCCTTGGATTGCTCCCAGTGCTTATTTCATGGGAATGATTGCCATTATTTTATCAGGGATTGCTCTTAAGAAAACCAGTTTTTTAGGCGGTTATACTAGTCCTTTTATCATGGAACTGCCAAGCTATCATTTGCCAAAAGCTGAGGCTGTTTTACGTTATGCCTTTGGTAAAGCTATGAGTTTTGTCAAGCGTGCTGGAACTATTATTTTTAGCTTGACTGTTCTCATTTGGTTTATGAGTTCCTATAACTTTACTTTGCAGGCAGTTAATACAGAAAACAGTATCTTAGCTAGTCTTGGGCGTCTCTTGGCTTGGATTTTTACACCACTTGGTTTTGGAAACTGGAAGGCAACGGTTGCTGCTATTACAGGTCTTGCAGCTAAGGAAACGGTAGTGGCAACTTTTGGAATTCTCTATAATAACCCAGATGCAACGGAAACTACGCATTCGCTGTGGAGCAGCCTGCAGGGAGATTACACAGCCTTGGCAGCCTATTCATTTTTAACTTTTAATCTGCTCTGTGCTCCTTGTTTTGCAGCTATTGGTGCTATCAAACGTGAGATGGGAAACCTCAAGTGGACCTTAATAGCGATTGCTTATCAAACAGGACTTGCCTACCTTATTAGTTTGGTCATTTATCAGATTGGCTTAGTTGCTCTTTATGACAAGCCAATAAGGTTCTGGACAGGATTGGCTGTTGTTGTATTGCTTGTAATGATTTACTTTATCATCAGAAAGCCACGTCAAATAAAAGAAAAAGTCATCAGTCTAGACAATCTGGGTCTAGCCAACGATTAAATCGAAAGGAAGCTCTATGTCAACTATAATTATTGCAGCTTTGATCGTCCTTGCAGTTGTTCTAAGTATACGTCACTATATTAAACAAAAAGGGTCTTGCGGTGATTGTGACTGTGCCTGTCCTGTTAAAGACGAGATAAAGCGTTCTAATAAAGTGCATTAAAAATGTGTTTCTTAATTTGAACCGCTTATAACATTTAAATATAAGAAAAAGGTGCAGCAGCATATTATCTGCTCACCTTTTTTGGTATAATTAAAGTAATATTTATTTCAGGAGATTAGAATGACAGAAATTATTGATGGTAAAGCACTGGCACAGAAGATGCAGGCTCAGCTGGCTGAGAAAGTTGCACGCATGCAAGAAAAATACAATCTTGTTCCGGGATTAGCAGTCATTTTGGTGGGAGATAATCCGGCCAGTCAGGTCTACGTCCATAATAAAGAGCGCGCAGCTAAGAAAGCTGGTTTCAAAAGCGAGACAGTGCGCCTGTCAGATGCCATCAGTGAAGAAGAATTAATAGATGTAATCGAAAGCTATAATCAAGACCCATCTATTCACGGTATACTGGTACAGCTGCCTCTTCCCGCTCATATTAATGATAAAAAAATCATTTTGGCTATTGATCCGCATAAGGATGTTGATGGTTTTCATCCCATGAATACAGGACATTTATGGAGCGGCAGATCAGTCATGGTTCCCTGCACACCAGCTGGCATCATGGAAATGCTGAGTGCTTATCAGGTGGATCTTGAAGGCAAGCATGCGGTTATTATTGGCCGCTCCAATATTGTTGGTAAGCCCATGGCGCAGTTATTGCTCGAAAAAAATGCAACAGTTACCTTGACGCATTCCAGAACGAAACATTTATCAGAAGTGGCAAGATGTGCTGATGTGCTTATTGTTGCTATCGGTCAAGGTCATTTTGTCACTGAAGACTTTGTCAAAGAAGGCGCTGTTGTCATTGATGTTGGCATGAATCGTGACGAAAATGGCAAACTGATCGGTGATGTTAACTTTGACCAAGTCGCTAAGAAAGCCAGTCTCATAACTCCTGTTCCAGGCGGTGTCGGTCCGATGACTATCACCATGCTTTTGGAACAAACCTACCAAGCAGCTTTAAGAAGTGTGACCAGATGATTATTGATGAATCTTTAGCTAAACAAATCATTCAGCCGCGTCCTCTTGACAGTCACAAGGGGACTTTTGGCCGTGCCCTTTTGATTGGCGGCAATTATCCATACGGGGGTGCCATCATTATGGCTGCCCTTGCTTGTGTCAATAGCGGAGCTGGTTTGGTGACGGTTGCTACCCACAAGGACAATATTACAGCTCTGCACAGTCATTTGCCTGAGGCTATGGCCTTTGATATGACAGAAAGAAACCGTCTGTTAGAACAAGTAAGAGCAGCAGATGTGGTTCTCATCGGACCGGGCTTAGCTGAAGATGACTTGGCTAAGAAGACCTTTGATCTGGTTTGGCAAACCGTTACAGCGGAGCAGACTTTGGTCATTGATGGTTCTGCCCTCAATCTCTTGGCCCAAAGAAAGCCAGTCAGCTGGCCAACAGCCAAAGTTGTCCTCACGCCCCATCAAAAAGAATGGGAAAGACTGTCGGGACTGACCATCTCAGAGCAAACAGAAAAAACAACACAAGCAGCCCTGAATCATTTTCCAAAAGAAACCATTCTAGTTGCCAAGTCTCATCAGACCAAGCTTTATCAAGGCCAACAAGTCGGGCGCATCCAAGTCGGCGGTCCCTATCAGGCAACAGGCGGTATGGGAGATACCTTGGCAGGCATGATTGCAGGCTTTCTTGCCCAATTTCACTCAGACCGCTTTGAGGTTACCGCCGCAGCTGTCTTTCTCCATTCCTACATCGCAGACCAACTGAGCCAAGAGACCTATGTTGTCCTGCCAACAAGAATCAGTGCAGAGATTGCAAGAGTGATGAAGGAGATGAGTGAATCTAACAGATATTTGACTTAACGTACGAAGAGATTAAAATTTAGTTTAATCGTTCTATTAACCAGATAATTTTTAACTGCTCTATATCTAATCAAAAATTAAAACTAATAAAAAGCCCTTTAACGGATAATTTCCGCTAAGGGCTTTTGTCTTATCGATAGCAGTTTTAGTTTTTAGTGAGCCAAACCAATAATGTAGCTAAAGACGGGGATGACCAAGTCAACGACAAGCCCGATAACGACGACTGCTATGGCTGCCATGGCACCTTGCAATTCTCCTAATTCTAGAGCAAAGGCTGCGCCGACTGTGTGTCCCGATGTTCCTAAGCCCAAGCCGACGCCAATTTCACTCTTATTGAGGTGAAAGAAAGCTACTAATTTTTTGCCCAAAGCATAGATGATGACGGCATTTAGGATACAGGCCATAGCAGTGATAGCAGTGTTGCCGCCAATAGCGTGGGCGATAGGGAGGGCAATGGCTGTTGTGGCTGCTTGAGGAAGCATAGAAGCAGTGCTGGCTTGGCTTAAACCGATAGCCTTTGAAATAGCAACAATGATAACTAAGGAGACGACCATACCGATAATCAGACTGCTGATAATTTCTTTCCAATATTTTTTGACAGCATCATTTTTCTTATAAAGCGGCACCGCAAAGGCGATGGTTGCGGGATTTAGAAACCAGAAAATTAAGTCTCCTCCCGGTTTGTAAGCTTGATCATATAATATTTTAACATTCGTTCCCAGTCCTTTAGCCAATACCATAAGCAGGATAATCCCTACTACCATAGCAAAGAAGAGGGGTTGTAAGAGAAAGAATCCTTTGCTTTTTTTGAATAAATACTGTCCAATGGTATAAAGGATTAAGGAAAAGCAAATCCCAAAAACAGGTGTCTTTAAAAGTTCCATTTTATTTTCCCCCTACTTTCTTACTCAGTTTTTTATCAAAACTGTGAGTCGTTAATTTTTCCCAAAGAGTGCTAAAGCTCAATTTTTTAAGCAATAGAATGAGAGATGTCATATAGGTCACAATAATGAGCATCAAGATGGTTGACAGGCTGATAACAATGACTAACTGCAACCCTTCAGATTTGATAATATTTAAATTAGCCGCTAAGGAAATACCTGATGGGACAAACATGAAACCAATCATACTAATGAGTAAGGAACCTAAGGAGTCTACCCATTCAACCTTGATAAGATGACTGCATAAGAGAATATACATCAGGATTAAACCGATGACTGTGGTTGGAATCGGTAAGGTTTTAGGCAGTAATTCTGAGATAACTTGAGAAACTAACAGAATAGCAGCATAAATAGACATTTGAATAAACATGGGTGCAGATTTTGATTGGGTTACTTTACTAGTGTGTTTCATAATACTGATGACTCCTTCCTTTCTTGACAATGTTATTGTAGCTCATTTTGTGTAAAACGTTTTCAAAATTATCCCCGATTGCAAAAAAAAGAAGCTGAATTGCAATATTCAACTCCTTAATGCCAATGCAAAATTGTCAAATGAAAATTTTGAGGGGTGAATGAAATTAATCCATTTATAAGGTCAAATGAGCGTTCAACTCTTTCATATAAGAACGTCCGACTGGAAATTTTTCACCATTAACCATCACCAGTAAGAGTGTATGATTGAACCAAGGCTGAATTTCCTGAATCATTTCCAGATTAACAACAGTATTGCGATGAATTTGTAAAAAATAATTAGTCTTGGCGCGAGATTTAAACCAATTTAGTGTTTTCTTGATAGTATAGCTATTGCTTTTGGTGCTAACAGTCAATTCACCATCTTCAATGCTGGCAGCTATAATATCTGGCAGCTTGAGGACGACACTTCTGTCTGCCAGAGTCAATGTGAGTAATTCAACGCCTTTCTTATCTGCTAGGCTTGGTTCATCTCTTGCAGATAAATGCTGCATTTTTTTGACCTTGGCTAGGGCTTTATCCACGCGTTCCTGTTCAAAAGGTTTCAAAATATAATCGGCAGCATTGCTTTCAAAAGCTTTGACAGCATAATTATCATAGGCTGTTGCAAAGACTACAAGCGGCGGATGTGCTAGCTGTTCTAATTGGTTGGCTAGGGTAAAACCATTTTCCTCGCTGAGTGAAATATCAAGAAAAATTAAATCGATCTGCTGACGAAAAAGAATTTTTTCAGCGCTGCTAATATCTTCTGCTTCAAAAATATCAGGATGGTCAAGTTCCTTGCTTTGCTGAATTAAAAAAGTAAGCTCCTGTCTTGCTAGCATCTCGTCGTCAAGAATTAAAATTTTCATCTCTATCTCCTTTTTGATAAGGAATCTCATACCAGACGGTTGTTCCGTTATCTGTACTGTCAAAGTGCAGCTGACTAGCACTGCCGTAAAGCAGGTTTAAGCGATTGTTCAAGTTAACAAGGGCTGTTCCCGTTCCCTTGCTTTCGGATACGGTTTCCTGACCTAATTTGTCAATAATATTAGGAGAAATACCCTGACCATTGTCGCTGACAGCCACCTTGTAACAATCTCCCTGATCCGTTATAGAAATACAGATACGGTTATCCTTTTTTCGATCTTTAAAAGCGTGGCGTACTGCATTTTCAACCAAGACTTGTAAACCAAAGGGAGGCAAGGTCATCTTGCTCGGAACAGTAATATAATAGTCTAGCTGATACTTATCAGGAAAGCGCAGCTTTTCAAGATTCATATAAGCATCAACATGCGCTTTTTCCTGTTCTAAAGTAATTTCTCTATCTTGACCGCCTTGCAGACTGGTTCTAAAAAAAGTACTTAATTGCATGAGAGCATAGCGGGCTTTATTGGCATCAAGACGAATCAAGGCGCTGATAGTATTGATAGCATTGAAGAAGAAGTGTGGATTAATCTGGGACTGTAAGGCCTTGATTTCTGCAATGCTGGCTAATTTATTTTGTTCCTCAGCAATACCGATAGCCAGCTGACCAGAGAAAATTTGCGAGAGACCCAGAGCGAGATTTTCTTCGACTTCAGTCATCTTTTTATCACCGGAAAAATACATTTTTAAGGCACCAACTGTCTCATCATTGATTTTGAGCGGAACAACAATAGCTGAGTTTAGGAGACAGCCTTGATCTGGACAGGCAATGGCTTTTTTATCTAAGGCAACTTGCGGCTGACCGCTTAAAATGACACTTTTTGAGAGGTCAGTTTTGACAGGCTGTCCCGAAATATGATGATCCTGTCCAACGCCGATATGAGCTAAAACATTTGTCCGATCAGTCAGACCAACAGCATCAAAATTGGTATGCTGCTTGATAATATTGCAGACTTTAGCAGCTGATTGCTGACTCAGCCCCTGTCTTAGATAAGGCAAGGTTTGCTGCGTCAAATCCAAAACATCCCGAGTCTGAACGGCACGCAGCTGTCTTTCATTAGACAGGTAAGTTTTAAGAATGGCTAAGAACAAAGTCGATCCCAGACTGTTAAGCAGCATCATAGGAATGAAAATCAGTTTGACCAAATCCCAGCCTGTAAAGAAACCAACAAAAAGCATTTGAATGCATTCAGCAATAATGCTGATAACAATGACTTGAGAAGTAGATGGATAAAGGTTATTAGCCTTCAATTTATCACCCAGTCGACCGCTAATGTATCCCACCAAAGCAGAACTGACAATATAAAAGGCACCTGAAAAATTTCCTTGGAAGAATCGATGGATGCCGCCGATAATACCCACAACAGTTCCAACTAAGGGACCGCCCACCAGACTAGCTGTTGTAATGACCAGAGTTCTGGTATTAGCCAAAGAGTCTGAATGGGAAATAGTCGTCAAAATAGGACGCTCTACTAAGCTTTTATCGCTAGTGATTTCAATCCCTGTCATATTAGAAATAATGACAAAAATACCAAAAATAAAAATGAGAACCAGCTTTTCACGTTTGGAACGTTCTTCAATCAGCTGTCGGAAATAGCTGTTATTGACCAGTAAAAAGGCTAGAATCATGATAATACCAAGTCTCTGGAACAATAATATCATTAACATAATGCGATTCTCCTATATTTGACTATTAATGCTGACGAGATAGCTGTCAACGGTTAAACAGTCTGCGGCGAGAGCTTCTCTTGAAGAAACTCTTTATAGAGTAAGCTTGTTCTAGTTCTCTATTGTAAACGTTTTATTTTAGATTTTCAAGCCTTGCCGTTTTTGAAAGTGAAGGATCAAACTGCCCAGATGAGACTAATCCTGAATCTGAGTTTTTTGTTGTTTTTGATTCTTAGGGAAGTATAGGTGAGCCGTCTCTTTGATTTTCCATCTCAAAAGGCAGTATAAATTTTCATTTTTTGGTATAATGATTATATCTATGCATAAAAGAAAGGAGCCTGAATAAAGACTGCTGAAAAATCACAAATATTATTAGTTCTGGAATTATGGGTTTCAGATAATGTTTAGGGTTATTTTTCGTTGTCTACTAGATAAGATTTATGTCAGATTATTTATCAGTATCTTCTTTAACCAAGTATTTGAAATTAAAATTTGATCGCGATCCTTATTTGGAACGGGTTTATCTGACAGGTCAGGTTTCCAATTTCAGAAAGCGCCCCAATCATCAGTACTTTTCTCTTAAAGATGAGAAAGCTGTCATTCAGGCGACCATGTGGGGCGGTATTTATAAAAAATTGGGCTTTGAGCTTGAAGAAGGTATGAAAATTAATGTTATTGGCCGTGTACAGCTCTATGAACCCAGCGGATCTTATTCCATTATCATTGAAAAGGCAGAGCCAGATGGTATTGGTGCACTAGCCATTCAATTTGAACAGCTTAAGAAAAAGCTGGCTGAGGCTGGTTATTTTGACGATAGACATAAGCAAAGATTGCCGCAGTTTGTTAAAAAGATTGGTGTTGTCACCAGTCCTAGCGGTGCGGTTATCAGAGATATTATCACCACAGTTTCACGCCGTTTTCCCGGAGTTCATATTCTACTGTTTCCAACCAAGGTTCAAGGTGAAGGGGCAGCGCAGGAAGTGGCTGACAACATTCGTTTGGCTAATGAACGCGGTGATTTAGACCTGCTCATTGTCGGCCGCGGCGGAGGTTCCATTGAGGATCTCTGGGCTTTTAATGAGGAGATTGTAGTAGAGGCCATCTTTGAATCGCATCTGCCCATTATTTCCAGTGTTGGACACGAAACGGATACAACCTTGGCTGATTTCGTGGCGGATCGCAGGGCGGCAACACCAACAGCGGCAGCTGAATTGGCAACACCTGTGACCAAGGCTGATTTATTGGCCTTCCTTCAAGAAAGACAGATGCGCTCTTACCAAGCGGTTATGCGCCTGATTAAACAAAAGGGTGAACAGGTTAGAAAATTACAGAACTCAGTTATTTTTAGACAGCCCGAAAGGCTCTATGATGCTTATGTTCAAAAGCTGGATCACTTAAAAACGCGTTTGCTGACCAAGGTGCGGCAGACTTATGATACTTATGACCGCAAGGAGAATCTACTAAGGCAGAGGCTGCTGTCTCTTGATTTATCCCAGCGCATTCAGCGTTATCAAGAACAATTAAAACAAGATCAGCGTTTGCTGTTAAGCCATATGAGCAGCCAATATGACAGTAAGTTAGCTCGTTTTGAAAAGGCACAGGATGCGCTTTTGTCTTTGGATACGACTCGGATTGTAGCGCGTGGCTATGCTATTGTTCAAAAGGATAATCATATTATTCAATCAACCCAGCAAATCAAAAAAGGAGATCACTTGAAGCTTGAAATGAAAGATGGCTATGTTCAAGTGGAGGTAGAAGATGTCAAATAAGAAAAAAACATTTGAAGAGAATTTACAAGATTTAGAAGAAATTGTGAGTCAATTGGAAAATGGTGAAGTTCCTCTTGAAGAAGCGATTGCTCAATTTCAAAAGGGTATGCTGCTTTCTAAAGACCTACAAAAAACATTGGAGTCAGCTGAAAAGACTCTGGTCAAAGTCATGCAGGCTGATGGCAGCGAAGCGGAAATGGACTGATTGTGGATAAGAAAATTAAAAAAATTGACCGAGCTCTGCAGGCTTACTATGCTCAACAGGCCGTCTCCAAAGATCTTATTGAGGCCGTTTTATATTCAATTCACGCTGGCGGAAAACGTATCAGACCTTTGCTGTTTTTAGAGCTTCTGCAAGGTTTTGGCTTAAGCTTAACAGAAGCCCACTATCAGGTGGCGGCAAGCCTAGAGATGATTCATACCGGCAGTTTGATTCATGATGACCTGCCTGCTATGGATAATGATGATTATAGACGGGGTCAGCTGACCAATCATAAGAAGTTTGATGAAGCGACAGCCATTTTAGCTGGTGACAGTCTTTTTCTAGATCCCTTTGGTTTGCTGGCTAAGGCTGACTTAAAGGCTGATATAAAGGTAAGGTTGATAGCAGAGTTGTCAGATGCTGCAGGAACCTATGGCATGGTCGGCGGGCAAATGCTGGATATTAAGGGCGAACATGTTCAGCTGGATTTGGCAGATTTGGCCAAAATTCATGCCAATAAGACAGGGAAACTCTTGACTTTTCCTTTTGTGGCGGCGGGAATAATAGCAGAGCTGCCAGAAAAAGCCCTTGCTCAGCTGCGTCAGGCAGGTGAATTAGTCGGTTTGGCTTTTCAGGTGCGTGATGATATTTTAGATGTAACGGCTGATTTTGCTCAGTTGGGCAAGACACCACAAAAGGATTTGAGTGCTGAAAAATCAACCTACCCCAGTCTTTTAGGCTTGGATAAGTCTTATGATATTTTGGAAGATTCCCTCAACCAAGCGCAAGCTATTTTCCAAAAATTAGCCTTAGAAGAGCAATTTAATGCTAAAGGAATTGAAACAATAATAGAAAGGTTGCGTCTCCATGTCTAAGGAAAGAGTGGATGTTTTAGCTTACAAACAAGGCCTCTTTGATACAAGAGAACAAGCTAAACGGGGAGTTATGGCCGGTTTGGTCGTGGCTGTTTTAAACGGTCAGCGCTATGATAAACCTGGCGAAAAAATTGATGCAGCAACTGAATTAAAATTAAAGGGCGAGAAATTAAAATATGTCAGCCGCGGTGGGCTAAAATTAGAAAAGGCATTAAAGGTTTTTGATCTTTCAGTAGATGGTAAGGTAACCTTGGATATCGGTGCCTCAACAGGCGGTTTTACGGATGTTATGCTGCAAAATGGTGCCAAGCTGGTTTATGCCGTTGATGTTGGCACCAATCAATTAGTGTGGAAACTGCGCCAAAATGAGCGCGTGCTGAGTATGGAGCAGTACAACTTTCGCTATGCAGAACCAAAGGATTTTATAAAGGGTCAGCCGGCCTTTGCATCTATTGATGTGAGTTTTATTTCGCTGGCTTTAATTTTGCCCGCATTAGTCAATATTTTAGCGGATTCTGGTCAAGTAGTTGCTTTAATCAAGCCACAATTTGAGGCAGGGCGTGAGCAAATTGGCAAACATGGGATTGTTAAGGACAGGCAGGTTCATAAAAACGTCTTGAAAGATGTAACAGCTTTTGCGGCAGATTGCGGCTTTACAGTTAAGAGTCTGGCTTTTTCGCCCATTCAGGGGGGGCACGGCAATATTGAATTTTTGGCCCATTTAGAAAAATCAGACCAGCCTGAAAATAAGGCTGCAGTAAGTATTGAGGCTGTTGTGGAACAAGCACACGAGGAATTTAAAAAGAATGAAAAAGCGTGAACGGTTAGAATTAATCAAAAAGATTGTTTTAGAAAATGATATCGAAACTCAAAATGAATTGGTTAGGCTTTTAGAAAAAGAAGGTCTGCAGGCAACGCAGGCGACTATTTCCCGTGATATTAATGAAGTGGGAATTATTAAGGTACCGACTGCAAACGGTCGATATATCTACGGTCTGTCTAAAGGAAACACCCGAAAAGAAGCATCTGCGCCTAAACCTACAGAAAATTCAATTAAAGCTGTCTCGGATGAAATTTCCGGTTTGGAAAATTTCCTTCATATTGATGTTGTGCCGGGAACCAGCTACCTGCTTAAACGTTTCTTGCTCGAACAGTTTGAGGGGCTTATTTTTAGTCTGATCGCTGATGATAACAGTCTGCTTTTACTGGCTAAAAGTCCTAAGGACAGTGACAGAATCCGCCAGGAAATTAAGACTTGGATGAAAGACTAGATTGAAAAGGAGGGAGCATGCTTTTAGAAATTGCCATAAAAAACTTTGCCATTATCAAAGAAATCTCACTGAGCTTTGAGCAGGGGATGACTGTTTTGACTGGTGAGACAGGTGCAGGGAAATCCATTATCATCGATGCTATGAATATGATGCTGGGAAGCAGAGCCAGTACTGATGTCATTCGCCACGGCAGTTCTAAGGCAGAAATCGAGGGCTTCTTCTCCGTTGATGCCAATCCATTTTTAGAGCAGCTGCTGCAGGATAATGGCATAGAACCTTCCGATGAATTGATTATTCGCCGGGAAATTCTGCAAAACGGGCGCAGTATCAGCCGTATCAATGGCCAGATGGTGAATTTGACAACCTTACGTGCTGTAGGTCAGTATTTAGTGGATATTCACGGTCAGCATGACCAAGAAGAGCTCATGCGTCCGCAAAAACACATCCAGCTGTTAGATGCATTTGGCGACGAGAATTTTCAAACAGTTAAGCAGACTTATCAGGAGCTGTTTGACCGCTATAAAAGTCTGCGTAAACGTGTCCTTGATCAGCGCAAAAATGAACAAGAACATCAGGCACGCATTGAGATGCTGGAGTATCAGATTGCTGAGATTGAAGCAGCTGCCCTTAAATCAGGCGAAGATCTGAAACTGCAAAAAGAACGCGATAAGCTTATGAATCACAAGCTCATTGTGGATACTCTGACCAATGCTTATGTTTTACTGGACAATGATGATTTTTCCAGTCTGGCTAATGTTCGATCTGCCATGAATGATCTGCAAAGTCTGGAAGAATACGATACTGATTACAAGAAATTATCCGACAGTCTCAGCGAATCTTATTATATTTTGGAAGATGTCAGCAAGCGTTTGGGAGATATTCTGGATAGTCTGGATTTTGATGCCAATGCCTTAGCTCAGATTGAGGCGCGGATGGATACGATAAATGCGATTACCCGCAAATACGGCGGTTCAGCAGATGATGTCTTGGATTATTTTGACAATATTGCCAAGGAATATGATCATTTAACAGGAAATGATCTGTCTTTTGACGGTATTGAAAAAGAATTAAAATCCTTGGAGCAGTCTTTAGTAGCATCAGCGGCAGAGTTAAGCCAAAAGCGCCA
Source organism: Streptococcus ratti FA-1 = DSM 20564 (assembly GCF_000286075.1). Taxonomy (GTDB): domain Bacteria; phylum Bacillota; class Bacilli; order Lactobacillales; family Streptococcaceae; genus Streptococcus; species Streptococcus ratti. The sequence goes on along the minus strand of NZ_AJTZ01000005.1, from coordinate 1,109,159 downwards.
TGCCATTGCAGATCACCTGTCCAAGGAAATCAAGCAGGAATTAAAAGAGCTTTACATGGATAAAGCCGATTTCAAAGTAGTTTTCACCAAGGGAAAGTTCAACCGTGAAGGAAATGAAAGTGTTGAGTTTTATATTTCAGCAAATCCAGGGGAAGGCTTCAAACCTTTGGTTAAGGTAGCTTCCGGCGGAGAACTGTCTCGGCTGATGCTGGCCATAAAATCAACCTTTTCCCGCCGTGAAGACAAGACAAGCATTGTTTTTGATGAGGTTGATATCGGTGTATCAGGCCGTGTGGCGCAGGCTATAGCTCAAAAGATTTATAAGATTGGTCAACACGGTCAAGTTCTGGCTATTTCGCACCTGCCCCAGGTTATTGCCATCAGTGATTATCAATATTTTATTGAAAAGCAAAGCAGCGAGGACTCTACTGTTTCAACTGTCCGTCTCCTAACCCCGGATGAAAGAATTGAAGAAATTGCCAAGATGCTGGCAGGAGATAATGTCACCCCAGCTGCCCGTGAACAGGCCAAAGAATTGCTGAACAAATGAGTAAGCAGCGTATAAATAGCTCTCAGGCACGGAAATTTCATCGTTTTAAAAGGGCAAAGAATGCTCTTGCTAAAATCGCTTTTACTGATAAATACGCTCAGTAAATATCAGGGAAACTCCTTTTAGCTGAAAATATTGACAGCTTGCAGTGCCTTCTTATTTTTTCTTCTGCAAAATTTCCCCTAAAAGCTGATTATTTGGTATAATAAAGACGATACTATAAAATTAGAAAGCTAAATAAAACAGGATCAAAAATGAGTAAAATTAAAATTATCACTGATTCGTCGATTACGATTGAGCCTGAATTGGTTAAGGAATTGGATATTACGGTAGTTCCCTTAACTGTTATGGTTGACGGTGTGGTTTATTCCGATAATAATCTTAAGGAGGAAGGCAAGTTTCGTGAGCTGGCTAAAAACAGCAAGACACTCCCTAAAACCAGTCAGCCGCCTGTGGGATTATTTGCTGAAACCTATGAGCACCTTCTCAAAGAAGGGGCAGAGCAGATCGTTGCTATCCATATTACCCATGCTTTATCAGGAACGGTTGAAGCATCGCGTCAGGGAGCCAATATTGCTGGAGCAAATGTTACTGTTTTGGACTCTTCTTTTACGGATCAGGCCATGAAATTCCAAGTTGTTGCAGCTGCTCAAGCAGCTAAGAATGGCAGCAGCTTAGAAGAGGTTTTGGCCAAGATCGAAGAAGTTAAAAAGAAAACGGAACTATTCATTGGCGTTTCAACATTGGAAAATCTGGTTAAGGGCGGACGGATTGGCCGAGTCACAGGACTTATCAGTTCCTTGCTTAATATCAGAGTGGTCATGGAGCTCAAAGACCATGTTTTAAATCCAATTACAAAAGGACGGGGCAATAAGACTTTCAATAAATGGCTGGATAGCTTTATTGCTCACATTAAAGATCGAAAAATTGCTGAGATTGGTATTTCTTATGCGGGAACTGCCGAACTTGCTAAGAGTCTCAGAGATAAATTACAGGCCTATGTTGAAAAAGAAATTACGGTTTTGGAAACAGGGTCAATCATTCAGACTCACACAGGTGAAGGAGCTTTTGCGGTGATGGTGCACTATGAATAAAAAACTTCCTAAAGGACTTGCTTTTTTTCTTGCAAGCCTTCTTATTTTCAGTCTTTTATTTTACTTTTTAATTCCGGTCAGAGAGTCTGGCCTTAAGCACTCAGGACAGAAGCTGCCCATAAAGAAATCAGCAACGTTTAATTATGTTGCAATCGGTGATTCCCTGACAGAAGGGGTTGGGGACACAACAGAGCAGGGCGGTTTTATTCCGCTGCTGTCACAGGAGCTGCAGACAAGCTATCATTATGATGTAGCCAGCGATAATTACGGGGTTTCAGGCAATACCAGCCAGCAGATTCTGACACGGATGTCAAAAGAAGAAAAGATTCAAAAAAGTCTTACAAGGGCTAATCTGATGACACTGACAGTCGGCGGTAACGATGTTATGGCTGTTATCCGAAAAGATTTGACCAATTTGAAGGTATCTTCTTTTACAAAACCGGCTCAGGTCTATCAGAAGCATCTGAGGAAAATTATTGAGCTGGCCAGACAAAAAAATAAGAACCTGCCTATCTATGTAGTTGGCATCTACAATCCCTACTATTTAAATTTTCCTGATTTGACGCAGATGCAGGAAATTATTGACAAATGGAACCAAGGAACACAGAAGGTCACCGCAGAATATAAGAATGTTTATTTTGTATCGATTAATGAATTGCTTTATAAGGGTACTGACAGCGGCCAGGCAGCTGTTGGAAGTTCGAGCAGTGAAAGTGATTCTGGCCAGATAACCAACAATGTCCTTTCCGAGGATGATCGCTTTCATCCCAATAATGTCGGTTATCAGATTATGTCAAAAGCAGTAATGGAGAAAATCAGTGAAACAAAAAAGAATTGGAACTAAAAGAAACTGGTGGAAGTGGGCTTTCTTGCTTTTATTAGCTCTTACTATCGCCTTTTGGGGAGTTATTATCATCCGGGTAATGGGAGGCTCTGCAGGTACTTCTAAGAGCAGCCAGACGATAACAAATCCTGTTAAGGTCGGAACCGTTACCACAACTAAAGAAGAACTCAATCAAACTCTGGCAAGCTACTTAAATGACTATCGGTCTAAAGATATGAACTACAATGTGCGCCTGACATCAACGAATATTGAATTTCAGGGAAGTTATAAGCTTCTGGGATCTCAGGTACCGCTCTATATCTATTTTGAGCCTTATCATCTAAAAAGCGGAGCCATCCAGCTGAAAGTGACCTCAATGTCAGTAGGCAATCTGCCCTTGCCGGAAGCTGAGGTACTCAGTTATATCAAATCCAGCTATAAGCTGCCAAGCTTTGTTGAAATTCTCCCCAAGAAGTCTGTTGTTAATATCAATTTGCAAAATATTAACAATGACAGCGGTCTTTATTTGAAATCTACAGCTATCAATTTGGCAACTGATGAAATAAACTTTGATATTTTAAAGAAAAACCGTTAAAAAGGCATTAAATACTTGACCTATCTAAGTTTTTTAGGTATGATAGAATCTGTTAAAGCCTATAAGGCTTATAAAATTATTGGAGGATTTGTTAAATGGCTAACAAACAAGATTTGATTGCAAAAGTAGCAGAAGCTACTGAATTGACTAAGAAAGATTCAGCTGCAGCAGTTGATGCAGTTTTCGCAGCAGTATCAGAATACCTTGCAAAAGGTGAAAAAGTGCAACTTATCGGTTTTGGTAACTTTGAAGTTCGCGAACGTGCAGCACGCAAAGGTCGCAACCCTCAAACAGGTGAAGAAATCGAAATCAAAGCTTCTAAAGTTCCAGCATTCAAAGCTGGTAAAGCTCTTAAAGACGCTGTAAAATAATTATAGGACAGTCTAAAAACCCTGCCCACATAGCAGGGTTTTTGTTGTGCTCTAATCTTATGGACAAACGATAAGTTTGCTGGATTATACTGTCAAAATAAGCTAAGGCTGCACCATTCTTTTGCCGTTTAAGCCTTCTTTTACGCCTTTAAGTAAAAATAGTGTATAATAGAAAAAAGATAAATAGAAAGGAGCTGGGACTAAGAATGGTACTGCATGTCTATGATAATGATCCAAAACAGGCTGCCTACAATCATGTGTTGACGCACCTTAAGAGAAAGCATATTCGTATTACGGAGACCCGCAAGGCAGTTATTGCTTATATGATTAATGCTCACCATCATCCGAGTGCGGAGCAGATCTACCGCGACCTTCTTCCTCAATATCCCAGCATGAGTTTAGCGACCGTTTATAACAATCTCAAAGTTTTGATAGATGAAGGCTTTGTTGTAGAGCTCAAACTCAGCAATGACAATACGGCATATTTTGATTTTATGGGTGATAGGCATCTGCATATTGTTTGCGAGTCCTACGGTAAGATTACGGATTTTGCAGATGCCGATATTTCTTCAATTGAGAAGGAGGCGCGCCAGCAAACCGGCTATGACGTTACACGGACGCAGCTTCTGATATATGGCCTTTGTCCGGAATGTCAACAAAGAGAAAAAAAGATATAAAAGCTTGAACGGACCAGATGATTTGATGTTATTTGTGTTTGAAGAAGTTAGGAGCCAGTTCTTGCATGTACTGCAACCAAAGGAGAGGGAGCTGTTATGGAAAAATTGTTTCTCGTTTTTCTCATTATCTTTTCACTTGCCAAAATGATCAGTGTTATTTTTGTCAGCAAAACAATGAAGGCTCCTGATTTAAAAGAGCAAAATCAGTCTGAGACGGACAAGGATAGTAAAGACGATTTTTCATAAAAGAGAGTGGGATAAAAATCGGTAAATCGCTGTTAAAATGGTGATTTCGATTTTGTTGTCCCACCTGTGCACAGTTTATTAGCTATTGGCATGAACCAGCCTTCATAAAATCGGCTATCCTCCAACAGTTCCCCAAACTGTTTAAGGTGGACACCTGAAAATTAAGAGATATCCAGATAAGGACCGCTCCCTTATGATGTTAAAACGAACTCTAATTGATGAGTCTGGGCAAAAACTAGCTTCAAAATAAAACCACATTGTGATCTCAATCTTGAAACCAATCAAGAAGAAAGAATCACAGTGTGGTTTTTGATTTTTAGACGTTTTAGTAGCCAAATTCTTAGCCAATTTTGTGAGATTCATACTCATGAAGAGGAGGTTGGACTTTTTGTCCAACCTCCTCTTCATTTTATTTGACCTGTCCATAGCACGGGCACCCTAATGCGCATGGTGCAAGGGAGTGACTTTCCTGTCTTTTTAACAGCATGCATGCATAGGCGGCATAAGCCCTTAGTTTTTTAACGAAGGGCCTGCGACTTGGGCAGGTGATAATAATGATTCTTATCTTTTATAAGAAAATAGCGGCTAAAAAAAGCGAGAAAAACTCTCAGATTTTTCAGCTATTAGAATCTGAGAGTTAAGAAAGTCAGTTATTAATCAATATAGTTGAGTTTGCCGCGAAAATCTTCCAGACTGTTATAGCCTTTGGATGCCATGATATCTTTTAGTTCTTTGGTGATGCGCTCGAAAACTTGCGGACCTTCTTGGTGAAGAGCAGTTCCGATTTGCACCATGCTAGCACCGCAAAGAATATGTTCAAATGCATCTCGGCCTGATTTGACACCGCCCGTACCAATGATTTGAATAGACGGATTGAGACGCTGGTAAAATGCATGAACATTAGCCAGGGCTGTAGGTTTGACATAATCACCACCGATACCGCCAAAGCCGTTTTTGGGTTTAATAACGACTTTTTCGTCCTCAATGACTAATCCATTGCCGATGGAGTTAATGCAGTTGACAAAAACGAGAGGGTATTTATTGAAAACAGCGGCTGCCTGATCAAAATGCACAATATCAAAATAAGGCGGCAGCTTGACCCCGAGAGGTTTGGTAAAATAGGAAAAGACTTCCGCAAGAATCTGATCTGTCGTTTCAAAGTCATAGGCAATCTGTGGTTTGCCGGGCACGTTGGGGCAGGAAAGATTGAGTTCGACCAAGCCTTGATAGCTGCTGGCTTCAATCTCTTTCAAAATTGTATGGGTTTCCTCTGGTGACATACCAACGAGAGAGAGAAAATGATTCTTGCTGTTTGGCTGATTTTGCAGCTCAGTGACATAGTCCAAATAGTATTGGAAGCCCATATTAGGCAGTCCCATCGAATTAATAGATCCGAGTGCTGTATCTGCGTAACGCGGTTCAGGATTGCCTGCACGTTCTTCAAGAGTGCCGGTCTTAGTCACAAATGACCCTGCTGCAGACTGTTCGATAGCATCTAATTCTTCACGCGTCATGCAATAGACACCGGCAGCATTCATCAGACAGTTGTCAAAAGCAAAATTTCCGATTGTTGTTGCAGTAGATGGCATAATGATCCCCTATTTTTAATAATTTACTCTATTTTACTATTAAAAAAAGCTAAAAGCAAATATTGCCCGAACAATGACGATGGACATGCTAATCTAACTTCTTAAATGATGTAAAAGTTGTAAATTATTTTATAATAATGTATAATACAAATGAAGAACAGTTGAACAAATGTTCAATCGTTTGAATATGTTGTTTTACGGGAGAATAGCAAATGGAGAACAAGAGATTATTAGAAGTGGATTTATTAAATGCTGTTTCAAATTTTTTTAAAGCTCTGGGAAATGACACCAGAAGTCAAATTTTGTGGTGTTTGAGTCAAGGAGAGCTTCGATCGAGCGAACTTGCTGAGGTTTTAGAAATGACCCCATCGGCAATTTCCCATCAACTTACCTTGCTAAAGCATCTTAATATCGTTTCATCTCGTCGTGAAGGAAAAAATCAGGTTTATTCATTAGCGGATGAGCATATCAACCGTATTTTGACCTCGGTGGTTGAACATTATCAGGAGGATTAGATATGGCAAATAAGGATAAAAAACGACTTATTGGCATTATTTCGGCAACTTTGCTTCTACTTTTAGTTTATGTTTTTAGTAAGATAGCTGATTTATCATTGACTTTGCAAGCCCTGCTCTATTTACTACCATATTTATTAGTTGGTCATGATGTACTGGTTAAAGCAGTTAAGAAAATGAGTAAAGGCAAGGTTTTTAGTGAACATTTTCTCATGTCTTTGGCTACACTTGGTGCTTTTGCATTGAGTTTTATGACAGGTAAGCCAGAGTTTGCAGAGGCTGTTTTTGTCATGATTTTCTATCAAATCGGTGAACTTTTTGAGCATATTGCAGAAGGGAGCAGTGAAAAATCTATTTCAGAGCTGCTAAGTTTACGACCTGATACTGTTCAGTTGGAAAGTGATGGAGGTCTAGTTACTGTATCGCCACAAGAACTTCAAAAAGATCAGATTATTCTAATTAAATCTGGTGAAAAGGTAGCTGTAGACGGCATCATTGTTGAAGGAAAATCGCAAATTGACACAGCAGCTTTGACAGGAGAAAGCTTGCCACGTACGGTTGGGGTAGGTGACGAGGTGCTATCGGGCACTGTCAATATGACTGGGCTTATTCGAGTCAAAGTAATGCGAACTTTAGAGGAATCAACCTTATCCAAAATTCTAGATTTAATGGAGAACTCTGCGGCGAATAAGTCTACAAATGAAGCGTTAGTGACTCGTTTTGCATCAGTTTATACGCCTACCGTGGTGATTTTAGCAGTACTCATTGCCTTTTTGCCGCCAATTTTTTCAAATAACTTTATCAGCACTTTTCCAGATTGGCTAGGCAGAGGATTAACATTTCTTGTAATTTCATGTCCCTGTGCACTTGTCATTTCAATTCCGATGAGTTTCTTTGGTGGTCTCGGAGCTAGTTCAAAAGCAGGTGTTTTGGTTAAGGGATCTCATTATTTAGAAAATCTAGCAAAGCTTGACATGCTTGTTTTTGACAAAACAGGAACATTGACGGAGGGTGTTTTTACAGTTACCGCCCTGCACCCTGAGAAAATTAAGGAAGAAAGACTCTTACACTTAGCTAGTCACGTAGAACGTTTTTCCAGCCATCCGATTGCCCAATCGTTGCGAGCTGCTTATCAAAAAGAGGAGGACGATTGCTTGATTTCCGAGGTTGTTGAAACTGCAGGTCAAGGGATTAGCGCGAGAGTGAACAAGCAGACGGTTGCTGTCGGAAACACAAAATACATGGATGATCTCGGTGTAAAATGGAAAGACTGTCATCAAATTGGAACGATTGTTCATGTGGCCATTGATGGTGTCTATGCAGGACATATTGTTATTTCTGATCGTATCAAGCCTGATACAAAAAAAGCGCTAGGAGAGTTACGCAAGTTAGGAATAAGACAATTGGTTATGCTAACGGGAGATCATGAAACAGTTGCCAAAGTTGTAGCTGACGAATTGGAATTAACTGACTACAAGGCGAACCTATTGCCGGCTGATAAAGTTTCAGAGTTAGAACAATGCCTTGAACAAAGAAAAGCAAAGAAAACAGTGGGCTTTGTAGGCGATGGGATCAATGATGCTCCTGTTTTGGCCAGAGCTGACGTTGGTATTGCCATGGGTGGACTTGGTAGTGACGCTGCGATAGAGGCAGCAGACGTTGTTGTTATGAATGATCAATTAAGCAAAATAGCACAAGCAATTATGATAGCCAGAAAAACCATCAGAATTGCTCATGAAAATGCAATCTTTTCAATTATTGTGAAAATTTTAGTTTTACTTTTAGCAGCAGGAGGAGTGGCTAATATGTGGATGGCTATTTTTGCAGATGTCGGGGTGACCGTTCTAGTTGTGATTAATGCATTGAGAACTTTGAAATTCAATCGTGAGAGTTAAAAAATCTCTGATCAAAGTTGAGTGTCTTGGATTTTCGCTGAAAGTTAGCAGCACAGCAGTTTTGAAAATTTCCTCAAGAGCTGAGTTGACAAGCATGTCTGAATGTCCTATAATCATTGTTGTTAAAATAATAATCATTCCCCACCTTCCCCGGAGGGTGGATAAGGATAATGAGACTATTTCGTAGGGATATCTCTTTTGGGATAAAGAAATAGTCTTGTTATCCTTTTATTTTATTTTGTTGAGGAGGAAAATGATATGATGTGGTTTTATTTGATTTTAGCAGGTATATTGGAAGTCGTATGGGCGACAACTATGAAATTAAGTGACGGATTCAGTCGACTCGGCTACAGTGCCATAACTGTGCTAGGCATGATGTTGAGCTTTTACCTACTCTCCAGAGCTTTGAAAGATTTGCCAATGAGTTTGGCCTATCCTATTTGGACTGGAATTGGAGCAATTGGCACTGTGATTGTTGGAGTTGTCTTTTTAGGAGATGGCTTATCACCTCTATCTTATCTATTTTTGGCTCTATTATTAATTGGAATCATTGGTTTAAAATTAACAAGTGACTATTGAGTCTTTTGAAGAAAATTATGGATTTGACTAGATTTTTACCTATTTTTTTTGTAAAATGGAAAGAGTAAATGGCGTAAAGCCTAAATAAAAAGGAGACATAACTAATGGTAAAATTGGTTTTCGCTCGCCACGGTGAGTCTGAATGGAACAAAGCTAACCTTTTCACTGGCTGGGCTGATGTAGATCTTTCAGAAAAAGGGACGCAACAAGCTATTGATGCTGGTAAATTGATTAAAGAAGCAGGTATTGAATTTGACCTTGCTTTCACATCAGTTTTGACACGCGCTATCAAAACAACTAACTTAGCTCTTGAATACTCTGATCAGCTTTGGGTACCAGTTGAAAAGTCATGGCGCTTGAATGAACGTCACTACGGCGGTTTGACTGGCAAAAACAAGGCTGAGGCTGCTGAACAATTCGGTGATGAACAAGTTCACATTTGGCGCCGTTCTTATGATGTTTTGCCTCCGGCTATGGCTAAAGACGATCAATACTCTGCACATACTGACCGCCGTTATGCAAGTCTTGATGATACCGTTATTCCAGACGCTGAAAACCTGAAAGTAACGCTTGAGCGTGCTTTGCCATTCTGGGAAGATAAGATTGCTCCGGCACTTAAAGATGGTAAAAATGTTTTTGTGGGTGCACATGGTAATTCGATTCGTGCTCTTGTCAAACACATCAAACAATTATCAGATGACGAAATCATGGGTGTTGAAATTCCTAATTTCCCACCGTTAGTCTTTGAATTTGATGAAAATCTGAACGTGACTGCTGAGTACTACCTCGGAGAATAGGTTCTGGATTATTTATTTAGTGAGAAACAAGTGAGATTGGCTGCGTTCCAATCTCATTTTCTATAGGCAGAGATCAAGCGGGCTTATCTGCGGCTCTAACGGTAGGACAGGCATCACAAGTTTAGCATTGCTTAGTTTCTGTCTTGCTTTTTCCTTGCAAGAACTGTTAATTTTACTCAGATTTAAAGAAAAGTCACAAGTTTTTAGTTAAATTGTGATAAAATAAAAGACGTAGTTTCATGAAAATAGGAGGAAAAATGGTAGGCAAACTAAAGAAACCAAAGAAAAATCAGTCCAGAACTTTTGTTCTTATCTCTAACAGAATCAATCTCCTATTTTTCTTCATTGTAGCCCTGTTTACAATCTTGCTGCTAAGATTGGCACAGATGCAGATTTACGATGCTAAATTTTACAAGGCAAAATTAACGGAATCAACAAATTATACGATAAAAACGTCAAGTCCCAGAGGTCAGATTTATGATGCCAAGGGTGTGCCTCTGGTTGAAAATGAAGTTAAGGAAGTTGTTGCTTTCACCAGGAGCAATACAATGACTGCTGAAGACATCAAAAAGAATGCTCAGAAGTTAGCCAGCATGGTGACTCTGACGGAAAGCAAGGTGACTGAGCGTCAGAAAAAAGATTATTATTTGGCGGATCCAAAGACCTATCAAAAAGTGGTTAAGAAGCTGCCTGATAAGAAAAAGTATGATAATTTCGGCAATAATTTGAAAGAATCGGATATCTATGCCAATGCTGTCAAAGCCGTTCCAGACAGTGCGATTAATTATTCTGAGGACGAAGAAAAAATTATCTATATTTTCAGTCAGATGAATGCAACATCAGTTTTTAACACGGTTTCTTTGACAACGGGAGATCTGACAGCTGAACAAATTGCTGTGCTGGCTACCAGCAAATCAGATTTGAAAGGTATATCTGTTAAGACAGACTGGGAGCGTAAGGCTGATAAAAATTCAATTACCTCCATTATCGGTAAGGTTTCCAGCCAGAAAACAGGCCTGCCTGCCGAGGAAGCCAGCGACTATGTTAAAAAAGGTTATTCGCTGAATGACCGTGTTGGGACTTCTTATTTGGAGAAGCAATATGAAAATTACCTGCAGGGCAGCCGGACGGTTCAGTCCATTAAGGTTAATAAGGAAGGCAAGATTGTCAGCAATAAAACGACCGCCAAAGGCACCAAGGGCAAGAACTTGAAATTAACCATTGATCTTGAGTTCCAAAAGGGTGTTGAACAGATTCTGAAGCAGTATTTTACTTCTGAATTGTCAGCTGGCAATACTAAATATTCCGAAGGAGTCTATGCTGTTGTTCTAAATCCTAATACGGGTGCTGTTTTGTCAATGGCCGGTCTGGAACATGATCTCAAATCTGGAGAGGTCTCATCAAATGCGCTGGGCACCATTACAGAAGTTTTTACACCCGGTTCTGTGGTTAAGGGAGCGACTTTAACTGCTGGCTGGGAAAATGGTGTCTTGTCAGGCAATCAGGTAATCAATGACCAAACTATCCAGTTTGCAGGCTCCAATCCTATCAAATCGTGGTTTACCAATGGTTCCACTCCTCTGACAGCCAGTCAGTCTTTGGAATACTCATCTAATACTTACATGGTTCAGTTAGCTTTAAAACTGATGGGACAGGATTATTACAGCGGTATGACTCTGTCGTCAGATGGCTATAAGAGTGCCATGGAAAAGCTGAGGGCAACTTATGCTCAGTACGGCCTTGGTGTGGCAACCGAGATTGATCTGCCGGGAGAATCAAAAGGCTACACACCGGATAAATTTGATGTTGCCAATGTTTTAACAGAATCATTCGGTCAGTTTGACAACTATACGGCTATGCAGCTGGCCCAGTATGCCGCTACTGTGGCTAACGGCGGCAAGCGCATTGCTCCCCATTTAGTTGAGGGAATCTATGATAACAATAAGACCGGCGGTTTGGGCAAGCTGGTTCAGTCTGTTGATACCAAGGTATTAAATGAAGTGTCAATTTCCAGTGATAATATGGCTATCATCAAAGACGGTTTCTATAATGTTGTTAATGGCGGCAGCTATGCAACTGGGAAAACTCTTGCTAACGGTGCCAGCGTTCCTATTTCTGCTAAAACCGGTACGGCCGAAGCCTATGTGACCGGTGAAGACGGTAAATCTGTCTATACATCCAATCTGAATGTTGTCGCCTACGCTCCCAGCAATAATCCGCAGGTTGCTGTAGCTGTCGTTCTGCCGCATGAAACGGATTTGCATGGGACAACCAGTCATGCTATTACGCGGGATATTATCAATCTTTATCAAAAAATGAATCCGATGAAACAGTGAGGAAAAAGAATGCTTTACCCAACTCCCATAGCTAAATTGATTGAAAGCTTTACCAAGCTGCCCGGAATTGGGATTAAAACGGCGACACGTCTAGCTTTCTATACAATTGGTATGAGCGATGAAGATGTTAATGACTTTGCCAAAAACCTCTTAGCTGCCAAGCGGGAGCTGACCTATTGTTCAGTCTGCGGCAATCTGACCGATGATGATCCTTGCAGCATCTGTACAGATGACAGTAGGGATAATTCGACTATTCTTGTGGTAGAAGACAGCAAGGATGTGTCAGCTATGGAAAAAATTCAGGAGTATCATGGCCTCTATCATGTTTTACATGGGCTCATCTCTCCCATGAACGGTATTGGCCCAGATGATATTAATCTGAAAAGCCTTTTGACACGCTTGCGGGATAATAGTGACATTACTGAAGTCATTATCGCAACCAACGCAACAGCAGACGGGGAAGCAACCGCTATGTATATCTCACGTGTCCTAAAACCAGCAGGAATCAAGGTAACACGTTTAGCGCGTGGATTGGCTGTTGGCTCAGATATTGAATACGCCGACGAAGTGACCCTCCTGCGTGCTATTGAAAACCGAACAGAATTATAAGGAAGCTTTTTTTCCGGCAGACGCTGCACCTTGTTTTTGCTGGGTTAACTGCTAAAAAGAACCTTTTCAATATTTTTTGAAAAGGTTCTTTTTTTATGATATGATAAATGAAAAATGAGAAAAATAGAAAAGGTAATTTATGTCAAAAGAAACACTGATTTTGTTATATGGCGGCCGTTCCGCTGAGCGTGATGTCTCGGTACTCTCAGCCGAGAGTGTTATGCGAGCAGTGAATTATGATAAATTCTTGGTCAAAACTTATTTCATTACTCAAGAAGGTGATTTTATAAAGACTCAGGAATTTAGCAATCGGCCCTTGGATTCGGAAAAATTAATGACCAATGAAACTCTTGTTCTTTCTCAAAAAATAAAACCTAGTGATATTTATGAAGAAGGAGCTGTCGTTTTTCCTGTCCTTCATGGACCAATGGGAGAAGATGGTTCTGTTCAAGGATTTTTGGAAGTTTTAAAGATGCCTTATGTAGGAACCAATATACTGACTTCCAGCGTAGCTATGGACAAGATTACAACCAAGCAAGTTTTGGAAAGTATCTCTATTCCTCAGGTGGCTTATGTGACTTTTATTGAAGGAGAAGATGTAGAGGCTAAGCTGGCTGAGGCCGAAGCTAAACTGACTTATCCAGTGTTTGTCAAGCCGGCCAATATGGGATCAAGTGTGGGTATTTCTAAGGCCAGTCATCAAGCAGAGCTGAGAGCAGCAATTGAGCTTGCTTTGAAATACGACAGCCGTATTTTAATTGAACAAGGTGTTGATGCACGTGAAATTGAAGTCGGTATTCTGGGAAATAAGGATGTTCATACAACCCTGCCCGGAGAAGTTGTCAAAGATGTCGCTTTTTATGATTATGAAGCAAAATACATTGACAATAAAATTACCATGGCTATTCCGGCAGCAGTTGATGACAGCACGGCTGCAAAAATGCGCTCATACGCGGCGGCAGCTTTCAGAACTTTAGGAGGTTGCGGTTTGTCGCGCTGTGATTTCTTTTTGACAGCTGAGGGAGATGTTTTTCTCAATGAGTTAAATACCATGCCCGGCTTCACCCAGTGGTCCATGTACCCGCTGCTTTGGGAAAATATGGGACTTACTTATCCGGAGTTAATTGAAACATTAGTTCAGCTGGCAAAAGAGATGTTTGCCAAGCGAGAAAGCCATTTAATTTAAGCTGAGTAAAATAAAAATCAGAGATGGGATGATTCTCTGATTTTTATTTTTATGGTTATGTTTTATGCATTAGTTTTTGTAGTTCAGGGATTCGCTGCAGCTGTGGAATAACAGTCATAATCACAAGGACACGAATGGGAATCTCAAAAATTTTTAACCAGCGTCCGGCGATAAACTGAGCCATAAAAGGAACACCGTAGTAAATCTGGATGAGCAAGGGTGTAAAAATGAAGCTTCCCACCAGCATAATGACAGTAGTTGCTAAAATGACATGAAACCAGTCTTTCTGAGAAGTCCAGCTTAAGGATCTTCTATAGAAAAAAAGTCCGTACAGCAGTCCTTGAAAGGCTTCTACAAGGGTCCACCAGATGATAAAATTGCCGGCATTGCCTGAAAGGGTGTCCACAATATCAAGCAGTCCCAGAGCTATGAAGCTCCAAACAGGCCCGGCAATCATTCCGATAATAGTATTGGGAATGAAGGTCAGGCTGATTACCAGCTGCTGAGGTATAATAGGAATGGATAGTTTTCCCATGATAAAGGACAAGGCAATGGCCATAGCAAGGGTGACCAGACGCTGAACAGTCAATTGGGGAAATTTGAAAAATGATAACATATTTGCTCCTTTTAATATAAATGGAGCTGTTCATCAAGTAAACTTGAAAACAGCGGATGCAATGATTTACCGCGCGTTAGCTTCGTTGTGTGACAACATCCCATTCACACACACTTGACGCAAATCATCTACTCTGTGCAAATTACTTTGCTTTTTTTACCCAAGCAAAAAGTGATGCTCTCAGCCAAAAAATTCAGAAACAAAGGCTGTTCTTTTGGCGATGCCTCAGAAGGCCTAAAATGAAGAAATAATTTCTCCGGCTTTCAGCGGCTAAAAGACCCAATGTCTGGTGCTTAGCTTTGATTGCAAGCTTTCAAACAAGAAAGCAGGCATCCAAAGAATTATCAAAAGACAGTAATTCCCTAAAATAAGTACCCTGTTTTTAGGATGGCTGAAAAACACTGCCGCATAGGCAAGGAACAGTCACTTAATCAGTGGATAATATAATATTATATCATAAAGACATTTGTTGGCCAGTATTTATGGTATAATGGGCGTAGTGATTTTAGAATTTTCCTAAAAAGGATTTATAAATGAAATTAAGTTTATACGAGGCCGCCAAAGCTGTTGGTGCCAAAAATGATGTGACCCATTTTGAAGACCTTGCTCTTCATCAGATTGAATTTGACAGCCGAAAAATTGCGCAAGGCGATCTTTTTTTACCGCTTAAGGGTGCGCGAGACGGCCATGATTTTATTGACATGGCCTTTGCAAACGGCGCTGCTGCCGTTTTTTCAGAAAAAGAATTAGCCGATACAAAACCCCATATTTTGGTTGATGACTGTTTAAAAGCTTTTCAGGATTTAGCTCAGTATTATCTGGAAAAAATGCGTGTTGATGTGATTACTGTGACAGGTTCGAATGGCAAGACAACGACCAAGGACATGATTGCAGATATTTTGGCCAGCACCTATAAAACTTATAAGACCCAAGGCAATTACAATAACGAAATTGGCCTTCCCTATACTGTTTTGCATATGCCGGATGATACCGAAAAAATCGTTCTAGAAATGGGACAGGACCATTTGGGTGATATTGCACTTTTATCTAATCTGGCTCATCCGCACATTGCTGTGGTGACTTTAATTGGTGAGGCGCACTTGGAATTTTTCGGCAGCCGGGAAAAGATTGCCCAAGGAAAGATGCAGATTACGCAAGGAATGGATGGCCATGGTATTTTGATTGCACCGGCTGATAAGATTATCAATCAATTCTTGCCGGATAATCAAAAGATTATTCGCTTTGGCTCTGACGCGGATATTTATGTGACAGAATTAGAAGAGCATAAAGATTTTCTAACCTTTGGTACTAACTTTTTGGAGCAGAGGATCACATTGCCTGTTACCGGTAAGTACAATGCTGCCAATGCGATGATTGCCGCTTATGTAGGCAAGCTGCTGAATGTTCCGGAAAAAAAGATTGTTGCTGCCTTGTCTGAACTTCAGCTAACCCGCAATCGCACAGAATGGAAAAAAGCTGCCAATGGGGCAGACATTCTTTCAGATGTCTACAATGCCAATCCAACGGCTATGCGTTTGATTTTGGAAACCTTTTCGGCTATTCCAAGTAATGAAGGCGGTAAAAAAATCGCTCTTCTGGCAGACATGAAAGAGTTGGGCTCAGATTCTGTTCAGATGCATACCAATCTGATTACCAGTCTGAATCCGGATGTTTTGGATACTGTGATTTTTTACGGTGCAGATATTGCTGATTTGGCTCAGTTGGCCAGTCAGATATTTCCGCTGGGCAAGGTTTATTATTTCAAAAAAACAACAGACCAGGATCAGTTTGAAGAGCTGCTTAAGCGACTTAAGGAAACCCTGCAGCCTAAGGATCAAATCCTTCTTAAAGGGTCAAATTCAATGAACTTAGGCAAGGTCGTAGAATTTTTAGAAGCAGATTAACTGCTGCTTTAACTTCATTTTTAGGCGGCAGTCCAGTTTGATGATAGAAGGGCTTTTTTGGAGAAAAAAATGAATTTAATAAAAGAAGAGTGGCGCTTTTTCTTAGAAAATAAAAATAAAGTTTACCAATGTTTTTATACTATTGCACTTATAACTGTCGTTTATACATACTTTTTTAAACGTTATATGGTAGATGATACTTATGTAGAACTTACCTTATTTTCTCTGCTGCTGAGCCTTGTGACCTTTATCTGGCATCTTTATTTGCATAAGTGGTCAAGGGAAAGCTTATTTGCAGTAGTTGCAGTAGGGATCTGTTTGATCTTGCTGCCTTCTGATTTTTATTTGATAGATTTTGCTCCGGATTTTTCCTTATTGTCTTTTTTCTTACTGTCAGTTTCGGTTGATCCCAAGCAGTCCAACCTTGTTACGATTATTTTTTATGCTAAAATTCTTTTAGCCATAGGAATTTTGCTGTTTTATATCAGCGGCAAGATACCAGACGTTACCCTTTATAGACCTGCAAAACATCTGGTTCGTCATTCTTATGGTTTTATGCATCCTAATTCCCTGAGTATGTTTATCGTAAGTTTATTTTATGATTTTTCACTCATGCGTAAAAAAGTAGTGCCGCTGTCTGAACTTCTATGGCTGATTGTTTTAGGTCTTTTGGTTTTTTCAATTACGGATTCACGGACAGGTCTTCTTATTTTTGCAGTTATCTTGCTTACTTCTTTGTTTAAAAAGCAGCTGCTGGCTTACAAGATATCAGGAAAATTTGTCTTTCAATCAATTGTCACAGTCTTTGTACTTGGCACCCTGCTTTCCTATTTTTATCAGCCCAAGTCATCTGTTTTTGATTTTTTAAATTCAATATTCTCCGGCCGTCTGAGAAATGCTCATGCTTATATCAAGGCTTACGGATTTAAATTTTTGCCTAGACGGGTTCCGGATTTGCACTATGCAAACGGCGCCAGAATTTTTAATGAGAATTATTATGTTGATTCTCTCATGCGTCAGGGGATACTGGTTTATCTTTTGTTTCCAATTATGATCGGCCTTCAGACCTTAAAGAAACGATTCACCCTTTATCATTTTATCTTGATTTTGTCAGCTTTTTTGATAGCGATGATTGAAGATTATGGTGTCAGTCTTGGCATCTGTACGATTTTACTGTTTAATTACTTTGCAGTCCCTGAGGAAACATCGCATAGCACAGAAGAAATTCAAGGTCTGAAGTAGGCAGAAATTGGAAGTGCAAACCCAGCTGCTCATAAAAATAAAAAGAAAGTTTATGATGAAGGCATTTTTAACCTCCCAGCAGACACAGCCGCCCGAGATCTCCCTCTTGTGGTATCTGGTGATGATGGCTGCGCTGTTTTTATTGATTTATACTTCTGTTAAATATTACCAAAATCCTGTTTATGTCAGAACCTTTAAATTCTTTCAGGCTTTTCAGCTGACAGCGCTCTATGCTTGGTATTGGTTTGCAGCTATTCCTCTTTCTAACAGCCTGCCACTCTATCATTGCAGGCTGGCTATGTTTGCTCTTTTGCTGCTGCCTGACGGGACCAAGCTCAAGCAGTACTTTGCTTTGATGGGGACAAGCGGGGCCGTCTTTGCTCTAGGCTATCCTATCATGGATGCTTACACTTTTCCTCATATCACAGCTTTTTCGTTTATTATCGGCCATTATGCTCTTTTGGTCAATGGTTTGGTTTATCTGCTCAATCACTATGACAATAGTCTCCTCAGCCGGCGCAGTATAATTGTTTATACCTTGGGGTTTAATCTTTTTTTGGTTTTTGTTAATAAAGTAACCGGCGGCAACTATGGAATCCTGCGCTATACTCCCTTTATCAGCCAAAGTGCTTTATGGGTGAGGTATTTGGCTGTGTCCTTAGTTTTAATAGCTATGCTGCTGCTGATTGATGAGATTTTTAAAAGAACTGGGAAGAAGAGACTTGTGTTTTAAAGTATTTACAGGCAGAAGAGTCCGTTAAGGATGATCTTCTGTTTTTTTATAGCAGCAAAAGGCTTGAAGATGATTGAAAAAAAGCTGAAAATTAAGTATACTAATAGGGTTAGTATGCTGAAATAACGGAAGATTATCATTAGATGATTTCGTCTCTGATAAACATCAAAGATTGTATATGATGAATGTAAAAAGAGGATCTATGAATTTACAAGAAGAAATTAAAAAACGCCGCACCTTTGCTATTATCAGTCACCCAGATGCCGGAAAGACGACTATTACTGAACAGTTACTCTATTTTGGCGGCGAAATCCGTGAAGCAGGAACGGTCAAAGGGAAAAAAACAGGCACCTTTGCTAAATCAGACTGGATGGATATTGAAAAGCAGCGCGGAATTTCCGTCACCTCATCTGTTATGCAGTTTGATTATGCGGGCAAACGTGTCAACATCCTTGATACACCGGGACACGAAGACTTTTCAGAAGATACCTATCGGACCCTCATGGCAGTGGATGCCGCAGTCATGGTTGTGGATTCAGCTAAGGGTATTGAAGCACAGACTAAGAAATTGTTTGAAGTGGTTAAACATCGCGGAATTCCAGTCTTTACTTTTATGAACAAATTGGATCGTGATGGCCGGGAACCGCTTGATCTTCTAGAAGAATTAGAAGAAGTGCTCGGTATCGCCAGCTACCCTATGAACTGGCCTATCGGTATGGGAAAAGCTTTTGAAGGCCTCTATGACTTGTATAATAAGCGTTTAGAGCTCTATAAGGGTGATGAGCGTTTTGCAGATTTTGATAAAGGTGCAGAAATTTTTGCCAACAATCCCTTTTATGAGCAGGTTTTAGAAGATGTCGAATTGCTGCAGGAAGCCGGCAATGAATTTTCGAAAGAAGCTATCTTGAAAGGAGAACTGACACCTGTCTTCTTTGGCTCTGCTCTGACTAATTTTGGTGTTCAGACATTCTTGGACTCCTTCTTGGACTTTGCGCCAGAACCGCATGGGCATCAAACGACTGAAGGAACGATGATCGATCCGCTCAGCAAAGATTTTTCTGGTTTTGTCTTTAAAATTCAAGCCAACATGGATCCCAGACACCGTGATCGGATTGCTTTTGTTCGTATTGTTTCGGGTGAATTTGAGCGCGGCATGTCAGTGAATCTAAGCAGAACCGGAAAGAGTGCCAAGCTTTCAAACGTCACCCAGTTCATGGCAGAAAGCCGAGAAAATGTTACCAATGCTGTTGCTGGAGATATTATCGGAGTTTATGATACAGGCACCTATCAGGTTGGGGATACTCTGACTGTCGGTAAAAATAAGTTTGAATTTGAACCTCTTCCAACTTTTACGCCTGAGCTTTTCATGAAAGTTTCTGCTAAAAATGTTATGAAGCAAAAATCTTTCCATAAAGGTATTGAACAGCTAGTGCAGGAAGGGGCTATCCAGCTTTATACCAATTATCAAACGGGCGAATACATGCTGGGGGCTGTCGGTCAGCTGCAGTTTGAAGTTTTTAAACACCGTATGGAAAATGAATATAATGCCGAAGTGGTCATGACTTCAATGGGGAAAAAGACTGTCCGCTGGATTAAGGAAGAAGATCTTGATGAGCGCATGTCCTCCAGCCGCAATATCTTGGCGCGTGACCGTTTTGACAAACCTGTCTTTCTCTTTGAAAACGATTTTGCCCTGCGCTGGTTTGCAGATAAATATCCAGATGTTGAATTGGAAGAAAAGATGTAAAACAATCTTTTAAGGATAAAATATCCTTGCCTTAAGATGAGTATTAGCTGCTTAGTTATTTTGTTAAGAACTGATCGTTTCAGTTCTTTTTTGTTGGCAGAGCAGGGGTTGAAGGCTTTCCTTGGAGAGCACAAATATTTTATTTCCTTTATCTTATGCAGCAATAGTGATGAGAGCAGGTATCTTTATAGGTTATAAATGTATTTTTATTGCTTGGGGTAAAATGAAACCATCAGTGCAATTCAGTGATGCTATTCATATCATGGTTTATGTAATTTATACAGCAATTCCGATTTTTTCAAAGACGAGACGATTGCAGCTAATATTCAAACCAATGCTTCCGATGTTTGTAAAATCATGATCAATTTGAGAAGAGACAGCTTAATCATCAGCCATCGCGGTAAGGCTTAGCCTAAACTGGCAAGAGCGAGTTCAGACATTTTTTATGAGCAGCTCCCAAGGAATTTGTTCCTGTTTGGTTTTTTTGTTACAATAAAAGCGGTATAAAAACACATTGCAGTTGGTAGTCTGCAAGCATCATCAGATGTCAGTAACCTTCCCTCCAAGGTCGTCCCATACCAAATACATATCATTGAACAAGGGTTAAGCTTCCTTGTTTCTTAGTTTGGAGGGGCTGGCATGAAAATGACAGTTTATTTTGACGGTGCCTTTTGGGCTGCTCTGGTAGAGTATGTTGACATTAAGGGTCAATACAAGGCTTTTCGTTATGTCTTTGGCAAGGAGCCTAAAGACGAGGATATCCTTACTTTCATTTATCGAGATTTGGGAAAATGGCAGAGCAAGTATGCTCATATTGACACACATATTGAGGCAGGCAGCTTAACCCTTTCGCCAAAGAAAAGCAATCCCAAGCGCATGCAGCGAGAAATTAATAGGGCAAAGAAAAAGCCAATAACTTCGACCAAAGCGCAAATGGCCATGCAGGAAATTCACGACAGTTTGAAAAAAGAGCGTCGTTCTCAAAACAAACAGGAACGTGAAGCGGCCAAAGAACTCAGGTATCGGCAAAAGCAGGAAAAGCGCCGTCAAAAGAAGAAAGGACACTGATGTGTCTTGGATAAAAGACCGGAACATAAGCTCCGGTCTTTTATCTATTTGACTGCCAATAAAAAAGTATAGTTGCTTCTTTTATAGTCCACGAACAATATGAAGCAGGATATCATAAGTATACTAACAGTAAGAGTGAGGCAAATGAATCCCTTGGGGATGGATTTTAGCCTTGCTTTTTGTTATTGGTGAGATTAGGTCAAACAATATTTTGTTTTTGTTACAATTATATTGCGTTATATTTCTTTTATGTTACAATAAAGATGTAAAAAGTAATATAAAACCTGTTTACTAAAAAATCAGTTGAACAGCTTTGCTAAACAGCAGCTGTCTCTGCTCAAACACAGGGAGATAGAAGGAGAAAATCATGAAAAAAGATTATTTGGATCATCAAGCACAACGTTTTTCAATTCGTAAATACTCATTTGGAGCAGCTTCTGTTCTGATTGGCTGCCTCTTGTTTCTAGGAACTCACAATATTTCTGCCGATGAAGTAACACAGCCGCTCTCAGCGACTGAAAGGACAGTTGCTCAGCCAGCTGTTTCTGAAAATACAGTTAATCAAGATAATAGCACAGCATCATCTGTTGCTGCTCAGCCTGTAAGTGAAGCGGCTGAAGCAGAAAGCAATACGCAAACAGCAGAGGTTCCTGCAGCTAACACGAGCACTGCTATCAGCCCTACTTCTGAAAATTCTTCAGCAGTTTCCTCAAAACCAGTCAGTGAAGTCAAAACTTCTGATGTGACAAGCGAGGTTAAACCAGCCGCTCAGCCTATAGAAAAAACGGCTCCTGCAAGCAGCAAATCTGCAGTCAGCACACAAGACCGCACCGCTAGTAGCAAGGTCAGTGTAAAGGCTGTACAGTCTCATATTTCAACACAGTCAGTTCAAAAGAAAGCGAGCGCTTCAGCAGTTTCTCTTGCACCCCAAGGCAACTACACTTTTAAAAAGCAGACGCCTGTTAAAAATGAACCTAAAATGGCCAGTGTAACTCAATTCTTCTTTAATGCCGGAGATAAGATATATTATGATAAAGTTCTGGATACTGACGGGCATCAATGGCTAAGTTATATTTCCTACAGCGGCATTCGCCGTTATGCTCCGATTGGAGTAAGAGCTTCTGTTCCCGCAGCACCAAAACCAACAGCTGCAAAATCCTCTCTTCCGGCTTCTGGAACTTATCGCTTTACCAAGCAGGCAGATGTTAAAAATCAGCCTAAAATGTCCAGCCCAACCCAATTCTCCTTTTATAAGGGTGATCAGGTTTATTATGATAAGGTCTTAAATGCAGATAATCATCAATGGATCAGCTACATTTCTTACAGCGGTATCCGTCGCTATGTGGTTATTGCTTCGCTGAATTCACCAGTCAAACCGCAGCCAAAACCGTTAGCTCCGAAAGCAACTGGCAGTATTACCATTCAAAATAAGACCAGTCAGCAATTTGATGTTCTGATTTCTAAGGTTTCAAGCAATCAAGCCATTAAAGAAGTCAGGGTTTCGGTTTGGTCCGATCAAAATGGCCAGGATGATATTGTGTGGTATAAAGCTGACAAGAAGGCAGATGGCAACTATAAGGTGACTGTGAAAATCAGTGAACACAAAAATAATACTGGTAAATACCATGTTCACCTTTACTACCTGCTGAGCAGCGGTCAGCAGCTTGGTGTCGGATCTGCAGCAACAACTGTTGAAAGCCTCAAGCCAGCTCCGACAACACCAGCTAAATCAAAACTTCCAGCTTCTGGAACCTATACCTTCACAGGCAAGACGGATGTTAAAAATGAAGCCAAAATGTCCAGTCCGACCCAATTCTTCTTTAACAAAGGGGATAAGGTCTTCTATGACAAGGTCTTAGAAACGGATGGCCGTCAATGGATCAGCTATGTATCTTACAGCGGTATTCGCCGTTATGCTCCAATAGCCGTGCTTGCACAAAAGAGCGGCGGCAGCTCCAGTCAGCCGACTCCGACAGCACCAGCAAAACCAAAGCTTCCGGCTCAAGGTACCTATACCTTTACCAAGGAAGTCAGTGTTAAAAATGAAGCTAAAATATCCAGTCCGACCCAATTCACATTCAGAGCAGGTGAAAGTATTCATTACGATAAGATTTTGACAGCTGACGGTCATCAATGGATGAGCTATGTATCCTACAGTGGTATCCGCCGTTATGTTCTCTTTGCTTAACAATAAACCTCCGGAAAGTAATGCTGGTTTTACAGCACCTCTTTCGGAGGTATTTTATTTTGAAAGCGTGTTATTGCTCTATTCCAAAATAAAAAACTATCAATTTGTACTATTTATGTTATAATGGTTAGGTTGCACATACTACTAAGCTTAATAAAGCAGCTTCGCACTGCTTTTTAGAAAGAGAAAACAAAAACATTGAAATTTACAGAATTAAACCTAACAGAAGACATTCTTTCTGCTGTTGAAAAAGCTGGCTTTACTGAGCCATCACCTATCCAAGAATTGACCATTCCTCTCGCTCTTGCAGGAAAAGATGTCATTGGTCAGGCACAAACAGGTACAGGAAAAACTGCAGCCTTTGGCCTACCAACTTTAAACAAAATTAATATTGCCAGCAATCTAGTGCAGGCGCTTGTGATTGCTCCTACGCGTGAATTGGCCGTTCAATCTCAAGAAGAACTCTTCCGTTTTGGCCGTGAAAAGGGTGTTAAGGTTCGTTCGGTTTACGGTGGATCCAGTATTGAAAAACAAATAAAGGCTCTGAAGTCAGGTGCTCATATTGTTGTTGGAACGCCGGGCCGCCTGCTTGATTTGATCAAACGCAAAGCGCTTAAGCTGAATCATGTTGAAACCCTTATTTTGGATGAAGCTGATGAAATGCTTAACATGGGCTTTTTAGAGGATATTGAAGCAATTATTTCACGTGTGCCCGAAAGCCGTCAAACGCTGCTCTTTTCAGCAACTATGCCGGATGCCATCAAACGTATTGGTGTCAAGTTTATGAAAGAGCCAGAACATGTTAAGATCGCTGCCAAGGAATTGACAACAGACTTGGTTGATCAGTACTATATCCGCGTCAAGGAAAATGAAAAATTTGACACCATGACCCGCCTTATAGATGTGGAGCAGCCAGATCTTGCTATTGTTTTTGGTCGCACCAAGCGCCGGGTAGATGAGCTGACCCGCGGCTTAAAACTGCGCGGCTACCGTGCTGAAGGAATCCATGGGGATTTGGATCAGGGCAAACGCCTGCGTGTGCTCCGTGATTTCAAAAATGACAACCTTGATATTTTGGTTGCAACAGACGTGGCTGCACGCGGTCTCGATATTTCAGGTGTGACCCATGTTTACAATTATGATATTCCGCAGGATCCAGAAAGCTATGTTCACCGGATCGGCCGTACGGGCCGTGCCGGCAAGCATGGTCAGTCCATCACTTTTGTCTCTCCAAATGAAATGGGCTACCTGCAAATCATTGAAAATCTGACCAAGAAACGCATGAAAGGCATGAAACCAGCAACTGCTGAGGAAGCCTTTCAAGCAAGTAAAAAGGTTGCGCTTAAGAAAATTGAAGGTGACTTTGCAGACGAAAAAATTCGTTCCAATTTTGAAAAATTTACCAATGATGCTGAAAAATTAGTCGCTGAATTTTCACCGGAAGAACTGGCACAGTATATACTGACCTTGACAGTTCAGGATCCGGAAATGTTGCCTAAGGTCGAAATTGCCCGTGAAAAACCGCTGCCCTTTAAATTTGCAGGTAAAGGAAAAGGTGGCAATCGTCGTCGTGATGACCGTCGAGGAGGACGAGACAATCGCCGCAACCAGCGTGATGGTGGTCGTCGTGAATTTAAACGGACTTCCAATAAAAATCGGAAAGATTTTGAAAATAAAGGAAATAAACGCCCTCACCGTACATCAAATGAAAAGAAAAACGGCTTCACCATTCGCAATAAAGGTGACAGATAAGCATTCAAACTCTCTTGAAACATGTGTTTCAGGAGAGTTTTTTTGAAAAGTTTGAATATTAAGAAGAAAGTTTAGTTGCTTAGTATTAGAAATTTACTGAAGTTTTGTACTAAGAAGCTAATCTATTGTATAAACAAAGTTAATATTCCAAAAGTATTTAGAAATTTTTCTTTTTTTATTGTTAGATATCAATTCTATTAAATAAACCAACTTCCCTTGAATAAACAGAAATTAAGGATTAGAATGTACGTGTGATTTTCACAAGGGAACGTTTAGAAACATTTTATGCTTCTCTAGAAATTTGTGAAAATTAAAAAACTTGTAAGCTTGTAAGCTTACTGTGAAATTTTAGGAGGATTTTTTATGAACACAGTAACATTAGACTCAATGGCCTTTGATAATTTTGAGGTTGCAGATAGTCAACTACTCTCCACTTTAGAGGCTGGAGATGGTGTGGACTCTATACTTTCCGGTGTCGCTACTTATGGTGCAGCAACAATGGGACTTTGTGCAGTTTCTGGTCCAATTGGATGGGGACTTGGCGGTGCTTATTTACTTACATGTGCTGCTGCAGGAGGAATGATAGGTTACGGTGCAGCAACATTAGATTAGAATGATTTGATGATAGTATTTTCAATCATTTGAGGTATTGATAATGACAAAAAAATGGTCGTTTATTTTTTGTTCATCTCTGAACGTTATTGCTAATTTATTAATGATTTGGCCGTTCAATAATGGAGAAGAAACATTTTCTAGTTTATTTTTGATTATTATTACTTTGTTGCTGCTTCCTAGTTTTTTACGGACAGTTGACAATCAGATGACTTCCCTGATTAGAATCGAATCCTCGCTGCTGATTATACTTACAGTTGTTTCAATTATGCGGTTGCTATATAGAGTTGATGCTATATCTGGGACAGTTGCCAGTACAGCAGCACTTATAGCCTGTGGTTTAATAACGATGTTGCTGGTTGCTGGTATTGTCAGGTGGATAAAGACAGATAAAAATCGTTGATTGATATTTTATTTTTCTTTACTTCTAATGGCTATGTTAATAATTAGGTATATAGAGGGAATCAGCGGTGCGCTTGCTGGCAGATTTGCAGGACTTGCAATCACAGCCCCTATTTCACTAGTTTAAATGAATGGGAGATTGGAGATGATTAAAATGGAGATGATTAAAATGCAATCCATAATTTTAGGATTAGTTGGACTGTTTTTTGGAGCCTTAGGACTTGGTCTGTTATGTTATAGTTTTTCAGGCAGCTGGCTGATGACAGTTGGCGGCGCAATAATCGGCGGACTTTTAGCTGGATTGGCTGGATATTCGATTCACACCCCTATTTCCCGGTTATAATTTTCTATCAAAAATGCTGGAATTAAATGGGATGCTTAAGTATTTAATAGTATTTCATGCTTTGCCTGAGCATTCGTTATCCCCGGCTTCCATCATGGTGCCGGGGATTTTTTAGGATCTCGGATATTCTGCAAAATAAGAGCAATAAATGTGACAGATAAAAAATCAAATCTCCTGAGACAAAATGATTTCAGGAGATTTTTATGTAATAATTTTGTGCGCTGTAGAATTTTTTGTGGTCTGACAATCTTGCTAAGCGCTGCAGTCTGGATATTTATCTTATTTTACAGGAATTTTTGCTGCCGGAAGCTAAGGGTCTGCTCAGTACCGCAGACCTTTAGAGAGTAAGAGCAGTTCTGGCTGCGGTGCTGCGTATTACATAAGAAAGCGGACAGGCTTAAGAGACTGCGGGTTTTCAGTTTTTATCCTTTGTTTTTTCGGTAATGTAATGCAGTTTTTGATCGCGTGTTTTTTGTTTGAATTTTGCTTCGGCACTCATGGCAGCATTTTTGTGGTTAAATGTTTCAAAATAGACCAATTCAACTGGCAGTCTGGCTTTGGTATATTTGGCTCCCTTGCCCGCCTGATGGGCCGCTAAGCGTTTGTCAATATCGGTCGTGTAACCAGTGTAGAGGCTGCCGTCAGCACATTTGAGCACGTACATATAGGCTTTGTGATCTTTGCCAAAGTAAATATCGTGAATCTCGTTGGTATAATCACCATTATCCTTATGGACAATCAAAGGCGGCAGGAATTTCATACCATCAGGGGAACCGTCTTTAATGGCTTCAATCAGCAGCATGTTAGCCTCTTTATTAGCCTTAGGGTAGACGAACTGCACTCTTTTGGGAGCCAGTTTATATTTTTTTAACGTATCGAGGATTTCAAGAAAACGCTCAGGCCGGTGCACCATAGCCAAGCGTCCCTTGGTTTTCAGTGCCTGCTGACTTATTTGACAGATTTCGTCAAGGTTGGTTGTGATTTCATGCCGAGCTAAAAGATAGTGCTGACTAGCATTTTTCTTAGATGTCTCTGTCGCTTTGAAATAAGGCGGATTGCAAAGGATGAGGTCAACGCGAGATCTGGGTGCATGCTTCATAAGATTTTTTAAATCATCATGAACCATAGAAACCTGCCCGCTTAAACCATTGAGTTCAATAGACCGCTGTCCCATGTCAGCCAGCCGTTCCTGAATTTCAATCTCAATGATTTTGGCCTTGGTTTTAGTTGAGGCAAAAAGACCTACAGCACCATTACCCGAACAAAGGTCAACAATCAGTCCCTTGCTGGGGAATTTCGGAAAACGCGAGAGTAGGACGCTATCAATAGAATAGGAAAAGACTTCCTTATTTTGAATAATTTTAACATCAGTTGAAAAGAGCTGGTCAATGCGCTCTTTTCCCTTTAAAATCGATTTTGCCATAGTTTTTATTATAGCAAAAAAGCAGCACTGAGGATAGTTTGAAACATTACTTGTTCAGCCATCTTGAGAATTTTTGCCGAGCCCAAGGGCAAGAAAAAGATTAAAAATCACAAGGAGCATTCCTAGCAAACTAAAAGTAAACAATTCAATTAGGTTTACATGGAGAAGATGGCAACTGCCAAGGATAATAGCAGAGCTGATTGGCAGGCATATAAGCGCTGTTCCGACAGCCGGAATATACTGTCTAAGGATAAGGGCTTGTATGATATGAAAGAGCAGGTGTAAACCAAAGGCTACAAATCCACCCAACCAAATCAGATAAAGTAAGCTGTATAGATAACAATCGCTGTGGCTGATCAAAATCAAACACTTTTATTATACACTGAAAAGCAGCTCTGTGAAATTTCTTCTGTTAAAAACGTTAAATTTTTAGTATAATGAAATCATTATCATGTAATTAAAATTGTAGGGCACTGTGCAACAAGAGACACGATTGTTTTAGTTTTAGCTGATTACAGACATGGAGGCTTTTAAGCATAAAGACTTCCTAGATGCTAAGCATCTTCGCCAGCTTTCCTATTTTGCTGTGTGCCGCTTACGCTCTTCGAGACACTTCGTTTGGTTAGTCGATCTTACTAACCAAACGAAGTTAGCGGGAGAGGTAGCCAATTCACTATGGTGATTGGCGTTTGTTATCAAGTGAGAAGCACTTAGATAACAATCCTCTGCCGTATCTTAATAACTGAACACGGGCTAAAATCCTAGTAAAAAAGATAAACGTCCTTGTGTCTTATTGACACGGCGTCCGTTTCCTATTTTTATACGGATTTTTTCACGCCCTTAGTATCTTGGTAACTGAACACGGGCTAAAAGCGTCGAGAAAAAGACAGCCTGCCTTATGCGCAAAAGCGCCTGGCGTTAGTCTCCTATTTTCTTCTCGCTTTCATAACGCCCTTAGTATCTTAATTAAAGGAGAATTGACAGTGTTTTACACTTACCTGCGCTCTTTGCTTGTCTTTTTAATTTGGGCAGCCAATGGCAATATTCATTATCACCATCGAAATAAGCTCTTACCTCAGGATGAAAATTATGTTTTGGTAGCTCCCCACCGTACTCTCTGGGATCCCATTTTTCTAGCATTTGCAGCTCGGCCCAAACAATTTATCTTCATGGCTAAAAGGGAGCTTTTTGGCAACCGTGCTTTTGGCTGGTGGATTCGTATGTGCGGAGCTTTTCCGATTAATCGGGAAAATCCGGGAACTGAAGCTATCCGCTATCCTGTAAAGATGCTTAGAAAGAGCGACCGTTCTCTTATTATGTTTCCAAGCG
Organism: Streptococcus ratti FA-1 = DSM 20564; assembly: GCF_000286075.1. Classification (GTDB taxonomy): domain Bacteria; phylum Bacillota; class Bacilli; order Lactobacillales; family Streptococcaceae; genus Streptococcus; species Streptococcus ratti. The sequence continues at coordinate 1,079,938 of NZ_AJTZ01000005.1, read as the reverse complement.
GCAGCCGCCACTCTTCCGATGTTAAAGGGGGCGTTGCTGTTATCGCTAAAACCAGCAAGGTTAAGATCATGCCAGCTGCCTATGCGGGTCCCACTTCGATTAAGGGACTTCTCAAGCACGACCGAATTGATGTGACTTTTGGAAATCCTATTGATATTTCAGATATTAAGCGCATGAATGATGAAGGTATTGAAGAGGTTTCCCACCGTATTGAACAGGAATTTGCTCAGATGGATGCAGAAATTGCGACCTTTAAAGACGACAGCCGTCCAAGCTGGTGGAGCTTAATTTACCGCATACCGGCTATGATTCTGGTAGCTCTTGTGCTGGGGTTGACCTATCTTTTTTCCTGGTTTGCCAGCTTTGTTTGGAATCCTGAAAAACATCGGGAAAAGACGTTAAAATAAATTATATTTAAAGAAAATTGTTGGAAAAGCTGAATGAAATGGTCAGCCTTTCTAACGATTTTTTATTTTTGCCTAGCAAGCAGAAGAAGGAGCTATTTGATAAAATCTTTTTTAGCTGCTCAGCTTTTTCTTTGGTTTACGAATAAATAGGTGTAAGGAGGATTATATGATAGAAGAAATTTTGGATAAATTTAGAGAAAATAAGCGGCTCCTTACTGCAGTCGTTGTTTTTGCTGTCTTGGGACTGGGTCTTTATTTTTTGTCTTCCAATGGAAAAGAGGATAAGAATCATTTGGACCGCTCACAAGAACAGTATCTTTCATCAGCAACTTTATCTGCTCATTCGGAACAAACAAAGCAAACCCAGGCTGCTTCAACAATAATGGTTGATGTCAAAGGCGCAGTGAAAAAACAAGGCGTGTACAGTCTGCCGGCTGACAGCCGTGTTAACGAGCTTATTGAGAAGGCTGGCGGTTTTTCTGAAAAAGCAGACCGCAAGTCAGTCAATCTTGCGCAAAAGCTGCAGGATGAGGCTGTTATTTACGTCGCATCCATCGGAGAAGACATCAGTGTTGTTGATAATTCTCAAAAAGCAGCGGTTAATCAAAGCAGCAATTCTCAGCCAGCAGTACAGGATAAGATCAATCTAAATACGGCCAGCCTTGCTGATCTCCAAACAATATCGGGCATCGGTGAAAAAAGGGCACAGGATATTATTGATTATCGTGAAGCTAACGGCGGCTTTCAGTCAATAGATGACTTAAAAAATATTTCCGGCATTGGCGAAAAAACATTTGAAAAGCTGAAAGACTTGGTGAGTATTGATTAAGATGCTGCCGTTAAGACCTGTTTATCTGGCCTTTTTAACGATTTTGATTTATTTTTTAATCTATCGCTTCTCCTTCATAACTGTGTTCTTGGCCTTTTTAAGCTTTATCTTTCTTCTTGCTCAGTATGATCAAAAAACCTGTCTAAAAACCTTCGTATTCCTGCTGCTTTTTGGATTTTATTTTTATTTTTCTTATCAAAAGATAGAATCTGACTATCAAAATGTCCCTAAGCGAGCTGAGGAGCTCATAATTATCCCGGATACTGTCAGTGTTAATGGTGACAGTCTTAGTTTTCAGGGCAAGTCAGGACATTGCATCTATCAAGCTTTTTACACATTAAAATCTCAAAAAGAGAAGCATTACTTTGAGAATCTTTGGAAAACGAGCCGTATAAAGGTATCTGCTAATGTGACTGAAGCAGACAGTCAACGGAATTTTGGCGGTTTTGATTATCGAAGCTATTTAAAAACACAAAAGATTTACCGCCTAGCTAGTGTCAAGAAGATAGAAAAGGTAGTGCCTGAGCAAGACATAACTTTTTTTGAAAGACTGCATGAATGGCGGCGTCGAGCCTTGGTTTCCGTCAATCAAAAGTTTCCAGCTCCTATGCGCCATTACATGACCGGCTTGCTTTTTGGCTATTTAGACAGGTCCTTTGATGAAATGAGTGATATTTATTCCAGCTTAGGCATCATTCATCTTTTTGCTCTCTCGGGTATGCAGGTTGGCTTTTTTATAGGTAATTTTCGCTACTTGGGCTTGCGCTTAGGTCTAAGGAGAGAGTATATGAATTGGCTGCAGGTGCCTTTATCCTTGGTTTATGCTGGTTTAACAGGCTTCTCAGTATCTGTTGTCCGAAGCCTGCTGCAGAAGAACCTGTCTAATTTTGGTCTTACAAAGATGGATAATTTTGCAGTGACCCTCTTTACTATGTTTTTTATCATGCCGCATTTTCTCTTAACAGCAGGCGGAGTGCTCAGTTTTGTCTATGCGTTTATTTTAGGAATGGCTGATTTTCAGCACCTATCTCAGCCAAAGCGATGGGCTGCCCAGATACTGACATTGACTTTGGGTGTTCTACCTTTTCTAATGTGGTATTTTAGCAGTTTTCAGCCCTTATCTGTCTTTTTAACAGCGTTTTTTTCCTTTATTTTTGACGGTCTTATCCTGCCGGTTTTGACAATTGTTTTCTTCTTGTCGCCTTTTATATTATTGACAAATCTTAACTTATTTTTTATCATTTTAGAGCGATTTATTGTTTATATTAACCAGATTTTCAGCCGTCCTTTTGTTTTGGGTAAACCGTCTTTGTGGGTATTAATACTTATTTTGCTGGCTCTGGCCCTGCTCTACGATTATCGGAAGAAAAGATTGCTGGCTGCTGTGCTTAGTGTTTTTCTTGCTCTCTTATTTTTGATGACAAAAAATCCCCCGGCCAATGAGGTTACCGTGGTTGATATTGGACAGGGGGACAGCATTTTTTTACGAGATATCAAAGGACAAACAATTCTCATTGATGTGGGAGGACGGGTGCCTTTTTCTAAGTCAGCTGAGTGGCAGCAGCGCATGAGCGATGCCAATGCTGAGAAAACTCTGATTCCTTATTTGAAAAGCCGCGGTGTCAGTAAAATTAATCAACTGGTTCTTACACACACGGATACTGACCATATGGGAGATATGGAGGCAGTCGCAAAGGCTTTTAAAATTGGACAAGTCTTAGTCAGTTCCGGCAGTCTGACCAATGCAGGTTTTGCAGCCAGATTAAAAAAGATGCAGGTGAAAGTCAGTGTTCTTAAGGCTGGAGACAGACTGCCTATCATGGGCAGTCAGCTGCAGGTGCTCTATCCTTTTAAAACCGGAGATGGAGGCAATAATGATTCTGTGGTTCTCTATGGCAGGCTTCTAAATTTGAGTTTTCTTTTTACAGGTGACTTAGAAAAAGAGGGAGAGGATAAGTTAATGGCGGCCTACCCTAAACTAAAAACCGATATCTTAAAAGCAGGACATCATGGATCTAAAGGTGCTTCTTCTGCTGAGTTTTTAAGGCAGATCCGACCTCAAGCAACCCTTATTTCTGCTGGGAAAAATAACTGGTACAGGCATCCGCATCAAGAAACTTTGAAACGTTTAATTAAGGTTAGAAGCCAGATTTATCGGACGGATCAGCAAGGTGCCCTTCGTTTCACAGGAATTAAAAATTGGACACTTGAAACAGTGAACTAAGTGAGGAGTATTGCCAGTGCTGCACCATTGTTTGGGCTGACTGCGGTCAGTTCAGTCTGTAAATGTACTTGCCCAGTTTTTTCTCTTGCTAATGGCTGATTCCACAGTAGGGAGAGCAGCTGATTTTTGAAAATCATATGACAAGACCCTGCCATACTGTTGCAGCAAGCAGGAAATAGAAGCGTTCTTGTTTTCCTGCGGAAATTGTGGTATTCTGATAGAGTAAAAAATAGCGAGGGAGTTTATCTATGTTTACAGCTTATAAAAAATTCTGGACAAATTATGTTAATTTTACAGGTCGAACCAATCGAACGGATTATTGGTGGGCAGTTCTGTGTAATGTCTTGATTACGATGCCTTTTGTTTCTGCGATTGGATCCATTTATTATTTAAATTATTATGAATATATAGCAAAGTCTTTCCTTGGAGAGATTGATCCGTTAACGATTGACCCGACACCGAATCTTTTTACTGTTGATATCATTATTCTTACAGTTCTTGTTCTTCTCTTTTATTTGGCAATTTTAATACCGAATCTGGCTATTTCTGTTCGCCGCTTGCGTGATGCTGGCTTCCATTGGTCACTTATCTTTGTTCCGGTAGGAGCACTAGTATTTTCACTGCTGTCGTTTGTGCCTTTCCTGCGTGCAATTGTATTTGTTCTTGTTGGGTTCGCAAATATTTTCTATACTATTTTGCTGTGTCAGCCGACAAAACCTTATCAGGCACCTGTACAACCAGTTCAGCCAATGCAAGCACCTAATCCTTATCAAGGACAGACTCCACAGCAGCAAACACCAACTAACCAGGCTACTGCGCCTGTACAGCAGCAAGCACCAACTAACCAGCAGCAACAATAATGATTAGAATTTCTAATAAGACTTGAGCAGTTTGCCCAAGTCTTTAATTTTACCTTAAATTGTTTGATACAGCTGATTCCCTCTTGCAATTAATTCATAATCGAGTCGATTTTAGCTTTCAATAAAAAGAGTTAAAACAATGCTGCCTTTTATTTACCTGTTTAATTCAAACAGTCTTACAGCTGATTGAGCGTTAATTAAAGAAGGTTTGAGTCAGAAGGCTTTTAAGTAGGAGCTTGAACTAAGATCCCCACGGACTGAACATGATAGACTTTTTATGTTTGCCTTTATTTGAATGCTATGCTCTTAATAAAATTCTGTTATAATAGGAATATGATTGCTATAGAAATGATTGAAAGCTTAAAAAAGGATAAGCTATCCCCAATTACTGTTTTAACTGGGGAAGATTTTGGGCAGTACAGCCAGATGAAAGAGCTCTTCTTGAATCAGATTGGTTTTGATCCCAGTGATTTGAATTATTCTTATTTTGATATGGCTGAAACAGTTTATCAGGATGCTGAAATGGATTTGGAGAGCCTGCCTTTTTTTGCTGATGAGAAAATAGTCATTTTTGATAATGTTGCTGATATCACGACGGCTAAAAAATCTTATCTTGCTGATAAAGAATTAAAGCGTCTAGAAGCTTATTTAGCTAATCCTCTGGCGAGTACAAAGCTAATCCTTTGTGCCTCAGGAAAATTGGATGGCAAGAGACGCTTGGTTAAATTATTGAAGCGAGATGCTCAGATTTTTGAAGCCAAGCTTTTAAAGGAAGCAGAGCTTCGAACCTATTTTCAAAAGCTGGCTCACAGGGAAGGTTTGGTTTTTGAGTCCGGCGTTTTTGACGAACTGCTTGCTAAGTCAGGTTTTGATTTTAGTGAGGTAAACAAAAATCTAACATTTTTAAAGTCCTATAAGGCAGGCGGTCAGGTGACAAGTCAGGATATCCATAAGGCCATCCCTAAAACACTACAGGATAATATTTTTGATCTGACTCAGCTGGTTTTATTGGGTAAGGTGGATGAGGCGCGTAATTTAATCCGTGATTTGCGGCTGCAGGGAGAAGATGAAATCAAATTGATCGCTGTTATGCTAGGGCAGTTTCGTATGTTTACTCAAGTTAAATTGCTGGGCAGTCAAGGAAAAACAGAGCAGCAAATAGTGGCGGAATTGTCTGATATTATAGGCCGAAGGGTCAATCCCTATCAAGTTAAATTTGCTCTTAGAGACAGCCGCAGTCTGTCACTGTCTTTTCTTAAGAAGGCTATGGTTTATCTTATTGATGCGGACTATCAAATAAAAAGAGGCGTCTACGATAAGGACTATTTGTTTGATATGGCCATTTTGAAGATGGCACATGAAAGACAATGAGCAGAATAGTTGTAAGCTCTATTTTTTTACGATATGATGATGGTGTATAAAAAAGAAAAGAGGTAATTGATATGGCAATTATTTTACCAAATCTTCCTTATGCTTACGATGCTTTGGAACCCTATATTGATGCAGAAACAATGACCCTTCATCATGATAAACACCATGCTACCTATGTGGCAAATGCTAATGCAGCTCTCGAAAAACATCCAGAAATTGGTGAAAATTTAGAAGTTCTCTTGGCTGATGTTCAGCAAATTCCGGAAGATATCCGTCAGGCTCTTGTTAACAACGGCGGCGGTCACCTTAACCACGCACTTTTCTGGGAACTTCTGTCACCAGAAAAAACAGAGATTACTAAAGAAGTGGCTGCAGCAATTGACGAAGCTTTTGGCTCATTTGAGGCTTTTAAGACAGCTTTCACTCAGGCAGCAGCAACACGCTTTGGTTCAGGCTGGGCTTGGCTAGTTGTCAACGCAGAAGGTAAGCTTGAAGTAATGTCAACAGCCAACCAAGATACACCGATTTCGCAAGGTTTAAAACCAATCTTGGCCCTTGACGTTTGGGAACATGCATACTACCTCAACTATCGCAACGTACGCCCTGACTACATCAAAGCCTTCTTTGAAATCATCAACTGGGATAAGGTTGCGGAACTTTACGCCGCAGCAAAATAAGATATGGAGCAGGACTTCCTGCTCTTTTTTGATTAACGGATCTACGGCATTCAACAGTAAAGTCGATAGTATTTTATTTTTGAATTAGCAAGGGAGCTAGAGCAATGAAAATTTTTCCTGGTTAAAAATAAATGGTTGAAATACTAAAGAAAATTTTTTAACAGTCTTGTCATTTTACTGCCAGTCCTTTATAATGGTAATCAGGAGAAAATTGTGAATAGAAAAAAATTAATGATATCAGTATCAGGATTTGTTTTTGCTTTGGCAGTACTGGCAGGCATCTTTCTTTTACAGCCTAAAAATATTATCAAGCAAAACGGGTCTTCGTCGGTAAAAAACTCATCTAGTCTCAGTGAAACTAGTGCAATAAAAAATGACCACGGGGGGAAGAAAACTCTCCCTCAGGCAGTTGAAAAAACAGCAGAAGAAAAACAGGCTGTTATGGATGCTGATGCAGCAACAATGGATGCTATCGGGCTGCATTATGATTATGCCAATGTGACTCTTCCTCAGGTCGTTCAAACGTATCTGGATGAGATGGGGATTGACCATTCCTGCATTGCTTTTTCTTACAAGAATACAAAAACCGGTGAAGTGATTGCAATGAATGAGACACAGCCAATGACTGCAGGATCAACCTATAAACTGCCTCTAAATATGCTGGCTGTTGATGCTGTAGAGAAAGGCAAACTTTCCTTGGAACAGCCTTATGACATTACGGATCTTGAATATGAATATATCGGCGAATATCAGGCTTACCGCAACCAGTTTGGTGATGATATGACCATCCCTGAGATGCAGGAATATTCATTAATCTATTCTGAAAATACCCCTGCTTATGCTATGGCTAAGGCCTTGGGTGGTTTTGATAAGGTTTATCCTATGTTTAAACGCTACGGTCAGTCCAAGGGTGATATTAAAACAATTGATCAAAATGGCAATAAGACGACCACAGATTATTATATTCAGGTGCTTAGCTATCTTTGGAAACATCAAGATAAATACGCTGACATCCTTAACTATTTGGGGCAGTCTTTTCCGGGACTTTACTATGAAACTTACCTTCCCGATATAGACATCCGTCAAAAACCGGGTTATGTCCGTGAAGCGCTCAATATTGATGCCATTGTCTATGAACAAACACCTTATTTGATTGCGCTTTATACAGCAGGCTTGGGCGGCGTGACATCTGAAAATGATGAGGTTAATGGAGTAGGCTATTCGCAGCTGTGTCAGCTTACTTATATTATCAATGAATGGCACCGGGTTAACCGCAATTAACGGATAAAAACTTGATTGATATATTCAGTCAAGTTTATTTTTTTTGCCATCTGCAAGCACATAGCTGCTATCAAATACCTGAATAGATCAGGATTATGCCTGACAGAAATAGAAAGTTAAAATGTTTAGAAATTATCTGTGAGAAAAAATTCTAATATATCTTGACTTTTTTTGATGGTTTGTTAAGATACTTAACAAAGAGGTTTTTTATGGATAAACAATCACTTATTGCTTTTAATCAGAAATTTCAAGATTTTCTTGAGGCTTACGCCCAATTAGAGAAGAATCAGCATGTAATAGAAGGTGACTTATCTCTCAATACAGCAGAGGTACATACTCTTGTTAGTATTGCTCAGAATCATCCCATCAATTTAGTTGGTCTGTCAAAATTGCGGGGGATTTCTCGCAGTGCGGTTACTCAAATGGTTTCAAAATTAGAGGGCAAAGGGCTTTTAGTTAAAGTTGCTAATGAAAGTAACCGTCAGGAAATTTTTCTTTCTCTGACACCTGCTGGTCAGAAAATTTATCGGGTTCATCAAAAACAGCACACCTATCTTGAACAGCAAGTGATGGCTGTTTTACAGGCTTATCCTCAAGATTTTTTAGAAAACTTGGAAGCTATGATGGCTGATTTGGAAAAAATTTGGCAAGAATTGCCTTGGTTAGCAAGGTAATTTTTTAAAAACTTTTGTTAAGTAGCTTAACATACAGAGGGGGAAGATGTTAACATTTAAACTAAAAAGTCAAAATCATTTAGCAGACAGTCCTTTTGATCTTATCATTGAACATTTACCAGCTTGCTGCCAAGTCAGGGTGAGACTAAATCTTGAGCATTATTATAATATCAATGCTCCAATGAATTTATCTTCTCAAACTCTTTGGCAGGCAGAAGCCTTATTTTATTCAAATGATAAGGGAATATTGGATTTATCAGAATCTAATCATGAAGGCCATATGTCCATTATGGAGCTCTTTTTTAACAGTCAAGCAAAAGCTTATAAGAGAGAAAAATTAAGTCAGCACTTAATGGACATTCCTTTAAATCCCTTTTATGACATCAAAATGAGTATTTTTAAAGGGCAATCTTTATTGGGAGAGACCAGCCTTAGGCGCTATTACCAGCTTCCAAGCATTAGTTACTTAGATGTGGACTTTTCTAAGGCTAAAGGACGGCTTTTTTATGATAAAAATCAGTCTCAGCGTCCAGCTCTTATTGTTTTAAGTGGCAGTGATGGCAGAATTGAAAAGGCACAAAACATTGCGCAGTTATTAGCCAGTCATGGTTTTACAACGCTAGCTCTTGCATATTTTGCTTTAGAGGGATTAAATCCTCACCTAGAGAAAATTCCGCTTGAAATTATTCAAGAAGCCATCGTTTATCTGAAAAAATCCCCCTATGCAGATAGTGGGCGTCTTGGACTTTATGGGCGTTCAAAGGGGGCAGAATTTGCTCTTTTAGCTGCCAGTTATTACACAGATTTTAAATGCTTAGTGCTTAATTCACCTTCTTACCTTTGTCTGGAGGGTCTTAAAAAGTGGCGCAATTCTAAGACTTCTTCCTGGACTTATCAAGGTCAAGAAATTCCTTATTACCCCTTTTTGTGGAAAGATTTTTTGAGACGCTGTATCTTTAAAAAAGACCTAAACCCTGTTAATGAACAGGCTGTAATTCCTGCTGAGAGACTTAAAGAACCTTTGCTGATAATAGCTTCTAAGAAGGACGAAATTTGGGATGCCTACAGTTCTGCTTTAACTATAGCTAATCGTTTGCGGGATAAAAAGTTTAACTATCCTTGTCAGGTCGAGATTTATGAAAATTGTGGTCATATGATGACGGTAGCCTATCAGCCCAACCATCGTTATAAAAAGATTGTCCCTGAAAAAGTGATGGCGGATACGAATGATTCTTGGCAAAAGACACTCAAATTTTTTGAGAAGTATTTGTAGGCAAGACTAACAGATCGTCATACGATTAACGAACTGTTTGATTTAAACTCTTATTTTGCTTAACTTTTTAATAGTTTTTGTATTCTTTATTTGACAAACATAGCATCGCCAAAGCTAAAGAAACGGTAGTGTTCGTCAATGGCATGCTGATAGGCATCCAAGACAAATTCGCGCCCGGCAAAGGCTGAAACCAGCATGACCAGAGTTGATTTTGGCAGATGAAAATTGGTTGAGAAGGCATCAACAATCTTAAATTGGTAACCTGGTTTGATAAAAATATTAGTCCAGCCAGAGTCTGCTTCGATTTGACCAGCAAATTTATTGCCGATGGTTTCCAAGGTGCGAATTGAAGTTGTTCCAACAGCAACAATGCGTCCGCCCTGTGCTTTGACATCTTTTAGCGTTTGGGCAGCTTCCGGAGACAGGCTGTAAAATTCAGAGTGCATTTGGTGCTCATCCACATTGTCAACAGAGACAGGCCGGAAAGTCCCGAGCCCCACATGCAGGGTCAGATAGACTAATTTCACACCCTTGGCTTCGATTTTGTTTAAGAGATCTTCTGTAAAATGCAGGCCAGCTGTTGGAGCAGCAGCAGAGCCATTTTCTTTGGCATAAACAGTCTGGTAACGATCACGATCTTCTAATTTTTCATGAATATAAGGCGGCAGAGGCATTTCCCCGAGACTTTCTAAAACTTCTAGAAAAATACCATCATAAGAAAATTCCACAATGCGGCCGCCATGGTTCAATTCTTCTTTGATGGTAGCTTTTAGACGGCCATCTCCAAAAGAAATCTGGCTGCCGACCTTAAGGCGTTTAGCGGGTTTAGCCAGAACCTCCCACTGATCGCCCTGAGTGTTTTTTAAGAGCAGCAACTCTACATGACCGTGCGTTTGGACTTTTTCACCGTGCAGGCGGGCAGGAAGTACACGCGTGTCATTCATAACCAAGGCATCGTCTGGGTTGAGCTCATCAATGATATGATCAAAATGAGTGTCTTTCATGGCCTTGGTCTTATGGTCAATCACTAAAAGTTTGGAGCTGTCACGCTGTTTGAGCGGTGTTTGGGCAATTAAATTTTCGGGCAGGTCAAAATCAAAATCAGTAGTATTCATATTATTCCTCTAGTATTCACTTTTTCAGCTTTACCATTATAACATGAGATAGATTTTCAGTCATCCTTGCAAATTTTATTTGTAAGGATTTTAAATGCAAGGTATAATAATATTGTTCATAAACATGTCTAAAAATCTGCAATCAAAAGGAGATTTGACAGATGCTGGTTTATTCTAGATTTTAAAGACAAAAATAGTTGGGAGTTATCTATGGAACAGGAACAAAGTTTTTCAAAGCGATTGAATATTCTGCGTGCAGGGGTTCTGGGAGCTAATGACGGTATCATTTCTATTGCCGGTGTGGTTATTGGTGTTGCCAGTGCAACAGCTGATTTATGGATCATTTTTTTATCAGGTCTTTCAGCTATTTTGGCCGGGGCTTTTTCTATGGCAGGCGGAGAATATGTCAGTGTCAGCACTCAAAAAGATACGGAGCAGGCAGCGGTTGCTCGTGAGCAGCAGTTGCTAAAGAGAGATCCGGCTGCCGCCAGAAAATCGCTCTACAATGTTTATCTAATCAAGGGCGAATGCGAGACAGCAGCAGAGCTTCTGGTTAACAAGGCCTTTCTTAACAATCCCATTAAAACGCTGGTTGAGGAAAAATATGGCATTGAGTTTGGTGAATTTACCAATCCCTGGCATGCTGCTGTGTCAAGCTTCATTTCTTTTATCATTGGCTCTTTATTTCCGACGGCGGCTATCATGCTGTTTCCAGAAAACATTCGGATTATTGCTACGGTTGCCGTTGTAGTCGTGGCCCTGCTGATTACCGGCTATGTCAGTGCCCGTCTGGGAGATGCTCCGATTAGACCGGCTATGCGCCGCAATGTTTCTATCGGTCTTTTGACCATGCTTGCAACCTATCTTATCGGCCAGCTCTTTTCGCTGTGATAAGACGGTCTGCCTCTTGTTTTTATTTTAAAAGGCTGAGACTTTTGTCTTGGCCTTTTGTTAATGGAAGAGATAGGCATTTAGGATTGCGGTGCCGTCACCCGCAGAAGAGTGTCATCTGGAAAATGATCTATAAAATATACAAGATTGCCCCGCAGCCAGCCACAAAATAAGGGATTCACCAGATTGCTTATAAGAAAAATAGGAATGATTGTTTGTAACCATCTGGAATTTATAAGTTGACAAAAATTGGTCTATACCGTATAATAAAAATAGATAATCGGTATAGACCAAAGGAGGTTCTTTATGAAAATCATTACAATAAACAATCAAGAAGAAGGAGGAAAGCTTGCTTTCACCCTTCTCAAAGAAAAATTAGCGGCTGGCGCTAAAACCTTAGGCTTAGCAACAGGCAGCACTCCCTTGGCTTTTTACAAGGAAATCGTCAACAGCCAGTTGGATCTGTCTAAGCTGACCAGCATTAACTTGGATGAGTACGTTGGCCTGTCTGCCGAAAATCCTCAAAGTTATGCTTACTTCATGCAGCAGCATCTCTTTGCTGCTAAACCTTTTAAGGACAGTTTTTTGCCTAATGGATTAGCAGCTGATTTGCAGGCAGAAGCCCAGCGCTATGAAGAGCTGATTGAGGGGCACCCCATTGATTTTCAGATTTTGGGGATTGGGCGCAATGGTCACATTGGTTTTAATGAACCGGGAACCGCTTTTGACAGCACCACCCATGTTGTGGATTTAAGTCCCAGTACCATTGAAGCCAACAGCCGCTTTTTTGACAAACTGGAGGATGTTCCAACCCGGGCAATTTCTATGGGGATTGCTTCCGTTATGAAGTCTAAAACCATTGTTCTTATGGCTTACGGTGAACAAAAAGCTGACGCAATCGAACGTATGGTTAATGGATCTGTCACAGAGGATCTGCCAGCTAGCATTCTGCAAAAGCACCCTGATGTTGTGATTATTGTAGACGAGGCAGCAGCCAGCAAACTTTAATTTATTATGTTATAAAAATGTAAAAGCAGAAAAAACAGGGGATACGACAGCTGCCAGATATACCATGCCTGGCAGCTTGATCTTTGCTAGCCAGTATTTGCTAAGACTAAGTGTCCGAAACGCACATACTGCTAGGCGGATACCGCCTCAAAGCTTAGCAGATAGGTTATCTGCGGGGACAATGGCAAAGCTGCTGAAGTCAGATCCGATTAGGATGATTTTTTGTTAAGCGCTCAAGCTCAATCTATTCTAACCGTGTCAAACTAGCCTAAGTCCCTCATACAGAACTTTGGATAATCTGACTGACAAATCAGCCAAGGGCAGGGCCATGGAGAAACCTTGCGAGCTTACACTCTTTGAAATAACTGTACTTATGTCAGGTCAAGAAAATGCTTGATCTCTCTAAAAGCCAAATCCATGTGTCCAAATTGGCAGTGTTCTTCACCGCCGCTCTCGCTGGTAAAAAGATTAGCCTGAATGCTTCTGGCATTTGTCAATTCCAGTATGATATCAGCAATGCGCGTGTAGGGAACATAGTGATCTTCTTTCCCAGCCAGCAGCAGACAGTCTTGAGTGACTTGGGGGAGGAATCGACCGGCATTATGCCGTTTGAGGTTGACTAAGAGATCATAAGGATTGGTTTCCCCTGTCAGCATGTAACCGTTATTGAGTTCCCATCTTAATTCAACTGCCTTCTTAGCCATTTTGTTAATAAGAAAATTAACAATCGGCTTGGCTCTTAGATTGAGCAGAAAAGAGAGGCTAGAAAAAGATGCTTTGCCCAGACTCATTTTGAGGGTGTCCATGGGGGTGTAAAAGATATCCATGGCGATGACTTTACGAATCCTTTTTTCAAAGGCAGCTGCTTCCATGACGAGGAGACCTCCCCAAGACAGCCCCATCGCATCAACGCTGCTTAGATGAAAATAATCCAAAACGGCTGAGACAGGTTTATGGAAGTCTGGACTAAAGTGCAGCCCTTGACTGATGGTGTTGCCTTGTCCTGGCCCGTCGAAAATAAGAATATTATAGTCTGTATTTTTCATGCCAGCAAAGAAGCCAGCGATTTCTTCCAGAAAACCATCAAAGCCTCCTAAGACTAAGAGCGTGCGACGTGCTTTAGGATTTTTTAAGAGAAGAGTTGGCAGAAAGCCTTTTTCATAAGGAACCTGATCTTTATCGTAATCGAAATCAGTAAAACTGGCATAAAAGTTTCTTAGGAAACCTTGGTAGAGTTCTTCTCTTTCTGCATCTTCCATAGTGAGGTAAAACATAGCAGCCTTGTAATAACTGGATGCGATTCTTAGTTTTCCTACTTTTTCATAATAATAAGCTCTGTCTTGCCACCATTGCCGCCAAGATGTAAAATCAGAAATGTGCGAGCCAATTGTCTGACGGTCTTTCAAAACCTCTGGATCATCCATAAAAGGAGATGTGAAGCGTTCAATTTGAAAATCAAATTGTTTATTACCTGTAAATCTCATTTAACTGCCTGCTTTCATTTTTGTTATAAGACAAGTATAATAAATATTAGCACTATCATACAGCACAATTTGTGCGATATGTCGTTTATCGAACAAAATCAAGCTAAATGTAGGAAAAATATTATGGATCGCAGAATTATCAAAACAAAAACAAGTATCAAAAAAGCTATGCTGCTATGTTTAGCCAGCCATTATTTTTCAGATATCACAATTGATGCTATTTGTAAGGAAGCCCAGTGCAGCCGCTCAACTTTTTATGCACATTATGATAATAAAAAACAGGTTATTGATGCTATTTCTGAGGAAATCATTGAGCAGATTCGTCCTTATATGAAGCAGACCTTTGAAAAGCCGGAAGAATTTATGACTGTTATTGATACGCTCTCAAGCCAGCTTTACCAGCCGCAAAAGGATGTCATCAAGCTCTTGATGGATCCTGAATTTCGAGACTTTGGCTTAGAAGCCCATCTTTTAACCTTATTTAAGGAACAATTTTTGCAGCGTTTCAGTCACGTCAAAGGCAGAACCATTCTTGCAGAGATGTATGCGGCCTGTGTCTTGTGCAACATTCAATCTATTGTAGAAAACCGCTCAACGAAAGAAAGTCAGTTAGCTATTGAGACGTTGAAAACGACTATTTTTCAGGTATTAGAAGAGCAAAATCAAGCCAAAAAGAACTAACATGATTTTTGGTTAACCCAATTTTAATTTGACTGGCACAATACTAGTTGGATTGATAGTCATTGGGCTGCCACAGCTATATTTTTGATACAGTCAGAATTACCTCTGGCAGCCATACTGGGCATTTGATAGAGGTGTTTGGTTGTCCTTCTACAGAAAGTTATTTATGGTATCTGTCACACAGATTGGTTGACAGAAATCCTGTAATTCAGTTCTCAAATCCTGCTTCTTGGTTGATGCAGGAATTTTTGCTGCTATCGGCTCATGTTTGATTTTCGTATAAATAGGTAGGAGGTCATTTATGTTAGCAGCATTTGATGAACAGGGAATTTTGGTTAATCTGGCCGAGGTCATTCCTCATAAACAGCGCTTCACCTGTCCTGCCTGCGGAGAGGCAGTTCGTCTTAGGCATGGTTCTGTTATGCGGCCGCATTTTGCCCATATCAGTCTTGAGAAATGCCGGTTTTACAGTGAAAATGAATCGGCAGAGCATCTGTCTCTTAAGGCAGAGCTTTATGCTGGTTTGTCAAAAACTGAGCGGGTTGTAGTGGAGCGGGTTCTGCCCCAAATGGGGCAGATTGCGGATCTTTTGGTCAATGAAAAGCTAGCACTGGAAGTGCAATGCTCACGCTTGTCTGAAGACTGCCTGCGTGAGCGAACGAAGGCTTATCAGAAATATGGCTATCGGGTACTTTGGCTGCTGGGTGAGAAGCTCTGGCTAGGCAGCCGCTTGTCCAGCCTGCAAAAACAGTTCCTTTATTTTTCACAAAATATGGGTTTTCATCTCTGGGAATTGGATATTAATCGGTGTGAATTACGGCTCAAGTATCTGATTTATGAGGATTTATTTGGAAAGATCTATTATCAGACTAAGACTTGCCCCTTTGGTGCCAATATCATGGAGTTTTTGCGTCTGCCTTACCGTCAGCAAAACTTGCATTCCTATCATGTTAAACAGCGCGAGCAGGTTGGCTTGGCGGTTCAAAAGCAGCTCATGGCGGGGAATCCGCGCTGGCTGCGGCAGCAGGAACTTGCTTATTTACAAGGACGTAATCTGATAGTGCAGTCGGATGCTGATTTTTTCCCGCAGGTAAGACCGCCTGAGGCAAGAGAGGGTTTTTGTCAAATTCAAACTGATTTAGAGCCTTTTTGCGCAGCTTTTTTCCGCTATTATCAACATCAAGAAAATAAAGCTGTTCAAACACTGTATCCGCCTGCTTTTTATGATAAAATGAGGAGTAATCATATCATTAGCAGAAAGGGAAAGAACACGGGTCAGCCACTTGAAATTTAGGCTGCTTGCTGTAAGCATGGAAATCCTGAATATGTCTTTTTATTTGGCTGTATCTAAGTGTTCTTGGTGCTTACCTTATGTCTAACAACCGTGATCATATTGAAGAAAAATATCAGTGGGATTTGACCACCATTTTTGCAAAGGACAGGGATTGGGAAAAAGAAGAAGAGGCGCTTGGCGCAGATTTAAAAAAGGTGAAAACTGCTGCTGGTCATCTTTTGGATTCAGGGCAAAATCTCTTAGAAATTACTAATCAGTACTTGGCTTTAAGCCGCCGTCTGGAAAAACTTTATGTTTATGCTTCTATGAAGAATGACCAAGACACAACAGTCGCCAAATATCAAGAATTTCAGGCTAAAGCAATAAGTCTGGCGGCTAAATTTAATCAGACCTTTGCCTTTTATGAGCCTGAATTTATGCAGCTGTCTAAAGAAAATTATCAGCATTTTTTAGCAGAATGTCCTCAATTGACAGCTTACAGTCATTTCTTTGAAAAATTGTTTCAGCAAAAGGAACATGTCCTGTCTCATAAAGAAGAAGAGCTGCTAGCTGCTGCGGGTGAAATTTTTGGATCGGCCGGTGAAACCTTTGAGATTCTGGATAATGCAGATATTGTCTTTCCGACAGTTTTGGACGATCAGAATCAGGAAGTTGAGCTGACGCACGGCAATTTTATTACCTTGATGGAATCTAAAGACCGCACAGTCAGAAAGGCTGCTTACCAAGCTTATTATAGTGTCTATGAACAATTTCAGCACACCTATGCTAAGACCTTAGAGACCAATGTTAAGGTTCATAATTTTCAGGCCAAGACAAGAAAATATAAAAGTGCGCGTGAGGCAGCACTGGCTGATAATTTTATTCCAGAGAGTGTCTATGACACTTTGCTGCAAGCTGTTAATAAGCATCTTCCCTTGCTTAGGCGCTATGTTAAACTTCGTCAGAAGATTTTGGGACTTGCTGATCTTAAGATGTATGATATCTATACGCCTTTATCAAAGACAGATATGAGTTTTACCTATGATCAAGCCTTAAAAAAGGCTCAAGAAGTGCTGGCAGTTTTTGGTAAAGATTATGCAGAGCGCGTGCACCGTGTCTTTACAGAACGCTGGATTGATGTTCAGGTCAATAAAGGCAAACGCTCAGGTGCTTATTCAGGCGGCTCTTACGACACAAATGCTTTTATCCTGCTCAACTGGCAGGATACGCTGGACAATTTGTTTACGCTTGTTCATGAAACAGGGCATTCGCTGCACTCAGTCTTTACCCGCGAAAATCAGCCTTATGTCTATGGAGATTATTCTATTTTTCTGGCTGAGATTGCCTCAACCACCAATGAAAACATTTTGACAGAGACGCTTTTACAAGAGGTGACAGATGATAAAGAGCGTTTCGCCATTCTCAACCATTACCTTGATGGTTTCAAGGGAACGGTCTTTCGGCAAAGCCAATTTGCTGAGTTTGAACAGCTGATTCACCAGACAGCCCAAGCAGGTGAGGTGCTGACCAGCGATTATCTGAGCAGTCTTTATGCTGATTTAAATGAAAAATATTACGGCTTGGCAAAAAAAGACAATCCAGAAATTCAGTATGAGTGGGCCAGAATACCGCATTTTTACTATAATTTTTACGTTTATCAGTATGCGACTGGTTTTGCTGCTGCCAGCTATCTTGCTCATAAGATTGTGTACGGCAGTCAGGAGGATAAGGATAAGTATCTTAGTTATCTCAAGGCGGGAAACTCAGACTATCCGCTTAAGATCATTGCCAAAGCAGGTGTTGACATGACCAAGGGAGATTATCTGGATGCGGCTTTTCAGGTTTTTGAAGAGCGACTGACCGAGCTGGAAAAATTAGTTGAAAAAGGCCTGTACAAGTAATCAAAGACAAGTCTAATGCTGCTTTGAATGCGCATAGGCACTAAAATATTAGTATATTTAATCTTAAAAAATTGTTAGAAATGGGGGAAAGGCATTGTTTCTAGCGATTTTTGACTGTGTTTGTTATAATGAAATGGTCTCTTTAAGGATAATTATTTATTGTATGAGAAGCTAGGAGGAACGATGCCGCAAACAGCTTTTATCTGGGACTTGGACGGAACTTTGCTTGATTCTTACGATGCCATTATGGAGGCTTTAGATGAGACCTACAAGCATTATCATCTGCCTTTTGATGCTGATTTTATTAGGCACTATATTTTGCAGGAGTCTGTGGGGCAGCTTTTAGATAAGATGGCTAAGCAGCAGAAGCTTTCGCCTTCTGAGTTAAAGGCCTTTTTCACAGAAGAACAGCAAAAACGTGATTGCAAAATTAAACTTTTGCCTTTTGCTAAGGAAGTCCTGCAGTGGGGAAAAGAAAAGGGCATCGAGCAATTTATCTATACCCACAAGGGAGCTTCTACCAATGCAGTGCTGGCAGAATTAGGCATTGAAGACTACTTTACCGAGGTGCTGACCAGTGTGTCAGGTTTTAAACGTAAGCCGCACCCGCAAGGGATTTTTTATCTGCTGGAAAAATACGCTTTAAACAAAGAGCACACTTATTATATTGGTGACAGGCGTCTGGATGTTGAGGTTGCTGAAAATGCAGGAATTCAATCCCTCAATCTGGTTCAGCCAAGTTCTCCCATCAATCAAAAAATTGAAAATCTTTGGGCTCTGACACAGCTGAATTGTTTTTGAACTAATGTGAAAAAGTCTGGCAGAAAATTTCATGCCATAATTTTCACTGTCCTGCCTCTCATTTTTTGTTATAATAAATACTATGGTTAAAACTTATAGTAAAAATGCCAACCGCAATATGCGCCGGCCCATTGTTTCTGAGGCCGTTCTTGCCTTTATGCGAGGGCGGCAGCAGCAAAATGATGGGGGATTGGCGAGGTTGGAAGACTTTGCTCGCAAGGAAAATATACCGATTATTCCGCAGGAAACGGCGGCCTATTTTCGTTTATTGATGCAGGTCCTGCAGCCTCAAAAAATTTTGGAAATTGGAACCGCTATTGGTTTTTCAGCACTTTTAATGGCTGAAAATGCTCCTAAATCCGAGATTACAACGATTGACCGCAATCCTGAAATGATTGCTTTGGCTAAGGCTAACTTTGCAAAATACGACAGCCGCGGACAGATTCGTCTGCTTGAAGGCGATGCTTCAGATATCTTAACTGAGCTTGATGAGACTTATGATTTTGTTTTTATGGACTCGGCCAAGTCAAAGTATATTGTTTTTTTGCCGGCTGTTTTAGAGCGTCTGGCAGTTGGCGGTCTTGTTATTTTGGATGATGTTTTTCAGGGGGGTGATGTGACAAAGCCCATTGAAGAAATTCATCGCAGTCAAAGAGCCATCTATCGCGGTCTGCAGAAATTATTTGATGCGACTTTAGCGCATCCTGATCTGACAGCTAGTCTCTTGCCGCTTGGCGACGGTCTGCTCATGATTCGTAAGAACAGCGAGGAAGCCAGACTGTCTGATTAAGTCATCTTTAAGAAATTATGATATAATAAAAGGGTTAATGACAAAAAGGAGCTTATCAAGAATGAAAAAACGTACGATTGTTACAGGATTTGTTACCCTGCTTTCTGTTGTCACATTGGCAGCCTGTTCCAAGACAACACAAAACAGTAAAATCATTACGATGAAAGGTGACACCATCACTGTCTCAGACTTTTATAATGAAGTTAAAGAATCAACTGCTTCTAAACAAGCTGTGCTGTCTCTTATCGTTTCAAAAGTCTTTGAAAAACAATACGGAGACAAGGTATCTGACAAAGAAGTAACCAAGGCTTACAACGAAGCAGTAAAATATTACGGTGATTCGTTCTCAAGTATTCTATCTTCTCGCGGCTACACCAAGGAAACTTATAAAAAGCAAATTCGTTCTGAAAAATTATTGGAATATGCGGTGAAAGAAGAAGCTAAAAAAGAACTGACAGATGCTAACTATAAGGCTGCTTATCAGGACTACAAACCGGAAGTAACTGCTCAGGTTATCCAGCTAGATGATGAAAGCAAGGCAAAATCTGTTTTAGAAGAAGCCAAAGCAGACGGCGCAGACTTTGCTAAAATTGCCAAAGAAAATACTAAGGGTGACAAGACAGAGTATACGTTTGATTCAGGCTCAACAGATCTTCCCAGCCAAGTTATAACAGCCGCTTTAGCGCTTGATAAGGACGGCATATCTGACGTTATCACGACAACGGATTCTTCTACTTACAAGCCTGTCTATTACATTGTCAAGGTGACTAAGAAAGAGAATAAAAACGCTGATTGGAAAGCTTATAAAAAGCGCCTGAAAGAAATTATTATCAATCAAAAACTGACGGATACTAATTTCCGCAATACTGTTATCGGTAAGGCCTTTAAAAAGGCTAATGTGAAAGTTAAAGACAAAACATTCAGCGATATTCTTTCACCATATGCAACAGCAAGCGACTCGTCTGCTTCGACCACGACAACAGCAACTTCAAGCGATGCAGCTACAACAACAGCAGCTGACCAAACGACAGATGCTGAAACGACAGCGTCAGAATGAATCCTCAAGGATTGACGAATACTGGAAAAGACAGTATAATTGACCTATCAAGAATTGATTTTTCATCCCTTTGCTTCAGAAAAATAGCGGTTGATGCGAGCTATGCAGAGCGAAAAATCTTGCTGCTTGATTGTTAAATTTAATATGAAAATAAGAATGACAAGTTCATTGAATGAAGGTGGTACCGCGGTTTTTCGCCCTTCGTGCAGTGAGCTTGTTTTTTTGGAGGTAAGGCTGTGAAGACCTTTCAGATTAAACAAAAAATGTGGTCACTTGGTGGCAAATTTACTATTACAGATGAGGCTGGTTTACCTTCTTACGAGGTAGTGGGAAGTTTTATGCAAATTCCCAAAACATTTACAATTTACGATATGCAGGGCAAGCAGATCAGTCAAATTCAAAAGAAAACGTGGGCTTTGCTTCCTAAGTTTTATGTGAATCTAAGCGATGGTTCATCATTTTTCTTGAAAAAAGATCTGTCGTTTTTTAAACCTCATTACACAATCGAAGATCTAGGCATGGAAATTCAAGGTGATTTTTGGGACATGAATTTTCGTCTCCTAAAAGATGGTCAGGAAGTTGCCAGTATTTCTCAGGAGTGGCTGCGCCTGACGTCGACTTATAACATTGATGTTTATGATGATCAGTATGCAGATTTGGTTATATCACTTGTCATTGCCATTGACTATGTCAAAGAAATGGAACACAGCGCAGCAAACAGCAGTTCCAACTAAATTTTATAAAAACAAAGAAAGGGAAAAGGGTTCTGTTAGCAGGTCTAATTGAACCCGATCGGAAAGCTTGAAATTTAGATAACCTGTCTGCAATCCTGATGTCAGACAGGTTCTTAAAGTTCAGCCGCTTTCTGGTCAAACTTGGTATCATAACTATGAAACAATTAACAAGTGCACAAGTACGTCAAATGTGGCTAGATTTCTGGAAGTCAAAAGGTCACTCAGTAGAACCATCAGCTAATTTGGTTCCTGTCAATGATCCGACTCTCTTATGGATTAATTCAGGTGTTGCGACCTTGAAAAAATATTTTGACGGATCTGTCATTCCTGAAAATCCACGTATTACCAATGCGCAAAAGGCTATTCGTACCAACGATATTGAAAATGTCGGCAAAACGGCCCGCCACCACACCATGTTTGAAATGCTGGGAAATTTCTCAGTCGGTGACTACTTCCGTGATGATGCTATCAAGTGGGGCTTTGAACTTTTGACAAGTCCTGAATGGTTTGATTTGCCAAAAGATAAGCTCTACATGACCTACTATCCAGATGACAAGGATTCTTACAATCGCTGGATTGAATGCGGTGTTGATCCTAGCCATTTGATTCCTATTGAAGATAATTTCTGGGAAATTGGTGCCGGCCCTTCAGGACCGGACACGGAAATTTTCTTTGACCGCGGGGAAGACTTTGACCCAGACCATATCGGTGTGCGTCTCTTGGCAGAGGATATCGAAAATGACCGTTACATCGAAATCTGGAATATCGTGCTTTCGCAATTCAATGCAGATCCAGCTGTGCCGCGTTCTGAATACAAGGAATTGCCTCATAAAAATATTGATACGGGGGCTGGTTTGGAACGTTTGGTTGCTGTCATGCAAGGGGCTAAGACAAACTTTGAAACCGACCTTTTCATGCCAATCATTCGCGAAATTGAAAAATTATCTGGTAAAACTTATGACCCAGATGGCGACAATATGAGCTTCAAAGTTATCGCTGACCACATCCGCTCACTTTCATTTGCTATCGGTGATGGTGCCCTTCCGGGGAATGAAGGCCGCGGTTATGTCCTTCGCCGTCTGCTGCGCCGTGCCGTTATGCATGGCCGCCGTTTAGGTATCAATGAATCTTTCTTGTATAAATTAGTGCCAACCGTTGGTAAGATTATGGAATCTTACTACCCAGAAGTGCTTGAAAAACAAGATTTTATTGAAAAGATTATCAAGCGTGAGGAAGAAACCTTTGCACGGACCATTGATGCGGGATCAAGCATGCTTGATGAATTGTTAGCTGATTTGAAAGCCGCTGGTAAAGACACTTTGGATGGAAAAGCCATCTTTAAACTTTATGATACTTACGGTTTCCCAGTTGAATTGACAGAAGAATTGGCTGAGGACCAAGGTTTCAAGATTGATCATGCAGGCTTCCAAGCTGCTATGAAAGAACAACAAGAGCGTGCTCGTGCCAGCGTTGTCAAAGGCGGATCCATGGGTATGCAAAATGAAACCCTGTCAAGCATTACTGAAAAATCTGTTTTCAGCTACGAAAAAGAAGCACTTGACAGCAGCCTGTCAGTTATCATTGCTGACAATGAACGCACAGAAGCTGTATCAGAAGGAGAAGCCCTGCTTGTCTTTGCTAAAACACCATTCTATGCTGAAATGGGTGGACAAGTAGCAGACCACGGTGTCATCAAGAATGATAAGGGAGACATTGTTGCCCGTGTGACTGATGTTCAAAAGGCACCAAATGGTCAAGCCCTGCACACGGTTGATGTCTTGGCTAGTTTGTCAGTAGGGACAACTTATCACTTGGAAATTGATCATGAACGCCGCAATCGGGTCATGAAAAATCACACGGCCACCCATCTTCTCCATGCAGCTCTGCACAATGTTATTGGCAATCATGCCACCCAAGCCGGTTCTCTCAATGAAGTGGAGTTTTTGCGCTTTGACTTTACCCACTTCGAAGCTCTCACATCAGAAGAACTTCGCCGTATTGAAGCAGAAGTCAATGAGCAAATCTGGAAGGCTATTCCTGTGACAGCCATTGAAACAGACCTTGATACTGCTAAGGGTATGGGTGCCATGGCTCTCTTTGGTGAAAAATACGGTAAAAATGTGCGTGTGGTTTCTATTGGGGATTATTCTGTTGAACTCTGCGGCGGTACCCATCTTAAGAATACTTCTGAAATTGGCATCTTCAAGATTGTCAAAGAAGAAGGTATCGGTTCAGGAACGCGCCGTATCTTAGCTGTAACGAGTAAGGAAGCTTTTGAAGCTTACCGTCAAGAAGAAGATACACTCAAAGAAATTGCCGCAACCCTTAAAGCACCTCAAATGAATCAGGTAGCCAATAAGGTGGCTTCGCTGCAAGAACAATTGCATAAACTGCAAAAGGAAAATGCCGAGCTCAAAGAAAAAGCAGCTGCAGCTGCAGCCGGCGATATCTTTAAAGATGTTAAGGAAGCAAATGGTGTCCGCTATATCGCAAGCCAAGTCTCTGTTTCTGACGCTGGTGCTCTCCGTACATTTGCGGATAAGTGGAAGCAAAAAGATTATTCTGACGTGCTTGTATTGGCGGCAACTATTGGCGGAAAAGTCAATGTCCTTGTAGCAAGTAAATCAAAAGATGTTCACGCTGGCAACTTGATTAAAATTTTGGCACCAATCGTTTCCGGCCGCGGCGGCGGAAAACCAGACATGGCCATGGCCGGTGGTTCAGATGCAGGGGCTATTCAAGAGCTCCTCGCTGCTATTGCCGATTATCTTTAAGGCTGAATGGGATGATGGCAGAGAGCCACAGCTGTGAACCTTAAAATTCAAACAGCTGTGGCTGTTTTGGAGCCTAAAATGCTTGTGCTTAAGGGTCTATTGCTGTTCTTCTTGATTTTTTGACAAGCTTGGTATTATAAGGGGAGATATTAATTTTGGGTACTGTAATGAATGTTGCTTTAATCATAGTTGGCGGTGGTTTGGGACTAGGATTTAAAGATCACCTCAAGCCCCAGCTGCAAAAGACATTAATGCAGGCAACAGGTGTAGCAGTCATCTTTTTAGCTATTGCCGGTGTTTTAGGGAAAATGATGATGGTTACTCAAAATCAGCTTCAAAGCGGTCATAGTTTTCTGCTCATCATCAGTTTAGCTCTTGGTGCTGTTCTTGGTGAACTCTGTCAGATTGAAGCGCGAATTGAGCAATTTGGCGATTTTCTCAAGCAAAAAACAGGCAGCCAAGGAGACAATCAGTTTGTTGACAGTTTTGTTACAGCCACCTGTACCGTCTGTGTTGGTGCCATGGCTGTTGTCGGCTCTATTCAGGATGGTATTTACGGAGATACGTCTATTTTGCTGGCTAAAGGTGTACTGGATTTGATTATCATTGCCATCTTGTCGGCCTCTTTGGGCAGAGGTGCTGTCTTTTCAGCAATTCCAGTAGCTATTTTTCAAGGCAGTATCACGGCTTTAGCAGCTTTAGCGGGAAATTTTCTATCGGCTCAAGCAGTTGACGGTATAGCTCTCGTAGGCAATGCAGTCATCTTTTGTGTCGGTACCAATTTGGCCTTCAATACAAAGGTCAAAGTCGCCAATCTCCTGCCGGCTCTTGTTATCGCCGTCATTTGGAACAGCCTAGCGGGTTAACATTTCTAATATGTAAAAAACCTAAGTTCGTTTGGACTTGGGTTTTTTAGAGCCTGTGTTTTTTAGAAAAATGACAAAATGTTTACAAATATATATATATATATTATAATTGTATTACTGATAGGTTAATAACATCAGTAAAGATTAATAATAGAGAGGCTTGAGAAAATGAAAGAAAGCGAATGGATTCATCTGTTTAAAGAGAAGAATGGGCGTGAACCTAGTAAAGAAGAAGTGGAGACAGCAATTAAAAATGGTTTGATTTTTGCTGATAATACTAACAATGGTGTAAGTGGTTATTCAAACTTTACTGCTTTTCTAAATAATCAGACATCTAAAAAAAGAAAAATTAAATTTATTATTGGTATAGTTAGTATCATTATTATTTTAGTTGCTATACTGGGTACTTTTTTTACCGTAAATTATATCGGAAATAAAAGTGTAAGTCGTGAAAAAGTTTTAAAGCTTGAATCAAAATCAAAACCTAAACCTAAACCAAAAATTACTACAAAATCTTTTTTTGCGCCAGGTAAATATATTGAAGGGGAAGATATTCAAGCAGGTAGTTATTATTTTGTAATGACTGATATTCAATATAGTTCTAATGACAGTAAGAAAAATGCCTATTTAACTTTAGAAATTCTTGATGCTGTAGGGGATTCTACAGGTACTTTTGAGATGGTTTATACAATTGGAAAAGTTTATAAAGTAACTATTCCAAAAGGTGCAACAATTATCTTAGATGATGGTTATTCACCTGAAAGTTGGAATGTAACATTTTATACTCCTAACGATTACGAAAAAGATAAAGATTCAATAAATAAATCACATAGTTCCTCTAGTGAATCTAAGTCTTCAACTTCTCAAAGTTCATCATCTACAAATTCTTCCACCTCTAGTTCGTCAGAATCCAGTTCGCCATCTACAAATTCTTCAAATTCATCAACTAAACCTATTTTAATTAGCGCATCTGAATTAACAGCTAAGTATGATGCTGGAGAACTAAAAGATGGAGAAGTATATCAGTTTACAACCTCACCAATTTGGACAGATATTTGGGGAATGAATGCCGATAACACAAAGTATCTCATTTATGTTAATAGTGGGGATCCTGAAAATGAAGACTTGATGTTATATTGTACTAAAAGTTTAGCAGATAGTATTAAAACAGCTAGTAGTATTTCTGTCACAATTAAAGTTAGCAATGTAGCAGAAACAGGAGGAGATCTTACTGTTGTTACAGCAACACCTAACTAGCTATAACTACTTTTTTTAATAATATAAAATCAGAAAAGATGGTAATTGGTTAATTAGCTTTCAACCTAAATCTTATTTAAGACGATAACTACATTTATAGCTGAAAAATGACCGTCAATTTGCTGATTTTAGGCTGTTTAATAATTTCAGGCTTCTTGTCAACTGCAGTGGCTGGCGAAAAGCTAGGTTCTGGGGAGAATGACATTTATTCTCTCTTTTTGATATTCAGTGACAATAAGATTTGCTTCTTGAAGTTAGGGAAATTGCGATATTGACGCTTAATGTCTTTGATGAGCTTGTTAGTCGCCTCAAATCTAGCGTTTGAGTTGTCTAGTTCTAAAGCGTTCGTCTGAGGCTTTTTGTGTACTCAAAGAGGCTCTAAACTTCTGGTGGAAATCTCACCCGTTACAGGTATTATAGAGCCAGAATTTTAGAATGTTATCAAAAGGTCTGATTCCGCACGAAGGAGGAATCAGACCTTTTTAATATAAGTTATTTGACATCTTTCACTTTTAAGAAGGAATTGCTTCTTAAAGCCTTTAGATCAACATCATTAGATAAAATACCAACTTTTCGTAAGTCGCTGGCTACAGAATCGAAGCTGTCATAAGCACCGGAATAGCTAGGTTCAAAAGTATAACTGTTTAGACTGGTGAGATTGCTGTCTTTGCTGCCAGCAACATAGTTCTTATTCAGCTGAATATCAACAGTTTCTTTTTTGTGTTTTTGCACCCAGTCAGCTGCTTTTTGCATGGCTAGTGTGTATTTGGCTGCTACAGCTGGATGTTTCTTGGCTATATCGTTTGCTACATAGGCGACACAGCAGTATTCATCTTTAAAGTCCTTGTCAGTTGATGAATTGGCCAGTGTTTTAAAACCGTATTGTTTTTTCAGCACCTCAGTATCAGGATCGCCAAGGGCAATGGCATCAACTTCACCCTTGTCCAGAACCTGTCCTAACTGATCGCTTTGATAAGTGACAAAGCTGACATCGCCTTTATCATCAGAAACCTTCAAACCAGCCTTTGACAGAACACGTTTAGCAAAGATGGCAGGGCTGCCAGCAACAGCAGTCACCCCAATCTTTTTACCTTTTAGATCAGCGGCAGATTTGATTTTGCCATCTTTTGTTAATACCTGCAGACAGCCAGTATGCAGACCAGTTGTAATTTTTAGCTTAGCACCGTTGGCTAAAGGCTGAATAATACTTGCCATTAAGGAATTGGAAGCATCAATCTTGCCGGCATTTAAGGCATCAAGATTAGAAGTATCCTGTCCGATTTTAACGACCTTATATTTCAGTCCAACCTTATCAAAGAAGCCTTTTTCAATAGCTATCTGCTGTGGAGCACCGCAAAGATCGGAGTTTTCGGAAATTTTTAGGACGTAAGAATCTTTTTCAGAAGCATCATAGTTTTTGGAGGTTGACGAAGAGGAATTTGAACAGGCTGCTAAGCCCACTGATATGGCAAATAAAATAAGTCCAAGTTTGAGAAATTTTAGGGTTGGGAATTTTTGCATAAGGTGGTCCTCTTTTCTTTAGAAGTTCAATGTATGTAAGATTTTTTCTTTAATAGCAATAAAATTTTGTGAGTCTCTTTCTCTAGGCCTGTCCAAATCGACTGTAACAATTTCTTTGATGACAGCTGGTCTTGGGGTCATGGCAAATACACGGTCAGAGAGAAAAACAGCTTCTTCAACATCATGGGTTACCATGATCATGGTAATCTTGCGTTTTTGCCAGATATCAATCAGCTCAGACTGCATCTTGCTTCTGGTAAAGGCATCCAAGGCGCCAAATGGTTCATCAAGCAGCAGGACATCAGGATTGTTAATCAGCGCTCTGGCAATATTGACCCGCTGCTGCATACCGCCGGATAGATTATGAGGATAAGCTTTTTCAAAACCGCTTAGTCCAACTAAGTTAATATAATCTTTAACTTCTGCCAGCCGCTCCTTTTCCTTGTTTAGTTTTAAGCCCAGAGCAATGTTATCATAAACAGTCAGCCACGGATAAAGGGTTGCTTCTTGAAAGACGAACCCAAGCTTTCGCGAAGGCTGAGTAATGATCTGCCCGTCCAGCCAAACTTCACCTTGACTGGCTCTCTCTAGACCTGCAATAATACGCAGCAGAGTTGTTTTTCCGCTTCCTGAAGGACCGACAAGGGAAATGAACTCGCCAGGTTCAATAGTCGTATTAATCTGATGCAAAGCCTCAATATCTGTATGTGCATCATCAGTCGCTTTAAAGACTTTTTGAATGTGATTAATCTTGAGTGATCCTACCATTTAATAAATCCTTTCTGCCATGAAAGCAATCTGTCACGAACCTTGAAAAGAAGCGTGATAATTAAGCTGAAAGTAATAGCAATGGTAATCAGACCAGCATAGACATTGGCATAGCCTAAGACTTCTCTCTGCCAGTTGATATACCAGCCAATACCATATTTAACGCCCAGCATTTCTGCTGTCATCAGGGTGATAAAACTGCTACAGGCACCATTAAAAATGCCGACAAAAACATTGGGAAGACTGGCCGGAAGGGCGACATGAACAATTTTTTGAAAAGTCGTAGCTCCAAGAGTATCCGCGACTTCAAAATAGGTCTTTTTGACATTCTGAATGCCTGAGTTGGTTAAAATTGTCACAGGAAACCAGACAGAGAGACTGATCAGAAAAATACTGGCGGCAAAACTGGTAGGGAAAGCTGTTAAGGCTATAGGCACAAAAGCTGTAGACGGAATCGGTCCCAGAATTTTAATAATTGGATCCAGCCAATAATTAAAAGAGGTAAACCAACCCACTAGAATACCTGTCAGTAAACCTAAAGCAATTCCGATAGCCCACGAAATAGCCAGCAGCCGCAGTGAAAAAAGATCGCATTTTAAAATGAAAGAGCCATTTTTAACAAAGACCGCTAAAATTTTATTAGGACTGGGGAAGAAAATCTCGGGCAGTAAGACCAGTTTTTCGGTGACAAGATTATAGACGGCTAGTAGCAAATAGCTGCTACCAATAAAATAGCTCTTGTGAAAGAAGGCTCCCTTTTTTCGGCGAAAAATACTGAGCAGTGCCGCTGCAAGTGTAAGGACCAAAGACAGCCAGAGAAAGTATAAATACCAAGGCTGAATTTTAGTGAAACTAACAGCAGACTTAGGAATGAGCAGCTGTGCCAAAATCGTCAGCAAAATAGCAGCACTAGCAAAGAAAAGCCGATAATAATCCTTTAGTGTTTTCAAATGACTAACTCCTTTCTTATTTCTCATTATAGTCTCCCAACTGTATTTTGCATAATCAGAAAAACTTATGCCAGACTATAAAAAGATCTTATGAGTATAAAAGTAAGCTTTCAATCAACTTGAAGACACAATCTTTTTTAGGACTTTTCTTAGGTGACGTAAGATGTGTTTTTAAGGTCTCAAACTTCCTAAAGAGCGGCGAAAAGTCTCGCTTTGCTGGTCAAAAAAATGTTTAATTTCTTTTTCCTTATAAAATCCTTAAATTTTTATCTTATAACTAATACAGGTACCAGAATACGGGCTGCGGACTATGTCAAAAAGATGAATCCTCCTAGCATCTTTAGTGATTCGTTGTCGGACTCTCTATTTTGACTTTATCCACGGGTGCCCTTTGCGACACGCAGTTTGGTTAGTCGATTTCACTAACCAAACGAAGTTAGTGAGAGAGGCAGCCAATTCACTATAGTGATTGGCGTTTGTTATCAAGTGCAAAGCACTTAGATAACAAGCCTCTGTTGTATCTTGTTGTAATTGAACATGGGCTAAAAGCGTCGAGAAAAAGAGAGTCTATCTTGTGCGCAAGCGCACCGCGCTAGTCTCCTATTTTCTTCTTGCTTTTTTAACGCCCTTTGTATCTTGTTGTAATTGAACATGGGCTAAAAGCGTCGAGAAAAAGAGAGTCTATCTTGTGCGCAAGCGCACCGCGCTAGTCTCCTATTTTCTTCTTGCTTTTTTAACGCCCTTTGTATCTTATTGTAATTGAACACGCCGACGACTCTGTGAATTTAGAGTCACTTTCCTAGATGCTTAGGGCATCGTCGTCAAGTTCCCTAAAATTCTTGGAGTCGCTTAACGGCTTTGTATCTTATATAAGGAGGACAGCATAATGGATTATATGTTAGAGACAAAAGGTTTAACCAAGCAGTTTGGTCAGCAAACGGCAGTTAATCAGCTCAATTTAAAAGTTAAACGGCATTCGATTTATGGTCTGCTAGGCCCCAATGGTTCCGGTAAATCAACAACTTTAAAGATGGTCACAGGAATGCTGAGAAAGACATCTGGGCAGATTCTGATTGATGGACATGACTGGAGCCGCAAGGATTTAGAAAATATTGGTGCTCTGATTGAATCGCCGCCGCTTTATGAAAACCTGACAGCGCGTGAAAATCTAAAGGTAAGAACTTTGATGTTAGGACTACCGGATAGTCGGATTGATGAAGTCTTAAAGATTGTTGACTTAACTAATACAGGTCAAAAAAAATCTGGTCAGTTTTCCATGGGGATGAAACAGCGCTTGGGAATCGCGATTGCTCTGCTTAATCATCCCAAACTCTTGATTTTAGACGAGCCGACTAATGGGCTTGATCCTATCGGTATTCAGGAACTGCGTGAGCTCATTCGTTCCTTTCCTGAGCAGGGGATTACAGTTATTATTTCCAGCCATATTTTGTCTGAAATTCAAATGACAGCGGATCATATCGGAATTATTGCAAATGGCGTACTGGGCTATCAAGATAAAATTCATCAAGGCGAAGATTTAGAAAAGCTCTTTACTGATGTTGTTATGAAGTATCGGGGAGGTGAGTGATATGCTGGGCATGTTTCAAGCTGAACGTTTAAAACTGAAGAGGACGATGGCGAAAAAATTACTGATTTTAGGGCCGTTATTGGTAGCGATACACAGTTTTATGGTGCCTCAGTATTTGATTACAGATGCTTATAATTGGTGGTATGTTATGATTTTGCCAGGACTATTGACTTTATTTGCTGCTTTAGTAAATACTTATGAAGAGAAAAAGCTGCACTATCGGGCAGTGTTTCCCTTGCCAATTTCCTTAAGAAAATTTTGGCTGACCAAGGTTACAACCCTTAGCTATTATTTGACCCTGAGCAGTTTCTTGCATTGTTTTCTCTTAGTCTTGTTGAAATATCTTATTTTTCCTCACTATGGAGAAACTTATCCTATTAGTCAAACGCTTCTTGCTTCTATGGTCTTACTGCTTAGTGTCCTTTGGCAATTCCCGTTTTGTTTATGGTTAGCAAAGAAATTGGGCTTAATTATCACCTTGTTAGTCAATTTTACAGCTAATATTATTTTGGGAGTTGCTTTTTCAACGACCGCTTATTGGTGGCTGTGTCCCTATGCTTGGGGTATGAGATTGATGATACCCTTTATGAAAATATATCCCAATGGACTAAAAGCAGGTTCAGAGGCAGCGGCACCGCTATTAGCAACTAGCGGCTGGTCTATATGCTTAAGTTTAATGCTGGCGTTTGTTCTTTTTGCAGGGATAACTTGGCTAACGGCTCTTTGGTTTGAAAAACAGGAGGTTAAGTAATGATTCAATTGCTCTGGGCAGAGTTTTTAAAATATAAACGTACCTTTGTGCCTTGGATACATGTGCTTTTACCAGCTGGCGTTGCTGTTTTAACTACTGTCTTTGGTTGGCTGACACCTGCTTATTCTTGGGCAAGTATTACGAGTGGCTATTTACAAGTACTGGGGCTTGCTTTTCCGTTAGTCATTGCTATTATTTGCAGCAAAGTCGTTGAATTAGAGGCAGAAGCTGGTTGCTTTCAACCTGTCTTAGCAAGTAGTCAACGAAAAATCCTTTATTTTGTAAAATTTGTTAGTCTTATCCTGATGGAAATTGTCGCTGTTTTCTTAGCTTTGTCTGTCTTTGGCCTCTTGTATCCTTCCGATGCCAATATCTTTTATCTTGCCTTTTACGGTTATGCTGGGTTGCTTTTAATGGGATCAACCGTTGTCTTATATTTACTGCATCTGGTTCTTGCTTTTTTATTTGGCAGCGGGGCAACTATTGGTCTGGGCATTTTTGAAGTCCTAATTTCAGCCCTGCTTCTAACAGGCTTAGGTGATGGCATTTGGCAATTTATTCCCTGTGCCTGGCCAGCACGATTGATGGGGACTTGGTTTAGCATGCTGCAATATCCAGATAAAAATCCTATTTTTGCCCAGCAGCTTCTCCTCTGGCTGGAAGTTGCCTTTCCAGTGACTTTGCTTGGTTTATTTCTCAGTCTTCTTTGGTTTGACAGATGGCAAGGACGGAGCAATGTTGAATAAAATATGTTATCCTAGTGAAGGAGGTTTCCTAGTATGACACGCATTTTGGTAATTGATGACGATGCAGATATTTTGGCTCTGATAAAAAATACCTTACAGCTGCAGAACTATCTGGCAGAGACTTTCACGAGCGCCGAACAGGTTGACCGCTCAAGATTGGCGCGCTATGATTTGATTTTACTGGACATTATGATGCCGGATGTGGATGGACTGAGCTTCTGCCGAGAGATTCGCTCCTTGGTAGACTGTCCTATCCTGTTTCTGACGGCTAAGACACAGGAAGCTGATATTGTTACGGGGTTAGCTTACGGAGCGGATGATTATCTGGTTAAACCCTTTGGTGTAGAGGAGCTGCTTGCGCGTATCAACGCTCATTTGCGTCGTGAAAAGCGTGAGCGCCATGCAGCCTTGCTTTTGGGTGATATTTATTTTGATTTATCCAGCAAGCAGGTAAGGGTTAGTGACCAAGTCTTGGATTTGACTAAGTCAGAATATGAGATTTGCGAGCAACTAGCCAAGCATCGTGGTCAGGTCTTTTCTAAAGACCAGCTCTATGACCACTTGTATGGCTATGAAGAACGCGGAACTCCAGCAGCTATTGCAGAGCACATTAAAAATATTCGCTCCAAGTTTAGAAATGTTGGGCAGGAGCCGATTGAAACAGTCTGGGGGATAGGGTATAAATGGCAGTAAAAAGACCGGTGCGTTCTCTTAAGCTTATCTTTGGGACTTACTTTCTATCTATTATTCTGGCTTGCTCACTGGCTGCGGTGCTGGTTCTTTTGGCTTTCAATATGCTCTATAACAGTGGTTTGGCCATTCCAGCCAACCAGACCGAAAAAATCTTATTGCATCAAAAAAAGCAGTTGGAGAAATCGGCAAACTTTCACCCGCAGCAATTGCCTAAGGACAGTCGTTATATTTTGCTAGACAAGTCTGGTAAGATCAAAAAGAGCAATATGAGCTCTAAACTGCAAGCAGCAGCCTTGCGAGTGGCTAAAGGCCAAGAAGCCGACCCCAGCATTTACGGCTATTTTATGACCTTTGAGCGTCAGGATGGCCTGCTGGTGGTGAATTATCAACTCGTTGGACGTTATCGCTTCTCTTGGATGAATCGCTACCTGCCCAGCGCTCAGTTTTTGGCTATTCTTATCTTTGCTTTAATTAATTTGCTGATTTTTGTACTGGTAACTTTTCATTTTGCCCGCAGACTGCAGCGACAATTGTCTCCAATCATTGCCACTACGCAGAAAATAGCTAAGCAGGATTTGGATTTTACGGTACAATCATCTGGTATTAAAGAATTTAATCAAGTTTTAAATAGTTTGGATACTATGCGAGCAGCCTTGAGGGATTCTTTGATGCGCAGCTGGCAATTGGAGCAGGAAAAGCAGGATCAAATAACTGCCCTAACGCATGATATAAAAACACCGCTGACAGTCATTAAAGGAAATACTGAACTGCTCATGCAAACAGAACTGTCAGAAAACCAAAAGACATTTGTGGGCTACAGTCTGAAGAACATTGGACAGGTGGAGACTTACCTTCAGCAATTGTCCTATCTAACTAAAAACAGTCAATTACAAGATTTCCATCCTGAAAAAATAAAGGTCACAGCCTTTTTGGAGGAATTATCCCAGAATAGCCAAGCTCTTGCTGCAACGAAAGATATAAAGGTTCAATTTTTCAATGATTTGTCTGATAATCAACTCACCGCTTATTGGGATAAGGGATTGTTGGAACGTGCGCTGATGAATATCATTGCCAATGCAGTAGAGCACAGTCCCAAAGGCAGTCAGCTGCAATTAGTCTGTCATCTGGAAGATGCTCTGTTTCAGTTTACTTGTCTGGATAGCGGTCAGGGTTTTTCAAGAACAGCCTTAGAAAAGGCAAAGCTGCAGTTTTTCAAAGATGACAACAGCCGTCATAATCGCCAGCATAGCGGTCTTGGGCTAACTATTGCAGACAATATCATTCGCTTACATGGCGGTAGCCTGAATTTATCTAACGATGCTAAAACCGCTGGCGCCAAGGTGGAGGTCCTTTTACCGCTGACTAAAATGTAAGCTTTATCCTATCCATAGCTTTTATAAAAAAAACGGGAATCATTTATACTCTTCAAAAATCAAAATTATAGGTCGTTGACTTCGCCTTGCCGTACTCCAGTACAGCCTGTGTTTTGTCGCCTAGTCTATTTTTGATTTTTATTGAGTATTAGTTTCCGTTTTTTTGCATATTATTCTTTTAAATTTGACTATTATACTTGTCAAAAATAAAATGATGTGTTACACTAAAATTGTCAAAGAAATCTTTTCTTGTTTTTAACAGCGAGAAAAAGTGGTGTAAAACTGCAAATAAATGAACACGGGCTAAAAGCGTCGAGAAAAAGATAGCCTGCCTTATGCGCAAAGCGCATGGCGTTAGGCTCCTATTTTCTTCTCGCTTTCTTAACGCCCTTTGTATCTTAATAATTGAACACGGCTACGACACTGTGCAAAAAGATAAAACCTGCCTAGATGCTGTCGCATCTTCGTCAGTTTTCCTATTTTGCGGTGTGTCGCTTTACGCCTTTGTATCTTAATAAAAGGAGGTTTGGAATGACAAATGTTATTGAAGTTAGAGATTTGGTTAAACGCTTTGGCGATCAAGCGGCCTTAGACGGTATTTCTTTTGAGATAAAAGAGGGTGAAATTTTCGGATTTTTGGGACCGTCTGGCTCTGGAAAAACGACAACGATTAATATTTTAACAGGGCAGCTATTGATAAATTCCGGCAGTGCAAAGATTTTTGGGAAAGAAGTACTTGCTTTGGACAGCGAAGATTTGGCACAGATTGGTATAGTCAGTGATACCAGCGGTTTTTATGAGAAAATGACACTTTATAAAAATATCCAAGTCTACAGCAAGTGGCACGGGGTTTCTAACAGCCGCGTTGACGAACTGCTGCAGCGCATCGGTTTATATGAAAGCCGTAATAAACCTGCTGAAAAACTCTCGACAGGGATGAAGCAGCGCATGCTTTTGGTACGGGCTCTCATTAACCGCCCTAAATTCCTTTTCTTAGATGAACCAACCAGCGGGCTTGATCCGGCAACATCGCGTATGATTCACGATTGGCTTTTGGAGCTGAAGGAAGAAGGGACAACTATCTTTCTGACAACACATGACATGCAGGAAGCAACGCTTCTTTGCGATCGTGTTTCCCTTCTTTATCAAGGAAAATTAGTCGAAACAGGGCGTCCCAAAGATTTGATTCAAAAGTATTATCAAGACAAGCGTGTCCGTCTTCTCTATACTGATGGACATGAAGTAGAGTTGCCTTACAGTGAATTATCTCAGCTGGAGCAAGTGGATGAAATTGAAACCATTCATTCTTGTGAGCCTACTTTGGAAGATATCTTCATCTCACTGACAGGAGGTAAATTAAATGTTTAAGCGGATGAGAGCCCTTATTTGGAGCCGAAAAGAAATGATACTTGCCAATAAACCGATTATTGTCAATATTTTCATGCCATTTTTGCTGGTTTTGCTTTATCAATTTATGTATAAAAACTTAAAAATGCAAAATACGAATGAGGTTATTTTGTATCTGGTTTCGCCGATGATTCCGGCTTTGATTGGTTATATCATGCCAACTTTAGTAGCTGAAGAAGCTGAAAAAAATAATCAGCGCAGTCTGCGTTTAGCAGGTGTCAAGAGCTGGGAGTATGTGTTGGCAAGTTTATTTTTTCCTTTTATTCTAAATGTGCTTTACATGTTTCTCTTACCCCTCTACCTAGAGGTGAAATTTGCTGACTTGGGTCTGTCTTATGTGATTATCATGCTTTTGACCTCTCTTGTTGTCTTTTTGCTTTTTTTGATGGTAGCTCTTTTGACAGATACTCAGGCTCGCGCAACCATTTTGGCAATGCCGGTCATGATGCTGACCTTCCTGCTGCCTTTATTTTCAATGATGGATAAAGGGATTGAAAAATTTATTGCTTACACTTACATGGGAGCTTATACAAGAGCCGGTACAGACTGGTTAAGCTATCAGCTGACAGATAAGAGTTTCTGGATTCTTCTAATATGGCTGCTGCTGTCTTTAGCTGGTGTTATCTGGGCAACAAAACACAAGCAAATAATCAGATAATGCGTGTGTCCAAAGGAGGAAA
This sequence comes from Streptococcus ratti FA-1 = DSM 20564, assembly GCF_000286075.1. GTDB lineage: Bacteria > Bacillota > Bacilli > Lactobacillales > Streptococcaceae > Streptococcus > Streptococcus ratti. Next base: position 1,043,233 of record NZ_AJTZ01000005.1, on the reverse strand, counting down.
TCATGGTTTTGATATTGAAGAATCGGCTCAAAGAATTGCGAGCCAGAAACGGTATCAATCAGACACAGCTGGCTAAACTGGCTGGTATTTCCCGCCAGACAGTCAGTCTGATTGAGCGTAATGAATACACACCGTCTGTTGTTATCGCCTTCAAGATTGCTAAAATCTTTGATGAACCTGTAGAAAATGTCTTTAGTCTAGTGGAGGTAGAGGAATGAAACAGAAGAAACAAAGCGGAACTGTAGCAAGATTTGCTAAGCAGTTACTTATTGGAGGCACCATTGGAGGCGTTCTGGGGGGTGTTGTTGGTTTCACTGTAGCAACCTTTAATATTGATAAAAATGGTCTGCCTTTTTCACAGGAGTCAGTTATTGTTACTCTTACGCTAGTTTTGAGGGTGGTATATTTACTTGCTTTGCTTTTGTCTATATTGTGTATCTATCAAGTGTTGAAGGATTACAAACGCTATCAAAATATGGATGATGACGATTCAGAAGAGCTTTATCGAGCTATGAATCGCAAGCATTCTTATGCGACGGTTTTTAATGGTGTGGCGACAAGTGTTGCCATGGTTAGCTTGGTCCTATCCTTTAAAGTTACTTTTGCTAGTGATAAGGCTGAACTGTTTTTTCCTATTTTTGATTTTGTCTTTGTCGTGGCTGGTAGTGTCTTTCAAACCTACATTCTCAAAGTTTATAGCCGTATTCGTGACATTAAAATGCCGCTTGTCCCAACTTTGAAAGAACTAAAAGCTAATGTCATGCAGATGGATGAAGCAGAGCTGGAAGCAAACTATAAGATGTCTTTTGATATTGTCATGAATCTAAACGGAGCTATCTTGCCTGCTATCTATCTCATTCTCTTTTTCTGGTCTTTTATCACTCAAAAAGTTGAAGTGACAGGGATTCTGGTAGCAGCAGTTATCCATCTTTACATTATGGTAATGCAGTTTAAAATGACAAAAGCGTATTATAAATAGAAAGAGTATTCTTATGAAATTAATCATTAATGTTTTTAAAGTTATCGGCCTTATTTTTCTCTCTTTGCTTTGCAATATTCTTCCCATGATTCTTTTGCAAAGGCAGTTCGCATTTTCTCTGCCTGTAAAATGGGGGCTGGGAATTGCTTATATTGTATTTATTGCTGTTGTTATCTATTTCTTGTGGAAGGCTCACAAAAAGTATGAACCAGCAGAAGTGGCAGATCAAAAAATGACTGCTAAAGATATTGTTATTGCTCTGCTGTTTTTCCTCGCTGCTAGGGCAGTTGCTATTGCTGGAACTTCGATCAATCAAATACTGTCAGGCCAAAAGACAACTGTCAATGATGCTGGCCTGAAAAGTTTAACCAATTTCTTTGCTGGCGGCTTCTTTTTGTACACCCTCTTATATATTATTTTAGTAGGGATTATCGGTCCTATAATTGAAGAGTTGGCCTACCGTGCTTTTCCTGATCATCTTTTGTTTAAGCATGATCGCAAAATTTTAGCCGGTGTTGTGACCACCGCTGTCTTTGCTTTTCCTCATGCGACAACGGTCTTTGAGTTTCTGATTTATGCCTGCCTTGGTGCTATACTTTATCTGGCTTATCAGCGCCGCGGCAATATTAGAGATTCCATGATGGTTCATATATTGAATAATCTTCCATCTGCTATTTATTTCCTGCTGTTTATCTTTAAATAAGTAAAATGCTTTATTACAGCTGATTTTCTCATCTGTCCGCAATAATATGCAGACAGATTTTTTATATTAAATTTATTTTTATTCTTGACTTATGAATAAATATTCGTTAAAATAATCAACATACTCAGTAAAGGAGAGATTAAGCATGAAAGTTTCAATCGTTGGTATTACAGGATATAGTGGATTAGAATTGGTTCGTCTCTTGAATAACCACAGAGAAGCAGAGCTTGTGTCGGTCTATGCAAGCAAAGAGATTGGAACACGATTGTCTGATATTTATTCATACTTAAAGGGAATCTGTGATTTAGAAATTCAGGCTTTTGACAGTCAAGCAATTATGAGTGAAACGGACCTGGTTATTTTTGCTACACCTAGCGGTATTGCTAAGGAGCTGGCCCAAGACTTCCTTGCTGCGGATTTTCCTGTCATTGATATTTCTGGCGATCACCGTCTGCCTGCTGAGATTTATGAAAAATGGTATCAAAAAACACCTGCCAAACAGTCAGATCTGGATAAATTTACCTATGGACTGGCTGAATTTACTGATGTCAAAGGAAAGAAATTTATTTCTAATCCCGGCTGCTATGCGACAGCAACAGAACTTGCTCTGCTGCCCCTGATTAAGGCCGGTGCAGCTGATTTAGACAACATTATCGTTGATGCCAAGTCAGGCTTGACAGGAGCCGGTAAGGCCCTGTCTGAATCCAGTCATTTTGTCAATGTACATGATAATTATGTGACCTATAAACTGAACCGCCACCAGCATATCCCTGAGATTGTTCAGGAACTGCAGCTCTTTGACAAAGATTTGCAGCATCTTCAGTTTTCAACCTCGCTTTTGCCTGTCAACCGCGGTATTATGGCAACTTGCTACAGTAAGTTACAGAAACCTCTGACTGAGGCTGAGATTAATCAGATATATGATGCCTGCTATGCTGATAAGGTTTTTGTCCGCATGCAAGAGGAACTTCCGGAGCTGCACAATGTCATTGGTTCTAATTTTACAGATATTGGTTTTGCTTACAATGAAGTGACTAATGTCTTAACGGTTGTATCTGTTATTGACAATTTGGTTAAAGGAGCAGCTGGTCAGGCCATTCAAAATCTCAATCTCATGATGGGATTTGATGAAACAGAAGGTCTGCTGATGTCTCCCAGCTATTTATAAGGCTGAAAGTGGATAAGTTTAGAAAGGAATAGAACCAAGAAGCCTAAAAGCACAGCATTATTGACGGCTAAGGTGAGTCAGATCTCCATTAGCCGCTCTGAGCTTGAAACAGACTCTTTAGATTGTTTTTGAGGTTCTTAGTAGTTGAGTTATGAAAGTTATTAAAGGAAATATTGCCAGTCCGCTGGGTTTCTCGGCAGATGGTTTACATGCAGGCTTTAAAAAACGGAAAAAAGATTTCGGCTGGATTGTTTCAGAAGTCCCGGCCAGCGTTGCTGGTGTCTACACGACCAATAAGGTAATTGCTGCTCCCTTGATTGTGACTAGAAATGCAGTCAAAAAAACGCAAAAGATGCAGGCTCTGGTTGTGAATTCAGGGGTTGCCAATTCCTGTACAGGTGTGCAGGGTATGGAAGATGCCCAGACCATGCAGCAGTGGACAGCTGAAAAACTGGGTATCGATAGTGACCTTGTCGGTGTTGCCTCAACAGGTGTCATTGGTGAACTTATGCCTATGGACACCTTGAAAAAGGGATTGTCAAAAATTCTTATCAATGGAAATTCAGATGATTTTGCCCAAGCGATTTTGACCACTGATACACAGACCAAGACAGTAGCTGTCACCGAGCAATTTGGCCGTGATGAGGTCACTATGGCAGGGGTCGCCAAGGGTTCGGGCATGATTCATCCTAATATGGCAACCATGCTGGCCTTCATCACTTGTGATGCTGTTATTTCAAGCGAAACGCTGCAATTAGCCCTCAGTCAAAATGTCGAAACAACTTTCAATCAGATTACAGTTGACGGTGATACCTCAACCAATGATATGGTACTTGTTATGTCTAACGGCTGTACGCTAAATGACGAAATCCTGCCAGACACCCCAGAATTTGACAAATTTTCGAGCATGCTTCATTTTGTTATGCAAGAGCTGGCTAAGAAAATAGCCAAGGACGGTGAAGGAGCCACCAAGCTTATAGAGGCTGAAGTGCTCAATGCTCCCAATGAAGCAGATGCCCGCATGATGGCTAAAAGTGTTGTCGGATCAAGTCTTGTAAAGACAGCCGTCTTTGGTGAAGATCCTAACTGGGGCCGGATTTTAGCGGCGGTGGGCTATGCTGGAGCGGATATCGCTGTGGATAATATTGATATCTATCTCGAAAATATTCCTGTTATGATTGCTTCCAGCCCTGTCAGCTTTGATGAGGAAGAGATGCAGGCTGTTATGCAGGCTGATGAGATCAAGATAAGTATTGACCTGCATGCCGGTGAACAAGCAGCTAGCGCTTGGGGGTGTGACCTTTCTTATGATTATGTGAAAATCAATGCCCTTTATCGGACTTAGCAGCTGAGCCATTAGCAAAGGAAAATAAATGAAAGATTTTATCGTTATTAAAATTGGCGGAGTAGCCGCTCAGCAGCTGAGTATGGGGTTTCTCAGTCAGATCAAAGACTGGCAGGATGCTGGCAAACACCTTGTTATTGTGCATGGCGGCGGTTTTGCCATCAACAGGCTCATGGAGGAAAACAAGGTTTCCATCAAAAAAGTCAAGGGTCTGCGCGTGACCAGCCAGTCGGACATGAAGCTAGTCAGTCAGGCCTTATTAGATATTGTTGGCAAGGATTTAAGTGAGAAACTCACTCAGTCAGGTCTTGCTAATCTGCAGCTGACCTCGCAGCTCAGGCAACTGATAAGAGCTGATTTTCTGGATAAGGATACTTATGGTTACGTAGGAGAAGTCACCAGTATTCAAAGGGCCCCTGTCTTAGAAGTGTTAAATGAGGGGAAAATCCCGCTTTTGGCTTCCTTAGGCTATTCCAAAGAAGGGGACATGCTGAATATCAATGCTGACTATCTGGCTACGGCGACAGCAGCTGCTCTGGCAGCTGAAAAACTGATTCTTCTGACAGATGTCAAAGGGGTCTTGGAAAACGGACAAGTACTGCCGGAATTAACGGTTGATCAGATTCCTAAAAAGATTATAGGCGGTGTTATTACGGGCGGTATGATTCCTAAAATTGAAAGTGCCGCAAAGACTGTTGAGTTAGGGGTTGCACAGGTTTTAATCGGCGATGGCCTGACAGAAGGAACCTTAATTCATAAAGGCTAAAAAGTACTGCCGGTAAAGAACACAATCAACTAAAACTTTCGGAAGTGACAGGAGACAAAAATGAGTAAATTATTTCAAAATTATAAAAGAGCTGCTATTGAATTTGTCAAAGCACAGGGAAATTATTTGTTTGATGCAGATGGTAAAAAATACCTTGATTTTTCAACGGGTATCGGCGTGACCAATTTAGGTTTTCATCCGCAGGTGAAAAAAGCTCTGGAAGCGCAGGCTGAGCGCATTTGGCATAGCCCTAATCTCTACCAGAATTCTCTTCAGGAAGAGGTAGCAGAAAAACTGATTGGCAATCGCGATTATCTGGCCTTCTTTTGCAATAGCGGAGCCGAAGCCAATGAGGCTGCTATCAAGATTGCCCGCAAGGCGACAGGCAAGCAGGAAATCATCACTTTTAAAGATTCTTTTCATGGCCGGACATTTGGCTCTATGTCTGCTACCGGCCAGGACAAGATAAAAGAGGGGTTTGGTGAGGGTGTCCCGCATTTTCACTACGCTGTTTTCAATGACTTGGATTCTGTTAAAAAATTAGTAAATGCTCAAACGGCAGCTGTGATGCTGGAGCTGGTTCAGGGAGAGTCTGGTGTGCTGCCTGCTAAGCAGGACTTCGTGACAGCTCTGGTTGACTATTGTCAGGAGAATGACCTGCTGCTTATCATAGACGAGGTTCAGACAGGCATGGGCCGGACAGGCAAGCTGTATTCGTTTGAGCATTACGGCATTGAGCCGGATATTTTTACTCTGGCAAAAGGTTTAGCCAACGGTGTCCCTGTCGGTGCCATGCTGGCAAAAGCACAGCTGGGTAGCGCCTTTGGTCCCGGTTCGCACGGTTCAACTTTTGGCGGGAATAAATTGGCCATGGCAGCCAGCTCAGCCGTTCTTGATATTATGACTCAAGCAGGTTTCTTAGAGCAGGCTTGGGAAAATGGCAATTATCTTCAAGACCAATTGAAAAAAGCCCTAGCTAATAATCTCAAGGTCACTCAAGTTCGCGGTCTTGGTTATATGATTGGTATTGAAACGACAGCGAATTTAGCTGATTTGGTTCAGGCTGCGCGAGATAAAGGTTTGATTGTGCTTACAGCTGGAACCAATGTTATCAGGCTTTTGCCTCCTTTGACTTTAACCAAAGAAGAACTGGATCAAGGTCTGACCATTCTAAAAGAGGTGTTTGCTTGAGAGCTAATACAGTTGACAAATTATTTTTAGCATGCTATCCTGTAGTCAATTAAATAGAGTTCTTCGGGGCAGGGTGAAATTCCCGACCGACGGTGACATGCTTTTATTGAAATCATGAAGTCCGTGAGCTGCTTAAGTGGCTGACCCAGTGAGATTCTGGGACCGACAGTATAGTCTGGATGGGAGAAGAAAAATCAGAGTGCTAAAAAGCAGTTCATGTTTTTTGGTGTATTGTAAACTATCATTTTTGTTTTTAAATGTACCCAATTTCTGTTTTTGCAGAACTTGTACTCTTAATTAATTGTTTTATTGATTTGGTTTCTTTTACTTTTGCCCCGTTATCTTTAGATAGCGGGTTTTTGTTTTGTATCGTTTTTTAGTTTGCTTTTAGGACTAGGCAACGATAGAGTACGGCAAAGCGAACTAACGAAGTCATAAAAGATAAGCTAAAAGACTATAAAAGAAAAACTGAATGGCTATATAGCAAAGAAAAGACTCTCCCTGTTTTCCTGTTGACAGTCTATTTGAATTCATAATGAGAGGAGTTAAAATGGATAAAACATTCATGGCTTTAGCTATTGAAGAAGCTAAAAAGGGCTTTAAACAGACTTATACCAATCCCCTTGTTGGGGCTGTCATTGTAAAAGATAATCAAGTGATAGCATGCGGTGCTCATTTGAAATATGGAGACTATCATGCCGAAAGAAATGCTATAGAGACTTGTTCAACTCCTGAAGAGTTACAAGGAGCTACGCTTTATGTCACTCTAGAGCCTTGCCATCATACAGGAAAGCAGCCGCCCTGCACACAAGCGATTATTGAGGCTGGAATTAAGAGGGTGGTCATTGCTCAGCTAGATCCTAATCCTATGGTTTCAGGGAAAGGCAAGCAGTTTCTGGAGAGTCAGGGGGTATCGGTTGAAGTTGGTCTTTTAGGAGAAGAGGCACGAGCTCTCAATCCTTATTACAATCATTTTTATCAGGAGGAAAGACCTTATATTGTTTTAAAAAGTGCTATGAGTTTAGATGGGAAGATAGCTTTGAAGGGTGAACGAACCCAGCTAACTGGTTCTGTAGCAAATCAATTTATTCATGAGGAGCGTGACTGTTTTCAGGCGATTTTGGTTGGCAGTGAAACTGTTTTGGTGGACAATCCCAGCCTTTTAGGAAAAAACAGCAGCCTCTATCCTCCCATTCGTATTGTCTTAGATCGCAGAGGAAGAATCTTTGCTAAAAAGGATTTGCACATTTTTACTGATGATAAGGCGCCGGTCTATATTTTTAGTCAGCAGGAAGTAGCAGACTTGCCCAGTCATGTAACGGTTTTTACAGCCGAGCAGTGGACGGTCTCTGAAGTTGTCGCTAGATTAGTTCAAGAAGGTATCCAGTCTCTCTATGTTGAAGGCGGCAGCTGCATTCATGATGCTTTTTATGAGGCGGATTTGTGGGATGAGTGGCTGCTTTATCTGAGCCCGACTCTTCTTGGGGGAGATGCTTTGCCGGACATGAGCAGTTTGAGACCTTCGCGTTCAGTTAAGTATTTATCAGATTTGTCTTTGAGTCAGATTGGTCAGGATTGGCGGATTTCTGCCAAGAAAGGAAGGTGAGCATCATGTTTACAGGATTAATTCAGGAAAAGGGGAAGATTATTCGTCTTCATCACAGTAGCAAAGGCATTCAGTTGACCTGCCAAGTTTCGGCTACTTTACTGGCTCAGATTAAAATCGGTGACAGTATCGCTGTTGATGGTGCCTGCCTGACCTGCATTTCTAAAAAAGGTCGCCAGTTCACTGTCGATATCATGCCAGAAACCTTTAAACGGACGTGCTTATCGCAAAAACATGTCGGTGACACTGTCAATATTGAGCCAGCTATGTCTGCCAGCAGCCGCTTTGAAGGCCATATTGTCACGGGGCACATTGATATTCAGACGAGATTGTTAGCTAAGAAGAATCTAGAGAATGCTTTGATTTTGACTTTCCTCTATCCTAAGGGGCATGAAGGTGAAATTATTCCTCAAGGTTCAGTTGCCATCAACGGCGTCAGCTTGACGGTTGTTTCTTGTGATGAAAAAGGTTTCACTGTTTCTTTGATTCCGCACAGCCGTCAGGGAACCAATCTTGGTCATTTGAGGCTTGGAGATACTGTCAATATCGAAACAGATATCTTAGGAAAATATATCAAAGCTCAGTTGAATGGTGAAAGGAGAGCATATGTTTGAAAAAATAGAGAGAGCAGTTGAGCGTTTAAGAAGAGGAGGATTAATTATCCTAGTTGATGATGATGATCGCGAAGCTGAAGGAGACTTAGTCGGTCTGGCTGATTTAGTCACTGCAGAAAACATTAATTTTATGACCAAATATGCACGTGGCCTTATCTGTGCACCTATTTCCAAAGAAATTGCGGAAGGGCTGGATTTATCAGATATGCTGCAGGAAAATACGGATGACCTTGGAACAGCTTTTACAGTCAGTGTCGATCATAAGACGACTTCAACCGGCATTTCCGCTTTTGATCGGGCAGCTACCATTCATGCTCTAGTGCTTGATAATAGCAAAGCTCATGATTTTCATAGGCCTGGGCATATCTTTCCTTTGATAGGAAAAGCTGGCGGTGTTCTTGAAAGGCGCGGGCATACAGAAGGCTCACTTGATTTAGCTGCCTTAGCTGGTTCGACAGCGGCTGCCTATATTTGTGAAATTCTTAAAGATGACGGCCACATGGCTAGACGAGAAGATCTTGAAAAATTGGCTCAAGAATGGCAGATGCCTTTGATTTCTATAGAGGAATTGGCAACTTATTTACGTTTTCAAGAAGCAGTGAAGGTTTCCTTACCCACCCGCTATGGTCATTTTGACTTAACCCTTTTTGAGGATAGCCAAGGCAAGGAAAATCTGCTCTTGTCAAAAGGTGACCTGAGTCAAGAAGAAGCTCCGCTCTTTCGGATTCATTCGGAGTGTGCGACAGGAGATATTTTTTCATCAGTGCGCTGTGACTGCGGTGAACAATTGGAAACAGCCATGAAACTGATTGAAAAGGAAGGTAGTGGTGCTATTCTTTATCTTAGACAGGAAGGCCGCGGTATTGGTTTGAAAAATAAGCTGCGCGCTTATCAGTTACAAGATAAAGGATTTGACACCTATGATGCTAATATCGAACTAGGTTTTGCAGCAGACGAGCGTCATTATGATTTTGCCAAATCTGTTTTGGATTATTTAGGAGTAGAAAAGATTAGACTCTTAACCAATAATCCTGACAAGGTTCAACAGTTGGAGGCGGCAGATATCAGTGTAACGGAACGCCTGCCTCTTCAAATTCCTGCACGTCAGGAAAATATCACTTATCTCAAAACGAAAAAAGAAAAATTTCAACACGATATTCAATTATAAGAAAGGCTGAAAAGATGACTGTATTTGAAGGACAATTTAATGTAAACCAAGAGAAAAAAGTTGCTGTTATTGTTGCTCGATTTAATGAATTTATTACCTCGAAATTGCTGGCGGGAGCTAAGGACAATTTGCTGCGTCACGGTCTAGCAGAAGAAAATATTGATGTTTATTGGGTGCCGGGAGCTTTTGAAATTCCTTATTTAGCACAACAATTACTGGCACATAAAGATTATGATGGTATCTTGACCTTAGGCTGTGTCATTCGCGGGGGCACCAATCATTATGACTTGGTCTGCAATGAAGTGGCAAAAGGGGTTGGTCAACTCAATCTTGAAAGTAAGATTCCGCTTATCTTTGGTGTCCTGACGACAGAAGACATTGATCAGGCAATTGAGCGTTCAGGCACCAAGGCTGGTAACAAAGGTTATGAAACGGCTCAAAGTCTTTTAGAGATGATGTCTCTGACGGATCAGATTAAAGATGCCTAAAAAAGAATCGAAACTTTTTGAACCGCCCCCCAAAAGTTAGATTTTTCTGTCTAACTTTTTTTGGGGGGCAGTACATTTACGTTTCGATTCTTTTTGACTTTATCTTTCCATTCCCATGAGATAGTCTTCGTCATGCATAGCTTCAACAGTACCAAGCAGGTAACCATTTCCGACTTGCGAGAAGAAGTCATGGTTTGATGTTCCTGTTGAGATACCATTCATCACAATAGGATTGACATCATTAGCGGTATCTGGGAAAAGCGGATTCTGTCCCAGATTCATCAGAGCCTTGTTGGCATTGTAACGCAGGAATGTTTTCACTTCCTCGGTCCAGCCGACACCGTCGTAAAGGGTTTCTGTATAACCTTCTTCATTTTCATACAATTGATAGAGAAGATCATACATCCAGTCGCGGAATTTATCCTGCTCTTCCTCAGACAGCTCGTTAAAACCAATCTGGAATTTATAGCCGATATAGGTACCGTGAACCGATTCATCACGGATAATCAGCTTGATAATTTCAGCCACATTGGCCAGCTTATTGTTGCCCAGGTAGTAGAGGGGAGTAAAGAAACCTGAATAAAAAAGAAAGGTTTCAAGGAAAACGCTAGCAACTTTCTTTTCCAGAGGATTGCCCTTAAGATAAATTTCGTTGATGATTTCTGCTTTTCTTTGCAGGTATTCGTTGTTATTGGTCCATTCAAAAATCTCTTCAATTTCAGATTTGGTATTGAGAGTTGAAAAAATAGAGGAATAAGACTTGGCATGAACCGATTCCATGAATTGAATATTATTTAAAACGGCTTCTTCATGCGGTGTACGTACATCGGCACGAATAGCTTCAACCCCTGTTTCAGACTGCATGGTGTCAAGCAGTGTCAGACCGCCAAAAACCTTACCGACAAGGTCTTTTTCTTGGGCTGACAGCTTACGCCAGTCATCTAGGTCGTTGGAAAGCGGAATCCGCGTATCCAGCCAAAATTGTTCGGTCAACTTTTCCCAAGTTGATTTATCAATAACGTCTTCAATAGCATTCCAGTTTATTGCTTTGTAGTAGGTTGTCATGAATATCTCCTAATTGGGTGAGAATGTTGCTAGTTCGTCTTTTCTTTTTTTTGATACTTTTCTGAAGTGGTATAGAGATGCAAGCGAGCGCCTTTACGCTTCTTCTCAAGCGGCTATGCCATTTTTGATAGCGCTGCGAAAAGTATCGGAGTGGGGCTCATGCTGTTCGCCCTTTGACGCAGTTTTAAATTGCATCAGAAGAAAAGTAAACTTACGATACATAGAAAACGAAGTTGATATCACTTCATTTTCTAAGTTAGTGAGAAGCCTAGCTAATCCGGTACAGCGGTTGGCGTGTCAAACATAGGAGCTTTAGCTCTAAGTTTATTGAAAGTTACGACACGCAGTAGAAGGTGTCGATTATACACCTTCTACGAAGTTAGTAAGTGAACTAGCCAAACCGCCGATAGCGGTTGGCGTGCCAAACATAGGAGCTTTAGCTCCAAGTTTGACTGTTCAGTTAAATCACACAGCTTTCACATTGGTTTGAGCCGATTTCATCGCCATCATCGGTGAAGGTGCGGATATAATAAATAGACTTGATTCCCTTGTTAAAGGCGTAATTACGAAGGATAGACAGATCGCGTGTTGTTTGTTTGCTTTCTGTTTTCCATTCATAGAGACCCTGAGGAATATCGCTGCGCATAAAAAGTGTAAGTGACAGGCCTTGATCCACATGTTCAGTCGCAGCGGCATAGACATCGATAACTTTTCTCATATCCATATCATAAGCGGATGTGTAGTAAGGAATGGTATCTGTTGACAAACCAGCTGCAGGGTAGTAAATCTTACCGATTTTCTTTTCTTGGCGTTCCTCAATGCGCTGTGTAATTGGATGAATAGAAGCAGAAACATCATTAATATAGGAAATAGATCCGTTTGGAGCAACTGCTAAGCGATTTTGATGGTAAAGTCCGTCCTTCATAACAGCTTGGCGCAATGCCTGCCAGTCAGCAGCCTGAGGAATGAAGTGATCTTTGAAGAGTTCTTTGACTTTGTCGGATTTTGGTACAAACTGACCAGTGACATACTTATCAAAGTAAGTGCCGTCAGCGTATTTTGATTTGTCAAAACCAACAAAGGTTTCCTGCCGCTCGCGGGCAATATTGTTTGACTCTACCAAAGTCCAGTAATTCATGAGCATGAAATAGATATTGGTAAACTCAATAGATTCTGGGCTGCCGTATTCGATATGGTGCTGGGCTAAGTAGGAGTGAAGTCCCATGGCACCAAGTCCGAAAGTGTGGGCTTGGCTATTTCCGTGTTTGATGGTTGGTACAGCTTCAATGCTTGATGAATCCGTGACAAAAGTAAGCGCACGGGTCATGGCCTTGATGGAACGGCCAAAGTCAGGAGAAGCCATCATATTGACAACATTTGTGGAACCAAGATTGCATGAAATGTCAGTTCCCATTTTAACAAATTCCTGAGCATCGTTGATTTGGCTTGGAGTTTGAACCTGAAGAATTTCTGAGCAGAGATTGGACATGATAATTTTGCCCTCAATCGGATTGGCACGGTTAGCAGTGTCTACATTGACAACATAAGGATAACCGGATTCCTGCTGAAGTTTAGAAATTTCAGTTTCTAAATCGCGGGCACGAATCTTAGTTTTGATAATATTAGGATTGGCCGCTAATTCGTCGTATTTTTCAGTGATATCGATGTAGCTGAAAGGAATACCGTATTCACGTTCAACAGAATAGGGACTAAAGAGATACATATCTTGGTTCTTGCGAGCCAGTTCATAAAACTTATCCGGAATGACAACACCGAGAGACAGAGTTTTAACACGGACTTTCTCATCGGCATTTTCTTTTTTAGTAGAAAGAAAGGCGATGATATCTGGGTGAAAGACATTGAGGTAAACAACTCCGGCACCTTGGCGTTGACCTAATTGGTTGGAATAAGAAAAGCTGTCTTCAAAAAGTTTCATGACAGGAACGACACCAGAGGCTGCTCCGGCAAAACCTTTGATTGGTGCCCCGGCTTCGCGCAGATTGCTGAGAGAAATACCGACACCGCCGCCAATACGGGACAATTGCAGAGCTGAATTGATAGAACGGCCGATAGAATTCATATCATCGGTGACCTGAATGAGGAAACAAGAAACCAACTCACCCCTGCGGCTGCGGCCAGCATTAAGAAAACTTGGCGTTGCTGGCTGGTAGCGCTGAGCAATCATTTCCATTGCCAGATCGTGTGCCAGCTTTTCGTTGCCATCCGCAAAGTAAAGAGCATTAAAGAGAACACGGTCTTCAATATTTTCAAGATACGCTTCACCATCATTTGTTTTGAGAGCATACTGCTGATAGAACTTATAGGCTGCCATAAATGATTTAAAGCGAAAATCAAAGTCATAAAGAGACTGAGAAAGTTCCTCAATAAATTCAGGTCTGTATTTGGCAATAAAAGCTGATTCAATATAGTCATTTTCAATCAGAAAACGAATCTTATCAGTAATGCTGTCAAAGGATTTGGTGTTCGGATGAACATTTTCGGCAAAAAAAGCGCTCAAGGCTTCCTTGTCTTTATGAAGCGGAATCTGTCCATTGATGGGGCGGTTAATTTCATTGTTAAGGCGAAAGTAAGAGACATCGCCGAGATTTTTAAGACTCATCTATAAATTCCTATTCCTTATATTTCTTAATTTCTTAGAAGAAGTTTGAGACAGACAGCCATAGTTGCTGCGCAATCACCCGCAAAACGGTGTGAGCTAGGAAGATTGCGTATAAAGTCCTAAACTCTTTCAATCTATGCAGCATCAACTGTTTGACGCAGCGGTTGAGAGCGGTTCTTCTCTGGATACCTCTTAATTTTCAGGTGTCCACCTTAAAGAGTCCACTGGACTGTTTAAGTGCTAGGTAAGTGATAGCTCCAACAGTCTGGGAAACTGTTGGAGGTTAGCCGATTCTATGAAGGCTGGTCCATGTCAATACCTAATAAACTGTGTGCAGGTGGGGCAACAAAATCGAAATTGCCATTTTAATAACGATTTACCAATTTTTGTCCCATTTCCTGTTTTAAGGAGATTTTTGCTCAGCAGTTGAAAGTTTTGTACTAATCCTTGCGGATGACTGCTGATTTGATGTTCAAAATATTAGATAAGGGCTTTTAATCTAGCAGGCTGAAAACCTGAGAAGACAGCGTCTCCTGCTTCAATAACAGGAGCAGCAGTAAAGCCTAAGCTTTTCACATAGTCGATTTTCTCTGGTTGTTCGTCAATATTAATTTCTTCAAAGTCAACATGGTTTTGTTCCAGAAATTTCTTAGTCATCTTGCATTGCATGCAGTTATTTTTTGAAAAAACAGTTATTTTAGCCATTTTTCCCTCCTAAAATTTTTTATTTTTTTACAAGTTGCCTTATTAGCATATCTAAATTTAAGAAAAAAAGCAAGAAAATTTGCTTGAAAAAACACAAAATATAGTAGGGTTATTTGAAAAAATCCACAAGATATAGTGTTTTTAGTCTCTCTGAGCTGCCGACACAATATATGTTACATTTTATTACATGAAATGCAAGTTTATGTTTGCTTAATGATTCAGAAAATTGTATAATCTTAATTAATTCACGCAAAAAGGAGACTTATTATGATTAATTATGCATCAAATTTTTCTCTTAATGAGAAAAACTACCATTACATTGATTTAGTAAAAGCTTCTAAAGATTATAATATAGAGCTTGAAAGCCTTCCTTACACTATCCGAATTCTAATTGAAAGTTTATTAAGGAAATACGATAATTTAGATGTGATAAAACATAACATAAAATCTCTTTTCCATTATGATCCCAATAATCCTCAGGGAGAAGTTCCCTTTAAACCCAGCCGTGTTATCCTGCAGGATTTTACGGGTGTTCCGGTTGTTGTGGATTTAGCTTCTATGCGCGATGCTGTTGTTAAAAATGGCGGCAGTCCTGATTTGATCAATCCTGAAATACCGGTGGACCTAGTTATTGATCACAGCGTTCAGGTTGACTCTTTCGGCAGTGAGGAAGCTTTTGATTATAATATTGATTTGGAATTTCAGCGTAATAATGAACGCTATGAGTTTCTAAAATGGGCTGAAAAATCTTTCGAAAATTATCGGGCAGTACCGCCGGCAACTGGAATCATTCATCAGGTTAATATTGAATTTCTCAGTGATGTTATTATTGAAAAAGATGGACTTTTGTATCCGGATTCTATGTTTGGCACTGACAGTCACACAACAATGATAAACGGCATTGGTGTTCTTGGCTGGGGTGTCGGCGGTATTGAAGCTGAGGCTGCTATGCTGGGAGAAGCCTCCTGTTTTCCTGTTCCGGAAGTTATTGGTGTGCGCTTTTATGGACAGCTCCCTAAAATAGCGACAGCAACAGATTTGGCGCTTAAAGTGACACAGGTTTTGCGTAAGGAAAATGTAGTTGGAAAATTTGTGGAATTTTTTGGTCCCGGATTGGCAGAGCTTTCCTTAGCAGACCGGGCAACAGTCGCTAATATGGCACCGGAATACGGAGCGACCTGCGGTTATTTTCCTATTGATGAGGAAACTTTAAATTACATGAGGCTGACCAATCGTTCAAAAGAACACATTGCTTTGACAAAAGCCTATGCAAAGCGCAACTGTCTTTGGCATGACACCAAAACACTGCCTGCTTATACGAAGATTATCGAAATTGACCTGTCAGCTGTTAAGCCTTCCATTGCAGGACCAAAACGCCCTCAGGATTTAATCGAATTAAGCCAGGCAAAAGAAGAATTTGAAGCCAGCCTTGTGCGGGAAGCAGGTGTCCGCGGCTTTGGTTTAGATAAAACTGAGTTAGATAAAACAGCAATTGCTCATTTTGAAGATGAAGATATTGAAATAAAAACCGGGCATGTTGCTATTGCTGCTATTACTTCCTGCACCAATACATCCAATCCTTATGTTCTTATGGCTGCCGGACTCTTGGCCAAAAAAGCTGTGGAACGCGGACTCAGTGTATCTAAGTCAGTTAAAACGTCTTTAGCACCAGGCTCTAAAGTTGTCACGGCTTATCTGAAAAAAAGCGGGCTTCAGCCATATCTGGATAAATTAGGCTTCCATCTAGTCGGATACGGCTGCACAACCTGCATTGGCAATTCAGGCAGCCTACCAGAAGCGGTTGCCCAAGCCGTTCAAGAAAATGACCTGCTTGTCAGCGCTGTTCTTTCAGGGAACAGAAATTTTGAAGGCCGGGTCAATCCCTTGGTTAAGGCTAACTTTTTAGCCAGTCCGCCTTTGGTTGTTGCTTATGCTTTGGCTGGCAGCACCGCAATTGATTTGACAACAGAACCATTGGCTTACGATAAAGATAATCAGGCGGTCTACTTAGAAGATCTGATGCCTGCCAAGGAAGAAGTCATGGCTTATGTTGATAAGTATGTCACTGCTGAACTTTTTGCTCAAGAGTATGCACAAGTCTTTTCTGACAGTCAAAAGTGGAATCAGATTCAAACTGAAAGTTCAGCTAATTATCAATGGAATCAGGAATCTACCTATATCCAAAATCCGCCGTATTTTGAGCATCTAAACAATTCAGCTGCTGCAGCAGATTTGACGGACTTGAAAGTGCTGGCTAAATTTGGCGATTCGGTCACTACCGATCATATCTCGCCTGCAGGAAATATTGCGCGCAACAGCCCAGCAGCTCGCTATCTGGAAGAAAAAGGTGTTGCTTATGCAGATTACAATTCTTACGGCAGCCGGCGCGGCAATCATGAGGTCATGATGAGAGGAACCTTTGCCAATATTCGTATCAAAAATGAACTGGCTGATGGTAAAATTGGCGGTTACACAAAATATAAAGATGCTGTCCTGCCAGTTTATGAGGCGGCCATGAATTACAAGAGGGAAGGCATTTCCACGATTGTTATTGCAGGAAAAGATTACGGTATGGGTTCCAGCCGCGACTGGGCGGCTAAGGGAGCCAGTCTTTTAGGTGTAAAAGTTGTTCTGGCAGAAAGTTTCGAGCGCATTCACCGTTCTAATTTGGTTATGATGGGGATTTTGCCTTTACAATTTCTCGAAGGACAGACCGCAGCCAGTCTCCAATTAACAGGATACGAGACTTACACGGTTGTCCTTCCCAAAAAACCTCAGGTACATGACATGGTAACAGTCAGGGCTGTTTCGGACCAAGGAGTAAAGGAATTTCAGGCACTCCTTCGTTTTGATGCAGACGCTGATCTTCAATACTATGAAAATGGAGGCATTCTTCCTATGGTTGTTCGTAAAAAGTTAAAGGGAGGTTAATCTATGACAGAAACAAACGGTTTAAAGGATACTGTTGCCTGTGAAAGCAGAATCAGTGCGATTGAGAATGGCAAACTTTCCTATGCAGGTTATGATATTGCTGAGCTGATGGGAAATCACGTTCAGTTTGAAGAAGTTATTTTCCTGCTTTGGAACCTTCGCCTGCCCAGCCAGACTGAACTCGCACAGTTTGAAAAAAGACTGCGCAGCAATTATGCAATCAGTGATGCCGTTGAACAATGTATTTTGATTCAATCGCGGCAGCATCTGCACCCCATGAGTGTTTTACGATCAACAGTCAGTTTACTGGGTGTCTACAATCCCAGTGCCGAAGAACAGACGCCTAAAGCCGTTTATGACCAAAGTATTCAGCTGATGGCTAAAATACCGACGATCATTGCAGCTTTTGCAAGGCTGCATCAAGGGCTGTCCCCGATTGCTCCCCGAAGCGATCTTGGTTTTGCTGAGAATTTTCTGTACATGCTAAGAGGCAGTATTCCCAATGAACTTGAAACCTTAGCCATGAACCGAGCTCTTATTTTGCATGCTGAACATGAGCTCAATGCCTCAACCTTTGCTGCTAGGGTCTGTGCTTCTACGATGTCTGATATCTATTCTTGTGTGACAGCTGCCATCGGAACTTTGAAGGGACCGCTTCATGGCGGTGCTAATGAACGGGTTTTTGATATGCTGCAGGAAATTCGTAATTGCGGTGATGTGGGGGCTTATCTGCAGAAAAAACTCAATTCTAAGGAAAAAATAATGGGATTTGGCCACCGTGTCTATCAAAAGCAAGACCCCCGCGAAAAATACCTGCGGGAAATGGCCAGAGAACTGACCCGAGGAACTCAGAATGATATCTGGTACCAGCTGTCCAATGAGATTGAGTTTTATATGAAAGAAGTCAAAAATCTCATTCCCAACGTTGATTTTTATTCCGCAACTGTTTATCATGTTTTAGGAATTGACAGTTCTATCTTTACTCTAATTTTTGCAATGAGCCGGGTGGCAGGATGGATTGCTCATATTCAGGAGCAGCAAAGAAATAACAAGCTGCTGCGTCCGCGTTCTCGCTATGCTGGCAAAAGGAATTTAAAATATATTCTTTTAGAAAGGAGATAAAATGGCAGAAAAAATAAGATTTGAAAATGGGACATTACAAGTTCCTGCTTACCCTATTATTCCTTATATTGAGGGAGATGGTGTGGGATGTGACATCTGGAAAAATGCTAAACTTGTTTTTGACAGAGCTGTTGACAAAGCCTATAAAGGAACAAGGCAAATTGAATGGCTGGAAGTTTTGGCCGGGAAGAAGGCTTTTGATCAAGAGGGTGTTTGGCTGCCGGATGCGACTTTAGAGACGATTAAGAGCCACCTGCTTGCTATAAAGGGACCTTTGGAAACACCGGTTGGCGGCGGTATTCGTTCATTAAATGTTACCCTCCGCCAGGAACTGGATCTCTTTGCCTGCGTCAGACCTGTCCGCTATTTCAAAGGCGTTCCCAGTCCGCTTAAAAATCCAGAAAAGACAGACATTACTATTTTTCGTGAAAATACGGAGGATATTTATGCAGGGATTGAATGGGAAGCAGGCACTGCAGAAGTTCAAAAGGTTATCAGCTTTTTACAAGACGAAATGCAGGTTCAAAAAATTCGTTTTCCTGAGAGCAGCAGTATTGGTATTAAGCCGATTTCTGTTGAAGGCAGCAAACGTCTGATTCGCGCAGCTATTGACTATGCACTGGATAAAGGGCTTAGCAGGGTTACTTTGGTGCATAAAGGCAATATTCAAAAATTTACAGAAGGTGGTTTTAGAAAGTGGGGCTATGAACTGGCTCAAGAGGAATATGCTGCTGAACTTGCCTCAGGCCGCTTAGTTGTTGATGATATTATTGCCGATAATTTCCTGCAGCAGATTCTTTTGAATCCTGAGCGTTTTGATGTGGTTGCCCTGACTAATCTTAATGGAGACTATGCCAGTGATGCCTTAGCAGCACAGGTTGGCGGCATTGGCATATCACCAGGAGCTAATATCAACTATCAATTCGGTCACGCTATCTTTGAGGCAACCCACGGAACGGCACCGGATATTGCCGGACAAGATAAGGCTAATCCTTGTTCCTTGCTTTTATCAGGCTGTATGCTTTTTGATTATATAGGCTGGAAAGAAGCGGCTGCTCTCATTGCAGCAGCTATTGAAAAAAGCTTTGCTGCTGGCTGCTTTACCGCAGATTTGGCGGGAAATGCTTCGTCTTATTCAACCAGCGCATTTGCCAAAGTGCTGGCTGAAAATTTATAAAAACTGAGGGTGGGAGAGAAATCAGGTGTTTGAGGCATTTGATTTCTCCCTGCTTTCTTATTTTAAGGTGTTCAACCTGAGGCTTGAAGCAGGCCGCTGAACGGTTTCATTTTCTCCTTTCTCAGTTGGTTAGGAAATACTAGCAAACTTGGCTATTTTGTTTGGCATCAATAAGCTAAAGAGGTATAATATTGGCATATTGATAAGAAAGGCGGTCGTTTATGCCCTATTCACTTCCGGATGTGATTTTTCTTTTCTTCATTTATTCTTTTATAGGCTGGCTTTGGGAGACGGTTTACTGTTCTATTAAGGACAAGCGGTTTGACTACCGTGGCTTTTTATTTGGACCTTACTGTCCGGTTTATGGTTTTGCAGTAACTACTGTTTTGATTTTTACAGAACCTTTTCAGAAACATCTGCTCGGTCTTTTTTTGAGTGGTATTGTCATTGCGACAGCCTTTGAATATTTTGCCGGCTGGTTTTTAGAGACTTTCTTTCACATGAAATTGTGGGATTACAGTCAGGAGTTTGGTAACCTGAAAGGAAGGGTTGCTCCCGCGATTTCTCTTTTTTGGGGATTTGGGATTTTAATTCTTGTTCGCTTGATTCAGCCGAGCGTCATGGCACTTGTGCTTAGAATTGATGATTGGTGGGCTGCCCCAATTGCTTTTCTGATGCTGTCTGATTTTATCTGGACAGCAGTGGATACTGTTCAGTTTCATGAAGCCGCTCTTGTCTTGGAAGAACATATTCGAAAAGAGCAGGAAAATATCAGAGAATCTGTCAAGCAGGAAATTGATGATTTAGCGGAACAAGCTGAGCTTTTCAGTCAGCGTTTGGCAGAATTTCATCTTCATCTGAATGACTTTCTGCACGCCAAGAATATCCGCCCCTTGCGTTTTAATCAGCGCCGTCTTTTAAAAAATTACAGCAAGTTCAAAGAAATTGATGCTCCGTTTGTTACTGAGCTTCGTAAGCAAGCTGCTTCATTTAAAGATAAAACAAGAAAGAAATAGTTTTTAAAACTGAAAAAGAAAGTCAGAATCAATTTTTAACTCTTAGTATATTGGAAGTAGCGGATGTTATGACATTTGTCATTATTTCATTTCTTTCTTGCTTTAGAGGCTCTCCGGCATTTTTCAAATAGGGAAGTATCAGGTGTTGGTAAGGTGCCGTGGCAGCAGCCATAATTCTTATAAAAAAGCGCTGTAAATTATTGAAAATGATTTGCATTATTCTTCCAATTTGTTACTTTAGTTCTTGAAAATCGCATTTCAATATGCTATAATCTAAAATTGTAAGGGTTATCATTAGGAAAATTCAAAAAAACACATATTAAAAGGAGAACCATACTATGGCTTCAAAAGATTTTCACATTGTTGCAGAAACAGGAATTCATGCGCGCCCAGCTACTTTGCTTGTACAAACAGCGAGTAAATTTGCTTCAGATATTACACTTGATTACAAAGGAAAAGCTGTAAACCTTAAATCAATCATGGGTGTTATGAGCCTTGGTGTTGGTCAAGGTGCAGACGTTACAATCACTGCTGAAGGTGCAGATGCTGATGATGCAATTGCAGCTATTGATGAAACAATGACTAAAGAAGGATTGGCATAAAGATATGACAGAAATGCTTAAAGGAATTGCAGCATCTGACGGTGTTGCCGTTGCTAAGGCATATCTGCTTGTCCAGCCGGATTTGTCCTTTGAGACAGTTTCTGTCGAAGATACAAAGGCCGAAGAAGCTCGTTTGGATGCAGCTCTAGAAGCTTCTCAAAACGAGCTTTCTCTTATCCGTGCAAAAGCAGTAGATACCCTTGGCGAAGAAGCTGCAGCTGTATTTGATGCTCATTTGATGGTTCTTGCAGATCCGGAAATGATTGGTCAAATCAAAGAAAACATCCGTGCAAAACAAGTCAATGCAGAAAGTGCTCTTAAAGAAGTAACAGACATGTTTGTGACTTTGTTTGAAAACATGGAAGATAACCCCTATATGCAGGAACGTGCAGCAGATATTCGTGATGTTGCTAAGCGTGTTTTAGCGCACCTTCTCGGTGCCGAACTTCCAAATCCAGCGACTATTAGTGAAGAATCAATTGTCATCGCGCATGATTTGACTCCGTCTGACACTGCTCAGCTGGATGCTAATTTTGTTAAAGCTTTTGTGACTAATATCGGTGGCCGCACCAGCCACTCAGCTATTATGGCAAGGACGCTTGAAATTGCTGCTGTGCTTGGTACAAATGACATCACTGAACGTGTTAAAAA
This sequence comes from Streptococcus ratti FA-1 = DSM 20564, assembly GCF_000286075.1. Taxonomy (GTDB): domain Bacteria; phylum Bacillota; class Bacilli; order Lactobacillales; family Streptococcaceae; genus Streptococcus; species Streptococcus ratti. The sequence continues at coordinate 1,021,316 of NZ_AJTZ01000005.1, read as the reverse complement.
CGGAGATATTGTTGCTGTCAACGGTATCACTGGTCAGGTTATTATTAATCCGACTGATGAGCAAGTGGCAGAATTTAAAGCAGCCGGTGAAGCCTATGCTAAACAAAAGGCTGAATGGGCTCTCCTTAAAGATGCTGAAACAGTAACGGCTGATGGCAAACATTTTGAATTGGCTGCTAATATCGGTACACCTAAAGATGTTGAAGGAGTTAACAGCAATGGTGCTGAAGCCGTAGGGCTCTATCGGACAGAGTTCCTTTACATGGATTCTCAAGACTTTCCAACAGAAGATGAGCAATACGAAGCTTATAAAGCTGTTCTTGAAGGAATGAATGGTAAACCAGTTGTGGTTCGTACTATGGATATCGGCGGAGATAAGGAACTTCCTTATTTCGATTTGCCAAAAGAAATGAACCCATTCCTTGGTTTCCGTGCGCTGCGTATTTCAATTTCAGAAACGGGCAATCAAATGTTCCGCACACAGCTGCGCGCTCTTCTGCGTGCATCGGTACATGGACAACTGCGCATCATGTTCCCAATGGTAGCTCTCCTTACTGAATTCCGTAAAGCTAAAGGAATTCTGGAAGAAGAAAAAGCTAATCTCAAGGCAGAAGGTGTGGCTGTCTCTGATGATATTCAAGTAGGTATCATGATTGAGATTCCGGCAGCAGCTATGCTGGCTGACCAGTTTGCCAAAGAAGTTGATTTCTTCTCTATCGGTACAAACGACCTCATCCAATACACTATGGCTGCTGACCGTATGAATGAACAAGTTTCATATCTCTATCAGCCATATAATCCCTCTATCCTTCGCTTGGTTGACCGCGTTGTTAAAGCGGCACATGCTGAAGGTAAATGGGCTGGTATGTGCGGTGAAATGGCTGGTGACCAAACCGCTGTTCCATTGTTAGTTGGTATCGGACTGGACGAATTTTCAATGAGTGCCACTTCTGTTCTGCGCACCCGCAGTCTCATGAAAAAATTGGATACTGTTAAGATGCAGGAACTTGCCGAGCGTGCTCTTACAGAATGTGCTACCATGGAAGAAGTCCTTGAACTTGAAAAAGAATACATTGATTTTGATTAAGCACGAAAAAGATTGGAAAATGCCATTTCCAGTCTTTTTTTCTGCTCCAGTTTTCATTTTTTACTTTTAACTGAATCACTACCTTTTTAGGAGAATAAAAGAAAGTAAAATATTTTGTCTTAATTTTCTGAATCTTATCGTAACAAAAGATTGAAAAATATAAAAAAAATGATAAAATAAGGGTATTACAGTAAAAAGGAGATATACTTTGACAAAACAATATAAAAATTATGTCAATGGTGAGTGGAAACTTTCTCAAGATGAGATTAAAATTTACGCTCCTGCTTCAGGTGAAGAACTTGGTTCTGTTCCTGCTATGAGCACTGATGAAGTGGATTATGTCTATGCTTCGGCTAAGGCTGCCTTTCCGGCTTGGCGTGCGCTTTCTTATGTGGAGCGTGCTAACTATATCCGTAAAGCAGCTGACATTTTGCAAAGCAAAGCAGAAGCAATCGGTTCTGTCCTTTCCAAAGAAATTGCCAAAGGGCTTAAATCATCTGTCGGTGAGGTTACACGTACAGTAGAAATCATGGAATTTGCGGCTGCTGAAGGAGTTCGTACACAAGGTGAAGTCCTTGAAGGCGGAAGTTTTGAAGCTGCCAGCAAGAGAAAAATTGCCGTGGTTCGCCGTGAACCAGTAGGGCTTGTTTTAGCGATCTCACCTTTTAATTATCCAGTAAACCTTGCTGGCTCAAAAATTGCTCCGGCACTTATCACAGGAAATGTTGTTGCCTTTAAGCCACCGACGCAAGGTTCAATTTCAGGACTTCTTTTGGCAGAAGCCTTTGCAGAAGCTGGGCTTCCGGCTGGTGTCTTTAATACTATTACCGGACGGGGTTCTGTTATCGGTGATTATATTGTTGAGCATAAAGCTGTTGATTTTATCAACTTTACTGGTTCGACACCGGTTGGTGAAAATATCGGCCGTTTGGCTGGTATGCGTCCAATTATGCTTGAACTTGGCGGCAAAGATGCAGCCATCGTGCTTGAAGATGCGGATCTCGATCTGACAGCTAAAAATATCGTTGATGGTGCCTTTGGCTACTCAGGTCAGCGATGCACAGCTGTTAAGCGTGTGCTTGTGATGGACAGCGTAGCAGATAAATTGGCTGAGCTTATTGTTGAGCGGGTCTCTAATTTAACTGTTGGATTACCGGAAGATAATACTGATATCACGCCATTGATCGATACAAAAGCAGCTGATTATGTGGAAGGCCTTATTCTTGACGCCAAAGAAAGAGGAGCAACAGCTCTTACAGATATTAAGCGTGAGGGCAATACGATCTATCCGACAGTCTTTGACAATGTTACAACGGATATGCGCTTGGCTTGGGAAGAACCATTTGGTCCGGTGCTGCCGATTATCCGTGTCAATTCGGCTGAAGAAGCTGTTCACATTGCTAATCAATCTGAATTTGGCTTGCAAAGTGCTGTTTTCACCAATGATTATCCACTGGCATTCAAAATTGCAGAGCAGCTTGAAGTCGGTACCGTTCATATCAATAATAAAACACAGCGCGGTACAGATAACTTCCCATTCTTGGGTGCTAAAAAATCAGGTGTCAATACTCAGGGAGTTAAATACTCTATCGAAGCTATGACTAGAATTAAATCGGTTGTATTTGATATCAAATAGACATTTATGAAACTCGGTTTTTGCTGAGTTTCATTTAGTTTTCAAAAAAATGATAACGTTTACATAAAAATGTGATATAATGGTAGAAGATAATATTTTGAGGAGGAGTATAATGGTCACACGACAACATTTTTCAGAAGAGTCTATGCGCAAAAATAACCCCTATTTTTCAGCATTAAAGACAACTATCGAAACTGCTTTTTATGAAAATCACGTAGTTTCTCTAAAGGGGCTGGCGGAAGCTTACCGCTTAGCTGCTAAGGCTCCCAATACCATCGTTTTAGATTCGCCTGTTGCTCACGCTGAAGATTTAGGTCTTCCGCGGGATGCTAAAATCTTATTGGAAAATTCTGGCGGTATTGTCGGCCGGACTGCCAAAGCTCGTCGGATTTTTGGGCGCGACAGTGCAGAAGATGCTAAAATTTTGCAAATTGTGCGTGAAGCGATTTTCCAAGCCAGACACCGCACTTTTTATCGGGCAGATGCTATCGTAGGTCTTGATGAAGCTTTCATGCTCCGTGCTCATTTGATGGTTCCGCAGGATGATATCAATAATCTATATTCATGGCTGACAAACTTTCAAATGTTAAATGATACCTATCGTGCACGTTTGAAAAATTCCAAACGTTATGAAGAGACGGATATTTATATCTTCTCAGATCCGGAATGGAGCCACCCAGATTATCCGGATGGATTGGTCTATTTTGACACCAATCACAACTGTGCAGCTATTCTGGGTCTTCACTATTTTGGTGAATTGAAGAAAGCTACGCTGACTTTGGCTTGGGGTACTGCTAATCGAAACAAGTTTGTTGCCTGCCACGGGGGTCTAAAAATTTTTGAAAAAGAAGGCCTGAAACCGCATGTAGCCTCTTTCTTCGGCCTGTCTGGCTCTGGTAAATCAACATTGACGCATGCAAAGCATGATGGCAAATATAATATTAATGTGCTGCATGACGATGCTTTTGTCATTTCTGAAGAGGACGGCTCAACAATCGCTCTTGAACCTTCTTATTTCGATAAGACCAGTGATTATCCGGCAGGACACAGGGAACAAAAATATTTTGTAACCGTTCAAAATTGCGGTGCTGCTCTGGATAAGGAAGGTCATCTTCGTCTGGTAACAGAAGATGTCCGCAATGGCAATGGTCGGACAATCAAATCGCGTTTCTCAACACCAAACCGCGTTGACCGCATTGATGCTCCCATTCAATCAATCTTTTGGATTATGAAAGATGACTCTCTGCCACCGCTCATCAGAATTACTGACCCTGTCATGGCTTCAACGATGGGCTGTACTTTAATCACTACACGTTCAACCGCTGAAAATACTTCAGACAGTCTGGATACCTTGATTATCGAACCTTATGCCAACCCATTCCGTGTTTATCCGCTGGTGGAAGATTATCTGAAATTCCAGCATCTGTTTGAATCGGGCGTTAAGTGTTATATTATCAATACAGGTTCTTATTTAGGTCAAAAGATTCCTAAAGAAACTTCTTTAAACGTGATTGAACAGGTTGTGGATGGTACGGCAGAATTTAAACCATTCGGTGCTGTCAAAGGCTTTGAATATCTGGCTTCATCTGACTACAAAGTTCCTAATTTTGATCAGGCTTACGTTAAAATTATCCGTCAGCGCATGAAGGTTCGCCTGCAGTATCTGGAATCGTTTAACCAAAAGAATCCAAAGTCAGCCCTGCCTGCAGAAGCTATCTCTCATTTGCAGGAGGTCATTGATAATTTGAAATAAGCTCCTTTTATAGTGGAATGCACAGAAATAAGGAAGTGGGGAACAATTGGCAGCTGCCGGTTGTTCCTTTTAAGGTTCGGCAGAAATCCCCCGCTAAGTAAATACTGCAACTAGCTTAGATGATTAGTTCGATTCCCAGCTGCTGTGCCACACATTAGTGCAATATAAAAGAAGAGAGTGAGGCAAACAACCATCATAGTTGTTCGCTTCATTCCCTTCTTGTATTGTATATAGGTGACACCTGCTTTATTTTATCTGCAAGATTTGATTTTTTAGGAAAATTTCTGAGACATTGGCAAATCTTTTCAGTTTTTTCAGTTCTTCCTTATGGCTGACAAAGGTGATAACCGCTCCTGTTTTTCCCATGCGGCCTGTGCGTCCGGCGCGGTGCGTATAGGACTCTTTGTCACGTGCGAGGTCGAAATTAATAACATACTCTAGATCATCAATATCAATACCGCGTGCAACTAGATCAGTTGCTAAAAGTAAGGACAGTTCGTGCTCTTTAAATTTTTCAAGAATGACCTTGCGGAATTTCACATTAATGTCGCTGGCCAGTGAGACAGCTGGCACATTTCTGTATTGCAGGCGTTCTTCGCTTGCTCCCAAGTCAGACAGACTGTTGAAAAAAATCAGAGCACGAAAATCAGGAATATTGGACAGCTTGCGCAGGAGTTCTGTGCGCTCCCGTTTATTCACAGTGATGTAATAATGAGAAATGCTGTCCAATTGTTGATTGGATAGATCGACCCTAAGGGTGTCTTCTGCCAAAACTCCCTGATTGAGTTTGTTGGTAGCGCTCATGTAAATCATTTGGTGGCTGCGCGGGACACGGTTGACGATCCCTTCAACAAACTGGTACTGGGAATCGTTTAATAGCTCATCAAATTCATCAAGAACGATGGTGTTGACAGCCATCATCTTGATTTTTTTAAGTCTGACCAGCTCGAAGATACGGCCTGGCGTCCCGAGGAGAATTTCAGGTCCTTTTTTCAAACGTTCAATCTGCCGCTTTTGACTGGAACCCGATAAGAAAAGCTGAGCTGTCAGGCCAAGGGGTTGGGCCCATGTTTTAGTAACTTCAAACAGCTGCCCGGCTAATTCGCTGTTGGGTGCTAAAATCAGCAGCTGCTGTGCTTTTTTAGCCTGAAGATTCAACAGACTGGGCCAAAGGTAAGCCAGTGTTTTTCCGGTTCCTGTGGGGCTTATGCCCAGAAAGTTTTGCCCATTTTTGATAGGCTCAAAGGCCTCCTTTTGAATCTGGGTAAAGTCTGTAAAATGGAGCTGCTGGAGTTTATCCTGCCAGCCTGTTGGAAAGTGTGTTTTCATTGTTTGTCCGCCTCAAATACAATTCCTGCGCTCTGGCGCATTTGATAAAGAATCTGGCTGGCAGATTTTGCATCTTCCAGCCAAATCTGATAAAGTCTTTCATCTGGATTTGCCATCATTTGGGCAAAATGATTGACTTCTTCCAGCATCAGGTGCTCTATTTCAGGGAGAGCCAGTTTTTCACGGCTGCCATCGTGTCTTTGGAAAATAGCAGAGCTGATACCTTGAATGTGATTGAGCCGTAAAGTACCTTCTGCCGTGTAGATCTCAGCATATTCTAAGGCGTTATAATTTTTTCCGGCTCTAAGAGAAACATGAAAGTTGGGATAAATCAGATTGCCATTGCCGTTTAAATCAATAGTATTTTCCAGCTGGGTCGCAGTATAGTTGACACTCTTTGGTTTACCAAACAGTTTCAAGGCAGCATAGATAGGGTAAATTCCCAAATCAACAAGAGCACCACCTGAAAATCTGTCTGAAAAGACATTGGGTATCTTGCCATCAAGCAGATCCTTCATTTTTGAAGAATATTTAGCATAAGAAAAATCAGCACCAATGACCGTTTTATGAGCCAGAAAGTCCTTGATAACAGCTAGTGATCCTTCATGGTAATTTCTGGCTGCTTCAAAGAAAAAGCGCTTTGTATCGGCAGCCAGCTGAATAACCTCAGCCAATTCTTCCGGTCTTGAAAAAGCAGGTTTTTCAACGATGACATGTTTTCCGGCTTTTAAGGCCGCTTTTGCATGTTCAAAGTGAAGAGCATTTGGGCTGGCAATATAAAGGACATCAAAATCATGTTTCAAAAAGTCAGCCAAATCTTCATAACAAAAGACATCATGATAGCGGGCAGAAAAGTTTTTAGCCGTTTCCAGCCTGCGTGAATAAACAGCTGTCAGCTGATAATTTTGCGACAGCTCAGCTGCTTCAATAAACTGATGGGAAATAGATCCCGTTCCCATAATACCAAGTTTAAGCATAGGATGCCTCCAGCTCTGTAAATTTTTATTTCATTATAACATGATTTAGTGTAAAATAGATAGGAAGATATTTTTGCCAAGTAAAAGAAAGGAATGAAAAAGGACAAATCTCATTTGCGATGGGCTGATGCAGCTGTCCAATGGCTTAATGCTGTTTGCTGGACTTTTCCAGATTGTACTATTGGAATTGAGCTGTTTTTAGTGTCCTTCTTGTTTATTATGCGAAAAAAACCGATTATTATTGGTGTCACAGGCGGTTCCGGCGGAGGAAAGACCAGCGTTTCACGGGAAATTTTATCTCACTTTCCCAGTGCTAAGATTGCGATGATTGAGCATGATTCTTATTATAAGGATCAGAGCCACCTGACCTTTGAAGAACGTGTGACTACTAATTACGACCACCCTCTGGCTTTTGATACGGACTTGATGATTGAACACATCAAAGAGCTGCAGGCGGGGCGTCCGGTAGATATTCCTATTTACGATTACAGTCTGCACACACGCAGCGCTAAAACCTACCGTCAAGAACCGCAGGATGTCTTTATTGTTGAAGGCATTTTGGTACTAGAAGATGAGCGTCTGCGCAATTTAATGGATATTAAACTTTTCGTAGATACCGATGATGATATTCGCATTATCCGGCGCATCAAACGTGACATGGAAGAGCGCGGCAGAAGTCTTGACAGTATTATTGAGCAGTACACTGAGGTCGTTAAACCCATGTACCATCAGTTCATTGAGCCGACCAAGCGCTATGCTGATATTGTGATTCCGGAAGGTGTGACTAATATCGTAGCCATTGATTTGATCAATACCAAAATTGCCAGCATTCTAAAGGATTCTTATTAAAGCACAGGTTAATCTGTGTTTTTTATTTACCAGCAAATAGGCAAAATGAAAATGATGCTGAAAAAAGAATAAAAAGATAGAAAACGCTTTCTGACAGTGCTGCAATAAATATATTAAAGTGAAGTGGAGTAAGCTATGAAAGTAACGATGAAAGAAGTTGCCGCATTGGCAGGAGTTGGTGTTGAAACTGTTTTACGTGTCTTAACGGACTTAGGGTCAAAGACAGCACTTACCAGAAAGTACAGGCTGCTATCAAAGAACTCAATTATCAGCCAGATGAATATGCCAGAGGGCTGAAAATAAATAGAAGCAACGGTTTATTACCGCAGATTGATGCAGCTGATGGCTTGATTTATGTGACTGTTTGGTTTTTGAAAAAGCAGCTGGAATTCATTGTTTGATTTTTCAGAAAATTACTTAAATGATATTGACAATCTTTTTAAAAAAAGGTATGATAGTAACAAGTTACATCTGAAAGGAAAAAAAGTCAATGTTTACACGAAATGACGCTTTGTTGTTGAGGTGTGAGGGCTAGTGCAAAAGCATTAGTCCTGTTTGGCTTACCAAGCGGGAAGAAAAGACATCTCGCTTGGGTTTCTGAGTGAGATGTTTTTTTACTTTATTTTTCTAATTAGAAGGTGGTATCTTATGCATAAGGTTGAATTTCTTGACACAACACTGCGCGATGGTGAGCAAACGCCCGGCGTTAATTTTTCGATAAAAGAAAAAGTTGCAATCGCTAAGCAGCTGGAAAAATGGGGCATTTCCTCCATTGAAGCAGGCTTTCCGGCAGCCAGTCCCGATTCATTTGAAGCTGTTAAACAAATTGCTGCTGCAATGACAAAGACAGCCGTATCAGGATTGGCACGTTCTGTTAAGTCTGATATTGATGCCTGCTATGAAGCACTCAAAGATGCTAAATTTCCTCAATGCCATGTCTTTATTGCGACCAGTCCTATTCACCGTGAGTTTAAACTCAAGAAATCCAAAGAAGAGATTCTGGCGGCGATTACAGAGCATGTTACCTATGCTTGTTCAAAATTTGATGTGGTTGAATTTTCACCAGAAGACGCTACACGTACTGAGCTTGATTTCTTGCTTCAGGTTGTTCAAACGGCTGTAGATGCCGGTGCTACTTACATTAATATTCCTGATACTGTCGGCTTTACAACACCGGTAGAATTTGGTCATATCTTTAAATACCTGATTGAAAATGTTAAATCCGACCGCAAAATCATCTTCAGTCCTCACTGCCACGATGATCTTGGCATGGCAACAGCAAATACTCTGGCTGCCATTAAAAACGGTGCCGGACGTGTTGAAGGAACAGTCAACGGTATTGGTGAACGTGCTGGTAATGTTGCCCTTGAAGAGGTCGCTGTAGCTCTCAATATTCGTGAGGATTATTATGAGGCTACTTCAGATATTGTTCTCAATGAAACAGTTAATACTTCTGAGCTGGTGTCGCGTTTTTCAGGTATCGCTGTTCCTAAAAATAAAGCAGTTGTCGGCGGTAATGCTTTCTCACACGAATCTGGTATTCATCAGGACGGTGTGCTTAAGAATCCTCTGACTTATGAAATTATCACGCCTGAATTGGTCGGTGTTAAGAAAAATTCGTTACCACTTGGAAAATTATCCGGCCGTCACGCTTTTGTTGAGAAATTAAAAGAATTGGCTCTGGATTTTGAAGAATCTGAAATTGCGGCTCTCTTTGCTAAATTTAAATCCTTGGCGGATAAAAAACATGATATTACTGATGCCGATATCAGAGCTTTAGTTGCAGGTACCTCTGTTGAAAATCCTGAAGGCTTCCATTTCAAAGATTTGAGACTGACTTCAAATGAAGATGATACCATCACAGCGCAGGTTATCATGGTCAATGGAGATGGTGAAGAAGTTGAAATTATTGCCAATGGTAAGGGATCTGTAGAAGCTATCTTCAATGCTATTGATAAATTCTTTAATCAAACGGTTAAGCTGGACAGCTACAATATCGAGGCTGTTACAGATGGTATCGATGCTCAGGCGCGTGTACTTGTTTCCGTTGAAAATGTTGATACGGATACTATCTTCAATGCTTCTGGTCTTGATTTTGATGTTCTAAAAGCCAGTGCTATTGCCTATATTAATGCTAATACTTTTGTCCAAAAGGAAAACGCCGGTGAAATTGGGCATAAAGTTTCAGAACGTGATTACCCAAGCAACGACTAGGAGAGAAGAATGAAAAAAATTGTAACACTGGCAGGAGACGGGATTGGGCCGGAAATCATGGCAGCTGGCCTAGAGGTCTTAGCAGCAGTTGCTGCTAAGACTGGTTTTGCTTACGAAACTCAGGCAAAGGCTTTCGGCGGAGCAGGTATTGATGCTAGCGGCCATCCGCTGCCTAAGGACACTTTGGATGCGGCCAAATCTGCGGATGCTATTTTGTTGGCTGCTATTGGCAGTCCTCAGTATGACAGTGCACCTGTTCGTCCTGAACAGGGTCTCTTGGCTATTCGCAAGGAACTCAATCTTTTTGCCAATATTCGGCCTGTGCGTATCTTTGATGCTCTTAAGCATTTATCACCCTTAAAACCAGAACGTATTGAAGGCGTAGACTTTGTTGTTGTTCGTGAATTGACTGGTGGTATCTATTTTGGAGAACATACTTTGAATGACGATTCGGCCCGTGATATCAATGATTATTCTGCTGATGAGATTCGCCGTATCATGCGCAAGGCTTTTGAGATTGCGCGTGGACGCAGTAAAAAAGTAACCAGCATTGATAAGCAAAATGTCTTGGCAACCTCAAAACTCTGGCGTAAAGTAGCAGACGAAGTGGCCAAAGAATATCCAGATGTCGCTTTGGAACACCAATTGGTGGACAGCGCAGCTATGATTATGATTACCAACCCAGCACGTTTTGATGTGGTTGTAACGGAAAATCTTTTCGGTGATATTTTATCTGATGAGTCTTCTGTTCTGCCTGGTACTCTTGGCGTTATGCCATCTGCCAGCCATTCTGAAAATGGGCCGAGCCTTTATGAACCAATTCACGGTTCTGCACCAGATATTGCTGGACAAGGTATTGCCAATCCAATATCAATGATTTTGTCAGTTGCCATGATGCTGCGTGAGTCTTTTGGTGAAAATGCTAGCGCTGAAATGATTGAAATGGCAGTTGATAAGACTTTGACGCAAGGCATTCTAACGCGTGACTTAGGTGGTTCAGCTGATACAAAACAGATGACGGTAGCTATTATTGCTAATCTATGAGAGAGCAGATTTATTTTTGGCTTGTACTGATTATTTGGAATATAGGGGTCTTCTGCCTTTATGGTCTTGACAAAGGGAAAGCGGTAAAAAAGCAATGGCGGATTTCTGAAAGAAATCTTTTACTTCTTAGTCTTTGTTTGGGCGGTTTAGGTGCTGCTTTGGGCGGGATCCTCTTTCACCATAAAACCAGAAAATGGTATTTTCATCTGGTTTGGTATCTAGGCATTTTTATTGATTGCTTTGTGATTTATTTAGTTTGGAGAATGTAATATGAGTGGCAAATCAATTTTTGATAAGCTTTGGGAACGCCATGTGGTAACTGGTAAGGAAGGCGAACCTCAGCTTATGTATGTGGATCAGCACTATATCCATGAAGTTACCAGTCCCCAGGCTTTTCAGGGGCTGCGGGATGCAGGCAGAAAAGTCCGCCGTCCCGATCTTACCTTTGGCACCTTTGATCATAATGTGCCGACGGTTAACATCTATGACATTCGTGACCTTATCTCTAAGGCGCAGATGGATGCTCTTGCCAGAAATGTTGTTGAATTTGAGATTCCTCATGCTGACCACGGTTCTGAACATCAAGGAATTGTGCACATGGTTGGACCTGAAACGGGCCGAACACAGCCAGGAAAATTTATTGTCTGCGGGGACAGCCATACGGCCACCCACGGCGCTTTTGGAGCTATCGGTTTTGGAATCGGTACAACAGAAGTAGAGCATGTTTTTGCAACACAGACAATTTGGCAGGTGAAACCTAAAAAATTATTAGTCAAATTCACTGGCCAGCCGCAAAAAGGAGTCTACTCTAAAGACTATATTTTGGCTTTGATCGCCAAGTATGGCGTTGCTGTTGGGGTCGGTCATGTTGTCGAATATGTGGGTGAAGCTGTTGATGCGCTGAGCATGGAAGAACGCATGACTATTTGCAATATGTCCATTGAATTTGGCTCTAAAATGGGGATTATGAATCCCGATCAGAAGACTTTTGACTATCTTAAAGGCAGAGAGTGTGCTCCTAAGGATTTTGAAGCAGCGGTAGCAGATTGGAAAACCTTAGTTTCAGATAGGGATGCCCAGTATGACAAGGTCATTGAAATGGATGTTTCCGAGCTAGCCCCTATGGTTACTTGGGGAACCAATCCATCAATGGGAGTTGAGTTTGGTCAAGCCTTTCCTGAAATCAAGGATATGAATGATGAGCGTGCTTATCAGTATATGGATATGCAACCGGGGCAGACAGCCGAGGATATTGAGCTGGGCTATGTCTTTTTAGGTTCTTGTACAAATGCCAGACTCAGTGATCTAAAAGAAGCTGCTAAGTACGTAGCTGGTAAACATATTTCCCCTCATCTGACAGCTATTGTTGTTCCGGGAAGCCGTCCTGTAAAAAGAGCTGCTGAAAAGCTAGGCTTAGATAAGATCTTTATGGAAGCTGGTTTTGAGTGGCGGGATCCAGGCTGCTCCATGTGTTTGGGGATGAATCCTGACAAGGTGCCTGAAGGTATGCACTGCGCCTCAACCAGCAACCGCAATTTTGAAGATAGGCAGGGAGTTGGTGCTAAAACCCATCTTTGCAGTCCTGCTATGGCAGCGGCAGCTGCGATTGCAGGCCGCTTTGTGGATGTTCGTCACTTACCGGAGGCACAAGTTTAATTATGGAAAAATTTACAATCTATAGTGGGACAACGGTTCCCTTAATGAATGACAATATTGATACTGATCAAATTTTACCCAAGCAGTTTTTGAAATTAATTGACAAAAAAGGTTTTGGCAAGTACCTTATGTACGAATGGCGGTATCTGGATCATAATTACACAGAGAATCCAGACTTTGTTTTTAATAGGCCGGAATATCGTAAGGCCAGTATTTTAATCACTGGGGATAATTTTGGCGCAGGTTCTTCGCGCGAGCATGCAGCCTGGGCCTTGGCAGACTATGGTTTTAAGGTTATCATAGCAGGTTCTTTTGGCGATATCCACTACAATAATGATCTAAACAACGGTATCCTGCCTATTGTTCAGCCGCGGGAAGTTCGTGACCAATTAGCCGGGCTGGCACCGACAGATGAGGTGAGAGTTGATCTCTATGAGCAAAAAATCTTTTCTCCAGTGGGAGAATTCACTTTTGACATTGATGGTGAATGGAAGCACAAGCTTTTAAACGGTTTGGATGATATCGGTATTACGCTTCAGTATGAAGACCTTATTACTGAATACGAGAAAAACCGTCCCGCTTATTGGCAGTAAACTGTTTCATAAAGTTTAGAAAGTTCTGAAAAATCAATAAATAACATTGCTTTTAGAGATTAAGCATGATAAAATAAAAAAGTATTATTAATTTAGATGGAGAAAACTAATGACTAAACATATCCATTGGGATGGCAATCTTTCGCAAGAAGGATTTGAAATTGTTAAGGGCGAAGGCGGCGTTATCGTCTGTCCAACCAAGGTTGGCTACATTATCATGACCTCAGATAAAAAGGGTCTTGAGCGTAAATTTGAAGCTAAAAAGCGCAATCGCAACAAACCAGGAGTTGTTTTGTGCGGCAGCATGGATGAGCTGCGAGTTCTTGCTCAATTGACGCCTGAAATTGATGCCTTTTACCAAAAACATTGGGATGAAGACATTCTTCTTGGCTGTATCCTGCCGTGGAAGCCAGAAGCTTACGAAAAATTGCAAGCTTACGGTGATGGGCGCGAAGAGTTGATGACAGACGTTCGCGGAACATCTTGCTTTGTTATTAAATTCGGCGTAGCTGGCGAACAAATTGCCAAAGAAATGTGGGAAAAGGAAGGCCGTATGGTCTATGCTTCCTCAGCTAACCCATCAGGTAAAGGAAATCGCGGTAAAGTTGAAGGTATCGGTGAGCGTATCGAGTCAATGGTTGACCTTGTTATCGAAGCCGATGATTATGTGGCATCTATCCAACCGGATAAAACCGTGGAAACGCGCTATGAACAAGGTGTTATGGTCTCAATGGTTGATGTTGATGGTAAGCTAATTCCTGAACAAGGAGCTGGCAGCCGCTCAGTAGAGCCTTGCCCTGTTGTTATCCGTAAGGGACTTGATATTGATAAAATCATGATGCATTTATCAGACACATTTAACTCATGGAATTACCGCCAAGGTGAGTACTATTAAGCTGAAAAAATCACTCGAAAGGGTGATTTTTTATGATAGCAGCAGCTAGTTGGTTTAGGGTAAAAGAATTTTTCTGGACGAGCGGTATCTGTTTATCAAGTTAATATATGGCTGTTAGGTCTTTGAAAAACCAGATACCTTTAGCACTGAAGCTGAACAGACAGATAAGGAAAAGACTGCAAAAACAGAGGGCATAAAAGATCTCCATAAATCTATGATAAGTCAAAAGGTTTTGAAAACGAATTTTGTAAAATTATTGTATTTTCAAGCTGTATCCATTGAATTATCAGAAAAGAGAGGCTATAATAGGTTTGTATTTAAACATATCCATTTAGGGAGGGACATGAAAATGAAAAAATTTTTTGCTGAATTAACTGGAACGTTTATTCTTGTTTTCGTCGGAACAGGGACAGTTGTTTTTGGTAATGGTGTAGGAAGCGGAGGAGTTGGCCACCTTGGCATTGCCCTTGCCTTTGGTTTATCCATTGTAGCAGCAGCCTATTCGATCGGAGCGGTTTCAGGCGCTCACCTCAATCCGGCCGTGTCTATCGCTATGTTTGTCAACAAACGTATGGATGCTAAAGAACTAATCAACTACATCGTAGCACAAGTCGTTGGAGCCATTGTTGCCTCAGCAGCTGTTTTCTTTCTGATGACGAATTCAGGTATGTCTCTTGATAAGGTTGGACTTGGACAAAACGCCTTGGCAAATGGTGTCACACCTTTGGGAGGTTTTCTCTTTGAAACAATCGCAACCTTTATCTTTGTTTTAGTGATTGTAACAGTGACATCTGAAAGCAAGGGGAACGGAAAAATCGCGGGTATTGTCATTGGTTTGACTTTGACTTTGATGATCCTTGTTGGTCTTAATATTACTGGACTTTCAGTTAACCCAGCTCGCAGCTTAGCGCCTGCTCTTTTTGTCGGCGGTGAAGCGCTCAGCCAAGTATGGATTTTCATCTGTGCACCGATTGTTGGCGGCATTCTTGCAGCTATCGTTGGAGATAAGCTTATTGGCACAGAAGAATAAAATATTATTCTGCAGCTAATAAATTCGATGAGGCAGGGACTGTGAAAGTACAGTCTTTGTCTGTTTCCTTTTGGCTGCACCAACTGTTTACCTTGAAAATTGACTCTTTGTCAACTATGGTGGGTGGACTTATCTTAATATTTAAAGAGAGGGACAAACTCCTCTCTTTTTAGTTTTATTCTCAAAACATTGTATGATTTGAAACAATAGGAATTTTAAATCCCTAAAAAAGCGATAAAGACTTATGACCATTCGCCATAAAAGTCTTTATCGCTTTTTAAGTTTGATTAGAATAAATTTAAAATTTCTTGGATATGAAGTAAAAGTAAGCTGGAATAGTTTTTATCAGAGCGAATGTCATTAAGATTCGCTTTAAGATCAGTCAGGTTATCTGTAATAATACCATTAACTCCCATCAAAACCATTCCTGTCACGGCTGCTTCATCATTAACAGTCCAAGCGTAGATCTTCTTCTGATTAATAAGTAATTTAGTCATAAAATTTTGATCCAAAGAGGAATATTCCATGGTATAACCATTGGCCTTGGTTCTGGGGAAGATAGTATTGTAAGGCAGAATGAAGTAAGCAACAAGAGATTTATCGTACTTTTTAACATTATCAATGACACGATAATCTAAAGAATGGATTTGATGTTTATGGCTTTTGATTTGTTTAGCATATTTGTTGAGGAAGCGGGTCATCATATTTTTTGAATCACGAGAGGATGTTTTAATTTCAATGAGTAACTTTTGCCCCAATTGATTTGCTCTAGCAAAATAAGCATCAAAGCTGGTCATTTTTGTGGCATGACCATTTTCAGAGACAGTCATTTGGGTGAGTTGTTTGAGTGTGAAATCATGAGTTTCCCCGTCAAGACCAGTCAAGTTAGAAAGATTTGCATCGTGCATCATGACAAATTGTTTATCTGCTGTTTCTTGAATATCTATCTCAATAAAATCAGGTTTTAACCTAGTTGTTTTTTCCAAAGATTGTAATGTATTTTGGACACCATTGTTATTGTTAACACCGCGATGTGAAATGCTGAGTGGCAAACTTTGAAAAGGATGGTTTAAATAAGCAAAACCATTGATAGCAAAAATCAAGGAAGAAACAAACAAAATGCTTAATTGGAAACGTTGGCGCAGCCATTTATTATCGTTGGGTAAATGTTTATCTGTCAGTAAGGAAACAAATTTAACTAAAAAGAATGCAATGCTTATATAATAAGCAAATGTAATGAAAACAAAGTTTATAGTAGCAAAAATTAAAGAAAATTTATCTGGCAGTTCATCTGCTAGCAGCTGAATGCCATAAGCTAAAAATGCCAATAAAAGAAAAATAAGGACAGCTTGGATAATTATCAAGAATAAGCGAAATAGAGAAATTAGGGTCTTTTTTTGAGTTTGCTGCCAACTGAATTGAACAGCTTGTTTTACAGACCAATGTTCAAAATAAATTTTGGGTAAAGCATACATTAAACGACTAGCCAGCAGAAAAAAGACAGCTGTCAGAATCAAAACAAAACCAGCTAGTAGATATTGTTTGTTTAGATAATCCCAAATAAACTGAGGAATTAAAAATTTATTGAGATAGTAAATATTTAGGATACGCTTGAGAAAGGGAAGAAGAATGGAGGCATAAATAAGCAGAAAAAAAGTTTTTCCAATACTAATATGCCTAACGATAGATAAAAATTCCTGCCAAGTGGTTTTGATGAACTGTCTCAATGTTTTGGGATGTTGGGTTAATAATTGATGAACACCTGAAAAAAGAAAACCAATTTGTAAATAGGAGATCATAATATTGAGGATGAAAAGCAAGATAAAAGTAAGTGTTACCCACCAGTGGCGTGTGAAAATAGGGACGATATTGTTAGGTGAGATATAAAGATACCCTGTCAAGGCTAACAGTTTTTCAGAAATCCAAGAATTAATGGGGATCCAGACATATTCTATTGCCACAAAAAGGCTAAAGAACAAGAATAATATTTTATCTAAGTTATAGTAGAGTTTTTGAAATTCCAATTTTAAGTGAGTCACTGGTATCTCCTTAGGATGTGATAATTTATTTTAACATAATCCTTTGTAAAATTATTAAGAGTAGAGTCTTTTAAAATTTATAAATTAATATTTTAAAAGAAGTATTTTATTTGTACAAACAAAATAGAAGCTATCAAAGAGTCCGGGGATTTGTTCTTTCGTTGTTAAAACAGAAGGATTTACTGATAAGGATGATTTTCTGCTATAATGAGTGTGTAAGTTTTAAAAAGAGGAGGCAGAAAAGTATGACAAAACCATTGTCAGATATGACTTTGGAAGAACTCTGGCACTTGTTTCCAATCTTTCTTGTGCCGCCTAAGGAAGAATGGAAGGAGTGGTATCAAGAAGAAAAGCAGGCTCTCTTGCGGCTGTTTTCCAAGGGGGAAATCAGCAGCATTTCGCATATCGGCAGCACAGCTATTCCCGATATCTGGGCTAAAAATATTGTGGACATCCTCTTGGAAGTTCCCAAAACAGCAGATGTCCAATCTGTCAAAAAGCAGTTGCTAGATGCTGGCTATCTACTGATGTCTGAAGATGGAAATCAAATGTCCTTTAATAAGGGCTATACAGAAGCTGGTTTTGCCAAGAAAGTTTTTCATCTTCACTTACGTTATCAGGGTAATAATGATGAACTTTATTTTAGAGATTATTTAAAAGAACATCCGGAAGTTGCCAAAGACTATGAAGGGTTGAAACTTGCCTTATGGAAAGCGTACGAGCATAACCGTGATGCTTATACAGATGCTAAGACGGATTTCATTAAGAAATACACGCAACAAGCTAAGAAAGACTATAAGGGGAGGTATTGATGATAAGAGTCCTTGCTGTTTTTGTCGTTTTAGCAGTATCCTTTTACATCTTGCTCAAGTATCTCGTCAGCCAATCGAAACACCCATCAGGATTCATTGGCAGGAGCATGATGAAAATTTGGAATAAGGCCTACTTACCGATGGCACAGTGGGCTTTGTCTGTGCTTCCTCAAAAATCTTATGGGCATATCTTGGATATTGGGGTCGGCAATGGGGCATCAACAGCCTACCTTCACCAACTTTTTCCCCAGAGTCAGATCAAGGGCATAGACATTTCTGCGGAGGCTATTTCCCAAGCCCAGCAAGGTTATCAGCTAGAAGGAGTGACTTTTGATGTCATGGACGTCAGTCAGCTGTCTTATCCTGATGGCCGTTTTGAGCTTGTCTGCGCCTTTCAGACGCATTTTCATTGGCCGGATTTACAGCAGGCTCTATCTGAAATCAAGCGCGTGCTGGCAG
Organism: Streptococcus ratti FA-1 = DSM 20564; assembly: GCF_000286075.1. Lineage (GTDB taxonomy): Bacteria > Bacillota > Bacilli > Lactobacillales > Streptococcaceae > Streptococcus > Streptococcus ratti. The sequence goes on along the minus strand of NZ_AJTZ01000005.1, from coordinate 1,002,943 downwards.
ATGATGGGCGGTTCATCATTGCTTGCGAGCAAAGTAAAGTGACTTATTATTTACCCGATTTGAAAGACAATAAAGAGTTTGCTAACTATTTGGATAAAATGGGCTTGCGCTTGCTAGATTGTCAAAAGCAGGCAGCTTGGCTTTGTTATGTGATTGCAAAACAGTAGGTGCTAACTTAAACATTTTCTGTTAGAAGATAAAGATCTGTTCTTTGTTTTTAACCTTTTAAATTACTTGTTCATTTTTCGGAAGTCATTCACTTTGGTTTAGGGTATAATAATAAAAATTGATGAATGAGGAGACTGTAATGATAGAAAATGAACAGCTAAAAGAGCGTTATTATCAAGCTTTGCTGGAACGAGATGAGCAGTTTGACGGGATTTTCTTTGCGGCCATTAAGTCAACGGGGATTTTTTGTCATGCGACCTGCCGGGCCAGAAAGCCTAAGTTTGAAAACTGTGATTTTTACGAAAAGGCAGAAGAAGCGCTTTTGGCTGGTTATCGGCCATGCAAAATCTGTCAGCCCCTGTCATATCCGCATCAGCTTCCTGAAGAAGTCAGAATGCTCATAACAGCTGTAGAAGCTAATCCTGAGAAGCGGTGGAGAGAAGAAGATTTCAAGAGGTTAGGTCTTCATTCGGCAACTGCTAGGCGACAATTCAAAGAAGTCTACGATATAACCTTTGTTCAGTACGCGCGTGCCCGTCGGATGGGCCTGGCTTTTAAGAATATCAAGGACGGACAGACAGTCATTGATCAGCAGCTGGCTATGGGTTATCAATCCTCTAGCGGTTTCAATGACGCCTTTAGCCGTATTATGGGAAATCCAGTCAAAAAAACGACTATTAAAGTGCTGACGGCTGCTTTTATCGCGACACCAATTGGACGAATGCTGGCTCTGGCGGATGAGGAGTATCTCTATCTTTTGGAATTTGAAAATCGACGAGGACTGGAAAGAGAAATAGAGCGGCTGCGCAGCAGACTGAATGCAAGAATTATCCATGGAACCAATACTCTTTTACAGCAATTGGAGAAAGAGCTAGCTGCCTATTTCTCTGGAACCTTTGCAGGTTTTACCATTCCTCTGTATTTGAGTGGATCAGCCTTTCAGCAAGCAGTTTGGAAACTGCTTCAGAAAATTCCACTTGGAAAAACGGTCACCTATAAAGATTTGGCTCTAAAGCTAGGTGATAACAACAAGGTCAGAGCTGTCGGCAATGCTAACGGAGCTAATCAGATTGCTATTTTGATACCTTGCCACCGTGTTATTGCCAGTGACGGCAGTTTGGGCGGTTATGGCGGCGGAAAAGAGCGCAAAAAATATCTGTTGGAGCTAGAGAAAAAAATTAAAAAAACATGACTGGGAGACAATTCATGAAAACATTATTCTTATGTTCTTATTTTGCAAAAGTGCAGCCTCTATTTGAGAAATTCGCAGAACAATATGAGTTGGAAAAGAAAGTCCTTTTCATTCCCACAGCTGGAGATGTCGAAGAGTACAGGGACTATATTGATGAAGGCAGAGATATTCTTGCAGATTTGCAATTTGATGTTGTTCCTCTGGATATAGCAGCAGCGACAGAGACGGTGGTGCGGGAAAAGCTAGCACAAGCGTCCTGTCTCTACATTTCAGGCGGCAATACCTTCTATCTTTTGCAGGAATTAAAAAGAAAAAATTTGCTGCCTCTGATTCGTAAACGAATTAATCAGGGGATGGTTTATATTGGTGAATCAGCTGGTGCTATTATTGCTTCAAAAGATATTTTCTACAGTCATATCATGGATGATAAGAGTCTAGCATCAGATCTGACAGATTATGCTGCCTTAGGTCTAGTTGATTTTTCTGTTTTGCCGCATTGGGGTGAATCTCCTTTTGAAGAAATCACCGAGCAGACAGTAGCTGTCTATGAAGGACAGCTCAAGCTGCTTAAATTAACTAACCAACAGGCTGTTTTAGTAAACGATGATAACTATACAGTAGAAAACAGTCAATAGCGGACTTGGATATTTTACCATGCTTTTTAACAGAAGCAGATTTGTTTAGTAAACTTTCCTTGCTTGAAGAAGCAGGGATTTTCTTTTATCATACATTTTGAGAGCTTTTTTGTTATAATGGAAACTATGAACGAGCAAGAAAAAATCGCAAATTACAAACTTATGCTGGCCCAGGCAAAAGCACTTTTTGCTGATGAGCGTAATGCACTTGCCAATCTGGCTAATGCCAGTGCTCTTTTGAAGACGGCTCTGCCTCGCTCTGTTTTTGCAGGTTTTTATCTGTTTGATGGCCGTGAATTGATCTTGGGTCCTTTTCAGGGGGTGGTGTCTTGTGTGCATATTGCTCTTGGCAAAGGGGTCTGCGGTGAATCCGCTCAGAAGCGTCAAACGCTGATTGTGGAGGATGTGACCAAGCATGCCAACTACATTTCCTGCGATTCTGCGGCTAAGTCAGAAATCGTGGTGCCTATGGTTGTAGACGGCCAGCTAGTGGGAGTTCTGGATTTGGACTCTTCGGAGCTTGCAGATTACGATGCCATTGATCAAACTTATTTGGAACGATTTGTGGCACTTTTGCTTGAAAAAACGGATTGGAATTTTGACATGTTTGGAGTAAAAAACTGATGTATCAAGCCCTTTATCGAAAATACAGAAGCCAGACTTTTGATGAAATGGTTGGGCAAGAAGTTGTTGCGACCACGTTAAAACAGGCCGTTGCCTCAGGAAAAATCAGTCACGCCTACCTGTTTTCAGGACCTAGAGGAACAGGGAAAACCAGTGCGGCTAAGATTTTTGCCAAGGCTATGAACTGTCCCAATCAAAAAGATGGAGAACCATGCAATCATTGTGATATTTGTCAGGATATTACCAACGGCAGTCTTGAAGATGTGATTGAAATTGATGCGGCCTCTAACAACGGTGTTGATGAAATCCGGGAAATCCGTGACAAGTCAACCTATGCTCCCAGCCGTGCGACTTATAAGGTTTATATCATTGATGAAGTTCATATGCTGTCTGCCGGTGCCTTCAATGCTCTGTTAAAAACGCTTGAAGAACCGACGGGAAATGTCGTTTTTATTCTGGCAACTACAGAACTGCATAAGATTCCAGCCACCATTTTATCCCGTGTACAGCGTTTTGAATTTAAAACAATCAAAACCAAAGCTATTCAGGAGCATCTAGCAGAGATTCTTCAAAAAGAAGAGGTTAGCTTTGATGAAGAAGCACTCAGCTTGATTGCTAAACGTGCTGAAGGTGGAATGCGGGATGCACTTTCTATTTTGGATCAAGCTCTCAGCCTGACTGCTGACCAGCATGTATCGCTGGAAATAGCTGAGGAAATTACCGGCAGCATCAGTCTGAGTGCTCTGGATCATTATGTGGCAGATCTTTTGAACCATGATACCAGTCAGGCTTTGAATGATCTGGAGATTATTTTTGACAGCGGCAAGAGTATGAGCCGTTTTGCGACAGATTTGCTTAATTATCTCCGAGATATTTTAGTCGTTCAGTCAGGCGGTGAAAATATGCATCAAGGAAAGGTCTTTCAGGATAATTTATCTCTGTCGCAGGATGCTGTTTTCCGAATGATTGATTTCGTGACTAAGAGCCTGCCGGAAATAAAAAACGGAACACAGCCTAAAATCTATGCGGAAATGATGACCATTCGCCTGAGTGAAGAGGAAAAAGAAGCGCAGACACAGGAACTTCCAGCCAATATTGCTCAGGAAATTGACGGATTAAAAGCAGAAGTTAAAGAGTTAAAACAGGCGCTTCAGTCTGTTAAAAAAGCAGATTCTGCCAAGGAACCCCAGCTACAAAAGACCAAGACCTTCCGCTACAAGGTGGATAAGGAAAAGGTTATGACCATTATGCAGGAAACAGTGGTAGACAGTCAGAAGTCCCGCCAATATCTGGATGCTCTTAAAAGCTCCTGGAATGTGATCTTAGACAATATTTCAGTGCAAGACCGTGCTCTTTTGCTGGGGTCTGAACCTGTCCTTGCTAACAGTGAAAATGCGATTTTAGCTTTTGATGCCGCTTTTAATGCCGAGCAGGTCATGAAACGTTCCAATTTAAATGATATATTTGGCAATATCATGAGCCAGGAGTTCGGTTTTTCCCCTAAGATAATGGCTGTTCCGCGGGCTGATTTCAATGCTATCCGCAGTGAATTTGCTCAGAGCATCAAAGTAAGTAAGACTAATCAAGAAAAGACTGAAAAAGAAGTTGATTTTATTCCAGAAGGTTTTGACTTCTTAGCGGATAAGATTAGTCTTGAAGAAGAGTAAGAAAAAAAGAAAATTCTGACATGAATTTTCTTTTTTTGATACAATAATAGTATGTTAAAACAAGATTTTGCGATCATGCTGATTACAACCGTGATTGAAACGATTTTTTTGAACAATGCTGTTTTAGACGGCCAGTATTTTTGGGCTGGCTTTTGGGGACTTTTGCTCTTTCGCAGTTTGCGCAAGACTTACGTTATCACCAAATTTACCAAAGCTATGTTGTCAGCTACCAAGAAGAAAGACTGATTTCACCGCTGTTGAGGACTTTTTCCTGACCGTCTTCCAATTGGACGATGAGCTGTCCTGTATCGCTAATATCTGTCGCAATTCCCTTATAAGTTATATCGTTTTCAACAAAGGTCACTTGTCTGTCTAAGACGAGTGATTTTTCTTTGTAAACTTTAATCAGATCTTCTTTAGGGATATTAAAGAAAATATTCCAGATTTCAGAGATGAGCTGGTTGCGCGTGATTGTTGGCTTTTCAGAAAAAATGCTAGCTGCCTTGCTCTGCAATTCTTCAGGAAAATCAGTGACATGAAAATTAATGCCCATACCGATGATAACATCGGTAATCAGACCTGTCTCAATAGATGAGACAGCCTCAGTCAAAATACCAGCCACCTTTTTACCATCTAAGTAAATATCATTGACCCACTTGATGTCGGTTTCAATCCCTGTCAAGCGAGAAATAGCCTTAACCACGCTGGTAGCAGCCATCAGCGTGTAAGAAGGCAGCTGCTTAAAAGGTAACTCTGGATGCAGATGCAAGGACATGTAAATGCCGCCAGCCTCAGGAGCAAAAAACTGCCGGCTAAAGCGCCCTCTGGCAGCTTTTTGGCTGGGAGCCAAATAAAGAGCAGGACTTGGATCTCCCTTTTCAATCCCTGCCTTAGCATCCAACTGTGTCGAAGAACTCTTCTCATTGAAAAAGATCTTGAGTCCAGTTGCCTTTTCAATTTCATCCGGTAAAAATAAATCACCCGAAAGCAGCCGATAACCACGATTCTTAACAGATTCGATGACAAGTCCTTTACCCTCTAAAGTCTGAATAGCCTTCCATACAGCTGTTCGAGAAATACTGAGTTCTTTTCCCAAAACCTCTCCCGTCACAAAATTATCTGTCTGTGCCAACACCTGATAAATTTTCTCATAAGTTTTCATAAGCCAACCTCAACCACAAATGAATTTCTTACTGATATTGTAGCATAAATAGACATTTGTGGGGGCGGACAGCGCCATCTTTTGCTGTAATTACAGGAGGTAAGAAGTTTTAAAAGAAGGGTGTTGGTGTTATCATATAGCTATTTTCTATGACTGGCTGTTTGTGATTTTTCACTGTATTATTTCCCTAGACCTGCCTCTTTAATAGGGCAGGATAATTTTGTCTTGCTCTTGTTTTTATCCACCTTTTTCTTTCTTAAGTGCTATAATGAAGATAAGAAAACGCTTTTGCTAAACTATAAAAGGAGGAAAGAAAATGGTTCATCAACTGACAGACACAGTCACTTTTAGACATGGTGCTGCTGTGCATAATCGTATTGTTTTGCCGCCGATGCTGACCTTTTCCGGAAGAGAAGGGGGCTTTGCTTCTGAAGATACTTTAAACTATTACAAAGCGCGTTCACAGGCCGGAGGGCTCTTGATTACTGAGTATCACTATGTCAGTGAAACCGGCGGACCTTGCACACCAGCAGGAGTTCCAGAGCAATTAGGTATTTATGATGATGATCATTTTGACTCTATCAAATCCATTGCTCAAGCATTGAAAAAAGATGGAAATAAAGCTATTTTACAGATTCATCACGGCGGCCGTGAAGCTATGGGCAGAGCAGCCAAAGGTAAGGAAGTTTTAGCGCCCTCTGCTCTTGATTTTTCATTCTTATCCTATCCTGTTCGGGAAATGACAGGTGAGGAAATTGAAGCTATTATTAAAGATTTTGGGCGTGCTGCCAAGCGTGCTATTGATGCTGGTTTTGATGGTGTAGAAATTCATGGTGCTAACCACTATGGTATTCAGCAATTCTTTTCAGCATTTTCAAATCACAGGACAGACCAATGGGGCGGTTCTCTTGAAAAACGGATGGCCTTTCCTCTGGCGGTCGTTCGAGAGGTCAAACGGGTGGTTGCCGAGTATGCACCCGATGATTTTATTGTTGGCTATCGCATCAGTCCTGAGGAAATTCATGGCGATACTGTTGGTTATACCTACAAGGAAGCCTTAGCTTTGATTAAGGAGGTTATCAAAAATGAACTGGATTATATTCACCTTTCTCTTTGGAATGGCTATGCTTCTAAACCGCAAGGAGCCGATCGCTCTTTTGCAGAATACTTCAAGGAAATTTTGGACGATAAGACAAAATTAATCATTGTTGGCGGTGTTTTTTCTGAAGAAGCCGCTCAAGATGCAATAGAGCACTATACAGATTTAATTGCAGTAGGGCGCGGTACCATTGTTGATCCTCAGTTTGGTAAAAAGATTGATGAAGGTAAGGGAAATACAATCGTACATGAAATTTCGCCAGAACAGTTAGCCAAGGCTCATTGGACACCTGGTTTATTGCAGGCTTTTACTTCAGAAGGTTCATTTGGTCTGCCGCCTATTCCGGGAAGTGATTCTATTAAGCATCTCAATCAAGGAAACTCAACAGGCTTTAATGGTTTTTCAAATGCTAATTAATTGTGACACTTTAAGGTTTGTGAAAGAAAAGTTTAAGGATAAATTAAGAAATTATTCTTATACTATAGTCATCCTAGCAATAGGAATCCTAAAACTTTTCTTTTTCATAAATCTCCTAAAGTCTCTGGTCTTGTATGGATCGGAGGCTTTTTTATTTCGCTTAAAGTTTGACTCTTCTGGCATAAAGCTGATTTGTGCCTTGTATGTGCCGGATTAAAGCTCTCTATTAGTAAAAGTTATAACCTAGTCATTAGAAAAAATATAACTTTTTTATGATTAATTATGGTACAATGGTAAAGTTAATGAGTCCCGAAAAGGTGGCTTTTGTGCTTGAATTCTGTTGTTTGCTGCGGACAGTCTTAAGTCCATCAACAACATCATCTAAACATAAGCACAAAAAAGTATCTTTATAAATGGGGATGACTTAGAAAGTTTTTAACTTTTTGCCGGTTCTTTGTAACTTTTTAACGCGCTAAGTTTTAGGGCAAGTCAGCTTGCTCATAAAACTACGGAAAATTCTATGGGATTTTTCCTAAGCGGCTTATTAGCCCCAAGCCAAAAATAAAATCGAATTTTAGCTTGTGGTATCGTAACTCGTTAGGATCAACAGACATAGGTTTTCTTGCGATATCATTAAGAGAAATGGAAAAAATCTTTTTTATTTCTCTGTAAAAGTAATGGAATCAAGAAGATAGTCGTTTTGTTTTTACAATTAAATTATCAACAAGATTCATTGCACTTATTTTTATTAAAAGGGGGACATTTTATGTCAGAACGTAAACTGTTTACGTCTGAATCGGTATCGGAGGGGCATCCCGATAAGATTGCCGATCAGATTTCAGACGCTATTTTAGATGCGATTTTAGCACAGGATCCCGATGCCCATGTGGCCGCTGAAACGGTTGTTTATACAGGATCTGTGCATGTTTTTGGTGAAATTTCGACCAAAGCCTATGTGGACATTAATCGTATAGTACGTGATACTATTGCTGAGATTGGTTATACAGATACCGATTACGGTTTCTCAGCAGAAACAGTTGGGGTGCATCCGTCATTGGTAGAGCAGTCTCCGGATATTGCTCAGGGAGTCAATGAAGCGCTGGAAGTTCGCGGTCATAATGAGCAAGATGCTCTGGATTTGATTGGTGCTGGTGACCAAGGGCTTATGTTTGGTTTTGCTGTTGATGAAACACCGGAACTCATGCCCTTACCGATTTCACTTTCTCATAAATTGGTGAAAAAATTGGCTGATTTGCGTAAATCTGGGGAGATTGCCTATCTTCGTCCAGATGCGAAATCACAAGTAACCGTTGAATATGATGAAAATGATAAACCCGTTCGTGTTGATACTGTTGTCATTTCAACGCAGCATGATCCCGAAGCCAGCAATGAAGAGATTCATCAGGATGTTATAGAAAAAGTCATTAAGGCGGTTATTCCAGAAAAATATTTAGATGACAGGACTAAATATTTGATTAATCCGACTGGGCGCTTTGTTATCGGCGGCCCTCAAGGGGATTCTGGTTTGACAGGCCGTAAGATTATCGTCGATACTTATGGCGGCTATGCCCGTCATGGCGGCGGTGCTTTCTCTGGTAAAGACGCGACAAAGGTTGACCGTTCGGCTTCCTATGCAGCGCGCTATATCGCTAAAAATATTGTTGCAGCTGGTTTAGCTAAGAAAGCAGAAGTTCAGCTGGCTTACGCCATTGGTGTTGCCCAGCCTGTTTCCATTCGTGTTGATACTTTTGGAACATCTACTGTCGCAGAAAGTAAACTTGAGCAGGCAGTGCGTCAGATTTTTGATTTGCGTCCGGCAGGGATTATCAAAATGCTTGACCTTAAACGGCCTATTTACCGTCAGACAGCTGCATATGGGCATGTTGGCCGTAGGGATATTGACCTTCCATGGGAAAAACTTGATAAAACTGAAGCTTTGAAAGAAGCTGTTCAGGTCTAGATTAAAAGTGGATCAGTCCACTTTTTTTGTACTTTAACTGCTAGAGATTAGAATGTTACAGCTAAGTTGGATTGAAATGTTATCTGATATGTGATAAAATAATTTGGTTAGGATTCTATATTAAGAAAGTTTTGTTTGTATGAGAAAAATTGTCATTAATGGTGGAAAATCCCTAAAGGGGGAAGTTGCTGTCTCAGGTGCTAAAAATAGTGTTGTCGCCCTGATTCCAGCCATTATTTTAGCAGATGATATTGTAACGCTGGATGGGGTACCGTCTATCAGTGACGTGGACAGTCTTATTGATATTATGACTTTGATGGGAGCCAGCGTTGAGCGAGAGGAGGACAGTCTTAAGATTGACCCTCGCGGTGTGAAAGATATTCCCATGCCTTATGGTAAAATCAATAGTTTGAGAGCCTCATATTATTTCTACAGCAGTCTGCTGGGACGCTTCGGTCAAGCGGTTGTCGGTCTTCCGGGTGGCTGTGACTTAGGTCCTCGTCCTATTGATTTACATTTGAAAGCCTTTGAGGCCATGGGAGCAACCGTTTCCTATGAAGGCGAAGCTATGCGTTTATCAACTGAAGGCAAGCCCCTTAAAGGTGCCCATATTTATATGGATACTGTCAGTGTCGGTGCAACGATCAATACCATGATTGCTGCCAGTAAGGCGCAAGGCCGTACTGTGATTGAAAATGCTGCGCGGGAACCAGAAATCATTGATATTGCGACCCTTTTAAACAATATGGGAGCTCGTATCCGCGGTGCAGGTACTGATATTATTACGATTGAAGGTGTTGAAAAACTGCACGGGACACGCCATCAGGTCATTCCTGACCGCATTGAAGCAGGGACTTACATTGCTATGGCAGCTGCTATCGGTGAGGGTGTTAAAATCACTAATGTTCTTTATGAACATTTAGAGAGTTTCATTTCAAAATTAGAAGAAATGGGCGTGCGCATGACTATCGAAGAAGACAGTATTTTTGTGGAAAAGCAAGGAGGACTAAAAGCTGTGTCGCTTAAAACGTCTCCCTACCCTGGTTTTGCAACGGATTTGCAGCAGCCTATCACTCCTTTGCTCTTAACCGCTGAGGGGCGTGGCAATATCCGCGATACCATCTACGAAAAGCGTGTTAACCATGTGGCTGAATTGGCACGAATGGGGGCGAAGATTTCTGTTTTAGGCGGTCAAATTGTTTATGAAGGCCCAAATGAATTGACAGGTGCTCCTGTTAAGGCAACTGACTTACGTGCAGGCGCAGCACTTGTTACAGCGGGACTGATGGCAAAAGGTCAAACAGTCATTACCAACATTGAATTTATTCTCCGAGGTTATTCTGATATCATTCAAAAATTAAGAAATCTCGGAGCAGACATTCGAATTGTTGAAGAATAAAGGTCTTAAAGGGCCTTATTTTTATAGGCTTGTATGCTATATTTAGACAAAAAAAGCATATCTAACTAAATTAAAGGAAAATTTAGTGATATGCTTTTTTGTATAGAATAAGAAAACAGTTCTTTTTAACTTATTGGATATGTTGTTCAGTTTTCAAGTCAAAGAAATGTCCTTTAGCAACGTTAAAGGTTAATTTAACGTGTTCACCAGGATTATGAGAGTCTCTGGCATTCACACGGGCAGTAAACTCAGTATTAGCTAATTTAACATAGAGGATTGTTTCATTACCTAGTAGTTCTGACACTAAAACTTCAGCTGTCACATCAGCATTTGGGAAAGTATCATGAACAATCTGTTCACTTGAAATGTCCTCTGGACGGATTCCAAAAATAACTTTTTTGCCTAGGTAACCTTGTTTTTCAAGAATTTTTTCTTGTCCCTGAGGTAGGGCAAGGCTAAGACCATCTTGATTAACTAAGCGCCCTTTTTCAACAGTCACTTCAAAGAAGTTCATAGCAGGGCTTCCTATAAAACCAGCTACAAATTTATTAGCAGGTTCATTGTAGAGTTCTTGAGGTGTTCCAATTTGTTCAATACGGCCGATAGAACCAGTCTTATCTGGATTTGGAGTGGCACTCATGATAACGATACGATCTGCTAAGGTCATGGCTTCTGTTTGATCATGGGTAACATAGATCGTTGTGGCTCCGATGCGCTGATGAATTTTTGCAATTTCTGCCCGCATGGAAACACGGAGCTTAGCGTCTAAGTTTGACAGTGGTTCATCCATCAAGAATACCTTAGCATCTCGAACAATGGCGCGTCCCATGGCCACCCGCTGGCGCTGACCTCCAGAAAGATCAGCTGGTTTTCTTTCAAGGAATTCTGTCAGTCCAAGAATTTCAGCAGCTTCCCGCACACGCTTGTCAATTTCATCTTTTTTATATTTGCGAAGTTTTAAACCAAAAGCCATATTGTCGTAAACGCTCATATGTGGATAAAGAGCATAGTTTTGAAAAACCATGGCAATATCGCGGTCTTTTGGCGCTTCATCATTCATTAGCTTATCATCAATATAGAAGTTACCTTCGGTGATATCTTCTAGACCGGCAATCATACGAAGTGTAGTTGATTTACCGCAGCCTGAAGGTCCAACAAAAACGATAAATTCTTTATCTTTAATGTCAAGATTAAAATCTTCGACAGAATAGTGAGTACTATTGGGGTATTTTTTGTAAATCTTATCAAGTTTTAAAGTTGTCATAATATACTTCCTTATTTTTTATTTAACAGATCCGCCAGTAATGCCTTCAACATAATATTTTTGCATAAAAATGAAGAGTATGGTGATTGGAATGGCAATCAATACAGAACCTGCAGCAAAAGCCATGAACCAAGTATTGATAGTATCGGCTTGAAGCATAGAGAAGAGACCGATAGCTACTGTATACTTGCTGGTAGCATCACCGAGAATAACCTGAGCAAAAATAAAGTCAATCCAAGGACCAATAAATGCTAGAAGGGCAGTGTAAACAATGATGGGTTTAGACAGCGGCAAAGTAATTTTTAAGAAAATGTCTTTACGTGTTGCACCATCAATCATAGCTGATTCATCTAGTGAATAAGGAATAGTGTCAAAAAATCCCTTAGCAATATAAAAGGTTAAAGCGGCTCCTGATGAATAGACAAAAACTAATGAGGTTAATGTTTGAGTGAGACTGAGTGCTTTTAGAATATAATAAACAGCAATCATGCTCATAAACCCCGGAAACATGTTAAGAACAAGGGCTAATTTTAAGAAACCATTACGATGTTTAAATTTAATGCGGCTAAGCGAATAAGCCATTGCTACGGTAATAAATGTTGAAAGGATACAAGTAGCTATTGAAACTACCAATGTATTTAAAAACCAGCGTCCAAATGGAAAAGAAGAGTTGGTAAACAGTTTAATATAATTATCTAAAGTCCATGTTTTAGGAATAAAATAAGGAACATAGGCTGTACCTTCACCGCGAAAACTGGTTAAGATGACCCAAATGATAGGAAAAAGCCAAATGAGAGATAAGAAAACTAATAAGGCATAAATCAAACCGAGCTGAAGACGTTTTTTTCGTTTCATTATTTAACAGCTCCTTCCTTGTATGATGCTGTGCGAGTATAAGCTAAAAGACTAAAAATAGCTGAGATGGCAAAAATGAAGATACCGATAACAGAAGCTAAGTTGTAGTCTGCAGCATTGACGGTTAATTTATAAAGCCAGGTAACCAGTAAGTCGGTACTGCCAGCTTGATAAAATTTTGAGTTAGTTGGGCCCCCTTGCGTAAGGAGGTAGATAACGTTAAAATTATTGATATTTCCGATAAATTGCTGGATTAAAGACGGCATCATAATTAAGAGAATCTGGGGAAAAGTGATCGATTTAAAAATTTGGAACTTGCTTGCGCCATCGATTTCTGCAGCTTCAATTTGTTCGCTTGGAAGGTTCATAATAATTCCTGTTGCAATTAACATAGTAAAAGGAATACCAACCCACATATTAACGAAGATAATTGAAAATTTAGCCCAAGTGGGATCGGATAAAAATGGCAGAGAATGTGAAATCAGTCCAATTTTTTCTAGAAAAGCATTGAGGGGACCCTGGTCATTGAGAAAGTTTCTCATTAGCAAAAGTGAAATAAATTGAGGGACGGCGATAGTAATAACAAAAATAGTCCGCCACATCTTTTTCAATTTTAGACCTTTAGCATTGATGATAAGAGCCAGAATGACTCCAAAAAGAAAATTGGTCACAGTTGCAAAAACAGCCCATATAAGGGTCCAAGAAAGAACAGGGAAGAAGGTTCCAGCCATACGGCCATTTAAAACATTGCCAAAGTTAGCAAGCCCCACCCAATCAAAAAGTGATTTAGGAGGAAGGTGATTATGATCATAGTTGGTAAAGGCTAGACAGATCATATAGACAAGTGGCAAGATGGTAAAAAGAAGGATACCAGTCAAAGGAACAGCCATTAAGGTCATGTGAAAACGTCCATTCGCCAAGGTCATAAAGTCTTCTTTGAAAGATGGAATGTGACGCCCTTCCTTCTTAATAACATAAAGATTTCTGGCACTTTTAAGATTGCACCAATATATGTAAGCGAAAACGAAACAAAAGATCAATGATGCCAAGCCAAAGATTAGCATGAGCATAGAATTATCGCCTTCAACGGCAACTTGCATTTTAACACCGTCTACAATTTTTTCTTGCATCCCTTGTGTTTTGGTGCCAAGAGTTATCAAACCTGAGAAGGCTGGAATAACCTGTGTAACAAAAGCAATTAGAAAAGCTAATTCACTTAAAAGAAAGAGACTTCCTTTTATAAATTGCTTATTCATTAAATTGGCAAATCCCATGATAAGAAACGATAATTTGATATCTGCTTTTCCTTTTTTAAAGGCTTCAAGTACAGATACCTGATCATGAGAAGATGAATTAATCATGTTTATCTCCTTTGCTGTATTATTTCATTTAGCTAAAAGAATAAGTGAGGAGATTTATCTCCCCTCACTTATAATGTTTTATTTAGCAGCTGCTAAATCTTTATCAAATTGTTTTAATTTAGCAAGGTAATCACTTTCCTTAATTTTTCCATTATAAGTATCACTAAGGATTGCTGCGCTTTCAGTCCAAAATGTTGTCATTTGATTTAGTTTAGGCATAACACTAGTATAATCTGAAGAAGAACCCATCTTGATAACAGCCTGAGCTAGTTCATTTTTTTGAACGGCATCAGAGCTTTGAACCGTTTTATTAGACGGAATAATGTTACGTCCTTGTGTTTTAAATTGATTTTCTTGACTTTCCGCACTTGTTAAATAAGAAGCTAATTTATAGCTAGCGGCAATACGTTTTGTATTTCCTTTTGAAGGAGCTTGGTTAACAGCATAGAGCTTAACTCCCAAGAAAGCTTTTTGCTGAACTTCTTGACCATTGATATTAATTTTTGGATAAACAGCGACACCTAGTTTATCTTTACCGATAGCTTTTTGTGCAGCTTCATAATCCCAAGGGCCTGATTCAAAGGAAGCTACGGAACCATCACCAAATTTAGACATGACATTATTATCGTCTAAGTTGACAAAACCTTTGTTGTCTTTTTGAGCAGCTATCCATTTAAGGACAGAAACACCAGCATCATTTCCCCAGTTAGTTCCTGCGGCATCTTCGCCATCTTTACCAAAGATTGTATCTCCTACTGACAAGAATAGAGGTGCAGTTGCATAGGCATTGACTTGTTTGAATTTTGCTCCGAAAGTAGCCTTGCTGGTAATGGTTTCATAAGATGTGACATCGTCAGCTGACAATTTAGTTTTGTTATAGTAAAGCACTTGCGATTCAATGCCAAAAGGAAAAGCATAAGTTTTACCCTTGTATTGAGCCCCCGCAACAGCCTGTTCAGTTTCATTTTTAGCAATTTCTTTTGAATATTTTTCAGGAATTTCCTGAATAACACCAGAATCAATTAATTGCCCTAACTGATCATGCGGCAGTGAAAAGACATCTGCAGCAGTGCTAGGGTCTTTCTTAATTTTTTCTTGAGCTTTAGGATCTTCAGATTCGATAACCTTAACCTTGTAATTAGAATCCTTTTCAAATTTTTGGACAATGCCTTCATAAGACTTTTTAGCTCCTGTTGGCACCCAGAGTTTTATTGTTTTTGGATCCGCTCCGCTTGATTTGGAATCCTTTGATCCACAGGCAACGAGAATGCTGCTTGCAAGCGCAAGACTCGCACCACCGACGACTAATTTTTGCCATGTTTTCATAGCTGCTTCCTCCTGAAACTTTTTTGTAATTTTTCTTACAACAATTATTATGCAACCGTTTGCAAAAAATGTCAAGTCTTTTTTTAAAATTTTTTAAGCTCTGATATTTAAAGAGCATTCCCTTATGTGGCAGGAAAGCGAGTTTTTCTCCTCCCGGCAGTTCAAAGACCTTGGCTTACATCTTAGGAAGGCAGTTCTATATATCACCGCCCCTTCCTACCCTGCAAGGAAGGTCTTAGCAAAAGACTTTGCCTTCAGTCAGCAACTAAGTCATAATAGGTTATTTTTCTTGCTATTTTAGCTAGTAGGACGAACAGTGCAGAGATCAATTCTGCGCTCCAATAGTCATGCTTGGGAATATAAAAGCAAATCTTTTATAAAATAGCAATGTAAGCATTCGAAAGCTATTTGATAAGGTATTAAAGCTGGTACCTGATTCTCGAAATGTGTAAGAATTTTACTAATCTTGCAAGCGGCAGGGAACTATTGTAAAATAGACTTACTAGAGTACAAAGGACAATCAAATGGTTACTATTAAAGATGTCGCAAAAGAAGCCGGTGTCAATCCTTCCACTGTCAGCCGAGTTTTGAAAAATAATTCTTCCATTTCACAAAAAACAAAAGATAGGGTTAAACAGGCTATGGCGGATTTAGGTTATGTGCCTAATCTGGCTGCTCAAATGTTAGCTAGCGGTTTGACTGATTGTGTAGGTGTCGTTTTGCCGCCTTTAACGAGTCCAGATCGCTTAAATGAGCCCTTCTTTATGGAAATTTTAACTGCTATTAATGATGAAGCAAGTCGTAACAAATTTACGGTTTCAATTGCGACCAGTGACACTCTAAACGATTTGAAAAATCAGGTAGAGCTGATGTACCGACAAAGACGCGTTGATGGTTTTATTGTTCTCTACTCGGAAAGAAAGGATCCTGTACGTCAGTACCTAATAAAGAATAAGATTCCTTTTGTTGTTATCGGTGCCCCAGTCGGCTATGAAAATGAAACGACTTATATTGATAATGATAATCAATTGATGGCTAAGACTGCCGTGGATTACCTTAATCAAAAAGGGCATGAACGCATCCTATTTGTTACCAATGATCAAAAAAGTGATATCTATACTGAGCGTTTTAAGGGCTATCAGAAAGGAATGCAGGCATTAGGCTTAACATCCTATGATAGCGCTCTCTTTGATTCTAAACAAGCGGCGATATTAGAAGCTTTTATTGAAAAAATTCAGAGAGAAAAGATAACGGCTCTTCTTATTATTGGTGATGTCGTCTCTCTTAGGATCATTCAATTCTTATCTTATTATAATATAACAGTACCAGATGATATATCTATTGTTTCTTTCAATAATTCTAGCTATGCAACTATTTTGCATCCTTATTTAACAACATTTGATATTAATGTTAATCGTTTAGGGAGAACGAGTTTATCCTACCTGCTGGAGAAGATTCGCGAAGATCAGTCAGGTAATCAAAGGGTTCTAGTCCCTTTTACTTTAAAAGAACGCGAGAGTGTTCGTAATCTTAAAAAAGGCTAGAGCTTATGCTGCTTTAAGTTCGCCTGAGACTGAAGGCAAAGTCTTTTGCTAAAACCTTCCTTACAAGGATAGGAAGGGGTGGTGATATATAGAACTGCCTTCCTAAGATGTAAGCCAAGGTCTTTGAACTGCCGGGAGGAGAAAAACTCGCTTTTCTGGCGCATAAGGAAATATTCTTTAAATGTTCACTAAAAAATTTTATATTGAAAATAGGGTTAACTGCCTTCTAAAGTTAGAGATTACAGTACTTTAATTTCTAGCTTTTTATTTTTTTGCAAAAAATCCTTGACTTGTGCAAACGTTTGCGCTATACTTTTTTTAGAAACAAAGAAATCAGGAGAAAACTATGGAAAAACGTGCAAGCGGTGTATTGATGCATATCAGCTCTCTTCCGGGAAAATTTGGGATAGGTACTTTTGGACAGCCTGCCTATGACTTTGTTGATTTTCTAGAAGAAACAGGTCAGACTTACTGGCAGCTCCTTCCTTTAACAACTACCAGTTACGGAGATTCTCCCTATCAGTCTTTTTCTGCTGTTGCGGGTAATGTTAACTTCATTGATTTTGATAAGCTGCGAGAAGATGGCTTATTGAAGGAGGAAGATTATAACACTGTTTCGTTTGGTGACAATGAAGAAGCAGTTGATTATGCGCTTTTGTTTAAAGTGCGCCGTCCTATTTTAGAAAAGGCTGTTGCTAATTTCTTAGCAGATGAAGCTAATATCAAAGTACTTGCTAAGTTTGAAAAAGAAAATGATACTTGGCTTGATGATTACTCAGAATTTATGGCAATCAAGGAGCATTTTGGTCACAAGGGCCTGCAAGAGTGGGGGGACAAAAAAGCTATTCGGCGTGATGAGGAGAGGCTCGTACACTATCGCCGTCTCTTAGCTGATGAGATTAACTATTATAAAGTAACCCAATATTTCTTCTTTAAGCAATGGCTGTTACTGAAAGCCTATGCTAATAAGAAAAATATAAAAATCATCGGAGATATGCCTATCTATGTAGCTAAGGACAGTGTTGAGGTTTGGACGATGCCTGAACTCTTCAAGATGGATGTAGATTTAGAGCCCTTGTTTGTTGCAGGCTGTCCGCCAGATGAATTCAGTGATGATGGTCAGCTTTGGGGAAATCCTATTTATGATTGGAAGAGCCATCGTGAAACGGGTTTTGCTTGGTGGATTTACCGTATTCAAGAAAGTTTCAAAATTTATGATATTTTGCGGATAGATCACTTTAAAGGTTTCTCAGATTATTGGGAAATTGAGGGTGATTCCAAGACTGCTAAGAAGGGCAGATGGCAGCCGGGTCCCGGTATAGCACTTTTTAGAGCTGTTCAAAATGTCCTGGGAGATCTGCCCATTATTGCAGAAGATTTGGGTTATGTAGATGACAGAGCAAGACAGCTTTTAAAAGATACAGGATTCCCTGGCATGAAAATTTTAGAATTTGGTTTTTATGATTTGACAGGCCACAGTATTGATATTCCTCATCATTATACTCCTAACAGTGTTGCTTATATTGGGACTCACGATAATGATGTTGTTAACGGCTGGTATGACAGTCTTAGTGTTGAACAAGAAGAGTTTGTAGATGCCTATACTCATCGCAAACCAATTGAGCCGGTCAATCAGGCTATGCTGCGGGTGCTCTTTGCAACTGTTAGCAATACCGCCATTTTGACCATGCAGGATTTGCTTAATAAACCATCCAGTTCTAGGATGAATACTCCATCAACGATTGGCAGTAATTGGCAATGGCGTATGAGAGCAAAAGATTTAACAAAAGATAAAAAAGATTTTTTAAGCAAATTAACAAAACTTTATCAAAGGGGAAATGAAGAAAATGACAAAAAAACAATTTACTAACTACGTTCAGGAAAAAACTGGTCAAGAATTATCACAATTAAGTAATAAAGAGATTTATGTTCAACTCTTGCATTTTGTCAAAGAAGCGGCAAAAGATATACCTAAAAATACGTCTAAACGCAAGGTTTATTATATTTCTGCTGAATTCTTAATCGGGAAATTGCTGTCAAATAATTTGATTAATCTTGGTCTTTATAAGACAGTTAAAGATGAATTAGCTGCAGCTGGCAAATCTATTAGTCAAGTAGAAGATGTGGAATTAGAACCATCACTCGGTAATGGTGGTTTGGGACGCTTGGCTTCTTGCTTCATAGACTCCATGTCAACGCTTGGTATTAATGGTGAAGGTGTAGGACTCAACTATCATTGCGGACTCTTCAAACAAGTTTTTCGTGATAATCAGCAGGAAGCTGAACCGAATTACTGGATTGAAGACGATTCTTGGCTGGTGCCGACTGACATTTCTTATGATATCCCTTTCCGTGATTTTACTCTCAAGTCAAAACTGGATCGTATTGATATTTTGGGCTATCACAAGGATAGTAAAAATTACCTTAATCTCTTTGATATTGACGGACTTGATTATGGTTTGATTAAAGACGGCATTACTTTTGATAAGACAGAGATTAAGAAGAACCTTACTCTTTTCCTTTATCCTGATGACTCTGATAAAAATGGTGAGTTGCTGCGCATTTATCAGCAATATTTCATGGTTTCCAATGCAGCTCAGCTCTTGATTGACGAAGCTATCGAACGTGGCTCAAATCTGCATGATTTAGCTGACTATGCTTATGTGCAAATCAATGATACTCATCCATCCATGGTTATTCCAGAGCTTATTCGTCTCTTGAATGAAAAGCATGGTTTGGACTTTTATGAAGCGGTAGACATCGTTAAAAACATGATTGGCTATACGAATCATACGATTCTGGCAGAAGCACTTGAAAAATGGCCTTTGGAATATCTTAATGAAGTCGTGCCGCATTTGGTAACCATCATTGAGCATTTAGACCGTATTGTTCGCAGTGAGTATAAGGACGATGCTGTTCAAATCATTGACAGGGATGACCGTGTTCACATGGCTCATATGGATATTCATTTTTCAACCAGTGTTAACGGAGTTGCTGCTCTTCATACTGAAATTTTGAAAAACAGTGAATTAAAACCTTTCTATGATATCTATCCAGAAAAATTCAATAACAAGACCAATGGGATCACCTTCCGCCGCTGGCTGGAATTTGCCAACCAAGATTTGGCAGCCTATATTAAAGAATTAATTGGTGACGGTTATCTTGAAGATGCTACTGAGCTTGAAAAGTTGCTGGCCTTTGCGGATGATAAGACTGTTCATGAACAGTTAGCAAAAATCAAGTTTAACAACAAATTGGCTCTCAAGCGTTATCTTAAGGAAAATAAGGGCATCAATCTTGATGAAAATTCTATTATTGATACGCAAATCAAGCGTTTCCACGAATATAAGCGTCAGCAAATGAATGCTCTTTATGTCATTCATAAATATCTGGAAATCAAAAAAGGCAATCTTCCAAAACGCAAAATTACCGTTATCTTTGGTGGTAAGGCAGCGCCTGCCTATACCATTGCCCAAGACATCATTCATTTGATTCTTTGTTTATCAGAACTAATCAATAACGATCCTGAGGTCAGCCCTTATCTGAATGTCTTCCTTGTTGAAAATTACAATGTGACTGTGGCTGAAAAATTGATTCCAGCTACTGACATTTCAGAACAAATTTCTTTGGCTTCCAAAGAAGCTTCCGGTACAGGTAACATGAAATTCATGCTTAATGGTGCTTTGACACTGGGTACTATGGATGGTGCCAATGTGGAAATTGCTGAGCTGGTTGGTTCAGATAATATTTACATTTTTGGTAAGGATTCAGATACTATTATTGATCTCTACGATAAGCAAGGCTATGTTTCTAAAGACTACTATACTAATGATGCTGCTATCAAAGAGGCTGTAGATTTCATTGTTAGTGATGCCATTCTTGCTTTGGGTAAAAAAGAACGCTTGGAACGCCTTTACCATGAACTTATTAATAAAGATTGGTTCATGACCTTGATTGATTTGAAGGAATACATTGTTAAGAAAGAAGAAATGCTGGCAGATTATGAAGACCAAGATTTATGGAATCAAAAAGTGATTCAAAATATTGCCAAAGCTGGTTTCTTCTCATCAGACAGAACCATTGAACAATATGACAAGGATATTTGGCATAGTTTGTAAAATAAAATCTATGTAAAAATCTGGGATTGTTTTTGATCCCAGATTTTTTTGCGATCTATGAGACAAAGCCTGTCTGTCTAGAAAACTTGAATAATTCAAACTTTTCCAATTTGGCTGAACCCCAGGAGAAAGAGTTTTTTGATCTTTCAAAAGTTTAAATACTTATTTTACTTGACTTGGAGCTGACTTCAAGGTTTATAATGGAAGCAGCTTAAACAAAGGAGGAAAAAGCTATGGCAAAGACGCTTGTTCTCTATTTTTCAAATACCGGAAACACGAAAAAAGTTGCAGAAATGCTGGCCCAGGAATTAGGAGCCGATCTTTACCGAATACTGCCTGCAAAAGAGTATACGGCAGCAGATTTGACTTGGACCAATGCAAACTGCCGAGCCAATCAGGAACAAAAGGACGAAGACAGCCGTCCTGCTTACCGCGGCACTCTGCCGGATTTGACTCTTTATGATCAAATTATCATCGGTCATCCGATTTGGTGGGGAATCCCTCCCAAGATTATCCGTACGGTTCTTGAAGATCTTGATCTGACAGGAAAAGCAGTGGCTGCTTTTGCAACCTCAGGCGGTTCTGATTACTATGATGCGCAAAGGGCGATGGAGCAGTGGACTGGTCTTAGGCTACCGCAAGGCAGGATTTTATCAAGTCCTTTCAGCATTAAGAACTGGCTGAAAACAATTTAGTTTTAGAAGAAAACCTTGTTAAACAAGCGGCAGAATAACTATTTAAGCTGAGTCTTTTATCACATCTAAAAAAACAAAGAGCCGCTGTTCGTCAAAATGGATAAAAGTGCTGATAGAAGAACGGAGGAAACGATCATGGAATATACAAAATTGGGCAAGACAGGGCTTGAAGTTTCAAAAATCTGTCTGGGCGGCATGAGCTTTGGCGACCGTCGCCTTGGCGGTCAGCATCAAGGTTGGGTTTTAGATGAGAATAAAACACGGCAGATTATGAAAAAGGCGCTGGATTTAGGCATTAATTTTTTTGATACGGCTAATACCTATACGCAGGGATCCAGCGAAGAATTTATGGGACGGGCCATCCGCGACTTTGCTGATCGTGATGAGATTGTTCTTGCAACCAAACTTTTCTTTGGTGATGGCCAGCATGAAGGCCGCAATACGAGAGGGCTCTCCCGCAAGGCTATTTTCAATCAGGCTGAAGCCAGTCTTAAACGCTTGGGGATGGATTATATTGACATTCTTTATATTCATCGCTGGGATTACAATACACCGATTGAAGAAACCATGTCCGCACTTAATGACTTGGTGCGCTCCGGCAAGGTTCGCTATCTGGGAGCATCAGCCATGTATGCCTGGCAGTTCCAAAAGGCTCAGTACCTTGCTGAGAAAAACGGCTGGACCAAGTTTTCCCTTATGCAGAATCACTATAATATGCTCTATCGCGAAGACGAAAGAGAAATGATTCCGTTTTGCAAGGACTCCGGTGTCGGCTTAGCTCCTTACAGTCCTTTTGCAGCAGGGCGGGTCGTTCGCGACTGGGATGCAGATACTGCCCGCAGCCATACGGACAGTTTTGCCAGAACAAAATACGACAGCACAGAGGGAGAGGATATGGCCATCGTCAGACGTGTTGCAGAACTGGCTGATAAGTATGACCATACGCGTGCCCAGATTGCTCTAGCTTGGCTTTGGCAAAAGGGTATGGATTCTCCAATTGTAGGTGTTACTAAGGAAAAATACCTTGATGATTTCATGGGTGCTTTTGATCTAAAACTGACTGATGAAGATATGGCTTATCTGGATGAGAAATACCTGCCTCATAAGGTTGTGGGAGCTCTTTGATGGAAAAGACGGAAATAAGCAAGGACTGCCAGCTAAGAACTGCACTGTCTCGTTTTTTTCTTTGACTTTTAGAAAATTGATAGCTGTCTGCCAAAAAATTCAGACAGCATTTTTCTTTTTAGTTAAACAACTGTTATAGTATTTTATAACCCTTAAATTCTTAAAAAAGCCTGCATTTTTCTTTGACTCTTGGCTCGAAAAACTGTAATATAACAATATGGATATATGGACACAGTTAGGACGTTTTTCAGAATTTGAGACCCAGCATCTTTTTATGCGTCCCTTTGCCTTTAAAGATCACAAAGATTTTTATGAAATAACTGGGAATAAACAGAATCTGCCTTTTATTTTCCCTCATCAGGCTAGTCTGGCTGAGAGTGATTTTTTGCTCGTTCATTATTTTATGAAAAATCCTTTGGGTGTCTGGGCTCTAGAGCACAAGGAAAATCATAAAATGATAGGAGCTATCCGTTTTGATAAACTTGATGTGACGGCTAAAAGGGCGGAGATTGGCTATTTTTTGCATAAGGATTACTGGGGACAGGGACTGACAACTGAGGCTCTCAAAAATCTGGTTTTTCTGGCCTTTCAGGAATTTGATTTAAAGCTGCTGCAGATTGTTATTCATAAGGAGAATGCAGCCAGTGCCAGAGTAGCAGAAAAAGCCGGTTTTAGTTTGGTCAAACAGTTTAAAGGAAGCGACCGCTACACTCATAAGATGCGTGATTATTTAAGATATGAACGAAGGATAGGTGAGAAGACAGATGAGTAAGCATCAAGATATTTTAGAATATTTGGAAAATCTGGCCATCGGCAAACGCGTCAGTGTCAGAAGCATTTCAAATCATTTGAAAGTTAGTGACGGGACTGCCTATCGGGCTATTAAAGAAGCTGAAAACCGCGGAATTGTTGAGACTCGGCCGCGCAGCGGGACTATTCGTGTTGAAAAAAAGGTGCGTGTGCGCTTAAATAAGCTGACTTACAAGGAAATTGCCAATATCAGCGAGTCAGAAGGTGTCTCTGGCCAATCTGGACTCAGCCATGAATTCAGCAAGTTTTCTATCGGTGCCATGACCATTGACAATATTCACCGCTATCTGACCAAGGATGGTCTTTTGATTGTCGGAGACCGCGAAAATATTCAGCTTTTGGCTCTGCAAAATAAGAACGCAATCCTCGTAACAGGAGGTTTTCCTGTGTCTGAAAGAGTGCGTGAAACGTCCAATCAGCTGGGAATTCCAGTTATGATATCTAACTATGATACTTTTACCGTTGCCACACTTATCAATCAAGCTCTTTCCAATGTTCGCATCAAGACTGATATTAAGACCGTTGAAGAAGTTTATGAGGAAAAGATTTATCATGGCTTTCTGCACGACACAGACACCGTCAAAGACTATAACAATCTGATTAAAAAGACCAACCATGTGCGCTATCCGGTCATCAACAGCCATAATATGGTTGTCGGTGTTATCAGTATGAGAGATGTAGCGGGCAAGGATCCCAATGTGATTCTTAATCAGCTGATGACTAAAAATCCTGTAGTTGCAAAACCGACACTTAGTCTGGCCAATATCAGCCAAAAAATGATTTTTGAAGATTATGATATGCTGCCGGTGGTTAAGGAAGACTACAGTCTTTTAGGAGTTATCACGCGCAGGCAGGTAATGGAAAACCTGCAAAATTTTCAAAGAACCAGCACTTATACCTATAGTGAACAGATTACCGCCAATCTGCAGGAGGAAAAAACTGGCTTTCAATTTGTGGTGGAGCCGACTATGATTGATCCGGCAGGAAATCTGGCGCACGGTGTTTTAACGGAATTTTTGAAGGATATCACCATGCGCGTCTTGACGCAAAAGCATAAAAAGAATATCATTATTGAACAAATGATGTTATACTTTTTACAGGCCGTTCAAATTGATGACCTGCTGAAAATTCAGCCCAAGGTTATCACTGAAAACCGACGGAGTGCGACGCTTGACTTTGAAATTTACCACGGCAGCCAGGTTGTTACCAAAGCCGTCGTTACGACAAAATTGAATTAAAACTAAGGAGTTAAATAAAACATGATTACATTGAAATCAGCGCGTGAAATTGAAGCCATGGATGAGGCCGGCGATTTTTTAGCCAGCATTCATATCGGTTTGCGTGATTTGATTAAGCCGGGACTGGACATGTGGGAAATTGAAGAATATGTCCGCAGGCGCTGCAAGGAAGAAAATTTCCTGCCCTTACAAATTGGAGCAGACGGTCATTTTATGGACTATCCCTATGCAACCTGCTGCGGGTTAAATGATGAGGTGGCTCATGCTTTTCCGCGACATTATACTTTGAAGGAAGGTGATCTTCTTAAAGTTGACATGGTTCTTGGCGGTCCTATTGCCAAGGAAGATTTGGATGTGTCAAAATTGAATTTTGATAATGTTGCTGAAGTCAAAAAATATACAGACAGTTTTCGCGGCGGCATCGCTGATTCTTGCTGGTCCTATGCTGTCGGGAATGTTTCTGAAGAAGTCAAAAAACTCATGGATGTTACTAAAGAATGCCTTTACAGAGGAATTGAAAAAGCTGTGGTCGGCAACCGTATCGGTGATATTGGTGCGGCCATTCAGGAATATGCTGAGAGCTTTGGCTATGGTGTTGTCCGTGATTTAGTCGGCCACGGTGTCGGTCCGACTATGCATGAAGAGCCCAATGTTCCCCACTATGGCCGAGCTGGCCGCGGTCTGCGCTTGAAGGAAGGAATGGTGCTGACAATTGAGCCCATGATTAATACGGGAACTTGGGAAATTGACACCGATATGCAGACAGGCTGGGCTCACAAAACGTTGGACGGAGGCCTTTCCTGCCAATATGAACATCAGTTTGTTATTACAAAAGACGGACCGCGTATTCTTACCAGCCAAGGAGAAGAGGGCACCTACTAACAGGAGTTGCAGTGAAAAAGTTTATTGAAAAATTACAGGCAAGCCAGTATGTTCAGAATTTTTTAACCTATTATAAAAGCTCTGAGATGGATCTCTCTAGCATAGCAGTAGCCTATTATCTGATTCTGACTATCTTTCCCTTTTTAATCTTGCTTGCTAACCTGTTTCCTTATCTTAATATTGATACTTCAGAGCTTTTATCTTTTATGAAGAATAATCTGCCTGAACAGCTTTATGAAAGCACATCGGGTATTGTGGTGGGGATTTTTAATAAGCCGTCTACCAGTCTCTTATGGCTGGCTATTGTGACAGGTCTGTGGACGATGTCGAAAAGTTTGATTTTCCTGCAAAAATCAATGAATAAGTCCTATGGTATTCAAAGCCATCGTGACTTAATTTTAGGACATATGGTAGGTATCTTTGCCAGTCTACTAGTAATCTTCTTTTTGGCAATGGCTATTATGCTGTCAACTTTTGGTAAGACGGTGCTGACCTTCCTCTATCACAATTCCTATCTCAATCAGGATTTGTATGATATTTTGATGAATTTAACCCAGCCGGTAACGGCCGCAATTTTCTTCGTTGCCTTAGCGGTTCTCTACTATATTTTGCCTAATGTCCGAATTAGAAAAGTCCGCTATATTCTGCCGGGAACAGTCTTTACCAGTATTCTCTTCTTTACGATGACGAGCTTGTTTGGGACTTATCTGAACTATGCCACTGCCAGTATGGAAAATCTTCGGATTTTTGGCTCGGTGACTTTGTTTGCTTTAATGCTGTGGTTTATTGTCTTTGCCAGAATTTTGATTTTAGGTGCTGTTTTAAATGCCAGCTATCAGAAAAAATACGTTAAAGAATTTAAGCCAAGACGCGGCAACATCATTACTATTATCCAGTCCAGACGGGACTATATAGCTAAAAAAGATGACGAAAATAAGAAATGATGGTATTTAGCTAAGATTGTCTGCTAGGCTCTGTTTTTGACCGAGCCAGCTGTGCAAACTCAGCCATCACAAATTAGATATGACAAAAGTCATGTCACGATATGACATTCTGTGCTACACGGAGTGTCTTTTATTTTTTATAATAAAGACAGAAAGTAAAGGAATCAATAAAATACTACGTGTTGCTTACTTTTTAGTGTTTTTGGTAGCGATAGCAGAAATGCTTGGTATAGGGCTTATCTTAACATAGGACTGATGTATGTTTTTTTGATCCAGATAAATATTTTTAACTGTTAACAGAGCAAAGGAGAACTAGCATGACTGGAACAGTAATTAAGGTGTCACAGCTGACAAAAAATTTTAAGGATAAAAAGGTGCTGAAAAACCTCTCTTTTGAGGTTAATGAAGGCGATTGTTTAGCGCTCATTGGTCCCAACGGCTCAGGGAAAACAACACTTTTTAACTGCCTTCTGGGAGATTATTTACCAACGACAGGAAAAGTGAATGTTCTTGGTCAGGCAGCTCAAGCCTTACAGCTAAGATCTAAAGTCGGTATCCTTTTCCAAGAAAATCAGACTGAGCAGAAGATGAAAGTTTCAGAGCTTTTAGACTTTCAAAAAGCCATTTATCCAAATCCGCTAACAGATAAGGACATTGATGACTTGCTACAATTTACAGAACAGCAGAAAAATCAATTTGCTGAGAAATTATCTGGCGGTCAAAGACGGCTTTTGGCTTTTGTTCAAGTCTTGGTGGGTCAACCTGATATTCTTATCTTGGACGAGCCAACGGCGGGTATGGATACCAGTACACGAAAGCGTTTTTGGGAAATTATTGCTGAGCTGAAAAAAGCAGGCAAGACCATTATTTATTCCAGTCATTATATTGAAGAAGTGGAACATACGGCAGACAGAATTTTAGTCTTGCATGAAGGAAAATTGCTGCGCGACACTACGCCTTATCTCCTACGTTCTGAAGAAAAGGAAAAAGTCTTCACTCTGCCGGCTGATTACCTCTTTGCCGTTGAGGGGCAGGAAATTCAAGATCTGACCATCAAAACAGATACTATTTCCTTTAGCAGCAAACAGCCGCAGCTGATTTGGGACTTAATCTCAGAAGCCAAATGTCCTATTGAAGACATCGAAATGACCAACCGCACACTGTTAAATACTATCTTTGATATGGCAAAGGAGCAAGACCATGAAAACGTTTAAAGCCATTTTACACCAAGAATACCTCGTCAATAAACGTTCCCTATCTAACTTAATTATGGGAATAGGAATGCCTCTTGCGTTTTTTCTGCTATTTACTAGCATCTGGGCTAATGAAGACAGTATGCCCAAGGAACAAGTGAGTTATTGGGTACGACAATATATGATACAAATGACAGCTTTTTCTAGTCTTAGCTTTGCCTTCTTTTCCTTACCCTATGCTTTTCAGGAAGACCGAAATGGCAACCGTCTTAGAAATATCCAACACAGTCCTATTCCTATTTGGCAGTACTACTTTAGTAAAATTTTGGCGATTCTTGTTCATTTTATGTTGGCAATTTTGGTGGTTTTTGCGGTAGGACACTTTGTCAAAGGAGTTGATATGTCTGCCAGAGAATGGCTGACTAGTGCGAGTCTTTTATTTGTAGGAGCAATCTGTTTTATGCCTTTTGGCGCTCTTTTTGCTCATATCAAGTCAGCCCAAAGTCTCTCCCTTGTTGCCAATATCTTCTACATGGGCTTGGCAGTTTTGGGCGGACTTTGGATGCCAGTGTCAAGCTTCCCTGACTTTATGCAAAAGCTAGCCAAGCTTACGCCAACTTATCATCTCAACAATCTCTTAATTTCTTACTTCAAGGGTGATTTTTCCGTTCGCTCCCTGTTAATTCTTGCAGGATATGCTATCATAGTTTTAACAATTGCTTTGGCAGTCGGAAAAAAACTTGAGGTAAAATGATGTTTCGCCTTTTTAAGAATTATAACTTACTTTATTATTTGACTTTGATTTTTATGGTCTATCCCGTTGCGGGAGCCTTTTTTCTAGGTTATCCTCTGTGGACTTTAGTGCCAACAGCTCTCTTTGCTTTTTCCTATGTCGTTCTCGTGAGAATTTCAAAGACTTACCACAAGATAATTGCGGTTCTTTGGCTTTATTCTCTAGCTTACACGGTCTACATGTCGTGTGTTTATGATGGTGGATTCGCCTGGTTCTTCTTTTTTCACAGCAATCTTTTGGTTTGGCGTTTTCGAGATAAGGTTAGATCCTATCGAGCACTCAGCTATTTTCTAGCTCTATTGATAACGGTTATTGGCGGGGAAATACGAGCTGCTAGCTTTATTGAACACGTTATGGTGACCATTGTTCCCATCTTCATTCTCTTTATGACTTACTCTCAGTATAATCTGCGAGTAGAAGGTGAGATGCAGGATGAACTGTATCAGAAAAATGAGACAATTAATCTCTTAGCCGCCGAAAATGAGCGCAATCGGATTGGCCGTGATTTGCACGATACGTTAGGGCATACCTTTGCTATGATGAGTTTGAAGACAGAGTTGGCACTGCGACAATTGGACCAGGAGAAGCTGGATGCTGTCCGTAAGGAATTGCTAGATCTCAACCAGATCAGTAAAGAGTCCATGAAAAATGTTCGCGAGCTGATTAACAATCTCAAATACCGCACGGTAGCTGAAGAGTTGGACAATATCGCAGAGATGTTTGCTATGTCAGAGATTGACCTAATGATAGATAATCGGCTGGACTTAGCTGCGCTATCGCCAGTTATCCAGTCTAGCATGACCATGATTTTGCGCGAATTAACTACCAATATCATCAAGCATGCCAGAGCCAGTCAGTGCCACATCAAACTCTACAGGGATGACAAGTTGATTGTTGATGTTAGTGATGATGGCTGTGGGTTTGGCCAGTTGACTGGTGAGGAGCTGCATTCGATAAGGGAACGTCTGCAACTGGTTACGGGAGATGTCATGATTTTATCTAGTCAAGATCCAACCCTTATACATGTGACTTTAGAAGAAGGAGGCCGACAATGAATTTATTAGTAGCAGAAGATCAGTCCATGCTGCGGGATGCCCTCTGTCAGCTCCTACTCATGGAAGATGATGTGGAGCAGGTCTATCAGGCAGGAAACGGTCTGGAGGCTATTGACTTACTCAGTAAAGAAGATGTTGATGTTGCCATTTTGGATATTGAAATGCCTGTCAAAACAGGTCTTGACGTATTAGAATGGATTCGCCAGCATCAGGATACCAAAGTCATCATTGTGACGACTTTTAAGCGAGCTGGCTACTTCAAACGTGCTCTTTCTGCTCATGTAGATGCTTATGTTTTAAAGGACCGCTCGGCTTCTGAGCTCATGCAGACTATCCATACTGTTTTGACCGGGCAAAGGGAGTATTCCCCTGAATTGATTGAGGAAGCAGCCTTCCCCTCTAACCCTCTCAGTCAGCGTGAACAAGATGTTTTAGCTTTAGCAGCTAAAGGACTGTCCAATCAAGAAATTTCCGAAAGGTTATTCCTGTCAAACGGGACGATTAGAAATTACATGACCAGTATTTTTAACAAGCTGTCTGCCGGCAATCGAACAGATGCTGTCAGAATTGCCCAGAAAAAGAATTGGATTTAAAGCAATACAGATTTGCATATAAAAAAGGCCATGATATCATATCATGAGCCATTATTTTTTATTTTTAAAAATAAAGACCTTACTGATAACGTAGTTGGTCACCATGATTAATACCTGACCGATCAAAATAGCAATAGCATTGACCAAGTCCATGTTATTGTTTACAAACTGACCGATAATTCCAGGGAAACGGTCAACTAAAAGATAGGCCAAACCGGTATCCAAAAATAGGGTTGACAGCCGAGCCAAGAAAAATTTAACAAAGCGGCTTTGCCAATCCTGTCTGGCCTGATTAAAAACGTAGGTATCATTAATGATAAAGGCAAAGATAATAGCCAAGATATTAGCTATTGTTGCCGTCAAAGCAGCATTTTTCAGAATAGAATAAAGTCCGATACGGATGATGGCATAAAAGATAGTTGTTAGTACGCCTGCAATCAAATATTTGAAAATTTCATGCTGGGTAACTTTTTTTACAAAGTTGTTAGTCAATAATTTTTTCATAAACTTACTATATCAAAAAAAGCGAAAATATGCTATACTGAATAAGCTGCGCTCAGCAGCCCTTGGTGCTTATGTCCTTTCACCAAGCATATTACAAACGGTAGAGCCGTCAAAGGAGAACTGATGAAACAATTAACTGTTCGTGATTTAAGCCATATCGCTATTGTAGCAGCTGCTTACGTTGTATTGACTGCCACACCGCCTCTCAATGCTCTTTCTTACGGCGGTATACAGTTTCGTTTGGCTGAAATGCTTTATTTTTTGGCCTTTTACAATCCGAAGTATATTATTGCTGTAACCTTGGGCTGCATGATTGCTAATGCTCTGGGTACAATCGGTCTGATTGATGTTTTTGTCGGCGGCGGATCAACCCTGATTTTTGTCAGCTTGGGCGTTATCCTTTTTGCCAAATACAAAAATGCTTATTTTTTTAAGGGCTTTATTAACAAAGCTTTCCTTTATTTTGCTGTTTTCTTTTCCCTGTCTATGTTCACCATTGCAGCAGAGCTAAAGATCATTTTTAACACTCCCTTTTTAATAACTTGGCTGACAACGGCTCTGGGAGAATTTATTTCCTTGTTTATTGGTGCGCTGGTGGTTGACCGAGCAGCCAAGCATAT
Organism: Streptococcus ratti FA-1 = DSM 20564; assembly: GCF_000286075.1. GTDB lineage: Bacteria > Bacillota > Bacilli > Lactobacillales > Streptococcaceae > Streptococcus > Streptococcus ratti. Next base: position 971,700 of record NZ_AJTZ01000005.1, on the reverse strand, counting down.
TGATTTTACCAAGTAATCTTCCGCGTGAAGGTTATTTTTTTATATTCTTCAAAAATCAAAACTATACGTCGTTGCCTTCGCTTTGCCCGACCTTAGTACAGCCTGCAGCTCATCGCCTAGTCTATTTTTGATTTTTATTGAGTATAAGAAGGGGCAATGCTTGCAGAAAGCATCTGCTGCCTTGTGTAAACCTAGGCAGTCTAGTAGGATAATGCTTTGAGAGCAGGCGGTTGAGCGTCTTTTTAAATATGTGACGTTTATCTTTTGAATTTTTACCTTGTTTTTATTTCCTAATTTAAAAAATTAGGGAAAGCCGGTGAAAATATGGTAAAATAAGATGTATGAAAGAACGTATGAATGAGCTGGTTCAGCTGCTGAACCGATATGCCAAAGAATACTATACTAAAGACAGTCCCAGTGTTTCTGATGCGGAGTATGACAGGCTCTATCGGGAACTGGCAGAATTAGAAGAAAGGTACCCGCAGGATGTTTTGCCGGATAGCCCTACTCACCGTGTGGGGGGACCTGTTTTAGAGGGATTTGAAAAATACACTCATGAGTATCCTCTGTTTTCCTTGCAGGATGCTTTTTCCCGTGAGGAACTGGGTGCTTTTGACCAGCGGGTGAAGACAGAATTTCCGCAGGCCGAATATTTAGCAGAATTGAAAATCGACGGCCTTTCAATTTCTCTGACATATGTAGATGGAATTCTTCAGGTCGGTGCCACAAGGGGGGACGGAACTGTCGGTGAAAATATAACGGAAAACCTAAAGCGTGTTCAGGATATTCCCTTGCACCTGCCTCAGCCTATCAATCTGACAGTGAGGGGAGAATGCTATCTGCCCAAAGTTTCCTTTGAAAACATCAATGCTGAGCGCCGTGAAAATGGAGAACCCGAATTTGCCAATCCCCGAAATGCTGCAGCAGGAACCCTGCGGCAGCTGGATACAAGGATTGTAGCCAAACGCAGGCTGGCAACCTTCATTTATCAGGAAGCTGGGCCGACTGCGGCTGAAAGTCAGGAAGCGGTGCTTGAGAGTTTTGCTAAACTAGGTTTCACTGTTAATCCGCGTCATATGGTCTCCTCATCAATGGATGATATTTGGCAGTTTATTGAAACTGTTGCCAAGGAGCGCTCTCAGCTGGATTATGATATTGATGGCATTGTCATTAAGGTCAACAGCTTAGCCATGCAGGAGGAGCTTGGCTTTACAGTTAAGGCGCCGCGCTGGGCCATTGCCTATAAATTTCCAGCGGAGGAAAAAGAAGCAGAAATTCTATCGGTTGACTGGACGGTCGGACGAACCGGTGTTGTGACACCGACAGCCAATCTGACGCCAGTGCAGCTGGCAGGGACAACTGTCAGCCGGGCAACACTGCACAATGTTGACTATATTGCTGACAAAGATATTCGAATTGGGGATACAGTCGTTGTCTATAAGGCAGGCGATATTATTCCGGCGGTTCTGCATGTTGTAAAATCCAAGCGCCATCAGCAGGAAGCAATGCCGATTCCTAATCTATGTCCGTCCTGCCAAAGCGGACTGATTCATTTTGAAGATGAGGTGGCGCTGAGATGTGTCAATCCTCGCTGTCCTGCTCAGCTCAAGGAAAAACTGATTCACTTTGCCAGTCGCAATGCCATGAACATTGCAGGCCTCGGTCCTGCCATTGTAGAGAAGCTGTTTGCGGCGGATTTGATTCATGATGTGGCTGATATTTATCAGCTGAGCACTGAGAATTTGATGCAGCTTGAAGGTATCAAAGAAAAATCAGCGGCTAAACTGTATAAAGCTATTCAGGCTTCCAAGGAGAATTCGGCTGAAAAGCTGCTTTTTGGCCTTGGTATTCGCCATGTCGGCAGCAAGGTCAGCCGGCTTTTGCTGGAAAAATTTGACAATATTCCGCAGCTGGCAGCGGCAGATTTTGACGAAATTGCTGCTATTGACGGTCTCGGAACAGTTATTGCTCAGTCGCTGAAAACTTATTTTGCTACCAGCGGTGCTCAAAAACTTCTGACTGAACTGCAGGCATCAGGCTTAAACTTGGCTTATCTGGGCAAGCGCGTGTCGGATGATGCGGCTCTTTCGGGCCTGACCGTTGTCCTGACAGGAAAGCTGGAAAAACTGACCCGCAGTCAAGCCAAGGAAAAACTGCAGAATCTTGGTGCTAATGTTGCCGGCAGTGTTTCTAAAAAAACCAGTTTGGTGGTGGCAGGAAGTGACGCCGGTTCAAAATTAGAAAAAGCTAGAAATTTAGGCATTGAAATTAAAGATGAGGCTTGGTTAGAAAGTCTGTGAAGGGAGAAAGAATATGGTAAGAAAACGCAAACGTGCACGTTTGATTTATAATCCGACCTCTGGTCAGGAAATCATGAAGAAAAATGTGGCAGATGTTTTAGACCTTCTGGAAAGCTTTGGCTATGAGACCAGTGCTTTTCAAACGACTCCTGAAGCAGATTCTGCCAAAAACGAAGCAAGACGTGCTGCTGTTGCCGGTTTTGATCTTGTCATTGCAGCAGGCGGAGACGGAACAATCAATGAAGTGGTCAGCGGCATTGCGCCTTTGAAACGACGTCCCAAGATGGCTATTATTCCCACCGGCACAACCAATGATTTTGCCCGGGCTCTTAAGATTCCTCGCGGCAATCCGGTTGAAGCAGCGAAGCTTATCGGCAAGAATCAGACGGTCCATATGGATATTGGTCAGGCTTACAAGGATAAGTACTTTATCAATATTGCCGCAGCTGGCAGTCTGACTGAATTAACTTACAGTGTGCCCAGCCAGCTAAAAACAATGTTTGGCTACTTGGCTTATCTGGTCAAGGGGGCTGAACTGCTGCCGCGTGTTCGCAATGTTCCTGTTAAGGTATTTCACGACCACGGAGTTTTTGAAGGCGAGGCTTCCATGATTTTTGTGGCTTTGACCAATTCGGTCGGCGGTTTTGAAACCATTGCTCCGGATGCTAAATTAGACGACGGCAAATTCACCTTGATTTTGGTTAAGACGGCCAATCTTTTCGAACTGACTGATCTGATTCGTCTTGTTCTTGCTGGCGGCCGGCACATCAATCATAAAAAAATTGAGTACATAAAGACAAGCTATTTAAAAATAATTCCTCAGGGCAATCCTCCTAAGAGAATGATGATTAATCTCGATGGTGAATATGGCGGTGATGCGCCGATTGAATTGCGCAATCTGAATAATCATATTGAATTTTTTGCCAATACAGACGAGATTTCTGACGATGCTATTACGCTTGATACAGAAGAACTAGCCTTAGAAGCAATTGCTCAGAAATTCACTAAAGAAGCCGAAAATCTAGATGGGCTGGATAAAACAGAGGAGACAAATTAGTTAGGTAAAATACATGAAAAATACCGTAGTTGTACATTACCATAGTAATAAAGGAAATTATTTTGATTTTAGTTTATGGCAATGGATGAGCGGACAGCTGGGAAAAGACGCTTCTTTCTCACGTTTTGATAGTTTCGGAATTGTTGGAAATGTCGTTTATGAGTCTGATGAATTTCAAAATCAAGTCTATCTTATTGTCAAGAATGCTGACTGGTCCATTAGAACTCCTGATTTTAGTATTAATTGCAATCCCGGTTTGTCCAAGAGTGAAGTCTGGATTGTCCAAGGTGATGATACGCTCTATTATTCTAGGCAAGCAGCAGTTGCGAGCCATGCCTATAACCGACGCCAGCCGCATGCCTTTGATATGGCTGTTAACAGCAAGCGTTTTGACCAAGAATGGGGCTTTCAGGGCTGGCTTGGCTTTGCCTACCAAAAAGATGCGACTGAATTTCGCCTCTGGGCGCCTACTGCCAAGAAGGTCGAGCTGATTCTTTACAGTTCAACTACAGAAAACGCCAGTGTCAGTCAGGTCATCAGCATGAATCGTGGGAACAGCAGAACCCCTGCTGACCATACAACAAACACACAAGGGGTCTGGTTCTTAAAGATGGAAGGAGACCTGAACTTTCATGCTTACCGTTATCGTGTTTACTACCGCAAGCGAACCTTTAGAGATACAAGAGACCCTTATTCAATTGCAGTGACAGCGGATGGCAGACGCTCTGTTGTTGTTTCAGACAGCGATTTACAGCCTGAAGGATTTGCAGTTAAACAAGGTAAAGATGCCGTCTGGCGGCTCAGTAATCCCAATAAAGCAGTAATCACGGAAATGCATATTAGAGATTTTTCCTCATCTGAAACATCAGGTGTCCGGCTGGAAAATCGCGGTAAATTCCTGGGAGCCTTTGAAAGAGGCACAAAAAATCAGTACGGTGATTCTACTGCTTTTGATTATCTGAAAAATTTAGGCATTAATTATGTTCAGCTGCAGCCAGTTTTTGACCATCATCAAACATTTGAAGCTGATGGTTCTTATGCCTACAACTGGGGCTATGACCCGGAAAATTACAATGTTCCCGAGGCTAGTTTTGCCAGCAATCCACATGCACCGACCACTCGAATTCTTGAACTCAAGCAGCTGATTCAGGCTTATCATGATGCCGGAATCGGTGTTATCATGGATGTTGTCTACAATCATACTTATTCAAATTCGGATTCGGCCTTTCAGCTGGCAGTGCCGGACTATTACTATCGGATGAACCGTGATGGCTCCTTTCAAAATGGCTCAGGTGTCGGTAATGAGACAGCCAGTGAAAAGGAAATGTTCCGCAAATATATGATTGACTCTGTCCTTTATTGGATAGAAGCCTATAATATTGATGGTTTCCGTTTTGATTTGATGGGGCTGCATGATATTGAAACCATGAATGCTATTCGTCAGGCTGTTGATGAGATTGATCCTAATATTTTACTTTACGGTGAAGGCTGGGATATGGGAATAGGACTCATGCCAGAAGACAAGGCTAAAAAGGACAATGCCAATCAGATGCCCCGCATCGGTTTCTTTAATGATGATGTCAGAAATGCTATTAAAGGTGCTGAGGTTTACGGAGATTTCAAATGTGGCTTTGTTTCTGGAGAAGCAACCGAATACGAACTGGCCAAAGGAATGCTGGGAAGCGATGAGCTGGCACCCTATCTGGCACCCGATCAGGTGCTTAACTATGTTGAAGCACATGATAATTACAACCTGAATGACCTTCTTTTAGAACTGCACCCTGAAGATGACAAAGTCAGTCACATTAAGCGGGTAGAGCTGGCTACCAGTCTTGGTATTCTCATGCAGGGTATGGTCTTTCTGCAGTTAGGACAGGAATTTCTGCGGACTAAGCTCTTTGCGACAGGCCCGGACGGAGAGCTTACTGCTGCAGACAAAGAACGGGCCATGAACAGTTATAATGCACCTGATGCTGTCAATCAGGTTAACTGGAATCATGTTACTCTGTATAAATCGACTGTTGATTTTGTAAAAAAACTAATTTATTTGAAAACGCAGGAAACCGCCTTTTCATATCAGAGCTTTGAGGACATCCGCAAACATGTTTATGTAGCGTCAGCAGAATATGGCTCAGGACTGGTTACTGTTAATGTCAGCGGTGCTGGTAAGGTTTTCCAACTAGACTTTAATGCAAATGAGAAAAAGACTGAAATTAATATGACATAGAATGAAAAGTATGCTATAATATGAGTAAAGATATAGATAGCGCTTTCATATTGAATCATTGATTTGAAAATTTGATAGCTGTGGTCCTTGAATTAAAAAATAATCCAAGTTTTTACTTGGGTTATTTTTGTTTTATTAAGGCAGAATTATTATATTTTTAACGAATTAACTAGAGGAGGTGGTTGAATGGACGAAAAAGAGGCGTTGAGAACATTCGGAACGGGTGAAAATTTCCATGCGCAGCATTACTTTGGTTTTCATGAAACCGAAAAAGATGGTGTTAAGGGATATGTCTTTAGAGTCTGGGCGCCCAATGCTGAAGATCTTCATGTGATCGGTGATTTTACAGGGTGGTTTGACAATCCTCTGCAGATGCAAAAAAATGAAGCCGGTGTTTGGGAAGTCTTTACTGATTTGCCTAAGGAGGGGCATATTTATAAATATCTTGTGACGCGTCAGGGCGGACAGATTGTCGAAAAGATTGATCCCTTTGCCATTTATCTGGAAGAGCGTCCGGGAACAGGCTCTGTAATCAGAACTATTCCTGAAAAGAAATGGAAAGACGGATTGTGGCTGGGCCGCCGCAAGCGCTTAGGATTCTTTAAGCGTCCGGTTAATATTTATGAAGTTCATGCTGGCTCTTGGAGACACAATGAGGATGGCAGTCCTTACACCTTTGACCAATTAAAAGATGAGCTGGTCCCTTATCTGGTTAAGATGAACTATACACATGTTGAATTCATGCCGCTTATGGCTCACCCTCTGGGTATGAGCTGGGGCTATCAGCTCATGGGTTTCTTTGCTTTTGAACATACTTATGGAACGCCTGAGCAGTTTCAAGATTTTGTTGAGGCCTGCCATTTAAACAATATTGGTGTTATTGTTGACTGGGTACCGGGGCATTTCACTATCAATGATGATGCTTTAGCTTACTTTGACGGAACTCCGACTTTTGAATATCAGGATCATGACAGAGCTCATAATTACCGCTGGGGTGCTTTGAATTTTGACCTTGGAAAGAATCAGGTACAGTCTTTCCTTATTTCCAGTGCTAAATTTTGGATAGATTTTTATCATATCGACGGTATTCGGGTTGATGCTGTCAGCAATATGCTTTATCTGGATTATGATGAAGGGCCTTGGCAGCCTAATAAAGAAGGAGGAAACCGCAATCTGGAAGGTTACTACTTCCTGCAGCGCTTAAATACAGTGCTTAAGCTGGCTCATCCGGATGTCATGATGATTGCTGAAGAATCAACGGCCATGACCAAGATTACAGGCCGCCGCGAAGAAGGCGGTTTGGGATTTGACTATAAATGGAATATGGGCTGGATGAATGACATTCTTAAGTTCTATGAAGAGGATCCAATTTACCGCAAGTATGATTTTAACCTGGTAACTTTTAGTTTCATGTATCTCTTTTCTGAAAATTTTATTCTCCCATTCTCGCACGACGAGGTTGTTCACGGGAAAAAGAGTTTGATGCATAAGATGTGGGGGGATCGTTACAATCAGTTCGCAGGGCTGCGCAATCTCTACACTTATCAAATGTGCCATCCCGGCAAAAAGCTGCTTTTTATGGGCAGCGAATACGGTCAGTTTTTGGAATGGAAATACGACCATGAATTGGAGTGGGGAAATTTAGAAGAAGAAGACAAGCTGAATTTGAAAATGCAGGCTTTTACAAGCAAGCTCAATCAATTTTACAAGGATCACAAAGTTCTCTGGCAGGTCGATACCAGCTATGATGGCTTGGAAATTATTGATGCTGACAATGTTGATCAGAGTGTCTTATCCTTTATTAGAAAAAATGAGAAAGGAGATTTATTGGTCTGTGTCTTCAATATGGCTCCTGTGGAACGCAAAAACTTTACAATTGGCGTGCCAGTCGCAGGCGTATATGAAGAAATCTGGAATACTGAACTTGAGGAATTCGGTGGTGTCTGGAAAGAGCACAACGAGACAGTCAAAACGCAAAAAGATTTGTGGAAGGACTATGAAAATACGCTCAGTTTCACTCTGCCGGCTCTGGGAGCAAGTATCTGGAAAATTAAACGTCGTTTAAAAAAATAAAAATTATTTGGGAAGGAAATTCACATGAAGAATGAAATGTTAGCTTTGATCCTCGCAGGAGGACAAGGGACACGTCTGGGCAAACTGACACAAAGTATTGCAAAGCCTGCTGTTCAATTTGGGGGACGTTACCGTATTATTGATTTTGCACTGTCAAACTGTGCTAACTCAGGAATTAATAATGTTGGTGTGATTACTCAGTACCAGCCGCTGGCTCTTAATAATCATATCGGAAATGGCTCAAGTTGGGGTCTTGATGGTATCGACTCCGGAACAACAGTTCTTCAGCCTTATTCTGCGACTGAAGGAAATCGTTGGTTCCAAGGAACCAGTCACGCTATTTATCAAAATATTGATTATATCGACAGTGTTAATCCTGAATACGTGCTAATCCTGTCAGGTGACCATATCTATAAGATGGATTACGATGACATGCTTCAGACGCATAAAGATAATATGGCCAGTTTGACTGTGGCTGTTATTGATGTTCCTCTCAAAGAAGCCAGCCGTTTCGGTATCATGAATACTGATTCTAATGACCGTATTGTTGAATTTGAGGAAAAACCAGAACATCCAAAATCAACTAAAGCTTCAATGGGGATTTATATCTTTAATTGGGATCGTCTGCGGACCATGCTTGTAGATGCTGAAAAAAATAATATTGACATGTCTGACTTTGGTAAAAATGTTATCCCTGCTTATCTTGAATCAGGTGAACGCGTTTATACCTATAATTTTGATGGCTACTGGAAAGATGTTGGGACCATTGAATCACTCTGGGAAGCCAATATGGAGTACATTGGGGAAGACAATGACCTTCACAGCCGCGATCGTTCTTGGAAAATTTATTCCAGAAACTTAATTGCACCGCCTAACTTCATTACTGATGAGGCAGATGTCAAAGATTCACTGGTGGTAGATGGCTGCTTCGTTTCTGGTAAAGTTGAGCATTCTATCCTATCAACTAATGTTCAAGTTAAAGAAGGCGCTGAGATTAAAGATTCCTTTATCATGAGCGGTGCTGTTATTGGCGAAGGTGCTAAGATTAAGCGTGCCATCGTTGGTGAAGGAGCCAAGATTGGTGAAGGTGTTGAAGTTGACGGAACAGATGAAGTTCAAGTTATTGGTTATAATGAAGTAGTGGGGGTTCCAAATGAAGATTGATAAATATTCTGCAATTTTAGGCAGCGCTATTGGCTTTCCTGAAATGGAAGGATTAACAGATACACGTCCTCTGGCAAACCTGCCTTTTGATGGCAAATACCGTTTGATTGACTTTCAATTATCAAATTTAGCTAATGCAGGGATTCGCAGTATTTATGGTATTTTCCGCGGACAAAATATCCGTTCCATTTTTGACCACATTAGAAGCGGGCGCGAATGGGGGTTAAATACTCTTTTGAGCCACTATTTCCTAGGATTCTACAATACTAGAGAAGACAGTATCTACGCAGACAAAGATTATTACGATCAAATTTTGACTTATCTCAAGCGCTCAGGATCAGATCAAACCATCTACATGTCCTGCGATATTCTGTGTAACATTGATCTCCAGCAGGTCATTCACCTGCACAACGCCAATAAGCGCAATATCACAGTTGTTTATAAGAAATTGCCTGTTGATATTATTTCTAAGGCCAATGATATTTTGGAAATTGATGAAACAGATACCGTTACCGGCCGTCAGGAAAGCTACGGCAGCAATGAATTTGAAAAAATGTCTGCAGGTATCTACATTGTTAATACTCCTTGGCTGATTGAGCAGATGGAAAAAGAAAATCAAAAGGAAAATCCTCAGAATCTTCGCTTCCTGCTTCGTGATTTAACGGTTTCTGAAAGAGCCTTGGCCTTTGAATACACTGGCTATTTGGCAAATATTTCATCAGTCAAGTCTTATTACGATGCTAATATGGATATGCTGGATTCCCAAAAATTCTATTCTCTCCTCTATTCTAACCAAAAGGTCTATACCAAGGTTAAAAATGAAGAAGCAACCTATTTTGCGGCTAACTCAACTGTGAAAAATGCCCAGTTTGCTTCGGGCAGTATTGTAAAAGGTACGGTAGAGCATTCCATTATTTCGCGGACTTGCTATATTGCGGATAATTCCAGAGTTGCAAACAGCATTGTTTTTCCTAAGGTTACTATTGGTGAAGGAGCTGTGGTTGAAAATGCGATTTTGGATAAGAATGTCAAGATTGCACCGGGAGTGACAATTCGCGGAACAGCAGATAAACCGATTGTTATAGCAAAAGCAAGCGAAATTGTTGAGGATATGATTTAATGAAAATTTTATTTGTAGCAGCAGAAGGAGCTCCTTTTGCGAAAACTGGCGGATTAGGCGATGTCATTGGGGCATTGCCTAAATCCCTTGTTAAAAACGGAAACGACGTCAGCGTTATTCTTCCTTATTATGATGCTGTTGATGCTAAGTTTGGTGATCAGATAGAAGACTTATTCTACTTTTTCACTAATGTTGGCTGGCGCCGTGAATATGTTGGTGTTAAACATATTTTTAGAGACGGTGTTGACTTTTACTTTATTGATAATAAGCATTATTTTTATCGTGGTCAGGTTTATGGAGAATTTGATGATGGCGAACGCTTTGCCTATTTCCAATTAGCTGCTTTAGAGGCTATGGAAAAAATTCAATTTATTCCAGATATTCTCCATGTTCATGACTATCACACTGCAATGATTCCTTATTTGTTAAAGGAAAAATATCATTGGATTAATGCCTATCATGGCATTAAAACAGTCTTTACCATTCACAATATTGAATTTCAAGGACAGTTTGATCCATCCATGTTAGGAGAACTTTTTGGCGTTGGAGATGAACGTTATCGTGATGGTACTTTGCGCTGGAATGATTGTCTCAACTGGATGAAGGCAGCAGTGCTGTATGCTGATCGTGTCACCACTGTGTCACCATCCTATGCTAAAGAAATCATGACTCCTGAATTTGGTAAGGGACTTGACCAAATCATGCGGATGGAATCAGGTAAGCTGAGCGGTGTCGTCAATGGTATTGATACGGATTTATTTGATCCGGAAACAGATCCGTATTTACTAGCACATTTTTCAAAAGATGATCTCTCAGGCAAAGCTAAAAATAAAGCAGCCTTGCAGGAACGTGTCGGTCTGCCAGTGCGTGATGATGTTCCTTTAGTGGGTATTGTTTCCCGTCTGACAGATCAAAAAGGGTTTAATTTGGTTGTTGATCAGCTCAATACAATGATGCAGCTTGATTTGCAAATAGTTTTGCTGGGAACTGGCTATGCTGATTTTGAAAATGCTTTTTCTTGGTTTGGTCATGCCTATCCTGATAAAATATCGGCTAATATCACTTTTGATTTAGAATTGGCTCAGCAGATTTACGCTGCCAGTGATATTTTCTTAATGCCAAGTGCTTTTGAACCGTGCGGCTTGTCACAAATGATGGCTATGCGCTATGGTACCTTGCCGCTCGTGCATGAAGTGGGCGGACTGCGGGATACTGTCATTCCTTATAATGAATTTGAAAGAACAGGGACAGGTTTTGGTTTCCAAGAGTTCTCAGGCTATTGGTTGACCAAAACACTTGAGACTGCGCTGGATGTTTATTATAATAAGAAGGAAGACTGGAAAATTTTGCAGCAAAATGCGATGAACATGGATTTCTCTTGGGATACGGCCAGTCAGGCCTATGAAGATCTCTATAAAGAAATAGCAAAATAAAAAGTAAGATGATTGTCTGTATCAGCAGATTGACTCTTGCTTCTTAGGGTTCAGTATTTTTGGCCAGTATGAATTGACAGTTCTTTTAAAAATTTTTTCACTCAAGCTGCAACTCGTTGCTTGTTCTGACCTTAAAACAGCAGCAGTCAGTTTGTTGGCTAACAGCACAAATCCTAGCAGTTATTGCAGTCTCTTATGAAAGGAAAAAAATGCAACTAACAAAAGAAAAATTTATCCGTGATTTCAAAGACACTCTTCATGAAGAACAGCTGATTAAAGTACCTGATGCCACCCCGGCAGAACTCTTTAGTTCTCTGGCAAAGGTTATTCGCAAATATTACACACCGCTTTGGCTGGAAAGAAACCGCAAAATTTCAGAGAACCATCAAAAGGTAGCTTATTATTTCTCTATTGAATTTCTTCCTGGCCGGATGCTTGAAACCAATCTGCTGAATCTGGGTATTCTTGATACCGTTAAAGAAGGCTTTGCAGATTTGGGTATTGACTTTAATGATGTTAAAAATGCTGAGCATGATATGGCTCTGGGTAATGGAGGCTTGGGACGCTTAGCGGCAGCTTTCATGGATTCGCTGGCAACAACCGGTTATCCTGGCTTTGGTAACGGACTGCGCTATAAATACGGTTTATTCAAACAGCGCATCGTCAATGGCTATCAGACAGAGCTGCCTGATTCTTGGTTTGGCTCTGTCGGCAATGTCTGGGAAACCCGTAAAGATCATGGTGCTGTTGAAGTTAAGCTCTTTGGCAATGTGTATCTGCAGGCTAATGAAGAAGGGCGTATTGTCCCTGTCTATGACGGTGCTCAGATTCTTCGCGCCGTACCTTACGATGTTCCGCAGATTGGTTTTGGCAATGACAATATCAACAATCTCCGTCTTTGGGATGTTGAAATCCCTGAAGAATATGAGCTTAATTACCCGACATTGGAAGATCGCCGGCGGGTGAAGAATATCACAGCTGTTCTTTATCCGGATGATTCTAATTATGAAGGAAAAGAACTGCGTTTAATTCAAGAGTACTTCATGACAAGTGCTGGCTTGCAAACCATTATCAAATCTTATCTGAAGCAGGGACGGCCGTTGGAGCGGATTCATGAAAAAATCTCTGTCCATATCAATGATACCCATCCAGCGGTTGCACCGGCTGAGTTTATGCGTCTCTTAGTTGATGATTACGGTTTAGAGTGGGATCAGGCTTGGGAAACGACGGTACAGACCATGAGTTACACCAATCATACCATTCTGTCAGAAGCTTTGGAAAAATGGGATGCCGGACTTTTCAAAAATGTCCTGCCGCGTGTTTACCAGATTATTCTCGAAATTGACAACCGATTTGTTGCCAGTCTGGCACAAAAAGGCATTGATCCGCACATTATTGAGAATACTCGGATTGTAAAAGACAATCAGATTCATATGGCTAATCTTGCTATTATCGGCGGACATTCTGTAAACGGTGTGGCAAAACTCCATACAGAGCTGCTTAAAGAAGATACTCTGCATGATTTTTATACACTCTATCCGGGTAAATTTAATAATAAGACCAATGGTATTGTCCAACGCCGGTGGACACAGATTGCAGCACCTGAATTATCGGCAGCAATTGACCAAACAATCGGCAAGGGCTGGCGTACAGATATCCATGAGTTACGCAAGCTAAATGATTTTGCTGATGATTCTGCAGTACTTAATCATTTTTATCAGGTTAAACAGGAAGCTAAAGCAAAATTAGCTGCTTACATTAAAGAATCAACAGGTGTAGAAGTATCTACAGATGCTATCTTTGATGTTCAGGTCAAACGGCTTCACGCCTACAAGCGCCAGCTGCTCAATGTTTTGCATATTGTCAAACTTTACTGGGATTTAAAGGATAATCCTGATCTTGATATTGTTCCCCGTGTCTTTATCTTTGGTGCCAAGGCAGCACCGGGTTATCATTTTGCCAAGTCTGTTATTAAAGTTATCAATGAACTGGCAAATCTTATCAATCATGATGACTCACTTCAAGGTAAACTTAAGGTTGTCTTTCTTGAAAACTATAATGTCAGTTTAGCAGAGCTTATCATTCCGGCAGCAAATGTTTCTGAACAGATTTCTTTGGCTTCTAAGGAAGCATCTGGAACATCTAACATGAAGTTCATGATGACAGGGGCTATCACCTTAGCAACGCTTGATGGCGCTAATATTGAAATTAAGGATGAAGTTGGTGATGATAACATTGTCATATTCGGAATGAACAAGGATGATGTATACAGCCACTATCGCAATCATGATTATTATTCGCGCGGTGTTTATGAATCAAACCCAGTCATTAAGCGCGTGGTGGATACCTTTATCAATGGAACAATTCCAAACAGTCAAAGTGAGGGTGCAGAAATTTATGAAGCCCTTATTACGCATAATGATGAGTACTTCCTGCTTGAGGATTTTACCTCTTATGTGGAAGCGCAGGAAAAAATTGATGCACTCTACCGCGATCGTGAAGCTTGGGCTCGCATGAGTCTGCTTAACATTGCTAATTCTGATAAATTTACCTCTGATGATACCATCACAGAGTATGCAAAAGACATTTGGCAGTTAGAAAAATAAGCCTTCCCAAAAGAGGGCGGGGCAGCAATTCTTCAGTTTTTGAGAGAATTTGCTCCGTTCTCTCTTTTTTTGCGCTTAATTTTTACCTAGAAAAATTGGCTCTCTGCCTTGTTTTCAGTTCAACAATGCTGATTATTCAAACAGTTATGTCCATTTTCATTCACAAAAATGGGTATGCGGAAATAGTTACATTTAAAGGTCAAGAAAGCGCAAACAATTTATGGTTTTCGTTGACAAACACTGAAAATAGGAATAAACTAAACAAGTAAAAAAATTTAAAAGGAGAATTCAAAATGAGTTTAGGTATTATGGCTCTTGGTTTAGCCTGTTTTGGTGCTAGTTTGGCAGAAGGTTACTTGGTAGGTAACTTGTTTAAAGCAGCTGCTCGTCAGCCTGAGATTATCGGTCAGTTAAGAACTCTTATGATCATGGGTGTTGCCTTTATTGAAGGTACTTTCTTCGTTACCCTCGCCATGACACTTATTCTTAAATAAAGGGTTTGTGTCCTGCCTATTTAGGAAAGGGGGGAGTTAGTTGGAATCAAACACACCAACAATTAGTATTGGACCGGTAACATTTGATCTGACCTTACTTGCCATGTCTCTTTTGACCGTTGCTGCTGTCTTTGGATTTGTTTTTTGGACGAGCCGGCGCATGGCTCTAAAACCTAAAGGCAAGCAGAATGTCTTGGAGTACCTTTATGACTTTGTAACAGGAATCGCTAAAACAAACCTAGGTGAGGAAAATGGGAAACGCTATTCGCTTTTTCTGTTTAGCTTGTTTACCTTTGTTGCTTTTGCTAATAATCTCGGATTAATGAGCAGGATTGAAACAAGTAAATATAATTTGTGGACATCGCCAACTTCTAATATGATGTACGATTTTAGTCTCGCCTTTTTTGTGACTATCATTGTCCATGCTGAAGGTATCAGACGACGCGGGGTGAAAAATTATCTGAAGGCTTTTGTCACCCCCATCGGAATGACGCCGATGAACTTATTAGAAGAAGTGACGAATTTCGCTTCCCTTGCTTTGCGTCTTTACGGAAATATTTACGCAGGAGAAGTGGTCACAGGTCTTATTTTAAAAAT
Organism: Streptococcus ratti FA-1 = DSM 20564; assembly: GCF_000286075.1. GTDB lineage: Bacteria > Bacillota > Bacilli > Lactobacillales > Streptococcaceae > Streptococcus > Streptococcus ratti. The sequence goes on along the minus strand of NZ_AJTZ01000005.1, from coordinate 956,629 downwards.
GGTTGATGTTAGTGTTTTTGTTTTTCCTGTTGCCTTTGCTCTTAATTTGGTTTGGACGGCTTTTTCTGTCTTTATTTCATGTTTGCAGGGTTATGTTTTTACGCTGTTAACGTCCATGTATTTGAGTAAAAAGGTTAATGGAGAGTAAGAAAGGAGAATAAATGTCGGGATCAGTTGGTCAGCTTATCGGAAATTTTATTATTGTTACAGGGTCTTTTGCTCTTCTGTTTGTTCTTCTTAAGAAATTTGCCTGGTCTCAAATTACGGCTGTTTTTCAGGCTCGGGAAGAGAAAATTTCAAAAGATATTGACGATGCAGAAAGTGCGCGTCAAAATGCTCAGACTTTGGAAAATAAGCGTCAGGATGAATTAAATCAAGCCAAGGATGAGGCTGTTCAAATTATTGAAAATGCCAAAGAGACTGGCAAGGCTCAGGAAGCTAAGATTGTTACAGAAGCTCATGAAGAAGTCAGCCGCCTTAAGGACAAGGCTAATCAGGATATTGCTACCAGCAAGGCAGAAGCCCTGTCAAGTGTCAAAGCAGATGTCGCTGATCTCAGTGTTCTTTTGGCTGAAAAAATCATGGCAAAGAGTCTTGATGAAACAGCTCAGAGCGAATTGATTGACAGCTATTTAGATAAGCTAGGAGATGCCTAATGGATAAAAAAACGCAGGCTTTAACGGAAACCTATGCGAAGAGTCTGGCAGATGTCGCTGTTGAGAAAAATGCGGCAGCCGCTGTCTATGATGATGTTAAAGCCATTTTGAGTGTCCTTGATGATAAAAAAGTGCAGAATTTCCTAGCCAGCACGGCTGTCAGCCTGTCTGAGAAGGCTTGTTTGGTCAGGTTATTTCAAGAGTCTGGTTCAGATTACATGAAAAATTTTCTTGAGATAATTTTGCAAAATGAGCGCCAGAGCTTGCTTAAACCTATTATGGAAGAAGTTTTAAAAGAGCTCAACCTCAAAACTCAGACCTTTGATATTGAGGTAACGACAGCTGTTGCTTTGTCAGACAGCCAAAAGGAACGGCTGGGTGCATTGGCCGAAAAGAAATTCGCTTTGACCAAACGCGATTTCATCGAACAAATTGATGAAGAGATTATTGGCGGTTTTATCCTCAAGGCGAATAACAAGGTAATTGACACTAGTATTCGCAGCCAATTACAGGAATTAAAAATGAATTTGAAATAGAAAGTGGTGTGATTTTTGGCAATTAACGCACAAGAAATTAGCGCTTTAATTAAAAAGCAAATTGAAAACTTCCAGCCAAATTTTGATGTCACAGAGACTGGTGTTGTTACTTATGTCGGTGATGGTATTGCCCGCGCACGCGGCTTGGACAATGCCATGAGCGGGGAACTCCTTGAATTTGGCAATGGAACTTTTGGGATGGCGCAAAACTTAGAATCCAATGATGTGGGTATCATTATTCTGGGAGACTTTGACAGTATTCGCGAAGGCGATACGGTTAAGCGTACTGGCAAAATCATGGAAGTGCCGGTTGGAGAAGCTCTTATCGGCCGTGTTGTCAATCCGCTTGGCCAGCCTGTTGATGGGCTGGGAGAAATAGCGACAGAGGACACCCGTCCGGTTGAGACACCGGCTCCTGGTGTTATGCAGCGCCAGTCCGTTTCTGAGCCCTTGCAAACGGGAATCAAGGCTATTGATGCTTTGGTACCGATTGGCCGTGGTCAGCGCGAATTGATTATCGGTGACCGCCAGACGGGTAAAACTTCGATTGCTATTGATACCATCATCAATCAAAAAGGGCAGGATATGATTTGTATCTATGTTGCCATTGGTCAAAAAGAGTCCACTGTTCGCAGTCAGGTAGAGACTCTCCGAAAATACGGGGCTCTGGATTATACGATTGTTGTTACGGCTTCTGCTTCGCAGCCATCACCTCTGCTCTACATTGCGCCTTATGCAGGTGTTGCCATGGCGGAAGAATTTATGTACAAGGGTAAACACGCCTTGATTGTTTATGATGATTTATCCAAACAGGCGGTGGCTTATCGTGAACTTTCTCTGCTCTTGCGTCGTCCGCCGGGACGGGAAGCCTATCCGGGTGATGTATTTTATCTCCATAGCCGGCTCTTGGAACGCTCTGCCAAGCTTTCGGATGAACTAGGCGGCGGCTCTGTGACAGCTCTGCCCTTTATTGAAACACAGGCAGGAGACATCTCGGCTTATATTGCGACGAATGTGATTTCGATTACAGACGGTCAGATTTTCCTTCAGGAAAACCTCTTTAACTCTGGTATTCGGCCGGCTATTGATGCGGGATCTTCAGTATCGCGTGTCGGCGGCTCTGCCCAAATTAAAGCTATGAAAAAAGTAGCCGGAACTCTGCGTCTGGATCTTGCTTCTTACCGAGAACTTGAGGCCTTTACGCAGTTTGGTTCGGATCTTGATTCTGCGACACAGGCCAAGCTCAACCGCGGTCGCCGTACGGTAGAAGTGCTTAAACAAGGCCTTCATAAACCTTTGGCGGTTGAAAAGCAGGTGCTCATCCTTTATGCGCTTACGCATGGTTTCTTGGACAGTGTTCCTGTCAATGACATTTTGACCTTCCAGGATGATATGTTTGATTATTTTGACTCACATTACCATGACATCTTTGAAACAATTCGGACGACAAAAGACCTTCCGGAAGAATCAGTTTTGGACAAGGCTATTCAAAGCTTTAAAGATCAGTCACAATTTAGTTAATACAGGAGGGATCTAATATGGCAGGCTCTCTTAGTGAAATTAAAGTGAGAATTACGTCAACGCAAAAGACCGGGAAGATTACCAGTGCCATGAAAATGGTATCTTCTGCGAAATTGGTGAAGTCTGAACAGGCTGCTAGGAATTTTCAAGTTTATGCTTCAAAAATTCGTCAGATTACAACAGACCTGCTGCATTCGGACCTGACCAAGGGATCGACTAATCCCATGCTGATATCGCGGCCGATTAAAAAGACAGCCTATATCGTGATTACTTCTGATAAAGGCTTGGTTGGGGCTTACAATTCAACCATCCTCAAGGCTGTTATGGATACTATCAAGGATTATCATCCGGATGGCAGCGATTATACCATTATTTCTATCGGCGGAATGGGTTCTGATTTTTTCAAGGCCCGCAATATTCCCGTTGCCTTTGAATTGCGCGGATTGGAAGACAACCCCAGTTTTGAAGAAGTCAATCGTATTATTTCAAAATCGGTTGAAATGTACAAAAATGAAATCTTTGATGAACTCTATGTTTGTTACACCCATCATATCAACAGTCTGACCAGTCAGGTGCGTGTGGAAAAGATGCTTCCTATTTCGGATTTGGATGCAGACGAAGCGAGCGAAGGCGATGTTACAGGCTTCGAATTAGAACCCAATCGGGAAGCAATTTTAGAACAACTTTTGCCTCAGTATGCTGAAAGCCTGATTTACGGGGCTATTATTGATGCGAAAACAGCAGAACATGCAGCGGGCATGACAGCTATGCAGACAGCGACAGACAATGCTGATAAGGTCATTAAAGATTTAACCAAATTATACAATCGTGTGCGTCAGGCCGCGATTACACAAGAAATTACAGAGATTGTCGCGGGGGCCAATGCCCTGGATTAATTTCTCTATAAAATCGAACACGGCTACGACACTGTGCAAAAAGATAGCTTCTCCTAGAGTTCTTTGACTCTTGGTCGAACCTCCTATTTTGCTTTGTGTCGCTTACGCCTTAGTATCTTAAGTTAAAGGAGAAGAAAATGAGCACAGGCAAAATTGCTCAGGTAGTCGGTCCTGTCGTTGATGTTGCATTTGCGGCAGATGATAAACTTCCTGAGATTAATAATGCATTGATTGTCTATAAAGATGGCGATAAGAAACAAAGAATCGTTCTCGAAGTGGCTCTGGAACTTGGCGATGGTCTTGTACGTACCATTGCTATGGAGTCAACAGACGGTTTGACACGCGGTCTGGAGGTTCTTGATACCGGCCGTGCCATCAGTGTCCCGGTTGGTAAGGAAACACTGGGCCGTGTCTTTAACGTTCTTGGAGATACCATTGACCTTGATGCGCCGTTTCCAGAAGATGCTGAGCGGCAGCCTATTCATAAAAAAGCACCTTCCTTTGATGATTTATCCACTTCAACTGAAATTTTAGAAACAGGTATCAAGGTCATTGACCTTTTGGCTCCTTACCTTAAAGGCGGGAAAGTCGGTCTTTTTGGCGGTGCCGGAGTCGGCAAAACTGTTTTGATTCAGGAGCTGATTCACAATATTGCCCAAGAGCACGGCGGTATTTCGGTTTTTACCGGTGTAGGTGAACGTACCCGTGAGGGGAATGACCTCTACTGGGAAATGAAAGAATCTGGCGTTATCGAAAAAACAGCCATGGTCTTTGGTCAAATGAATGAACCACCTGGAGCACGGATGCGTGTTGCCCTTACTGGTCTTACTATCGCTGAATATTTCCGTGATGTTGAAGGTCAGGATGTGCTGCTCTTTATTGATAATATCTTCCGTTTTACTCAAGCAGGTTCAGAGGTTTCAGCCCTTTTAGGCCGGATGCCATCAGCCGTTGGTTACCAGCCAACTCTGGCAACCGAAATGGGGCAGCTGCAGGAACGGATCACATCAACGAAAAAGGGGTCTGTTACCTCTATTCAGGCTATCTATGTACCAGCCGATGACTATACGGATCCAGCACCGGCAACAGCCTTTGCTCACTTGGATTCAACCACCAATCTTGAACGCCGTCTAACTCAGATGGGGATTTATCCGGCGGTTGATCCTTTGGCATCGAGTTCCCGTGCTCTTTCTCCGGAAATTGTCGGGCAAGAGCATTATGACGTAGCAACAGAAGTGCAGCATGTGCTCCAGCGCTATCGTGAATTACAGGATATCATCGCTATCCTCGGGATGGATGAACTGTCTGATGAAGAAAAGACTTTGGTCGGCCGTGCCCGCCGCATTCAGTTTTTCCTGTCACAAAACTTTAATGTTGCAGAACAATTTACCGGACAGCCGGGTTCTTACGTGCCAGTTGCTGAAACGGTTCGTGGTTTCAAAGAAATTCTTGAAGGAAAATACGATGACCTTCCCGAAGATGCTTTCCGCAGCGTCGGTGCTATTGAAGACGTTGTTGAAAAAGCGAAAAAGATGGGCTTTTAATGAGGTGATCCAATGGCAGAAATGACTGTACAAATCGTAACGCCCGACGGCTTAAAATATGACCATCACGCTAAGTTTATCTTAGTAAAAACGCCCGATGGAGAAATGGGTATCTTGGCCAACCATGAAAATTTGATGGCACCGCTGGAAGTTCACGAAATGAAAATCAGACGCATTGATGATGATAGGCATGTGGACTGGGTGGCAGTCAATGGCGGCATTATTGAGATTAAAAATAATGTTGTCACCATTGTTGCGGACTCAGCTGAGCGCGAGCGCGATATTGATGTATCCAGAGCTGAACGGGCTAAACTTCGGGCTGAAAAGGAAATTGAAGAAGCCAAAGAACAGCATCGCATTGATGAAGTACAGCGTGCTCAGGTTGCTCTCAGGCGTGCCCTTAATCGTATCAATGTCGGTTCCAAATAGTATGAACAACTCAAAAAAGACGGTCATAATGGCTGTCTTTTCTGCTTTTTGCCTCTTTGGGAGTAAAAGTAAAAGACAGTGCTTTAAAAACTTCGCTCTAGTCTTTAAAAGTATTGCAAAATTCAGCCCTTTTTGATGCTTTTTTGCTGTGAGCTGAAAATCTTTGTTTTTCTAAGTTCAGTTCGTCCCTCTTTTTTGATATAATAGATCTATGAATATTTTAAATGATGCTGTGATGCTGGTGAGTCACTTAATTTTTATTGCTATTTTTTATCATTTGCTCATCCATCTGTTTGATTGGGGAAAAATTATTAAAAACAGCTCTGAGAACGTGAGCCGCTTAAAATTATTTTTATTATTTGTCAGTATTGCAGTAGGTTATATGGTCAGCACCTTTATTTGGTCTGTCATTTCCTTGAGTCAGGACCTCTTTTTTGCGGTCTAATTAATTGTCTTCATAATTTATTATGGTATAATGCAAGAATATAATACAGTGAATGGAGAAATTCGTGGATAAAATTGTTATTGAGGGCGGTCAAACACAGCTTAAAGGTGAGGTTATTATCGAGGGGGCTAAAAATGCTGTTTTGCCCCTTTTAGCGGCTGCTATTTTGCCGACAGAAGGACAGACACTTTTGGAGAATGTTCCGATTCTGTCAGATGTATTTACAATGAATAATGTTGTACGCGGTCTTAATGTTAAAGTGGATTTTGACGAGGCTAACAATCAGGTCTTGCTTGATGCGACAGGGGATATTCTTGATGTAGCTCCCTATGAGTATGTCAGCCAGATGCGTGCCTCAATCGTTGTTTTAGGGCCTATTTTAGCAAGAAACGGGCATGCTAAGGTTTCTATGCCGGGAGGCTGCACGATTGGAAGCCGTCCTATTGATCTGCATCTTAAAGGCTTAGAAGCTATGGGAGCCAAGATTGAGCAGGCTGGCGGTGATATTACAGCCAGTGCTGACCGTCTAAGGGGCGCAAATATTTACATGGACTTTCCAAGTGTTGGTGCAACGCAAAATTTGATGATGGCTGCGACTTTGGCAGAAGGAACGACGATTATTGAAAATGCTGCGCGCGAGCCTGAAATTGTTGATTTGGCCAATCTTCTCAATAAAATGGGAGCCAGAGTCATCGGTGCAGGAACCGAAACCTTGACCATTATCGGTGTTGACAAGATGCATGGTGCTAGGCACAGTGTTGTTCAGGATCGCATTGAAGCAGGAACTTTCATGGTAGCGGCTGCCATGACCAGCGGCAATGTCTTGATCAGAGATGCTGTCTGGGAGCATAATCGTCCGCTTATCTCTAAGTTAAGAGAAATGGGAGTGCAGGTCACTGAAGAGGACGAAGGAATTCGAGTGGTCTCTGATGTGACTAAGTTAAAGCCAGTCACTGTTAAGACTATGCCGCATCCTGGTTTTCCAACAGATATGCAGGCTCAGTTTACAGCCCTGATGGCTGTGGTTCAGGGTGAATCCACTATGATTGAGACTGTCTTTGAAAATCGTTTCCAGCATTTGGAAGAAATGCGCCGGATGGGTCTGACATCGGAGATTTTACGGGATACTGCTATGATTCACGGTGGCCGCCGGCTTCAAGGAGCACAAGTGATGTCAACCGATCTACGGGCCAGTGCTGCGCTTATCTTGACAGGTATGGTGGCTGACGGCCGTACGATTGTCGGCAATTTGAATCATTTGGATCGCGGTTACTTTCAATTTCATAAAAAATTAGCTCAATTGGGTGCAGCAATTCAGCGTATTAATGGAGACTGACAATGAACAGCGGGTGGAAATATGTTCGTAATCAACTAGCTTTTGTTATTCTGATAGCTCTTTTATGCTGTGTTTTTTTAGCAGCTGGGCTGATGATTGGCTACAGTCTTATCGGCGAAGGCAAAAATCCCCTGTCTATTTTATCCTGGGATAAGTGGCAGTCGCTGATTGATAAATTTACAGGAAAGTAGGGGCTCCCTGCTTTTTTACTGGCATATTTAGGAATGAGGAAACGTTATGGCGAGAAGGAATTACAGGTCCAAGAAAAAAGAAACCAAATTACTGATTTCTTTGGCAGCAGCTTTACTCCTGCTGCTTTTGACCTATATTGCGACTGATGAGCGCATTGCTGATGGCAATCCAATAAAACAGATGGCTCAGCTGGTGACCGGAAAGAAGCAATCTCCAAGAATTCCCTCGAATGGTTCTCAAAGCAATCAAACTGCACCCAGTCAAGAGCTGGCGAACACGGTTTTAACGGCCTCTGTTAAAAAATCGCTGGGACCTCATATTGAATGGAATGGCAGCGGTGCTTTTATCATCAATCATAATAAGACTGATCTTAAAGCTGATGTTGCCAGTCTCCCTTATGCTAATAATAAAACAAAAACAGTACAGGGAGAGACCGTTCCGACAGTAGCTAATGCACTTTTGACCAAGGCAACGCGTCAGTACAGAAACCGCGCAGAAACAGGAAATGGGACGACCGACTGGAAGCCCGCCGGCTGGCATCAGCTGTACGGGTTGAATGGGGACTATGACCATGCTGTTGATCGCGGGCACTTACTGGGTTATGCTTTGGTCGGTGGTTTAAAGGGCTTTGATGCTTCAACGAGTAATCCTGAGAATATAGCAACTCAAACGACTTGGTCTAATCAAGCCAGCAGCTCGGATTCAACCGGGCAAAATTATTATGAAACGATGATCAGAAGGGCTCTGGATCGCCGTAAGCGTGTTCGCTACCGCGTAACTCTCCTGTACGAGGGCAATAATATTTTAGCAAGCGGCAGTCATTTAGAGGCCAAATCTTCTGATGGCAGTTTAGAGTTTAATGTATTTATTCCCAATGTTCAGAGCGGTTTGACATTTGATTATGCTACAGGTCAGGTTAGGACCAATTGATACTCTTCGAAAATCAAACTCAGACCCTCTTGCCTTGATTTAATGAAGATAGTTTTCTATCTGCATCTGCGTCACTTAGTCTGTTGAGTAGGAATATCAAAAAGTGCCAGATAAACAGCGGTCATTGCTGTTTATCTGGCACTTTTACTGTATTTGAAAAACAAAAGCCTTAATCAGCAGCCTGTTCCCAACGCTTAGCCAGACGGCGTGAGAAGCTTGAAATGATAAAGTTGATGACAAAATAGGTTGCTGCAACAATACCATAAAGCGCAAAGACCTGGTCAGCTTCAAAATACTGTCCCATGAGAATCTGGCTCTTGCCGAATAGCTCTTGAAGGGCGATAACAGAATAAAGGAAGGAAGTATCCTTAATCACCGTTACAAACTGAGAAATGATGGCAGGCAGCATCTTTCGGATAGCCTGAGGGAAAACGATATAAATGAAAATCTGAAAATGCGTAAATCCCTGAGCCAGGCCTGCTTCTGTCTGTCTATTGTCAATAGCATTTAAACCGCCGCGGACAATTTCTGCCAAAGCAGCAGAGGTAAATACGGTAAAAGCTGTGATACCAGCAGGTGTTGACTTCATCTGAAAGACTAAGAAAACGATGAATATCCACAAAAGATTGGGAACATTTCTGACAAATTCGATATAAATGCTGGCAATCCATTTGAGCGGTTTGTTTTTACCATTACGCATAACGGCTAAAATAGTGCCGAAAATCGTTGACAGGACGATAGAAATAAAGGAGATATAGAGCGTTAACCATAAACCCTCAAGTAAGAAGTTGATATTTGTTGATGTTAAGAGTTCTTTCATTAGTTAACCTCCTTTTATAAATTATAGGCCTTTTTGTTGGCTTCTTCTTTACGGCGCGCCCAGGTTGCAAGCGGGAAGCACATGATAAAGTAGAGAAGGGCAGCACCGGCAAAGGCTGGAACATAGTTGGTTGTATCATAAGCCCAGGCCTTAGCTGTGAACATGATATCTGCACCGGAAATGATAGCAACCGTTGAGGTATTCTTGATAAGATTAACCACTTGGTTAGTCATAGGCGGTAAAATAGTTCGGATAGCTTGTGGCAGAATAATTAAGCTCATGGTTTCACGATAGCTGAACCCTTGAGATAAAGCGGCTTCTGTCTGTCCTTTAGGAACAGATTCGATACCAGAACGAATGACTTCTGCGATATAGGCACCGTGGTAAACTCCCACACAAAGAACAGCTGTGAAAAAGGCCGAAATCATGACAGCTCCGTTTGTTAGAATAGCTAAACCATAGTAAACAAAAACAAACTGAACGAGTAGGGGGGTGTTTTGAAAAACTTCAACATAGACACGGGCTAATCCTTTAAGGACCTTACTTTTAGAAGATCCCATTGCCCCGAACACAATGCCTAAAAGTAAAGCAAGAAGTAGGGCAAGAAGTGACATTTCAAGGGTATATAAGAAACCTTTTAAGAATTCTCCGAAGTTGGCAAAGAAGGCCCCCCAGCGGCTCAAAGCAAAAGGTCCAGAGGTTGTTGTGAGTAGTATCATAATGTCTCCTTTAATTAAGATACAAAGGGCGTTTGAAATCCGTATAAAAAATAGGAAACTGACGCTGTGTCAATAAGACACAAGGACGTTTATCTTTTTTACTAGGATTTTAGCTCCTGTTCAATTATCAAGATACTAAGGCGTAAGCGACACACAGCAAAATAGGAGGTTCGATGAAAGAGTCTCGGGACTCTGGAGAAGCTGTCTTTTTGCACAGTGTCGTAGCCGTGTTCAATTACCAAGATACAAAGGGCGTTATGAAAGCGAGAAGAAAATAGGAGCCTGACGCCAGGTGCTTTGCGCATAAGGCAGGCTATCTTTTTCTCGACGCTTTTAGCCCGTGTTCAATTACTTCTGACTGTCTGGCTCAGCTGATTCCAGATTGTATTTATTGTAAATCTTTTCCAGACTCTTGTCAGCCGACCATTTATCGAGTAACTGATTGACGTATTTGGTCAATCCAGTGTTTGATTTTTTCGTCGCAATTCCATACTCTTGTGTGTTGAAACCTGCCTTAAGCAACCGTGACTGCTTGCTGACATAGCCGGTAAGGATCGACTTATCAACCGAAAAAGCATTGATACGCTTAGAGTAGAGAGAAATAGCTAATTCTGGAAAACTTCCCAGCTGAACATACTTAAATTTTAAATGATGCTCCTTAGCATAGGCTTCCAGACTGGCCTTGGTTGTTGCTCCCTGAGAAACCCCGATGGTCAGACCGTCCAGGTCAGAGATTTTTGAAATTTTACTGGATTTGCGAACCAAAAACCCAATCTGGTCGTAATAGTAAGGTTTAGAAATACTGTAGGAAGCCTGACGTTCAGGAGTGATGGTATAGGTAGCAATTACCAGATCAACCTGGCCATTATCCATAAGCGGTTCACGCGTCTGCGTGGTAACAGGGACGAGCTCTAGTTTGACGCCCATAGATTTAGCAATTTTGCGGGCAACATCAATTTCCATTCCTTCGTATTTGCCGGTTTCAGCACTGTAGTAGCCAAAATTAGGCACATCTTGTTTGACGCCGACTTTTAGCACGCCGGCTTTTTTTATTTTCTGAACTTCCTTAAAGGTTGTATCCGCAGAAACTTTTGGGACACCTGCAAAACCGACAAGCAAGATGAGAAGGAGACTGATTGCAGCTATTATCTTTTTAATATTCATAGACGTTCTCCTTAAATATCCTAATTTTTGCTAGCAACACGGTCAACACGATCACTGGTATGATGGATGACCTTGCTTAGGAATTGTTTGGCACGCGGGTCTTTTGGATTTTCAAAGAAACCTTGAACATCGGTTGTATCTTCAAGAATCTCACCGTCAGCCATGAAGATGATCCGATCAGCAACTTCTCGGGCAAATCCCATTTCGTGAGTAACCACAATCATATTCATTCCTTCTAAAGCGAGGTTTTTCATAACAGCCAAAACATCGCCGATAGTTTCGGGATCCAGTGCCGAAGTAGGCTCATCAAAAAGCAGGAGTTCGGGATTCATGGCAAGTCCGCGGGCGATGGCAATCCGTTGTTTTTGTCCGCCGGAGAGCATGCCTGGATAAGAGTCTTTGCGGTCCCACATGTTAACGTAGGTTAAATATTTTTCAGCAATGGCATTGGCCTTATCTTTGTCCATTCCTAGAACTTTGATAGGAGCTAAGGTCACATTTTCTAGCACAGTCTTGTGAGGATAAAGGTTGAAATGCTGGAAAACCATGCCCACTTCCTTGCGCAGCTGAACCAAATCTTTATTAGAAGCATTGGTGATTTCATGGCCGTTCACAGTGAGTTCACCGGAGTTAATAGATTCGAGAGCGTTTATCGTACGAATCAGTGTAGATTTGCCGGAACCAGACGGCCCAAGCAAAACGACGACCTGTCCTTTCTCGATTTCTAAGTTAATATTGCGGAGGGCATGGTAGTCCCCGTAGTATTTTTCGACGTTTTTAAAGCTAATAAGCGTCATAGTCTTCTCCTTGTTTAACATAAATTTATTGTTAGATTTTCTAACATTGTACAAATATACTATCATACAAATTTTTCCTTGTCAAATATTATCAGAAAATTCAGTAAGATAACTTTTTATAATAATTGAAATAAACTTGTTGGTTTTCATTTGTTAGTGATTTTGGTATAATCGAAAGGAGATTACTTAAAACAGTAAGGTTTGAAGTAAAATAAGAATGGTTCTGATACGAGGAGGATTCTAATCAGTTTGAAATAAAAGTCAGATAATTATTAAAAAGTATTCTGATTTCTGAAATTTCTTACTTATTTAATGAAACCTGTTTAGAACCATAAGTGAGGTATTCATAATGAAGAAAATTTTAATCGTTGATGACGAAAAACCAATTTCTGATATTATCAAGTTTAATCTGGCCAAAGAAGGTTATGACACGATTACGGCTTTTGACGGACGTGAAGCGCTGACTAAGTATGAAGAAGAGAATCCTGATTTAATTATTCTTGATTTGATGCTGCCGGAATTAGACGGTCTTGAAGTGGCTAAAGAAGTTCGAAAAAGCAGCCATGTACCTATTATCATGCTTTCAGCCAAGGACAGCGAATTTGACAAGGTCATCGGACTTGAAATCGGTGCAGATGATTATGTGACAAAACCCTTCTCAAACCGTGAGCTGCTGGCTCGGATTAAAGCCCACCTGCGCAGAACGGAAAATATTGAAACAGCTGTAGCCGAAGAAAATGCATCGGGCATGCCAGAGCTTGTTATTGGGGATCTGCAGATTCTGCCCGATGCTTTTGTCGCTAAAAAGCATGGTCAGGAAGTAGAGCTGACCCATCGGGAGTTTGAACTCCTGCATCATCTGGCGACCCATACCGGTCAGGTAATGACCCGTGAGCATTTACTTGAAACTGTCTGGGGATACGACTATTTTGGCGATGTCAGAACCGTTGATGTGACTGTTCGCCGCCTGCGTGAAAAAATTGAAGATACGCCGAGCCGTCCTGAGTATATTCTGACGAGACGCGGTGTTGGTTATTATATGAAATCATATGACTAATACATTTGAATCAAGTCCTTTATTTTTACGAATATTATTAGCAGTTTTGCTGATTCTGCTCTTTATCTATTTTGTCTTTCTCAATTACAGAGAATACAAAAACAACAATCACATTAAGCTGTTAAATGCTAAGGTACGCTCTTTGATTGCCGGTGACTATACCGAAAAGTTAAAGTTCAAGGCTAATCCCGAACTGTCAGAGCTAGTTAGAAATGTCAACGATCTGTCTGAGGTTTTTCGGCTGACCCATGAAAATCTGGCTCAGGAAAAAAACCGACTGACCAGTATTTTGGCCTATATGACTGACGGGGTGCTGGCGACAGACCGCAGCGGAAAAATTACCATGATTAATGATATGGCTCAAAAACAGCTCAATCTGACCCGCGAACAAGCTCTGGAATATAATATCCTTGATATCTTGGATGATGACAGCTATACATACAATGATCTGATTACTAAAACACCTGAGATTGTTTTAAACCGCCGTGATGAGTATGATGAATTTATCACTTTGCGGATTCGATTTGCTCTGAATCGACGCGAAAGCGGCTTTATTTCGGGTTTGATTGCAGTTTTGCATGATGCTACTGAGCAGGAAAAAGAAGAGCGCGAACGCCGTCTCTTTGTGTCCAATGTCAGTCATGAGCTGCGAACACCGCTGACCTCCGTAAAATCTTATTTGGAAGCTTTGGATGACGGGGCTCTGACTGAATCGGTCGCTCCGAGTTTTATAAAGGTCTCGCTGGATGAAACCAACCGAATGATGCGGATGATTACAGACTTACTCAGCCTGTCGCGGATTGATAATCAGACCAGCCGCTTAGATGTTGAGCTGACCAATTTCACGGCTTTTATGGATTATATTCTCGATCGCTTTGACCAAATTCAGAGCCAGCAGTCAGGCGGTAAGGTCTATGAAATTGTCAGAGATTATTCTGACAGCTCTGCCTGGATTGAAATTGATACAGACAAGATGACTCAGGTGATTGATAACATTTTAAATAATGCTATTAAGTATTCACCTGATGGCGGTAAGATTACTGTCAATATGAAGACAACCGATACTCAGGTCATTCTCTCCATATCGGATCAGGGTCTGGGAATTCCTAAGAAGGATCTTCCGCTTATTTTTGATCGTTTTTACCGGGTTGATAAGGCGAGAAGCAGGGCGCAGGGCGGCAGCGGTTTGGGACTTGCTATTGCCAAAGAAATTATCAAACAGCACAATGGCTTTATTTGGGCCAACAGTGAAGAAGGCAAGGGCTCAACTTTTACGATTGTTCTGCCTTATGAAAGCGACAACGGTACAATTGATGAATGGGAGGAAGATGAAGACGAATCATGACAGAAACAGGTTTTAAATACAGCATTCTGGCTTCTGGATCAAGCGGCAATAGTTTTTATCTTGAAACTCCACAGAAAAAAATTTTGGTTGATGCTGGGCTCTCAGGTAAAAAAATCAGTCAGCTAATGACGGGTATTGACCGAAAATTAGACGATGTTGATGCCATTTTGATTACGCATGAGCACAAGGATCATATCCATGGCGTCGGTGTTTTAGCCAGAAAATATGGCCTGGATATTTATGCTAATGAAGAAACTTGGCAGGCTATGGATGGCCTCATTGGCAAAATTGATACCAGTCAAAAGCACATTTTTGAAATGGGCAAAACGCTGACCTTTGGTGATATTGATATTGAGAGTTTTGGTGTCAGCCACGATGCTGCCAAACCCCAGTTCTACCGTTTTATGAAAGATGGGAAGAGCTTTGTGATGTTGACAGATACCGGCTATGTCAGTGATCGAATGGCAGGTCTCATTGAAAATGCTGACGGCTATCTGATTGAATCCAACCATGATATTGAAATTTTACGCTCCGGCGTTTATCCATGGCGGCTAAAACAGCGGATTTTGTCAGACAAAGGCCACCTTTCAAATGATGACGGTGCAGAAACCATGATCAGAACGCTGGGCAATAAAACCAAGAAAATTTATTTGGGCCACCTCAGTAAGGAAAATAATATTAAGGAATTGGCTCATATGACCATGGAAAATGCTCTTATGCAGGCGGACTTGGCTGTAGGCCATGATTTTAAAATTTATGATACTTCGCCTGATATTCCTCTGCCTTTGGCAAGGATTTAGACAGACGCTCTATGAAAAGTTAATGGCAGGCTGGCTGAGTTTTTTAAACGAGTTTGGTCGAGATGGCTCTCCCAATCATTCTGACAAAGCCTCTTTTGTTCTTGGCGGTTTTTTGCTTTGCCAGAAGTTCCAAGCGATTTGAAAAGTTGCTGCGCTTAAGCAGGATTTATCAATTCTATACAGCTGATTAGGCAGAAAGTAAAAGTATCTCAGCCGGCCGTAAGAAAAAATTGTCCTGCAAATTTACCTTTTGATGGGTATTTCAATTTATTTTGCCCCTCTAATCTGGATGAAGATAGCTCTGTTTTGCTTGACGATATTCATCAGCTGTTAGAGGCTGGGCAAAACTCGTCCAGTATTCTTATTTTTGAATAAGCTCTTGACGCAGTGGTTGGGAGTAATACTCTTTGAAAATCAAAATAATACGTCGTTAACTTCGCCTTGCCGTACTCCAGTACTATCTTCGGCTTGTCGCCTAGTCTGATTTTGATTTTCTTTGAGTATAAGACTTACTAGCTACGCCAACTTAGTCTTACTCCTGCACAGTTCATTGGTACTTTAGCATCAATGAACCACTGCTGGTTGGCTTTCCTTTTGCCACAAGTCCAAAGCGGAAAACCTACCAACTGTGCAGGGGATGGGAATACGAATCAAAATTTTCAATTTTTGAGTTCTTTCCCACTCCCAGAATAAACAAAGAGGATTACTCAGAATTAGCTGTTCTGGGTAATTTTTGCTATAATAGAATGGTCTTAGTGACAAGAATGGAAAGGATTTATATGAAAGCACTAGAAAAAAAATTGGCAAAGGATTTTAATATTGTCTTTGCTGATAAGGAATTGCTGGGAACCGCCTTTACGCATACCAGTTACGCTAATGAACATCGTCTCCTAAACATTTCACACAATGAACGCTTGGAATTTTTAGGAGACGCCGTTCTGCAATTGACGATTTCTCGCTATCTGTTTGACAAATACCCTCAAAGGGCTGAAGGGGACTTATCAAAAATGCGTTCAATGATTGTCCGTGAGGAAAGTTTGGCCGGTTTTTCCCGAGATTGTGAATTTGACCGTTATATCAAGTTGGGCAAGGGTGAGGAAAAATCAGGCGGCCGCAAACGAGACACAATCTTGGGTGATTTATTTGAGGCCTTTTTGGGTGCACTCTTATTGGATGCAGGCATTGAAGCTGTCGAGACTTTTCTAGGTCAGGTTGTTATTCCGCAGGTTGAAAACGGCAATTATGAGCGTGTGACGGATTATAAGACAGCCCTGCAAGAGCTCCTGCAGGTGGATGGTGATGTTTTCATTGATTATGAAGTCTTAAAGGAATCGGGACCGGCTCATTCCAAGTATTTCGAGGTTGCTGTTGCTGTGAACCACAAGCAGCTGAGCCACGGAGCAGGCCGGTCTAAGAAATTAGCAGAGCAAGAAGCAGCCAAAAATGCGCTTGAAAAACTTCAACGAGGTTCCTAATGTTTTTAAAAGAGATTGAAATGCAAGGCTTCAAGTCCTTTGCTGACAAGACCAAGATTGAATTCGACAGAGGCGTAACGGCCGTTGTCGGTCCTAACGGTTCTGGAAAAAGCAATATTACCGAAAGTCTGCGCTGGGCTTTGGGGGAGTCGAGCGCTAAGAGTTTGCGCAGCGGTAAAATGCCGGATGTTATTTTTGCCGGAACCGAAAATCGTAAACCTCTCAATTATGCTCAGGTAACGGTTGTCTTAGACAATAGTGATGCTTTTATTAAGAATGCTCAGGAAGAAATTCGAGTAGAGCGTCATATTTATCGCAACGGAGACAGTGATTATCTGATTGATGGCAAAAAGGTCCGCCTGCGTGATATTCATGATTTATTTATGGATACTGGCTTAGGACGGGATTCTTTTTCGATTATTTCCCAGGGGCGGGTTGAAGAAATCTTTAACAGTAAGCCTGAGGAACGCCGTGCTATTTTTGAAGAGGCGGCCGGTGTTTTAAAGTATAAAACACGCAAAAAAGAAACTGAATCCAAGCTAAATCAGACCCAAGACAATTTAGACCGTCTGGACGATATTATTTATGAACTGGAAACACAGATTAAACCGCTGGAGAAGCAGGCTAAAACGGCTAAAGACTTTTTAGTTTTGGAAGCAGAGCGCAAGGAAAAACATCTGGATTTGCTGGTCTATCAAATTTTAAATCATAAGGAGCAGCTAGAGGATGAGCAAGGGCGCTTAAAGGCAGTAAAGCAAGACCTTCAGGCCTATTACCAAGAACGTGAACAGCTGGAGAGCAAAAATCAGCAGCTGAAAGGAAAACGCCACAGTTTAGCTCAGCAAATTGACCAAAAGCAAGCTGAGCTTCTTGAAGTGACACGTCTTATCAGTGATTATGAGCGGCAGATTGAGCTTATTAAACTCGAGTCCAGTCAGAAAGCGCAGAAGAAACAGTCCACTCAGGAGCACCTGTCTCAGCTGGCTATTCAAAAAAATGCTCTTAAGGATGAGATTGCTGAGAAAGAACGTGAGTTAGCCGATTTAGAAACAAAAAGTCGGCAAAAAAAGCAGGCTATTGAGGATTTAGAAACTGAATTGTCACGTTTTTCAACGGATCCTGACCAGATGATCGAAAACCTGCGTGAAGATTTTGTCAGGCTTATGCAGGACGAAGCAGATGTGTCTAATCAGTTGACTATTTTAAAGACTGAGATCGAAAGCCAAAAGCAGGAATCTGAAAATAAGACGGCTGAAGTCAAACAGTTAAAAGCAGACTTGGATGAGACAAATCGGCTGGCAGCAAAAGAAGCAGAGGCTTTAAAAGCTGCTAAAGATAAAGTTCAGAAGCTGCTGGCTGATTATCAGGAAGCAGCGCAGCTTGTCCGAAATCTGGAAGCTGATTACAATCAACAGCAGGACTTGATGTTTACCTTACTGGATGAGCTGAAAGAAAAAAGAGCTCGACAGCACAGTTTAGAGTCCATTCTAAAAAGTCACAGTAATTTTTATGCTGGGGTTCGATCCGTTTTGCAGCAGGCTGATCAAATTCAAGGAATTGTCGGTGCTGTCAGCGAACACTTGACCTTTGACAAAAAGTATCAGACGGCCCTTGAAATCGCTCTGGGCGGCAGCAGCCAGAATATTATTGTTGAGGATGAAGCGGCCGCAAAACGCTCCATTGACTTTCTCAAGCGAAACCGTCAGGGCCGTGCGACCTTCCTGCCGCTGACAACGATCAAGCCGCGGCGTCTATCTGAACAAAATCAAGCCCTTTTGACATCCAGCCAAGGTTTTCTCGGTTTAGCCCGTGACTTGGTGAGTTTTGATGAGCGTCTGGCCGGTATTTTTGGTAATTTATTGGGGGTTACGGCTATTTTTGACAGTGTTGACCATGCCAATCAAGCCGCGCGCAAACTGCGATATCAAGTGCGTCTTGTAACACTTGATGGGACAGAAATTCGTCCGGGAGGCTCTTTTTCAGGTGGAGCCAGCCGCCAGAACAACAGCACCTTTATTAAGCCAGAATTAGACAGCCTGACTAAAGAGTTAGCTGCTTTAGAAGACAGGCAGAGCCGGCAGGAAAAAAAGGTCAGTCAGGCTAAACAGGCTTTAGATAAGCAAAGAGAGGGTCTTTTGGAGCTTCGAGAAGAGGGCAATCAGGCCAGACTGTCTGAGCAAAAGGCAGATTTGGAGTATCAGCAGCTGCAGACCCGCTTAGAGGAGCAGAGTTTTCTTTATAAACAGTTGACGCAGGCTAACAGGCTGGATTCTACGCTCAATTTAGAAAAAGAACAGACCAATCTGGAGGCAAAACTTGAAAAAATAGCAACTGCTAAGGAAAAACTCAGTCAGGAGATTGCTCAGTTCAAAGAAGACAAAGACAGCATCCAGCAAAAGACAGCTGACCTCAGTCAGGAATTGTCTGCTCTGCGTCTGTCAGAGCGCGATTTAGCCAATACAGAGCGATTTGAAAAAAGCAATTTAAACCGCTTGTTTGCTGATTTGTCTGAACTGGAAAAAAATGAAGCTAATATGACTCAGCTTCTCAGTAGTCAAGAGGAAGATCTGGACGAAGACCGTCTGCCAAGGCTGAAAGAGCAACTAGCAGCCAGCCAGGTCAAAAAAACAGACAGTGAAAAAGCTTTGGTTCGTCATCGTTTTGAATTAGAAGACTGTGAAGCCCAGCTGGAAGAAATTGAAGCAAGCTTGTTAAAAGCCAGTCAAAAAAATGAAGAATTAATCCGCAGCCAGACTCAGCTTGAAGCTAAAATTGATCAGCTGTCTGCTCAGCTGCGCCACTTTGCTGGCAATTTAGCTGAAGACTATCAGCTGAGTTTGGATGAGGCAAAAAAACAGGCTCAAGCGGTGGATAATCCAGAAGCTGCGAAGATTCATCTAAGGCAGCTAGAAAAACAAATCAAAGAGCTGGGACCGGTCAATTTGGACGCTATTGCTCAATATGAAGAGGTGTCTGAACGTTTGCATTTTTTAAATGGGCAAAAAGATGATTTGGTCCGTGCCAAAGACCTTTTGCTGAGCACGATTCATGATATGGATAATGAGGTGAAGGCGCGCTTTAAGACGACCTTTGAGGCTATTCGGGAAAGCTTTAAGACGACCTTTACGCAGATGTTTGGCGGCGGCAGTGCTGATTTGCTGCTGACTGAAGGTGATTTGCTGACAGCTGGTGTTGACATCTCAGTGCAGCCGCCAGGTAAAAAAATTCAGTCTCTCAACCTGATGTCAGGCGGCGAAAAGGCTCTGTCTGCCTTAGCACTTTTGTTTGCTATTATTCGCGTGAAGACGATTCCTTTTGTTATTTTGGATGAAGTTGAGGCGGCTCTTGATGAAGCTAATGTTAAACGTTTTGGCGATTATCTCAACCGTTTTGACAAATCCAGCCAGTTCATCGTTGTTACCCACCGCAAGGGAACCATGTCTGCAGCTGACAGTATTTACGGTGTAACCATGCAGGAATCGGGTGTTTCAAAGATTGTCTCTGTCAAGCTTAAGGAAGCGGACTCTGTTTTGCAAAACTAAGGGCTTGCCTTTCTAAGTAAACAATATGAGCCTTTGCCTTTAGCGAATATTAATTTTGAGGTAGCTATTGTGAAAGTCTTTGAAATTTGATAAAATGATAACAATTGAATAAAAAAGTCTATGAGATTAGTAACTTTATGGCAGTCTGACAGGGAATGCGGGCCGTGACTGGAAGCCTGCTAGATGAAAGTTTAGTGAATTCACTCAAGAAGCAGACTTGAAAATTAAGGTCTGGCAGATGCTGGATAAAAAACGGATGGTACCGCGTGTCAACGCTCCGATGTGAGTGAGGGCAGGCGGTTTTTTAATGGACTGGCATTTTAAATTAAAGCTAGCCTTACGGCTAAAAGATTCGTTACAGCCAGCTTAGGACCGCTTATTTATACCTTATATGGAGGACATATGGATTTACAAACACAATTAGAAGAATTAAGAATGAGTACCCAAGATCAGCTGCAAGCCATCAAGGCTGAAAATGCCAAAGAGCTGCAGGAGCTGCGCGTCAAGGTTCTGGGGAAAAAAGGTTCCCTGACCGAACTATTAAAGGGACTTAAGGATTTGCCTAAGGAACTGCGGCCTGTTGTTGGTAAACAGGTAAATGAGGTACGCGATGTCTTAACCAAGGCCTTTGAAGAGCAGAGTAAGATTCTTGCAGAAGCCCAAATTCAGGCTCAATTGGAGTCAGAGTCGCTGGACGTTACCCTGCCTGGACGCCAGATTTCTATCGGGAACAGGCATGTGCTCAACCAGATTACCGAAGAGATTGAAGATATTTTCTTAGGGATGGGCTATCAGGTTGTTGATGGCTATGAAGTTGAACAGGATTATTATAATTTTGAACGCATGAATCTGCCTAAAGATCACCCAGCGCGTGATATGCAGGATACTTTTTATATTTCTGAAGATATTTTGCTGCGGACGCATACCAGTCCTGTACAGGCACGTACCTTGGACAAACATGATTTTTCTAAGGGCCCGCTTAAGATGATTTCGCCCGGACGTGTTTTCCGCCGTGATACGGATGATGCGACACATTCCCATCAATTCCATCAAATTGAAGGCTTGGTCGTTGGAAAAAACATTTCTATGGGGGATCTCAAAGGCACTCTTGAGTTAATCAGTAAGAAAATGTTTGGTGAAGACCGCAAGATTCGCTTGCGTCCCTCTTATTTCCCATTTACAGAGCCTTCTGTTGAAGTTGATGTCTCCTGTTTTAAATGCGGCGGTAAAGGCTGCAATGTCTGCAAAAAAACGGGCTGGATTGAAATTCTGGGTGCCGGTATGGTTCATCCAAGTGTTCTTGAAATGTCTGGCGTTGACTCTGAAGAATACTCTGGTTTTGCCTTTGGTCTAGGCCAAGAACGTATTGCCATGCTGCGCTATGGCATCAATGATATTCGCGGCTTCTACCAAGGTGACAGCCGCTTTACAGAACAATTTAAATAATGTCGTAAAAAGATAAGGTGTTTTGAGCAGCTTGCTTAATACTTGCTTGGCTGCCCAGAGGTGAAAGGAGCGGAAAATGGCACAGGTTGAAATTAGAAAAGTCAATCAAGATGAGATTCTTTTGCTGCAGGAAATTGCCATACAAACTTTCTGTGAGACCTTTGCTTTTGATAATACACAAGAGCAGCTGCAGGATTTTTTCGATGAAACATATACTTTGCCCGCTTTGACGTCAGAATTAGCTGACGAGCAATCAGAGACTTATTTTATTTTGGTAGATGGTCAGGCAGCAGGGTTTTTAAAAGTTAATTGGGGAAGCTCTCAGACCGAGCAGGAGTTAGCTGATGCTTTTGAAATTCATCGGATTTATATTTTGCAAGCCTATCAAGGTCAAGGATTGGGCAAGCAGCTCTTTGAGTTTGCCTTAAAACGAGCTCAAGCATCAGGTTTGTCTTGGGCTTGGCTGGGCGTTTGGGAAAAGAACTTCAAGGCTCAGTCTTTGTATGCTAAATATGGATTTGAAAAATTTTCTCAGCATTCTTTTGCTGTCGGTGATAAAGTGGATACAGATTGGCTGCTTAAAAAGTCTTTAAAGTAGAGAAAGGAAATACATGTTAGTAAGTTATAAATGGTTAAAAAAATTAGTAGATATTGCTGTGCCTAGTCATGAACTAGCTGAGAAAATGTCTACAACAGGTATTGAAGTTGAAGGAGTAGAAGTTCCGGCAGAAGGACTGTCCAAATTAGTCGTCGGTCATGTCCTTTCTTGCGAGGATGTCCCAGAAACTCATCTTCATTTGTGTCAAGTGGACACTGGTGATGATGAGCCGCGTCAAATCGTTTGCGGAGCACCCAATATTGTAGCTGGGATCAAGGTGATTGTAGCACTTCCGGGAGCGCGTATTGCGGATAATTATAAGATTAAAAAAGGCAAAATCCGCGGTATGGAATCGCTCGGTATGATCTGTTCCCTCCAAGAGCTGGGACTGTCTGATTCGATTATTCCTAAGGAATTTTCAGATGGTATTCAGATTCTGCCTGAAAATGCTGTGCCGGGTGAAAGTATCTTCTCTTATCTGGATTTAGATGATGAGATTATCGAACTGTCTATCACGCCTAACCGTGCCGATGCGCTGTCTATGCGCGGGGTTGCTCATGAGGTGGCAGCTATCTATGATAAGCCTGTTCATTTTGACGAAAAAGAACTGACTGAGAGTGACAAAAAGGCGGCAGATCTTATCAAGGTAGACATTGCATCTGAAAATGTGCTCACTTACAAGGCGCGTGTGGTTGAAAATGTGACCATTAAACCAAGTCCTCAATGGCTGCAGAATATCCTGATGAATGCCGGCATTCGTCCCATCAATAATGTGGTCGATGTGACCAATTACGTTCTGCTTTACTTTGGTCAGCCGATGCATGCCTTTGATTTGGACAAGTTTGAGGGCAAGGACATTCTGGCCCGTCAGGCTAAATCTGGTGAGAAACTCGTGACCCTTGACGGAGAAGAGCGTGACCTAGTGGAAGATGATATAGTCATCACCGTTGACGATAAACCCGTAGCCTTGGGAGGTGTCATGGGGGGCGCCGCAACTGAAATTGATGCCTCTTCTAAAAACGTTGTTCTGGAAGCCGCTGTCTTTGATGGCAAATCAATCCGTAAAACTAGTGGCCGCCTGAACTTGCGTTCTGAGAGTTCTTCACGCTTTGAAAAGGGTGTTAATTATGCTACTGTCGGACAGGCGCTTGATTATGCAGCAGCTATGCTGACGGAATTGGCAGGAGGACATGTTCTTGCTGGTCAGGTAAGTGCAGGAGAAGTTCCGACAGATGATGTTCAAGTGTCTACTAGCCTTGATTATGTCAACGTTCGCTTGGGAACAGACTTAACTTTTTCAGATATTGAAAATGTCTTTGCCCGCCTTGGTTTTGGTCTTTCTGGCAATGATGAAAAATTTACCGTTTCCGTGCCGCGCCGCCGTTGGGATATTAGCATTCAAGCTGATTTGGTTGAGGAGATTGCCCGGATTTATGGTTATGATAAATTGCCAACAACCCTGCCAAAGGCTGACGGAACTGTAGGGGAATTGACACAGACACAAAAACTCCGCCGCAAATTGAGAACTTTAGCTGAGGGTGTTGGACTGTCAGAAATCATTTCCTATGCGCTGACCACACCTGAAAAGGCAGTAGCTTTCACACCTCGTCCGACAAAACTGACAGAGCTGCTCTGGCCAATGACTGTTGAGCGTTCAGCCCTGCGTCAAAATATGGTCTCTGGAATGCTAGACACCATTGCCTACAATGTGGCACGCAAGAGCAGCAATCTAGCCCTGTATGAAATTGGTAAGGTCTTTGAGCAGACAGCAGATCCTAAAAAAGATTTGCCTAAGGAAATTGATACCTTTGCTTTTGCCCTAACAGGCTTAATTGCTGAAAAAGATTTCCAAACACCAGCGACACCAGTTGATTTCTTCTATGCCAAAGGTATTCTGGAAGCCATCCTTGCTAAACTTGATGTGACTGTTCAATTTGTTGCGACCAAGGAAATGGCTAACATGCATCCCGGACGCACAGCCTTAATTGAGCTTGCCGGACAAGTTATCGGCTATATTGGACAAGTTCATCCGCAGATCGCCAAACAATATGATATTCCAGAAACTTATGTGGCTGAATTGAGCCTCAATCTGCTGGAAGCAGCTCTTAAAACTAATCTGGTCTTTGAAGACATCACAAAATTCCCAGCGGTTTCTCGTGACGTTGCTCTGCTTCTTTCAGAAGAAATCAGCCACCAAGATGTCTTAGATGCTATTGCAGCCAGCAGCGTGAAACGCCTGACCAAGGTAAAACTTTTTGATGTTTATGCTGGTGAAAAACTGGGATTCGGCAAGAAATCCATGGCCTACAGCCTGACCTTCCAAAACCCAAATGACAGTCTGACAGATGAAGAAGTTGCCAAATATATGGAAAAAATCACTAAGTCTCTGACCGAACGGCTGGGGGCAGAAGTACGCTAAAATTGCCTTGCTTAGTGATTGTTACTTCTATGAAAAGTGAAAAGGGTGGAGACAAACCGATAAACTTTCGGTCTGTCTCCACCCTTTTATTTAATGATACTTTTCTGCCCACTAAAAGCGATTTTTATCTCATACTCTTCGAAAATCAAACTCAGACCTTATTGCCTTTGATTTGATGAAGGCAGTTCTGTCTGCATCTGCGTCGCCTAATCTGATTTTGATTTTCATTGAGTATCATTTTTAATGATTGAAGGCTAGTCTTTCTTGTTTTTCTTAATAAAGAGACCTGCCAGAGCAACAAAACTGTAACCAAACAAACTGTATAGCACACTGTGAGATGCGCTTGTATGCGGCAAAGTTGATTGGGCTTGGGCTGCTGTTTGAAGACCGCTGGTAGGAGCTTTGCCTGCTGTTTTCAAGGATGTTCCGGTGCTGCTAGGTTTAGCAGCGGCTGCTTGGGTTTCAGCGTAAGCCTTGGCTACTAGATTGTAGATGTCTTGGTGTCTGTCTTGACTCAAAGAAATCACAACAGTCGGCTTAGCAGCTGATGGAGCGGGTACTTTAGGATCCATATAGGTGTAGCGATACTCTGCGAAACCTTGCGAAGCGGACGGACCGACATAGGCGATTTCAGCATGGTCAGCTAAGTATTTTTGGGCATTTTCAGAAGAGAGAAAACGAATATCCAAGCCCTTAATGCTGTCTGTAAATGACCAGTTGTTATCGGCTGAAGGATTGATGGTTTTTTCAGAGACAATGTAGTCAATAATGGCCTGGCGGTTTTCAAGATTGAGCAGGCGTTTTTCTGCTGCATCCCTGACACCTGGGAAATTGCCAGTTGCCCGGTAGTTATTGCTGATGATAATAAAGGTTTGGTTAGGATCAATCGGCTTTCCCTTGTATTGAAGCTCACGGACACGGCTGGCAGCAGGATTGACCAGTCTGCCTTCCTCATCGTATTTGTTTGGCTGTGTGACATCAAATTTATAGGTCAAACCGTCAATCACATCAAAGTTATAGGAACGATAGCTGTTGTTAATCAGCTGCTGAGGTTCGCTCTTATTGGGATCTATTTGATTAAACTGCCCGGCAGACATTTCCAGCCACTCCTTAATTTGAGCGCCTGTCAGTTTAATAATAGCTGTGACATTGTCGTAGAGGTAAAGATCAGCAACATTTTTGATAGCGAGCGATCCAGCTGGAATATCAGTGTAGTAGCTAGCATCTCCGCGTGTTCCCGCCTTAAACGGTGCAGCAGCTGAGAGAATTGGGAGATTGGCGTCAGCAGTACCGGCTAATTCTTTCCTGCCGTACCAGATTTGTGCATTATTTACAATTTGAATGGACGGATCATCGAGCACCTGGGCAAAGTAACTGTTAATCGGTGCTGTTGTTTCGCCAACCTTTTGACGGACATAGTTTATCGTACCTTGGTGCTCTTCTTGGACCATGTCAATCAACTCTTGATCGGCAATGGACGAGGCAGTGTCAATTTTGCGGAGCTTGGATTTGCTGCTTCTTACCTGCCATTTGCCGTCTTTATAAGTGAGGCTTAGATCCATAATACCAAGATGGTCACCGAATTTTCCAGCCATAACAACCGGTTTGCCGTTGATGAGACCGTTAATATCATCAACACCTTTATATTTAGCGTAAAAACTGCTGCCATCGCCATTAGGAAAATCGGCATGTGAATGCCCTGTAGCCACAGCATCAACACCGTCAATACCAGCAAGGAAATAGCCCTCGTTTTCTTCGCCATTTTCGTATTGGTCATCACCAATACCCGAATGCGCCAGGACCAAAACAATATCAGCACCGGCCTCTTTCATACTTGGGACAATGGTTTTAACAGCTTCGACCGGATCGTCGACGGTAACCTTGCCCTCAAGATTGGCCTTATCCCAAACCAAAATCTGCCTTGGCAGAACACCTGTAATGCCAATTTTGATGGTTGTTTGTTTGCCTGCCGTGTCTGTGAAGACTTTGTCGAGAATAACATAAGGCTGGAAATAATAATAGCCTGTACGGGCATCGCGGACATTGGCATTGATGATAGGAACGTCTGATGTATTAACCATACGGTTGAGAAAATCAAGTCCGTAGTTAAATTCGTGGTTCCCCAGAGTTTCAGCATCGTAACCTAGCTTTTTAAAAGCTTCATACATGGGGTGGGTCTGTCCTTCTTTAACAGGATTAATGAGAGCCTTATAGGTACCAAAGGGTGTTCCTTGAATAGTATCTCCGCTGTCAACGAGAACGATATTGCTGTTTTCTTTACGGGCTTCTTCAATAAGTATGGCTGTTTTAGCAAGACCCACAGTTTGAGATACCTTATCTTGATAGTAGTCGTAGTTGACCAGATTGGTGTGGAGGTCAGTTGTTGAGAGAATACGCATATCTACGGTTTGACCTTCAACGGGGTCAGGTGTTTTAACAGCTTTTTTAACTGGCACAGCTGCTGCAGTCAGTGTATTCACCTTAGGTGCGGCAGTGTCTGTTTCCTTTATCATAGTTTCTGAGCTTCTGTCAGCTAAGGGAGCAGACTCATCAGGAGCCGTTTGAGTTGTTTCTGCTTGTGCAGGGGCTGGATTGGCTTGTTCTAGCTTGGCTTGTTCGGCTGTGCTGTTATAAACCCCCGAAGCAGGCAAGGCAGTGTCTCCCTTATTATCTGCCACGGCTGTACTGCTGTCTGCTGCTGGTGAAGCAGCACTTATATCATTAGCAGCAGGTGTTTCATCTGCTTGGGCAACAAGGCCTGCACCGCTGGCCGCAGCTAAAAGAGAAAGCACTAATACACTCTTAGACAAATACTGTTTGGACATAGTAAACTCCTTTATTCAAAAATATCCTTCAATTTCTATTATACAAAAAGAAAGCCCTTTCAGTAAAATAGAAGACGAAAAATGGGTAAAAAGTAAGTAAAAACCCGATTTCTGTTCACATTTTTGTGGGGATAAGAATTGAATCAGGGAGACTGAACAAAAACATACTAAGATTAGTAGTGAAGAAATCTCCGACGGGAGAGAGTACTCGCTACTTTTTTCATTCTCAAGATGATAAAGTAGAGGTGTCTTGTTAAGTCGTGTTCTCTCTAGGCGCTGGACGTCGTAACAAAAACTGGCAAGACACCTGTTTTAGGAAGAATGTTATCAAAGTATGTGGGACGCCAGACGTCGCGTATTGAAAATGACATCACTAAAACAAGGAATCATTCAAGACAAAGAGGTAATAGCATGCGAGTAGTATTTGGGATTGACGTGAGTAAGGTAAGTTCAGAAGTGGCTATTCTAGTCAACGGCGAGAAGGTTCATGGCTATACCATGCCCAATGATGCCATCGGCTTTGCTCGGCTACTTGGCGATTTGAAAACCGTCCACAAGCCAGAAATCATCTTTGAAGCAACAGGTGTCTACTCTCGCCGTCTCCAAGCTTTTCTAGAAGATAATGGCTATGCTTACACACGACTTAATCCCTTAGAAGCTAAGAAGCAACTGGATAGCTTGCGTGTACGGAAAACCGATCAAATTGACGCTGAAAAACTGGCTCAATCTCAATTTGTGCTGAATCGTAAACCGACTTATGTCCAAGAAGAAGTCTACCAAAACTTGCGGGATCTCAGCCGTTTCTATCAGAATCTGACTGAGGACATTGTTCGGGCCAAAAATCGTCTGCACAAGGTCTTGCAGGTCGCTTTCCCTGAATTGGAAACTATCTTGTCAACACCAACTGGGGAACAATACTGGAAATTGGTCATGACTTTTCCTTGTAAGGAGTTGGTCTTAGATAGGGATGGCAATAAACTCTTAGATAGTATTCGGCAATCCACTTCAAAACGGATTTCTGACAAACGTGTGGCTTACTTAGCAGAGAAGCTGACAGCACTAGCTAATCAGTCTTATTGTGCCGTTAAGAAAACCTCTCCAATGTTCGAAGAGATCCGTTACTATGCACAAGAATTACTCAGACTTTCTGAACGCAGGAAAGCTGTCTTAGACCAAATGGTTACTCTAGCTAAGCCTTTACCAGAATATGAGATCCTTCTCTCTATTCCTGGTATCGCTGAAACAACTGCAACAAGCATTATTGGTGAACTCGGTGACATTCGTCGGTTTCATTCTGCCAATCAAATCAACGCCTTTATCGGCATTGATCTTAGGAACTATGAATCTGGAAACTTTTTGGCACAGGAACACATTACCAAACGCGGCAACCCTTATGCCAGAAAGATTCTTTTCAAATGCATTCACAATATCGCTTCAGCTAGTCACACCAATCCTTGCCATATCGCAGACTTTTATGAGAAACGAAAAAGACAATCGCAAACGACTTCAACCAAGCCACACACGATTGCCTCTATACATCGTCTCATTCGGACAATGTATTACCTCATAACGCATAACAAACTTTACGATTATACTTCAACCCAAAATCAATAAAGGGGTTATGCACTATTATTGTAACACCTTATCAAAAAAATCACAAAATAAGGTGTTGGTTTAGTGTACACTTTTTAGATTTAAACAACTTAAAAAGATACAGTAGACTTTAAACATCTACTATATCTTTAAAAAATAGTTCTCAAAACCGTTGATAGACTTGACAAATGGTAGAAAAGAGAGCCCTTTCAGTAAAATAGAAGACGAAAAATGGGTAAAAAGTAAGTAAAAACCCGATTTCTGTTCACATTTTTGTGGGGATAAGAATTGAATCAGGGAGACTGAACAAAAAGAATGAAAGTAAATGTGCCAGTCCTTAATACTAATAGTTAAACCATGCTAAATCAAGCAATCCTCTATATATCTGCCATTACTGATTTTTATCCCAGATTGATGCTGCCTGACTGTTTTTTTGCTGGTACCCGATTAAGTATCAGTTTAATAAATGCCAAAGACATGATCAATCTTGGTAATCATTGAGGCGATTTCTTCCGGTGATTCGCGCACGCCGTTTTTGATCCAGAGAACAACAATACTCTCAATAGCTGCACACAGGCTGCTGACAGCATAAATTTCCGGCAGCTGCATACTGTCCATAATTTTTTTGACAGAAGAGGGACTGCTATGAATCACCTGTTCTAAAAAATTGCGGACTTTCTTAGGAAAATCAATGAAAGATAGATGAGAAACGATTTTGAAAAAGCTCTCATAGTCCTGTTTGACATTATACAGAGCTTTTGTGATGGAATCTTGATCGGCGAAACTATTATTCGTGAAAATAGCTGCAAAACGCTGTGTGACTTCCTGGGTGATAGAATCTGCCAAATCATTTTTATCTAGGTAGTGTAGATAAAAGGTACCGCGGTTGATGCCTGCAAGACGTGTGATGTCACTGATGCTGATTTCAGATAAAGTTTTTTTCTCAAGCAAGGCAATAAAAGCGGCTTTTATTTTAGCTTTACTTTGAGTTTGACGTACTTGGCTCATATTGATACTCCTTATCAAAAACAGGATTTTAGAAAAATAATTTCTTAAATCAACAGAATGTTTATTTTTGTTCTTGTCATTTTGTCACAAGCATTATACAATAAGCACCATATTAAATCAACAGACTGTCTAGTCTGAGACAGATCGTATTCGTAAAGAACAAAACTTGTTGCAAATGATAGGTAAAGGTGCTGATAGGCCTAAGAAAAAAATTATTGTTGGGACACAAGTCATTGAGCAATCTTTAGATATTGATTTTGATGTGTTGATTAGTGACTTAGCACCTATGGATTTACTGATTCAGCGGATGGGGCGCCTGCACCGTCATGATATTAAGCGTCCAGTAAACCATCAAAGACCCTATTTTTATGTGCTAGGTATGACTGACAATTTAGATTTTGAAAGTGGTACATCTTTTGTCTATGGAGATTATTTGCTGATACGAACGCAATATTTTTTGCCGGATACAGTGACTATTCCGGAAGATATTTCTTCTTTAGTTCAGAAAGTTTATAGGAATTCAGATATTGATTTTGAGGATGAAAATCTGAATAAAAAGTATCAGGTTGCCAAGAATGGACATGATGTTAAAATTGAACGTCAAGAAAATAAGGCAAAAAATTACCGGATTGCTGATCCCATTCTTGTAGAAAGTATAAGTCACAAAGGCAATCTGATTGGCTGGTTAAAAAATCCTAACCTTTCTGAAAGCGAAGAAACATCGTATTCTCAAGTACGAGATATTGAAGAAACCATTGAAGTTATCGCTCTAAAGAAAGTAGAATCTGGATATGGTTTGTTTGGTAAAGATAAGGATATTTCAGACTATATTACTGACTATCAGCTAGCAAGAGAAGTAGCTCAAAATACCTTACGGCTTCCACAATCTCTGTCTAAATCATATAATATCGATCAGTCAATTAAAGAGCTGGAAAACTATAATAATCAGCATTTACCAACATGGCGAAAGAGCACTTGGTTGAAAGGAGCGTTGGGCATCATTTTTGATGAAAATAATGAATTCGTTCTCAATGGAAGAAAATTACGATACAATGAAAAATACGGTATCTCAATGGAGGAGGTAGAATAGGTGGGAAAGTTTAATTTACTGAATGAGCCTTGGGTATCCGTGGTTTATGATGACAGAGGAGCAACCAAGGAAGTTTCTTTGCTAGACTTATTTCAAAATGCTCATAACTATAAAGATTTAGCTGGAGATACTAAAACGCAGGACTTTGCTGTCTTGAGAGTTTTACTAGCTGTTTTGCATACAGTATTTTCACGTTTTGATGCAAATGGACAAGTCTATGAATACTTAGAAGTAGATGAACGTTTCAGACAGCTAGAAGCAGTTGATGAAGCTGATTTAATTGATTATGAGGATGACTTATATGATACCTGGGTAAATTTATGGAACCGAGGTCAATTTCCTGAGATTGTTTCGCACTATCTCGAAAAATGGCGAGATCGATTTTATCTTTTTGATGAAGACTATCCATTTTTCCAAGTGAGGAAAGAGGATATTTCTGAGGAGAAGATTAATAAGGCAAAAGCTGGCTCGGTTTCGGGAAAATTTATAAATCGAACAATATCGGAGAGTGGTAATAAGGTATCTTTATTTGCACCACGAAGCTCACAAAAAAAAGAACTTTTGGGTTTTGGTGAGATTGCAAGGTGGTTACTGGCGTTTCAAGGTTATACTGGAACGGGTGATAAAACAAAATTTAACAATCTAGATAATGAAGTTAAATTATCTAAAGGTTGGTTATTTGATATAGGAGCAATTTTTGTAAAGGGAGAAAATTTATATGAAACATTACTATTAAATTGTATTTTGCCCTACTCTCAAAGAGACAATTTAGAACACATTCAACGACCTTGCTGGGAATTGGCAAGTAAGGAGTTGCTTGAAGAGTATCTCAGCGGTAAGGCTATTAATAATCTCTCAAGTTTATATACTAGTTGGAGTAGATCAGTATATATTAATCCTGAAATAGGTTTAGAGACTCCATTTTCAGTTCAAATTGTTAAACTACCCGAAGTTCCTCACCAGGATAATTTTTTAGAACCGTTTACTTTATGGAAATATAATCTATCAGGAGAAAGTAAGGGTAGTCACACTCCTAATAAACATTCTGTAAACCAGTCGCTGTGGCGTTCATTTGCCTTGTTGACTACGACAGTAGATAATCAAAGAAAGCCGGGAATTATTGATTGGTTAGATGTTTTAAAGGAGGAAATCGGAGAGCAGCAAATAATACTAAATGCGGTTAGCATGCAGGATGATGGTAATGCTACGTCATGGTTACCTACTGATGAAATTATTGACACACTTTCCATTAACGAGTTTGTCTTAACCGACCTTCATGAAAAAGGGTGGGTAACTCGAATCAATGATGTGGTGGAGGAAACTAAAACAGTGGTTTCAAGGACTTATAGGAAATTTATTACGGATATTAGGGAAATCCGGAATATAAAATCAGACGCATTTACTAGCCAAAAAGTTGAAGAATGTTATTTTAAAATAGACCAACCTTTTAGACAGTGGCTTTCAAGCATACAATATGAAGATGAAAAGGATCAAAAAGTTTTTGAATGGCGAGGAGAGCTTAAAAGACTTGTCCTAGAGGAGGCAAAAACACTTTTGCACGAGGGCGGTCCTAGAGATTACATTGGTATCGTTGATAAGGATAAAGGGACAGTAAAAAATATTGCCACTGCTTATGATCATTTCACTTACTGGTTGAATCAAAATGTAAAGGAGGGGAAATAATGCCAGAAGAATCTAATGGAACAGTGTATTCTGTGACAAAAAAGATAGTGACGAAGCTGACTAACCAGCTAGATACTTCAGCTGGCAAGGCTATGCTAGCAAGGTTAAGACATTCTGCTGGTAAACCCATTAGCGAAGCAAAAGAAGTCTGGCCAATTCTATTTGAAAATTTACCTGAGACATTTTTGAGCCAATATGATGATGCTAGTTATGAAGAAACAGCAATTCTAACAGCTATCCAGCTATATGCTTTGTATCAACAAGGTAGGGCACAAAGTGTTTTTGATGAGGTTGCTGAGAAACATCAAAATATCGGTTATTCACTGAAAAATCTGCGTAGAGAGGAAGATACGATTGCGGTGGATCGCAGGTTCAACACTATGATTACTGCTACAACATTTGATGAACTTACCCATCATCTTAGACACTTGGTCACTTTGCTAAAAGCAAAATCACCTGAAACTAAAATAGACTTTGCTCGTTTATCAGCTGACTTATACTGGTTTTTGCGAGATTATCCAGAAACAGTACGCTTAAACTGGGCACGGCAATATTATAAACATTCATCCAAGGAGGAAGAAGAAAATGACAACTAGCCAATCAAAACTTTTTTTAGATATTCATGTTATCCAAACGTTACCACCATCAAATATTAACCGTGATGATACTGGTAGTCCTAAAACAGCTCAATATGGTGGCGTTAGGCGTGCGCGTGTTAGTTCTCAGTCTTGGAAACGAGTTATGAGAGAGTATTTCAATACTAATGGAAAACAAAGTAATGTAGGTATTCGAACAAAAGAGATTGTACAATATATTGCTGATAAAATGATGGAGTTGGATTCTGCGATTAGTAATGATGATGCGCTTAAAAAGGCAGACAATATACTAAATAAAGGTGGAATCAAAACGAAAGATTTTAAGTCTAAGGCACTTTTCTTTTTAAGTGATACTCAGGCTAAACAACTTGCTCAAGCCGCTATCGATAGTGTCAATGATAAAAAAGAATTGCAGAAGATGATTACATCTAGTCCGGCTATTGATATTGCTCTATTTGGGCGTATGGTAGCAGATGATCCATCCCTAAATGAAGATGCTTCTTCACAAGTGGCACATGCTATATCAACTCATGCTGTGCAGACAGAATTTGATTTCTTTACGGCTGTTGATGATTTGGCTCCTGAGGATAATGCGGGAGCAGGTATGCTTGGAACTGTCGAATTTAACTCATCTACACTTTATCGCTATGCCAATGTCGCTATTCATGACTTAGCATTGCAATTAGATGATACAGAAAGTGTTGTTAATGCCGTAAAATTATTTGTTGAAGCATTTGCAAACTCATTGCCAACTGGAAAAGTTAATACATTTGCTAATCAAACTTTACCACAAACGTTGGTCGTGACTGTACGAACCGATCGGCCTGTTAATCTTGTGAGTGCATTTGAAAAGCCAGTCAAATCTTCTGAAGGTTATGTTAAAGAATCAATTGAAAAGTTAGCTAACGAATTTACCAAAGTTGAAAAAATGGTGAAAAAATCAGATTTAACCTTTTATGTTAGCTTAGAAGAAGTCGCTGAATTGTCAACAATAGGTGTAGAGAAAAATTCTTTACCAGAATTACTGGAAGATTTGTCAAAAGAACTCGTGAATTTGATGTAAGATGGGTGAACAAAATGAAAACAATTTTGTTAAAATTTTCTGGTCCTTTGCAAGCATGGGGGACTCGTTCACATTTTGAAACCAGACATACAGATTTCTATCCTTCAAAAAGCGCAGTCATTGGTTTGATTGCAGCTTGTCTTGGCCATAGGCGAGATGAAGACGAAAAAATTAAGCAATTGAATGAGATAGACTTTGCAGTTCGAGTAGATCAACAAGGAAACTTAATGAGGGACTTTCATATTGCCCAGAAATACAAAACTAGTGGTGAATTTGAGAGATCCTATGTAACTAATCGTTATTATCTAGAAGATGCTATTTTTGTTGTAGCTATTTCTCATGCAGATGATGAATTTATGACAACGATTGAAAAAGGGCTGCGTAACCTCTATTTTCAACCATTTATGGGGCGTCGTTCTTGTCCTGTACCAGCTGATTTTGTATTGGGAACAGGTTCTGAAAATGTTGTTAATACTTTGCATACCTTGGAGTGGCAAGCAGATGAATGGTATATGAAAAAACATTCGGGAGAAGCTGGTTTTAGTTTGGAAATCTATATGGATAGCCACTTAACTAAGAACAATCATTACCAACTTAGGCAAGATCGTGTTGTTTCGTTTTCTCAAAAAGAGCGGCGATTTGGTTTTAGGTATGAGTCAAGGATGATTGTACCTGTTCAAAATCCATTTTACAAAAAGAACACTGATCATAATGTTTTCGATTTTATAGGAGAAGAATAATGTATATTTCGAGAGTGGAGATTGACCATGCTAATCGACGAAAAATAAAGGATTTGACTCATGTTGATGCTTATCATGGTTGGGTTGAATCATCTTTTCCTGCTGAAATTGAGAAAAGCATTCGAACAAGAAAATTGTGGCGCGTGGATACTATTAAAGGAAGGAATTATTTGATAGTTGTGAGTCAGGGAAAACCTGATTTATCCTTATTGGAGAAATATGGAGTTTCTGGTAGTGCACAAACTAAGCCATATGATCCATTTTTAGAAAATCTTAAGCCTGGGGATAATTTTCAATTTCGTGTGGTATTAAATCCTGTTATTTCATTATCGAATCGAGATCACTCCAAAAGAGGTGTTGTGAAACCTCATGTCACAGTTGAGCGTCAGATGCAATATTTGATGGATCGTTCAGAAAAAAATGGCTTTTCTTTACGCGAAGGTGATTTTTCTGTAGTGGAAAGAGGTTATGAGGTTTTGAAAAAATCTACGATGAAACCTGTTCGTCTTGTCAAAGCTGTTTATGAAGGTGTTTTAACGATTACAGATGTTGAGCTGTTTAGAAAAGTGCTGACAGATGGTATTGGGAAGAAAAAAGCGTATGGATTTGGTTTGATGACAGTAATTCCTATAGGTAAATAGTATGAAAAAACAAAACGGAGCTAAGAAAACCTCACTTAGGGAGCTTCCTAAAATCAGTGACCGTGTTAGTTTTCTGTATGTGGAACATGCTAAGATTAATCGAGTAGATAGTGCTATTACCATTGCAGATAGTCGAGGAGTTGTGAGAATTCCTGCGGCTATGCTGGGTGTCCTGTTGCTTGGTCCTGGGACGGATATCAGCCATCGTGCGGTTGAATTGATAGGGGATACAGGCACAAGCATGGTTTGGGTTGGTGAACGTGGTGTCCGCCAATATGCTCATGGTAGAGCGCTAGCGCATTCTACGAAATTCTTAGAGAAGCAAGCAAAATTATTTTCAAATACGCGTTCTCGGTTAAAAGTAGCTCGAAAAATGTATCAGATGCGTTTTCCTAATGAAGATGTGTCTGCCTTAACGTTGCAACAGTTGCGAGGGCGTGAGGGAGCTAGGATTCGCAGTGTCTATCGCACGTATTCTAGAGAATACGGAGTTCCTTGGGATAAGAGGGAATATAGTCCTGATGATTTTGAGTCCGGAACGATTGTTAATCAAGCTTTATCAGCTGCTAATGTTGCTTTATATGGATTAGTTCATAGTATCATTGTAGCTCTGGGAGCTTCGCCAGGTCTAGGCTTTGTTCATACAGGGCATGATTTGTCTTTTGTCTATGATGTAGCCGATTTGTACAAGGCTGAAACGACGATTCCACTTGCTTTTAAAATTGCATCCGAAAGTCAAGAGGATGATGATATCGGGAAAATAGCACGCCTGAAAGTGAGAGATTCCTTTGTCGATGGTAAATTAATGACTCGAATGGTAAAAGATATCCAATATTTGCTTGATATTGGTGATGAGGAAGAACTGCTAGTTGACATAATAGCCTTGTGGGACGATAAAGACAACCTTGTTAAACATGGTGTCAGCTATAGAGAAGGTGATTAGTATGCCACTTACTGTTATTACTTTAAAAAGTGTTCCTCAATCCTTGAGGGGAGATCTAACCAAGTGGATGCAAGAAATTGCTACGGGTGTTTTTGTTGGCAATTTCAATACTAAGGTGCGCGAACAATTATGGGAGCGTGTGCAAGATAGTGTTGGCAGTGGAGAAGCAACCTTAAGTTATGCCTATCGAAACGAGATTGGTTACCAGTTTGCCACGATAAATGCTCAGCGAGAAGTGGTTGATTTTGATGGTATTCCTTTAATACGATTCCCTCTTGATCCTGAAGAGGGAAGAAAACAAGATGTATTTGGCTATAGCGATGCAGCTAGATTTAGAAAAGCAAGAAAGTTTGCCTCACCCACGAAGACGATTCAGCATGCCGTTAAGCCATATGTGATATTAGATATTGAAACAGATGGACTGGATGAAAATAAGAATAAAATCATCGAAATTGGCGCTATTAAGGTTTCTGGATCAGAGTTGAAAGAGTGTCATTACTTAGTACAGTGTGATAATACACTGCCAAAAGAAATTGTGCAGCTGACAGGTATCACAGATGATATGTTACAGCAAGAAGGTGTAGATATTGAGTTAGCGCTTAATGGATTGTTGAATTTCATTGGCAGTCTAGATATTGTAGGATATGGTGTTAATTTTGATTTGACATTTATTAATACTAAATTAACCGATCTTGGTTATCCTGTCATAACGAATTCAGTGTATGATTTGATGAAGTATGTGAAATCAGAGAAATTATTTTTAGAGAATTATAAATTACAGACGGTGCTGAAATCATACGGGATAGATGAGAAAGTTCCTCACAGAGCTCTTCTTGATGCAAGACTCATTCTAGACTTGTCGACAAAAGTGAATAAATTTTTGACTAGGATCAATCAGAAGTAGCGATTTTATTGGGATCTTTTAGTGTTTTACCCGCACACGCGGGGGTGATCCTAAAAACCCTTGATTTTCAAGAGTTTTTATTTTGTTTTACCCGCACACGCGGGGGTGATCCTGTGCCGTCAGCGTCGACTTGCCAGATGTAACCGTTTTACCCGCACACGCGGGGGTGATCCTTAGCTGGCTGATACGATGACACATCTAAAAAAGTTTTACCCGCACACGCGGGGGTGATCCCTGCATCTTTTAGCTCGTCAAGCGTACCAGAGAGTTTTACCCGCACACGCGGGGGTGATCCTAGACCGTTTTTACCATTCAATCCTAAAAGAAAGTTTTACCCGCACACGCGGGGGTGATCCTAGGTGTTTCAGCAAATGATAAGGTAACGTTCGGTTTTACCCGCACACGCGGGGGTGATCCTGATAAACTTGATAAATTAATTAAATTATTAAGGTTTTACCCGCACACGCGGGGGTGATCCTACCATTGGTACAAACGGATTGACAGTTATTTCGTTTTACCCGCACACGCGGGGGTGATCCTAGTCACATACGACAAACCGGCAGCTATTTACAGTTTTACCCGCACACGCGGGGGTGATCCTGAGTGATTCCAGTTGCCGCCTGTTTGCGATCTGTTTTACCCGCACACGCGGGGGTGATCCTTGTTGATAGTATGTGTTACACTTGCAGGCTGTGTTTTACCCGCACACGCGGGGGTGATCCCCCCTGCATGTTCTGATAGTTGGTTTTGTGTCAGTTTTACCCGCACACGCGGGGGTGATCCTCCGGCTGATTTCAGAGCGTTAACAGCGTCAAGGTTTTACCCGCACACGCGGGGGTGATCCTATGACGCTGAATATATTTATGCGTCTTTTATGGTTTTACCCGCACACGCGGGGGTGATCCTAACTCTTGTCAAACCTAACAGATGAAAGTGTTGTTTTACCCGCACACGCGGGGGTGATCCTGACAGAACAAATCGTGACAATCGCAAATAACGGTTTTACCCGCACACGCGGGGGTGATCCTAATGTATCGGATAAAACAGCTTATATCTATGAGTTTTACCCGCACACGCGGGGGTGATCCTAGTAGTCACCTACCTTAAAATTAGCATAGCCAGTTTTACCCGCACACGCGGGGGTGATCCTGATCATTGTATAACTCGCACTTAATACTGTTTGTTTTACCCGCACACGCGGGGGTGATCCTTATATCCGTTCAAGCAAAGAGTGGTGTTTTAAGTTTTACCCGCACACGCGGGGGTGATCCTGGCTAAAACCTATCTACCATCTCAATTTAACAGTTTTACCCGCACACGCGGGGGTGATCCTATCCAAAAAT
The DNA here is from genome assembly GCF_000286075.1 of Streptococcus ratti FA-1 = DSM 20564. Taxonomy (GTDB): domain Bacteria; phylum Bacillota; class Bacilli; order Lactobacillales; family Streptococcaceae; genus Streptococcus; species Streptococcus ratti. Next base: position 917,533 of record NZ_AJTZ01000005.1, on the reverse strand, counting down.
TGACCGGTCAGTTCATAGAGTGGTTTTACCCGCACACGCGGGGGTGATCCTAGGATTTTTAAGATTGTTAAATCCTTGTTGAAGTTTTACCCGCACACGCGGGGGTGATCCTAGACTTTGTAAGGCTCATCTCCGAAGGCTGTAGTTTTACCCGCACACGCGGGGGTGATCCTGATTACTTTATCGACATCAGCTCTTATCAAAAGTTTTACCCGCACACGCGGGGGTGATCCTGACTTGATAAAGTCAAGAGCCTTAGCTCCTGTGTTTTACCCGCACACGCGGGGGTGATCCTAACGATCGAAGCACCGCTGCCATTGATACTCAGTTTTACCCGCACACGCGGGGGTGATCCTTAGATAGGATAGATGCCGTATAGCTAAGTATCAGTTTTACCCGCACACGCGGGGGTGATCCTGGCCGTGTTGCAGATGTTCCAACTGATGCGGTGTTTTACCCGCACACGCGGGGGTGATCCTATGGGGCAGGCGCTATCTTTACAGTGAACACTGGTTTTACCCGCACACGCGGGGGTGATCCTAAAATGAGCAATAAAACAGAGGTTTATATGATGTTTTACCCGCACACGCGGGGGTGATCCTGATAATGTTTCTAATGGTGATTTACTGATGAGGTTTTACCCGCACACGCGGGGGTGATCCTTTATCCAAAGACGTTTTGTGACCTTGTTTTTTGTTTTACCCGCACACGCGGGGGTGATCCTGTCCTATTATGAACTACATAAAGATAGTCTTCAAGACGTACGCCTGGTATCAATGGATGGGGTAAAAGAAGCGGTTGTGGGTAGGCATTTAGCGCAACTGCAATCAGAACTCTCTGGTCGCCCTCTGCGATGGAGTCATGATCAATTAGCTGAAGGATTACAGACAGCGATTGATAATAATTTCTTTACAGATGGAAAACATGCGGATTGGATTACTCTTGCAGTAGATAATGATACTGGTGGGCATAATTTTATTGACTCTCTGAGAGAAAAGGGAGCTACTATTAATGAGGATTTACCAGATTTACAACCAGGGCAAGATAAGACAGACTGGAACGATGCTTTAAAACAACATAGAATTTTGGGTCTGTCTGATGGTAGGGAAACTTATCAAACAAGGAGTGAAGAACAGGAAGTGCAACTAAAAGATATCAGTACATTACATTCTGAATGGAAACAGGAATTAAAAAATAAGGTGACCCAACATTTAGGGCACACTCCTCAATGGTGGGAACTTGAACGCAATCAGGGTGCATTCCTCACCACTGAGTTAGATCAATTATTTGCCAAACGTAGTTCACTGGAATTAGATGCTCACTATGCAGATAATTCACGATATGTAAGACAACAGATAAAGAAACTTGATGAACAAATTCTAATGACAATACAACAAGAAAAAGCTCCTGAGAAAACTCAAGAGCAGATTACTTCGGAGCAACACAAAAAGAATGAGACAAATATAAGGGATCTTTCTGAGCAAGCTCAGGAGGCAGCACCATTACCTGAAGTGACACCGTCGCAACCTTTGAAAGACTTGTCACCAAGTCAAACCGAATCTCATTCTTTATTACATTTTACCATAGAAAACCCTAAAAGGTCAATCTATAAGGATAATTATCACCCGATAAAAACGCATGAATTAAACAAACTTAATCATCATGCCCCTAATATTCAAAGTGCAGCGCAATGGTATCTTGATAACTTGTCAGATACAACCTTACATTACTTTTACCAGCAGGGAAACAAGCAATATAATATCAACATTGAATTTGAACAGTATCATTTCATGCACTTGACCGGTCTTTTTCCGCTGAAAAGGGGACAAACAGCGGTTAAGACCCTTCATGATTTTGCGGAAGGTCGTGGAACTTATGATAATCTGATGATTGCTGACAATGAAGCAGCCTTTCAAAAAATTAAAGTCTTACCTGATTTAAAAGCTATCATGGAAACAGACGCTTTCTATTTTGACCAGATGGAAGATATTCCAAAACTGCAATCCCTATCTCTTGAAAAAGCTATTAAGTCTGATGACAAAGATGTGTTACTGGCCTTTTCATCAAACGAGGAGAATATCTATCCAGCCTCTTTGATGGAATTGACCAAACAACTCAAAATTCAGACGGAACAATCTCAACACCAAAACGTTATTTTGGGCGTTTATCAAGAAAGAGATGGCAAATTTACTCAGTTGTCCATCAATGAGGCGTATATCACGGATAACGGGGAAGAAATGCTTTCTATTCTGAAAGGTGAGCAGGTTTCTTCAGATGAACCAAGTCATGACCTGACGCCATCTCCAGCTGAAGCGCTTATCGATGCTGCGACCTTTACGAAAGTTTTGGATACCGCTTATAACGTTGGTAATCCTGCTGACTTAGGTGTTGAAGTTCCTGAAGAATTTCAAGCGAGCTGGGAGCAGTATAACCAACTGTCTGAAGCATCTTTGGGAGACTTTAAAACTATTATAGCCAAAGCTGATGAGCTTGGATTGCTAGACAAGACCACGGCTTTCTATCAAGACTGGCAACAGGATCAGATTTATAACGATACCTATCATGTTCGTCTTAGAAGCTCTAATGAGGGGCCAAACAGCCCTCAGTTACCGTTTGAACCGACTCACTTAGTTTCTTATCAAGACTTTGTCACAGAGGTTTACAAGGCTAATCAGGATGTCTCTCGGACTAAGCCAATCGCATTTGATATTTACGCTCCAGGTGGCGCCCTGATTAAAGAGGGTGTCCGTTATGCTATTGGCGATGAAACGCAGCCTGTATCACGTCTTCTGGGGCTAGGTTATCGTCGTTTAGAGGACTATCCAAATTTAGCAGCTATCGATGAGAAGGTTCTTTCTCAGCTAGAAAATCAAGAAGTTAATCAATCTATTGCAACTGAAGCTAATGAGCAGACAGTAGCTTCACAAGAAACACCACAAGAACGTGATTCAAGAGAAAATTTTCAGTCTCCTAAACAGGGCGTAAAAAATGGATTAGCTCAACGAGTGGAAGAAATTATGGCTGAAGATGCTACAAAGATTCTAATATCTTCCATTCCCCAAGTTCAAGAGAATTTATCGATAGAAGTTTTACCCGCACACGCGGGGGTGATCCTCTCTTTTTCACAAGTCGCAAAGTAGGAACAGATGTTTTACCCGCACACGCGGGGGTAGAGTCTGGCTATAATGTATTCCTCAATTCAATAAAAAAAGACAACTGATTAAAGTTATCTCTTTACATCTTAAATAAATCTGCATGACTGCCTGTATCAACCAGAGTTAAAGTCAAAATATCATCCTCTAATAGGTAAATTAACAGCCAATCAGGTTTAATATGGCATTCTCTAAAACCCTTAAAACTACCTTTTAGTTCATGATCTCTATACCTATCTTCCAAAGCCTGTCCTAAATGCAGCTTTTCAATAACATCATCTAATAATGATACATCCATTCCCCGCTTTTTCATACGCTTAAAACTCTTTTTAAAAGCAGAGGTAAATTTAACCTGATACATCTACGCTTCCAAAGCTTTCTTCAAATCTGACATATTATCATAAGCTACAACCGCCTCATCATGAGAAATTCGTTTGGCTTCTGCCATGGCCTCCAATGTCTTAGAATTATAATTTGGAAGTTCTACATTAAAGGGAAGACCATCATGTAAAAGACATTGACGTAAAAAAATATTAACTGCACTGGACATATCTATACCTAAATCATTAAACAATGAAGTAGCTTGAGCTTTTACAGTTTCATCAATACGAATTTGAGTAGGTACTGTTGCCATAACTATCACTCCTTTCATCACTTATTTTACTACAATTGGTTTACGTTGTCAATTATTTGTAGCTGTTTTCCCTGTATGAGCGGGGATTCCTTTCTCCTGCAAGTAATTCCTAATTCAGGGGCAAACAAAAAACTGTTTGAATTTCAAATGATTACCTTATGTGATTGTGCAGCAGTTTGTTCTTGCCAGTCAAGACATCTGATTATCTCTTGTCTTAAGGTTCTTAAGCTCATCAGATAAATCAGTCAGGCTTGTTGTTGGTATCAACAACAAAGGGGGTATGATATGTCCACAGTTTATGTCTCGGCATCTTTCTGATGTTTTTTGTATTTATAATCAGACAGTGATTCTTTACACACATGAAGCAGTTTTTCCAAGAAGAAATAATATGCAGAAACATCAAGAACCTTTGAAAGAATCAAGATAAAATGATTAAAAGAATCGTTAATTTGCTTTTAGATAATAATTATCATAAAGCAAAACAGTGACAAGAGAAGTAAAATATTAGATAATAGAACTAAGAAGCTTAGGTTCATAAGCAAATTAAATTTAAACTTATCTTGTTAAAAAGTTTTACAGAGGATTATTTATGAAACTTTTATACACTGACATTCAATATGATATGACAGAGATTTTGGCTGCTGAGGCTAGACAGGCTGCTAAAGAGAGCAAGCGTGTTTTTTATCTTGCTCCTAACTCTCTGTCTTTTGAAAAGGAGCGGGCGGTTTTAGAGGCTCTGCCTGAAGAGGCCTCTTTTGCCATTACCATTACGCGTTTTGCGCAGATGGCCCGCTATTTTGTTTTAAATGAGCCCTATCAAAGAGAAGTTATTGATGACAATGGTCTGGCTATGATTTTTTACCGGGCTTTGGCTGGTTTTTCTGAACAGGATTTGCCTGTGTTTGGCCGTTTGAAACAGGACACGAACTTTATCAGTCAATTGGTCGATTTATATAAAGAGCTTAAGGCTTCCAATATGACGGTTTTAGAACTGACCGAGCTTAATTCTCCAGAAAAGCAGGAAGATCTGATTAAGATTTTTAACAAGGCTGAGGCGATTTTAAATGCTGGAAATTTTGATAGTCAAAGTAAAACAGCCTTTTTTACCCAACAGCTTAAGGCAGGACATCTGGACAGTGAACTTAAGGACTTGCTGATTATTGTGGATGGTTTTACTCGTTTTTCTGCCGAAGAAGAGAACCTTATCAGTCTCTTGCATGAAAAAAAAGTGCCCGTTATCATCGGTACTTACATCAGCCAAAAGGCCTACCGTTCAGCATTCTCAAAGGGGAATGTTTATCAGGCCAGTTTGGATTTTATGCGCGGTCTGGCTGCTAAATTTAAAACAAAACCAGAATATGTAAGGTCCAAGCAAAAGGGACTGCAGGCTTTTGCAAATCTTTCCAGCATTTTTGAGAGCCGCCATGATTTTTCTGCCGATGGACGGACCCTGACAAAAGAAGATAAAGAACACATTGTTATCTGGGATGCTGTCAATCAAAAGGAAGAAGCAGAACATGTCGCTAGAGCTATACGCCGAAAGCTTTATCAAGGCTATCGTTACAAGGATATTTTAGTTTTGCTGGGAGACACAGATGCTTATCAGCTGCAGGTAGGAAAAATTTTTGATAAGTATGAGATTCCTTATTATTTCGGCAAGGCCGAATCGATGAGTTCACATCCTTTGGTGCATTTTATAGACAGTTTAGAGCGGATCAAGCGTTACAATTTTCGGGCTGAGGATGTTATGAATGTGCTTAAGTCAGGCTTGTATGGCCGCTTGCAGCAAGAAGAGCTGGATAAATTGGAATACTATATTAGTTATGCAGATATCAAGGGACAAAGCAAGTTTTTCAACGATTTTACTTTGGACAATCAGGGACAGTTTGATCTGAAACAGTTAAATCAGTGGCGTTCTGAACTTATAAGTCCCTTGCGGCAGCTGGTTAAGGCACAAAAGCAGCTGGGAAAAAGTCTTCTGAAAAAACTGACTGTTTTTTTAGAGGATATTGCCCTGCCGGAAAATTTTGTCCTGCTGACAGCAGAAAGCGGGGAAATTGAGCAGGAAAAGCACGAACAAGTCTGGAAGACCTTTACAGCTATTTTAGAGCAGTTTCAAAGAATCTTCGGCGGGGAAAAGCTGACGCTGGATGAATTTTTGTCTTTGCTCCGCGCCAGCATGCTAGCGGCTGATTACCGTACGATTCCTGCTGCAGTTGATGTTGTCACGGTTAAAGCCTATGATTTGGTAGAGCCGCACACCAATAAAATTGTCTTTGCCATGGGTATGACACAGTCCAATTTTCCTAAGATTGTCCAAAACCGGAGCCTGATTTCGGATGAGGAGCGAGCACGAATCAATGATATAACACCGGATAATCGCCGGTTTGATATTGTCAGCAGTGAAAATCTCAAAAAAAATCACTTTGCAGCTTTATCGCTTTTTAATGCTGCGACTGAGGAATTAATTCTCAGCCTGCCGCAAATTTTAAATGAGACAGAAGACAGCACTTCCTCTTATTTACTGGAATTAGCTGAGTTTGGTGTGCCGATAGTGGAAAAGGGACGGAGTGGTCAGCTGAGTAATCCGGAAGACATTGGCAACTATAAAGCGCTCTTGTCGCGCGTGATTGAGCTAGAGCGTGCTTCCATTGATCAAGAAATGACTAAGGAGGAGCAGACCTTCTGGTCGGTGGCCGTGCGTTATCTGCGCAAGAAACTTAATGAGCAGGGGATTGTCATTCCTGAGATTAATGACAGTATGCAGACCAAACCGCTTGCTCCTTCGGTTATAAAGGCCCGCTTTCCGGCAGATGAGCCCATAAATCTGTCGTCGTCAGCTTTAACAGCTTTTTATAACAATCAGTACCTTTATTTTCTGCGGTATGTCCTTGGTTTGCAGGAATTGGAGACCATTCATCCGGACGCTAAGAATCACGGAAGCTACCTGCACCGTGTTTTTGAATTGGTGATGCAGGATGCAGCGGCTCCTGATGATTTTGATGGCAGGTTAAATCAGGCTATAGCAAAGGCCAATGAGGAAAACAGCTTTAAGATGCTTTATGAGGAAGATGAGGAAAGCCGTTATTCTTTAGATGTTTTAGAAGACATTGCCAGAAGCACAGCCAGTATTTTGCGTGATGATGCTCAAATTCAGGTGGAAAGCGAAGAAGAGGCCTTTGAGCTCATGCTGGGAAATGCTGTTAAAATCCGTGGTTTTATCGACCGTATTGACCGTCTGTCTGATGGCAGCCTAGGAATTATTGACTATAAATCCAGCAGAAATACCTTTGATATTCAGAAATTCTACAATGGTCTCAGTCCGCAGCTCCTGACTTATATGGAGGCCGTCAATAACAGAAGTGATTTGCCTGACCGTCAAAAGATTTTTGGAGCTATGTATCTGCATATGCAAGAGCCAAAATTAGACTTAAGTAGTGTAAAATCCTTGGATAAGATTCCTGAGGCAATCCATAAGGAACTGACTTACAGAGGGCTTTTCTTAGATGAAGAAAAAGCTTATCTAGCTGATGGCAAATACCATTTGAACGACTCGGTCTATAGTCAAAAAGAGATTGATCTGCTGCTTGCTTATAACCGAGAGCTTTATCAAAAAGCAGCCCGGCAGATTCGAAGCGGACATTTTCTGATTAATCCTTATAGTCAGGACGGCAAATCGGTACAAGGTGAGCAGCTCAAAGCTATTACACACTTTGAAGCGGACCGTCACATGCCTTATGCCCGCAAGCTTCATCAGCTGCCGCGCAAAGAAAAACGTCAGGGCTTCCTGCATCTTATGCAGGCCAAGCAGGAGGAGGAAAACAATGACTTTTAAAAACTTTTTAAGTGCTCAAGAGATTGCCTCCCTGCAGCTTGAAGAGGCTGAATCAAATAAGCAGCAAAAACGCACTCCAGAACAGATTGAGGCCATCTACAGTTATGGCAATAATATTCTAGTTTCTGCCTCGGCAGGTTCTGGCAAAACCTTTGTCATGATTGAGCGTATTATGGATAAAATTCTGCGCGGAGTGAAAATTGAAGATCTCTTTATCTCAACCTTTACGGTCAAGGCTGCAGGAGAGTTAAAAGAGCGTTTGGAGAAAAAATTAACTCAGCACTTACAGACAGCTTCTGATCCAAAACTTAAGCAGTTTTTAGCTGAGGAGCTGGCCAGTGTTCAGACTGCTGATATCGGTACTATGGATGCCTTCACACAAAAGCTGGTCAATCAATACGGCTACACACTGGGGATTTCACCCAGCTTTCGGATTATGCAGGACAAGAGTGAGCAGGACATCCTAAAAAATGATGTCTTTGCAGATCTTTTTGCGGATTATATGCGCTCTGAAAACAGGTCTGTTTTTGTCAAGCTGGTTAAGAATTTTGCTGGCAGCCGTAAGGACTCAGACCCTTTTAAGCAGCTGGTTTATAAGATTTACGATTTCAGTCAGGCTACGGACAATCCTAAAAGCTGGCTGACAGACAGCTTTTTAAAAGGTGCTGAAACCTATACAGACTTTTCGGCTATTCCAGAGCAGGAAGTCGCAGAATTTCTGGCAAGTATGGAAGATACTGCTAAGGCTTTGCGTGATCTGACAGATTTGGAAGACTATAAACAGCTGACTGGTAAAGGTGCTCCGACGGCCAATTATAAAAAGCATCTCAATATGATTGAAAAACTGCAAGACTGGGCTTGGAACTTTGAAAGCCTATATGGGCGTGAAGGTCTTGGAAAGCTGGCCAATGATATTGCGGATCTCATTCCGTCCGGAGACAGTGTGACGGTTGCTAAGGTCAAATACCCTGTTTTCAAAGCTCTTCAGGGACGCTTGGCTGAGCTGAGACATCTGGAGACAATCTTTGCCTACCAAGCTGAGAGCCTGCCTTTACTGAGACTGCTGCAGCAGTTTGTTCTGGATTTCTCTGAGCAGTACCTGCAGGCTAAAATGCAGGAAAATGCCTTTGAATTTTCAGATATTGCACACTTTGCTATTGAAATTTTGGAAGAAAATCCTGACATCAGGCAGCTCTACCAAAATAAGTATCATGAGGTCATGGTGGATGAATATCAGGATAACAATCACACGCAGGAACGCATGCTGGAGCTTTTGTCCAATGGGCATAATCGTTTCATGGTAGGAGATATTAAGCAGTCCATTTACCGCTTCCGTCAGGCAGATCCGCAGATTTTTAACGCCAAATTCAAGGATTTTCAGGAACATCCTGAACACGGTAAGCTGATTTTGCTCAAGGAAAATTTCCGCAGCCAGTCAGAAGTTTTAGCAACAGCAAACAGTGTTTTCAGCCACCTGATGGATGAAGCTGTCGGTGAGATTCTTTACGATGACAGCCATCAGCTGCTGGCAGGCAGCGACCGCCAAAAAGAAGCCCATCCAGAAAATGCAACACAGGTTTTGCTGTACGATACAGATGAAAATGAGGAGGCTCTGTCTGATGATGACAGCAATCAAATCAGTCCTTCGGAGGTTAAATTAGTTGCCAAGGAAATTATCCGTCTTCATAATGAAGAGAAGGTTCCTTTTGAAGATATTACCCTGCTGGTTGCTTCAAGAACGCGCAATGATGGTATTATACAGACCTTTGACCACTATGGAATTCCTTTGGTGACAGACGGCGGCGAGCAAAATTATCTCAAGTCAGTTGAGATTATGGTCATGCTGGATACCCTGCGTTCTATTGATAATCCGCTTAATGACTATGCCTTGACGGCACTCTTGCGCTCGCCCATGTTTGCTTTTGATGAAGATGAGCTGACGCGCTTAGCGCTTCAAAAGACATCGGACAGTCATAAGGAAAATCTCTATGAAAAAATGCAGAACGCTATAAATAAACAAGGCCAGCATCCGGAGCTTATGACACCGGACTTAGCTGCCAAGCTGCAGGCTTTCTTAGATGTCTTTGGCAGCTGGCGCCGATTTGCTCGCTTGCATTCGCTCTATGATCTGATTTGGAAAATTTATAACGACAGATTTTACTATGATTATGTCGGACGTCTGCCAAGAGCAGAACAGCGCCAGGCCAATCTCTATGCGCTGGCTCTGCGGGCTAACAATTTCGAGCGGACGGGATTTAAGGGGCTGTCACGCTTTATTCGGATGATTGATCGTGTTTTAGAAAGCCAGAATGATTTAGCTGATGTTGAGGTTGCCCTGCCTAAGAAGGCTGTTACGCTCATGACCATCCATAAGAGTAAGGGGCTGGAATTCAACTATGTCTTTATCCTTAATATTGACAAGAAGTTCAGCATTCAAGACATGACTTCGCCGCTCATTTTATCGCGTCGCAATGGCGTAGGGATCAAGTATTTGGTTGATATGAAAGAAGAACTGCAGGAAAAACTCCTGCCGGCTGTCAAGGTTAATATGGCAACGCTGCCTTATCAGCTTAACAAACGCGAATTGCGTCTGGCTACCTTATCAGAGCAGATGCGGCTTCTCTATGTCGCCATGACACGGGCGGAGAAAAAACTATATCTGGTTGGAAAGGGCAGTGCGGAAAAGCTGGCAGACAAATACAGCGGAAAATCTGAAAATAATCATCTGCCGGCAGCCGAGCGTGAAAGCTATATGACCTTTCAAGACTGGCTTTTAGCTATTCAGCAGGCTTTCAGCAGTGAAAATTTACATTTTAAAACAGTCTTTGTGACAGATGAAGACCTAACTGAAGATAAAATCGGAATGGTTAAAGGAGAACGTCTCTACAATCCTGATGACCTTAAGGATAATCGCCAGTCAGAAGATATTGCGCGTGCTTTGGATATGCTGGAAGCTGTCGAGAAGCTCAACAAAGATTATCAGGCAGCCATCAATCTGCCAACTGTCCGCACGCCCAGTCAGGTCAAGAAATTCTATGAACCTGTCATGGACACTGATGGTGTTGACATTATGGAGAAAAGCCCTGCTGCCAAACTGAAGTTCAAGCTTCCGGATTTTTCTGAGAAAAAAGCCGTGGCGGCTGCTGCTCTTGGTTCCAGTTTACACGAATTGATGCAGCGCCTTCGCTTAAGTGAAGAAGTCGGCATGAATGATATCTTACAGGCCTTAGAAGAGCTGCCGGCTGAAGCTGATATCAAAAAGGCCATCCAGACGGACAAGATTTTGGCTTTCTTTCAGACAACTGATTTAGGAAAATTAATCCAGAAAAATGCTGACAAAGTCCGCCGTGAAGCGCCTTTTGCCATGCTGGAAACAGACTCTGCAAGCGGAGAAAAATTTGTTGTACGCGGTATCATTGACGGCTATATTCTTTTTGAAAACCGCATTATTCTCTTTGATTATAAGACTGATAAATTTACCAACAGTCAGGACATCAAGCAGCGCTATCAAGGTCAGATGGCACTGTATGCCCAGGCCTTAAGCAAATCCTATGGTATCTCAGCTGTTGAAAAATACTTGATTTTACTGGGCGGTGAGCAACTGGAAGTTGTATCAGTGTAAGAGTGCTGAATGCTTCCAATACAGGCAGATAAGCAATTCTTACAGCCTGACTTTTTTCATACAAAGGAGCCTTGATGGCTTTTTGTATGACAATCATACATTGGCCGAGTATCCTTATAGGAGTTCAACATTTTCATGTGCAGCAGATTAAGAGGGAAAATATCAGTCTCATTGAGGCCATGGGCTTGGCTATTTTGCCGCCCAGACTAAAGGACGAATTAGCAGAAGTTGAAAAATACCGTAACAGGATTTTCAAATCTGCAAACCCTTGAAGCAGCCCGCAAAGTCACTGGCAAAGAAATTTCAGCTAAAAAAGCCGATCGCCGTCTTGGCGATCCAGATATCTTGATTGCCTCTTCAGAAAAAGCGCGTAAGATACTTGGATGATCTAATGATATGAAAAGATTATTTTGATATTTTGGTCTTTCATTCCGAGTAATTCTGTAGTATTGAAAGGCGTCTCCATAAGTCACTTTCTAATGAATTTGGTTAGCGCTTTTCATTATAAGTCTTATGAGGCTTTTTGTGTAGTCAAAAGGCCCTATAACTTCTGGTGGGAATTCTACCCACTACAGAAATTATAGAGCCCTTTTTTGGCGGCTCTTTTATGTTTTTTTTAAAGTGATGGATTAAAAATCAGATGTTTAGTTGGAGCTGTATAAAAATTTATCAATAATAAACGAGAGGTGACAGTTGATGTTAAAATGCCGCCCCTCGTTTTTATTTGCTGGCAGAGCAGATTATTGTGAATTCGTATTAGCTTTTAGAACCTTAGTGAACTTATTATAAAGAGCTTGTTTGTCATCTGAGAGTTTGGAGTCTGTCACGACATAATCAAAATCGCTGGTCTTATAAAAGACGAAGAAATCATAAGAATCAAATTTTTGGTTATCTACTAAGAGATACTTTTCCAATGCTTTATCCAAGGCAAGTTCTTGAATGGTGCCTTCAGATTCACTGTAAGTAGCAACCGAATCCTGATAGACAGCATTAGCGCTGATAAAGGCCTTGGAAAAGGTTAGCGAAGCTATGTTGCTGCTGGCTAAAGACCCGACGAAGGCTCCAGTCACAGGGCGATATTCTCCGCCAATGAGCAGAAGATCAATGTTTGGGCTCTCTTTTAAAATATCAAATACCGGCAGGCTGTTGGTAATAATGCGCAAATTGCGCTGAAGGAGTTCCTGAGCAAAGTATTCCAGCGTGGTTCCTGGACCAATAAAGATCGTCTCACCGTCTTGAACACGCTGGGCAGTAAAAGCAGCAATTTCTTTTTTCTCACTGACCTGTTCAGATTGTTTTTCAGTGTTTGACTTTTCGGGTTTGTTTAACAGATTGATGCTTTGGGCACCGCCGTGTACTCGGATCAGCTGGTGCTCTTTTTCGAGCTCAGCCAAATCGCGTCGGACAGTCATATCAGAAACTCCAAGTTCTTTGATAATATCATTTACAGTAATAATAGATTGATGTTTTAATTGTTCTAATATCCAATTTAATCTCTCTTTTTTAATCATATGAAACTCCTATACAGTGCCCTTTTGATGATATTATAGCATAAAGATAGAAAAATATCACATTTATAAACAAAAAAAAACAAACTTGAAAGGAAAAAATTCTCAGAAATTATTAGATATTAACAGAAATCATTGTTAGATCAACCTTTATTGGTATTTTTAAAATAAACAAAAACAGATAAATTTTTCTTGACAAAATGTTTGTTTTGGTTTATTATTATCTTATAACAAACAAAAACAAACAAAAAGGAGTAAAAACATGGCAATTGTACTTGGTGCCGATAAGGCAGGAGAAAGACTGAAAAATCTTGTGAAAGATTATCTGCAGGCAAAAGGTTTTGATGTCACAGATGTCAGTGCAGAAGGTCAGGATTTCGTTGATCTTACCTTAGCTGTAGCAGCAGAGGTTGATAAAGCTGACGATAATTTAGGTGTTGTTATTGATGCTTACGGTGCTGGCTCCTTTATGGTAGCAACCAAAGTTAAAGGAATGATTGCAGCAGAAGTATCGGATGAACGCTCTGCATACATGACACGTGCCCACAATAATGCACGTATCATTACCATGGGTGCAGAAATTGTTGGTGATGAATTGGCGAAAAACATTGTCAAAGGATTCGTTGAAGGCCACTATGACGGCGGCCGCCACCAAATTCGCGTAGATATGCTTAACAAGATGTGCTAAAAAGGAGGATAAAATGAAAATCGCTATCGGCTGTGACCACATTGTGACAGATGAAAAAATGGCTGTCTCAGAATTTTTAAAATCAAAAGGCTATGAAGTACTTGATTTCGGAACTTATGACCATGTCCGCACCCACTACCCTATTTTTGGAAAAAAAGTCGGAGAAGCTGTAAGCAGCGGACAGGCCGATTTGGGTGTTTGTATCTGCGGTACCGGTGTTGGTATCTCTAATGCAGCAAATAAAGTACCGGGTGTTCGTTCTGCCTTGGTTCGTGATATGACCTCAGCTCTCTATGCCAAAGAAGAACTTAATGCTAACGTTATTAGTTTTGGCGGGAAAATTGTTGGCGGGCTCTTGATGAATGATATTATTGAAGCTTTCATCAAAGCCGAATACAAAGAAACGGAGGAAAACAAAAAATTGATTGCTAAAATCGCTCACGTTGAAACTTCTAATGCTGATCAAAAAGACCCTGACTTCTTTAAAGAGTTTCTTGACAAATGGGATCGCGGGGAATATCACGATTAAGAAAGGCTGACCTTATGATTCTTACCGTAACGATGAATCCTTCCATCGATGTTTCCTATCCGCTGGATAAGCTCAAGCTTGATACGGTCAACCGTGTCTCAGAAGTCACCAAGACGCCGGGCGGCAAGGGATTGAATGTGACACGTGTCTTAGCAGAAGTAGGCGATGACGTTAGTGCGACGGGTTTAATTGGCGGCAGACTAGGTGATTATTTGACTGAAAAACTGACACAGGCAGGCATCAAACATCAGTTTTTCCCTATTCATGGCGAAACACGAAACTGCATTGCAATTCTGCATGAGGGACTGCAAACTGAAATTTTAGAAAGCGGCCCTTTGATTGACCCTGATGAAGCTGAAGGCTTTTTGCATCATTTTAAACTGATCTTGACCTCCTTTGATGTGGTAACGATTTCCGGCAGTCTGCCGGAGGGTCTTGAAAAGACTTATTATGCAGAATTGATCGGACTGGCTAACTTATACCGGAAAAAAGTAGTTCTTGACTGCTCAGGTGCAGCGCTTGAAGCTGTTTTGAAATCTTCAGAAAAACCAGCCGTCATCAAACCTAACAGTGAGGAATTATCACAGTTATTAGGCAGAGATATTTCAGAAGACACAGACAGCCTGAAGGACGTCCTGCTTGATCCCTTGTTTGAAGGAATTGAGTGGATTATTGTTTCTTTGGGAGCAGACGGCGCTTTTGCTAAACATAGGGATAAATTCTACAAAGTGGATATTCCTAAAATTGATGTTGTCAATCCAGTTGGATCAGGCGACTCAACCGTAGCTGGAATTGCGTCAGCACTGGCGCACGACGAAGATGATGCTAGCCTTTTGAAAAAGGCAAATGTTCTTGGCATGCTGAATGCCCAGGAAAAAATGACCGGTCATGTCAACATGGCTAACTACGATACTTTGTATCAACAAATTCAAGTAAAAGAGGTTTAAAAATGGTACTGACAGAACAAAAACGCAAATACATGGAAAAACTGAGCGATGAAAACGGGATTATTTCAGCGCTTGCCTTTGACCAGCGCGGCGCTTTGAAACGTTTGATGGCACAGCATCAAACGCAAGAGCCGAGCGTTGCACAGATGGAAGAATTAAAAGTGCTGGTAGCACAGGAATTGACCCCCTATGCTTCATCAATGCTGCTTGATCCAGAATACGGCCTGCCTGCCACAAAAGCTCTTGATAAAAATGCGGGTTTGCTGTTGGCCTATGAAAAAACAGGCTATGACACTACCAGTACCAAACGTTTGCCGGACTGCTTGGATGTTTGGTCAGCCAAACGCCTGAAAGAACAAGGCGCCGATGCTGTCAAATTCCTGCTTTACTATGATGTCGACAGTTCTGACGAGCTTAATCAGCAAAAGCAAGCCTATATTGAACGCATTGGTTCTGAATGCGTGGCAGAAGATATTCCTTTCTTCTTGGAAATTCTGGCTTATGATGAAAAGATTGCTGATGCAGCGAGCCCTGAGTATGCAAAAGTTAAACCTCATAAGGTTATCGAAGCGATGAAGGTCTTTTCAAATCCGCGCTTTAATATTGATGTGCTGAAAGTTGAAGTCCCTGTTAACATGAACTATGTTGAAGGCTTTGGCAACGGCGAAACGGTTTACAGCAAAGCAGAAGCAGCAGCCTTCTTCAAACAGCAGGACCAAGCAACTGACCTCCCTTATATTTACCTGAGTGCAGGTGTATCTGCTAAATTGTTCCAAGATACCCTCGTCTTCGCTCATGAATCAGGGGCAAACTTTAACGGTGTCCTTTGCGGCCGCGCTACTTGGGCAGGTTCTGTCAAAGACTACATTGAACAAGGCGAAGAAGCTGCGCGTCAATGGCTGCGGACAACAGGTTTTCAAAATATTGATGAGCTCAATAAAGTGCTGCAAAAGACAGCAACATCTTGGAAGGAAAAAGTCTAAAAAGGTGAAAGTCAAACCTTTTATTCTTAAGTTAAGGAGGCATAGTTACAATGACTTCACTGATTCATGAGGATACTGTGTTTGTTTCTGATAAGGTGAACCAAGAAGAGATTTTCAAGGAGATTGCGTCAAAACTTTTGGACAAGGATTTGGTAACAGAGGATTATATTGATCATTTAATTGAGAGAGAAGAGAATTATCCAACTGCTTTGCCGCTGTCTCCGATTAATCCTTTGCTGCCTAATATAGCGATCCCTCACACAGAAAGTGAATTTGTTAAAGATACCCGTATCGTACCAGTCAAATTAAAGCATCCTGTTATGTTCAAGAACATGATACTTCCTGATGAAGATGTTGACGTTTCTTTTCTCTTTATGATTTTAAATAATGATGAGAAAGAACAGGCAGGTTTGCTGCAAAACGTTATGGATTTCATCAATCGACAGGATTCTAATGAGTTAATTGACTTTTTTAACTTGAATGATCCTCAAAAAATTTATGACTTTTTGAAACAACAATTTTAAGGAGAAAACAAATGATTAAAATTTTAGCTGCCTGTGGGGCAGGTGTTAATTCTAGTCACCAAATTAAAAGCGCTTTGGAATCTGAATTAACCAAACGAGGCTACCAAGTATCATGTGATGCTGTGATGATTAAAGATATCAATGAGGAAATGCTGTCTCATTATGATATTTTTGCTCAAATTTCTAAAACGGATTTAGGATTTGACGTTAAAATTCCAGTTGTTGATGCCGGTGCTATTTTATACCGTATCCCAGCCATGGCCGAACCTGTTTATCAAAAAATGGAAGAGGTCATTAAAGGCTTAAACAAATAGCCTTTAGTGAGAGGAGTAAAAGATGAATGTAATTATTGATCTTGCAAATAAGGTATTTCAGCCGATTATTGATTTAGGGGCCGCGCCTTTAATGACGATTGTGCTGACGGTCATTGCACTCTGTTTTAAAGTTAAATTTTCTAAGGCACTGGAAGGGGGCATTAAACTGGGAATTGCTCTGACAGGTATCAGTGCAATCATCAATATTTTATCGACAGCTTTTTCAGGAGCAATGGCAGATTTTGTGGCTAGGACAGGCCTTCATCTGAATATCACCGATGTAGGCTGGGCACCCTTGGCTACCATTACTTGGGGGTCGCCCTACACACTTTATTTTCTGTTGGTTATGCTGATTGTCAATATCATCATGTTGGTTTTAAATAAAACAAATACCTTGGATGTTGATATTTTTGATATTTGGCATCTCTCTATTGTCGGATTGTTTGCGATTTACAGCGGTGCCAATCTCATTATTGCGACAGTTTTAATTATCTTTATTGGTATCTTAAAGATTATCAACTCAGACGTGATGAAACCAACGTTTAATGACTTATTAAATACCGGGGATGAAAATCCTATGACAACTACTCATATGAACTACATGATGAATCCTATTATTATGGTATTTGATAAGCTGTTTGACAAGCTGTTTCCATGGCTGGATAAATATGATTTTGATGCCGCAAAATTAAATGCTAAAATCGGATTTTGGGGTTCAAAATTTGCTATTGGTATCTATTTAGGGATTTTTGTGGGACTCTTAGCAGGACAAAAGCCTGTTGATATACTGACTTTAGCTTTCACAGCAGCAGTCTGCTTGGAGCTCTTCTCTTTAATCGGTTCTTGGTTTATTGCGGCGGTTGAGCCTTTGTCTCAGGGCATTACCGACTTTGCTTCATCAAAACTTAAAGGCCGTACCTTAAATATTGGGTTGGACTGGCCATTCTTGGCCGGGCGTGCTGAAATTTGGGCAGCAGCTAATGTTTTAGCCCCTATCATGCTCTTAGAAGCGATGATCCTTCCGGGCAACAAACTTTTGCCTCTGGCCGGAATTATTGCTATGGGGGTTACACCGGCTTTGCTTGTTGTTACCCGTGGTAAATTGATCCGCATGATTGTTATCGGTGCGATTGAGCTGCCTTTGTTTCTGTGGTCTGGTACTTTGATTGCTCCGTTTATTACAGAGACGGCGAAAAAAGTTGGTGCCTTTCCAAAAGGACTGAGTTCTTCAACAATGATTTCACACACAACTATGGAAGGGCCGGTAGAAAAGTTCTTAGCTTACTTCGTAGGGAAAGCCTCTGAAGGTGATATGACATTTCTTCTATATGCCCTGCTTGCCTTAGCTGTCTATACCTTACTGTTCTTCTGGTATGTCGGTCAGATGAAAAAACGCAATAAGGTTTATAAGGAAGCAAAAGATTAGTTTAAGAATTGAGTATAATAACCTTGATAATGAAAACTAAGCGAAAATTCCATGAAAAGTAAGGGTTTACATTTTTCCTTATTTATGTTAGTATAAATGCATAATAGAATAGAGTAGATCGTAACTAATCGAATTAGGCGAGACTACAAATGGGTCAAGGGAGCGATAAATCTCTTTGGTTTGTTTGTGGTCTTTTTTGTTTGGAATAGAAAGGAGGAAAAAGCACATGTATAGGATTGTACAAGCCTTAAATAATAATGTAGCTCTTGTTAAAGATGAATATGGAGAGCAAGCTGTTGTGATGGGGTTAGGACTTACTTTTAATAAAAGTAAAGGTGACTTAATTGTCACTAATAAAATTGAAAAAGTTTTTTCTTTAAAAAATTCAGAATCGAAAAAGAACTTTTTAACTCTTTTAAAGGATGTGCCGCTTGACTTTATCACAGTAACTTACGATGTTATTGATAGCTTATCAGCCAAATATAGTTACCCTGTTCAAGAATACTTATATGTTACCTTGACTGATCATATTTATTTTTCTTACAAAGCGATTCTTGATGGTTCTTATCAAGAGAGCAAGCTACCTCGGATTTCACAAGACTATAGTCAGGAATATGCCATGGCTTCCGAAGCTTTGGAAATTTTCCGACAAAAATTATCAGCTGATTTCCCAGATGATGAAGTGGAGAGAATTGCTCTGCATTTTATTAATGCTAAGAGTGTTGATATCAAAGTGAAAACCTCACAGACAGGTGCTGCTAAAAATATTTTAGAAAAAGTCCAAAAAATTTTGGAGCAGCATAATATTAAGAGAAACACGTACAATGCTAATTTTTATGATCGCCTGATGATTCATTTAACTTTTTTCATTGAGTATTTAGATAGAAGTAAAGATGATAACAGGTCCCTTTTGGACATGGAAAAACAGATTAAGAAGACTTATCCGGAAGCCTATAAAATCGGCAATGAGATTTATACTATTATCGCGAATGAAACCGGAATAAATGTTTACCAAAGTGAAAGACTTTATATAGCTTTACATATTCAACGTTTGCTGTGATGTCAAATTAAATAATGACAGGAGGAAAAATTATGAATAGAGAAGAAAGTACCCTATTAGGGTTTGAGATTGTAGCCTATGCCGGCGATGCACGCTCAAAGCTGCTTGAAGCCCTGAATGCAGCCCAAGCCGGCGATTTCGCTAAGGCTGATGAGCTTGTTTCAGCAGCTGAGGACTGTATCACTGATGCTCATAAAGCGCAGACTAGTCTTTTGACAAAAGAGGCACAGGGAGATGCGATTGAGCTGAGTGTTACATTGATGCATGGTCAGGATCATTTGATGACCACTATCTTGCTGAAAGATTTGATGAAGCACTTGATTGAACTATATAAGAGAGGTAGCTAAATATGAATGCATTAATTGCCCAGATTGAGAAAGGAAAACCCTTCTTTGAAAAGGTATCTCGCAATATTTATCTTCGCGCTATTCGTGACGGTTTCATTTCAGCGATGCCTGTTATCCTGTTTTCCAGTCTCTTTCTTCTGATTGCTTACGTGCCTAATATCTTCGGCTTTTCTTGGCCGAAAAATATCGAAAACGGCTTGATGACACCGTATAACTATACGATGGGGATTATCGGTTTTCTGGTTGCCGGTACAACGGCTAAGTCTTTGACCGATTCAATGAATCGCCAATTAGATGATACCAATCAGATTAACTTTATCTCAACAATGCTGGCATCAATGGCTGGATTCTTAATCATGGCAGCCGACCCAGCTAAAGAAGGCGGCTTCCTAAGCGCCTTCATGGGAACCAAAGGTCTCTTGACAGCCTTCATTGCAGCTTTTATCACTGTTAATGTTTACAAGGTCTGCGTCAAAAATAATGTGACCATTCGCATGCCTGAGGAAGTTCCGCCAAATATTTCTCAAGTATTCAAGGATATCTTCCCCTTTGCTTTCTCAATCGTTATTCTTTATGCTATCCAGTTGGGAATCAAAGCGGTTCTTGGCGTTAATGTCGCTGAATCAATCGGAACTCTCTTAGCACCCCTGTTCTCGGCAGCTGACGGCTATCTTGGAATCACCATTATCTTTGGAGCCTATGCACTGTTTTGGTTTGTTGGTATTCACGGTCCTTCTATCGTGGAGCCGGCTATCGCAGCCATTACCTATGCTAATGTTGAAACCAACTATCAGCTGCTGCAAGCAGGTCAGCATGCGGATAAGGTCATTACTTCAGGAACTCAAATGTTTATCGTTACCATGGGCGGGACAGGTGCGACCTTGGTTGTTCCTTTCATGTTCATGTGGCTGACTAAGTCAAAACGCAACAAGGCTATCGGCCGTGCTTCTGTTGTACCAACTTTCTTTGGTGTTAACGAACCAATCTTATTTGGAGCACCCATTGTTTTGAACCCTGTTTTCTTCATTCCTTTTATCCTAGCACCAATTGTTAATGTTTGGGTTTTCAAATTCTTTGTAGATACCTTGGGAATGAATAGTTTCAGTGTCAATCTTCCTTGGACAACTCCCGGACCGTTGGGAATTATCATGGGGACAGGTTTCGGTGTATTAGCCTTTGTCCTTGCAGCTCTCTTGATTGTGATTGATGTTGCCATTTACTATCCTTTTGTTAAAGTCTATGATGAACAAATCTTAGCCGAAGAAGCAGAGGGTAAGAGCGCAGCGGATTCTCTTAAAGAAAAAGTTGCCGCCAACTTTGATACTAAAAAAGCAGATGCTATTCTTGGAAAAGCAGGCACTGCCGAAACAGCTGACAGTGCCATCACTGAGCAGACAAATGTTCTGGTTCTCTGTGCCGGCGGCGGAACCAGCGGTCTCTTGGCCAATGCACTCAATAAGGCAGCTGCCGAATACGGAGCACCTGTCAAGGCAGCTGCCGGCAGCTATGGTGCCCACCGCGAAATTCTGCCGCAGTATCAATTAGTTATTCTGGCACCGCAAGTGGCATCTAACTATGAAGATATGAAAGCAGAAACAGACAAGCTTGATATTAAATTGGCTAGGACTGAAGGAGCCCAATATATTCAGCTGACCCGTGACGGTCAGGGAGCTCTGGCTTTTGTTGAAGAGCAATTTAAAGATTGAGAGGTCACAAGATGACTAAAACATTACCTAAAGATTTTATCTTCGGCGGTGCGACGGCTGCCTATCAGGCAGAAGGTGTCACCAAAGGAGAGGGCAAGGGTCCGGTTGCCTGGGACAAGTATCTGGAAGATAATTATTGGTACACAGCAGAGCCTGCCAGCGATTTTTATCATAAATACCCTGTTGATTTAAAATTGGCTGAAGAATTTGGTGTCAACGGTATCCGAATTTCCATCGCCTGGTCGCGGATTTTTCCGACAGGCTTTGGCCAAGTCAATCCTAAAGGGGTTGCATTCTATCACAAACTGTTTGCAGAATGCCACAAGCGCCATGTTGAACCCTTTGTGACCCTGCACCACTTTGATACTCCGGAAGCTCTGCATTCTAAAGGCGACTTTCTTAACCGCGACAATATAGACCACTTTGTTGATTATGCTGAGTTCTGTTTCAAGGAATTTCCAGAAGTCAACTATTGGACAACCTTCAATGAAATCGGTCCGATCGGCGATGGTCAGTATCTGGTAGGAAAGTTCCCGCCGGGTATTAAGTATGACTTGGCCAAAGTTTTCCAATCCCATCACAATATGATGGTTTCCCATGCCCGTGCGGTTAAACTTTTCAAAGACGGGGGCTACTCCGGTGAAATCGGTGTCGTACATGCCCTGCCAACTAAATATCCTTACGATCCGTCTAATTCGGCCGATGTGCGTGCAGCAGAGCTGGAAGATATTATCCATAACAAGTTTATTCTTGATGCCACCTATCTTGGCAGGTATTCAGAAAAAACCATGGAAGGCGTTAACCATATCCTTGCTCTGAATGGCGGGGAGCTTGACCTTCGTGATGAGGACTTTGCAGCACTTGAAGCAGCAAAGGATTTGAATGACTTCTTGGGAATCAATTACTATATGAGTGACTGGATGCAGGCTTTCGATGGCGAAACAGAGATCATTCATAATGGTAAGGGCGAAAAGGGAAGTTCTAAGTACCAGATTAAGGGTGTTGGCCGCAGAGAAGCGCCGGTTGATGTACCAAAAACGGATTGGGACTGGATTATCTATCCGCAAGGTCTCTATGACCAAATTATGCGCGTGAAGAAAGATTATCCAAACTACAAGAAAATTTATATCACCGAAAATGGTCTGGGCTATAAAGATGAATTTGTAGACAATACTGTTTATGATGACGGCCGCATTGATTACGTGAAGAAACACTTGGAAGTCATTTCCGATGCTATCGCTGACGGTGCCAATGTCAAAGGTTACTTTATCTGGTCACTTATGGATGTCTTCTCATGGTCAAATGGCTATGAAAAGCGCTATGGTCTCTTCTATGTTGATTTTGATACGCAGGAGCGCTACCCTAAAAAGAGTGCCTACTGGTATAAAAAATTGGCTGAAACGCATACTATTGACTGATGATTTAGCAATACTTTCTTGTCTGCTGGCATTCAACAATACTCCATTATTTAACACATAAGCTGCTAAATCAGTCAAAATAAAACGTTTGTATTTTTTGAAAGGACTTTATGGGCAAGAGTTGCAGTCTTTGGCTGCGCTCTTGCTTTATTTTCAAGTCTCAACAGGGAGGATAAACATGACAATCGAACTAAAAAACGAAAAACTTAGGGTTCAGTTTAAAGAATTCGGCGGTGCCCTGTCTTCTGTCAAAGATCAAAACGGCATAGAGTATCTATGGCAGGGAAATCCTGAATACTGGAGTTCCCAAGCACCGGTTCTTTTCCCCATTTGCGGCAGCTTGAGAAATGACTGGGGAATTTACAATATTAAAGAGCATCCGCATTTTTACGGCCGCATTCCCAGACATGGGCTGGTGCGAAAGAAACAGTTTGCCTTTGAACAGCTGAGTGAAAACAGTCTTGCTTTTACCATTGAGCCGGACGAGGAAATGCTGACGCAGTATCCCTATCGCTTTGAATTAAAGATTATCTACACTTTAAAAGGGTCAACCATCCGCACAGAGTATCAGGTAAGCAATAATGAAAAGGAAAGGACAATGCCTTATTTTATCGGAGGGCATCCCGGTTTTAACTGTCCTTTGTTTGAAGGGGATCGCTATGAAGACTACTATCTTGAATTTGAAAAAGAAGAGACCTGCACGGTGCCAAGGTCCTTCCCTGAAACAGGACTGCTTGATTTAGGAGACAGAAGCCCTTTCTTGGAAGAGCAGAAATTCCTTGACTTAGATTATTCTTTATTCGAGCATAATGCCATTACTTTAGATCAGTTGCAGTCAAGAAGTGTCACCCTGCGTTCTCGAAATCAGGATGGGGGTCTGCGTCTGGATTTTGCAGATTTTCCCTACCTTATTCTTTGGTCAACAGTCACTAAAAGCCCTTTTATAGCCTTGGAACCTTGGAGCGGCCTGTCAACGTCTTTGGATGAATCTGATTATGTGGAAGAAAAGCGCGGTGTCAGCCTGCTGGCTCCCGGGCAGACTGATCGCAAATATTTTGACATCACCGTTTTATAAATTCGGCAAAATGCTGAACCGCAGCTTCTAATTCAAAAATCAGCTAAAGCAGCGACTATTAGCCAGTAGCTGGTTTTTCCTTTGCTGCAGGGGAATTTTTCAGAGCATGCTAAAAATCCATTTGGAGTTAGGAATCTCCAAATGGATTTTTAATACAGCAGACGGCCTGCGCATCAGACATGCAAAGCTAGAGGCATCCGCAGGCCGCTGAGCTGTAAGGATTCGGTCTTAAAAATGAGCTGAACCAACCGCAAGGAGCACCCAGCGCAGTGCAAGAAGGACAGAAAATTAACAGCTGTTTGCTTTACCCCCAAAACTTCTCAGCGATTTCTTGACCTTGTTTGATTTTGGCCCATTGCTGAGGAATAGCCAGTTCATTGCCGGAATCACAGGAAGCAAAGCCGCATTGATGTGACAGCAGCAGACGTTCTTTCGGAAGAATGGTGCTGGCTTGCTCCAATAACTTCAGAACGCGTTCTTCATCATCAAGATCGGTTGTCTTACTGGAAAGCAGTCCGAGAACCACTTCGGCCTCTTTATCTTTAAGGGAAGCAAGAGCCTTTAAATCACCTGATACATCGCTGTCCCATTCTAAGAAAAAGCGGTCGTAGTGCTGATCACGCAGGAACTTTTCGGCAATGGCTTCGTAAGTTCCGCCTGAAGCTGAGCGGCTTTCGTAGTTGCCGCGACAGTTGTGCGTCCAGACCTTAAGCCCTAATTGGTGACCGTAGTCTGCCACTTCGTTGTTAATAGCAATAAATTCATCGGCAAGATCGGCCAGGCTGGCATTGCCTTCTGCAAAAAAGGAAGCGGGGTTGGATTCGTCAAAGAGTTCCCAGAGACAGTCGTCAAATTGAATGATTTCACCGCCAGCTGCCTTGTACTCATCCAAGAATTCCTTGTAAGCCTTGATGAGGCCGGCCTTTAATTCGTCATTGGTTTTGTAAACTTGATCGGGACCGGCAAGTCCATCAAAGATGGCCAGTTCGGTATAAGCGTGAGCAGGGCCCCAAATCGTTAATTTGGTTTGCGTATCGCCAGCCTCTTCCTTGAGCAGTTTGTAGATGTCCAAGAAATGATGGTTTTTGCCTGAAAGCGGCTCAGTGATACGAATACCGATATCTTTGCGGGTTTCAAAATGCCCGCCGTCATGGTCTTGGAAGGTGTAACCATGGTCTGCAATATAGCGTTCAATGCCTTTCAGTCCCCAAACAAAGTCTAAATGCCACATTGATTTAGAATATTCACCGTCTGTCAGAATATCAATGCCATTGGCCTTTTCATCGGCAATGACTTTTTTAATATCTGCCGTTTCTGTCTCAAGATAGCCAGGGAAGCTGTCATAAAAGGGATATTGAATATCATCGCGGTGTTCGATTTTATTCTTATAGTCAAGAAGGTCAGCCGGACGAAGCAGGGAGCCGACGAGTTGGAATTTTGATTGTGCCATATACATGCCTCTTTCTAGATTTCTTGCCTTTTATTGTACAGGAGCTGAGCCTTTTTGAAAAATAGTTAATTTAGAGAAAGAGGTATAGTTTAAAACTATATCTCTTTTTTGCCAATATAAGTCTCTTCAACAGAAAAAGAAGTTTTCTCTTCCCTCTCCTTTTTGGTAAAATAGAAGAAAGGTGATGAGCTAGGAAATGAAGCAAGCCTAACTGATATCACCAAAGTACGGCAGAATAAATTAGCAAGGTACCGTTTTGATTTTTAAAGAATATTAGGAGATTTTCTATGCGCGACAACCATCTACACACCCATTTTTCCTACGATTCTGATGCCAGCTTTGAGGACTATCTGACTCATTATGATGGTGACATCGTCACGACAGAGCACTACGATCTGTCCAACCCCTATAGCAAGCAGGACGATGTCCCTGATTATGAGGCTTATTCGGAAGAAATCGCTGCGCTCAATGCCCAGTATGGCAACCGCATCAAGCGCGGGATTGAAATTGGCTATTACCAGCCGCGAGAAGCAGATATTCTCAGCTTTTTGGCCGACAAGGACTATGATTTGAAGCTGCTTTCCGTCCATCACAATGGGGTCAATGATTACCTGGATGAAGAAGTGGCGGATATGGACAAGAATGCCATTATCCAAGAATACCTAGACAAGCTGGAATATGCCATCGGGCGCGTGGAGGCGGATGTTTTGGCCCATTTTGACTATGGTTTCAGACTCTTTGATGTCACTGTGGAGGAATTAAAGGTATACGAAGCCCAGCTTCGCCGCATTTTCCAAAAGATGATCGACCATAACCTAGCCTTTGAACTCAACAGCAAGTCCATGTACCTCTATGGTCACGAGCACCTCTACCGCTATGCGCTCGGTCTAGTCAAAGACTTAGGCTGCCACAAGTATTCCATCGGCTCCGACGGCCACAAACTCGAGCACTTCCGCCTCCAATTCGACCGCATCCAGCAAATTCTGGAGGAGTATGGGATTGAAAAAGGGGAGATAATTTAGGAGAGAAAAATGACCATCAAACAACTGATAATCCTCAGGTGATTGAGAAAATATTGGCAGAGAGTTTGGTATTGGGATTCCAAATCACATCTGAACACTCACCCCCCTAAACGAAAGCGAGCGAACCTAATGACCGAAAACTTAATCTTAGTCCGCCCCAGTCTTGACTGGGAGGAGGAATTATTAGCTTACAAGGATGCTTTTAAAGATGAGCACATGCACGGCGGGGCCGGTCTTTATCAATTTGATAAGGTGTCTGATTGGCTAGCCTACTTAGAAAAACTGGAAATGGATAAACCAGCAGAAGAAGGCTGGACGGCAACAGCTTTTCTCTGTATCCGTCAGTCTGATAAACGGATGGTTGGTATTTGCAATATCAGACATCATCTCAATAGTCTAGAGTTGCTTAATGTTTCAGGTCACATTGGCTACTCCATTCGTCCTGATGAGCGGCAGAAAGGCTATGCCAAAGTGCAGTTGCATTTAGCTCTGAGTGAAGCCCAAAAATTAGGAATCGACAAGGTTCTGGTGACCTGCGCAGACTGGAATATTGGTTCTGAACGCACCATTCTAGCAAACGGAGGTGTTTACGAAGATAGCCGTCTGGACGAATCGACAGGGGATCTGATGAAACGATACTGGATAGATGTGGCCGAAGGAGCATGAGGTATGAGATTAATTTTTTTGCACGGCTTGGGACAGGACAAGACGGCTTGGGATGATGTGATAGCAGCCCTGCCTCATCAGCATTGCTTGACTTTAGATTTATTTGTAGATGGAAAAATGTCTGAAAATTTTGAGACTTTGACAGAGCAGGTTGCTGGCAGTCTCCAAGAGATAGAAGAAGATTTTATTTTAATCGGTCTGTCCTTGGGCGGTGTGCTGGCTCTGGCACTGAGTCAGTACCACTTTGTGCATCTCAAAGGTCTGATCATCTCTGGTGCGCAATACCGTTTGAAAGGAAATTTTCTCTACAAACTGCAGCTATTTGTCTTTCAGCTTTTGCCTCAGTCGGTTTTTAAAAAGCGGGGAGTCGCTAAGAGACCTCTCCTTACTTTTTTAAAGTCTATGTCCAATCTTGATTTAAGCGAAAGGCTCAAATGTATTCAGCTACCAACCTTGATTCTCTGCGGACAAAAGGATAAGCCTAATCTTTTGCCTGCCAAAGAAATGGCAGAGCTGATTCCCAATGCCAAACTTGCTATCATAAAAAAAGGCGGCCATCTCTTAAACACCCAAATGCCTGCCGTTTTTGCCACAGAACTTACTGATTTTTAAAGGCACTGACAACAGCAAAAAAAGTAATCTGAGTTTGTCCAGCCTCTTGAAGTATTCTCTTTTCGAATGGCCTTAGGAAATTAAGGCTGACAGTTATAAAGTCAAAAATAGAAGTTCGCAAACACTCAAAAAACCACGAACCTTCCCAGGCCTTTAGAACTAGTGAGAAGGTTCGTGGTTTTTGAATTATAAATCGCTGTATTTTAAACCGAGTGAGTCAGCTACAGCTTTGTTAGTGACTTTACCGCGGTAGATATTTAGTCCGGTGCGCAGGGCCGAACTTTCTGCGAGGGCTTTATCCGCGCCTTTGTTGGCTAATTCAAGAGCATAAGGTAAGGTTGCGTTTGTAAGAGCGAGAGTAGAGGTGCGGGCGACGGCTCCAGGCATGTTGGCAACGGCATAGTGAAGGACACCGTCAACAAGGTAGGTTGGTGTATCGTGAGTAGTTACACGGTCAGCTGTTTCAATGATACCGCCTTGGTCAACAGCAACATCAATAACAACTGATCCTGGTCGCATTTGAGCAATCATTTCTTTGGTAACCAGTTTTGGAGCGCGTGCACCAGGGATGAGCACTGCCCCGATAACAAGGTCAGCATCTTTGACGGCTTGAGCAATATTAAGCGGATTTGACATGAGTGTCTGTACTTTTCCATCAAACTGAGCATCTAATTCTGCTAAACGTGTTGGATTGATGTCCACAATAGTGACTTTAGCACCGAGTCCGACAGCCATCTGTGCGGCATTAACACCGACATTGCCTCCGCCGATAATGACAACATGTCCTTTTTTAACACCGGGAACACCGCCGAGAAGAATGCCAGCGCCGCCTTCAATTTTAGTGAGGAACTGAGCACCGAGCTGAGTTGCCATGCGTCCTGCTACTTCACTCATAGGATTGAGCAGCGGAAGCGTACCATGGTCAACAACGGTTTCGTAGCCAATTGCAATCACATCCCCATCGATCAGAGCCTGCGTTAGTTCTGGTGCTGGTGCTAAGTGCAAGTAAGTGAAAAGCAAGAGGCCTGGGCGGAAAAACTGGTATTCACTTTCTAAAGGTTCTTTAACCTTGATGACCATGTCAGCAGCCCAAGCTTCCTGGGCTGTAGATTTGATAAGAGCTCCCTGTTCTTCATATTCAGTATCGCTAAAGCCGGATCCAAGGCCCGCATCCTTTTCGACCCAGACTTCGTGACCAGCCTGTTTGAGTGTGAGCACACCGGCTGGTGTCAGCCCCACTCGGTTTTCATTGTTCTTGATTTCCTTAGGTACACCAATAATCATATTGTAACCCCTTTCATTTAATAAAAATATTTTCCCACATTGATAGGCAATAGTCAAGAAAAAATCAAAAGACGGTTTGTTCAGTTACTAGAAAACGGTGAGAGATTGGAAGCATCAGCAAACAATGCTATAAAAGAATAAAATGGCTTAGTTCAGTATATTTTAGGTTGAAGGATTGATTATTTTGAATAAGCTAGCGATTTTTTGTATAGGTCTCCAACATTTATCTCTTCAAAGATGAAAACCAAAAATAAAATAAATTCATATTTGAATATAAGCTCCTTAGCCCTTTTTTTGTGATAGTATGCAAGTAAGAGCCTGGGGTGATAAATGTGAAATTAGAGCAAATCACTGTACTCACTAAAGGAATTAGACTAGCTACTTACTAAAGCAGACTTATTTAAAGGAGTGGGATTATGAGAACAAAGTCTTGTTATCAAATCGATAGCTTAATTGCGGAGAATCCTATATGTTAAAGTTCTTAAAGAAGAATAGACTGTTTGCACAATTAACAGGAATTAATTTAGTATCAAAGATTGGAGATAGGTTGTTTTATACAGCAATGCTGACTATAGCAAGTTCATTACCGAATAGCAGCTTTGCTCTAATGATTGTGTCCGCTTCAGAAACACTTCCTATATTGATTAGTTTATTCTTAGGAGTGATGGCTGATAGGCAAAAGCAAAAGCTAAACCATTTAGTAAGCAGCTCGCTTTTCCGAACAGGTATGTATATTGGTATTGGACTTCTATTGAGATACCAACTAACATTGCCTTTGGTTGTCTTTGCTTCCTTTTTAAATCTGTTATCGGATATTAGTGGGAATTACGCGGCAGCGCTTTTTTCACCTTTTACCAAGACTTTAATAAAGCCAGAAGACATGGAAGAAGCGCAAGGACTTGTCAGCTTAGGAACACAATTGGTCACTGTTTTAGCAACCCTTCTTGGAGCATCTCTGTTAACGATGTATACAGAAAGTTCTCTTGCAATGATAAATGCATTTATTTTTCTGAGCGTTGCAATACTTTACGCCATCATTAAGCCTGCTCTTAAAAATCAAGAAGCTAAGATAAAACCATTTGAGCACGGGAATACTATTTTGGTTGTTAGAGAGAATTTAAAATCTTTCCTTACTGACCGTATTTTGTTGGTTAATCTAGTTCAGCTAGCTATGTTAAATGGTTTTTTTGGAGGCTTGACGCCATTATTTGCCTTGTTTATTAGGGAGAATAATGAATTAGTTACTTTAAGCAACCCTGTAAAAATTGCACTCTTATCAGGGATGATTACTGTATTTATGATTATCGGAAATAGCTTGACCACAAAGGTATTTAAGAACCATTCAATCTTTTATATTAACCTTTGGTCTGATTTGATGATTCTCTTAGTAGGACTAGGTTTTGTCTTCAGTAACCTTTGGATGATTTTCGCAGCGAATGGCTGCCTCGCTCTGCTCTTAGGGATTGTTTCCCCAAGATTCTCAGCAGAAGTGGTCAACCGTTATCCCATAGACAGAATCGGCGGAATTATTACCAGTATTAATGCTCTCTTGGTAATAGTGCCACCTATGACAAGCCTGATATTTCCGATGTTGACAACGGTTAGTAGTTCCCTTGCTTATCTAGGTTTTATTGCTTATGCTTTATTATTAATCGTAATGAGTTTAGTCCTAGTAAAAAAGCACTCTTAATTGTCAAAGTTTTGTCAATCTTGTATGAGACTGTTTAAACTATCTTGGAGAAATTCTGCAACTTCCTCATGCCCTAACTCTTTAACAGATTGAATATAGTGTTCTATAGTTATGCTATCCGTGGTTTGTCCTTCTTGATAATTGAGCACTTTTTTCAGAAAAATAAGGACAGTCTTTGCAAACATATCTTGATAGTTTAGGATCTTTTCAAGATGCTTCATGAAGTAATCAGCGTAATATCCTTGCTCTCTTTCCAATAGCACAAAGATAATATTTAGAAGAACGAGTTGTGTTCGATGTTTACTATTTGGAATTGACAAATACAAGGAGTCTCTCTCGGTGAAAGCTTTTCCAAGAAAAATGAGGTCACTATTGGATAATATCTGTAAGGTATTTCCAAAAATATACAATTCATATTCCGTCCACTCTTCAATGCTATAGAGGTAGGTGGCGATGAATTCTTTGTCCTTATCTGAAATGGTATGCTCTGGTTTTAGAGTGTGTATTGCGCAGTGGATAACCAGTCTATTAAGTTGCTTATAGGTATCATATGTTTCAGAATTATCATTTTTTAAAAGACTTTCCAAACTGCTAATATCTTTATTGGCATGATATTCAGAAATGAGTTTAGCCTGTTTAAAAAATGGACTGTCTTCATAGTGATGATAAGCATGCTCAAATTCAGAAAAACTCATGTGGATGGCAGAGATTGCAATCAGTAATTTATCTGCGGAGAGCATTGTTTGACCATTTTCAAATTTAGATAATTGAGGCTGTGATAAATTGTGATTAACAACATCTTTCATTTTTAGACCTCTAGCCAGCCTAAGTTCTCTATAAAGTTCACCTAGATTAACCGCATTTAATTTAGTCAAAGTCCGTTCTCCTTCATTATCTTAATACTATTTATTCTAAGAAAAAAACGCCCCTGAGGACGATTTTTTCTTGTTTTTATCGAGTAACGCGGCGGCGTGCAGCTTTCTTACGATTTTCTTCAATAAAGGCAGCTTTCTTTTCTTCCGGATCGATAATTGTTTTCTTAACAGCAAAGACAGCTCCGGCAACTGTTGCAGCAGTACCGATGACACCTGTCGCAAGACCTCTAGCAAATGCGTGTTTTTTAGCCATAAATAAGACTCCTTTTATATGTTATAATAGTATTATTATCTTAAAAATTATTGTTTTTTTCAAGGAAAAAGTGTATGAAAGAAAAAATACTTGTGGTCTTAGGTCCGACGGCAGTCGGTAAGACAGCTTTGGGTATAGAGCTGGCTCAAAAATATGGAGGAGAAATCATCAGCGGAGACAGTCAGCAGGTCTACCGCAAGCTGGATATCGGAACGGCCAAAGCAAGCGCAGCTGAACAGGCAGCGGTCCCTCACCATCTGCTGGATGTACGCGATGTCAATGACAGTTATTCAGCTTTTGATTTTGTTCAGGAAGCAGCGAGTGCTGTTGAAGCGATTAGGGAGCGCAGACAGCTGCCTATCATTGTCGGAGGGACTGGACTGTATTTGCAGAGTCTCTTAGAAGGTTATCATCTGGGCGGTGAGGTCAATCAAGAGGAAGTTTTACATTACCGCAAAGAGTTAGAGGAGCTGTCGGATCAGGAGCTTTTGGATTTGCTGAAGACTTATGAGATTAAATTGCCAGAGGTAAACCGCCGCCGGGCCACCCGGGCGCTGGAACTTCACAGATTCAGTCAGGGAGCCCGCAATCATGAGAAACCTTACGATTTTTTAGTGATTGGTCTAAATGATGAGCGCCAAAGGCTGTATGAGCGGATTAACCAGCGTGTTGACCAGATGATGGCTCAAGGCCTGTTAGATGAGGCAAGATGGCTTTATGAAAACTACCCTAAGTCACAAGCCAGCCGCGGCATTGGTTACAAGGAACTTTTTGCCTATTTTGCAGGAGAGGTAAGTTTGGAAGCAGCGGTTGCTAAAATCAAACAGAATACCCGCCGTTTTGCCAAGCGTCAGCTGACTTGGTTTAAAAACCGCATGGCTGTGGATTTTTACATGGTCAGTGAAGCAGATTACAAGACAAAGATCGATCGGGCAGCAGCTAATTTTTTAGGGGAAGGGTGACGCCTTAACAAAGAAAAACACAGCAAATTTCTGCGAAAAGCTGGTCTTGTCAAGGATTTATTTTTTCTTATTTTAAATGCACTTTACATTCGTTAAGGGCTGATAAAGAATAGGAAAATTGTCTGACTTTTCCAGACAGCTGTGATATAATAATGTGTAAAATTACCATTCTGATGGTAATGGAAAAAGGCTGAAAATTGATGAAAGCAAGGGGCAGGAATGAATGATTGAAACCAGTCAGAAACAAGAGCGTGTTATCCTTGTCGGAGTAGATCTACCGGACAGTGATAACTTTGAGATGTCCATGAAAGAGCTGGCCAGTCTCGCACAGACAGCAGGAGCTGAGGTCATTCATTCCTATTCCCAAAAAAGGGAACGCTATGACAGTAAAAGTTTCATTGGTTCAGGGAAATTGCTTGAAATCAAACAAATGATTGCTGCTGATGAAATTGATACGGTTATCGTCAACAATCGCTTGACACCGCGTCAAAACACTTATCTGGAAGCAGAGTTTGGTATCAAAGTGATTGACCGCATGCAGCTTATTTTGGATATTTTTGCCATGCGGGCCAGAAGCCACGAAGGAAAACTTCAGGTTCATTTAGCTCAGCTCAAATATATGCTGCCGCGCCTTGTCGGACAGGGTCTTATGCTTAGCCGTCAGGCAGGTGGAATCGGCAGCCGCGGTCCTGGAGAAAGTCAGTTAGAACTCAATCGTCGCTCCATTCGCAAACAAATTGCAGATATAGAGCGCCAGTTGAAAATTGTCGAAAAAAATCGGGGAACCAATCGTGACAAGCGGCTTGATTCAGAGATTTTTAAAATTGGTTTGATTGGCTATACCAATGCTGGAAAGTCAACAATCATGAATATGTTGACTGACAAGAGCCAGTATGAAGCCAATGAGCTTTTTGCAACACTTGATGCAACAACCAAGCAAATTTATCTGTTGGACTGTTTTCAGGTGACTTTGACAGATACCGTTGGTTTTATTCAGGATTTACCAACCGAACTTGTAGCAGCTTTTAAATCAACGCTGGAGGAGAGCCGTCAGGTTGATTTGCTGCTGCATATTGTTGATGCTAGCGATCCTAACCATGAGGAACATGAACAGGTTGTTCTGGATATTCTGTCTGACCTTGGCATGTCAGCGATTCCGCGTTTAGTGGTTTATAATAAAATGGACAAGGTCAAAAAATTTGCGGCCAGCCAGTATCCTTATGTCAGTCTTTCGGCTAAATCTCAGGAAGGAGCTTTGATTTTACGTCAGGCTATTGTGGAGAAAATAAAAACTATGTTTATGCCCTTCACCCTTAAGATAAATCAGGAAAATGCCTATAAACTCTATGATCTAAGCCGTATAGCTCTGCTTGATTCCTATGATGTTGATCAAGATAGCAAAGAGATTAGAGGCTATATTGCAGAAAAAAACAAGTGGAGGCTGGAAACATTTTATGTCGAACTATCTTGACTTAGCTCTTAAGTATGGCGGGTTCACCAGCTTGGATAAGGTTTATTTGAAAAATAAACTGGCGTCTCTGTCTCATGCAGATAAGCTGGCCTTTATCACACCGCCGCCCAGTGTTATTAATGCCTATTTTGCTGAAATTTATCAAAAGCAGTCACCTAAGGCAGCGACAGATTATTATTTTGATTTGAGTCAAAAGCTGCAGCTATTGACCGACAAGCCTTCCTTTGACGAGCATAAACCCTTTGTTCGCCTTAATCTATCGGGAAAATCCTATGGCTTTGCCTATGAAAATGAAGAGGAAATTGCTCAGGTTTTCAGTGAGCTGGACGAGCCGATTACTGACAGTCTTTTATTTGAATTGGCTCAGATTTTTCCGCAGTATAAGGTTTTTGTGGACGGCCAGACCATAAAAATGAAACCTTTGGCCTTTGAAGAAAGTGAGAATGAGATCATCGAAAACAGCTCAGCCCTTCTGACTGATATTAAGAAATTAAAAGATGGATCCGTTAAAATCTCCGGTTTTAATCAGGAAGAAATTATGGAAGCGGCTAAGGCCTATCAAGGTC
Organism: Streptococcus ratti FA-1 = DSM 20564; assembly: GCF_000286075.1. Lineage (GTDB taxonomy): Bacteria > Bacillota > Bacilli > Lactobacillales > Streptococcaceae > Streptococcus > Streptococcus ratti. The sequence continues at coordinate 882,914 of NZ_AJTZ01000005.1, read as the reverse complement.
AGCGCTATTACAGCTATGCTCAGCGTCAAGCTGTGCTTTATATTGTTGAAGATTAACCAGTATAGAAAAGTATAAACAGAAAGTATAGTAAGTATGGAAATTCAATTTTTAGGAACTGGTGCCGGCCAGCCGGCTAAAGCCAGGAATGTATCAAGTCTTGTTTTAAAACTTTTGGATGAAATTAATGAAATTTGGATGTTTGACTGCGGGGAAGGAACTCAGCGTCAAATTTTAGAAACAACAATCAAGCCGCGTAAAATCAGAAAGATTTTTATTACCCATCTGCATGGCGATCACGTATTTGGTCTGCCGGGCTTTTTATCAAGCCGCGCCTTTCAGGCTAATGAAGAGCAGACAGATGTTGATATTTACGGCCCTGTTGGCATCAAAGGGCTGGTAATGGGCAGTTTGCGGGCTTCGGGCGCTCATCTGCCTTACCGGATTTACTTTCATGAATTTAATGAAAAACATTTGGGAAAGATTCTTGAAACGGATCAATTCACAATCTATGCTGAAAAATTAGACCATACTATTTTTTGTGTAGGCTACCGTGTAGTGCAAAAAGATTTGGAAGGCACGCTTGATGCTGAAAAGCTGACTGCCGCAGGGGTCCCTTTTGGCCCGCTCTTTGGCAAAATAAAAAATGGCCAGGATATTGTCTTGGAGGATGGGAGAAAAATTATTGCTAAGGATTATATTTCAGCTCCTAAAAAAGGAAAAGTTGTTACTATTTTAGGAGATACCCGCAAAACAAATGCCAGCATCCGTCTGGCTTTGGGAGCAGATGTCTTGGTTCATGAGTCAACCTACGGTAAGGGGGATGAAAAATTAGCCAGGCGTCACGGCCACTCTACCAATATGGAAGCAGCTAAAGTAGCAAAAGCTGCTTCGGCTAAGAAACTGCTGCTCAACCATATCAGTGCTCGTTTTCTGTCGCGGGACATCAGTAAGATGCGCAGCGATGCTCAGGAAATTTTTGAAGATGTCCATGTTGTCAGGGATTTAGAGGAAGTAAAACTATGAAGGAACGTATTATTGTAATCACCGGAGCGTCCGGAGGAATTGCAGAGGCGATGATTAAGCGTCTTCCGCAGACTGATCAGCTTGTTTTGCTCGGCCGGAGCAAGGAAAAATTAGAAACCATGTATGCCCATCGCAGACCAGTGAGCTGTTTTTCAGTTGACATCACAGATGATAAGGCTTTAAAGGCGATAGTTGATACTATTTATCAGCAATTTGGCCGCATTGATATTTTTATCAACAATGCCGGCTTTGGTGAATTTAAGGATTTTGATCAATTCTCAAACAGTGACATTCGGGAAATGTTTGATGTTAACACTTTGGCGACCATCAATTTTTCACGCCTTGTCGGCCAAAGAATGGCTGAAGCAGGCAAGGGGCACATCGTTAATATTGCCAGCATGGCTGGCCTGATTGCGACGAACAAGTCAACGATTTACTCAGCCACCAAATTTGCTGTTATCGGTTTTTCCAATGCTCTGCGCTTGGAGTTAGCAGACAAGGGTGTTTACGTGACTACTGTCAATCCCGGACCGATTGCCACTAAATTCTTTGATAAGGCTGATCCTAGCGGCAATTACCTTAAGAGTATTGAAGAATTCACTCTGCAGCCGAGTGATGTCGCAAAGAAAATCATTGCGCTTTTAGGGAAAAACAAGCGAGAACTCAACCTGCCTTGGACGCTAAGAGCTGCACACAAGGCCTATAGCCTTTTTCCAAGATTGTCGGATTTTTTGGCCAGAAAGGTATTTAATTATAAATGATTACATCCAAATTTGATTGGAAAATAAAACAGGAAAAGCCAGATGATGGCTTTTTTGAGCTGATTAAAAAAGAAAAGCTCAGTCAAGCGGCTGCCCAAATTCTCTATGGACGCGGCCTTAACGAAGCTAGTGCTCTCGAGCAGTTTTTGCATCCTGATTTGTCACAGCTTCATGATCCCTATCTTTTAAACGATATGGAAAAAGCGGTTAAGCGGATTCGTCAGGCCATTGAAAACTATGAAACTATTTTAATTTACGGCGATTATGATGCTGATGGTATGACATCCAGTTCTATTGTCAAAGAAGCGCTGGAGATGATGGGAGCAGAATGTCTGGTCTATCTTCCCAACCGTTTTACAGATGGTTATGGTCCAAACCAGAGTGTCTATCGGTATTTTATTGAACAGCAGGGTGTGTCTTTGATTGTTACGGTAGATAATGGTGTTGCCGGCAAAGAGGCGATTGCCTATGCGCAGAAAGAGGGCGTTGATGTCATTGTGACAGACCATCACAGCCTGCCCCAAGAACTGCCATCTGCTTATGCCATTGTTCACCCTGAGCATCCTGATGCAGCCTATCCTTTTAAATATTTAGCCGGCTGCGGTGTTGCCTTTAAACTGGCCTGCGCTCTTTTAGAGTCTGTTCCTGTGGAGATGCTGGATTTAGTAGCTATCGGAACGATTGCTGATATGGTTTCTCTGACAGATGAAAACCGTATCATGGTAAAATACGGCCTAGAACTGCTTAAGCAGACAGAGCGTATTGGCCTGCAGGAATTGCTGGCTCTCTCAGGCGTTCAAGCAGACAGTATCAGCGAAGAGACCATCGGCTTCAAAGTGGCTCCGCAGCTCAATGCTTTAGGCCGCTTGGATGATCCCAATCCTGCTGTAGAGCTATTGACAGGCTTTGATGAAGAAGAAGCCCGTACGATTGCGGTCATGATTAATGATAAAAACGAGGAACGCAAGGCCATTGTTCAGACAATTTTTGATGAGGCCATGGCCATGGTTGATACAACAAAACCTGCCCAGGTTCTGGCCAAAGAAGGCTGGCATGCCGGCGTCTTGGGCATTGTCGCAGGACGTATTATGGAAGAAATTAACCAGCCGGTGATTGTCCTCAATATTGAAAACGGCTTGGCTAAGGGGAGCGCCCGCAGCTTGAGCACGGTCAATATTTTTGCTGCTTTGAATGAGCATAGAGACTTGTTTACGGCCTTTGGCGGACACAGCGGTGCGGCCGGTATGACTTTGGAAGCCGACCAGCTGGAAAAACTTGAACAAGTCCTTGTATCCTATATTGAAGAGCACCATATTGACCTCTCTCAAAAGAATCCGCTGGTTATTGATGCTGAGCTTCCTTTGTCACAGCTGAGCTTTGAAACCGTTAAAGGTTTGGAAAAACTGGCGCCCTTTGGCATGGACAATGATAAACCTGTTTTTCTGATAAAGGATTTTAAGGTTAAACAGGCTAGGATCATGGGACAAAACGGTGCTCATCTCAAGCTTCGTCTTGCTCAGGAAGCATCTGAATTTGATCTGATTGCTTTTAATCAGGGAGCTCTGCTTCAGGAATTTCAACAGGCTCAGAATCTAGAATTGGCCGTGACCATATCTGTTAATCGGTGGAATGGCAATACCAGTCTTCAGCTTATGTTGGTAGATGCAAGGGTTGAGGGCATCCAGCTGGTTGACATTCGCTCGCGCAGCAGCGCACTTCCTCAAACAGTGCCTGTTTTGGATGGTAAAACAGCCAGCAAGGCCGTAGTCCTGCTGGAAGTTCCTGAAAATGAAGAAGATCTTCTAGCGCTTTTTGAAAATCGTAATTTTGAGGTTATTTACTTTAAAAATATCATCAAGCATCGTTATTATCTGACAGGTTACGGAACACGTGAGCAGTTTGCCAAGCTCTACAAGACAATTTATCAATTTCCAGAATTTGATGTGCGCCATAAATTAAAAGAGCTTAGCCAATTTCTAAACATTCCAGACATTTTGCTGGTCAAGATGATTCAGATTTTTGATGAACTGGATTTTGTCACTATTGATGATGGGATCATGACAGTTAATAAGGATGCGCAAAAACGGGAGATCTCTGAGAGTCATATCTATCAAGATTTGAAAAAACTTGTAAAATTTCAAGGGCTGATGGCCTTAGGTACCCCGCAGGAAATCTATGATTACCTGACTTCGAAAAATCAAAAGTAAGTCGATTTTGTCGGTGGAATCCTTAAGACAAGGAAAGCAAGCAGCTAACTTGTGCGGAGTTGGTTAAAAGAGTGATGCGCTATTAACTAACTGTAAAACAAGATAATACAAGATAATAAAAGATAAATCCATACAGCTGTGGTAGCGGCTGTATGGATTTATTTTACATAACAATCATCAGTAATTGCTGAACATTAATTGTATGTATTCCAATGAGTCTTAGTCACGACAAACGCATGAAGAAAATATCGTTTTCAGAAATTAATTTCATAAACGAGATAAAGGACTTCCGTTATAATAGTAGTGGAGGTCGTAGTTATGAATGAGATGATTCGTTTTTTGGTAGAAGTTAGAGATGTCAGGGAGCCCTGGAAAATCAAACATTTGTTATCAGACATTGTTCTCTTAATATTCTTCGCTCGTTTATCAGGCGCAGAGTACTGGGATGAGATTGAAGCCTTTGGCAATGCCTACGAAAGCTCCTTACGGACTGTTCTTAGTTTAGAAAATGGCATCCCATCACACGATACGCTTCAGCGTGTTTTCGCGACATTAGACCCACAGGTTCTTGTAGAAGTTACGCAGATGTGGGCTAACATTTTAGAGGAGGCTGATCTCTCTGCCAAGACTTTTACAACCTTTTCGAAACGGTTGGTTGCGATTGATGGCAAAACTGTCCGAGGCAACGCCAGTCAAACCCAGAAAGCCTTGCATATTGTCACAGCTTATGCGACAGACTTAGGGATAGCCTACGGTCAAGTGGCGACTGATGAGAAGAGCAACGAAATCACAGCGTTCCCCGTCTTACTAGATATGATTTCTATCAAAGGTTGCCTGATTAGTATAGATGCTATAGGAACTCAAAAGGCCATTGCGGAAAAGATTATCCAGAAAAAAGGCGACTACTGTTTGGCTGTTAAAGAGAATCAGAAGGGACTATTAGAGGATATTCGTCCCTATTTTGAGTTGGATTCTAGGCGGGATGATACTTACGAAACCGTTGAAAAAGCCCACGGTCAAATCGAGGTCAGACAGTATGATGTCCTCCACGATGTCGGTTGGCTGAGAAAAGTTCATCCGGATTGGGGACATATTCAGAGTATAGGTCGAGCTCGTATTCAGATAACAAAGAATGGACAAGAAAGCAAAGAGAGTCGCTACTTTATTCTGAGTTGCCAGGTCAGTGCTCAGGAATTGTGTGCTTATGTTAGAGGGCATTGGCAGATAGAAAGTATGCACTGGTTATTGGATGTTGTTTTTCGTGAGGATGCCAATAAGACGCTAAACAAGCACTTAGCTTTTAATTTGAATGTGATGGATAAATTTTGTTTAGCTGTATTGAAGCGACTAGATACAGGAAAGAAAATGAGTATGAGGCATAAGAAATATGTCCTTAGTTTGTCCTTTGACAAGTATCTAAGCCGCCTACTCTAAGTTAAAAAAGGGTTCTATCGTTCAGAAAATGAATTGGAGCGTCTCATGCGTTTGTCGTGAGTCTTAGTGGTAATATTTTCTAAAATGACTAATTCATGCTATAATAAAGAGTAAATGATTTTTTGGCAGATTGCCCTAGAAAGTAAGGAAATGGATTTAAAAGATTACATTGCAACCATTGAGAACTATCCAGAAGACGGGATTCTCTTTCGTGATATTAGTCCTTTGATGGCTAATGGAAATGCCTACAGCTATGCTGTCCGCGAAATTGTCCAGTATGCGACAGACAAAAAGATTGATATGATTGTCGGCCCAGAAGCACGTGGCTTTATTGTCGGCTGTCCGGTTGCTTATGAGCTGGGTGTTGGTTTTGCTCCGGTCCGTAAGCCCGGAAAGCTTCCGCGCAAGGTGATTGAAGCTAATTACGAAAAAGAATATGGTATTGATACTCTGACCATGCATGCTGATGCCATCAAACCAGGACAGCGTGTGCTGATTGTTGATGACCTTTTGGCAACTGGCGGAACTGTTAAGGCAACGATTGAAATGATTGAAAGACTGGGAGGAATTGTTGCTGGCTGCGCCTTTTTGATTGAGCTGGATGAGCTTGAAGGCCGCAAGGCTATCGGCGATTATGATTATAAGGTGCTCATTCATTATTAAGGGTGGATTATAGCTGTTTGCTATATCTAAATAGAGAAATTATATATTTGAAAACTATATCTCTCTGCTTTATAATATTAGAATAGATATTGTAGAAATGGAGATATTTTCATGCCAATTACTCTTGATAAAAAATTACCTGCGGTGGATATTCTAAAGTCTGAAAATATCTTCGTTATGGATAATAAAAGGGCCATTCATCAGGATATAAGGCCGATGAGCATTCTGATTTTAAATCTGATGCCGACAAAGGTAGCAACGGAAACTCAGCTGCTTAGGCTCTTAGCCAACACTCCTTTGCAGATGAATGTGGACTTTTTATACATGGCCAGCCACCATTCGAAAAATACACAGGCTGAGCATATGAAGACTTTTTATAAGACCTTAGAAGACATTAAAGGCAACTTTTATGATGGGCTGATCATCACGGGAGCACCGGTAGAGACGATGTCTTTTGAGGAGGTTGATTACTGGGAGGAGCTCTGCCAGGTTTTTCAGTGGTCTAAGACCCATGTCTATTCAACCTTACATCTTTGCTGGGGGGCTCAGGCCGGACTTTATTATCGTTATGGTATTGATAAGATTGATATGGGCGATAAACTCTCAGGTATCTACTGGCAGAAGGTAGAAAAACCATACAGTCCTTTGATGAGAGGCTTTGATGATTGTTTTCTCGCTCCTCATTCCCGTCATACAGAAGTTCTCCTAAAAGATGTTATCAATAAGACAAACCTTGAAGTGATTGCCAGCGGTGAGGAAGTAGGTTTGTCCATTTTATCCAGCCGCGATATGCGGGAAATTTATAGTTTTGGCCATTTGGAATATGACCGAGAAACCTTGGGCAATGAGTATAAACGTGACCTCAAGGCTGGTAAAAACCCTAACATTCCAAGCAACTATTATCAAAATGACAACCCCGAATCTTATCCAGAAATGCGCTGGAATCTTGCTGCGGCAACGTTCTTCAGTAATTGGATTAATTACGCGGTCTATCAAGAAACACCTTATCGCTTAGAGGAGTTAGAAAATGATGTTTCATTTTATGGCTATCTGTAAGGAGGTCCTATGAGCTTTTTGCAACATTATAAGTCAGGGAACTTGGTTTTGCCCAGTGCCTTGCTTTTTCATTACAAAGATATTTTCAGCAGCACTGATGACTTTTTGGTCTGGCAGTTTTTCTATCTTCAAAATACGACAAATATGGAAGAAATTGCCACTAGCCAAATTGCTGCAGCTGTCGGAAAAACCGTAGCTCAGGTTAACCGCTGTGTTTCAAATCTGATCAGCCAGGAGCTTTTAGCCATGAAAACAATTGAGCTGGACGGTGAGAGTGAAGTCATTTTTGATGCAGCCTTGGCTCTTAAAAAACTGGATGACCTGCTAGAGCAGCCCGAACGGAGCAAAGGTCAGCCGGAGTCGAATGCTGACAGCAGCAATGCCTTTAAAGATTTAGTTGAAGATTTTGAAAGAGAGCTGGGACGGCTGCTCAGTCCCTTTGAATTGGAAGACTTAGAAAAGACAGTTTCAGATGATAAAACAGATCCTGATCTTGTTCGGGCAGCTCTGCGGGAGGCTGTGTTTAATGGCAAAACCAATTGGAATTACATTCAGGCTATTTTGAGAAATTGGCGCCGGGAGGGAATTACGACCCTGCGTCAGGTTGAAGAAAGACGGCAGGAGCGTGAAGAAGCCAATCCGGCTAATGTGACAGTTTCGGACGATTTTCTGTCGGCCATGAATTTATGGAGTGACTCGGATGCGAGATAAAAAGAAGGGCATCAACCTTTCTGAGCGTTTACAGGAAATTGCGGGCTTTGTACCTAAGGGTGCAAGGCTTCTTGATGTCGGCAGTGATCATGCCTATCTGCCGCTTTATCTGCTGGGAAAAGGCTGCATTGATTATGCTATAGCCGGTGAGGTGGCAGAAGGCCCCTACAGCTCTGCCCTAGAAAATGTGGCTCAAGCTGGTTTATCAGATTGCGTAGATGTCCGTCTAGCAGACGGTTTAGCGGCCTTTACAGAATCAGATGATATTGATGTTATTGCGGTTTGTGGTATGGGCGGACGTTTGATTGCAGAAATTTTAGAAGCTGGGAAGGCTAAGCTGTCTTTAGTAAAGCAGCTGATTTTGCAGCCCAATAACTGCGAAGATGAACTGCGCCTTTGGCTAATGGCCAATGGCTTTGCGATAACGGCTGAAAAGATAGTGACAGATAAGCAAAAATACTATGAAATATTAGTTGCTGAAAAGGGGCAGATGACTTTGTCGGATATGGATTTGCGTTTTGGTCCTTTCCTGCGTCGGGAACTGTCAGCTGTTTTTAAAGCACGGTGGCAAAGAGAACTGTCTAAATTAGAGCAGGCCTTGATGAAAATTCCTGAGAAAAATGAACAGGATCGGCTGGCTATAAAGGTAAAAATAAGTCAGATTAAGGAGGTACTTCATGAAAGCACGGCAGATTATTGAACGCTATGAGGCTTACTGTCCGCAGGAGCTGTCCCTTGAAGGCGATATATCTGGACTGCAAATTGGAACACTTGATAAAGATATCAAAAGGATTATGATTGCTCTTGATGTGCGTGAAACGACGGTTGCTGAAGCTATTGAAAAAAAGATAGATTTGCTGATTGTTAAGCACGCTCCAATTTTTCGGCCTTTAAAAGATTTGACTGCAAGCGCACAAAACCAGATTTATATTGATTTGATTAAACATGACATTGCTGTCTATGTCAGCCATACCAATATTGATATTGTTCCTGACGGGCTTAACGATTGGTTTTGCGACTTGCTGGAGGTTACCAATCGTGAGGTCTTGAGTCTCAGCAAGGATGGCTATGGTATTGGACGTGTCGGAGACATTGCACCGCTTCCTTTTGAAGATTTGGCAGTGAAAGTTAAAAAGATTTTTCATTTGGACAGCATTCGCCTGGTATCTTACAAACAGGCGAATCCGGTCATATCGCGCTTAGCCATTTGCGGCGGCAGCGGTCAAAGTTTTTACCAAGAAGCTCTGAATAAGGGAGCTCAGGTCTATATCACAGGTGATATCTATTACCATACGGCTCAAGAAATGCTGACCAACGGTCTTTTAGCCTTGGATCCAGGGCATCACATTGAAGTGCTTTTTGCTGACAAACTGGCTTCCAAATTTGAAGCATGGAAGTCTGAAGAGAACTGGGACATTGAGATTTTGACCAGCCAAGCCAATACGAATCCTTTCTATCATTTGTAGGATTGCTTTGATGATAGGATTAAGTCTAAAGCAAAGCTAAATAATGAGGGAATTTGATGAAAAAAGTTGCTGTCATCGGCGCAGGAATTGTAGGTTCAACCGCTGCTTATTATCTGTCCAAAGAAAAAGATATGTTGGTAACCGTCTTTGACCAAGGAGTTGGTCAGGCTACCAAGGCAGCTGCAGGCATCATCTGTCCCTGGTTTTCAAAGCGCCGCAATAAGGCTTGGTATCGACTGGCCCGTCTGGGTGCAGACTTCTATCAGACCTTAGTAGCTGATTTACAAGCGGATGCCTATGAAGCTGACTTTTATGATCAGGCAGGGGTCTTCTTGCTTAAGAAAAATGAAGATAAGCTAAAAGAGCGAAAAAAAGAAGCGGCCTTAATCGGACAGCTGCAAATCCGAAAGCGGGCAGAGCTTGATGAGGGCTTAGCTGATTTGACTGGTTTTACCAGCTTGCTCTATGCTTCTGGAGCCGCTCGGGTGGATGGGGCTAAATTGACACAGACTCTGCTTGAAGCCAGTCAGGCTGAACTCATCAGTAAGGAAGTTCTCTTAGGGGTCAGAGCTGATGGCTGCTATGATGTTGACGGTCAAACTTTTGATACTGTTTTACTTGCCTGTGGTGCTTGGCTGCCGCAAATCCTAGAGCCGCTAGGTTACAAAGCTGATGTCAGACCGCAAAAGGGACAGCTAAGGGATTTCTTTTTTAAGGATTTAAAAACTGAGCACTATCCGGTGATTATGCCGGAAGGGGAAGTGGATATTATTCCATTTGTCGGCGGCAAGGTCAGCATAGGTTCTACCCATGAGAATAATCAGGGATTTGATTTAAAAATTGACAGCGATCGCTTAGATGCATTGGAAAAAGAAGCACAGGCCTATCTCCCTAAATTAAAAGCTGCTGCTTCAACAGGCACCCGTGTCGGAATACGTGCCTACACCAGTGACTTTTCTCCATTTTTTGGAGAAGTGTCTGGCTTGCCCAATGTCTATGCGGCAAGCGGTCTGGGGTCGTCTGGACTGACTACAGGTCCTCTCATAGCCAATCAGCTGGTTAAAATGCTGACTGGTAAGTCTTTAGATTTGCCAGCCGACGATTACAGTCCTGACAAATATGTGATTAAGGGTGGTTAGTGACACCGCTAACAAAAAGTGATAAAATGTAAGATGATTAAATATAAAGAGGAGACCTAGAATGAAGGGTATTATTCTTGCAGGCGGCTCTGGTACACGTTTGTATCCACTGACGCGCGCTGCATCAAAACAACTCATGCCGGTTTATGATAAACCAATGATCTACTATCCGCTTTCAACTCTGATGCTGGCGGGAATCAAAGATATTTTGATCATCTCAACGCCGCAGGATCTGCCGCGTTTTGAAGAGCTGCTTCAGGATGGCTCAGAATTCGGCATTAAACTTTCGTATGCTGAACAGCCAAGTCCGGATGGTCTCGCGCAAGCCTTTATTATTGGCGAAGAATTTATTGGTGATGATAATGTGGCCCTTATTTTAGGAGACAATATTTATTACGGTCCTGGTCTCAGCCGCATGCTGCAAAAGGCTGCCAGCAAGGAAAAAGGAGCAACAGTCTTTGGTTATCAGGTTAAGGATCCGGAACGTTTTGGTGTTGTCGAATTTGATGAGAATATGAACGCTGTTTCAATTGAAGAAAAGCCAGAACATCCTAAGTCCCACTATGCTGTCACAGGTCTTTATTTCTATGATAACGATGTCATTGATATTGCTAAAAATATCAAACCAAGCCCTCGTGGAGAACTTGAAATTACAGATGTCAATAAAGCTTATCTTGATCGCGGCAATCTCTCTGTTGAGGTCATGGAACGTGGCTTTGCTTGGCTGGATACTGGTACGCATGAAAGCCTGCTTGAAGCAGCCCAATATATTGAAACTGTTCAGCGCATGCAAAATCTGCAAGTGGCTAATTTGGAAGAAATTGCCTATCGCATGGGCTACATCACCAAGGAGCAAGTTCGCGAACTCGCTCAGCCTCTTAAGAAAAATGAATACGGACAATACTTGCTCCGTTTGATTGGAGAAGCTTAAATGACAGAACAATTTTTTGGAAAAGAATTAGCTGCTCGCAAGATTGAAGCTATTCCCGGTATGCTGGAATTTGATATTCCTGTTCACGGCGATAACCGTGGCTGGTTTAAAGAGAATTTCCAAAAAGAAAAAATGGTGCCGCTAGGATTCCCAGAAAGCTTCTTTGCAGAAGGAAAATTGCAGAATAATGTTTCCTTCTCCCGCAAAAATGTTCTTCGTGGTCTTCACGCAGAACCATGGGATAAATACATTTCAGTAGCTGATGAGGGAAAAGTTCTTGGTTCTTGGGTTGATTTGCGCGAGGGTGATAGTTTTGGACATGTCTACCAAACCGTCATCGATGCTAGCAAGGGTATCTTTGTACCGCGCGGTGTTGCCAATGGTTTTCAAGTCTTGTCTGACAAGGTTTCTTATAGTTATCTCGTTAATGACTACTGGGCGCTCGAACTAAAACCAAAATACGCCTTTGTCAACTATGCTGACCCAGCACTTGGCATCACATGGGAAAACTTGGCAGAAGCAGAAGTCTCAGAAGCAGATAAAAATCATCCTTTACTCAAAGACGTTAAACCTTTGAGAAAAGAGGACCTCTAATGTTTCAAGCTTTTTTGGAAATAGCAGAGCAGTTAAACAAGCTAGGAATTACTCCCTTGTTAATGGGCTCTGTCGGTCTGGAAAGGCGAACAGGACGAGATTGGTAGGCAAGGGACCTTGATATTCATGTGCCCAGTGATCCACGGGGTTGGGAAGCACCTGATGAAGAACGGATTTACCGTGAGGATGAGCTGATTGCCATGATGAATCAACTGGGTTATACCCTGGTCGACCGCCATGAGCATGAATTTCAAAAGGATGGCCTGTCTGTTGAATTTGGTGGCCTTCATTCACTTCCTGACTTTGCAGGTGTGGAGCTAGAAGAGTTAGAAGAAATGGAGACTCAGGGTGTTCATTATTACTTACCAACGCTTGAGCAATATTTGAAAATCTATCTGGCCTCTTCCAAAGATTCATATCGGGCAGACAAAAATAACCAAAAAGATTTTGCTAAGATTGCTTACTTGAAAGAGATTTTAAAGTAATCTGGCAATAGAAGAAGGCGAGCCTAGCGAGCCATTAGCGATAGTTTCCGCCGTAGTGAAAATGGGAACTTGTATTCATAGTTCAGCACTTTCATCTAAGGCTAGTTTTTCAGCTACTCATCGTTAGTTTTTTTCAGAATACAGTCAGTATTCCCTCAAAAAACTGCCTTGATTAGCGAAAAACTATCTCTTATATAAAAGCACTTTACTTGTGAACACAGGTTCCAAGATTACGTTTTACGTAATCTTGCAGGGAAATTTTGAAACCTTAGGTTCAAAATTTAGCCATGAAACCGAAGGTTTGCTGGCGTCCCCACTACCTAAGGAAACTATCAAAAAAGAAAAAAACTTTTCGGAGAAAAAAATGACAGAATATAAAAATATCATCGTAACCGGTGGCGCTGGTTTCATCGGTTCAAACTTCGTCCACTATGTTTATAACAACCATCCAGATGTTCATGTGACCGTTCTTGACAAACTCACATATGCTGGGAACCGTGCTAACTTGGAAGAAATTCTTGGTGACCGTGTTGAGCTGGTTGTTGGTGATATTGCGGATGCCGAATTGGTTGACAAATTGGCTGCCAAAGCGGATGCAATCGTTCACTATGCGGCTGAAAGTCACAATGACAATTCCCTCAATGACCCATCACCATTTATTTATACTAACTTTGTGGGAACTTATACTTTGCTCGAAGCGGCGCGTAAATACAACATCCGTTTCCACCACGTCTCAACGGACGAAGTTTATGGTGATCTTCCCCTTCGTGAAGACTTACCAGGTCATGGTGAAGGCGAAGGTGAGAAATTCACGGCTGAAACTAAGTACAATCCATCATCACCTTACTCATCAACAAAAGCTGCATCAGATTTGATTGTTAAAGCTTGGGTACGTTCCTTTGGTGTCAAAGCAACCATTTCTAACTGCTCTAACAACTATGGACCATACCAACACATCGAAAAATTCATTCCTCGTCAAATCACAAACATTTTATCAGGAATTAAACCAAAACTTTACGGTGACGGTAAAAACGTTCGTGACTGGATTCACACAAACGACCATTCAACTGGTGTTTGGGCTATCTTGACTAAAGGACGCATCGGTGAAACTTACCTTATCGGTGCTGATGGTGAAAAGAACAACAAAGAAGTTCTTGAGTTAATTCTTGAAAAGATGGGACAACCTAAAGATGCTTACGACCATGTGACAGACCGTGCAGGACACGATTTGCGCTATGCCATTGATTCGACAAAACTGCGTGAAGAACTCGGATGGAAACCGCAGTTCACCAACTTTGAAGAAGGCCTAGAAGATACCATTAAATGGTACACTGAACACGAAGACTGGTGGAAGGCTGAAAAAGAAGCTGTTGAGGCTAACTACGCTAAAACTCAGGAAGTTATTAAGTAAAAGTTAAAAAACCTTGTCATATCAACGTTTGTCGTTGGTAGCAAGGTTCTTTTTTGTATTTTGGCTTATACTAAAAAAACTTAGCCTATCCTTGGATAAACTAAGTTTTTGATTGTCTTATTTACCGCCGAAAAGTCCTTTGACTTTGTCAGCAAGGCCATCAAGCCCCTTACCGCCGTCAATAAGGCCTTTAGCCTGTTCAAAATACTCTCCCAAATCGTTTTTGTGCTGGTCAATAAAATCCTGAGCAGCAGAGAAGTCTTGTTTTTCAACAAGTTCTTTAACATGATTAAACAGTTCAGTTGGGTTCATAGGTTTACCTCATTTCTTTTCCTCTATTAAACCATAAAAGGCGTGAATTTGGAAGTCCCTTCCTTATTTCTGTGCCAGCTGCAGCAAAAAATTATGGCTTTGCAGCTGCTCGGTAGGGTCCAGCATGTTTTTAAGATTGATTTCATAGATGGAAGTAGCATCTGGATTGAGCAGCTCAAGAACAGCTTTCCAGTTGATTTTTCCTTGCCCCAAAGGCAGGCTGTCGTGCGTTTTGCCCATAGAATCCACTAAATGGTAATGGACAATATGATCTTTCAAAGTTTTCAGTGAAGCAAGGAGTTTGCGATTGCTGCCCCGCATTTTGATAAAGGCGTGTGAAAGATCGTAGGCCAGCCGGTAATTTTTAGCAAATAGCAGAGCATCGTAATCAGGGTCGCCAAAGTAAAAAAGGGGTGAGATCGAATTTTCAAACATGATATGTTCCTGGCCCAGCTCTGAAAATTTGTCCAGCTGGTCAAAAAGATATTGATTAGCGGCTTCCCAGCTGCCGTAATAGGCTATCAGAGCCTGATTTCGCATTTCATAAGAACCGTGAAGCAGAACCTGAATATGATGGTCAAATGCCAGCTGCAGCAGGTCACTGGTTGATTTTTCCAAGAAATGAAAGCTTTTAGGAAAGAGCTCTTTAGGCACAATCATCTCCAGAAAATCACCTTGAAAAGTCATGGGCTGACGGAGAATAATTTTGTCTGTAGCGCGCTCTTTAACCTCTTGGATGGCGTCGTTCAGACGCTTGAGCCCGTTTTTTGAAAAATCAGCTTGGTCGGTATAAAATTCTAGAATCTCTGGCTGATGGATCAGGCGGCTGTTCAATTGTTCGGGGTCGCTGCTGGTTTTTAAACCTAATTTTGGCACCATATCATCACTCTTTCTCATTCTTAAAGGCCACACAAACTATTTCAGGGACTTTAAAACTGTGGCTGACTTCTGTCAGCCGTCCTGTTTGACCATCACGCCTAAAAATGGTAATATTGTCAGATCTTGATGGCCGACAATGAGGTGGCACAGCGGAGCGTCTGCCTCTAAGACGCGATTGATGAGCTTGATTGTCCGGAGCAAAGCTGGCAGCTTCGCCTCTGTCAGCTTGTTTTGAGACGCTGAAAAGATGATTGTTCCGGTCAAAAGCTAGATAAGTCGGATTTTCTTTGGCCGCAGCCGCAAGCAATTCTAGATCTGATAAAGTTCCTCTTTCAGTATCGAAACGAGCAGTGTAGTTCCTCTTTGGTGTGTGTCTGGTGTAAATGCCAAAATAAACCGTTTCAATCATTTGATTCTTCCCTGTAGTTTTCTTGTCCAAATTATAGCATAATTTTTGTTATAATAATAAAGAGAAAAGAGAGGACAGGAGAAATGACAAAGTTAGCAACGATTTGTTATATTGATAACGGACGTGAATTGCTGCTCTTGCATCGAAATAAAAAAGAAAATGATGTTCATGAGGGTAAGTGGATCAGTGTCGGCGGCAAAATAGAAAGAGGAGAAAGTCCCGATGAGTGTGCGCGTCGGGAAATTTTTGAAGAAACCCATTTAAAGGTCAAAAAGATGGACTTCAAAGGAGTAATTACCTTTCCTGACTTTACGCCGGGACACGACTGGTACACTTATGTGTTTAAGGTAACTGATTTTGAAGGTGAGCTTATTTCAGATGAGGAAAGCCGTGAGGGGACTCTTGCTTGGGTTCCTTATGATCAGGTACTTCAAAAGCCGACATGGGAAGGGGACTATGAAATTTTTAAATGGATTTTGGAAGATGTTCCTTTTTTCTCAGCCAAATTTACCTATGTTCAGAAAAAATTGATTGATAAACAAGTGACGTTTTATGACAAATAGCTTTAAAAGCCTTAGTCCAAAGGGCAGCCATAAGCTAAGGAGTACTTGTTAGGAGGATGCGGATGGATAATAATCAAAAGAAATTTGATATGACTTGGTTTTTTAAATGGTTTTTAAATAATAAAGCTGTAACAGTTTTACTGGTTTTGCTTTTGTTTTTTTTGAATATTCTTGTTTTCACGAAAATAAGCCCTATTTTAAAGCCCATCTTTTCTTTTATGGCTGTTATTATGCTTCCTCTGGTCATTGCGGCTTTGCTGTACTATCTCTTAAAACCTATTGTTGATTTTATTGAAAAGCGGGGTACCAGCCGTGTCACAGCCATTACGATTGTTTTTCTGGCGATAGCTGGGCTTTTAGCTTGGGGAATTGCTAATCTTTTTCCAATGCTCAATGATCAGCTGTCTTCTTTTATCAGGCAGCTGCCAAGCTATGTTAGGTCTGTTGATGATCAAGTTGCGGGTCTGTTAAAAAATGATATTTTAGCCAGCTTTCGCCCGCAAATCGAAGAGACAGTTACGAATTTCAGTCAAAAGGCTGTAGATTATGCAGAGTCCTTTTCTAAGGGTGCTGTAACCTGGGCAGGAAATTTTGCTTCTGTGCTTGCGCGTGTTACGGTTTCTATTTTGATTTCGCCTTTTATTGTTTTTTATCTTTTGCGCGACAGTAGCAAGATGAAAAAAGCTTTTGTTTCTTACCTGCCGACAAAAATGCGCCAGCCGGCTCACCGCATTCTCAATGATGTTAGCAACCAGTTGGCCAGCTACGTTCAAGGGCAGGTAACGGTAGCTATCATTGTTGGTTTTCTGTTTTCCCTTATGTTCAGTATTATTGGTTTGCCTTATGCAGTGACTTTCGGGATTGTTGCCGGTTTTTTAAATTTGATTCCTTATTTAGGAAGTTTTTTGGCTACAATACCAGTTTTAATTTTAGCGCTGGTTGAGGGCCCGATTATGGTGATTAAGGTAATAGTGGTTTTTATTATTGAACAGACTATTGAAGGGCGTTTTGTTTCGCCGCTTGTTCTAGGCAGCAAACTCAGTATCCATCCTATTACCATTATGTTTATTTTGCTGACAGCCGGTTCTATGTTTGGTGTTTGGGGTGTTTTCTTAGGAATTCCTGTCTATGCCTCCTTAAAAGTTCTTGTCAAGGAAATTTTCGAGTGGTACAAGCCTGTCAGCGGTCTCTATGAAAAGGAAGATGAGGTCAGTAAAGAAAATGTTAAACAGTGAAAAAATGCTTGCAGCTATTCACAATCAGGATTTAGTGCATGCTAAAAAATATTTAAAACGGGCGCTGAGAGAAGACGACGCTGAGACACTTCTGTCTTTGGCCGAATACTTGCAGTCTATTGGCTTTTACCCTCAGGCTAAAGAGATTTATTTGCAGCTGCAGCCTGATTTTCCCGAAGTTAATATCAATCTGGCTCAGATTGCCAGTGAGGACGGTCAGACTGACGAGGCTTTCATGTATTTGGATGCTATTGCGTCTGAAAGCCCCGATTATCTGGCTGCTCTGCTTGTCAAGGCTGATTTATATGATGCGGAAGGACTTACAGATGTTGCCAGGGAAAAAATGCTTGAAGCTAGCCGTATCAGCCAGGACTCTCTTGTGATTTTTGGTCTGGCAGAAATTGAAATGAATTTGGAGCTTTTTCAGGACGCTATCAAGCACTACGCTCAGCTGGACAATCGTGAAATTCTAGAGGAAACAGGAATCTCGACCTATGAAAGAATAGGCCGTGCCTATGCTGGTTTAGGTAAATTTGAAGCAGCTATCGAGTTTTTTGAAAAAGCTATTGAGATTGAATTCGATGACCAAACGGTGTTTGAAACGGCTGTTCTTCTTTATGACCAAGAAGAATACCAAAGAGCCAATCTCTACTTTAAGCAGTTGGATACTATAAATCCTGATTTTGCCGGCTATGAATATGTTTATGCCCTTTCTCTTCATGCTGAACACAAGACAGAAGATGCCCTGCGGCTGCTGCAGCAAGGCCTGACCAAAAATGCTTTTGACAGCCGCCTGCTGCTTTTAGCTTCACAGCTGTCCTATGAGCTGCACGATAAAAAAGCAGCAGAAAACTATTTGCTTAAGGCTTTGGATGTTGCCGAAGATGATGAAGAAATTCTGATGCGGCTCAGCAACTTGTATCTGGAAGAAGAACGCTTTGAGGAAGTAGTAAACTTAGATACTGAAGCTATTGACAATGTGCTGACCAAATGGAACATTGCTAAGGCTTATCAGGCATTGGATCAGGATGAAAAAGCACTTGAGCTGTATGAAGATCTGGCAGCAGATTTGGCCGGCAATCCGGAATTTCTCAAGGACTATATCTATATTTTGCGAGAATTTGGCTATCAAGAAAAGGTCAAATCCTTGGCTGACAGCTATTTGCAGCTGGTACCTGATGACAGTGATGTAGCAGATTTTTTGGCAGAACTCTGAACAGACAGAAAGAGGTATCCGTGTTTGGAAGAGTTTTTATGATTTCGCTCAAAAATTCACAAATAAAAATTCACAAAGTCTTGAAAAATCTGTGGTATAATTGACATGAAACTTGTGAAGAAAGGATATTAAATGACAGAAAACAATAAGAAAAACTATGGGGCTGACTTAATCGTTGACAGCCTCATTAATCATGATGTCAAATACGTGTTTGGCATTCCCGGCGCTAAAATTGACCGTGTTTTTGACACTTTAGAGGATAAGGGTCCTGAACTGATTGTTGCCCGCCATGAACAAAATGCTGCTTTTATGGCTCAGGGAATTGGACGTATCACAGGTGAACCGGGTGTGGTTATTGCAACCAGCGGTCCTGGTATTTCTAATCTGGCGACCGGTCTTGTGACAGCGACAGCTGAAGGTGATCCCGTCCTTGCAATTGGCGGTCAGGTCAAGCGGGGCGACCTTTTAAAACGGGCTCACCAATCCATGAACAATGTTGCTATGCTAGAGCCAATTACCAAATATTCGGCTGAGGTCCAAGATCCAGAAACTCTATCTGAAAATATTGCTAATGCCTATCGTTTGTCTAAAGCCGGCAAACCTGGCGCCAGCTTTTTGTCCATTCCTCAGGATGTGACAGACAGCTCCGTTTCTGTTAAAGCTATTAAACCTCTGACAGACCCTAAACTAGGCTCAGCGTCTGTTGCTGATATTAATTATCTAGCCCAGGCTATTAAAAATGCTGTCCTGCCTGTTTTGCTTTTGGGCAACGGGGCATCGACTGCCGATGTAACAGCCTCTATCCGCCAGCTTTTGGAATCTGTTAAATTGCCGGTTGTAGAAACTTTCCAAGGTGCCGGTATCGTTTCGCGTGATCTCGAAGAAGATACCTTCTTTGGCCGCGTCGGGCTTTTTCGCAACCAGCCGGGTGATATGCTGCTGAAAAAATCAGATTTGATTATCGCTATCGGCTATGATCCGATTGAATATGAAGCCCGAAACTGGAATGCCGAAATCTCAGCTCGTATTATCGTTATTGATGTAGCTCCTGCTGAGATTGATACCTACTTCCAGCCTGAGCGTGAACTGATTGGCGATATAGCAGAGACACTGGATTTATTGTTGCCTGCTGTCAAGGGCTATGATTTGCCGGAAGGCTCCAGAGAGTATCTTGTCGGTCTCAAAACGAATGTAACTGACGATGTCAAATTTGATAAGATACCAAAAGAGGGCCTTGTTCATCCGCTTGATGTGATTGATGTTCTTCAAAGGCAGACAACAGATGATATGACTGTTACTGTTGATGTCGGCAGCCACTATATCTGGATGGCTCGCTATTTCAAGAGCTATGAAGCCCGTCATCTGCTTTTCTCAAATGGTATGCAGACTTTAGGAGTTGCTTTGCCTTGGGCCATTTCAGCCAGTCTTTTGCGGCCAAATACCAAAGTCATTTCGATTTCAGGCGATGGGGGCTTTCTCTTTTCCGGACAGGAGCTGGAAACAGCGGTCCGTCTGAAGCTGCCTATCGTTCATATCATTTGGAATGACGGTAAATACAATATGGTTGAGTTTCAGGAAGAGATGAAATACGGACGGTCATCGGGCGTTGATTTCGGATCTGTTGACTTTGTCAAATACGCTGAAAGTTTCGGTGCTAAGGGCTATCGTGCCGACAGCAAGGAGCATTTTGATGCTATTTTAAAAACGGCTCTAAAAGAAGCTGAAAACGGTCCGGTGCTCATTGATATTCCAATTGATTACAAGGATAACATTAAACTAGGTGAAACGATTTTACCAGATGAGTTTTACTAAAAAGGAGTTTAAAAATGGAAGCCAATAAATTGTTTCAATACAATACTCTGGGAGCCCTTATGGCGGGTCTTTACGGCGGTTCCCTAACAGTAGGTGAGCTGCTGGAGTACGGTGATTTAGGTCTTGGAACACTTGATTCTATTGACGGAGAGCTTATTGTCTTGGATGGCAAAGCTTATCAGGCCAAGGGATCCGGAGACAAGCCAGAAGTTGTTGAAGTGCCTGATGATATGAAGGTTCCTTATGCAGCGGTTATTCATCATCAAGCTGAGGTTATCTTTAAACAGCGTTTTGAAATGACAGATAAGGAATTGCAGGCACGCATAGAATCTTATTATGACGGCGAAAATCTTTTCCGTTCGATTAAAATTCATGGTACTTTTGCCAAAATGCATGTGCGCATGATTCCGCGGTCAACATCGGATAAAAAATTTGCAGAAGTAGCGACCCACCAGCCCGAATATACCGCCGAAAATATTACAGGTACAATTGTTGGTATTTGGACTCCGGAAATTTTTCATGGGGTCAGCGTGGCAGGCTATCATCTTCATTTCATTTCTGATGATCATACCTTTGGCGGTCATGTTATGGATTATGTGATTAGAGAGGGTCAGGTTGAAGTGGGAGCGGTTGATCAGCTGGATCAGCGTTTTCCTGTTCAAGACCGTCAGTATCTGTTTGCTAAATTCAATGCCAAAGAAGTCCGCGGTGATATTGACAAGGCTGAATAGCTGTAATCTAGAAAGCTAACAGCGTTTGGATAAGAGCTATCTGTTTTGTCAATCGTAAGGCAGCCCTCAATTGACTATGCAAAAAGTGAGATAGAGATCGTCATTCCTTGGGAATGGATATCTATCTCACTTTTTAGTTTGATTGGCTAGGGCTGATTTTTAAATTTAAGTTTGCTGTAAAGACCAAAACCGATAATCCAAATCGTTGCACCAATAGCTCCGATGTAGGTTGACTCCTGTAAAAAGAGGGAAATAAAGACAAAGGCAAGAAAGAGTGTGGTGATAGGATTAGAAAACTTATAAGCTGGCATCAGGTAGCCGTCCGGCATGAAATCTTTAGACTGTCTGTATTTGTAATGGGCAATCATCGTTAGGATATAAATAGCAATATAAACGCCTGATGATGATGCCGTGATCAGGGCAAAAGCATCAGATATTCCCGGTAAAACAGTGATGAAGGCCGAAATAGCAATGACAACTGCTGACATGATAATAGCTCTGCTTGGGACACCTGTTCGTGACAAGCGATCAGCCTTGAAATAACTCAAAAGAGGATTGGGTACTTCATTGGCCAGCTGGTAAAGGTGCCGTCCTGTTGAATAGAGAGTGGAATTAAGTGCCGAAGCTGCTGAGGTTAAAACGACAAAGTTAATTAAAGCAGCAGCCCACTTAATTCCGGCAAGTCTAAAGACCATCACAAAAGGCGATGAATTAACCGGCAGGGCCCGCCAAGGAAAGATGGCCATGATGGCAATCAAGGCACCGATATAGAAGATGACAATCCGAACGGGAATTTCTTGAATAGCCTTAGGCAAGACTTTTCTGGGATTTTGTGTTTCTGAGGTAGTAATTCCGACAAATTCGATAGCCTGATAGGCGAAGAAGACCATTTGAAAGGCCATAAAGAATCTTGTCCAGCCCTTAGGGAAAAATTCGAAATGGTTGGTAATATTGCTTAGGCTGGCATGACCCTGAGAGGTTTTAAAATCAGTCAGTACCATGAAAATTCCGGTAGCAATCAAGGCCAGAATAGCGATAATTTTAATCATAGCAAACCAGAATTCTGTTTCTCCGAAAACTCTGACTGCAATCAGGTTGATAGAAGACAGCAGTATTAAGAAAACAATCTGGATAATCCAGGCCGGCCAAGCAGGAAACCAGTACTGAACATAGGTCGCAACGGCAGTAATTTCTGCCATGCCTAAAAAAATCAGCGACAGCCAGTAAGACCAGCCGGAAAAGTAACCCCAATCCTTGCCAACATATTTAGTAATAAAATTAATGAACGTATGCTGGTCGGGATCGTAATAGAGCATTTCACCGATGGCCCGCATCATCAAGAACATAAAAAAACCTGTGATCAGGTAGACGATGATAATAGACGGTCCGGTTAGGCTGATGGATCTGCCAGCTCCCAGGAAAAGTCCGGTTCCAATCGTTCCGGCGATGGCAATGAGCTGAACGTGGCGGTTTTGCAAGCCGCGAACCATACCGTTTTCCAGTTCTTCTGAACCTTGGCTGGTCTGTTTGGTATCTGATTGATCTGACATAATTTCATCCTTTTCTATAAATATTTTATTATTATAGTATTATTTTATAAAAAGTACAAATAAAGCTTAAAAAGAGGAGGAGCCTAACAGCAGAAAATAAGAAGGCGGCGATAGCAATGAACTGAAGCGGGCAATTGAGTTTTTTAGAAGGGTGGACAGAAATTGGTAATTTGGAAGGATTGATTTCGCCGTCCCAGCTCAGACAACCGCTGCGTCAAAATTTTATGATTATAAAAAGGCGGGAAACAGGACACTTTTTATAGGTAAGCCTCCGGATTATACTCGTGTACGGGAGGTAGAGAAACTATCATGGTTGTCCGGCCCGCTTTTTAGATTTTCATAGCTTTTATTTTATCCTCATCAGGAGTGACACGCAAAGTTTTCTGTCCTGTATAGGTGACAAAGCCTGGCTTTCCGCCGGTAGGTTTGTTGAGCTTTTTGGCTTCAATCATATCAACCTGAACGAGGTTAGAGAGGCGGGCTTTTGAAAAATAGGCAGCTAATTCAGCAGCGTCTGTTTTAACCTCATCACTAGGATTAAGATTATCCTTAATGAGAACATGGCTGCCTGGGATGTCCTTGGCGTGAAACCACAGCTCGCCCTTTTTAGCCATTTTAAAGGTCAGCTCATCATTTTGCAAATTATTTTTGCCTACCATGATGATGGTTTTGCCGTCAGAAGCTAAATAGCGTTCAGGTTTCTTGCGCTTTTGTATTTTTTCTTTGTGGCGGCGTTTAACAAAGCCTGTTTCGACTAATTCTTCGCGAATATCGCTGATTTCAGCAAGACTGGCCTGATTGAGAGCAGTATCAACACTGTCTAAATATTGAATAGTGGCCTTGGTTTCTTCGATTAATCTGCCCAGATGCTTAACGGCTTCCTTTAATTTTTGATACTTTTTAAAATAACGCTGGGCATTCTGGCTGGGTGTCAGAGCCTTGTCAAGTGCAATTCTTACTTTTTCGCCTGTGTAGTAATTGTCAAGGATAACCTGGTCTTGGTTGTTAGGAACCTGATTCAAATAAGTTGTCAGCAATTCTCCCTTTTGGCGGAAGTCTTCTGCCTTATCTGTATCTAGCAGGTCTTTTTCTTGTTTTTTGAGTTTTTTCTTATTTTTTTCCAGTTCATTTTGAATGCGGTGAATGAGATCGCTGGCCTGCTGAGCAATGCGGTCGCGTTCAGCCTTGTCTTGGTAAAAATAATCCAGTAAATCAGAAAGACTGGCAAATTGTTCCTGAGCATTATGCCAGTTTACTGCAGAAAAAGATTTTTCAGTCAAAACAGGACAGACCGGCAGGTCGAAGAACTGCTTAAACTGTTTCAGTCTGTCAGTATTCAAGCGCCTGCTTAATTCCTCAGCTGTATCACGGCCCAGTCCCTGAAAGAGCTTTTGTAAATTATCAGCGGCTAGATTTTCTGTCTGCAGGATTTCAAAGAGCTTTTCATCAGAAACAGTAAAGGGGTTTTCCCCTTTTGTTTTTGGCGGCGCCAGATAGCTGGCACCGGGCAGAATGGTACGGTAGCTGTTTTGAGAAAAGCCGATATGTTTAATGGACTCAATGATTTTTTGTTCATTTTTGTCAATCAGTATAATATTACTGTGCTTGCCCATAATCTCTGTGATCAAAGTCACCTTGATTTGATCTCCAATTTCATTTTTGCTGGAGACAGTGATTTCGACAATACGGTCATTATCAATTTGTTCAATCTGTTCAATCACGGCTCCCTGCAAATACTTCCGCATAATCATAGTAAAGGTATTAGGATTTTGAGGATTTTGAAAATCAGTTTTAGTCACCTGAATTCGGCCGAAAACAGAGTGAGCCGAAAGCAGCAGTTTATAATTTTGGCGGTTGTTGCGGATTGACAAAACCAGTTCATGTTCAAAAGGCTGATTAACCTTTTGAATCCGCCCCCACAGGAGCTGTTCTTTTAATTCCAAGGTTAAATGATGCAAAAAAAAGCCATCAAAGGACATGGTTTTTCCTCTTTTCTCTTAGTCTTTTCTATTATACCACACGAAAGCTGCAATGCGCTTTTAAAGAGCAGGGAAAGCGTTTTTAATGCTGTATTGAAAAATGCTGAAAATTGCAGTAAAATAAAGACGGTATTTATTTGAGGAGGAAACATGAAAAATAAACGTTTAATAGGAGTTCTAGCAGCTCTGGCTCTGCTTGTCATCGGCATTATTGTCTACCAGTCTCTCAGCAGTCAAAATCAAAAATCATCCCAGTCGGATACCTTTAAAGTTGGTGTGCTTCAATATGTCAGCCACAATGCTCTGGATGAAATTTACCGGGGGATCAAAGCCGGCATGAAAGAAGAGGGCTATTCCGGCAAGAAAATAAAAATTGATTTTATGAATGCTGAAGGGGACCAAAGCAAGGTGCAAACCATGAGCCAAACCCTAGTTAACCATAAAAATGATGTCCTGATTGGAATTGCAACACCGGCAGCACAGGGCTTGGCCAGTGCGACCAAGGACACTCCGATTGTTATGGGAGCTGTGACAGATCCAGTCGGCGCTAAGCTGGTTAAAAATCTAAAAAAACCAGACGGCAATGTCACAGGTGTGTCTGACAAGACTCCAATCAAGGCTCAAGTTGATTTAGTAAAGACCTTAACACCAAAAGTCAAAACGATTGGTGTTATCTATTCAAGCAGCGAAGACAATTCTAAATCTCAGGTGGCAGAATTCAAGAAAAGGGCCGAGAAAAAGGGCTATGAAGTACTGGAATATTCTGTCCCTTCAACCAATGAAATTGCTACGACCATGAATGTCATGCTGGAGAAGGCAGATGCTGTCTGGATTCCGCTGGACAATACCATTGCCAGTGCCTTCCCGACTGTAGTATCAGCTGCTAAGGCAGCAAAAAAACCTATCTATCCAAGTGTGGATACCATGGTCAATGAAGGCGGTCTTGCTTCGGTTGTTGTTGATCAGTATGAGCTTGGTGTTGCCACTGGCAAGATGGCTGTGAAATTATTTGAAGGGAAAAACGTTTCTGACCTGCCTGTTAATATATTTGACAAGGGAACCCCTGTTGTCAATAAAAAGGTAGCTAAGGAGCTGGGTATCACTATTCCTGCTGATGTGCTTAAAAAGACAAAAAACAAGTAAGCAAGGCTTACCCCCAAAAGATTTTTCTTGATCAAAGGAGGAGATAAAGTCAACCAATCAAAATGACTTTTGTCCCCTTCCTTTTTTTGTGTTAAAATAAAAGATATTTATAAAAGAAGGATAGAAGATGTTACTTTCAACGATTTCACAAGGTTTTCTTTGGTCTATTTTAGGCTTAGGAATTTTTATGACCTTTCGGATTTTAGATTTTCCGGATATGACAACAGAAGGCTCCTTTCCCTTGGGCGGCGCCGTAGCAGTGACGCTAATCACACAGGGAACCAACCCTCTGCTGGCAACTGTAATAGCTGTTTTGGCAGGCTGTCTGGCAGGCTTGGTAACGGGGCTTCTTTATACAAAAGGAAAGATTCCTACCCTTTTATCGGGAATTTTGGTTATGACTTCCTGTCATTCTATCATGCTGATGATTATGGGACGTGCCAATCTGGGCCTGCTGGACGCCAGAAAATTACAAGATCTGCTGCCTTTTTCCGGCAGCATCAACCTGCTTGTTCTGGGGCTTATCTTTGTCGTTCTGGTGGTCGGCAGTATGATTTTCTTTTTGAATACACGCCTAGGCCAGGCCTATATCGCAACTGGTGACAACCATGATATGGCACAGAGTTTTGGAATAAATACTGATAAAATGGAGCTGATGGGCTTAGTCTTATCTAATGGTCTGATTGCCCTGGCTGGCGCCCTTATCAGTCAGCAGGACGGTTATGCTGATGTTTCCAAAGGTATTGGTGTCATTGTCATCGGCTTAGCCAGTATCATTATCGGAGAAGTGCTCTTTTCAACGGGTCTGACCTTGTTGGAGCGCCTGATAGCTATTGTTGTTGGCTCTGTTTTGTACCAATTTTTAATTTTGGCAGTTATTTCTCTAGGCTTTAAAACAAACTATCTCAAACTCTTTAGTGCGGTAGTCTTGGCTGTCTGTCTTATGATTCCGGAATTGAAAAAGAAATTCTTTAAAGGAGTGAAACTGTCCCGATGACTAAAAAAATTGTTGAATTAAAAAATGCTACGGTCAAAGTGAATAATGGTTTTGATGACTATAAGACAATTCTCAATGATGTCAGCCTTGATATTTATGAGCACGATTTTCTGACGATTCTCGGCGGAAACGGAGCCGGTAAATCCACGCTTTTTAATGTTCTTGCCGGGACGCTCAGTCTGACCAGCGGCAGCATTTATATGATGGGTGAGGATGTCACTGCTTATCCTGCGGAAAAGCGTGCTAAATACTTATCCCGTGTTTTTCAGGATCCTAAAATGGGGACGGCGCCTCGAATGACAGTAGCTGAAAACCTTTTAATTGCTAAGTACCGCGGAGAGCGGCGCAGCCTTATTTCGCGCAATATCAATG
This sequence comes from Streptococcus ratti FA-1 = DSM 20564, assembly GCF_000286075.1. Classification (GTDB taxonomy): domain Bacteria; phylum Bacillota; class Bacilli; order Lactobacillales; family Streptococcaceae; genus Streptococcus; species Streptococcus ratti. Next base: position 855,835 of record NZ_AJTZ01000005.1, on the reverse strand, counting down.
CTCACAAAAAAGAATTTCAGGCGGTTATTGATAAAATTGGCAATGGTTTGGAAAAGCATTTGGAAACGCCGGCTGGTCTCCTTTCAGGAGGACAGCGGCAGGCGCTCAGTCTGCTCATGGCGACGATTAAAAGGCCTGAGCTGTTGCTGCTGGATGAACATACGGCTGCTCTTGATCCAAAAACCAGCGTGGCCTTGATGGAGCTGACCGAAGAATTTGTCAGCCGTGATCATCTGACGGCTCTCATGATTACTCACCGCATGGAAGATGCTCTCAAATACGGCAGCCGCCTGCTGGTCATGAAGGGCGGTCGTATTATTCAGGATTTATCTGCTGAAGAAAAGGCTCAAATGGATATCTCTGACTACTATGGCCTGTTTGAATAAAGGCTCTTTTCTCTACTATTTGTCAAGTCTATCAAGACTATAGAATAAAAATATTTTGAGGACAGTAGTCAAAATAAGGAAATTGTCTTATTTTACACTAAAGGTTAGTGCATACTCTTTTGAAGTTAGAAAAATGAGACAGTGACCTAAAATGGCTCTATGATATCTGAATGGGAGTTACCCACTACAGATATTATAGAGCCTGAATAAATTGAAAAATAAGCTGAAAAGTTGTATACTACTCATGTATGCAATTTTTTAATTGCCCGCAGTAATTCGACCTGCTGTCTTGTGCATGAACACGGGAGGCAGGGATCGTTTGTATGAAAATAAAGATAGTGAAAGAAGACAAGGAGTCACAGGACTGAAATGATCTGAAAAACACTATGAAAACATAAGGAGAACTAATGACTGACATTAAAATTATGGCCCTGGGAGGAGTTCGGGAAAACGGCAAGAACTTCTATCTAGTAGAGGTCAATGATTCTATTTTTATTCTAGATGCCGGATTGAAATATCCAGAAAATGAACAGCTAGGTGTGGATGTTATCATACCCAATTTAGATTATCTGATTGACAATAAAAAACGAGTTCGAGGAATCTTTCTGACGCACGGACATGCCGACGCAATTGGCGCTCTGCCTTATCTCTTAACCAATGTCAAGGCACCGGTTTTTGGCTCAGAACTGACTATTGAACTAGCCAAACTGGTTGTCAAAAATAATGATGCTACAAAAAAATTTCATAACTTTCATGTGGTGGATGCCGAAACTGAGATTGAATTTAAGGATGCCCTGGTTTCTTTCTTTAAAACAACCCACTCAATCCCTGAAAGTTTGGGAATTGTTGTTGGCACCAAGGAAGGCAACATCGTTTATACCGGTGATTTCAAGTTTGATCAGGCTGCAAGTAAGCTCTATCAGACCGATTTAGCCCGTATTGCTGAGGTTGGACGTGAAGGTGTTTTGGCTCTGTTATCAGACTCGGCAAATGCTGACAGCAATGTGCAAATTGCCAGTGAAGCTGAGGTAGGAGTTGAGATGGAGCAGATCATCTCCAACTGGGAAGGGCGCATTATTGTTGCAGCAGTGGCTTCTAACCTTGTTCGTATCCAGCAGGTCTTTGATTCTGCTGCCAATAACGGCCGCCGTGTTGTTCTGACTGGTTTTGATGTTGAAAATATTGTCCGCACAGCTATCCGCCTTAAAAAGCTTTCAGTTGTGGATGAAAAGCTCATTGTGAAGCCTAAGGATATGCATAAGTTTGAAGATCATGAGCTGATTATTTTAGAAACAGGCCGGATGAGTGAGCCTTTGAACGGTCTGAGAAAAATAGCTGTCGGCCGTCACCGCTATGTGGAAATTAAAGACGGAGACTTGGTTTACATTGTGACAACACCGACGGTTTCGAAAGAAGCCGTTGTGGCACAAGTTGAAAATCTGATTTATAAGGCGGGCGGCAATGTTAGACTGATTACACAGGATCTTCGAGTGTCAGGGCATGCCAATGGCCGCGACCTTCAGCTGATGATTAACCTTCTTAAACCCAAATACCTCTTCCCAGTTCAAGGAGAGTATCGAGAGCTGGCAGCTCACGCTGATTTAGCGCTTGAAATCGGCATGTTCCCAGAAAATATTTACATCATGAAGCGTGGCGATATCATGGTTTACGGCCAAGACGGTTTTGTTCATGAAGGAGCTGTGCCTGCAGGGGATGTTATGATTGACGGCAATGCGATTGGTGATGTGGGCAATATCGTCCTGCGTGACCGCAAGGTTCTGTCGGAAGACGGTATCTTTATTGTCGCCTTGACTGTCAATAAGAAAGAAAAGAAGATTATTTCTAAGGCAAGAATTAACACCCGCGGTTTTGTTTATGTCAAAAAGAGCCGGGATATTTTGCGTGAAAGTGCTGATATTGTTAACAATGCTGTCGAAAATTATCTGGCTCAAGACACTTTTGACTGGAGCGAATTAAAATCCCTTGTCCGCGATGAAATCGGTAAATTTCTGTTTGATCAGACCAAGCGCCGGCCGGCAATTTTACCGGTTGTCATGGAAGTGAGATAAAGAACATAAAAAGAAAAGAGTGGGACTATGAAATCAACTGCTTCAATAGCTGATTTTTGTCCCATTCTTTTTTTGATATACCAACTAGCATAGCTGCGCGTAGATAATTAGGGCTTATCTGAAAAATAGTAGTCATAGTGGCGGCTGCAGTTAGGATTAAAGGGATGGCCACAGCAAGGGCAGGCAGGCTGTCCTTTGTAATCTTCAATAGTTAACTCTTTTTGGCAGGCACCACAAAAGACTGCTTTGTCTTTCTTCAGGTATTGTGGGTACGGGGCAAATAAATGCTGTTCATGGCAGTTGTGACACTTAAAACAAGGGTAGTATTTTTGACAGGCAAAGCATTTCAAAGCGACAATGTCTGTCGGTCCATGATAGTCAGTGCACCTTGTTTCATTATCAGTCAGATCACCGTAGATTGTGAGCATTTTTCTTTCCTACCTTTCTTTTTAAGTTTATCAAAAGAAATTAATTTATGCTATAATGAGAGAAATAAATTGGGAGGAAAATTGATTAATGGCTTTTTTTCAAATAGAATATCAATCACAAAGTTTAGATATGGTGCGCCATGTCAATGTCATCTATCCGGATGCCGCAGAGGTTAAAGAAGAATATGTTAATGACACAGACATTCCTGTGCTGTATCTTTTACACGGGATGGGCGGCAATGAGAACTCGTGGCAAAAGCGGACAGCTATTGAGCGCCTGCTGAGAAAAACGAATTTAATTGTCATCATGCCTTCAACAGATTTAGCCTGGTATACCAATACCGCTTACGGCCTTAACTATTACGATATGATTGCCAAGGAACTGCCGGAAGTTATGCAGCGTTTTTTTCCTAATATGACAAAGAAGCGCGAAAAAACTTTTATTGCAGGTCTTTCTATGGGCGGCTACGGTGCTTACAAGATTGCTCTTTCCACCGATATGTTTTCATATGCGGCGTCATTTTCAGGAGCACTTGGCATTGGTATTGACGGAAAAAGTTTAACGACGGTTACAGAAGGTTCGCCAAGCTACTGGCAGGGAATCTTTGGCGATTTGCAAGGAGAAGAGCTGCAGGAACATTTTCTGACTACACTGGCAAAAAAATCAGATAAAAAAACAAAATTTTATGCCTGGTGCGGCTATGAAGATTTTCTCTATCAGGCTAATGAAATAGCTGTTGAAAAGCTGAGGGCTCTGGGGCTCGACATTGACTACCGCACAGATCACGGCAGGCACGAGTGGTATTATTGGGAAAAGCAGCTGGATTTTCTTTTGGAGCGGCTGCCGATTGACTATCAAAAAGAAGAGCGGCTGTCTTAATCCTATATCAAGGCTTTTTGGAGACCTTGACAGGTTATTTGTAAGAGGTTACAATGAAAGGGTATAAATTATAAATGGAAAAGCGAGGAAGGTATTTATGAAAAAGAAACTCATTCTTATTTTAGGAACATTTGCTGCAGTCTTGCTTGCAGCTCTGCTGATTCAAGACACAGCCAGCGCAAAGTCCTCTCGTACGGAAGCTGTCTATTATCAAATGTTTAAAGAAGGTGCAGCAGATGTTCGACTGACTTACTACCACAAAAAAGGAAGTGACCGTGTTACCAAACAGCTAACAAAAAATACTATAACCTATGCAGCTCTTAAGGTAGATGAAGCAGAAGCAGCCAAGGAAAAGTTTTCTGCTGATGCAGAAAAATACCAAGGTATTACAGGGGTCAAAGAAAGCATCGAATATAAAGATACCTATATGATAGAAAAGGTTAGTGTCAACTATGACAAAGTTAATCTTAATGAGCTAGCAGAAAAACTGCCGGAAATAGATATTGACACACCGTCAGGCAAAAAAGCAACTTATGTTAGTTTAAAACAAAGTGAAAAATTGCTTAAGAAACAAGGCTATACCAAAGTTAAAAAGGGACAGTTTAAAAAACTGAATCTTGAATAGAAATAGTTGTAAACGAGACAGAAAAGCTGAGGCTGACAAAGCCGCTGGCTGTTTTGCCTCGTTTTTCTTTTTTGCCAATCTGTGCTGGTATAAAATTCTTGCTTTTTATTTTGATGCCTGCTATACTTAAATTTAATTTGAAAGTTTTAGGTCTTTTCTAACAAAAACGAAAGGACATCTCTTATGAAAAAAATAATCAGGATTTTATTTTTTATTCCTAGGCTCATTTTCAGCCTGATTTGGAGTATTTTTCGAACGGTCATTATCCTAGCGGTCATCGGTTTAGCTTTTTTCTATTTCACCAGCAGTAATAAAGATAATTTTGGAGCTGCAGTTTCTAATCAGCTCAATAAGATTTCAGCTTTTTTTAGCAATGATTTCAACCTGCAAGATACCATGTCCAAATTATCTACGGATAATTATGAGCATGACAGAGGCAGCCGCTGGGCTGAAAATAAGGCCGCGGTTTATATAGCTTCAACTGATGAGACTTTTATTAAAGCTTATCAGACAGCCATTGCTAATTGGAATGCGACAGGCAGTTTCACTTTTACTATTGTTTCTAATAAAGAGTCAGCTGATATCGTAGCAACTGATTATACAGATGCTGCTTCTCAGGCTGCCGGTCTGGCCGAATCTGAAACTAACGCTGTCACCAATCGGATCAGCCATGTTGATATTAAACTTAATCGTTACTATCTTTTAAACAAAGACTACGGCTATAGTTTTGAGCGAATCGTTCATACAGCAGAACATGAATTGGGACATGCTATCGGTCTTGGTCACGATGATAATGAGATTTCAGTAATGGCTTCATCGGGTTCTTATCATGGCATCCAAGATGTAGATGTTGCAGCTGTTAAGAAGCTCTATGCTCAGTAAATGTGAAATATTTTAATGATATAATGTAATCATCATATTTATTTAATCTTATTGTTATTTGTGAAATAGTTGCAATTGTCAGATTTTGTTATTTTTATTATTTTATTAGAAAAATATGATGCTCTGCTTAAACTCAGCTGAAGGTTGATAAAATAAAGATTTTGAATAATTGAACGCTCTTATTTAATAAGAGCGTTTTTTAATATAATAATAAAATAAAGGAAAAGTTTTTTAAAAAATTCAAAGCTTTTTGTCTTGAATTTGTAATAAAATAGTGATATTATGACAAAGATGTGTCATTTTAGCACACATTAATTCAAAATTATCATAAAGAGGAAACATGAAAAAAATTAAAGTTATGCTTGTTTTCGGTACCAGACCGGAGGCCATTAAGATGGCTCCCTTGATCAGGTCTTTAAAACAGCAGACTGATCGTTTTGATGCGGTGACTGTTGTGACTGCTCAGCATCGGCAGATGCTTGATCAGGTACTGGAAACATTTGGCATTGACCCTGATTATGATTTGAACATCATGAGTAAGCAGCAGACCTTGTCAACAATTACAACCAATGTGATTAACAAACTTGACGAAGTCCTCAAGAGTGAAAAACCTGATGTTATTTTAGTACACGGTGATACAACAACAACTCTTGCAACCAGTATCTCTGCTTTTTACAATCAAATTAAAATCGGTCATGTTGAGGCAGGTCTTAGGACATGGAATAAGTATTCGCCATTTCCTGAAGAGGTTAACCGTCAGGTAACCGATGTTGTATCGGATCTTTACTTTGCACCGACCAATCAAAGCCGGGATAATCTGTTAACAGAAAATCATCCCGCTGAACAAATTTTTGTCACTGGAAACACAGCTATTGATGCCTTGGCTCTGACCGTAAAAGAGGACTACCATCACCAGGTGCTTGATGCCATTAATCCAGACAACCGGATTATTTTGGTTACCATGCACCGCCGTGAAAATCAAGGTGAGCCCATGCGCAGAGTCTTTAAAACGATGAGATCAGTTCTAGCTGCCTATCCCGATGTTGAAATTGTCTATCCAGTTCATCTCAGCCCTTCTGTACAGGAAGCGGCCAAGGAAATTTTAGCAGATGTTAAACGGGTTCATCTGATTGAACCGCTCGATGTTGTGGACTTTCATAATTTAGCCAACAAGAGCTATTTCATCATGTCGGATTCTGGCGGTGTTCAGGAAGAGGCTCCTTCGCTGGGCAAGCCGGTCTTAGTATTGAGGGATACGACAGAGCGTCCGGAAGGTGTAGCTGCTGGAACTTTGAAACTGGTGGGTACCGAAGAAGATGCTGTAAGAAGCGCGATGACAGAGCTGCTGGATAATAAAGAAGCCTATGATGAGATGGCTCAGACTAAAAATCCATATGGAGACGGTCAAGCCTCTGAACGTATTTTAGACGCTATTTCTTATTATTTTAACGGCGGTGAGCGTCCAGAAGATTTTGGAATGGGGGAATGAGTTTAGCATGAGACGATTACTAAATCTTTCCGGTATGTTCTTGCTTTTGATCTTGGCTGCTGGTTCAAGCATCTATGTTGCTTTTCAGTATGGACCGATGATTGCGGGTATTTATGGTTTTCTTATTTTTATGGCTGTACTGACCCCTTGGTTCTTGACTGATTTGCTGGTCACTTGGACAGAGCTCTTTACTCTTATTATTGGAGCTTTTATTCTTATAGTCGGTATTTCTTATATTCCTTTGAGAGACCGCTTGGTTTTAATTGTTGCTCTGCCTATTATATTAATCATTGCCAATCGGATGGAAGGTCTGATTTTAGAGAAAAAAAGTTCTATTGCAGTTCAGACTTCTAAGGCTAAGAGCTATTATGAATATTATGCCCGCAAGGCTCAGCATTCTGATGATATCACAATTCAGACCATGCTGGTCAGCTGGGCACATGCCGAACAATTTAAGCAAACGCAGCCCAAAGAATACTATGCCAGTATTAAGCGGATTAACCGTGCTATCTTTAAGTCCAAACAAGACAGCGACAGGGTCTTTTACTTGAGAAATGGTTTGTTTTTCATTGTTCAGACCAGTTCAGATCCCAACTGGCATAGGGGACTTGAAGAAGAAATCAGTATTAATCTGAGCAAGATTCGGTTTAATAACGAAAACAGTACTCATGAGATCCAATTTCAGTATGGCTATCAGATGGTTGATCATGAGAATTGGCAGCGTTATGCCTATTATGAGGATATTATCAAGAGATTGGAACGTCTCTTGGAAACTCATATCATTGTAGAATATTAAGTGAGTGGAGTTATGAATTTAACAAATGTATTTTTTAATATCGGACTTGGCATAAGTCTCTTTTTTGCGGCTTGTTTTGTCATCTTATTCATCAGCTATTTAGTGATTCTTGAACGAGTGAATAAAAACTTTAAGGCGGTGGATGATGATTAGTCAGATTTTAATGATTATTAGTTTAATCTCAATTTGGTCTTCTTTGGCAATGGCCTTAATCATTTTAATGTCGGCCGTTCATTTCTGGTTTAAGCACAGTGATTTTGACGTTGATACCAGCCCTTTGCCTGAATATCCGATGATAACAGTGGTTGTTCCGGCCCATAATGAAGATGTGGTTATCGCGCAGACAGCTAAGGCTATTTTAGACATGAATTACCCTCATGATAAGGTAGAAGTTATTCTCTTTGCGGATAACTGTGAAGATAATACCTATCAGGAAATGCAAAAGGTGAAGGCTATGCCGCAATATGCTAACCGTGATTTAACCTTGATTGACCGTACTGGTACTGGCGGAAAGGCAGGCGTTTTGAATGACGCCCTGAAAATGGCAAAAGGGGATTACATCTGCGTTTACGATGCTGATGCTATGCCTGAAAGAAATGCTCTGTATTTCCTTGTGCAAAAAGTGATGGAAGATCCTGAACGCCATGTTGCAGCCTTTGGACGCAATAAGACTCGTAACGCCAACCAAAATTTCCTGACTCGCTGTATCAATCAGGAAATCGTTGTGACACAGCGGATCCAGCATGTTGGCATGTGGCATTTGGGTAAGATTGGCCGGATTCCCGGAACGAACTTTATCATCAACACAGAATTTGTTAAGAGTATTGGCGGCTGGCGAAATGGTGCGCTGACAGAAGATGCGGATATTTCCTTTAAAATTATGCAAAGCGGAAAACTAATCGCCCTGGCCCATAACTCTGAAGCCTTCCAGCAAGAACCTGAAACGCTGAAATCTTACTATTTGCAAAGAAAGCGCTGGGCTAAGGGAAATTATGAAGTGGTTATTGCCAATTTCAAACATCTTTTTGGTCGCGGCAACTGGCGTGTCAAATGGGAAGTTTTCTATTATGCCTGTACCTTCTTTTGGTTTAATGCGGCTATTGTTTTATCAGATATTCTTTTCTTCTCTAATCTGATAGCCTTGATTATTGGTTTATTCAAACCAGGTGTTCAGATTCCTTTTGCCTTTGATACCAACAATGTGTATATGGCGCAGCTTTTGCTCTTTAACTGGTTCTTGATGATCTTGCTTTACCTTTTGCAAATTTCCATCTCGCAGGCGACCCAGCACGGTCAGGCAACGGTTAGCCAGATTTGGATTGCGTTATTGTCTTATTTTACTTATACGCAGCTCTTTATCATAGTATCAATTTCATCTGTTTGTTCTGTTATGATGGATAAAATCTTACGCCGTGATGGAACGAAGTGGGTTAAAACGAAACGATTTGCAGGTTAAAGGAGAAAGAAGTGAAAAAGAAGAAATTAAAATATATTTGGTTTATCCTCTTTCTTGCGATACTGACTGCAGGATTTTACATTATTCGTATTAAAAGTACTGATGATATGCAGCAAAACGTTTATGAAGAATGGTCCAAATACTATGTGGTGACCCACGGCAAAAGCGCCTATATCAAGACAGCAACAGACGAAGACGCGACAACAGCCCTTTCTGAAGGACAAGGCTATGGGATGTATATTGCTGTTGAGGCTGCTCGAAAAGGTGCCGACAGTAAGGAAGAATTTAGCAAGCTCTATCGCTATTATATGGACCACCGTACCGCAGGTACGCAGCTGATGTCTTGGAAGCAAAACATCAAAGCAGACGGTTCTATTGAAGACTTGTCTAACAGCGCCACAGACGGGGATCTCTATATTGCTTATTCTTTGATTAAGGCTGCTGAGCTTTGGTCTGATAAAGCTGATACTTATAAGAAGCAGGCTAAGCTCCTCTTAAATGATATTTTAGCCTACAATTATAATGCAGAAACGAAATCCCTGACTGTCGGAAATTGGGCCGTCAAGGGAACTGATTATTATGACCTAGTTAGAACGTCAGATGTCCTGCCCGAACAGTTTGATGTTTTCTACGATTTTAGTAAAAATGATACTTGGAAAACGATTAAATCTTCAATGCTTAACAGCTTGGAAAAAATGAGCGATCAGCATAAGACTGGCCTTTTCCCAGACTTTATGTGGGTTCGCGAGTCCGGTGAAGTTAAGGCTGCTAAAGCGAATTTGGTTGCCAGCAAGTATGACGGCGATTATTATTACAATGCCTGCCGCATGCCTTATAACCTAGCCAGAAGCAAGGACAAGCAAAGTCAGAAGATGCTCAAAAAGATGATGAATTTCTTTATGAAACAAAAAAGCATTTATGCGGGTTATAAGCTGAACGGCAAACGTTTGGATGCGCATCAGTCTGCCAGCTTTGATGCACCTATCTTTTATGCGGCTAAAAAGTTAGACCATAAATATGAGCGTCTCCACCAGCAGGAAAAGAAAGTCTTTATGGACGGTCTGTCCTCAACGAATTATTATGACTCAGCCTTGACCACTATGGCTGTTTTGGGAGACTGATTGCTGCTTGAAAGCTAGCAAAAATGACGAAATAATCAAAAGAACGGTTGACTTAAACTTCGGCAGCTGTGCCTGAGAGTTGAGCAGCCGCTCTTTTTTTGCTATTGCAGCTGGCTTAGATGATGGAGATTTGATAGAATAGACCTATGATTATTTTACAAGGAAACAAGATTGAACGTTCTTTTGCCGGTGATGTACTTTTTGATAATATTACTATTCAGGTAGATGAGCGCGATCGCATTGCTCTTGTCGGACGCAATGGTGCAGGAAAATCTACTCTTTTAAAAATACTGGTGGGAGAAGAAGCAGCGAGCTCAGGAAGCATTGACAAAAAGCGGGGACTGTCTTTGTCATACTTGGCACAGAACAGCCGTTTTGAGTCTGACAGCACTATTTTTGAAGAAATGCTCCATGTTTTTGATAATCTGCGCCAAGACGAAGAGCGCCTGCGTCAGCTGGAAATGAAAATGGGTGAGCTGACAGGTTCTGAATTGGATGATCTCATGCAGACTTATGATAAACTGTCTGAAGACTTTAGAATAAGAGGCGGTTTTACTTATGAGAGTGACATTCGTGCTATTTTAAATGCATTCCAATTTGATGAGTCCATGTGGCAAATGAAAATTTCAGATCTGTCTGGCGGACAAAATACGCGTTTAGCCTTGGCCAAGATGCTTTTAGAAAAACCTGAACTCTTAGTTCTTGATGAGCCGACCAACCATTTGGACATTGAAACCATCGCCTGGCTGGAAAACTATTTGACACATTATCAAGGGGCGCTGATTATCGTCAGCCATGACCGCTATTTCTTAGATAAGGTAGCAACCCTAACCCTTGATTTGACCAAGCATTCATTGGATCGGTATGTTGGCAATTATTCTAGTTTTATGGAGCAAAAAGCCCAGAAACTTTTAGCTGAGGAAAAGCTGTTTGAAAAGCAGCAAAAGGAAATTGCCAAATTAGAAGATTTTGTTCAGCGCAATATTGTCCGTGCGTCAACGACCAAGCGTGCACAGTCGCGGCGTAAGCAGCTGGAAAAAATGGAACGCTTGGAAAAGCCTGACAGCAAGGCTAAAAAAGCTCACATGACCTTTAAATCAAGCAAGCCTTCCGGCAGAGAAGTTCTAAAAGTTACCGATGCGGCTATTGGTTATGAGGGCGAGATTTTGTCTGCCCCCATTAATATGGACGTCAGCAAGTATGATGCTATAGCTGTTGTTGGCCCTAATGGCATCGGAAAAACAACTTTAATAAAGTCAATTCTTGGAACAGTCCCGCTCATTAAAGGCGATATCAAATACGGTGCCAATGTTTTGCTGGGTTATTACGACCAAACTCAGTCTAATCTGACAGCTGGCAATACTGTTTTGGAAGAACTTTGGTCGGCTTTTCCGACAAGCCGGGAAATAGACATCAGAAACCGTTTGGGAGCCTTTCTGTTTTCTGGTGATGATGTGCAAAAGACAGTCGCCATGCTGTCAGGTGGTGAAAAGGCTCGCTTGCTGCTGGCTAAATTATCCATGGAAGACAATAATTTTCTGGTTTTGGATGAACCGACCAATCATCTGGATATTGACAGCAAGGAAGTTCTTGAAGATGCCTTGATTGATTTTGATGGGACACTCATTTTTGTCAGTCACGACCGTTATTTTATTAACCGTCTTGCCACAAAGGTCCTAGAAATTTCAGAAAGCGGTTCTAAGCTCTATCTGGGGGATTATGATTATTATTTAGAAAAGAAACCAGAAAAAACAGCTAAACTGGAAAACCAAGCCCCATCGTCTTCAGCATCAGCGGCAGCCCAAGATTATCACAGTCAAAAGGCTAGTCAAAAAGAATTAAGGAAAGTAATCCGTCAGCTCGAAGAAGCAGAGAGAAGGATAGAAGAGCTTGAAAATCGGCAAAATAGCATTAGTGAGCAGATGGCAGCAACCAACGATGCCAACCAACTTATGGAGCTGCAAAAGGAGATGGATCAGTTGGCGTTTCAGCAGGAGGAGCTTATGGAAGAATGGGCAGCTTTATCGGAAAAAGCAGAAGGCTGTCAGTAGCTAGGCAGCATATTAGCTAAGCTCTAGCTGAGCGCACAAACTCGTGTTGATGCAGTTTTAAAAGAGTCTGGAAGGAAGGTGTACCACACCTCTAAAGTTAGATTTTTTGTCCAACTCTTGTGAGGGTCAATACAATTTCCAGTCTCTGTGCATTTAGTCTGTTAAGTAAGGTAGCGACTGTTTATTCAACGATAAAGATGGCATGACAATCAAAAGAGTGCAGCAAGATCAATTCCTTCTGGAATACTGCTGCACTCTTTTTGATGCCTGCTATTTCTCAAATTCTGCCTTGCTTTTAACGTCGCCGTATTCTTCAGCGACTTCAAGGCTGAGAATATCTTGGTAAGCAGGCAGACTGATGTTTTGACCATATTTATTTTTAAGAGCAGTGGTGACTAAACGATAGGCAAGGTTGGCATTGCGTGAAAGCAGGGGACCGTGAAAATAGGAGCCAAAAATATTTTTATAATGGACACCTTCGGTGCCGTCTTCTTGATTGTTACCGTTGCCGTAAACGACCTTACCCAAAGGTTTTTCGTCGTCTGATAGGAAAGTCCTGCCCTGATGATTTTCAAAACCATAATAGGTCTCGTTAAATTCGTCATTGTGAATCTTGATATCACCAATATAGCGATTGTTGTCCTGATTGAGCGTATAGTGGCCCATCACACCGATACCGTCAATCTTTTTTCCGTCAGCTTGGATATAGTGCTTTCCCAAAAGCTGAAAGCCGCCGCAGATGGCAAGACCAACACCTCCTGCCTCAATAAAGCGGCTGATGCTAACCTTTTTATCGGGCAGATCCTTGGCAACGATAGATTGTTCATAATCTTGGCCGCCGCCGAAGAAAATGATATCGTAGTTCTTTTCATTAAAAGAATCTCCCAGTGAAACAATATCAAAGGTCATTTGGGCCTTTAATTTTTCACCGACATATTTGAGCATGAGCACATTGCCGTTATCACCGTAGGTGTTGAGCAGATTGCCATAGAGATGGGCAACTCTGAGTTGATATTGATAATCCGGTCTGTCAGGGGACTGCAAAGATGTATAAACCATTAGTTCATCTCCTTTCCGACAGCATGTTTGCCTGCTAAAAGGCTGCGAAATTCCAGCATGGCAGTGTAAGTCGCCAGAATATAGGCATGGTCTGTCTCCTGCTGTTCAATCATGGTCATGATGTCCTCTAATTTTTCGGCTTGGTGAATCTTGTTCTCGTCATATCCTGTTACCCGCAGACGTCTGGCAATTTCTGAATGGCGGATACCCCCTGTGAAAATTTCAGGAATATCCATCTCTAAGATACTTTCAAAATTCGCATCCCAAATCCAGCTGGTATCAATTCCGTCAGCATAATTGGCATTGAGAAGAACAGACAAGGTGAAAGGATAGGGAGCCAATTTAATCATATCAAGCGCCTGACTGGCTCCGACAGGATTCTTAATGAGAACCAGTGTGCAAGATTTATTGCCGATTTTAAAGGTTTCCTGGCGGCCAAAGACTGCCCGGCTCTTATTAAAACCAGCCTTAATTTTTTCAGGAGCAACCCCAAAAAATTCGGCAACTGCAACAGCAGCAAGGGCATTGTAAATGTTATATAGTCCGCCGACATTAATTTTGTAGCTATGCTTATCAATGATAAATTCAGAAGCTGTATTGGTGATTTTGGTCAAATCCGTCAGTGCATAATCCAGCCGAGGCCGTTTAAAGCCGCAATGCTGGCAGATATAATCGCCCAAATTAGCATAGGTGTTGAAGTGATACTGTAAGATGTGCTGACAGTTGGGACAAAGAATTCCTTCTGTATTGTAGTGGGCCAGTTTAGCTTCATGCTTTTCAATATCAAAGCCATAGTAGCGCATAGGATTGATCGTTTTGACAGAATGAAAAAGCGGGCTGTCTCCGTTAGCTAAAATAGTTGCCTGCGGTGCCTTGGCTGCACCGTCTAAAATCATCTGATAGGTTGTATAGATTTCTCCGTAACGATCCATCTGGTCACGAAAAATGTTAGTGAAGACAAAAAGGCTGGGTGTCAGGTATTCTGTGATTTTAGGGAGGCTGGCCTCATCAATCTCCAAGACAGCTATCTTTTTGCCATTCTTATTTTTTTTGGCCGTTAAAAAGGTCGCTGTAATGCCTGTGATCATATTAGCACCGCTGGGATTCGTCAGCACTTGGCCGTATGCTTCCTTGAGGATACCGACTGTCAGGGCAGTGGTCAGGGTTTTACCGTTAGTCCCCGTCACAACGATGATTTCGTAGTCTTTGGCCAGCGTATTTAAGATATCTTTGTCAAATTTAAGGGCAATTTTCCCCGGCAGGGTTGAGCCGCGTCCCAATTTGCTGAGAATAAAATGGGCGGTTCTGCCAGCAATAATGCCTAATTGTGTTTTAAGAGTCATACGTTTATTTTATCATAAAAAAAGCGTTTGAGATACAAGAAAAATCGCCTGAAAAGTGATATAATGGTAAAGCATGTATTTAGCTAGTTTTTACTAAAAGAGAGAATGGTATGAGTACTTTATTTGATGTTAATGCTAATTTTTGGGCCAGTCTGTTTGACAGCCCGCTGAAAATTTTGATTCACGCCCTTGATATTGCCATTGTATCATGGCTGATTTACAAATTTATCAAGGCTCTGGCCGGAACTAAGGTCATGTCTTTAGTTCAAGGGGTTGTCTTATTTGTCCTTTTTAAGTTTGTGGCAGAATTTCTAGGATTTACGACGATTGCTTTCTTGATGAATCAGGTGATTACTTACGGGGTTATTGCCGGCGTTGTTATCTTTGCTCCTGAAATTCGTTCGGGTTTGGAGCGTTTCGGCCGGACTCCTCAGTCCCTTATTCAAAGGCAGCAGCTCAGCGATGAGGAACAGTTGGTCAATGCCTTTGTAAAAGCTGTTGCTTATATGAGTCCGCGGAAAATCGGAGCGCTGGTTGCTGTGGAAGAAACGCAGACTCTGCAGGAATATATTGCGACAGGAATTCTCTTGGATGCAGATATTTCAGGAGAGCTGCTGATTAATATTTTCATTCCTAACACACCTTTGCATGATGGAGCTGTCATCGTTGAAGGCAATAAGATAGCGGCTTCCTGTGCTTACCTGCCTCTTTCAGAATCCAGCCATATTTCCAAGGAATTTGGCACAAGACACCGGGCGGCTATCGGACTTTCTGAAAACTCTGACGCCTTTACCTTTGTCGTTTCTGAGGAAACAGGAGCTATATCAATTGCTTATAAGGGAGACTTTGTTCACGATTTGTCTATCGACGC
Source organism: Streptococcus ratti FA-1 = DSM 20564 (assembly GCF_000286075.1). Taxonomy (GTDB): domain Bacteria; phylum Bacillota; class Bacilli; order Lactobacillales; family Streptococcaceae; genus Streptococcus; species Streptococcus ratti. Next base: position 840,379 of record NZ_AJTZ01000005.1, on the reverse strand, counting down.
TTTTGAAGTTTTGCTGCGTGACCATTTTATCAAAGAAGAACCCAAGAAAAAGAATCGTCTGAAACAGTTCTTTGGAGGTCAACATCATGTTTAAACGAATTTTTACCAAACGCCTCTGGCTGGCTCTTGTTTCAATCTTCTTTGCCATTTTGCTGTTTCTGACTGCTAATTCTGTTAATTACAGTTCAAGAAATCACACAAGCGGGCTCTTACAGACCTACAGCCATACTTTGGAAAATGTCCCTATCGATATCAAGTATGACAGCAATAAATACTTTATCAGCGGTTATTCTTATGATACAGAAGTCTACTTGACATCCACCAATCGGGTCAAATTGGATTCCGAGATCAATGACGACACTAGACATTTTAAGGTGGTTGCCGACTTATCAAATGCCAGAGAAGGAACCAACAGAGTGCCTTTGGAAGTGAAAAACCTTCCCAGCGGTGTCAGTGCAGAGTCTTCACCGACCACCATCACGGTCAATGTCGGCAAGAAAAAAACAAAGACCTTTAGAGTTGAAGGAAAGATTAATGCCGATCAGATTGCAGATGGCTACAGGCTGGCAAAAGTCTCAACTGGGGTGTCTGAGGTGGAGGTAACCAGTGATGAAGCAACCATCAATCAAATTGACCATGTCGCAGCTATTTTGCCAGAAGAAGAGATTCTGTCTAAGGATTACAGCAGTACGGTAACCCTGCAGGCAGTTTCTGAAAACGGCAAAATTTTACCAAGTATCATTAATCCGACTAAAACAGACTTGGATGTTGATGTGGAGGAGCTGTCTAAAAAAGTTCCAATTGTTGTTGAACTGACTGGTCAGCTCAACAGCAATCTGTCTGACATTCGTTACGAACTGCAGACCAAAGAAGCTGTTGTTTACGGTAAACAGGCAGAGCTTGATAAGACCGCTTACGTTAAGGTCAAAGTCAATATTTCCGATGTTACCAAGGATACGACCAAGACAGTCAGCCTGTCAGCTGGCAATCTTAAGGTTAGTCCTGATAAAGTTACGGTTAAGTTGACAGCTAAGAAAAAATAATATTATAATGACATTAGATTAAAGGGAGGAAGATGCCTAGCATCAAATTATTATGGGAAAATATTTTGGTACCGACGGTGTGCGCGGTGAAGCAAATGTTGAATTAACGCCGGAGTTAGCCTTTAAACTCGGCCGTTTTGGCGGTTATGTGCTCAGCCAGCATGAAAAAGAAAATCCAACGGTTTTTGTGGCACGTGACACACGTATTTCAGGTCAGATGCTTGAAAGTGCTTTGGTTGCAGGTCTTTTGTCAGCAGGCATTGAGGTTTATCAGCTAGGAGTTTTAGCAACACCTGGCGTTTCCTACTTGGTTCGTACCGAGAAAGCCAGTGCTGGTGTTATGATTTCGGCCAGCCATAATCCAGCTTTGGACAATGGCATTAAATTCTTTGGCAGTGATGGCTTTAAACTGGATGATGACCGCGAACTGGAAATTGAAACACTTTTGGATGCTGAAGAAGACCTTCTTCCGCGGCCGAGTGCTGATGGTTTAGGAAGACTTATTGACTATCCTGAGGGTGTCCGCAAGTATGAAAAATTCCTCGTTTCTACCGGCCTGGATTTGGAAGGGATGAAGGTTGCTATTGATGCAGCTAATGGCGCGGCTTCTTCGTCTGCCCGTCAAGTATTCCTAGACTTAAATGCTGACATTACTGTCATTGGCGATGATCCTGACGGTCTTAATATCAATGATGGTGTAGGATCTACTCATCCTGAACAGCTTCAGGAGCTGGTTAAAGAATCCGATGCGGCTGTCGGTCTTGCCTTTGATGGAGACAGCGACCGTTTGATTGCTGTTGATGAAAACGGTGAGATTGTTGATGGCGATAAGATCATGTACATTATCGGCAAATACCTTTCTGAAAAAGGAAAATTGGCTAAGAATACTATCGTGACAACGGTAATGTCAAACATCGGTTTTCACAAGGCCTTGGATAGAGAAAACATCAATGAAGAAATCACTGCTGTCGGCGACCGCTATGTCGTTGAAGAAATGCGCCGTTCCGGCTATAATCTGGGCGGAGAGCAGTCCGGCCATGTGATTATTATGGACTATAACACTACTGGGGACGGCCAGCTAACAGCTATTCAGCTGACCAAGGTCATGAAAGAAACTGGAAAATCACTGTCCGAATTAGCCAGTGAAGTAACCATCTATCCTCAAAAACTGGTTAATATTCGTGTTGAAAACGATATGAAAGATAAGGCTATGGATGTACCTTTGATTGCAAGCGTGATTGAAAAGATGGAAACAGAGATGGCAGGCAACGGGCGCATTCTAGTCCGTCCGAGCGGAACAGAGCCGCTCTTGCGTATCATGGCAGAAGCTCCCAGCTCTGAAGAGGTTGATTATTATGTTAATACGATTGCCAAGGTCGTAGAAGCAGAAATAGGTATTTAAAACAAGCTTTAACGCCATTGATGCCAATACTGTTTGCCACAATGATTATATTAAATAATAAATAGGAGTCAGAAATGCCTTTATTTTCTGCTCCTTTTTGTTTGCAGGTACTGAGCAGCTGCAAACAATGCCAGAAAGAATAATTTGTGCTATACTAAACGTAGATTAGAAAATGTAAGCGTTTAACAAATGAGAAAGGGTGATTTTATGGCAGATAAGATGACTCAGCTGGTTGAGGATTCTCTGGCAGAGGCAAAAGAGTTAGCTGTTACTCACCACAATTATCAAGTGGATATTCCTCACTTATGGTCAGTTTTAGTGCAGCCTGATCAGTTTGCCTTTCAGTTTTATGAATCTGTAGGGATAAACAGCCATCAGCTGCTTAAAGTGATTGATCAGGAAGTGGCCAAAATCCCTACTTTTTCAAGCACCGAAAAAGGCAGCTATGCCCGCCTGTACAGCCAGCGTCTGAAAAAACTTTTGGATGATGCACAAGAGGAGATGACGGATTTGGGCGATCAGGTGGTGACTGCGGAGCACCTCATTTTAGCGCTTTTTGACCAACAGCGCAATCCACTGACTGTTTTTTTGCTGGAGCATGGTTTAACTAAAGACATGCTTTATCAAAAAATGAACAAGGTGCGTAAGGGAAAGCCAGCGATTTCTTCCAGTCAAGAGGCTATTTATGATGCTTTAGAAAAATATGCCACTAATCTGAATCAGCGTATTCTGGATGGCCATGCCAATAAAATTATCGGCCGACAGGATGAAATCAATGACATCATCCGGGTTTTATCGCGAAAGACTAAAAACAATGCTGTCCTGGTAGGTCATCCAGGTGTCGGTAAAACGGCTGTTATGGAAGGTTTTGTTCAGCGTTTGGTTAAAAATCAGGTGCCTAAAAATCTTCAGGGTAAAGTGATCTACAGCCTTGATATGGGGGCGCTGCTGGCAGGAACCAAATATCGAGGCGAGTTTGAGGAGCGTTTCAAAGCGCTCTTAAATGATATTGTGACTTCAGAGGGTAAAATCATTCTCTTCGTGGATGAAATCCATTCGATTATCAGTGCCGGACGGACAGAAGGCTCGGTTGATGCTGCCAGCATTTTAAAACCGCTGCTGGCAAGGGGAGATATTCGGATTTTAGGCTCAACAACCTATGCAGAATACCGGCAAAGCATTGAATATGACAAGGCTCTGGAAAGACGTTTTCAAAGAATTCCAATCCATGAACCGGATACAGAGCAGACCATGGAGATTTTAAAGGGTCTGCAGTCAATTTATGAAAATTTTCACGGGGTCAGACTTGCAGAAGATATACTTGAAGCTGCGGTGTCATTGTCTAAACGTTATATTTCGGATCGTTTTTTGCCGGATAAGGCTTTGGACTTAATTGATGAGGCTTGTGCGGTCAAGCAGATTGCTGCTCGGGCCTATCCTAAGCAAATAGATGAGTTATCAGTACAGATTGTCTCTCAGAAAATTCATCTGCTGCGATTGGCTGATGCTAAAGACACAGACCAGCTGACCGCGCGCTTAGCAAAATTGGAAGATCAAAAAAATGCTCTGTTAGCACAGTGGCAAAATGAGCGCCAGCTTTTGGATCAGGAACAGGATATTCAGCTGCAGCTGGCAGAATTAGAAGACCAAGCTGACCGAGCTTTAGAAGAAGATCGGATTGCTGACTACGTTAATTTAAAAGACAGTAAAATTGCAGAGCAGCAGCAAGTCATTAAGGATTTGGAGCAAGAGCGCTTGTCTCAGGCATCAATGATTGATGTTTTAGTCACCAGAGAGGATATTGCAGCTATTGTTGAGCGGCTGACCGGTATCAAGGTCCAAGGTGTCATGGAAAACGAACGTGACCGTCTCTTACACCTAGAAGATTTGCTGCATGAGAAAATCATTGGACAAAATCAGGCTGTTCAAAAGGTGTCACAGGCCATTATTCGTTCTCGTGCCGGCATTCAAAATCCTAAACGGCCGATTGGCTCTTTCCTTTTCTTGGGTCCGACAGGTGTCGGCAAGACTGCCCTAGCTAAACGCTTAGCTGAAGTACTCTTTGGCAGTGAACTTGAGATGGTGCGTCTGGACATGTCTGAATATATGGAAAAGCATGCCGTTGCTCGTTTGGTTGGTCCCCCTCCTGGCTATGTCGGCTATGAAGAAGGCGGCCAGCTGACAGAAGCAGTACGCCAGCGCCTGTACTCTATTGTTCTTCTTGATGAAATTGAAAAAGCCCATCCGGATGTTTTTAACACGCTTTTGCAGGTTCTTGATGAAGGCCGGCTAACAGATTCTAAGGGACGGACCATTGACTTTAAAAATACGATTCTGATTATGACCAGCAATATAGGTTCATCCAAGATTCTACAGAGTCTGCATGACTATGGCTGTCTGACTGATGAGGTTCGCCAAGAAGTGTTAGAGGAGCTGAATCACAGTTTCAGGCCAGAATTTCTCAATCGAATTGATGAGACTGTTCTCTTTAATGCGCTTTCAGCAGACAATATGATTGGCGTGGTTAAGGTCATGGTAACAGACTTGCAAAAGCGTCTCTTGGATCAGGATGTCCATCTTGAGCTGACTGAGCCTGTCTATTCTTTTTTGGCACAGAAGGGATTTGATGTGGCCTTTGGCGCCCGTCCCATACAGAGAACTATTATGCAGGAATTGGAAAATCCGCTTGCCTTGCACATTATTCAAAATCAAACTGACTCTAAAAAGGAGCTTTTCGTCAAGGTGTCGCTTAAAGATGGTAAACTCGCCTTTAGTTTTTCTTAGTTTTTTAATATTTCACTAATTTTTTGATTTTTTAAGAAACCTATCATCGGTTAATACCTTTATAAAAGCGTCTTAATCGATGATTTTTATTTTAAAAAAAGATGAAAAAAATAAATTTCACAAACTGTTTTTGCTTGAAATTCCTTCTAAAAAGTACTACAATCAAGTTGTGGAAAGCGTTTTCAACAACGGTATCTAATGCCCTTTAGTCTTATGAGAAAGGAGCGTGATATTTTGGCTAAATACGATGTTTTAATCATTGGTGCCGGACCTGGAGGCTATGTTGCCGCTGAGGAAGCTGCTAGGCTTGGCAAAAAGGTTGCCGTTATTGAAAAAAAGTCGATTGGCGGTACTTGTCTGAATGTTGGCTGTATTCCCTCAAAAGCCTATCTTCAGCACAGCCATTGGCTATTGTCAATGAAGGAAGCCGCAAAACATGGGATCTCAGCTAATCTTGAAGGAATTGACTTTGAAAAATTAGTCCGCCGTAAAAATCAAGTTGTCTCTGCCTTGCAAGGCGGGATTCATGCAACTTTTAAAGCACTGAAAATTGATTACTATGAAGGCGAGGCAATATTTGATAAGGACAAGACCTTTATCGTCAATGGCGAAAAAATTTCAGGAAAAGATGTCATTCTGGCAACTGGAAGCTATCCGTTTATTCCGCCCATTAATGGTATTGATTCGGCAGCTTATCTGACAACAGATACCTTTTTCGATTTAAAGGTTCTGCCTGAGAAACTTGTCATTATTGGCGGCGGTGTTATTGCTATTGAATTGGCTTTTGCCATGAAACCGCTGGGTGTGGATGTTACGGTTATCGAAGTAGCGCCGCAAATTCTCTTAACAGAAGATGAAGCTGCCCGCAGCATCATCAGAAATAAGCTAAAGGCATTGGGAGTGCGTATCTTTGAAGGCGCTTTGATAAAAGAAGTGACGAGTCAGGCAGTTGTCTTAGAAAGTGCCGGAACTCAGGAATTTGACCAATTATTGGTAGCGACGGGACGCAAACCAAAGACCAAACTGGCAGAGGAAATGGGCGCTGCTTTGACGGAGCGGGGATTTATCAAGGTTGATGACTACTACGAAACAACCCTCCCTCATGTCTATGCTATTGGTGATTTAACAGAGAGTTATATGCTGGCTCATGTTGCCAGCATGGAAGGCATCAAGGCCGTTAAGGCTATTTGCCGCCGGGCGGAAGAGCCTGTTGATGCTTTGGGTGTCCCGCGTTCGCTTTATACCAGTCCAGAAGTAGTCTCTTTCGGACTCAGTGAAGAGGAAGCCAAGGAACAAGGATATGATGTTCAGGTTGAACAGCTGCCGTTTTCTTTCAACGGCCGAGCCCTTGCAGCGGCTGAATCAGAAGGATTTGTAAAACTCATCTCAGAAAGGAGGTACCACCAACTATTAGGAGCTGTTATTGTTGGCGAGCACGCAACGGATTTACTGCAGCAGCTGATTTTACTGAGACAGGCAGAGGGAACCTTGGATCAAGTTGTTGACACTGTCTTTGCTCATCCAACTATTTCAGAACTGATACAGGAAGTTGCTAAACGAATTGTTCAGTAAAGACTTTAACATAGGAGGGAAGCAGAATGCCAAACTATAAAGATTTACCACAAGATTTAACGAGAACCAGAAGCAATACATCTGTTTCAGAACTGGTTGACCTGAAAGTTCACACAGCAACAGACATTGAAGCTGAGGAAGTTTCAAAAGAACAGGCTAAGGACATGTACAAGACCATGTGGGATATTCGGAATTTTGAAGAAAATGCCCGCCGCTTTTTTGCAGCAGGCCAAATTCCGGGCTTTGTTCACCTTTATGCAGGCGAAGAAGCAGTTGCTACAGGGGTTTGTGCTAATCTGACAGACAAGGATTATATCACCAGTACCCACCGCGGCCATGGACACTGTGTGGCTAAAGGCGGCGACTTGAAAGGAATGATGGCCGAAATTTTCGGTAAAGCAACAGGTCTTGGCAAGGGCAAGGGCGGCTCCATGCATATTGCTGACATCGATAAGGGAATTTTAGGTGCCAACGGTATGGTTGGCGGCGGTTTTGGTCTGGCAACCGGAGCAGCCATGCGCAACAAGTATCTAAAAACCGATAGTGTAGCTGTCTGCTTTTTCGGTGATGGGGCTGCTAATGAAGGACTTTTCCATGAATGTCTGAACATGGCTTCTATTTGGAAACTGCCTGTCATTTTTGTCAATGAAAACAATCTCTTTGCTGAATCGACGCCTCAGTGGTATTCATCCGCATCTCCAACAATTGCTGAAAGAGCTCTGGCTTATGATATGCCAGGCATTCGGGTTAATGGTAAGGATCTCTTTGCTGTTTATCAAGTGGCTAAAGAAGCAGTTGAACGTGCGAGAAAGGGTGAAGGTCCAACTCTGATTGAAGCTGTTACCTACCGTAATTACGGTCACTTTGAAGGTGATGAACAAAAATATAAGGCACCTGACGGTGAAGAAAAGGAATGGGCAGATGTTGATCCTTTGGAAGTCTTCCGCGATCATGTTATTGAACACGAGCTGCTGACTGAAGAAGAATTGAATGAAATTTTGGAAGAATCGCGAAAAGATGTTGAAGAAGCTATTCAATATGCCCAAGACAGTCCGATTCCTGCTCCAGAATCCCTGCTTGAAGATGTATTTGCTGAGTAAATGAAGGAGGTTAGAAATGGCTAGAGAACTGTTATTTATGAAAGCAATTAACGAAGCGCTTGATATGGCAATGGCCAAAGATGACACAGTCGTTTTACTTGGTGAAGATATCGCAGGCGGTGTCAAAGTTAAACATTTAGAAGAACAAAATGAAGAAGCTTGGGGCGGCGTTATGGGAGTTACCACTGGACTTATGCCTAAATATGGCCGCGATCGTGTCATTGACACCCCTCTTTCAGAACATGGCTATATGTCAGCTGCTGTCGGGATGGCTCTAACGGGCTTGCGTCCTATTCCTGAGCTGATGTTCAATGATTTCTTGGGCTTTTGTTTTGATGCTCTTATTGGTCAAGGGTCCAAAGTACGTTACATGTTCGGTGGCAAAGCCAAGGTTCCTATGACAGTAAGAACTATGCATGGTGCAGGAGCTTCAGCAGCTGCTCAGCACTCGGGCTCTTACTATGGTATTTTTGGGTCAATTCCAGGTCTTAAGGTAGTCGTTCCGGCAACACCTTATGATGCTAAGGGGCTTCTTCTTTCGGCGATTGAAGATAACAATATTGTCATCTTTTCAGAAGACAAGACTCTCTATGGCTCTAAAGGGGAAGTGCCGGAAGAATATTATACGGTTCCAATCGGTAAGGCTGCTGTCCGCCGTGAAGGCAGTGACTTGACTATTGTAACTATCGGTAAGATGCTTTATGTGGCTTATGAAGTGGCTGACCGTTTGGCGCAGGACGGTATTTCTGTTGAAGTTATTGACCTGAGAACTGTCGCGCCTTGGGATCAAGAAACAGTTATCCAATCAGTTAAAAAGACGGGACGCTTGATTGTTGTGGATGAATCCAATCCGCATAACAATACTGCGACAGATATTGCTTCTGTTGTTAATGATAAGGCATTCGATTACTTAGACGGCCCAATTAAATGTGTTTGTGCACCAAATGTGCCGGTACCATTTGCTACCAACCTTGAACAATTATACATCCCTAATGCAGACCGTGTCATCGAAGAAGCAGCTGAATTGATTGATGACTTGAAGGCCTAGAAGGGGGGATAATATGGCAACAGAAATTGTGATGCCTAAATTAGGTTTAACTATGTCAGAAGGGCTGATTAACCAATGGCTCGTCAAAGAAGGCGATAGCGTTGCTGCGGGCGATCCTGTATTGGAAATTAGCTCTGAAAAATTAACAAGTGAAGTTGAAGCTCCGACAGCCGGCGTCATTTTGAAGATTGTTAAAGGCGAGGGAGAAACTGTCCCTTGCAAGCAAGTCATTGCTTGGGTAGGTCAAGAAGGAGAAACTGTTCCTGATGCGGAAAGTACAGAGCCTAAGCCAGATCTTACAGCAGAAGAAAGCAGCAGTTCTCCAAACCAAACTGAAACTGCAGAAGCGGCTCCTGCAGCAGCTGTCAAGCATGGAGGCGGACGTATTTTCATCACACCGCTGGCTCGTAAAATTGCTGAAGAACGAGGCTTGGATATTTCCTACATTAAAGGAACGGGCGGAAACGGGCGTATTACACGGCGGGACGTTGAAGCCTTTAACCCAGCAAGTGTTCCAGCTCCTCAGCCTGCAGCCATCCAAGCAGCTGCTCCTGTATCTGCTGCATACGGAGTTGGTTTAACAGGGATGCGCAAAGTTATTGCTGAGCGCATGATGAACAGTCTGCAGACAAGTGCACAGCTAACCATCCACCGTAAAGCTGATGTAACGTCTTTGCTGGCCTTTAGAAAAGATATTCAGTCTAAGGTTAAAGAACCGCTGGAAAATGGCGAAATTGGAATCACCACACTCCTAACGAAGGCTGTTACTAAAGCCTTGCAAGATCACCCAGAAGTTAATGCTTGGTATGCTAACGGCCAGTATCAAGTGCAATCAGAAATCCATATTGGTATAGCGACTGCTTTGAGCGATGGTTTAGTAGTGCCGGTTATCCCTAACGCAGACAAGCGGACTTTGTCGGATTTGGGCCGAACGATTAAAGAACAGGCAGCACAGGCTAGAAAGGGAACTCTAGATGCTTCTCTTTATTCTGGTTCAACGTTCAGTATCACTAGCCTTGGCGGTCAGGGTGTTGAATACTTTACTCCAATTTTAAATACACCAGAAGTGGCTATCTTAGGTGTTGGTACTATTCAAAAAGCTCTTGCTTTGGATGAAGAAGGACAAGTAGTAGAAAAACAATACCTGCCACTTAGTCTGAGCATTGACCATCAAGTCCTAGATGGCGCACCAGCTTCTGAATTCTTAGCAGCTATTGTTTCTTATTTGGAAGATGCTTACAGTTTAGTATTTTAAACTTAAAGAAAAGGGAAATTCAGTTTGAACATTCCCTTTTCATTTTGTCTTATCTTTAGATTTTGCTGGCCTGCTGAGCGATTTTATCCAGCATTTTTTGGCGTTTTTCTAGGTTAGTTGCTCTGAGATAAGGTAAAGAGGTTATCTTGCAAGGCTTGATGCCGCACATACCTAGGATTTGCCGTTTTAGTATTTTACCGTAATCTTGAACGAAAGGCAGTAAGAAACCCGGTGTATTGTGGCTTGTGATAATCCAAGCTGACTTTCCTTGAAGATGCCCTTGCATCCCCATTTTTTTGTAGGAATAGGCAAAGCCAGATACAAAGACTCGATCAATGAAGCCCTTGAGAATAGCAGGCATACCGCTCCACCAGATAGGAAAGATGAAGATGAGATGGTCTGCCCAAGTGACAAGATCACGGTATTGTTCCATTTCAGCAACTTTATCCAAATCACGCCGTCTATGATTTTCATCAAACTGTAAAACCGGATCAAACTGTTCAGCATATAAATCTAATGTTTTAACAGTGTGTGTCTTAGAAAGATTATTTTGAACCTGTTTGAGAATAGCACCGTTAAAACTTTGATGATTTGGGTGTGTGTAAATAATTAAAATCTTCATGATTGTTCTCCTTTGATGTAAATGTCAAGCATGTGATTGATTATTGTCTGGATGGCCTCATTATTTAAGTCCCTGCCAATTGGACTCTTGGCTAAAATAGCTAAGCCCGAAATAAAGCTCCAAAAATGAAAGAGCGTCTCAACTTCGCTATTGCTAAAGTGCTCCTCTCTACGGAGATTCAAAACAATACGTTTAAATTTATCAAATCCCGGTAAATCAGAGGCTGTTACGATTGTTTCCTGAGTGACTTCCATATATTTAAAAGGAAATTTGATAAAGAGTGCTTCAAAGAAGTAGGGGTAGGCCTGAGCAAAAGCAATAAAATTAAATCCCATTTTTGCCAGCTGTCTGCTCGCAGTCAGCTCTTGCTGCAGGCCTTTTTCCATCTCCTGACTGAGAAAGGCAGAAAGACGCTTCAAAACAACCCTTAGGTAGTCTTCTTTACTTTTAAAATGACGGTAGGGTGTGGCGTGAGTAACACCGCAAGATTTGGCTACTGTCCTTAAAGAGAGCCTGTCAATGCCATGTTTTTTTATCTCAGCAACACCGGTTTGTATCAGTTTTTCTTTGAGTTCTGCAGTGTTTCGTTTCATCGTAAATCCTCTGAACCAAGCCAGGCAGCAGTTGTCGGTATCATTGTAACTGATATAGATTTTTATTTTTTGTGCTGTGCTTTGATTCAGATCTTTCCAAGTTTTTTAAAAGTAGACAACGTCTACTTTTAAAAATAAGTTTACACTGTCTACGTTATTTTGTCAACTTACTACTGTAAAAAATGGGGATTTTCTGTTATTTCAGGTTAAAAATGGTAAAATAATATCATGTATTCAAAACCAAGATCAGCCTATGTGCATATTCCTTTCTGTACACAGATTTGTTATTATTGTGATTTTTCAAAAGTTTTTATCCAGAATCAGCCAGTTGATGCTTATCTGGAAGCTTTAATTAAGGAATTCAATGATTATTACCGGATTAAAGATCTGCAGACGCTCTATATCGGCGGTGGGACGCCGACAGCCCTTTCAGCAAAGCAGCTGGAGTATTTGCTGAGCCACTTATCCAAAAATCTTAACTTGGACACGCTGGAAGAATTTACCATTGAAGCCAATCCGGGAGACTTAACGCCGGATAAAGTAGCAGTGCTAAAGCAGTCAGCTGTTAATCGTGTGTCTTTGGGAGTACAGACCTTTAATGATAAGCATCTCAGGCAAATTGGCCGAGGGCATAATGAGGCGCAGATTTATGAAAGTGTTGACAGTCTGAGAAAAGCTGGATTTGACAACATTTCCATCGATCTCATTTATGCCCTGCCCAATCAAACCATGGCTGATGTCAGGGAAAACGTTGCTAAAGCGCTGGCCTTGGATATTCCGCATCTCAGTCTTTACAGTTTAATTTTAGAGCATCATACGGTTTTCATGAATAAAATGCGCCGCGGGCAACTCAATCTGCCGACAGAAGATTTAGAAGCGGAAATGTTTGACTATATCATTGCTGAAATGGAAGCCCATGGTTTTGAGCACTATGAGATTTCTAACTTCACCAAACCCGGTTTTGAAAGCCGCCACAATCTGATGTATTGGGACAATGCTGAGTATTTTGGCTGCGGTGCTGGAGCTTCTGGCTATGTTGAGGGCATCCGTTATCGCAATCGAGGGCCCATCCAGCACTATTTAAAAGCTACTGCAGAAGAAGGACATGCCAGACTTCAGGAAGAAAAACTGACTCAGGCAGAACAGATGGAAGAAGAGCTTTTTTTAGGTCTGCGAAAAAAATCAGGGGTGTCTCTTTCGCGGTTTGAAGAAAAATTCGGCCGGACACTTCAGGAAGTTTATGGGCCGGCCCTTCATGATTTAGAAGAAAGCGGATTGATTGTGTCGGACAAAGACAGGATTAGAATGACTAAAAAGGGTCTTTTTTTAGGCGACACTGTTGCTGAAAAATTTATTTTGGAGTAAAAAATTATGGGGAAAAAATACAAAACACATTATCAAATACCTTTTTATGAAAGTGATGTCAATCATCATGTGAAGCTGCCACATCTGCTATCTGTCGCTTTGCAGATTGCCAGTGATCAGTCTGTTGGCTTAGGATTAGGAGATGAGCGCCTTTTTCAAGATTACAATTTAGTCTGGGTTGTCTCTGAGCACGAGGTGACTATCAAGCGGCTGCCGCGCTTCAATGAAGTTGTGGAAATTGAAACAGAACCGATTTCTTACAATCGCTATTTTTGCTATCGTAAATTCCGTATTTACGATGACAAAGGGGAAAAGATTGTGGATATTTTTTCAACCTTTGTTCTTATGGATTATGATACGCGTAAGGTGCATGATGTTCCGGAAGACCTGATTGCTCCTTATGAATCTGAAAAAATCCGAAAAATTTTGCGGGGCCCTAAATACAGACCGCTGGAAAATGCAAGCAGCACTCTTTACCATGTTCGTTATTTTGACCTTGATATCAACGGTCATGTCAACAACAGCCGTTATCTGGAATGGATGTATGATGTGCTTGACTTTGAGTTTTTAAAGAACCATGTCCCTAAAAAAATTAATCTCAAGTATGTCAAAGAAGTTCAGTATGGCCATGATATCAATTCACACTTAGAACAAGAAGGTCTTTTAACCAAGCATGAAATCATGTCAAACGGCGGTATCAACGCTCAAGCCATTACAGAATGGGAAAGTATCCAATAAAGAGCAGCCGCTTAAAAATCCAGCAGACTTGGGGGAGAGATAAAAAGAGAATCCTACATAGACAGGACAGCAGACACCCTAACAGCGCTCAGCTGTCTTAAAGGACTAAAACAAGAAAAAATGGAAAGAGAGCAGAAAAACTAATGGCATATAAGGGTTATCTGATTGACCTAGATGGCACGATTTATAAGGGTAAGGACAGGATTCCTGCAGGAGAAGATTTTGTTAAACGATTGCAGGAAAGACAGATTCCTTATATTTTAGTTACTAATAATACCACGCGCACACCTAAAATGGTTCAGGAAATGCTGGCGGCTTCTTTCAATATTCAAACACCGCTGGAAACTATTTATACAGCGACCTTGGCGACCATTGATTATATGAATGATATGAATCGCGGGAAAACGGCTTATGTTATTGGTGAAACAGGTTTGAAAACAGCTCTTGCTGAGGCGGGTTATCTGGAAGATACCGAAAATCCGGCCTATGTTGTGGTTGGTTTAGATACAGATTTGACTTATGAAAAACTGACGCTGGCAACCTTGGCCATTCAAAAGGGAGCTGTTTTTATTGGAACAAACCCTGATCTCAATATTCCAACGGAACGCGGCTTATTACCAGGAGCGGGTTCTATTTTGTCTCTTTTAGAAAAAGCGACACGTGTGAAACCGATTATTATCGGTAAACCTGAAGCTGTCATTATGAATAAGGCTTTGGAACGTCTAGGTGTTAAACGTCATGAGGCTATTATGGTTGGGGATAATTATCTGACAGACATTACCGCTGGCATTAAGAATGATATTGCTACGCTTTTAGTCACGACTGGTTTTACCAAGCCAGAAGAAGTGCCTGCTTTGCCAGTCCAGCCTGATTTTGTTCTATCCAGTCTTGCGGAGTGGGATTTTGATGAAAGATAAGATTCACTTTGCTTTTAGCCTTCTGTTTTTGCTGGCTTTTTCAATTCTTGCGACTATTTATTTGGTCTGGCTTCTTTACCCTTTGGAAATTTCTTGCTTAGGTTTGGAAAAAGTAGTTTATATGAAAAGCAGTCAGATTCAGCATAATTTTAATCGTTTAATGCTGTATTTGACCAGTCCTTTTCATTGGCAGCTGGCTATGCCTGATTTTCCGTCTTCCAAAGATGGCTTGCATCATTTTGAGCAAGTGAAATGGCTTTTTCACTTGGCGCAAGTCTGTTTTCTTCTAACCCTTCCTAGCTTCCTTCTTTTTATGAGAAATAGCATCCAAAAGGGTTATGGTATCCTGTATAAGCAAGCTCTAAAGATTGCAGCACTCATTCCTATTATATTGACATTGATAGCTGTAGCAATTGGTTTTGATAGCTTTTTTACGCTTTTCCATCAGGTTCTTTTTGCTGGAGATGAGACTTGGCTTTTTAATCCTTATACGGATTCTGTCATTTATATTTTGCCTGAGACTTTCTTTTTGCATTGTTTTATTCTCTTTTTCCTTCTTTATGAGTCTTCTTTTTGCGCTCTTTTATGGCAAATCAGAAAGAAAAGTAAGAAAAGAGAAATAGTGTAGAAGAGACCAAATCCTTTTCTAAGTGATACGGACAGCAGCGCTTTCCTATAGAATTTCATGCTAAGATTTGAGTCTGAGTTTTCAAATCTTCTGAGTGCTTGAAACGGTAATATTCCAAACACTTTTATCACAGCAGAAAGTCTCATTAGAATTATTACATAATGCGCAAAAGCATGTTTTAATGAAAATGACCTTTGTCTGCACTCTAACAAACCAGTTCTGACGGCTGGTTTGTTTTCTTTTTTAATAGGATAAAACTTTTATGTTTGAGACGTTTTTTCTTTGCAGTTTTAGCCGTAAAACTCTAAAATAATAGTTACTATTATATATTGCTGGGAGTTATGATGTTAGAGCTAAAGCACATTACCAAAATCTATGACACGGCGGGAATCAAGCGGACGGCCTTGGACGATATCAGTATCAATTTCCGGGCCAGTGAGTTTGTTTCTGTTTTAGGACAGTCTGGATCCGGAAAAACGACCCTGCTTAATATTGTGGGAGGCTTAGACCAATATACATCCGGTGATTTATTGATTAATGGTAAGTCAACCAAGGACTTTAAAGATAAGAACTGGGATCGTTACCGCAATAATACGATTGGATTTGTCTTTCAGTCCTATAATCTCATTTCACACCAGACAGCGCTGGCAAATGTTGAATTGGCACTGACCCTGTCAGGCGTTTCCAAATCAGAGCGCAGCAGCCGCGCTTTGGAGGTCTTGAAACGTGTTGGCCTAGAAGACCATATACATAAAAGACCCAGTCAGATGTCAGGCGGTCAGGTGCAGCGGGTCGCTATTGCGCGTGCTTTAGTCAATAATCCGGATATTTTACTGGCTGACGAGCCGACCGGAGCTCTGGATTCAGAAACGTCTTTGCAGATTATGAATTTACTCAAAGAAATCGCTCAAGAACGTTTGGTTATTATGGTAACGCACAATCCAAATTTGGCAGAAAAGTACTCTAACCGCATCATTCGGGTTTTGGACGGTCGGATTATTGATGACAGCAATCCCTATAACGATAAGGATCTTGACCAGTCAGCAGTTGATTTTAAGAAGACCAAGATGTCTTTTATGACGGCTCTGTCGCTGTCTTTCAATAATTTACTGACCAAAAAAGGCCGAACCTTTCTGACTGCTTTTGCAGGTTCTATTGGCATCATTGGGATTGCCTTGATCTTATCCCTTTCAAACGGTGCTCAAAAATACATCTCAAAGACCCAGGAAGATACCTTAGTTGCTTATCCCTTGTCCATTGAGAAATCTTCTAATGAAAATTTTATGGGCTTGTTTGCTGCCGGCAATGAAGATAGCAACAGCAGCAAGAAAAAGTCAGAAAAGAAGACGCTCAAAACCGATAATATTCTAAAAAACATGATTTCAACTCAGGTTGTGGATAATGATTTAGCCTCCTTTAAAGCTTATATTAAAAAGCATTCGCGCAAATTCCGTAAAGTAACTAAGGACATCCAGTATTCTTACAAACTGTCGCCAAGAATTTATCAAACTAATACTTCTAAAGGTGTTAGGCCAGTTAATCCCAGCAATCTGAGCAAGGAAGTGAAAAATGCCGGCAGCAATATTCAGGTGCTGCTTTCCAATCTCAATGTTTGGCAGGAATTATCATCAAGTCCGAAAATGCTGTCTTCTCAATATCAAGTTGTTGATGGCCATCTGCCGCAAAAATACAATGAAGTTGTCCTGATAGCAGAGGAAAATAACAAAATTGATGACTATGTTCTCTACAGTCTAGGGATTAAAGATGTCAGCGAATTAAACAGCAGCAAAGAGCTGAAACATATCAAAGAAAGCAGCTATCAATACTCCGATTTAGTCGGCAGAACCTATAAGCTGGTTATCAATTCAGATGTCTATCAAAAAGAAGGAGGAATCTGGGTTGATCGGTCTGATAATGATACTTATATGAAAAAGCTGGTCAATGCGGCCGAAACGATCAAAATTGTGGGCATCGTAAAACCTCAGAAGGGAACGGCTTCAGGCAGTTCAAATGCTGGGGTTGGCTACAGCCAGAAATTGACCAGCTATCTCTCTGAAAAGATCAATGCCAGCAGTATTGCTAAAGAACAGCTGGCTAATAAGAAGCGCAATATCTTTACCGGTCAGGACTTTTCAAGTTCCAGCAAGCCCTTTTCATCTGCTAATCTAAGTGCTGAACAAAGAGCTGCTTTAGCTTCAATGTCAGCAGAGGAGCTGGCAGATTATGTGAATCGCTATAATGAAAATGCAACGGCTACCTACGATGACAATTTAGAAAAAATCGGCATTATAGACACAGCCAATCCTGAAACCATAAACTTCTATGCAGATTCTTTTGAGAATAAGGAAGCTCTTAAAGATTTGATCAGCGATTATAACAAACAGGTCAAAAAAGATAAGCAAAAATCAAAAGTTATTAATTACACGGATACTGTTGGTTTAATGATGTCATCGGTAACCACAATGATTAACGCGGTTACTTATATTCTGGTTGGCTTTGTTGCGATTTCACTGGTTGTATCATCTATCATGATTGGTATTATTACCTATATTTCAGTTCTTGAACGGACCAAAGAAATTGGTATCCTGCGTGCCATGGGGGCTTCTAAAAAAGACGTGATGCGTATTTTCACCGCAGAGACTGTTATTGAGGGAGCCATTGCTGGTATTCTTGGTATTCTAATCACCCTTTTGCTCAATATTCCTATCAATATGATTGTCAACAATCTGCTGGATATCAATAATATCTCTTCTCTGCCTGTCTGGTCGGCAGTGGTGCTGATTGCTATTTCTATCTTGCTGACCGTCTTTGCAGGTATTCTGCCATCGCGGGTTGCCGCCAAAAAAGATCCGGTTGAAGCCCTACGAACGGAATAAAGACAAGAAGCGAAACACTAGATGATTATCTTTTGTTTCGCTTTTTTTATCTCAAATCAAATGCTAGAAGCTGGTGGGGTTTTTGTGTATAATAAGACGATTATGATGTAAAGGAGACAAGAAATGAAATTGCTGGGAATTACGGATGCAAGCACATCCTTTTCTTACAATTATTTATTGCTGTCATTTATTCAAGAACGGTTTGGACTGGCTTTTGATTTTGAATGGCTTGAACTAGAGAAGCTTCCGCTTTTTAATCAGGATGACAGCCGAGATAAGTATCCCATCTTACAAAAATTGACAGACAGTATTTTAGCTGCAGACGGTCTTATTTTAGCAGCAGAAGAATACAATCACAGCCTGACACCCAATCTTAAATCCATGTTAGAATGGTTTTCCTATCAGCAGAGTCCCTTTGAGAATAAAGCTGTCATGCTTGTCGGAGCTTCCCTTAATGAGCATATTCCGCAAAAGGCACAAGAAGACCTGAAACGAGTTCTCGCAGCCCCCGGCTTAAAAGCGTGGGTCATGGCTGATAAGCCTTTCTTTCTAAAAACTGCCCCAAGGGCTTTTGATGAAAACGGGCAAATCAAAGATCCCGACCTCATCGCTCGCCTATCCAACAATTTTCAGCACTTCATTCGTTTTATTCATCTGACTGACAGTTTCAAAGAAAAATAGACATACCTTTTAAAGCTTGCCTAATATATCTCGTTGAAAAAATACAGAGAAATTTCTGTATTTTTTCTTTTATATCGTTAAAATATTTCATAGATAGTGGTATAATAGAAGCGCTTACATAAAAATAAAAGGGAGTTCTTTATGACAAACGGAAAAATTTTAGGTTTAGATATTGGGATTATAAAATAAAAACATACTAAGATTAGTAGTGAGGAAATCTCCAACGGGAGAAAGTACTCACTGCTTTTTCTTTATGTTAAAGTAGAGGTGTCTTGTTAAGTCGTGGGTGCTTTTGACGCTAGACGTCGCAATAAAAACTGGCAAGACACCTGTTTTAGGAAGAATGTTATCAAAGTATGTGGGGCGCCAGACGTCGCGTATTGAAAATGACATCACTAAAACAAGGAATCATTCAAGACAAAGAGGTAATAGCATGCGAGTAGTATTTGGGATTGACGTGAGTAAGGTAAGTTCAGAAGTGGCTATTCTAGTCAACGGCGAGAAGGTTCATGGCTATACCATGCCCAATGATGCCATTGGCTTTGCTCGGCTACTTGGCGATTTGAAAACCGTCCACAAGCCAGAAATCATCTTTGAAGCAACAGGTGTCTACTCTCGCCGTCTCCAAGCTTTTCTAGAAGATAATGGCTATGCTTACACACGACTTAATCCCTTAGAAGCTAAGAAGCAACTGGATAGCTTGCGTGTGCGTAAAACCGATCAAATTGACGCTGAAAAACTGGCTCAATCTCAATTTGTGCTGAATCGTAAACCGACTTATGTCCAAGAAGAAGTCTACCAAAACTTGCGGGATCTCAGCCGTTTCTATCAGAATCTGACTGAGGACATTGTTCGGGCCAAAAATCGTCTGCACAAGGTTTTGCAAGTCACTTTCCCAGAGTTGGAAAATATCTTGGCAACACCAACTGGGGAACAATACTGGAAATTGGTCATGACTTTTCCTTGTAAGGAGTTGGTCTTAGATAGGGATGGCAATGAACTCTTAGATAGTATTCGGCAATCCACTTCAAAACGCATTTCTGACAAGCGTGTGGTTTACTTAGCAGAGAAGCTGACAGCACTAGCCAATCAGTCTTATTGTGCCGTTAAGAAAACCTCTCCAATGTTCGAAGAGATCCGTTACTATGCACAAGAATTACTCAGACTTTCTGAAAAGAGACAAACAATCTTAGACGAAATGGTGGAACTAGCTCAATCCTTACCAGAATATGAGATCCTTCTCTCTATTCCTGGTATCGCTGAAACAACTGCAACAAGCATTATTGGTGAACTCGGTGACATTCGTCGGTTTCATTCTGCCAATCAAATCAACGCCTTTATCGGCATTGATCTTAGGCACTATGAATCTGGAAACTTTTTGGCACAGGAACATATTACCAAACGCGGCAACCCTTATGCCAGAAAGATTCTTTTCAAATGCATTCACAATATCGCTTCAGCCAGTCACACCAATCCTTGCCATATCGCAGACTTTTATGAGAAACGAAAAAGACAATCGCAAACGACTTCAACTAAGCCGCACACGATTGCCTCCATACATCGTCTCATTCGGACAATGTATTACCTCATAACGCATAACAAACTTTACGATTATACTTCAACCCAAAATCAATAAAGGGGTTATGCACTATTATTGTAACACCTTATCAAAAAAATCACAAAATAAGGTGTTGGTTTAGTGTACACTTTTTAGATTTAAACAACTTAAAAAGATACAGTAGACTTTAAACATCTACTATATCTTTAAAAAATAGTTCTCAAAACCGTTGATAGACTTGACAAATGGTAGAAAAAAGCACCGAATCGGTGCGCACTTTTTCAAGTTGAATACGGATAAACCTTATTTTAACTTGCTGTGTTGTTTCGAATAATTCCAACATACTTATTTTACAATTTTTAATGCTATTTTGCAAGAGATTTTTGAAGGAGAATTTGATGAAAAAGCCTTACTCTATTGGACTTGATATTGGTACCAACTCTGTCGGCTGGGCTGTCATAACAGATGACTACAAAGTTCCTGCCAAGAAGATGAAAGTTCTGGGAAATACAGACAAAAATTACATTAAGAAAAATTTATTGGGAGCTTTATTGTTTGATAGTGGAAATACTGCGGAAGATAGACGCTTGAAACGTACAGCACGCCGTCGTTATACACGTCGGCGAAATCGTTTGCTGTATTTGCAAGATATTTTTTCAGATGAAATGAATAAGGTTGATGAGAGTTTTTTCCATCGTTTAGAAGATTCTTTTCTTGTTTCTGAAGATAAGCGAGGAGACCACCATCCTATTTTTGGAAATGTTGTGGATGAAGTGAAATATCATGAACAGTTTCCTACCATTTATCATTTACGAAAATATCTTGCAGATACTCCAGAAAAAGCTGATTTACGTTTGGTTTATTTGGCTTTGGCACATATGATTAAGTTTAGAGGCCATTTTTTAATTGATGATCCGAAATTGGATGTAAAAAATACTGATAGTCAGGAATTGTTCAGCCAGTTTTTAACGGCTTATGATGTGACACAGGAAGATAGTCATCTGGCAGATGTAAAGATCAATATCTCTGATATTATTACTGAAAAAATGAATAAGTCTCGTAAAGTAGAAGCTCTATTATTTCATTTCCCAAGTCAAAAGAAAAATTCATTTTTTGGAAACCTCGTGTCACTTGTTTTTGGATTACTCCCTAATTTTAAGACGAATTTTAATTTAGCTGAAGATGCTAAGCTACAGTTATCTAAGGATTCTTATGATGAAGATTTGGAGAATTTATTAGGACAAATTGGTGATGAATATACAGATGTCTTTGTAGCTGCTCGAAAGCTGTACGACAGCATTTTGTTATCAGGAATCTTGACGGTTAATGATTTGAGTACAAAAGCGATCTTATCTGCTTCTATGGTTAGACGTTATGAAGAGCATAATAAGGATTTAGCTAAACTAAAAGCCTTTGTCAAAGCGAATTTTACACATGATGTATTTAAAGAAGTCTTTTCTGATGCAAGTAAGAATGGCTATGCGGGTTATATTGAAGGTAAAACCAGCCAGGAAGACTTTTATAAATACGTGAAAAATCTAATTGGTAAAGTAGATGGCAGTGCAGACTTTATTGAAAAAATCGATCGTGAGGATTTTCTAAGAAAGCAACGTACCTTTGATAATGGTTCAATTCCTCATCAGGTACATTTAGCTGAGATGAAGGCTATCTTAAGACGTCAAGGTGAATACTATCCGTTCCTAAAAGAACATGCTGAAAAAATTCAACAAATTTTGACCTTTAGAATCCCTTACTATGTCGGTCCTTTGGATCGTCATGGTCATAGTGATTTTGCTTGGGCAAGCTTTAATTCGGAAGAAAAAGTGACACCTTGGAATTTTGAAGAGATTATTGATAAAAACAAATCAGCTCAGGCTTTTATTGAACGTATGACTAATCAAGATTTGTATTTGCCAAACGAGAAAGTGCTACCAAAGCATAGTCCCTTGTACGAAAAATATACCGTCTATAATGAATTGACTAAAATTAAATATGTTACTGAAACAGGCACAGCTAAATTCTTTGATGCGAATTTGAAACAAGAAATTTTTGATGGTCTTTTCAAGAAAGAACGAAAAGTTACTAAGAGAAAACTGTTAACGTTCTTAGAGAAGAATTTTGATGAGTTTAGAATTGTTGATATCCAAGGCTTGGATAAGGAAACTGAAACATTTAATGCCTCTTATGGTATCTATCAGGATCTATTAAAGATTATTAAAGATAAAGCGTTTATGGACGATTCTGAAAACGCTGATATTCTTGAAGATATTGTTCTTACATTAACACTCTTCGAAGACAGAGAAATGATTAAGCAACGATTGGCAAAATATGCGGACTTGTTTGATAAAAAAGTGATTGATAATCTTGCACGCCGTCGCTACACGGGCTGGGGGCGTTTGTCAGCGAAATTACTCAACGGAATTCGAGATAAACGATCACGTAAGACAATCATGGATTATTTAGTTGATGATGGTCGTTCAAATCGTAATTTGATGCAGCTAATTACGGATGATAACTTAACGTTTAAAGATGAGATTGCGAAGGCTCAGTATAGTGATAATAGCGATGATTTGCATCAAGTTGTTCAAGATTTAGCAGGCAGTCCTGCTATTAAAAAAGGCATTTTACAAAGTGTTAAGATTGTTGATGAACTGGTGAAAGTCATGGGATACGAACCAGAACAAATTGTTGTTGAAATGGCACGTGAAAATCAAACGACGGCCAAGGGGCGTCGCAATTCACAACAACGTTATAAACGACTTGAGGAGGCAATAAAAAATCTTGACCGCGATTTAAATTATAAAATTTTAAAAGAACATCCAACAGATAACCAAGCTTTGCAGAATGATCGTCTTTTCCTGTATTATCTCCAAAATGGCCGAGATATGTATACTGGTGAGTCATTAGATATTAATCGTTTAAGTGACTATGATATTGACCATATTATTCCGCAGGCCTTTATTAAGGATAATTCGATTGATAATCGTGTTCTAGTCTCGTCAGCTAAAAATCGTGGGAAGTCAGATGATGTACCAAGTGAAGATGTTGTCAATAGGATGAGACCGTTTTGGAATAAATTGTTGAACTGTGGGCTGATTTCTCAACGGAAATACAGTAATTTAACCAAAAAAGAATTAACACCAAATGATAAGGCTGGCTTTATCAAGCGTCAATTAGTTGAAACACGTCAAATTACTAAACATGTAGCACGTATTCTTGATGAACATTTTAATAAAGAATTTGATGAAGATAAGAAACGGATTCGTAAGGTCAAAGTAGTCACTCTAAAATCCAATCTGGTATCTAACTTCCGTAAGGAGTTTGAACTCTATAAAGTGCGTGAAATTAATGATTACCATCATGCGCATGATGCTTATCTTAATGCAGTTGTGGCTAAGGCTCTCCTAATGAAATATCCTAAACTGGAACCGGAATTTGTGTATGGCGAGTATCCAAAATATAATAGCTACCGAGAACGTAAAACGGCAACTCAAAGGATGTTTTTCTATTCTAATATCATGAATATGTTCAAATCCAAAGTCAAACTAGCAGATGAGCGAATTATTGAACGTCCGATGATTGAAGTGAATGATGAAACAGGAGAAATTGCCTGGGATAAAACAAAGCATATCGCTACTGTCAAAAAAGTTCTCTCCTATCCACAAATCAATATTGTGAAGAAGGTAGAGGAACAGACAGGTGGATTAACAAATGAAACGATATATCCGCGTGGTAGTTTTGATAAATTATTGAATCGGAAAAATACTTTAGAAGCTAGTAAGTATGGAGGATTTGGCAGTCCAACAGTAGCTTATTGCGTTTTAGTAGTTGCAGATAGTAAAAATGAGAATGGCAAGGTAAAGAAATTAAAATTAGGTTCTGAATTGCTTGGTATTACAATTCTTGAAAAAAATGATTTTGAAAATAATTCCTTAGATTTTTTAAGTAGAAAAGGATATCAAGGAGTTCAAGAGAAAAAGATAATCAAGTTACCTAAATATAGCCTATTTGAGTTCCAAGACGGTAGTAGGAGAATGCTATCAAGTGTTATGGCTAATGATAACAAACGTGGAGATCTGCAAAAAGCAAATGAAATGATTTTGCCAGCTTATCTTGTGAAATTGCTTTATCATGCTAAACATATAAATAGCGTTGGAGAGCCAGCTCATAAAAACTATATAAACGAGCATTGCTCTGAGTTTCAAGATTTATTGAATTATATTAGGCAGTTTGCGGATAAGTTTGTTGATGTAGATAAAAATTTAAGTAAAATAAGATCTCTTTCTAAATCTATGGCAGAGTATTCCGTGAGTGAAATCTGTAGTTCTTTCGTTAATTTATTAACATTAACAGCATTGGGTGCACCAGCAGACTTTAAGTTTTTTGGGACAACAATACCGAGGAAGCGATATGGGTCACCTCAGTCCATTCTCTCTGCCACCCTCATCCACCAATCCATCACTGGTCTTTACGAAACGCGGATTGATCTTAGTAAATTAGGAGAAGACTGATGGCAGGATGGAGAACAGTAGTTGTCAATACACATTCCAAGTTGTCTTATAAAAACAACCACTTGATTTTTAAAGATGCTTATCAGACAGAGATGATTCATCTGTCTGAGATTGACATCTTATTGCTTGAGACAACAGATATTGTCTTATCAACCATGCTAATCAAGCGTTTAGTTGATGAAAATATTTTAGTCATTTTTTGTGATGATAAACGTCTGCCAACAGCCACGCTCATGCCTTACTATGCACGTCACGATTCTAGTTTACAATTAAACAATCAGATTTCTTGGGCAGAAGAGATAAAACGTGATGTTTGGACAAACATCATTGCACAGAAGATTTTAAACCAGTCTTGTTATTTGGGAGAATGCTCTTATTTTGAAAAATCACAATCTATCATGGAGTTGTATCATGGTTTAGAGCCTTTTGATCCTAGTAATCGAGAGGGACATTCTGCACGGATTTATTTTAATACCTTATTTGGAAATGATTTTTCCAGAGAACAAGATAATGATATCAATGCAGGTCTTGACTATGGCTATACCTTGCTGTTAAGTATGTTTGCGCGTGAAGTGGTTGTATCTGGCTGTATGACGCAGTTTGGTCTTAAACATGCTAATCAATTCAATCAATTTAACTTTGCCAGTGATATTATGGAACCTTTCCGTCCAATTGTTGATCGTATTGTTTACGAAAATCGAAACAGTTCTTTTGTTAAAATAAAACGGGAATTGTTCAGCATGTTTTCAGATACCTACCTTTACAAAAATAAAGAGATGTATCTGACAAATATTGTCAGTGATTATACTAAAAAGGTGATTAAGGCGCTGAATAATGATGGGAAAGGGGTTCCTGAATTTAGGATATGAGTTACCGATATATGCGAATGATTTTAATGTTTGATATGCCCACAGATACTGCTGAGGAACGCAAAGCCTATCGGAAATTTCGGAAGTTTTTACTAAGCGAAGGTTTCATTATGCATCAGTTTTCAATATACAGCAAACTGCTTTTGAATAACTCTGCTAATACAGCCATGATTGCCCGTTTGAAAGAGAATAATCCAAAGAAGGGAAGCATCACCTTATTGACAGTGACTGAAAAGCAATTTTCCCGTATGATTTATTTGAACGGTAAGCGTGATACTAGTGTTGCCAGTTCAGATTCACGTTTGGTATTTTTAGGGGAGGCTTTTCCTGATGAAACTTAATTTTCCGATTTTAGATGAACCGATTGAACTTGGGAAATCAACGATTTTAGCCATAGAAGATGTACAGGTCTTCGCTCAGTTGGTGAAAAATTTTTATCAATATGAAGAAGATGGTGAGCTCAAACTATTTGATGAAAAATTGAAGAGTTTAAAAACACCCGAGTTGATGCTTGTGACAGACATATTAGGCTATGATGTCAATGCGCCATCTCTGATGAAATTAGTGCATGCTGATTTAGAAAATCAATTTAATGAAAAACCAGAAGTTAAGTCCATGGTTGAAAAACTGGCGAATACTATTACAGAGTTGATTGCTTATGAATGCTTAGAGAATGAATTAGACTTGGAATATGATGAGATCACAATTTTAGAGTTGATTAAGGCTTTAGGTGTTAAAGTTGAAACCAGAAGTGACACCATTTTTGAAAAAATATTTGAAATCCTTCAAGTTTATAAATACTTAAGTAAGAAGAAACTTCTAGTTTTTATTAATTCCTTGTCCTATTTTCAGAAGGAAGAAATAGTGCAAATTTTAGAATATATTCACTTATCACATATGACTGTTCTATTTCTGGAACCACATCAAGTTGATGGTTTTTCCCAGTATATTTTAGATGAAGATTATTTCTTGATAACAGAAAGTGGCAACTAAATACGAATAAATAAGATAGTTCTATAATTTGGAACTATCTTTTATTATGGATTGACAAATACGTATAATACGTATAGAATTAAAGGAGGAGATAGGAGTTGCCCTTGACTGGCAAAGAATTAGCCAGGTTGGCTGTAAAAAATGGATGGGAAGAAGTTCGGGTGAGAGGGAGTCATCATCATTTTAAGAAAAATGGAGTGTCTTGTATCGTAACGATTCCGATTCATGGTAATCAATCACTTAAAGTTGGTCTTGAAAAGAAAATCTTGAAGGATTTAGGGCTGCTAGAACAGAGGAGGAAGTAGCTATGTTAAAATCATATCCAGCGATTTTTCACAAGGAGAAAAAGGGATACTGGGTTGAATTTCCTGAATTTGGTGGTGGTACACAAGGGGAAGATTTGGAAGAAGCTATGAAGAATGCTCGTCAAATGTTAGAAAGTGTACTGGCATCTTATTTAGATGAGGGAATGAAATTACCTAGTCCAAGTGACATAAGGGAAGTGTCTGTCGATGATGGTTTCGTTACCATGATTCAAGCTGATCCTAGTCCTTATCTTAGAAATAACAAAGCCATTCGGAAAAATGTGACGGTTCCCGAATGGTTAGTGCGATTGGCAGATCGTGATCAAGTGAATTATTCTGAAGTACTAACAAAGGCTTTGGAAAAGAAATTACAATTATAAATAAAAGTAGGAAGTGCTGGAAATGTTGATTTTTAGCGCTTTTTAAGGTATAATATAAATAATTAAAACTTTAAAAAGGAATCATTTCGAAGCTGAAATCTGGCTGAGATGAATAGCGCGATTACGAAATTTCGGGACGAAAATTGGTCCACGAGGTTTTAGAGCTGTGTTGTTTCGAATGGTTCCAAAACATCAAAACGCTAACGCTGCTATCTATGCGGTTTTAGAGCTGTGTTGTTTCGAATGGTTCCAAAACCCCTGGCATTGAAAATAGTTTTAAAAAGATGTTTTAGAGCTGTGTTGTTTCGAATGGTTCCAAAACTGATTTTGATACATTTATCGACGTTTTTGGGTTTTAGAGCTGTGTTGTTTCGAATGGTTCCAAAACTATTGCTTTTGACCTAACAGGCAACTATGTGTTTTAGAGCTGTGTTGTTTCGAATGGTTCCAAAACGTGCACTATATCATCAAGGATAGCTACTGGGTTTTAGAGCTGTGTTGTTTCGAATGGTTCCAAAACTGATACAAAAGATAGTTTTCAAGGCTTGCCGTTTTAGAGCTGTGTTGTTTCGAATGGTTCCAAAACTAACAAGCGGATAGCAGTTTGAATGTCTTTGTTTTAGAGCTGTGTTGTTTCGAATGGTTCCAAAACACAATAGCTGTTGCAATTGTGCCAAAGGCTGGTTTTAGAGCTGTGTTGTTTCGAATGGTTCCAAAACCTTCAATTACTGGCTTATCGGCTTTTGGCGCGTTTTAGAGCTGTGTTGTTTCGAATGGTTCCAAAACACAATAGCTGTTGCAATTGTGCCAAAGGCTGGTTTTAGAGCTGTGTTGTTTCGAATGGTTCCAAAACTACAACCTGATGATCTTACCCGTGGGGATAGTTTTAGAGCTGTGTTGTTTCGAATGGTTCCAAAATCTAATTTTGAAATTGGTTTGTCGGTCTTTGATCTTTTAGGTTAAGTCTACAGTGGGAGAGAACAGATTGAAAGAGAATCTACGGATTTTCTTTTTTTAGTTTAAGCATTGAAAAAACTGCAGCGGATTCACTGCAGTTTTTATGATGCGGCTTTTAGTATGTTTCGCGTCCTTTGGCGCAAGCAAATACCAGCTGTATAATGGATAGTTTACTTGTCAGACAGGATAGGCGTCAGCTAATAACAGTGCCGATAATTTCTATGTCGTCATCTTCTTGCAAAATAATATCGTCATAATGGGGATTAATCGAAATCAGCCTGATCTCATGGTCTTTTTTGTATAGTTTTTTGAGATAAGCTTCATTGTTGACAATGACAACGATAAATTGACCGTGGTAAATTTCCTGTGTTTTCTTTACAAAGATGACTTCACCGTTATAAAACAGAGGTTCCATACTGTTGCCGTTTACCCTGAGAGCAATATCATGTTTAGGAATAGGTGCTGGGTACTTAATGGTTTCCTGTTTTTCATGGCCAACCCAGACACCGGTACCAGCCGAGACCTCACCATAAAGCACGATAGATTTATAGCTATGTCCCAAGGCTTGGTAGAGATCCTTGGCTTTTTTAATATTGTCTAAATGAATATTATCCTGATGTTTTATTTCATCTGTAATAAATTTATCCACAATCTCTTGATACTTAGCACCGCCGGCAGCACTCGAACTTTGGCTGTCTGCCAAGTGTTTTTGGGCAGCTAATCCCGTAGCCTGCTTTTGATCAGCCAGCAGCTGCTTTCCAAAATCAAGGAGTTTTTGCTGCCTTGGACTGTTCAGCTGCCGAGCCATGTAAGAAATTTGTTCAAGTACAGAAGAGCTGGAACTTTTAGAAAATCTGGGATCAATATCAGATTTCTGCAAGCCAAAGTAATCCGCGATTTTTTGAATATTTCCGGCTTTTGGCAGTGTCCGCCCTTTGACGTACTCATTGAGGCTGCTTTTAGGAATATTGAGAACAGATGCAAGCTGTGATTGATTCATGCCGCTTTCTGTCAGCAGGCGCTGGATATTGGAGGAGATCACTTTCATGTCTTCTAAATCTTGTGGTGTTAATTTTCCGCGTCCCATATTTCACCTTCTTTAGAAAATTACTATTTACATAATACCGTTTTCAACCGTAAAAGTAAATAAAAAAGGCAAAGGCTTGACTTTCGTCTTAAAACGAATTATAATATTCCTATTAAAAATAGTTTTCATTGGGGCCAAGTTTTGACGATATAAAATCTTCACCTCAGCATTATTTCAAAATTTCAAAATCTTTGTTTCCGTCAAAACGGCTGACTGGTTTCCCTTTTTCTAAGTCAGTCCCCTTCTGAAAGTCAAGAGCGTTGCTATAATGCTGCTATTTTTGACCATGCCCCTAAAATCGGGCTGTATGGGAATGTTGGTGAGATGAAAGGGGATGTAACAGTGGAGAAGTTGACCTTGCGAGCTCTCAGAGTGAACTATAGTTTAAGTCCTAAAGAGGTGGCTGATTGTCTGGGCATTGAACAACAAACTCTGCTGAAGTACGAAGAGGATAGCTCGGATATCCCCATTCATCTGGCTAACGCTTTGGCTGATTATTATGGTATCAATCTAGATTCTGTTTTTTTAGGCCCAGAATCCGATTTAAAACAGAAATTTAAAGAAAGTAAGCTTAAAAATATTACGTAGGCTATTTATATTTTAAATTTTAGAATTACCTCATCTTTACCATGCAAGTACAAGTATAATTTTCAGAAAAATTTAATTTAAGTCAAAATGATTGCAAATATATTTTATCCTGCTATAATGAGATAGTATTTTATATTAGAATCAATATATAAGGAAGGTTTTTTATGAAATCGAAAACTGCTAGGATTACTTTATTGAGCGGTCTTGCTTTAGCCGCATTTGGGACAACTAATGTGTTGGCAGAAGATGCCGCAGCCAGTCAGGCGCCTAGTACAACTGCAAATACCAATGTTAACAGCAACGCTGCTGAGACAGCACCTGCAGATGCTAGCCAGCAGGCACAGTCGCCATCAGTGACTGTCACAAAAACAGAGACAGTTGGCAATACAACAGTAACAACATCTGATGTTACATCTCAAGAATTAGAAGATGCAAAAGCAGCAGCACAAAATGCTAATTTAAATGTTACTGAAACTCCTGCTGTGAAGCAGCCTTCTGTAGCAGCGGCAGATGCTGACAACAAAGCTCAGGCGCAAAAAATTAATCAAGCAGTAGCTGACTATGACAAGGCTAAGACTCAGTATGCTCAGGATCAAAAACAGTACCAACAAGATTTAGCAGATTATAATACACAAAAATCTGAATATGATGCTAAAAAGAAAGCCTATGATGATTATCAGCAGCAGGTTGCTTCTGGTCAGGGTGCCGGCAGGGTTGAGAAGGCTCAGGGACTTATTTTTGAAAGCGAGCCAAAAGCTACAGTGACCATTCAGGGGGTTACTGACTATTTGGACAAAGCGGCCCGGGCTGCTCACCAGGCAGATGACATTTTGGAACAGTTTAATACTGATAAGTATACTGATAGCGAATTTACCTTAAACAACCCTTACGATCCGAATGAAGACACTTGGTTTAAAATGGCTGTTGGTGACACGATTGCGGTCACTTATGAAAATATTGTTAATTCAAGCTATAATAAACAAAAAATCAGTAAGGTTGTCACTACTTATAAGCTGAACAGTTCAACAAATAAGGATGGAACTGCTATTGTTGAGCTCTTCCATGATCCGACGAAAACAATTTTTATCGGTGCACAGACATCTAACACCGGCAGAAATGACAAGATCAGCGTCACAATGCAGATTACCTTCTTTGATGAGAATGGCAAAGCTATTGATTTGAGTGATAACAGATCAATTATGAGTTTGTCGTCACTTAACCACTGGACAGCAGATTATGGTGATCATGTTGAAAAAGTTGAATTAGGAAATAACGAATTTATCCAAATTCCGGGATCGTCTATTAGTCTGCACGGCAATGAGATCTACTCAATTAATGATAACCAATATAAGAAAAATGGTGCAACTTTTGATGGTGATGGCGATGATGGCTGGGATGCTGTCAATGCAGACGGGGATCCTCGCTCTGCCACAGCTTATTATGGAGCCGGTGCTATGACTTATAAGGGCGAACCATTCACCTTTACTGTCGGCGGCAATGATCAAGGACTGCCAACATCTATTTGGTTTGCGACTAACTCCACAGTTGCGGTTCCTGAAAATCCAGGTGAAGAACCGAAAAAACCAAGCGAGCCAAACCTTGAAAAGCCAACGGTTACTTGGCATAAAAACTTTGTTGTAGAATCTAAGCAAGAGGATGTTCCTCCGGTAATACCTCCTGAAACACCTGAAAAACCGGTGACACCGCAAACTACACCTCCAACAAGGCCGAACACACCAACACCAGATGCACCAAAATCATCTGTACCAAATAAGCCAACTAGCTTTAGGCCTGCAAGAAAAGATGAGGTGCGTGTCAGAGAACGTGAGTATCAGCCATCTCTTCCACAAACTGGTGATGACAATCAAACAGCGATGTTTGCTCTCGGTCTTGTTTCAACAGCTTTTGCAGCGGCAACAGCTATTGCAGCACACAGACGCAAAGATCAGTAATCATTCTTATTTAAAAAATATTACTTTAAGAATCTGGGATAGTTACGATCCTAGATTCTTTGTTTTTTAAACTTTGCCAGTTAGTGATGGGTTTGGAGCTGAATCGTGAATTTGCAGAAATCGACTTTTTTATTTTTAGGCTTGGATAAAAATGCCTGCTGGATAAGGCAGCAAAGGTTTGTGATAATCTTGCATACTCTCAGCCGCTGTGCGAGACTGCTATAGTTATTGGCTTAAAAAGCAGGATTTTGCCTTGGATTCTTTCAAGAGGGAAATCAGGGATAAGATATGGTAAGGTCCTGTCTTTTTTGTTATAATAAAGCTACTGATTAATTTTGACAAGGACAAAAAATGGATACTGAAAAACTTAAAAAACGTCAGGAAAAAATTAGGAATTTCTCGATTATAGCCCACATTGACCATGGGAAATCCACCCTGGCAGATCGCATATTAGAAAAAACAGAAACAGTTTCCAGCCGGGAGATGCAGGCTCAGTTATTGGATAGCATGGACTTGGAACGTGAGCGCGGTATTACCATTAAACTCAATGCTATTGAGCTTAATTATACCGCTAAAGACGGTGAGACTTACATTTTCCACTTGATTGACACGCCGGGGCATGTGGACTTTACCTATGAGGTGTCGCGTTCTTTGGCAGCCTGTGAGGGAGCGATTTTGGTGGTAGATGCTGCCCAGGGAATTGAAGCGCAGACCTTGGCCAATGTTTATTTGGCACTGGATAATGATTTGGAAATTTTGCCGGTCATCAATAAAATTGACCTGCCGGCTGCGGATCCCGAGCGCGTGCGAGCTGAGATTGAAGATGTGATTGGTCTTGATGCCAGCGAAGCTGTTCTAGCATCTGCCAAGGCAGGAATCGGCATTGAAGATATTCTTGAACAGATTGTCGAAAAGGTTCCGGCTCCTGCTGGCGATGTCGAAGCACCGCTCAAAGCGCTTATTTTTGATTCTGTTTATGATGCCTATCGCGGTGTTATCTTGCAGATTCGGGTCATAGATGGCATGGTTAGGCCTGGAGATAAGATCAAGCTGATGAGCAATGGTAAGACCTTTGATGTGACAGAGGTAGGTATCTTTACCCCTAAGGCTATCAGCCGTGATTTTTTGGCGACCGGAGATGTTGGTTATTTGGCAGCTTCTATCAAGACCGTGGCAGATACGCGTGTCGGTGATACGGTGACTTTGGCGAATCGTCCGGCTGAGGCACCGCTGCATGGTTATAAACAGCTGAATCCCATGGTTTTTGCAGGGATTTATCCGATTGATTCTGGAAAATATAATGATTTGAGGGAAGCTCTTGAAAAATTGCAGCTCAATGATGCCAGCCTTCAGTTTGAACCTGAGACTTCTCAAGCTCTTGGTTTTGGATTTCGCTGTGGTTTCTTAGGTTTGCTGCATATGGATGTCATTCAGGAGCGTTTGGAGCGTGAATTCAATATTGACCTCATCATGACAGCACCGTCAGTAGTTTATCATGTCAATACGACCGATAATGAGGTGCTGGAAGTGTCCAATCCATCTGAATTTCCGGATCCGACCAAGATTGATACGATTGAAGAACCCTATGTTAAAGCACAGATTATGGTGCCGCAGGAATATGTGGGAGCTGTCATGGAATTATCGCAGCGCAAGCGCGGTGACTTTGTGACTATGGATTATATTGATGATAATCGTGTTAATGTCATTTATCAAATTCCTTTGGCTGAGATTGTATTTGATTTCTTTGATAAATTAAAATCTTCTACCCGCGGCTATGCCAGTTTTGACTATGAGATTTCTGAGTACCGGAAATCACAGCTGGTTAAAATGGATATTCTGCTCAATGGCGATAAGGTTGATGCGCTCAGCTTTATTGTGCATAAGGAATTTGCCTATGAACGCGGCAAGCTGATTGTTGAGAAGCTCAAGAAAATTATTCCGCGTCAGCAGTTCGAAGTGCCAGTTCAGGCAGCTATCGGTCAAAAAATTGTGGCTCGTTCTGATATTAAAGCTTTGCGGAAAAATGTCCTTGCCAAATGTTACGGCGGTGATGTTTCCAGAAAACGCAAACTTCTTGAAAAACAAAAGGCTGGGAAAAAGCGGATGAAATCAATCGGTTCGGTTGAGGTTCCTCAGGAAGCCTTTCTCAGCGTTTTATCTATGGATGATGACGATAATAAGAAAAAATAGCTTTTAATAGCAGAAGGAGATTATTATGCCCATTAGATTAGCACAAATTACAGATATTCCAGACCTGCAAAAGCTTTTAAATCAGATTTTTCAGGTTCACCAAAGGGTTCGTCCAGATCTCTTTCAGGATACAGAGCAGGGAAGTAAATATTCCGAAGAGGAATTAAAAGATTTACTGCAGGATGCATCAAAACCAATCTTTGTTTATGTTGATGATAAAGGGCGAGTTTTGGGCCATTTGTTTTTAATAATAAAGGCAAGCAA
Organism: Streptococcus ratti FA-1 = DSM 20564; assembly: GCF_000286075.1. Lineage (GTDB taxonomy): Bacteria > Bacillota > Bacilli > Lactobacillales > Streptococcaceae > Streptococcus > Streptococcus ratti. The sequence goes on along the minus strand of NZ_AJTZ01000005.1, from coordinate 806,101 downwards.
GGAGCCTTCGGTATCAAAACCGCTGAAAACTCTCTTTATCGATGATTTGTGTGTATCCGAAGAAGTCAGAGGACAAAAAATCGGTCAGAAACTTTTTGACTTTGCCTTAAAATATGCTAAAGAATTGGGCTGCTATGACCTTACTCTCAATGTCTGGAATGACAATGAAGGAGCCTTAGCCTTTTATGAGCGTCAGGGCTTAAAAGCTCGGGAAACCAAAATGGAAAAAATTCTTTAAAAAACCCCAAAAAGTCTGTTTTTTTAACAAAAAATTGTGTAAAATAAATGGAAGAGTAATATTGAAATTGGAGGGCTGATTATGCCAAGACGTCGTGCTAGCCGCAGAAAATCCAGAAGAAAGACAGTATTTAGCATCTTATTGCTGGGACTGCTTCTTATTATTATAGGTTTGGCTGTCTATTTTGTTTCTGCCTACTTTAAGAATTCGGACAAAACATCAGGCAGCAAAACGCAGACACATGTAGTCAATCCTAAGAAAGATCCAGAAGAAAAGCAGGAGACAACAACTTCTTCGCAAGCACCGGCGTCCAGTTTTGATTTAGCAGCCCTTGCGGCCGGGGATTATACTTCTGCAGTAGGTACTTGGACCAATGAACTGGGAGATAGTCTGAAATTCAATGCAACAGGGCTTGAGAGTGCCACTGTTCAAAATGTAACAGAGTTTACACTGACTCCTGGCCAAGCTGCAAGCGATACTATTTATCAGGCTAGCTTAAGTTCAGCCGATGGAACAGTCGTTTACAATCTCTTGTTTGTCAAAGGCGGAGCAGCGATTCCTGCTGAATTCTTCACTGAAGGTTACAGTGATACATCAGACACTTCCCGTGACCGTCTTTATATCAGTTCACAAACAACTTTTGGCAGTGATGATTTCAGTAAGGGAGTTCTCTATAAATCTGATCAGCAATAAGAAAAGAAGCAGAGCTGCAAAACTGTCTGTGTCAGACAGCTGCGCCCTGCTTTTTAGTTTGAAGAAATTTTTAGTCTTGCCGTTTGATTCTGGACGGCTCTCTTTTTGGAACCGATGAAGTATTTGATACATACTAAACTATAACTGAGAAAAAGATAAATAAGAGCAATGCTAAGGGCATTGATTAGGACACTTTTGAAACCATATTTGGTCACATTGATAAAAAAGTAAGGGAAAGGACTGTCAGCAGAACCGGGGACCTCCCATTTTACAATAAGTCCGTTGATAAGCGCCAAAGCAAAATACACTAAAGGAAAAACTGTCCAAATCAAAGGATCAAACCAACGATAAACTCTCGGCCGATCAACAATCAAAGTGTCAGCTATCATTCCCAAAGGAAGAACATAGTGAACCAGAAAATTCCGAAGCGTATAGTAATCATAGGCTCTCACCTTAGGAGCTAGGATAAAATGGTAAACCATGAACGTCATGATGATAATCATGGTAACACCGCCCTTAAGACGCAGCAGCTGAAGGGTAAAAGGTTTCTGCGGAGCCATTATTTCTTGGATAATGAGGTAAATAAGAAAGCTGAATACTAAAGCATTTGAGAGAGTTGTGTAATATAAAAGCATGCCCCAGCCGGACTGTGTGATTTGGATAGAGACACCAATGATACCAGCAAGAGCAATGAGAATTCTAAAAATCAGTGTCTTTGACATAGCGTAATAGCGTAACCTTTCTATCGTGTTCAAAATCTTTTTTTATCATACCATATTTTCATTGACCTGTAAGCAAAAACTTTGTAGAATGAAAGTAAAAAACACATCTTAAAGTAGGAAAACTGTGGCTAATTTTATTGATTATGTTAAAGCAAATACCGAGCAGTCTTTTGCAGACCTGCCCTTAAATGAAGTAGATATAGCCTGTCTCAATGAGCTGGGCTATCTGCCCTTGGGAGAGTGGCTGCAGCAGCCGTCTTTAACGAGAGACAGCCTATGCCTTAAAGATTATCTGGATAAAGAAGCACTGGTTCATTTTAAGCATGATTTTTTAGTGACCAAGGAGCGCTTATTGCTGCTGGATAGCCTTCTTTCCAGCCAGCGTTTTGCAGACTTGTCTCTTAGTTGTTATGTCAATGAAGTCAGTCCGGAATTTGAACGGCAGTTTGCTGCTATGGTTCTCAGTCTGCCGTCTCTCAAGCATACACAGGTTATCTTTCGAGGAACGGATGACAGTTTGATTGGCTGGCAGGAAGATTTTCGAATGACATATATGCGTGAAATTCCAGCTCAGCGGATGGCCAGCCGCTATTTAGCGGACTTTCTCAAAGATTTTGATGGGCAGGCGGTCGTCTCTGGCCACTCTAAAGGCGGCAATCTGGCTGTTTATGCCAGCAGCCATCTGCTCAGTTCTTATCAAGAAAAGATTTCAGCGGTTTACATGCTTGATGCGCCTGGGCTTCATCAAAGTGTACTGTCTTCTTTTGGCTATGGCAATATTCAGTCAAAAATCTTGGCCATCCGTCCTAAAGAGTCCATTGTCGGTATTATGCGTAGGGCTGGAGTTGATGCTAAAATTGTAGACAGTGTTTCTTTTGGCATCAATCAGCACAATGTCGCTAACTGGCAGGTTGATTTGCAACTGGGGCAGTTCATCAAAGTCAGCAAAGGGACAGACTTCAGTCTTGCTTTAGAGAAAACCTTTCAAACGTGGAATGAAGAGCTGTCCAGCCAGGAGCTGAAGATTTTTTTTGATACTTTCTTTAATCTTTTTATGGATAACGGAATTGACAGTCTCAATGATTTTTTAGGCCGGAATCGGGATATTCCGCAAAAATTAGGCCATGTCATGACGGATTATTTTCAAGATCTGGATGATGATAAACGCCGTCTCATGCGTAAATCATTGGCTGTTTTGGTCAGTCATTTTGCAGGGCATTCTTTAAAAAATACAAAAGAGTCCGTCAACAGGCGTCTGCCTGATTTCCTAAAGCATTTCCAGCTGCCGATGAAGTAAAAGTATCATGCCTGACAGAGAGCAGTCATCAGAGATACTTGATAGCTGCTAGCACCACAGGTTTTATGACGTAAAATTATGGTCATTTCATCAAGGAAATATACTTTTCCTTGATTTTTTCTTGCCTTGAAGTGCACTCTAAGGTGTATAATGATAGGTGTCAGTGGGTCTATCTGAGTGTGATAGCACGGATGTCCAGCTAATTTTAACGAAAGAAGGAATACAGATGAAAGTAGCAACATTTATTGAACCAGGAAAAATGACTGTGACTGAGGCACCCAAGCCTAAGCTGCAGAAAGACACGGATGCCATTATTAAAATTGTACGTGCCTGCGTGTGCGGGTCTGATTTGTGGTGGTTTCGTGGCATTTCGCAGCGTGAAAATGGTTCTTTTGCCGGTCACGAGGCTATTGGTATTGTCCAAGAAGTCGGTGCTGCTGTGACAGACGTGAAGGCAGGCGACTTTGTTATTGTGCCTTTCACGCATGGCTGCGGACACTGTGCAGCTTGTCGGGCTGGCTTTGATGGCAACTGTACGAATCAAGAACCAGGCGGCAATGCAGGCTATCAGGGTGAGTATCTGCGCTATACCAATGCCAATTGGGCTCTGGTTAAAATTCCGGGTCAACCTTCAAATTATTCTGATGAGCAGCTGAATTCTCTTTTGTCCCTCGCAGATGTGATGGCCACGGGCTATCATGCTGCTAAAACAGCAGAAGTGAAAGCAGGGGATACGGTCGTTGTTATGGGAGATGGTGCTGTTGGCCTTTGCGCTGTTATCGGCGCTAAGCTCTTGGGTGCTGGCCGCATTATTGCAATGAGCCGCCATGCTGATCGGCAGGCTCTGGCTAAGGAATTTGGAGCGACGGACATTGTTGCAGAGCGCGGCGATGAAGGTGTGGCAAGAGTTCTTGATTTGACCGAAGGCAATGGAGCTGACGCTGTTCTTGAGTGCGTCGGAACAGACCTGTCTGTTGATACAGCAACAAAAATCTGCCGGCCGGGTGCCATTATCGGCCGTGTCGGTGTGCCGCACAATTCTGAGATTGCTACCAATGCCTTGTTTTGGAAGAATATTGGCTTGCGTGGGGGTATAGCTTCTGTGACAACTTATGACAGGGAAATTCTCTTGGAGGCCGTTTTAAATGGGGATATTCACCCTGGCCGAGTCTTTACTAAGCGTTTCGGGCTGGATGATATTCAGGCGGCCTATGAAGCTATGGACAAGCGTGAGGCTGTCAAATCTTTGATTGTTATCAGCGAAGATTAGCTGTCAGTTTTGCTATATTTCAAAAAATCAAGGAGAAGAAAATGAATATTAAAAAGGTCAGTGAACTGACAGGGGTGTCTGCGGATACCATCCGCTACTATGAGCGGATTGGCTTGATTCCGCCTGTACCGCGCCACAAGTCGGGTGTACGGAATTTTACAGAGCATGAGATTGGTATTTTGGAATTTGTCCGCTGTTTTCGCAAGGCAGGTATGAGCGTGGAGTCGCTTATCGAGTACATTGCCTTGTTGGAAAAAGGAGAAGGCACTGAAGAGGCTCGTCTGGCCTTACTTATAGAGCAGCGTGAAGAAATGGATGCGCGGATTTACGAACTGAATCAGGCTCGTGAGCGTCTCAATTACAAAATTGAAAACTATGAAAATCAAATTCAAAAACGAGAACACGAGCTGTTCGATGAAAATAAGGAAAGTTAAGGGAGCAAGTTATGCGGACGGAGCTGTGTGCAGTTTGATATGAAAAAAAGAAGGAGTAGCTAAAGACTGGCTGTGTCTCCTAATAACAGTGCTTATACGCTTGATGTTCTCAGATGACTTTTCCCACTTGCTGTAATAACTAATAACTGCAGCTAGTAGCGCTCAAGTAGGACCTGGACCAGATTTTTTGGCAGATCTTTGTTTTGGTGTTTAGTGTGTTAGACTGTTGGTCGGCTTAAGCCTGAAAAGATTGAATCTCGGCTGTGATGTCCGCAGCTTTTTGAATCGAATGATGCTGTGCTAAAATTTCTGCATAGAGCAGTTGTTCAAAGGTCATGGCAAACTCCTCAAAAATAAATAGTGTAGCGGCAGAACAGCTGCAGCATCGCACCGGTAATATAACTACAGCAGCAGAATAAACAAAAACTATCTTTGCAGTCAGCAAGGATAGTTTTTACTTTGACTGAACACTGGCTGAAAAAGTATCCAGCAAGACCCTGCCTAAAATATAGAGCGGCAGGCGGGAATGCACCTCGAAATCTGGAAAGTAAGACAGCTCTGTTTTAAAACCGTATAATTTTAATCTAGCAAATTTGGCCAGACTGCCAGATTTGTTGGCGGTTATTAATAAATTAGGAATATTGTTTTGTTGGCAATTTTTTGCTGCTGTGACAAGGGATGCGGTTTCACCATTTAATGAAATAAAGAGAACAAAGTCATGCGGCAGCAGCTGTTTGCTGACAGGAACAATGATGTTTGGATCAGTATGCATCTCACAGTATTTATGCAGCAATTGAAATTTAACCAGCAACTCCTTGCCCAGCATTTCTGAGAAACCTCTGGCAAAAATAATAATCCTTTTAGCCTCAGTCAGCTGAGGAATGGCTTCTTCCAAAGCATCTACATCAAGCATGTTCAAGGTTCTGACAACTTCCTGATAATTTTTAACGATTGAATGCTTGGTATCCATAGCCATTTTTTTACTGTCAAGGATATTGAGCTGATCCTTCTTTTGCATGACAATAGAATGTTTAAAATCAGAAAAGCCATTATAGCCTTTTTTCTGCAGTGTTCTTGTGATAGTAGCATTTGAAACATTGGCTGCTTCGCTGAGCTCGGAAATGCTGTATCTTGCAATGGAGTTGGTATTTTTAGTGATATAAGACCAGAGATATCCTTCGGTGTCTGTCAGCTTTGTTGATTTATTCATAATAACTCCTGAAAATCGTTTCAAACTTCCCTTTGCTTTTGGAAACACTTTCAACGATAAAATAGTAAGATAATGACTGTAAAAAGATTATATCAAAAAAACGAAAGGAGGGAAATAATGTCAAGGGTTTACACATGTACGATGAACCTAGCTATTGATTTGTTTATTGAAACCGAGCAGATGCTGGCATCAAAAGTGAACCGTACCTTGTCAGATGATGTCCAGGCCAATGGAAAGGGGGTTAATGTTTCTTTTATTATGAAGCAGCTGGGCATTTCCACAACAGCTATTGGATTTGCAGGAGGCTTTACCGGCAGGTTTATAGCTGATACTTTGGTTTCCAAGGACATAGGAGAGCAATTTGTTGAGGTTGACGGTCTCACCCGGATCAATGTTTTTACAAAAGTAAATGCCGAACATAAGGAATTCAAGCTGGTGAATCGAGGTCCATTGGTCAGTGAGACGGCTCAGGAAGAACTCTTAGGGCAAATAAGAAATTTTGCAGAAGGGGATTACTTGGTAGTCTCAGGAAGCTTGCCTCGAGGTGTGAAGCCTGAAATCCTGACAGAAATCTCAAAAATTGGTCAGGAGAAAGGCCTGCAGCTGATTTTTGATGTCAGTCATCCGACTGTTTTAGAAAGTTTGACCTACAGGCCTTATCTGCTGAAGCCTAATGAAGAAGAGCTGGCTAACTGGTTTGGAAAAGAATCGCTCAGCCTTACTGAAATTGTTGAGTGTGCTAAAGAGCTGGTGAACAAAGGCGCTCAAAACATTCTGGTCTCATTGGGCGGAGCTGGTGCGGTGGCTGTGAATTCAGCTTTAGAAGTGTTTGAGTGCAATGCTCCGCAAGGTGAGGTGGTTAATACAGCTTGTGCCGGTGACACCTTGCTGGCAACTTTTTTAACGGGACTAATCCGGCAGGAGGCAATTACTGCTGTATTACCAAGAAGTGTTGCAGCTGGCTCATCAACAGCCTTCAGAAGCGGTTTAACCGATTTTAGCGATGTTGAACTATTGCAAAAACAAATTAAATGTCATCAGATATAGGAGTAAAAAAATGGCAAAATACAAAATTATTGCAGCAACTGGCTGCCCAACAGGAATTGCTCATACATTTATGGCACAGGAAGCTTTGGAAAAAGCAGCAGCTGACAGAGGCGTCAGCATCAAGGTAGAAACTCACGGACAAGTTGGTGTGGAGAATGCCTTGTCACAGGAAGAAATTGCAGCGGCAGATGCGGTTATCATTGCAGCAGATAAAGATGTTCAGGCAGAACGCTTTGCCGGCAAACGCCTGATTGAGGTGTCTGTGGCTGATGGTATTAAAAAAGCAGATCAGCTCATTGATGATGCTCTTGCTGGCAAAGGCTATATCAAAGAAGGCAGACAGCAAAATGAGCATTCTGAAAATCAAGAAGCTCCCAGCCAGGAAAGTATAGGCCGTCAGCTATATAAACATTTAATGAATGGCGTTTCACACATGCTGCCCTTTGTTGTAGCCGGCGGTGTCTTGGTAGCGGTTTCCTTTCTCTTTGGTATTTATTCATTTGACAAAAACAGCGACCAATATAACTGGTTTGCTGCTCTGTTGAAAAATGATATTGGCGGCGTTGCAATGGGAATGATGACGCCGGTCTTAGCCGCTTTCATTGCTGAATCCATTGCTAAGCGCCCAGGCTTTGTAGCAGGTCTCGTAGCCGGTTTGATGGCAGCTAACGGCGGCTCAGGATTTTTAGGCGGGATTCTTGGTGGATTTGCTGCAGGTTATATTATTTTGGCTTTGATCAAAGTATTTAGCGGTCTGCCAAAATCATTGGATGGTCTGAAAGCTATCTTCCTCTATCCAGTATTTGGTGTCTTGCTTACAGGACTGGTCATGGCCCTCATTAATTCCCCTATGGTATGGGTGAATACAAGCTTGATGAAGTGGCTGGCAGACTTTGAAAATGCCAATCCGCTAGTCTTAGGTGTTATTATTGGCTGTATGAGTGCTTTTGATATGGGTGGACCTGTTAATAAAGCGGCTTATGTTACAGGGACAGCTCTTTTGGCACAAGGCAATACGTCCTTTATGGCTGGTGTTTCGGCAGCCTGTATCGTACCTCCGCTGACAACATTTGTTGCAACCACCCTTTTTAAAGATTCCTACAGTGCTGAGGACCGTAATGCCGGATTAGCAAATCTTATTCTAGGTTCTACCCATATTACTGAAGGAGCCATTCCTTTTGCAGCAAAAGACCCGCTGCGCAATATTCCAACTCTTATGTTAGGTTCCTCTATAGGAGCTGTTCTGACCTATATGTGGAAGGTTAAAGTGCCTGCTCCGCATGGTGGATTTTTGGTTCTGCCAGTTGTCACACATGCCTTTCTTTGGGTATTGGCTATCGCTATCGGTGCTGTGGTTTCAGGCATTCTCATGGGCTTGATTCAAAAATCCAAAGCTAAGAAAGCCTAAAAGAGGAGAATAGTATGATTGATGAATCGTTAATTAAAATCGCTTTGACTTTGGAAAGCCAAGAAGACGTTTTTCAATATCTGTCAGAGCTGGTTGTTAAAGAAGGCTACGCCAAAGAAGCTTCTGAGGTTTTAAAAGCTTTGAAAGACAGAGAAGCAGAAGGCTCAACAGGAATGATGGATGGTTTTGCTATTCCTCATGCGAAATCAAGCACCATCACTAAACCTGGTGTAGCTCTCTTAAAACTGGCGGCAGGAATTAATTGGGAGTCAATGGACGGCAAACCAACTCAATATATTGTTGCCTTATTTATTCCAGAAACTGAAGCCGGTACAACGCACTTGAAATTGCTGTCTCAGCTGGCTCGTTTATTGATGAAAGATGACTTTAAGAAAGCTTTTGAAGCTGCACAGACACCCCCAGAGCTAAAAGCCTTGCTGGAAGATAAGTTGAGCAGTTAGTTTATGAATATATTTTTAATGAAGGATAAGGATGGAGAAAGATGTTAACATTAACCCCTAAAAAAAGAGCCTGTCTGGAAAAGGTCAGCCAAAACGGTATTATCTCTGCGCTGGCATTTGACCAGCGCGGGGCTCTTCGTAAAATGATGGCAAACTATCAAGACAGCACCCCTACTAGAGAACAAATAGAGCGCCTCAAGTCCTTAGTATCTGAAGAATTAACAAAGTATGCCTCATCCATTCTTTTAGATCCAGAATATGGACTTCCTGCTGTTGATGTTAAAGATAAGCATTCGGGCCTCTTGCTGGCCTATGAAAAAACAGGTTATGACGCAAAGACAACCAGCCGGCTGCCAGACTGTCTGCCAGAGTGGTCGGTCAAGCGTTTGAAAGAGCAAGGAGCCGATGCGGTTAAATTCTTGCTTTATTACGATGTGGATGGCGATGAAGCTGTCAATCGGCAAAAACAGGTCTATATCGAACGCGTAGGCTCTGAGTGTCAGGCAGAAGACATCCCTTTCTTCCTCGAAATTCTGACCTATGATGAAAACATTGCAGATAACAATAGCACAGCCTTTGCAAAGGTAAAAACCCATAAGGTAAATGGCGCGATGGCAGTTTTTTCTGATCCTCGTTTTGGAGTGGATGTCCTAAAAGTGGAAGTACCAGTAAATATGCATTTTGTTGAAGGTTATGCTGCTGATAAAGTCCTTTTCACAAAGGAAGAAGCGCTCAAAGCTTTTCAGGAGCAAGATACCTCAACCAATCTTCCTTATATCTACCTAAGTGCTGGTGTCAGTGCTCAGCTGTTCCAAGAAACCTTGCTCTTGGCTCACGAAGCCGGTGCTAACTTCAACGGCGTTCTCTGCGGCCGGGCGACTTGGTCAGGCTGTGTACAGGTTTATATGGAAAAAGACGAAAAAGCAGCCAGAGACTGGCTGCGGACAGAAGGATTTCGCAATATTGACGAACTCAATAAGGTGCTTAAGAAAACAGCCACTCCCTGGGAAGATAAAATTCTTTAAATTCCAGTAAACCGATGAATCGTTTAATATTGTAAAAGAAGAGAGACTTAGGCCATGCTGTGAACATGAATGTCTATATCTCTTCTTTTTTTGACGGCTGATTTTTATGGTATAATTCTAGTGATTAACCCTTTTAGAAAGTAATAATATGCCTAAGACAAGTATTGACCTTGAAAAATATCATGACTTAGCTCTCCAAAAGCAGAAAGAACACCGGCTCTTTTTAGCAGCATTAAAGAAAACAGCACCGAAAAATCTGGATAAGATTGTTCAGGAAGTGCACAACCAAGTGTTTGAGGAAATAGACTGCATGGCCTGTGCCAACTGCTGCAGAACTTTAGGTCCGCTGTTTACAGAAGCTGATATTACCAGAATTGCCAAGCATTTTCGCATGAGGCTGCCGGTTTTTGAAGACCTCTACCTGCATGTGGATGAAGATGGCGATAAGGTTTTTAAGGCCATGCCCTGTCCCTTTTTAGGAGCAGACGACAATCTTTGCTCCATCTATGACGTGCGCCCCAAGGCCTGCCGCGAGTTTCCGCATACAGACCGCAAAAAAATTTATCAAATTAATCATCTGACCCTCAAAAATACCCTCTTTTGCCCAGCGGCCTATCTTTTTGTGGAAAAGCTGAAAGAGAGGATGGGATAGAAAAACTTGTCACAAAGCCTCGTGATAAGTTTTTTTGTAAGGTCAGTGAGTGGGTGTAGCAATGCGGTTTTTCTTTTTGGTTATAAAATAAAAGTCCCTCAAAACTTTTCTGAGGGTCTAAAGAATAGTAATACTAAAAAAGATAATCCTAAGTACTAGGAATGCTTAGCGCAGAAGTGCCTACCCCATTCTGGGATTTAGCCTTAATACTTCAAAAGTTATTTTTATCAGATTCATTCTAACATATGAAATTGATAATGCCAAAGACTAAATAAATTTTTGCCAATGGCTAAATACCTTGTTTAAAGATCAGTCATTTCCAGTCTGGTCTTTTTCTTTTGGAAATAGCAGAGCTGGAGACAATAAGAATTGTTTGAAAATCAGGGAGCTATCCTTTGAGAGGGACAGAAGTGGTGGTATAATAAATATAACGAGTATTAAAAGTCAGAAAGATTTTAAAAATTTATGAACAAAGAAGGAATTGATATTAAACAACTAAGAAAAAATGCTATTACAAAGAGATTAAACTTTTTAATTGGTTCCGGTGCCTCAGTGCCTGCGATTCCTTTAATGAGTTATTTCAAAAAAGATGCTGAAGGAAAAGAAGTTGAAGATACTATTGCAAATCAAAATTTAGAGAAAAAAATTAAGGAAGTAAGTGATAAGTTAACTTCTGATGAAAGCATAAAGGATGAAAAAATTGAGAAAGTAGTAAATCAATACGATAGATTTATTAAGACCATCATTGATTTACTCTATCTTTCTAATTCAAGACAAACGACAAAAAATATTAATATCTTTACAACTAACTACGATTTATTTATTGAAAAATCAGTTGATAAATTAATGAAAGTTAATAAATTTATCTTTAATGATGGTGCTAATGGTTATTTTGACAGGAAATTAGATAGTTCAAATTATAATAAAACAGTTGCTTACCGAGGCTTGAATGATAATTATTTGAATGAGTTACCATCTATTTCGTTAATTAAGCCCCATGGTTCTATGAATTGGGAAAAACGACAAGACAATTCAATTATGATAAAGCAGGAAGTTGTAGATAAACCTGTTATTGTCAAACCAACTGGATTGGAAGGGCAAGAGACATTTTTAAATAACCATTTTCATGAAATGCTTCGGGTTTTCCAATTAGAATTAGATAAGCCTCAGTCTGTATTGTTTGTCATTGGATTTTCTTTTCAAGATAAGCATATTGCTAAAATGATTACTAGAGCACTTCAAAATCCTGAATTGATAATATATGTTTTCGGGTATTCTGATGATGATAGGAAAAGGATTTTAGACAATCTATCGTTAGATAATGAACTGCGAAATTTAAAAATTATCACTCCGAAAGATATTGAAGAGAAAACGTTAAAGACTTCAAATGAATCAAATGGAGAAGAGTGGTTTAGTTTTACAATTGCGAACTTAACAGCCTTATTGAGTTCGATTTCTAGCAACCATGATAAGGATGAAAAAGATTGATGAGAGAGAATATCCCGGTAAAAAAATTAGGTGTTATTGTTGGTGTGGATGGTGATATTTCACAGGTTGGTATGTATCAAATGTCAAATGATTCAGAATTCTTGTGGCACGGTGATGTATTAAATGGCCCAAAAATTGGAGCATTCTTAACAATTATTCAGAATGATATTAAATTAATTGCGACTGTTGTTACTGAAAAAATTATTGACCAGCAGAATACGATTAAGAGCACTGAATTTGATAATAGATACTCTAAAAATTCAATCAATAGGATTGTCCAGATTAAAACTAAAGGTGTTATTGAAAATAAGAAATTTCAAGTAACCAGTCAATTTGTATCAATGATAGGTAATGAAGTAACATTAACAACATTGGAAGATTTAAAAATAATCTATGGAGTAGGTGCAGATAATGATGTTATTTCAATTGGTAAATCGATATTAGAAGGACAGACAGTCCCCTTATCAATTAATAAAATCTTCGCTTCACATATTGGTGTATTTGGCAATACTGGTAGTGGAAAATCAAATACACTGCATAAATTATATTTGGAATTGCTTCGTTCAGAATATAGAAATGAGATTTTGAAAAAGTCCCAATTTTTTATAATAGATTTTAATGGGGAGTATACTTCTGATAATAGTTTTGGAATTGACCCAATAGAGAATAAGAGAGTTTTTAATATAAATACCAGAACTGAAAATAGCGATAAGATACCTGTGACAACGGATTATCTTTTTGATCCAGATATATTATCAATCTTATTTGGAGCAACATCAGCTACCCAAGTTCCTTTTTTGAGGAAAGCTTTACAAATTTGGAATAGTGGAAATTTCACTGGAGAAAGTATTTCAAAATTTGTAGTCGGTACATTAAAGAAAATTTTAACTAGTGGTGATGCAGCTAGTTCAGACGCAAAAGATAATTGGATAAATGTTGCTAAACAGTATTTAGAAGGCTCAGAACAAGATATTTTGAAAACACTTTTATCTTTAGAGTATTATTCGACATCTAAAGCCTACAAAATTTCTGGAACATCATCATATATTAATGATAAATCAGACATGACCGAAGACATTATAAATCAGTTGAACATTGAGGCGATACAAGAAAAACTTTCAAATCGTTTTAAACAATTAGATGACATTCACAAATTAAAATTCCATTTAGATTTTCAAAAGGTACATCAATCTGCTTGGAAATCAACCAATATTGAACACATCAATCCTTTATTTCATCGAATTGATACCGCTCTGGAGAGTCTTAAAAAGGTTGTAGAAATAACAGATGGTATTAATCAGTCTTTTTCAAGTATCAATGTCATTAATTTAGTGCATGCAAATCAGGAAATTACTAGACTTATTCCAATGCTATTATCAAAAATGATTTATGATCAACAGAAATTATTGGTAGCAGGCGACGAAGTTTCATGTACAAAACATTTAATTATTGATGAATCCCATAATATCTTAAATGCGCAAAATCATAGTCTTGGAGATAGTTGGCAGGATTATAGACTAAGTGTATTTGAAGAAATTATCAAAGAAGGAAGAAAGTTTGGTTTTTATTTAACACTTGCAAGTCAACGACCAGCCGATATTTCTCCGACAATACTTTCACAAATCCACAACTATTTCATTCATAGACTTGTCAATGATAACGATCTTAGAATGTTATCTAATACTATGCCTACACTTGATAAATCTTCGTTTCAAAGGATTCCGTCACTTGGTCAAGGGGAAGTTATCATAACAGGAAATGCTATGCAAGTACCAGTTTTTGTTAAGGTAGATAAAGAGAAAGAAAACAGACCAAGCAGTGATGATGTTATTTTGACGGATTTATGGAAGAAAGAGTAAGGTGATTATATGGTGAAAATTGATGGGGAAAAAGTTGCTGGTTGTGTTTATTGTGAAAATTATAATGAATTCGTTTTGCCGAAAGATGTAATAGAGGGTAACATTAAAAAATGACTTAATTTTATTTTGTGGAGCTGGCATAAGTACTGAGACCAGAAAAGTTTTGTCCTATACATTTTATACAGAAATAAAAAATAAACTTAGTGAGTCAAAAATTGAGGCCAATAATAATATGTCTTTTTCAGAAATGATGTCATTCTACTGTAATAACTTTCGTAATGGAAGAGAAGAAATTGGGAGAAGTCGTCAAGTTTTACTCAGGTTTAACCTATACGCCTGATGATATTTCAAATGGTGGTACGCTTGTATTAAGATCTTCAAATATACAAGCAAATTGATTAACTTTTAATGATAATTTATTTGTAAATACAGAAGTTGCAAAATCAGAAGAAGTACAAGTAGGAGATATCATAGTGGTTGTGAGAAACAGCTCTAGAAATTTAATTGAAAAGCATGCACTTATCAAGAGTAATTTACCTAATACGGTAATTGGCGCTTTTATGACGGGAATAAGAGCCAAAAATTATAATTTTATTAGTGCCACTTTAGATCACGCTAATTTTAAAAGAGAGATTCATAAAAATCTAGGTGCAACAATCAATCAATTTACAACTGGTGATTTTAAAAAAATGAGATTTATATTTCCTACCGATGAAGAACAAGAAGCTATCGGTAAATTCTTTTCAAGCATTGATAGTTTAATGTCATCATATCAAGAAAAAATTGGCCAACTAGAAATTTTGAAGAAAAAACTATTACAGGAGATGTTTATTTAGTGTTAAAAATTAGATTGAGGTACAAATAATTGGATAATCATGAACAAATATTTTTCTCAGAAGAGCCAGAATCTGATATTTGGAATAGTTTAAAAAATTATTCTTATAATGGATATTTAGAAGAATTTTTTTCTAAGAGAGGTACTGATTTTGAGCAAAAGATGTTGGATACTATTTCAGGCTCTTTAGTTCAAGCATTTGAATACTTTGAAGCCAGTAAGGTTGTAACTTTACAGACTTCTCCTCTGCTTTTATATTATGGGACAATCAATTTGCTTTACGCAGCGACCTGTTTGAAAGAAGGGAGAGTTGTTGAAATTACAGGACATGGACTCAGTCTAATAAAGTCCACATTAGATGATAAAAACTTATTAGATATTGAAATTCAAGTATATAATAACAGAGGTGCGGGCTTAAAAGAGTATACTAACAGTTTATCTGAAACACAAATTAATCAAAAATTTCAATTAAAACTCGGGGATATTCTTTCATCTATACCGGAACTTTATAGAGAGTATGTTGATATAACTAAAAAAGAGACAGGTCATGTATTACCATTAATTGAACGCATATCTGAGGACTTTACTGTTTATGTATCTAAATTAGACATAACCCAGTCTAGTTCCATTAACAATATTGTTAACTCAGAAAGTTTTAAGCGTACATTTTTACAATATCAAAAAAATAGCAATGACGAATATATCTTTTATCTCAAATTAGGTAAAGAAAATAATATAAAAAAATCTTTTCTAGGGGAGTATTATCTCCAGTTGGAACTTGCGAATACTCCCACTATTAATCCAATGTTCTTAGGAGTTATGGCATTGTATGTATTAGCAACAGTAAGCAGATATCATACAGAGGTGTGGAATTCTTTTATAAAAAATAACAGAGATGGTTTAGTTAATTTTATTGAAAAGTTTTTAAATATGATGAGGAGGTATTTTCCAAATTATATCTTAGATATTGTTGAAGGTAAAAAGCACAAATTTACTAATCAGATAATACCAACCGAAGATTTTAGAAATCAATTATCAGAGAAAGAATTGGAGCAGAAAATAAAGTATATAATCAACAAATTGGAGAGATAAAATGAGTACATATAAATCAAATTTATTTGCATTATGCAAGGTTTTAGAGCGCTCAGATCTAGCTAATAAAATTAAAAATATGAGATCGAACTTAAATAATTCAGACGGCCAATTAGCTAAATCAATATGGCTTTCAATGACAAATGATAGACAAAATCATTTTTACGGCGTATTACTGGGTATTAGTGAATCAAACGAAAAAAATAATAATGGCATAATTTCAAAAATGCCACTTTTAAGTGAAGAAGAGCTAAAGATATGCAAATATGGAAATGAATTTTTATTGAAGGTATGTAATTTGTTGATTAATGAATTAGATTTTTTGCCTACCCCAATAAAAGAGTCTTTAAATCCATATACCAAATTAAGGAAAATCGGTAATGATTTTTATGAAAATATCCCAATGGAGAACATAGAAAATATAGATCTCTCCAAACTTTCTCAGAGTTTTAAAAAGTTGCATTTAGTAAACTCTCTTAGAGAGCAACAAAAACAGATTAGTAGTGATATTTTAAATAAGATTCAGCTAAATAATATGTTAGAAATTTTTACAATATTTAGCAGAGACGAAAGTCAATATGGCTATGAAGAGGTTCCTCCAAGCTTATTAAACATAAGTAAGCATAAAATACATGGTTCATTATCTTTCGAAGAACAGTTAGAGTATTTCTTTTTCTCTTTATACGTCCTCAGGGATATTATACAAATAACACTTAATACTTTGTATTCTGTTTTAGGAGGAGGAAGGTTAGCCCTATTGACGAACGATAACATAATATCTATTAAAGGACCAAGCCAAAATCATTTATATAAAAGATATGAATTCAGTAAAATACCTAGTGATGATAAAGGAGAACCTGAAATCGCTAATTTATGCTTAGTAAATTTTCAGAGAAGTAGTAGTGCAGATTCAATTGTGAATTGTTTAGCGTTTACTGTCTCCTTGTCGCATAGCTTTGCAGGAAACTTTGGTGATACTACAACACTTAAAGTGTTAGAAGTGGATAACGACTTGAACAGGTATTATAACTTTTTCAAATAATTGTTATTTTTCCCATGTCTTTTTTAATTATTCACAAAAATAAAGACAGGAACGTATCAGTTACTCAGCGTATTAAACAAGTCAAACAGCCCTATGGTAGCTACTTACCACCTAAGTTATTTTCAGTCGATGAGTTG
The DNA here is from genome assembly GCF_000286075.1 of Streptococcus ratti FA-1 = DSM 20564. Lineage (GTDB taxonomy): Bacteria > Bacillota > Bacilli > Lactobacillales > Streptococcaceae > Streptococcus > Streptococcus ratti. The sequence continues at coordinate 789,191 of NZ_AJTZ01000005.1, read as the reverse complement.
ATAGATGGTAAGGAACTTAGTAGGGAGGAGAATATTCACCCTTCGCTTGTGGGACTTTGTGTGGACTATCTGACACGGTTCATGAATGGTGCGTCGCTAGAAGAAGCTTTCAAGATTTCCTTGTACGGAGCTCTTATGATAGAGAAATCGGAAGCTAGTTCTGATTTGCTTTCTAAAATTACTGGTCTTGACGATACCTCTATTATTAGTGCTTGTCAGTTAGCTGGCTTCGATGTTATTTTTAGAGCAGGTCGATCAGGGTATAAGCCTGTTGAAGATATCATTCCAGATGAGGCAACGATTTTGAATATTCGTATTATGGTAGAACGAAGTCTGGCTTTCTTTACACAATACGGTCCGATTGTAAAAGATGGTTTTACATTAGAAGGTGGTTACACAGACACCATTACTGCTGGTGATGGTGATTTTTTGACAGCAGATACATTGTGGGATTTTAAAGTTTCTAAAACCAAGCCTACTAACAGACCATACCCTTCAACTATTAATCTATTATCTCATGGGAATACAATCCGTTCATCCTGAATTTCAATCAATAACGAAGCTGGGGGTCTACAACCCAAGACAGAATAAAGTTTTTCTCTTGAATATAGCTGATATTTCTGATGATATTTTAAAAACAGTTAAAAAAGAAATTATTAGATACTAAAACAGAGGCATGTTTAGGAATTTACATCTCCCTAAAAAAGGAGTATAGTATTTAGGGTAAAGGAGTGAGAGTAGATGAACGCTGATGAGAAAATCATAGCTTTGGTTAAGCCTGAATATATGGAGCGTATTCCGCTGTTAGTACGCGGGCATGCGACTAAAGCAACCTGCAAGTTGATTGCGCGTGAGTTTCCCGAAGCTTATGCGGAAGCGCAAAAAGAGGGCGATTTGAGTCCCGAGGCTAAAGAAAGTCTGAGCTTAATTGTCAATGATATTTTTAAAGAGCGCATGGCTAAGCACAATTTGTGATTGTTCTAAAGGGCAAGTGCTGCACTTTCAGGCAGACGAATCAACAGTACCAGACTTGTCAAGAAAAGGGAAATAAAGATAAGATTTGCTGCTTTTGAGCAATCTCTGGCAGCAGTGTAAGCCTAAAAAAACGAGCTTAAGATGGGGGCTCTTTGTCAACTGTAGTGGATGACTTATAATTAGCAAAGAGAGAGAATCAGATTGGTTCTCTCTCTTTGCATGTTCAAAGCGATGAGAATTTTAGTTTTAAAGTTTTTGAAGTTTCGAAAACCAAAAGCTTTGTATTTGAGAAAGATTTTGAAGACTGTTGACAAGTGCTGATTGACACCGTTCAAATGGTCTTCAATCAGTCTAAAAAATTGAGTGGCTCGTTTTTCTTGAAAATGGAAGAGCAGTAGTGGGTAAAGCTCATAATAAAAGCGAAGTTCATCAGAGAAAGCTAAAGTTTTATCGACAATCTCACGAGGTGTTAAGGTTTGCCTAAAAGTTCGTGAATAGAAGGCAGTGTTAGAAAGTTACTGGAAAGAAAAGCAAAATCAACTGTGACAAAAGTCAGAAAACCTGCCTTGTTTTTGTTATAATAACATTATGAATCAATTGATACAGCATAAATTAGAACTTTTGCCGGACAGTCCCGGCTGCTATCTTCACAAGGATAAAAAGGGAACGATTATTTATGTGGGGAAGGCTAAAAATTTAAAGAATCGTGTGCGCAGCTATTTTCACGGCAGCCATGACACTAAGACAGAGATGCTGGTGTCAGAAATCGAAGATTTTGAATACATTGTGACGGGTTCCAATATTGAGGCCCTTCTTTTAGAAATTAATCTCATTCAGGAAAACCACCCCAAATACAATATCAGACTCAGAGATGACAAGTCTTATCCATTTATTAAGATTACCAATGAAAGATACCCTCGCCTGTTGATTACGCGTCAGGTCAAAAAAGATAAGGGGCATTACTTTGGTCCCTATCCTGATGTCGGGGCTGCTAATGAAATTAAAAAGCTGCTGGACAGGATTTTCCCCTTTAAGAAATGTACCAATCCTCCGGAAAAGGTTTGCTTTTACTATCACATCGGCCAGTGTTCCGCTCACACCATTTGCCATACTGACCAGGCCTATTACGATAAGATGATAGACGATGTCAGCAATTTTTTAAATGGCTATGACGATAAGATTGTCAATGGGCTCAAGGAAAAAATGCAGACCATGGCTGAAAATATGGAATTTGAACGGGCTGCGGAGTACCGCGATTTGATCAGTGCGATCGGTGTTCTCAGAACCAAGCAGCGGGTAATGGCTCAGGATTTGATTGACCGGGACATTTTTGGTTATTACGTGGAAAAGGGCTGGATGTGCGTGCAGGTCTTTTTTGTCCGGCAAGGCAAGCTCATCCAGCGCGATGTCAATATGTTTCCTTATTACAACGAGCCCGAAGAAGATTTTCTGACCTATTTGGGGCAGTTCTATCAAGATAAACGTCACTTTATTCCCAAAGAGATTTTTATTCCTAAGGATATTGACGAAGAATTGGTCAAGGCTCTGGTCAATACTAAGATTATCAAACCGCAGCGCGGTGAGAAGAAGCAGTTGGTTAATTTAGCGACGAAAAATGCCCGCGTCAGCCTGCAGCAAAAATTTGACCTGCTGGAAAGGGATTTGAAAAAAACACAGGGTGCTATTGAAAATATTGGAGAGTTACTTAACATCCCTAAGCCGGTGCGCATTGAAGCTTTTGATAACTCCAATATCCAAGGAACCAGTTCGGTTGCGGCTATGGTCGTTTTTGAAAATGGCAAGCCCAGTAAAAAAGAATACCGCAAATATAAAATCAAAACCGTTACTGGTCCGGATGATTATGCCAGCATGCGCGAGGTTATTTACCGCAGATACAGCCGCGTCATGCGAGATGGTCTGACACCGCCAGACCTTATTATCATTGATGGGGGCCAAGGTCAGGTCAATGTGGCGCGTGATGTCATTGAAAATAAATTGGGACTTAATATTCCTATCGCTGGTTTGCAGAAAAATGACAAGCACCAGACCCATGAACTGCTCTTTGGCGATCCGCTGGCAGTGGTCGAACTGCCTAGAAATTCAGAAGAGTTCTTTCTCCTGCAGCGCATCCAAGATGAAGTGCACCGCTTTGCCATTACCTTCCATCGCCAGCTGCGCGGTAAAAATTCCTTCTCTTCCAAACTAGATGGCATCGCAGGACTTGGACCAAAGCGCAAGCAGCTGCTTATGAAGCATTTTAAGAGTCTGCCCAAGATTAAAGCGGCCAGCACGGATGAGATAATTGCTCTGGGAATCCCACAAAAGGTCGCAGAAAATGTGCAGGAGAAGCTGCAGGAAAAAGATTAAGGGCAGGGCTTGCGAAAAATTGAAGCCTTGTTTTCCTTTAGAAACTGCTGAGGATATGCGACTACACAGAGTTAATGTAGAAGAGAAAAGGCAAAACCCTTGAGGGTAAATAAGGAGACAGTTATGCCAACAAATAACTTTGATCAGCCAATTGGAGAACCAGTGCTTGATTTTGTGCCCGGTCAGTTGCCAGACATTGAACAGCTCGTAGGAATTTATACCATTGTTGAACCTCTGAATGTGGACAGACATTTTGAGGATGCTTATACTTTTTATGGTCCTGACAGTCCCAAAGAACAATGGACTTATCTGTCGATTGACCGTTTTGAAAATAAAGAAGATTTTAGAGATTACTTTGAAGGGATGGCTGATTCCAAGGATCCTTACTACTTGGCCATCTTGGATAAGGAGAGTCACAAGGTAATAGGAACATTTTCTCTCATGCGAATAGATCCCAAAAACCGTGTAGTGGAAATGGGCTGGGTTCTTTACGGTCTGGAACTAAAACACTCACGAGTGGCAACTGAGGCCCAGTACTTGGTCATGCGCTATGTGTTTGACGAACTGCATTACCGCCGCTATGAATGGAAGTGCGACAGCCTTAATGCGCCTTCTAATCAGGCGGCTAAGCGTCTGGGATTTACTTTTGAAGGCACCTTTCGGCGAGCAGCAGTCTATAAAAACCGCAGCCGCGATACCAATTGGTATTCCATGCTGGAAGAAGAATACCAAGCCATGAAAGCTAAATTTGACAACTGGCTGGCCCCGGCAAATTTTGATGATCAAGGCTATCAAATCCACCCTTTGAACACAGACTATTAATCTTGTATGGCCGCAAATTCTGAGACTGACTGCTGGGGTAAATCAGAGAACAGAAACTTCAAACAATTAAAGGAAGAAGTGTGAGTTTTACTTTGGAAAAATTTTCATTATATTTTTTCTTGTTTTTATGATAAACTAAGGCAGTTTTTGAAAATATAATTTTAAAGAGCACTTATTTTTACAATGATGACTCAGTGCAGGGAGGGAATTGAATGACGAAAACAAATGATGACGCCAAGCAAACGCAACTCATGACAGATTGCTACAATCTTTTGCTGAATCCAGATATTTTTCCAGAAGAACGCGAATTGCTGCTGATCTTCAAGAAAGAAGTGGAGGCTGGACGTGATTTTTCAAGACAATCTTACCGTCTCTGTCGGGATTTACAGCGCTTATCGTTGAGATATTTTCAGGAAAAGAAGAAATTATCGCTGCCTGTTAAGGCTTTCTATGATTCTCTTAACAATTTAGAGAGATCAGAATTGAGAAACAATGAAATTGCCAAAGGCATTATTGCGGCCTCTGCCACTTGGCTATAAATCAAAAAGCAGATTTCTAGTCTGCTTTTTTACTGCCCTAGGTTTCCCTATTTATTTTTTAGAAGATACTGAAAAAGCTGAAAACCGTTTCAAAAAGTGGTAAAATATAAAAGTAACTATTACCCTATTAGAAGGAATGTCCATATATGAAATTTTTAGAATTAAATAAAAAACGCCATGCAACGAAGCACTTTAATGATAAGGCAGTTGATTTTAAAGATATCAGAACAGCGATTGAGATTGCCCAATTAGCTCCCAGCGCTCATAATATCCAGCCTTGGAAGTTTGTCATTGTTAAAGATAAAAAGGCTGCCTTGGCTGAAGATTTGCCTGCTTTAAACAAAGCTCAGGTTGAAGGTGCACAGTATGTCATTGCTTTATTTACCGATACTGATTTGATTCAGCGTGCTCGCAAAATTGCGCGAATTGGCAGTAAGAATCTTCCTGATGATATGATTGGGTATTTCATGGAAACTTTGCCAGCTCGTTTTGCGACTTTTGATGAAAAAACTAAAGGTGAATACTTGGCTTTAAATGCAGGTCTTGTAGCCATGAATCTGGTTTTAGCTTTAACAGACCAAGGTATTTCCTCTAATATTATTCTTGGCTTTGATAAGACTAAAACTAATGCTGTTTTAGATATTGACGAGCGCTTTCGTCCAGAACTCTTGATTACGGTTGGCTATACAGACGAAAAGATAGAGCCAAGCTATCGTTTGCCAGTTGATGAAATTATTGAAGAAAGATAGGGGTTAAGTTAAGATGTTTGTAGATTTTCAAAAGGAAGTAGATAAACGCCGAGGAGATATTCTGGCTGATCTTTTTCGGATTTTACAGATTAATTCTGAGCGAGATGACAGCAAGGCTGATGCAAAACACCCATTCGGACCGGGTCCTGCTCAGGCTCTTGATCATTTTTTGAAAATGGCAGAGCGCGACGGCTACGAAACTAAGAATGTCAATAATTACGCCGGTCATTTTGAATATGGGCAGGGAGATGAAGTTTTAGGCATCTTTGCTCATTTGGATGTTGTTCCTGCCGGCAGCGGCTGGAAAACATCTCCTTATTTGCCTGAGATTATTAAAGGCAAGCTCTATGCGCGCGGTGCCAGTGATGATAAGGGACCGACAATTGCCTGTTACTATGGTTTAAAGATTATCAAGGAATTGGGGCTGCCGGTTTCTAAAAAGGTGCGCTTTGTTGTCGGTACGGACGAAGAGTCTGGCTGGGCGGATATGGATTATTATTTTGAACATGTCGGTGTACCCGATCCTGATTTTGGCTTTTCACCGGATGCGTATTTCCCTATCATCAATGGTGAAAAGGGGAACATCACCGAATATTTGCATTTTGGCAGCAAAAACGGCGGTTCTTTCACTCTTGAATCCTTCAAGGGCGGTCTGCGTGAGAATATGGTTCCGGAGTCAGCGGTGGCTGTCTTTACCGGCAATATTAGCTCAGAAGACCTGCAGCTGTCTTTAGATACTTTTGCTGAGTCTCACAATCTTAAAGCCAGTCTGACTGAAAACGAGGGCCGTTTTAAATTGACGATTCATGGGAAGTCCGCTCACGGCTCTACTCCAGAGGCTGGTATCAACGGCGCTACTTATTTGGCTCTCTTTTTGTCTCGCTTTGATTTTGCTGGCGATGCCAAAGCCTACCTTGATTTAGCAGGTAAGATATTGCTGAACGATCATGCGGGCGAAAAATTAGGCGTTGCCTTTGTTGATAAACAAATGGGAGCTTTGTCCATGAATGCCGGTGTCTTTGATTTTGATGCAGAATCAGAGAACAATACCATCGCTCTTAATTTCCGCTATCCTCAAGGAATAGATTCACAAACCATAAAAACAAAACTGGAACAGTTAAGCGGCGTTAAAGAAGTCACTCTGTCTGAACACGAGCACACTCCCCATTATGTACCGATGGATGATCCGTTGGTGTCAACGCTTTTGGCTGTCTATGAAAAGCATACAGGTGATAAAGGTCATGAGTGGGTTATCGGCGGCGGTACCTTTGGCCGTCTGCTGAAACGCGGCGTTGCTTTTGGAGCAATGTTCCCGCATTCAACAGACACCATGCATCAGGCTAATGAATTTATTGAGGTGGAAGATTTGTATAAAGCAGCAGCTATTTACGCCGAAGCCATCTATGAATTAATCAAGTAACAAGTAAGCAGTAGACCATATGCATGGACACATCTTATCTAAAAAAACAAAGAACTGATGATGGCTGCTTATCTCAGTTCTTTTTCACAAAGGGGAAAACAATGACGGCTATTGAAGAAATTACCAAGGCCATTATGGCAGACAGTCAAAATAAAGTTTTTACAGAAAAAGGCATTGAACCTCTCTTTGCAGCACCTAAAACAGCACGTATTAATATTGTCGGGCAGGCGCCGGGCATTAAAGCGCAGGAATCGCGGCTCTACTGGAATGATAAGAGCGGCGAGCGTCTGCGTGACTGGATGGGAGTTGATTACGATACTTTCTATCATTCTGGTTATTTTGCTGTTATTCCTATGGACTTTTATTATCCCGGCAAGGGAAAATCAGGTGATCTGCCGCCTCGCAAAGGCTTTGCTCAGAAGTGGCATCAGCCGATTTTAGACTTATTGCCGGACGTTCAGCTGACTGTTCTAATTGGCAATTATGCCCAAAAATATTATTTACATCAAAAGTCTTCTGTCAAGCTGACAGATACAGTCGAACATTATAAAGACTATCTGCCGGAATTCTTCCCACTTGTTCACCCATCGCCTCGAAATCAAATTTGGATGTCTAAACATCCTTGGTTTGAAGAGCAAGTACTACCAGACCTAAAAAATCTCGTTGAAAAAATTATAAAAAAATAAGAAATCAGACTACTAAATTTTTTCCTCAAAAGATTTTTAGTGGTCTTTTTTAGTAAAAAAATTGTCTTAATCCGATTTTTTATTGAATTATATTTTCAGAAGTGTTACTATTGAATTACGATAGTATGTCGTAACTAAAAAATAGGAGAAAAACAGTATGGAAATGAAAAAACGTTACTCTTTTCGGAAACTCAAATTTGGACTTACATCAGTGGCAATTGCTTTTGTCTTTGGGACAGCAACTCAAGTAGGAGCTCAAGAAACGAACACAGTAGCTTCAACACCGACATCAAGTCAAGCAAATTCTGCAACTGGCTCTACTCCAGTAACAAATGCGACAACAAATGCTACACCAGCATCAACAACAAATTCAGCAAACACATCAGCGCCAGCCTCTACAACGAGTAGTGCAAACACACCAGCATCAACGACTCAGCCAACTTCTCAACAAGCATCTGCTCAATCAGCTTCTAATCCAGCCTCTCAACAGGCATCAACCTCTAGTGTGGTTGCGGCAGCTAAAGAAGAAGTGAAACAGAAGAGTCAGACAGCAGTAGTACCTGAAAGGCAAGCGAAAACTGGTGATGTTATCGCTGTCGAAACATCACAAACAGATCCTAAAGTAACAAAAACTCAAGAGGGTAATAAGGAAATTACGAGATCTGAAAGTTCAGCTACCGTTAAGACTACTAGTCTGGCGGAACCATCAGAAAAAGTTGGGAAATCAGCACCAGTGGTGGAAGTTAGAGAATCTTCAAAAACTGAAGAAACTGTTGATTACATCATTACAACCAGTGAAAAGGTTGTTAAGACAACAACTGTAGAAATTGTTAAAGAAGCAGATACTAGTGAGACAGTTGCTGGAAGCGCTGATATTGTTTTTGTTATTGACCACACAGGTTCCATGAGTGATGAAATTGCAAGTGTTCGAAATAATATTAAGAATTTTGTCAAAGGCCTTGCTGATAAAAAAGTAACGACAAGACTTGGACTGGTTGACTATGATAATGATAGTAGTAGTGGTGTTCACTATATTGACTTTTCTGGTTCAAATTTTACAACAGACACAGATGCTTTTACTAAAGCGTTGGATAATATTCAAATCAACGGTTCTGTTGAATCAGCAACAATTCCTCTTTCTTATATTGCCAATAATTATGACTGGTCTACAGATCCTAATGTCAAACGTTTTGCTGTTTTAATTACGGATGAAGACTATGACTTCGCTACTGCAGATACACCAAGTGTAGAATCAGCTATTAATAGCTTAAAAACAGCTGGTATCAGTACTACAGTTATTACTGAAAATTACTTGAAATCTACCTATCAATCTCTCTTTACAGATACTAATGGTATTTACATTGATATTTATAGTGATTTTTCAAAAGCCTTGTCAGAAGATGTTTCAACTTGGATTGTTGAAACGATTAAGGAAGGACGCTTGCTGAAAATTGTTACTGAAAAATATGATTTTTATATTGAAGTAATAGTTCAACCAAAGGGAGCTAATTCTACAGGGCAAATAAGTCCAGCAAACGATAGAACAACCCCTGTTCGTTATGATCGTCTTATTCATAAAACTGATAGAACAACCCCTGTTCATTATGATCCTCTTATTCATAAAACTAATAGAACAAGTGAAGAAGCTAGTCTCCCTGAAACAGGAAGTCAGTCAAATGCTTATTTGACCGTCTTTGGATCAGCGGCTTTAGCAGCCGGTTTAGCGTTGGCATTCTATAAAAAACAAGAAGAGAAATAAATTAAAAAAAGTAGGTGTAACCTTTTGCTTGCTGAGCAATAGCAGAGGTTGGCCTACTTTTTTACTTCCCTAAACAAAACTGGCTAAAGAGTTGGGTAATGAGTTCATCTGGGGCCGCATCGCCAGTAATCTCGCCAAGGATTTCCCAAGTTCTGGTCATGTCCACTTGCAGCAAGTCTACTGGCATGCCAAGTTCCAGCCCTTCATTAACAGCATGCAGACTTTCAAGGGCTTGCTCAATCAAGGAAATATGGCGGGCATTAGAGAGGTAGGTGGCATCTTTTTCGACACTAGCGGCATTGTCAAAGAAAATATCATTGATCCGTTCTTCAATAGCATCAATATTTTGGTTGTTGAGGACAGAGATTTTGATACAATCGTTTGGAAGCTGGTCGGTTTCAATTTGCTCTGGCAGATCTGTCTTATTAAGAAGAATGAGACGATTGCTGTTTTTACTAATATCTAGTAAGGCGCGGTCTTGATCTGTCAGTTTTTCAGCGCTGTTGAGGACAAGCAAAACAAGGTCAGCCTCTTCCAAGGCTTTTTTAGAACGCTCAACGCCGATTTTTTCAACCAAATCATCCGTTTCACGAATACCGGCGGTGTCAATAAGCTTGAGCGGCACTCCCTTGATATTGACATACTCTTCAATGACATCACGAGTCGTTCCTTCGATATCGGTGACAATAGCCTTTTCCTCTCGTAAAAGATTATTGAGCAGACTGGATTTACCGACATTAGGCCGGCCGATGATAGCTGTAGATAAGCCCTCACGCAGGATTTTCCCTCTGCGGGCTGTTTTAAGGAGATTGGTCAACAAAGTTTCAAACTCTTGCGTTTTTTCCCGCATGAGTGCGGTTGTCATTTCTTCCACATCATCATACTCGGGATAGTCGATATTGACTTCGACCTGAGCCAGAGTATTGAGGATTTCTTGGCGTGTGTTATTGATAAGGTTGGAAAGAGAACCATCTAATTGCTGGACAGCGATAGCCATAGCCTTATCTGTTTTAGCGCGAATGAGATCCATAACAGCTTCAGCCTGCGCTAAATCAACACGCCCATTGAGAAAGGCACGTTTGGTAAATTCGCCGGGCTCTGCCATACGGGCACCAGAACGAATGACCAGCTGAAGGATTTCATTAGTGACAGCCACGCCGCCATGCGTATTGATTTCAATCACATCTTCGCGCGTGAATGTTTTGGGCGCCCGCATGACAGAAACCATGACTTCATCAATAATTTCCCCATTTTCAACGATATGTCCATAATTAATGGTATGAGAGGGAACATTATCCAAATTTTTTCCCTTAAAAATTTTTTTAGTAATGGCTAGCGCTTCAGAGCCTGAAATACGGACGATGCCGATGGCTCCTTCACCCAGAGGTGTTGCGATAGCAGTAATTGTGTCGAATTCTTTAGTGATCATAGTTTAATTGTAGCGCAAAAGAACGGAAGCTGCAAGATTTTGAGACGTTCAGAAAAGGAAGATTGCCATTTAACAAGTATGCGATTTCATGTTATAATAAAGTGATTATGTGTGAAAGAGGAAGCTTTATGGAAGAGCTCAAAAAAATTGCGGGCATCAAAGCGGCAGAATATGTCAAAGACGGTATGACTGTGGGACTTGGAACAGGTTCAACAGCCTATTATTTTGTTGAGGAAATCGGCCGCCGTGTTCAGGAAGAAGGCTTGCAGATTGTTGGTGTGACAACTTCAAGCGGGACAACTGCTCAGGCTGAGAACCTTGGTATTCCGCTGAAGTCTGTTGATGAGGTTGACTCTATTGATGTGACTGTTGATGGTGCAGATGAAGTTGATCCAAATTTTAATGGTATCAAAGGCGGCGGCGGTGCCCTGCTCATGGAAAAAGTGGTCGCAGTTCCTACCAAAGATTATATCTGGGTTGTTGATGAGAGTAAGCTGGTTGATACTCTGGGAGCTTTTAAACTGCCGGTTGAGGTTGTTCAGTATGGGGCTGAACGTCTTTTCAGAGAATTTGAAAAGAAGGGATACAAGCCTTCTTTCAGGGAATATGACGGTGTTCGTTTCGTGACGGATATGAAAAACTTTATCATTGATTTGGACTTAGGCGCCATTTCTGATCCTGTTGCCTTTGGCAGCAAACTGGATCATCAAGTCGGCCTTGTTGAACACGGTCTTTTTTGCGGCATGGTCAACCGTGTCATTGTTGCTGGCAAAGACGGCGTGCGGATTTTAGAAAATCATGCCTGATTTGACGGTTTCAAGCACTTAAGCTCAAGGAAATTCATTTAAAAAGTCTAGGGGGCAGGCGGCAGAAACTGTCTTTCTCGCTTTGACAGCTAGATTCTTGCTGTTTTGACTTCATTTTAATATTATAAATTAATAGTGATGACAGGAAATAGCCTGTTATCTTAGATTGGAAAACTATGTCAACTTTTAATCGTATTCATCTTGTTGTTTTAGACTCTGTTGGGATTGGGGCAGCGCCCGATGCTAATAACTTCTCTAATGCGGGCGTGCCTGATGGTGCTTCCGATACTCTGGGGCACATCTCAAAAACTGTCGGGCTTAATGTGCCTAACATGGCGAAGATTGGTCTTGGAAATATCCCGCGTCCGCAGGCTCTAAAAACAGTTGCCGCTGAAAGTCAGCCAACTGGCTACGCAACAAAACTAGAAGAAGTATCCCTCGGGAAAGATACCATGACAGGGCATTGGGAAATTATGGGGCTCAATATCACAGAACCTTTTGATACCTTTTGGGATGGCTTTCCTGAAGAAATTATCACCAAAATCGAAGACTTTTCAGGTCGTAAGGTCATTCGTGAAGCCAATAAGCCATATTCCGGTACTCAGGTCATTGCTGATTTTGGTCCGCGTCAGATGGAAACAGGTGAATTGATTATCTACACCTCTGCTGACCCAGTGCTCCAAATTGCAGCCCACGAAGATGTGATTCCTTTGGAGGAACTTTACAAAATCTGTGAATATGCGCGGTCTATTACATTGGAGCGTCCTGCTCTTCTTGGCCGTATTATTGCTCGCCCCTATGTCGGGGAACCCGGTAACTTTACGCGGACAGCCAACCGCCGTGATTTAGCAGTGTCGCCTTTTGCGCCGACAGTTTTGGATAAACTTAATGAAGCTGGAATTGACACCTATGCCGTTGGTAAAATCAATGATATCTTCAATGGCGCTGGTATCAATCACGATATGGGGCACAATAAATCAAACAGCCATGGTGTGGACACCTTGATTAAGACCATGGGCCTGCCAGAGTTCACCAAAGGTTTCTCATTTACCAACTTAGTTGATTTTGATGCCCTTTATGGTCACCGCCGCAATGCACACGGCTACCGTGATTGCTTGCATGAGTTTGATGAGCGCCTGCCAGAGATTGTAGCGGCGATGAAAGAAGAAGATTTGCTGCTCATTACGGCCGATCACGGCAATGACCCAACCTACGCGGGAACTGATCATACCCGTGAATATGTGCCGCTTTTGGCTTACAGCCCAACCTTCAAGAGCAGCGGTACTATCCCAGTTGGCCACTATGCCGATATTTCAGCAACCATTGCTGAGAACTTCGGAGTAGACAAGGCCATGATTGGGGAAAGCTTCTTGGATAAATTGGTGTAGAATGTATAAGGCCAAAAATAAAACGCTAATTTTGAATAGTATCCAAATGGATTATCTTACTTTTGGAAAAGGAAGCAGACCCTTAATATTGATACTGGGTTTGAGTACACAGCGACTCAAAGGCAGAGCTTTTTCCATGTCTTATGCTTATCGTATCTTTGCCAAAGATTATAAAGTTTATATGTTTGACCGCAGAGCTCAGGCAGAGACTGGCTACAGCATTGAAGATATGGCAGATGAATTGGCTGAAGCTATTAAACAGCTGCGGCTTAAAACCGTTGATGTTGTCGGTGTTTCACAAGGTGGGATGATTGCTCAGCTGCTAGCAATACGTTATCCAGAACTAGTCCATAAATTGGTTCTTGGTGTAACGTTGCCGAAAGCTAATGATACAGCTCTATCTACCATAGGCAATTGGATTAAACTGGCTAAAGCCAATGATCGGGAACAGCTGATTCTTAATGCTATGAACAAGGTTTTTTCAGAACCTTGGCTTAGAAGGTACCGCTGGTTGATTTTTCTCTGGTCAAAATTGATGAAACCGAAAGAGTTGGATAGATTTATTATCTTAGCGGATTCCATTTTGCATTTTGATGCCAGCGACAAGCTCAAAGAAATTGCCTGCCCTGTCTTTGTAATCGGAGGCGCTCAGGATAAAGTAGTAGGTGCCCAGTCGTCAGCTGAATTAGCTCAGGCTCTTGATTGTAGCTCTTACATCTACCCTCATTTAGGGCATTCCGCCTATGTTGAAGCTAAAGATTTTAATCAAAGAATTTTGACATTCTTGCAATCTTAATTAAAAGAAAAAATTAAAATTTACAGAAAGGATTGTTCAGTTGAGCTTGTAAGATAGTTAGTTTAACTGAACACGGGCTAAGGACTTCTGAAACAAATCCGTAGCTGTTCATTTTTAGATAATTACAGCTACAGATGCTTTTAGATACAAATAGAACTTGGGCGGTAAAGCTGTCGGTCAGTTTTCTATTTTGGTATTGTTCGCTCAACGCCCTTAATATCTTAATTTATGACACTAGTAGAAAAAATCAATGTAACCCGCGAATTTTTACAAGCCAAGGGCATGACAGCGCCTGAATTTGGCCTGATCCTAGGCTCTGGTCTGGGTGAGCTGGCAGAAGAGATCCAAAATGCTATCGTTCTTGACTATGCTGATATTCCCAACTGGGGACGCTCAACAGTCACAGGTCATGCTGGCAAGCTGATCTATGGTGACTTGGCTGGCCGCAAGGTCTTGGCTTTGCAGGGACGTTTTCATTTCTATGAAGGCAATCCACTGGAAGTAGTGACTTTCCCAGTGCGAATCATGAAAGCCTTGGGCTGTCAAGGCGTCATCGTGACCAATGCTGCTGGCGGTATCGGTTTTGGTCCGGGAACACTCATGGCAATTTCGGATCATATCAACCTGACAGGACAAAATCCATTAATTGGGAAAAATCTTGAAGACTTCGGTCCGCGTTTTCCTGATATGTCCAATGCCTATAGCAGGGATTATCGGGAAAAGGCTCAAGCTGTTGCACAAAAGCTGGGAATTCAGCTGGACGAAGGGGTTTATATCGGTGTATCAGGCCCTTCTTACGAAACACCGGCTGAAATCCGAGCCTTTAAAACACTGGGAGCTGATGCTGTTGGTATGTCAACTGTTCCTGAAGTTATCGTCGCAGCGCATTCAGAACTCAAGGTTCTGGGAATTTCAGCTATCACCAACCATGCCGCTGGTTTTCAAGATGAGCTCAATCATGATGAAGTAGTCGCCGTGACTGAGCGTATCAAAGAAGACTTCAAGAGATTGGTTAAAGCCATTTTGGCAGAATTGTAAAATCAATTTGAAAGAAGGTGTTTGTATGAATAACAGGGATGCTAAAAAATGGCACTTAGTAAGTGCCATCCTATTTTACATAGCTGGACTTATCTCTTTAGTTCAAGGCCCTTCCAGAATAATGGGGATTCTCTTTATCTGTCTTGGAGCAGCACAAACTGCATTAGCTGTTGGAAAATCAGATGATGATAGTGATGAGAAATAATCGTTTTGACTGCAGAAAAATGGTGTTAAAGTCATTTTTATTTCGAAAGCTCTATAAAAATCAGACGAAGGAAGTGTGTTATCAATGAGAATTCATTTTATTCTTCATGAGACTTTTGAGGCAGCGGGTGCTTATTTGGCTTGGGCAGCTTTGCGCGGTCACGAAGTATCTATGACCAAGGTTTATCATTATGAAAAGCTTCCTGAGAGCGTAGATGACTTTGATATGTTAATTCTTATGGGAGGGCCTCAAAGTCCTTTCAGCACTAAAAAGGAATTTCCTTACTATGATGCAGATTCAGAAATGGCCTTGATTCGATCAGCAGCAGCCGCTGATAAATATATCGTTGGCGCCTGTCTGGGAGCGCAGCTTCTGGGCGTAGCTTTTGGTGCGGATTGCCCGCCCAGTCCAAATAGGGAAATTGGGAATTTCCCTATCTATTTAACAGAAGCAGGCAGGCAAGATCCTTTGCTGGCAGAGTTTGCAGATGGTATGGTTGTCGGTCATTGGCACGGTGATATGCCGGGGCTGACAGATGAGGCTCTTGTTTTAGCAGCTTCCAAAGGCTGTCCGCGGCAAATTGTTAAGTATGCAGACAAAGTTTACGCATTTCAATGCCACTTGGAATTTTCAAAAGAACTGGTGAAAGCCTTGCTAGCCCACGAAGTCAATTATGACCAACATGTGCAGAAAGAGCCTTACTATCAGCCTGCATGGGAAATTCTTGATTACGATTACTCTAAAATGAATCAAGCTCTCTACCATTTTTTAGACAAATTGACGGCAGAGGAGAACTCGTATGAAAAAGTTTAAAAACGAGTATCTATATTTTATAGCAGCTTTAATCACCTTGATGGCTAGTTTGACCTCCAATCATCAAAGAGTTTTTTGGTTTATCATGGCTTGTTTCTGGTTTATTTTAGGAATGGCTGGAACTACAAATAAAAGAAAATAGGTAAGTCTTACTTCGTTGTAGTCCTCCTAGGTTCTTCAAAAATTAAATGAAAGGATAGGGTGCTATATTCTATGTGACTGAATACGGGCTAAGGACTTGGATTTCCCTATACCTGCAAATTAAAATGAAAGGAATTGAACCCGCCCTAGGTTTAGTTCTGAAAATGAAAGAAAGGAAAGAGAGTGAAATCATTCTGATTTGAACTCGAGCGGAAAGCTTAGAAAATAGATAAACCTCATGGGAAATCGGGATTTCCCTGCGGTTTCCTAATTTTCAGTCGCTTTCTGGTCGCTCTCTGTATCATAAATTATGTCTATTCACATTGGTGCCCAAGAAGGGCAAATTGCTGATAAAATCTTACTGCCAGGCGATCCCCTGCGTGCTAAATTTATTGCCGAAAACTTTTTAGAGGATGCCGAGTGTTTTAACAATGTCCGCGGCATGCTGGGCTATACCGGCACTTACAAAGGAGAGCGCATCTCTGTCATGGGAACAGGGATGGGCATGCCATCTATTTCTATTTATGCCAATGAGTTGATTACATCTTACGGCGTCAAAAAACTGATTCGTGTCGGAACTGCTGGTTCGCTCAATCAGGATGTTCATGTCCGTGAATTGGTTTTGGCCCAGGCTGCAGGAACCACATCCAGCATGATAAAAAACGAATGGCCTCAGTATGATTTTCCGCAGATTGCCGATTTCAGACTTCTGGACAAGGCCTATCATATTGCTAAGGACATGGACTTGACAACCCATGTCGGCAGTGTCTTGTCAATCGATGCCTTTTACTCTGATTTTGCTGAGAATAATATCAAATTGGGGCAAATGGGTGTAAAGGCTGTTGAGATGGAAGCAGCGGCGCTCTATTACCTTGCAGCTAAGCATGGTGTCCAGGCGCTGGGTATCATGACCATTTCAGATAGTCTGGTCGCAGACGAGGACACGACTGCCCAAGAACGTGAAAGAACCTTCACCGATATGATGAAGGTAGGCTTAGAAACCCTGATTGCTTAAAATGACAGAAAAAGAAACTCTGGACATTCTTTTGAATGTTTACGCTTATCACCATGCTTATCAGATTGTAAAGGCCAGCTGTGAGTTTTCTGATGATATTATTTTTCTTTTGGAGCTGCTGAAAGAGAGGCGGGAACTCAATGTTGACTTTCTTTTTGAGAACCGTCAATGTCTGAAAGAGCTGGAGGCTACCTATCAGATTTCCTTGCTGGACAATGCCTACGAAGAAGAGTTGCTGGCAAACTATATCATGGATCTGGAAGCAAAGCTGCGCAATGATAACATTATTGACTTTGTCAGAAGTGTCAGTCCGATCTTATACCGGCTCTTCATGCGTTTGCTGAACAGTCAGGTGCCAAATATTGATGCTTATATTTATGATGCCAAAAATGACCAGTACGATGTTTGGAAATTTGACAAGATGCACAGCTCTTCAAATTCCTTTGTTCAGCGCTTTGTTGCTAAGGCCAGGGACAGCAAAGTGACTTCTAAAAGCTTGGTTGACTTTATTGAGCTGACCGATCTGCCTAAAGAAATTAAAGCTGCTGTTTTGTTGCTGCGAGACTTTGAAAAATCAGCCCGCAACCCTCTAGCTCACCTCATCAAACCTTTTGATGAAGAGGAACTTCACCGGACGACAGGCTTTTCTTCCAAAATGTTTTTAGAGAAGATTATTGATCTGGCTATTTTTTCAGGGGTCATTTATGACAGCGGCATCTTTTATTTCGATAAGGTCAATGGACTGATCAAAAAGATCTATTGATAGTCCGCTGTAGTTGTTTTAACACAGTTAAATAAAAAAGAGCCATCAGGCTTTTTCAGAGTGTAGACAAACACATTTTTCAATGCAAACATGCTTTGAAGTTCTTCAACTATCGATTAAATGGCTTTGGTTTGCGAGCGAAGCGAGCCTTAATCCGAGACTTTCCGCCGTGATAAAAGTGGCAGAAACCCCATTGTTTCTGCCATTCGGAAGATTTGAGACCTTAGGCTCAAATCTTAGGCATGGAATTCCGAAGGAAGTCGCTGCCGTCCGCATCACCTAAGGAAAGTCTCACAAAAGACTTTATCTTCAAGTTGAAAAGAGCCATCAGGCTCTTTTTTATTTATTAAACTTAACTTCTTCAAGCAGATAGTCAATGAATTTTTCGCCCATTTTGGAAAGATTGGCTTTTTCATGTTTGAGATAGATGATGTCAATTTCATCGTCCACGTCAAGAGGGATGGAAACGATATTATCTCCGTTGAGATTGCTGTTTAAGATACCGGTGGCGATAGTGTAGCCATCCAGACCGATCATAAGATTAAAGAGTGTTGCCCGGTCGGATACGACAATGGATTTTTTGTGGGGAATCTGAGACATAATTTCTTCCGAAAAATAAAAGGAATTATAGATTCCCTGATCATAGCTGAGATAAGGGAAATCTTCCAAATCACTCATGGAAACTATTTTTCGGTCGGCCAGAGGATTGGATTTACTGACAAAAATATGAGGGCGTGCCTTGAAAAGATTGGTATAGGTCAAATGATTATCATCAAACATCTTTGTTAAAACATCATGATTATAGCTGTTTAAAAAGAGCACGCCGATTTCTGAACGAAAATTCTTGACATCATCAATGATTTCATAGGTTCTGGTTTCGCGCAAAAAAAGCTCGTAGCGGGTCATGTCAGTTTCCTTCAGCAGACTGACAAAGGCATTGACAACAAAAGCGTAGTGCTGGGCAGAAACGCTGAAAAGTTCGCGTGTGTGTCCCTGACTCTTATAGCGCTCTTCAAGCAGAGCTGTCTGTTCGACCACCTGGCGGGCGTAAGAAAGAAATTCGACACCATCCTTGGTCAAAGTGATGCCCTTAGGATTGCGGATAAAGATTTCAATGCCCATTTCACGCTCTAAGTCGCGGACAGCATTGGACAGTGAAGGCTGAGTGATAAACAGCTGTTTGGCAGCCTCGTTCATGCTGCCGGTTTCTACGATTTTTATAATGTAATGTAATTGTTGGATACGCATATGCTTATTGTAACACAAATCAGGCTGTTAATAAATACAGCTTGCTTATAAGCGGATTTCTGCTCATAGTTCACCATTGCAAAGGAGCTTTTGAAATGGTATAATGAACAGGTTAATATTACCTATTAAATAATTAAAGTTTGGGAGAAGGAAAGCATGGTTAGTCGCTCAAATAGAAGTCATCAGAGTCATCATACAGGAAATCACAAAAAACTAAGTATTATCAACAGTATCCTCTTAGTTCTTTTTACGGTCCTGTCTGCTGTGACTCTCTTTTTTGTTTTTGCCTATGATTTCTTGGCCTTTAGAGGTCTAAATGTAATAGCGGCAGTAGTTTTGATTGCAATCGTTTTGCTGTCGCTGGTGCTGATCCTAAAAAAACGTGCCAGCAAGTTCACATTTATTCTTCTCTTGCTGGGAAGCTTAGCAGCTTCAGGAGCATTGTACTTCCTGAAGTCAGCAATTGATATGTCTGACAGGATGAATCAAACTGCATCTTATTCAGAAGTTAAAATGAGTGTTGTGGTGCCTAAAGACAGCTCAGTGTCCAAGGTTGCTGATTTAAAGAGCGTTTTAGCACCAACCGGCAATGACGGAACTAATATTGCTTCTCTTATCAGTAAAATTCAAACTGACGAGGGTGTTAATTTAACAACAGAAGCAACTGATTCTTATCAGAGTGCTTATCAAAGCCTTCAGGAAGACTCCAGCAAGGCTATGGTGTTGAACAGCGCCTACAATGAACTGCTTTCTCAAACAGATGAAAACTATAAGGATAAGCTAAAGACAATCTACAGCTATACCATTAAACAAAAGGTGGCTTCAGCCAAGAAGAAAGCCAACCGGGATGTCTTTAACCTCTATATCAGCGGTATTGACAGCTATGGATCTATTTCATCGGTTTCACGTTCAGATGTTAATATCATCATGACGGTTAACCGCAAGACCAAAAAGATTCTTTTGACAACAACACCGCGCGACTCCTATGTTCCCATTGCTGATGGCGGCAACAATCAAAAAGATAAACTGACTCATGCCGGTATCTATGGTATTGATTCATCTATCCATACCTTAGAAAATCTCTACGATATTGATATTGATTACTACGCACGGATTAACTTTACTTCCTTCATAACTCTGGTTGATTTGCTGGGCGGTATTGAAGTTTATAACGATCAAGCCTTTACTAGCCACATCGGTCACTATGATTTTCCAGTTGGAAAGCTGAAACTGAATTCTGAAAAAGCCCTAGCTTTTGTCCGTGAACGCTATTCATTGGAAGCCGGTGATAATGACCGCGGTAAAAATCAGGAAAAAGTCATTGCAGCTATTGTTGACAAACTGTCTTCTATGAAAGCTGTATCTAATTACAACAGCATTATTAAGGGACTTGGAAAATCTATCCAAACCAACATGTCCTTAAATACAATGATGTCTTTAGTCAACTCACAGCTGGAGTCCGGTTCAAAATACACTGTGAAGTCACAGGCGCTTACCGGCACAGGCTCAACTGGAGAACTGACGTCTTATGCGATGCCAAATGCCAGCCTTTATATGCTGTCTATTGATGAGTCCAGCCTAGCAAAAGCTAAAGATGCTATCAATGATACTATGGATGGAAAATAGGTAAAATCTAATCAAAAACTGCCATTCTGAAGAATCGGTCAAACCATGATTCATGAAAAAAGAAAAGATAGGAGGGGATTATTTGACTGAAAATGATCTTGAGGAAGTTCATCGGTTTTATTTATACGTCAAGCGTCTGTTAGACATTATTATCGGTCTGCTTGGCGCAGTTTTTCTCCTGCTTCCGATTTCATTGATTATCTTTGTTTGCTATCTTTTTGGCAGAGATAAGGGCGGTATCTTTTTTACCCAGGAAAGAATGGGCAAGGGGCGAAAGACCTTTAAAATCATAAAATTCCGCTCTATGGTTGTCAATGCTGAGGACGTTTTAAAAACAAACCCCGAACTCTATCAGCAGTACCTTGATAACAGCTATAAATTGTCGCCTGAAGAAGATCCAAGGCTGACCAGGATCGGCCATTTTATTCGGAAAACCAGTATCGATGAATTGCCGCAATTTATCAACTTAATCAAGGGAGATATGAGCTTTATTGGCCCCAGACCTATTCTGGCATCTGAATTAGAAGAATACACACCGAATGAACAAGCAGAGCTCCTGTCTATTAAGCCGGGAGCAACGGGCTGGTGGCAGGTTTCTGGAAGAAGCGAAGTCTTGTATCCTGAGCGCTGTCAGCTGGAGCTCTATTACGTCAGAAACTTTTCTTTCAAGTTAGATTTAAAAATTTTCTTTTTGACCATCAAGAAAGTTTTCACAGGCGAAGGGGCCCATTGAGCAGCAGTCCTGGGCTCAATATCCATAAACTAAACTATCCGTAAATTGGAGTATGATATACAGTGAATCGTTATAATTCCGTCAGATTTAATTTCGTGATGAACTTTGTTCTGACCATTTCAAATTTTATTTTTCCTCTGATAACTTTTCCCTATGCGTCCAGAGTGCTGCAGGCTCAGGGGGTCGGAACGGTATCGTTTGCGACTTCAATCATTACTTATTTCACCATGGTCGGTATGATGGGGATTCCTACTTACGGTATAAGAGCCTGTGCCAAGATTCGAAATGATCAGGCTAAATTAAGAAAAACAGTTCAGGAAATTTTTCTGCTCAATTCCGCTGTTATGCTGCTGGCCTTGATTGGTTTAGCTGTTTCTGTTTTTATGGTTCCAAAACTTTCTCAGGAAAAAACACTTTACCTGATTATGTCTTCAACACTAATCTTCAATGTTCTGGGGGTTGAATGGCTCTATAAGGCCTTGGAAAAATATTCCTATATTACGGTTCGGTCTATTATTTTCAAATTTCTGTCGCTGATTTTACTCTTGCTTCTGGTGAAAAATAAAGAAGACTATGTCATTTATGGTGCCATAACAGTATTTGCAGGAGTAGGATCCAATTTGATGAACTTCTTAAACTTAAGAAGACTGATTGACCTCAAGCCCCTCAAAAACTTAGATTTAAAGCAGCATATCAAACCCTGTCTGACTTTTTTCCTTTTGACGGTGTCAACGACCATTTATCTCAATGTAGATACTACCTTGCTCGGATTTATTAAAGGAGATCATCAGGTTGGCTATTATACCGCCGCTGTAAAGATTAAGCAGATTCTGGTCAGTATTGTGACCTCACTGGGGACAGTTTTGCTGCCTCGTTTGTCCTTTTACCACGAGCAGGAGCGCCATGATGAATTCAGAACGCTGGTTGAGAAAGCCCTCAGTTTTGTTTTTGTTCTGGCTGTGCCCCTGACTCTGTTCTTTATTCTTGACGCTAAGGAAAGCATTCTCTTTTTATCGGGAGACAATTTCCTGCCCGCTGTTCTTCCTATGCAGCTGATTATGCCGACGGTTATTTTTATCGGCATTTCCAATTTAATGGGCATACAGATTTTAGTTCCTATGCAAAAAGAAATGCTAGTAGTTGTCTCGACAATCATCGGAGCTGTGGTGGATGTTCTGATCAATGTCATTACCATTCCTTTATTCGGCGCTGCCGGAGCAGCCTTTGCCGGAAGCGTTGCAGAGCTGACAGTTGTTTTGGTTCAGTTATACTTCTTACGTGATTTGATTGTGCCTATGCTCAAGCGAATCGGTTTATGGAAAATCATATTAAGTACCTTGGCGGCGGTCTGTGCTACTTTGGTTTTAAAAGGCTTTTTGTCTGTGGGGACCTTCTTAACCCTTGCTGTGACAGCTCTTGTCTTTTTTGCTGTTTATGGTATGTTTTTGCTTATCACAAAGGAAAAGTTTACATTAGATACCCTTCAATCATTATTGCTGCGGTTTAAATAGGAGAATCACATGTCACATTACGATTACTTAGTAGTAGGAGCGGGCTTATTCGGTGCTGTTTTTGCTCATGAGGCAGCTCTTAAGGGCAAAAAAATCAAAGTCATTGAAAAGCGCAGCCACATTGCCGGCAACATTTATACCAAAGAAATGCACGGCATTCAGGTTCATGAATATGGTGCCCATATTTTCCATACATCTGATAAAGAAATTTGGGATTACATCAATCAGTTTGCGGAATTTAACCGCTACACCAACTCACCCATTGCCAATTACAAGGGAGAGATTTACAATCTTCCCTTCAATATGAATACTTTCAATAAGCTGTGGGGTGTGGTGACGCCAGAGCAGGCTATGGCAAAAATTGAAGAGCAGCGAGCAGTTCTGGGCGGTAAGAAACCGGAAAATTTGGAAGAACAGGCCATTTCCCTTGTCGGAACGGATATTTATGAAAAGCTCATCAAAGATTATACCCAGAAGCAATGGGGCAAGCCCTGCCGTGATTTACCTGCATTCATCATCCGCCGGCTGCCGGTTCGCCTGACCTATGATAACAATTATTTCAACGATACCTATCAGGGTATTCCTATCGGCGGTTACACGCAGATTGTTGACAAAATGCTGGCTCATGATAATATTGATGTTGAAGTAGACGTGGACTTCTTTGAGAATAAGGAGCGCTATCTGGCAGACTTTCCAAAGATTGTCTTTACCGGCATGATCGATCAGTTCTTTGACTATCAGCTGGGCGAGCTGGAATACCGCAGCCTTCGTTTTGAGACGGAGCTGCTGGATATGGAAAATTATCAGGGCAATGCCGTGGTCAATTATACTGACAGC
This sequence comes from Streptococcus ratti FA-1 = DSM 20564, assembly GCF_000286075.1. Taxonomy (GTDB): domain Bacteria; phylum Bacillota; class Bacilli; order Lactobacillales; family Streptococcaceae; genus Streptococcus; species Streptococcus ratti. Next base: position 765,525 of record NZ_AJTZ01000005.1, on the reverse strand, counting down.
GAGACACCTTATACACGGATCATTGAGCATAAGCACTTTGAATTCGGCACTCAGGAAAAAACGATTATCACCAAAGAATATTCAAAGACTTGGCAAAAAGGGGATGAGCCTTATTATCCTGTCAATAATGACCGCAACAATCATCTTTATAATGCTTACAAGGCTTTAGCTGATAAGGAAGACAAGGTTATCTTCGGCGGCCGTCTGGGGCATTATCGTTACTATGACATGCACCAGGTCATTGCAGCAGCCCTTCAATGCGTCAGAAAAGAAGTAAAGTAGTAACTTGAAGACAAACCTGTTTTTTCTATGAATATGGCATGTGTATGTTTTAAAGTTCTGAAAATGATGCCAATTTGATGGCATTTATTCGCGAGCGAAGTGAGCCTTAATCGAGATTTTCCGCCGTGATAAAAGTTCCTGAAACTCTGAAGTTTCAGGAACTCGGAAGATTTGAGACCTTAGGCTCAAATCTTAGGTATGGAATTCCGAAGGAAGTCGCTGCCGTCCGTTATCACCTAAGGAAAATCTCAAAAAAGACTTTGTCTATACTCTGAAAGTAGGAAATTAGCGTGAAAGACATTAAATTAATTGTGGCAACACACAAGCAATTTAAGATGCCAAAGGATCAAAATCTCTATCTTCCCTTGCATGTCGGCAGAGAAGGCAAGGAAGACCTGGGATATAAAGGGGACAATACCGGCGATAACATTTCGCGCTTAAACCCCTATTACTGTGAGCTGACAGGCCTTTACTGGGCATGGAAAAATCTGGACTGCGACTATCTGGGATTGGTTCACTATCGGCGCTATTTCACCAAAAAGAAACAGTCCTATAAAGAAGACATAAAGATTGATGATGTTATTCTGTCACAAGCTGATGCAGAAAAACTCCTTGACACAGCTGATGTCATAGTTCCTAAAAAGCGAAAGTACTATATTGAAACCCTTTATTCCCACTATGCTCATACCCATGATGCTAAACATTTGGATGTAACCAGAGAGATAATGGCAGAGCTGTATCCGGATTATCTCCCAGCCTTTGACAGCGTCATGAAGCAGCGCAGCGGTTATATGTTTAATATGTTTATCATGAAAAAAGAGCTGGCCGATGCTTACTGTGAGTGGCTCTTTGCTCTGATTGACAAGCTTTATGAGCGCCTTGATCTTACAGGCTATTCAAGTTTTGATGCGCGCCTGTTCGGTCGCGTTAGCGAACGCCTTTTCAATGTGTGGCTGGCCCAGCAAAAAGAGCTTACCATCAAAGAAGTTCCTTTTATGTACATGGAAAAAATTAATCTTTTCCAAAAAGGCAAGGCCTTCTTAGCTGCTAAATTTTTAGGAAAGAAATATGGGAAGAGTTTTTAGAAGAGGAGAAGAAGGTGATGATGCTTTTTTTGATTATACTGACAGCGTTGGTATCCTTATTCATTAATTTCAGAATTGCAAATAAAGACTTCATGAATCCGGCCGTCATTTTTTCATTGATATTTTTATTACAGGCCGTCATGTGTACCCTGGCACTCACTTATATGAGTTTGACATTTCACATTGAAACTGTTCTCATTTTGGCTGTTGCTTTTACAATATTCACACTGTTTAATTTTTATTATCATTCAAAATCGTCTTCAAAAAAACAAATAGCTGCTAAAATTCCATTAAAAAATAGCGAGTTGACCTATATCAATTTACCAACATGGATTTCTCTTGTTTTTATTGGTCTGCTCTTGCTTGTTATTTTTCTTAAGTATCAGCATTTGACACAGCTGGCAAATGCTTTGGATCATTCGGACTATTCCCTGTCTCAAAAGATTTCTTTTTTCAACGATATGTCTAAATTTCACTCAGACCATTATCGTGAACTAGGAATTATACCGCCGCGCTATTATAATATTTTTAAAACAATATCTTTTTCTTTTGGCTATCTCACGCTGTTTGTTGCTATTAACAACTTTGTAGCTTATAAAAAAATAAAAATTGAACAAGTGATAACACTTCTTTTAATGTGTGTTGCTATTTATCTTGCGGGGAGCAGATCGCCGATTTTACGTATGGTAACATTTGCTGTCTGTGTTTATTATGTTTTGTATCTCAAAAAAGATTCAAGCATTGGCATCAAAAAACAGTTACTTCAGCGATTGCTGGTGATTGGCGTTGTCACTGTTGTTTTGTCCTTAGTAACCATGGGCATTTTTGGCCGTTCAAGCCATTACAATCTTTTCCATTACTTATTCATTTATACAGGTGCTCCGCTTTATAATTTGGACGTCTTTATTCAGACCTATGCTTTGCCGATACCGCAGGAGCATTTGGGACAGCAGACCTTTTCAACCTTATATAACTACGTATTTGCCAAAGTCGGCAAAGATGACAGTATTTATACCTTGGATATTCCGTTTGTCAGGTACAGTGTTAAATATGGTCTTGGCAATGTTTACACAACTTTTTATCAATTTATCTATGATTTTGGTCTGTTTTTCTGGGTACCTGTTTTTACAGTCATTCCATGGTACTATTCGAAATTTTATGATAAAATTGTGAATCATCCGGTTCCTCATTCTGTAATTGATTTCAGGCTGTTTATTTACGCATATTTGTTTAACGACCTGTGCATGCTGTTCTTTTCTAACCGCTTTTATGAAGCAGTTTTAAATATTACGAATTTGGAAATCTTTATTATTGCTTATGTATTAGCTTCTCTCATTTTCACGAGATCCTTGGGAATTGGAAAGTATAAACTACAGTTTAAATAAGAGAATTGCTGCCAGCAGTCTTACTGGCAACTATGAAAATTTTAGGAGTACAGAGTGCAAAAATTATTAACCATATCCATTGCGGCTTATAATGTTGAAGAGTATATTGAGGAGACACTGGACTCGCTGGTGGCCTCCAAATACTGTGACCGTTTGGAAATCTTTGTTGTTGACGATGGCGGAAGCGATCGGACCTATGAAATTGCCCAAAAATATGAAAAACAATATCCGTCTGTCATTCCTGTTCACAAAGAAAATGGGGGATATGGAACAACGGTTAACTACAGTATGGCTCATGCAACGGGCAAGTACTTTAAGTTATTAGATGGCGATGACTGGTTTGATACTAAAAGTCTGGATCAGCTCATCGAATTATTAGAGCACAGTCAAACGGATGTCTTGGTGACACCCTTTAACTGGGGTCCCAATAAAAACGAACTGCAAAAGAAGAGTTTAACGGCTTACCCCAAAGAGTCAACTTTGTTTTCCCATCTCAAAAACTTTCAAACGATCAGTATGTGGAGTCTGTGCTATCGAACCGATATTTTGCGGCAAGCTTCTTTTGAATTGCCGGGAAGAACCCTATATACCGATATTTTGTATGCCACAATTCCTTTTGCCTACATCAAAACTATCCAATACATTGATTTGCCAGTATATGGCTATCGTGTAGGGCGTGACGGTCAAAGTGTCAGCCGCGCATCAAGGATTAAAAATGTGGAGATGATGCTAGGAATCAGTGAACGGCTGGCTCAGTTTTACGCTAATAAGAAAACGAATGAGAATGCTCCTTATCTTTTGCATCGAGCAACATCGGCTTATCTGCAGGGAGTTAAAACCCTATTTCTCTTAGATGTCACTGTAAAAACCAAACAGCGTCTGAAAACCTTTGATCAAGCTATTCATTCGGTTTCTCCAGAAGTTTACAAAGGAATTTTAGCCTTGGGTAAATTGGGTAAATTTTTAAAATTAGTTCGCATGACAAACTACCAAGCTTATTACTTATTAAAAGTTTTATACCCTAAAGGATTTCCTAATTGGATTTAGTAAGGGACTAAAGCATGACAGATAAGACACTACGAAATTTGCAATTGGCAGAAATTGAAATTTTTAAAGTATTTCAAATCATTTGTGAAAATAATCAATTAAATTATTTTATTATCGGAGGCACGTTGATTGGTGCTGTACGCCATGGCGGCTTTATTCCCTGGGATGATGATATTGATGTAGCTATGCCACGCGAAGATTATGAAAAGTTTATTCGTATTTTTAAGGAACAAAATGTTCAGCCAATCGATATAGCTTATTACAAAGATAATCCTCATCTATATTTTTACCCTGTTCGTTTGGTTAATACTCAAGTTCAGATTATTGATCCCAGAACAAACCAACCTGCTCCGGTCTGGATGGATATCTTACCTATTGACGGCTTGCCGAACCAGACTATGAAGCGAAAATTTTTTAAGTTGAAGATGGACAGCTACAGACTGGCACTTGGTCTGCATTATATTGATCAACTGCGAGATACCAAAAGAGATTGGAAACAACGTTTAGCGATTACCTTTGGTAAAGCAACTAAAATTGGTAAGCTTTTTAATCCCACCAAGGTAAAAAATCGCTTAGATGCCACTTTAAAGTCACATACAGTTGAGCAGTGCGATGTGATTGGTACTTGTATGGGGGCCTACTACTTTAAAGAATTTGTACCGAAGGATTATTTTGGTTCAGGCACGACCATTGCATTTGAAGGTATGCAGGTAAGGGCACCTGAACAAATTGATGCCTATTTAACTCATATGTATGGCGACTATATGCAATTGCCGCCAGAACATGAACAATTGGCACAGCATATTAACGTGAAAACAGAAATAGGAGAGCAGTGATTATGAAGAAGGTAATTACTTATGGAACATTTGATTTGCTGCATTACGGTCATATCGAATTATTGCGAAGAGCCAGCAAGTTAGGAGACTGTCTGATTGTTGCCTTATCAACAGATGAATTTAACTCACGTGAGAAAAATAAGAAAACCTATTTTTCCTATGAGGAACGTAAAAAAATGTTAGAAGCGATTCGTTATGTTGATAAGGTAATTCCTGAAGAAAATTGGGAACAAAAACGTACAGATGTAGTAGATTTTGACATTGATGTATTTGTCATTGGTAATGACTGGACTGGGCATTTTGATGATTTAAAAGATTTGTGCGAAGTAGTTTATTTGGAAAGAACGCCAGATATTTCTACCAGCCAAATCAAGGAGGATCTCCATGACAAAAAAACTAACGCTTAGGGAGATTCAGCTGTTAGAGTTGGATATGATGAAAGCTGTTGTGGAATTTTGCGATCGTCATCAATTAACCTACGTTTTGTGCGGCGGTACTCTATTAGGGGCTGTCCGTCATCAGGGATTTATTCCGTGGGATGATGATATTGATCTGCTGATGCCAAGAGAAGACTACGAAAAATTTTTGGCTCTGCATGATATCTTTGAAAAAGAGTTCCCTTTTACAGTAGCCAGCAACCGTCTTAATAATTTAAAAAGACCATATTGTCGAATCCTGAATAAACAAACTATCTGTAATCGACAATTTATTGATGACACGGAAGAAAACTTTCTATGGATTGATATTTTCCCTTTAGATGGCTTGCCTAGTGATAAACAAAAAGTGCAGTCTTATTTGAATCAAATGGGGAGATTAAACAAACTTTTAGTCATTGCACTGTCTAGAACAGGCGAAGGTAAGTCTAGGATTAAAAAAATAGTTAAGCCAGTAGTTAAAAGTTTACTGAATATAGTAGGTGTAAAACGTCTAGTTAATTACACAGATAAAATGTGTCAGCGCTATACCATTGCTGACAGTGATTTTGTTGGTGAGAATATCATGGCTAGAAAAGCGCAAGAAATGATGCCTAAGGAAGCTTTCTTAACAACTGTTAATGTTAACTTTGAAGGTCTGACAGTTAAAAGTCCTTCAAACTGGGATTACTATTTAGAAAAAAAATATGGCAATTATATGCAATTGCCGCCGGAAAGCGAACAAGTCAATCATACGGCAGATATTTATTTGGTAGAAGACTAGTTTAGGCTTGCTGCAATTTTCTAAAATTGATGGCAGAGAAGCCTTAGAAAATTGGATATTATAGAGATAATCACTAGGGGCAATGATATATGAATTTATTATCAGAATTCTTAGGTAGTGAGGAATATTCAATAAAAGAATTACCTTTATTTCAAGAGTTAGTTGATAATATTAAATGTGATGACTTGTTTGAGTATTCATCTCCTATTAATGAGACTAAAAGTTAACTTTTTCATAGATCAAAAGATGACTAGCTCTCCCCATTTGACATCCATCTGATTTCAAGCTATAATGAGAAAAATGAATAACCTTTAATGTGGTTCAGAGAGGCTGTCAAGGGGAGAGTGCGTTGAAGAGGCAGAAGAATTGTCTGCCTGATTTTTGTGTAACCTTGCTTTGCCGGCAAGGTTTTTTCGTAGAAGGGTGTTTATGATTTTAAAGGAAGACATGACGGTGGTCGCTCAGCGAAAACTCGCTCCTGATATTTTTGAAATGGTGCTAACTGGTGAGATGGTCAGTGACATGCAGGCTGGTCAGTTTTTGCATCTGCGGGTGCCGGATAGCAGCAAGCTTTTGCGGCGGCCGATTTCTATATCTGAGATTGATCGGCGAAAAAAAGAAGCTACTATTGTTTACCGGATTGAAGGCGGGGGGACGGCTGTCTTTTCGCAGCTGAAGACAGGTGATACGGTTGACTGTCTGGGGCCTCAAGGCAATGGTTTTGATTTATCCGTTATTGGAGCCAATCAAACTGCTTTGCTTATTGGCGGCGGTATTGGTGTTCCGCCTTTGGTTGAGACAGCTAAGCAGCTGCATGATAAGGGGGTTGCAGTGACTTCTGTGATTGGCTTTGCCAATAAAGATGCTGTCATTTTGGAAGAAAAGCTGCGCCGCTATGGCGATGTTACGGTGACAACCGATGACGGTTCTTACGGTCAAAAAGGTTATGTGTCAGCTGTGGTTGATAACCTGAACTTTAGGCCCGATGCGGTTTATGCCTGTGGAGCTCCCGGCATGCTCAAATATGTTGATAAAAAATTTGAAAAGCATCCGCACGCTTATTTATCAACAGAATCACGCATGGCTTGCGGCATGGGGGCTTGCTATGCCTGTGTTGTTCACCTTAAGGGGCAGGAAGATTCCAGAAATCTGCGTGTTTGTGAAGACGGTCCGGTTTTTAAAACCGGTCAGATTACTTTAGATTAGGAGGAAGCCCGTGACAAATAGACTTGCTGTTAAGCTGCCGGGATTAAATCTGAAAAATCCCATTATTCCGGCTTCCGGCTGTTTTGGCTTTGGCCAGGAGTATGCTAAATATTATGATTTAAATCGGCTCGGTTCTATCATGATTAAGGCGACCACTCAGTACCCGCGTTTTGGCAATCCGACACCGCGTGTGGCAGAGACACCTTCAGGCATGCTGAACGCGATTGGCTTGCAAAATCCGGGAGTGGATGCTGTCATTGCTGAAAAACTGCCTTGGCTGGCTGAACATTATCCGAAACTGCCTATTATTGCTAATGTTGCCGGCTTCTCAAATGATGAGTATGCCCATGTGTCTGAAAAAATTTCTCAGGCGCCAAATGTCAAAGCTATTGAGCTTAATATTTCCTGTCCCAATGTGGATCATGGCAATGAAGGACTGCTGATTGGGCAGGTGCCAGAATTGGCCTACGCTGCAGTCAAAGCTGCGGTTGAGGTTTCGCAAGTGCCTGTCTATGTTAAACTGACACCGAGCGTGGCGGACATTACCACGGTAGCTAAGGCCGCAGAAGAAGCTGGCGCAGCAGGCTTTACCATGATTAATACCTTGGTGGGCATGCGCTTTGATTTAAAGACCAGAAAACCCATTATTGCTAATGGTACGGGCGGTATGAGCGGTCCGGCTGTTTTTCCAGTAGCTCTTAAGTTGATTCGTCAAGTCGCTCAGTCATCACAGCTGCCAATTATTGGCATGGGCGGTGTTGACTCGGCTGAGGCCGCTCTGGAAATGATGGTAGCCGGGGCTTCAGCCATTGCTGTCGGAACAGCTAATTTTACAGATCCCTTTGCCTGTCCTAATATCATTGAAGACCTGCCTAAGGTCATGGATAAATATGGTATTGAAACGCTTGAACAACTCAGAAAGGATGTTAGAAATGCGTGAAAATCGCCCTGTAATTGCTCTTGATTTTCCTTCTTTTGATGATGTGAAATCTTTCTTAGCACAATTTCCAACCGAGGAAAAACTCTACGTCAAGATTGGTATGGAGCTTTATTATGCAGCAGGTCCTGAGATTGTCCGCTATGTGAAGATGCTTGGGCACTCGGTTTTTCTGGATTTGAAGCTGCACGATATTCCCAATACAGTCAAATCAGCTATGAAGGTGCTGTCTGAACTTGGAGTTGATATGACCAATGTCCATGCCGCAGGCGGTGTTGACATGATGAAGGCTGCGCGTGAAGGCTTGGGACAGGGCCCAAAACTGATTGCGGTGACCCAATTAACATCGACATCTGAGGAACAGATGCATAGCGATCAAAACATTCAGACGAGCTTAACAGAATCCGTGGCCCATTATGCAAGAAAAACTGCGGAAGCCGGTCTTGATGGGGTTGTCTGTTCTGCCCATGAAGTGGAGGCGATCAAAGCAGCGACCTCACAAGATTTCATCTGTTTGACACCAGGCATTCGTCCAGCGGGCTCTGCTATTGGCGACCAAAAGCGTGTTATGACACCGAGTGACGCGCGTGCTATTGGGTCAGATTATATCGTTGTTGGCCGTCCGGTTACGCAGGCCCAAGACCCCGTTGAAGCCTATCGGGCGATTAAGGCAGAATGGACTGGTCTGTAAAAAGAAAGGCTGTACTGCCCATGAGTCTTGAAAGGACCAGTTTAACCAATCTATTTTAAACAGCAGTGTGTGCTGAATTTCAAAAAAGAAAGAGGAATTTTATGACATTAGCAAAAGACATCGCGCGTGATTTACTGGATATTAAGGCCGTTTACTTAAAACCAGAAGATCCTTTTACTTGGGCGTCTGGGATTAAGTCACCTATTTACACAGATAATCGTATTACGCTTTCCTATCCTGAAACGCGTACTTTGATTGAAAATGGCTTTGTTGAAACCATCAAAGAAGAGTTTCCTGAGGCAGAGGTTATTGCAGGGACAGCGACTGCTGGTATTCCGCACGGTGCTATCATTGCAGACAAGATGAATTTGCCTTTTGCTTATATCCGCAGCAAACCAAAAGATCACGGTGCAGGCAACCAAATTGAAGGCCGGGTCATTAAAGGACAAAAGATGGTCATTGTTGAAGATTTAATCTCAACAGGCGGATCGGTCCTTGATGCAGTTGCGGCAGCGAAAAGAGAAGGCGCTGATGTACTTGGTGTGGTTGCTATTTTTACTTATGAACTGCCAAAAGCTGCTGAAAATTTTGAAAAAGCCGCTGTAAAACTTGTGACACTTTCAAATTATTCAGAATTGATTAAAGTCGCTAAAGTACAAGGTTACATTGATGCAGACGGTCTGCAGCTCCTAAAGAAATTTAAAGAAAATCAGCAAACTTGGCAGGACTAAGGCTGACACTTTTAATAAAAATCAGCAGAAAACTAACGAATCGGGAGGTGTCCTATGAAAATTACAGTTCCGTTTGAAAATCACATTATCCCTGATGCCTATGCCAAAAAGGCCAGTGAAACCAATAAGGGGTACGCTATTAAATCTTTCCCTTTTGAAATGATAGATGTTCCAGAAAATGCTAAAACCTTAGCTTGGACTTTGGTGGATTATGATTCTATTCCGGTCTGCGGTTTTGCTTATATTCACTGGACTGTTGCTAATGTACCGGCAGATATCACGCTTATTTCAGAGGATTTTGCCAGACAGGATCAAAAGCATTTGAAGGGGAAAAATAGTCTCGTCAGCAGGTTTCTGACGACTGATTATTCCGATATGTATGATGGCTATCTGGGACCATACCCACCTGATAAGGATCATGTCTATACCCTAACTGTCTATGCTCTTGATGAGGACCTGCCTCTCAATGAAGGTTTCTATCTTAATGAGCTGCTGCATGCGTCTGAGGGTCATATTGTCGCCAAAGCCCAAATTGATTTGGTTGGTAAAGTATAGGAGACAGATATGGTAGCTAATGAGTGGCTGGATGCAACCGCAATGGCACAGGCTGTTTTGCGCGGAGAAGTTTCCCCAAAGGAATTAGTAAAAGAGTCTATTGAAAGAAGTCAGACTGTCAACCCTAAGCTAAATGCCATCGTAGATACGCGTTTTGAAAAGGCCTTGCAAGAAGCGCAAAATCGAGATTTTTCAGGCAAGCCTTTTGCAGGTGTTCCGCTCTTTCTTAAAGATTTGGGTCAGGAACAGTCTGGCGAATTGTCAACGTCTGGCTCTCCTTTGTTGGCTAATTATCGTGCTAGTCATTCTGACAACTATGTCAAAGCTTTGGAAAACTTAGGTTTCATTATTTTAGGCCGCAGCAATACACCGGAATTCGGTTTTAAGAACATCAGTGATTCCAGCTTGTATGGTAATGTCAATTTGCCTGATGACATGAGCCGCAATGCAGGCGGATCCAGTGGCGGTGCTGCTGCCTTGGTTAGTTCTGGCGTTTCGCCCTTGGCTGCTGCTAGTGATGGCGGCGGTTCGATTCGTATTCCGGCTTCTTTTAATGGATTGATTGGATTAAAGCCCACACGAGGGCGTATTCCGGTTGGCCCTTCTTCTTTTAGAGGCTGGCAGGGAGCTTCTGTCCAATTTGCCTTGACCAAGACAGTGCGTGATACTAAACGCTTACTGTACTATCTTCAAACCTGTCAAATGGAAAGTCCTTTTGTTCTGCCGACTTTATCAAAAGCCTCGCTAGTGCAGCCTTTGGAGAAAAAGCTGAAAGTAGCCCTGCTGCTTGATTCACCTATTGGCAGTTCAGTTTCCAGCTCAGCTATTTCTGCTGTTCAAAAAGCGGCTAAATACCTGGAAGATGCCGGCCATAGGGTAGAAGAAGCAGCGCAACCCTTAGACGGTATAGAGGCTATGCAGTCCTACTATATGATGAATAGTGTCGAAACGGCTGCCATGCTTGACGGACTGGCTGCTTCCTTGGGACGTGATCTGACAGTGAATGATATGGAAGTCATGTCCTGGGCTCTCTATCAGGCTGGTCAAAAAATTCCTGCTAAATGCTACTCTAAGGTACTCAGCCAATGGGATCAGTACAGTCATCGTATGGCTCTCTTCCATGAAAAATATGATTTACTCCTAACACCGACAACGGCTGAGACCGCACCTAAACATGGGCAGTTTCAATTATCAGCTGCTTTAAAAAATGACTTAATGCATCTGGCTGATTTTGACAGCAGCCGGCAGCAGGAGCTCATTTGGCAGATGTTTGCTGACAGTTTAGCTTGGACACCCTTTACACAGCAAGCCAATCTGACAGGACAGCCTGCTATCTCTCTTCCTCTTTACCGCGATGCTCAAGGCCTGTCACTTGGTGTTCAGTTAACAGCCGCCAAAGGAAGAGAGGATTTGCTCTTGGCTCTGGCACAGTCTTTTGAGGAGCAGTCGCTTTTTGTTTGATAGTTCAGATTGCAGACAAAAAACTTGAAAAATTTCTGAGAAAAGTGTATTTTCACAAAGTAAGCCTCTTCAGAATTACAAAAATATTGATTTCATTTAAGGAGAAAATACACAATGAAAAAGAAAATTTTCACTGCTTTGGGTCTCTTAATGGCAGCTGTCTTTCTAGCTGCCTGTTCCCAATCTTCAAGTTCTGGACAGAGGAATTGGGATAAGATTGAAAAGAGAGGGACTCTTAAAGTGGCTACTGCAGGAACGCTTTATCCGCAGTCTTATCACGATGACAATAATAAACTGACTGGTTATGATGTTGAGATTCTTAAAGAGATAGGAAAACGTTTAGGATTAAAGATCCAATTTACTGAAATGGGTGTCGATGGCATGCTGACAGCTGTCAAGAGCGGTCAAGTTGATATCGCCAATTTCTCTTTAGAGGATGGCAACAAGAATATCAGCAAATTTTTGAGGACGTCTCCCTACAAATATTCTTTTACATCAATGGTTGTTCGTTCTAAGGATGACTCAGGCATTCATTCTTGGTCAGATATCAAAGGGAAGAAAGCCGCTGGAGCAGCCAGCACTAATTATATGAAGATTGCTAAAAAATTAGGGGCAAAATTAGTTGTCTATGACAATGTAACCAATGATGTTTACATGAAAGATTTGGTTGATGGCCGCACAGATGTGATTATCAATGATTATTATCTGCAGAAAATGGCCGTTGCAGCAGTCAAGGATAAATATCCTGTCAAAATAAATAAGGGGATTTATGCTAACCCTTACAGCACAAGTTTCACACTGTCCTTGAAAAATAAAGTATTGCAAAAGAAAATTAATAAGGCTATGAAAGATATGCGCAAGGACGGAAGTCTTTCAAAACTATCTAAAAAATTCTTCCAAGGAGAAGATGTGACGAAAAAGCGCCAGAATAACTACAAGAAAATTGATATTTCTAAAATTGACTGAGAAAAGGAGAATGGGACAGAAATCAGTAATGCAAAGAATCTGATTTGATCGTCTCTCCGTACAGTTGGTTAGGGATTGATATGAACTATCGTTCATGGGATTAGATAACCTCCAACAGTTCCCCAAACTGTTGGAGCTATCACTTGTACAGTAAGGAATAGATCTGTCCAACCAAGCGCTGCGTCAAGAAATAATGACTATAAAAAATCGGGGTTGGGATTCTTTTGTCCCACTCCTTTTATTTTGTCTTTTTTTCTTAACTGGAATGCTGTTTGAAAATTTGTTACAATAGGTTTAATAAGCGTTAACGAATGCAATTAATACTTTTCAAAAATCAAACTCAGACGTTCTTGTCTTGATTTGATGAAGACAGTTCTGCTTGTGTCTGCGTCGCCTAGTCTGATTTTGATTTTCATTGAGTATAAGCACAGCTTTCGGCAGAAGGAAACTCCAAATTCATGTTTATTAATTTTCAGTTAATCGTCAAAAGTTTATTTTTTGTTTTGACGGGGATTCCATATACCTTAGGTATCTCGGTACTTAGCTTTCTGACAGGCTGTCTTTTGGGAATCATTATTTCTTTCCTGAGGATGTCTAAGAATTCTTGGTTCAGATCTTTTGCGCGGATATATATTTCTATTATGCGCGGCGTTCCTATGCTTGTTGTTTTATTTGTCCTTTATTTTGGTCTGCCTTATTTTGAGGTGCAGCTGCCTGCCTTACTCTGTGCTTATATTGGTTTTAGCACAGTCAGCGCTGCCTATATAGCCGAAATCTTTCGCTCTTCCATATCAGCAGTAGATAAGGGGCAATGGGAAGCAGCTAGGTCTCTTGGCCTGCCTGCCAAATCTATTTTAAAAAGTATTATTTTACCGCAAGCCTTTCGGATTGCCATTCCGCCTTTGGGAAATGTTATGCTGGATATGCTTAAGAGCTCTTCTTTAGCGGCTATGATTACAGTGCCGGATATCTTCCAAAATGCAAAAATTATCGGCGGCCGTGAGTATGACTACATGTCTATGTATATTCTGATTGCTTTTATTTATTGGCTGCTTTGCTTTTTATTTGAAATCTTTCAAAATCATTTAGAGGCAAAACTCAGTGTTTATTGATGAACTTAGTAAGGAGAAATGTATGGAACATTCCGCTTGGCATGATTTGATTAAGAGAGAACTGCCGGAAGGTTACTTTGCTCAGATTAATCATTTTATGAATGAAGTTTATGCGCAAGGTGTTATTTACCCGCCTAGAAACAAGGTCTTTAATGCCATTCAGACCACGCCTTTGGATAAGGTCAAGGTTGTCATTATTGGTCAGGATCCTTATCATGGACCCAATCAGGCGCAGGGATTATCTTTTTCTGTACCCGATCAAGTCCCTGCTCCGCCGTCTCTCCAAAATATTTTAAAGGAATTAGCAGATGATATAGGACAAAAACCAAGTCATGATTTGACCTCTTGGGCCAAGCAAGGTGTGCTTTTGCTCAATGCTAGTTTGACAGTTCCTGAACATCAGGCTAATGCCCATGCGAACGGAATCTGGGAGCCTTTTACAGATGCTGTCATTAAGGTTGTTAACCAGAAAGAGACACCTGTTGTCTTTATCCTTTGGGGCGGTTTTGCCCGTAAGAAGAAGGCACTTATTACTAACTCTATTCATCATATTATTGAGTCGCCGCATCCTAGCCCTTTGTCTGCTCATCGAGGATTTTTTGGCAGTAAACCTTTTTCGCGGACGAATGATTTTTTAATCAGTCAAGGTTTGGAACCTATTGATTGGCTTAAGTAAGGAGATATTATGTTATTAATTAAAAACGGTCGTGTTCTTGATCCTAAGTCTGGTCTTGATCAGCTAGCGGATGTCTTGCTTGATGGCAAAAAAGTCGTCAAGATTGCAGAAAATATTGAAGCTGCAGACGCTCAGGTTATTGATGCCAAAGGGCTTGTTGTAGCTCCCGGCTTAGTTGATGTCCACGTCCATTTTCGGGAACCCGGCCAGACCCATAAAGAAGATATTCATACGGGAGCTTTGGCAGCAGCAGCTGGCGGGGTAACGACAGTTGTCATGATGGCTAATACAACACCAACGATTTCTGATGTTGAGACCTTGACAGAAGTTTTGGAAAGTGCTGTTAAAGAAAAGATTAACATTAAGTCTGTAGCGACCATTACTAAAAATTTTGATGGTCAGCATTTGACTGACTTTGAAGCACTTCTAAAAGCAGGAGCCGTTGGTTTTTCAGATGACGGGATTCCTTTGACAAGCTCTAAGGTTGTTAAGGAAGCTCTGGATTTGGCTAAGAAAAATGATACCTTTATCAGTCTTCATGAAGAAGATCCAGAATTAAACGGTATTTTAGGCTTTAACGAAAAGATTGCCAAGGAGCATTTTAAAATCTGCGGAGCAACAGGTGTGGCTGAGTACAGCATGATTGCGCGTGATGTCATGATTGCTTATGACAGACAGGCTCATATTCATATTCAGCATCTGTCCAAAGCGGAGTCTGTCAAAGTGGTTGAATTTGCACAAAAACTGGGTGCTCAGGTAACAGCAGAAGCGGCACCGCAGCATTTCTCCAAGACTGAAAATCTTTTGTTAGAAAAAGGAGCTAATGCTAAGATGAATCCGCCGCTTCGTTTAGAATCAGACCGTCTTGCGGTTATTGAAGGGCTCAAATCAGGTGTTATTTCTGTCATTGCAACAGATCATGCTCCCCATCATGCGGATGAAAAAAATACAGCAGATGTTACCAAGGCACCATCAGGAATGACAGGTTTGGAAACATCTCTCTCATTGGGATTGACTTATTTGGTAGAGGCAGGGCATCTTAGTTTGATGGACTTTTTAGCTAAGATGACCATCAATCCAGCACAGCTTTATGATTTTGATGCAGGCTATTTAGCTGAAGGCGGACCGGCAGATCTTGTCATCTTTGCTGATAAAGAAGAGCGCTTGATTTCGGAAAATTTTGCGTCTAAGGCTGCCAATTCGCCTTTTATTGGGGAAACATTAAAAGGACAAGTCAAATATACAATCTGCGGCGGTCAAATTGTTTATCAAGCCTGAAAAATAGGATTAGGACAGTAAAGTCCGCCCCATTTTGACTGTACAGATGGATGATAGGATAAATTTTCAGGCCTTTCTAAAAATTTAGAAAAGAAAGATTACTATGCTATAACTTAACCGGAGGGATTGTATGAAAAGAAAAGCTTTACTTGTACCAACTTTGTTTTTATCAACTGCTCTTTTGTCTATGCATGCTTATGCAGATGAGACATCTGTGGCAGTTAACACTGACAGTGAACAGGTTCCGGCTGTCAGTGCCCAGACAGAACAGATACCAGACGAAAGCGTCCAGTCAAATGCTGTTACAACGGCAGTGTCTGAACTAGCAGAGCCAGACACTGCCAGTCAGCCGCAAACTTCAGTATCAAGTGTTTCAGAAGAAGCAGCTCAGCCAGCAGAAGAACTTACATCTTCTTCAGAACCAGCAAGGATTGCAGCTCCGGCTTCTGATTCTAGGGATGATGCGTCGGTAACGATTTTGCACACTAATGATATTCATGGGCGCTTTCTTGAAGACAGCGGCAGCGGTGTTATCGGTATGCCCAAATTAGCAGGTCTTGCCAATGATTCTCGGCAGCAAGGTACTACCTTGCTGTTAGATTCGGGAGATGCGACTCAAGGACTGCCCATTACCAATAACAGTCAGGGAACAGACGCGGTTGCCCTTATGAATGCTGCCGGTTATGATGCCATGACGGTTGGCAACCATGAGTTTGATTTTGGCTTGAATCAGCTGAAAACGCTGAGTCAGAAGATGACCTTTCCCATTATCAGCTCTAATATTTATGTCAATGGTGTACGGCTTTTTGAGGCTTCAACCGTTATTGACAAAAATAAAAAGATTGATGGGGATGAGTATGTGGTTATCGGTGTTACAACACCTGAAACAGCGACTAAAACTCATCCACGCAATGTTGTCGGTGTGACTTTTACTGATCCCATTACCGAGGTTAACAATGTTATTGCTCAGACTGAAGCACAGGCCAGAGCAGAAGGAAAATCCTATCAGAATTATATTATCCTAGCTCATCTGGGAGTTGATACAACAACAAAATCAGAATGGCGCGGAGACAGTCTGGCTCAGGCTTTGGCTAAGAATAGTTTGTTGGCTGGAAAAAATGTTATCGTTCTTGACGGGCACTCTCATACAGCTAAAACAGCCGTTTATGGCAATGTCATCTATAATCAGACTGGCAGCTACTTAAATAATGTCGGCCTTATCAAATTGAATTCAAAAGAAGTGCTGAGCAATGCCCTATTAAGTGCTGAGGATATAAGTTCAGTTCAGCCTGATCCGACCGTTCAGGCCATGGTAGACAAGATTGATGCTGCTTACAAGGCTGACAGCGCGACTGTCGTCATTCCTAACAGCCCTGTTGAACTCAACGGTGAACGGACAAATGTACGTGTCCGGGAGACTAATCTTGGCAATGCTGTCGCAGATGCTTTATTGGATTATGGACAGACAGGTTTTTCCCACAAATCTCATTTGGCCGTGACTAATGGCGGCGGTCTGCGGGAGACAATTGCTAGGAATAAGCCGGTTACAAAAGGGGATATTATTGCTGTTCTGCCTTTTGGCAACACCGTTTCGCAGATTGCCGTAAAAGGGCAGAGCATTAAAGACATGTTCCTTAAATCTTTAGGATCCATTTTACAAGTGGACAGTCAAGGGAATCCAGTTCTTGATGAAAACGCTCAGCCATTGATGGAACCAAGCGGCGGCTTTTTACAGGTCGCGGGAGCTAAAGTGTATTATGATACTAATCTGAAACCAGAAAAACGCATCCTTCATATTGATATCTTAGATCCAGAATCAAAGACTTATAAACCTTTGGACACAGCAGCAACTTACTATCTGGTAACCAATGATTTCCTAGCAGCAGGTGGAGATGGTTATACCATGCTGGGCGGCAGCCGCGAAGAAGGACCGTCTATGGATACTGTTTTTGCAGATTATTTGGCTAAGGCTGATTTGACGCAATACGCTGTCATTAATCCTAATTCTAGGCTTATTTCACTATCTTCGGTGAAAGACAGTGATGGTGATGGTTTCACAGACTTAGCCGAAGCCCTTGCAGGAACCTCTTTTAAAGATCCAAAGAGTTATCCAAATCAAGCAGCTGAGCAGTCGCATTCTAATTTACCGGAAAAGGAAAATCATACTGTTCCGATGGCTCTTTTACGCACCAGTGAACCTGTAAAACTTGCTGTCCGCTACCAAAGAAGCCAAAAAGCGGCCCTTTCTCATCCTGCCTATTCTTATCAGAATGGCTCTTATCGGCTCAGCAAGCGTCTGCCGCAGACTAATGGTCAAGAATCAGCCTTTGCTCTTTTAGCAGGTATTTCTTTAATGGGATATGGCCTGTACGGTATTGGCCGTAAGACTTATAGGAAATAGGCCATCTTATGGTAGTCTGCCTGAATCGTCTGGGATATTTTGCTGTTTATACTCTTTGAAAATCAAACTCAGACCTTGTTGCCTTGATTTGATGAAGGCAGTTCTGTCTGCATCTGTGTCGCCTAGTCTGGTTTTGATTTTTACTGAGTATTAGCGTATTTTACCAAATAAAAAAAGAAGGTTACTCAGCCTTCTTTTTTTGATGGGTCAGATTTAACCCCCAAGGGACTAAATTTTCATTTTTTTCTTTGATACGGATCATATTATCCTTGTGGCGGACAATGATAATTCCTGCAATCAGAATAATAATTCCGGTGAAGAGCCAGTCATAAAATGGTATGAGAAAATGAAAGGCCGGAAAAATTAAAGCGCTGATGATAGCAGCAGCAGCAGCTGTAACACTGGCCAGAGAAATCATGCTGGATAAATAGAGAACAACTGTAAAAATAATTAAGAGATAAAGAAGGAACAGCGGTGCTAAGCCAAGCAGAATTCCTGCACTGGTTGCGACGGCCTTGCCGCCTTTAAATCCGGCAAAGATGGGAAAAGTATGTCCCAAGATGGCAAAAAAGCCAAAGAGCAGCGGAGTTACACCGCTGACTCCAAAAATCATTGGCAGTACCGTAGCCAAAGTTCCTTTTAGCATATCAATGATAAAGGTTACAGAACCCGCTTTGGGACCAAGAACACGAAATGTGTTGGTTGTCCCCATGTTGCCGCTGCCGTAGTCTCTTAGATTTTTTCCGTAAAAATACTTGCCAATCCATAGTCCGGTAGGGATAGAACCCAGTAAGTAGGCAATAATTAAAAACATAATGACTTTCATAAAAACATTATATCAAATCATTTTGGGAAAATCTCTTGATTTTCAAAAATAACTTTGCAAAATTTCCAAAAAACTTGTAAGATAAAAAAGATGAAATAATCGGAGGTCAGTTTTGGCTAAAAAAGAAATTACAATTACTAATTACAATGATGATGCCATTCAGGTATTAGAAGGGTTAGATGCTGTCCGTAAGCGGCCGGGAATGTACATCGGCTCAACTGACGGCACGGGCTTACACCACTTGGTATGGGAAATTGTTGACAATGCAGTCGATGAAGCCCTGTCAGGGTTTGGTGAGCGTATTGATGTGACTATTAATAAAGATGGTTCCCTGTCAGTTGCTGACAGCGGCCGCGGGATGCCGACAGGAATGCATGCCATGGGGATTCCTACCGTTGAAGTCATTTTTACCGTGCTGCATGCGGGCGGTAAATTTGGTCAGGGCGGCTACAAGACATCCGGCGGTCTGCACGGTGTCGGCTCATCGGTTGTTAATGCCTTATCCAGCTGGTTAGAAGTTGAAATTACCAGAGACGGCACTGTCTATAAGCAGCGTTTTGAAAACGGCGGCAAGCCGGCAACAACCTTGAAGAAGATTGGAACAGCGCCAAAATCTAAAAGCGGCACCAAAGTCACTTTTATGCCGGATGCAAGTATCTTTTCAACGACCAATTTTGTTTATAATACGATTGCCGAGCGTCTTAATGAGTCGGCTTTCCTGCTCAAAAATGTGACGCTGACATTGACCGATGAGCGGCCGGAAGAAGCCCTGCATGCGGAGTTTCATTATGAAAACGGTGTTCAGGACTTTGTTGAGTATCTCAATGAAGACAAGGAAACACTGACACCGGTTATTTACTTTGAAGGCGAAGAGTCCGATTTTCAGGTAGAAGTTGCTCTGCAGTACAATGATGGGTTTTCAGATAATATCCTTTCTTTTGTCAATAACGTTCGGACCAAGGACGGAGGAACCCATGAAACGGGCTTGAAATCTGCCATTACCAAGGCTATGAATGATTACGCCAGAAAGACCGGTCTGCTGAAAGAAAAAGATAAAAATTTAGAAGGTTCGGATTATCGTGAAGGCCTGTCTGCAGTCCTGTCCATTTTGGTTCCGGAGGAGCATCTGCAGTTTGAAGGACAGACCAAGGATAAATTGGGCAGTCCTTTGGCTCGTCCTATTGTTGACAGTTTGGTGTCTGATAAGCTAACCTTCTTTCTCATGGAAAATGGCGAGCTGGCTTCCAATCTTGTCCGTAAGGCCATTAAAGCCAGAGATGCCAGAGAAGCTGCCCGTAAAGCCAGAGATGAGAGCCGCAATGGCAAGAAAAATAAAAAAGATAAGGGGCTGCTGTCAGGGAAACTAACGCCTGCTCAGTCCAAGAATCCCAAGAAAAATGAACTGTATCTGGTCGAAGGAGACTCTGCCGGCGGCTCAGCCAAACAAGGACGGGACCGGAAGTTTCAGGCTATTTTGCCTTTGCGCGGGAAAGTGCTCAATACCGCCAAAGCTAAGATGGCAGATATTATTAAAAATGAAGAAATCAATACCATGATTTATACCATTGGTGCCGGCGTCGGGGCTGATTTTAAAGTTGACGATTCCAATTATGATAAAATCATTATTATGACCGATGCTGATACGGACGGTGCCCATATCCAGACCTTACTTTTAACCTTCTTTTACCGCTATATGCGACCTTTGGTTGAAGCAGGCCATGTCTATATTGCTCTGCCACCGCTCTACAAGATGTCTAAAGGCAGGGGAGCTAAAGAAGTAGTTGAATACGCATGGACCGATCAAGAGCTTGAAGACCTGCGCAGGAAATTCGGCAAGGGTGCTGTCCTTCAGCGCTACAAAGGTTTGGGTGAAATGAATGCCGACCAGCTCTGGGAAACCACCATGAATCCTGACAGCCGCACCCTTATTCGTGTTACCATTGAAGATTTGGCGCGTGCCGAACGCCGCGTCTCCGTTCTCATGGGCGACAAGGTCGAACCCCGCCGTAAGTGGATTGAGGATAATGTTAAGTTTACCTTGGAAGAACAGACGGTGTTTTGATTGAGTACTTTTCATTAGACGATTTAGCGTCAATGAAAAGATGCTTGCCGCTAGGGCGAACAAGCTAACTCACTCACTAGCTCGAAAACGAAATATTATTGATTTCGTTTTCGAGCGTCGTAGGAGGGAAAATAGAGACTTTGGCTCCATTTTTAGCCATGAAACCGTAGGTTTGCTGGTGTCCGCATCACCCAAAGCAACTATTAAAAAGAAAAACGAAAAATTTTGTAAGGACAACGATTATGTCTAATATTCAAAACATGTCCCTTGAGGACATCATGGGAGAGCGTTTTGGTCGCTACTCCAAATACATCATTCAGGAACGGGCGCTGCCTGATATTCGTGATGGGCTGAAGCCTGTTCAGCGCCGCATTCTTTATTCCATGAATAAGGATGGCAATACGCATGACAAAGGCTTTCGTAAGTCTGCTAAATCTGTCGGTAATGTCATGGGTAATTTTCACCCGCATGGCGACAGTTCGATTTATGATGCCATGGTACGGATGAGTCAGGACTGGAAAAACCGTGAAACTTTGATTGAAATGCACGGGAACAACGGTTCTATGGACGGCGACCCGCCAGCTGCCATGCGTTATACCGAAGCCCGTCTGTCTGAAATTGCAGGCTATCTGCTTCAGGATATTGACAAAAACACCGTTCCTTGGGCATGGAACTTTGATGATACCGAGAAAGAACCGACTGTACTGCCGGCAGCTTTTCCCAATCTCCTCGTCAATGGAGCGACAGGCATTTCAGCAGGTTATGCGACTGATATTCCACCCCATAATTTAGCTGAGGTTATTGATGCTGTTGTCTACATGATTGACCATCCCAAGGCAAAACTGGACAAGCTCATGGAATTCCTGCCTGGTCCGGATTTTCCGACGGGAGCTATCATTCAGGGCAAAGACGAAATCCGCAAAGCATACGAAACCGGCAAAGGACGCGTAGCTGTCCGTTCGCGTACGGAGGTCGAGAACCTCAAAGGCGGTAAAAAACAGATTGTCGTAAGGGAAATCCCTTATGAGGTTAACAAGGCCATTCTGGTTAAAAAGATTGACGACATCCGTATTAATAACAAGGTACCTGGCATTGCTGAAGTGCGCGATGAGTCTGACCGTGATGGTCTGCGCATTGCTATTGAGCTCAAAAAAGATGCTGATGAAGAGATTATTTTGAACTATCTTTTCAAATATACGGATCTGCAGATCAATTATAACTTTAACATGGTGGCTATTGATAATTATACACCGCGGCAGGTGGGCATTATTCCTATGCTATCCAGCTACATTGCTCACCGTAAGGACATTATTGTGGCGCGGTCTAAATTTGACAAGGAAAAGGCGGAAAAGCGTCTGCACATCGTTGAGGGGCTTATCAGGGTCTTGTCTATCTTGGATGAGGTCATCGCTCTTATCCGTGCATCTGAGAATAAGGCTGATGCCAAGGAAAACCTCAAAATCAGCTACGACTTTACCGAGGAGCAGGCCGAAGCTATTGTGACTTTGCAGCTTTATCGCTTAACCAATACCGATATTGTTACCTTGGAAGAAGAAGATGCAGCGCTGCGTGAACAAATCACCACCTTATCTGCTATCATTGGTGATGAACGCACCATGTACAATGTCATGAAGCGCGAGCTGCGTGAAGTTAAAAAGAAATTTTCCAGCCCGCGTTTGACAGAACTGCAGGCTAAGGCACAGGCGATAGAGATTGATACAGCCAGCCTTATTGTTGAGGAAGAAACCTTTGTCAGTGTTACTCGCGGCGGTTATATTAAGCGCACCAGTCCGCGTTCTTTCAATGCCTCAACAGTTGAAGAGCTAGGCAAACGCGACGATGATGAAGCTATCTTTATTAGGAATGCCAAGACAACTCAAAGCTTGCTTTTATTTACCAACTTGGGCAATGTCATTTATCGGCCTGTTCATGAACTGGCTGATATTCGCTGGAAGGAAATCGGTGAACATCTCAGTCAGACTGTTACTAATTTTGCTACGGACGAAGAAATTCTCTATGTTGACTTAGTGGATCATTTCGAAGAAGGCACTTATTATGCTGCTACCCGTCTGGGACAAATCAAGCGTTTCGAGCGCAAAGATTTGACGCCATGGCGCAGCTATAAAACAAAATC
This sequence comes from Streptococcus ratti FA-1 = DSM 20564, assembly GCF_000286075.1. GTDB lineage: Bacteria > Bacillota > Bacilli > Lactobacillales > Streptococcaceae > Streptococcus > Streptococcus ratti. The sequence goes on along the minus strand of NZ_AJTZ01000005.1, from coordinate 742,657 downwards.
AGTCAAGTATGCCAAATTAAAAAGCGATGATGATCGAATCGCTGCCGTCTCTCCAATCAGATTAGATGATGTCATGCTGGTTACCGGCAAGGGCTACGCTCTGCGCTTCAACATTGAAGAAGTACCGATTGTAGGCCCTAAAGCTGCAGGTGTTAAGGCTGTCAATCTCAAAGATGGCGATTATTTGGCCAGCGCTTTTATTGCTAATACGGACAGCATTTACATCCTGACTCAGCGAGGCAGCTTAAAGCGGATGGTCATCAGTCTTATTCCGGTTACCAGCCGGGCTAAAAGAGGTCTGCAGGTACTGCGTGAACTTAAGAGCAAGCCGCATCGTGTCTTTGCGGCCGGACCGGTGTTTTCAGAGACAGAAGCCGAAGAGCTGGACTTGTTTACAACAGCAGATTTTAGTGATAGGCAGGCAGAAATACTTGAGGTTAAATCCCAGACTTTGGCGGCCTATGAAGTTAATCTAGCTGAGCTGTCTCTGTCTGAACGCACCAGCAACGGCAGTTTCATTTCAGATACGATTTCAGATGAAGGTGTTCTTTCTGCCAGAATAAAATCATACTAAAACATGTCTTTGATGATTTCATGAACCGGAAGCTGATAAAATGCTCAATAAAAAAGATAATTCTCTAGGTTATTAGTCCGAACGGAGATTGGAATCTTCAAAATAATGATTAAAAGGCCAAGCGGTAAATGTGATTTGACTGCTTGGCTTTTATTATGTGGCTTTAAGTCCGTCACGCATCCTTTGGTGCGTGACAAATCATGACCACCCGTTTGACGGTGGTTATTTTTTAAGGAATTTTCAGAATTTTACGAAAAAATACTTGAAAATTTTAGGGAAAAGCGTACAATAGAAAAAGAATAAAGGAAGAAAGAGGATTTTAACATGACAGTAGATTTAGACTGGGAAAACCTTGGATTTGAATATCACAAACTTCCATTTCGTTACATCTCTTATTATAAAGATGGCAAGTGGGACGAAGGGCAATTGACAGAAGACGCTACTCTCCATATTTCAGAAAGCTCACCGGCTCTTCATTACGGTCAGCAGGCCTTTGAAGGACTCAAAGCCTATCGCACCAAAGACGGTTCTGTGCAATTGTTCCGTCCTAACATGAATGCTGAGCGTCTGCAGCGAACAGCAGACCGTCTCTTAATGCCTCAGGTACCAACTGATAAATTTGTTGACGCTGTTAAGCAGGTAGTTCGCGCTAATGATGATTATGTACCGCCATATGGTACTGGTGCCACACTTTATCTGCGTCCATTGCTGATTGGTGTTGGTGATGTTATCGGTGTTCATCCGGCAAATGAATACATTTTTACAGTTTTTGCAATGCCGGTTGGCAACTATTTTAAGGGCGGATTGGCACCGACGAATTTCTTGATTCAGGATGATTACGACCGTGCAGCTCCGCATGGAACGGGTGCAGCCAAGGTTGGCGGGAACTATGCAGCCAGTCTCTTGCCAGGAAAGGTTGCTCAGGATCACAAGTTTTCAGATGTTATTTACCTTGATCCAGCCACTCATACTAAGATTGAAGAAGTGGGCTCAGCAAACTTTTTTGGTATTACAAAAGATAATGAATTTATCACACCGCTCAGTCCGTCTATTCTGCCATCAATCACTAAATACTCCCTTCTTTATCTGGCTAAGGAACGTTTCGGCATGAAAGCCATTGAAGGCGATGTTAAAATTGATGACTTGGATAAATTTGTTGAAGCTGGTGCCTGCGGTACAGCGGCTGTTATCTCGCCAATCGGCGGTGTTCAGTACGGTGATGATTTCCATGTTTTTTACAGTGAAACAGAAGTAGGACCTGTTACGCGTAAGCTTTATGATGAATTGACAGGCATCCAGTTCGGTGATGTTGAAGCGCCGGAAGGATGGATTTACAAGGTCAATGACTAAAAAGAAAAAATTTGCTTGCTCTTGCAAGCTTTTCTTTTTTTGTGTAAAATATTTGAGAGGTAAATTATGCGTAAAAAAGATAAGAAAATCGAAATCCAAATCAGTGATGCTCAGGTTGAAGTAAACGGTGCTCAGCTGCCAGGCTATCAGCTGACAATCGGCAAAAAAGTTATCGGCGAAATCGCTGAAATTGATGAAAAATATGCAGCTGTTAAAAATGGTGACGTTGCAGATTTTCATAAAAATTTAGAAGTCGCTGTGGAAGCTATTATTGAGGCTTATAATTTGAATAACTAAACTAAGAAAAGGCTTGATTTTAACATGATATTATGATAAACTAGTCTTTAGTTCTCGCTGGAAGGGTAGCGAAGAGGCTAAACGCGGCGGACTGTAAATCCGCTCCTTCGGGTTCGGGGGTTCGAATCCCTCCCCTTCCATTGTTAAGATACAAAGAGCGTAAAGCGCCCAGTCAAAATAGGAAGGCGATAGAAAATCCTGATTTTCTAACCGGCTTATCTTTTTTGGCCCAGCGCTTAGCTCGTGTTCAATTGCACTATTGTTATCTTAACTATCAATCCTTGGGGTATAGCCAAGCGGTAAGGCAAGGGACTTTGACTCCCTCATGCGCTGGTTCGAATCCAGCTACCCCAGTCAGAGGTATTAGACTAAGTCTAAGGCCGTCAGAGATATGCGCCTTGTTGTTTGTCCTTGCGGGTTACCTTGTGAAAATATATTGTTATCAAGAAATAAGATGCCTTATTTCTTGTCGGAGGTTTTTTTAGAATGAATGAATTTGAAGATTTGCTAAACAGTGTTAGTGAAGTAAATCCAGGTGATGTTGTTACTGCAGAAGTTTTAACTGTAGATGGTGAACAAGCAAACCTTGTTATTGATGGAACAGGTGTTGAAGCTGTATTGACACTTCGTGAACTGACTAATGATCGCAATGCTGATATTAACGATTTAGTGAAAGCGGGCGATAAAGTTGAAGTGCTTGTTCTTCGTCAGGTTGTCGGAAAAGATACAGATACAGTGACTTTCCTTGTTTCTAAAAAACGCCTAGAAGCTCGCAAAGCTTGGGACAAACTTGTTGGCCGCGAAGGCGAAGTTGTGACTGTCAAGGGAACTCGTGCTGTTAAAGGCGGACTTTCAGTTGAGTTTGAAGGATTGCGCGGTTTTATTCCAGCATCAATGATTGATACACGGTTCGTACGCAATACAGAAAAATTTGTCGGTCAAGAGTTTGAAGCTAAGATCAAAGAAGTTGATCCTGCAGAAAATCGCTTCATCCTTTCACGCCGCGATGTTGTTGAGGCAGCAGCAGAAGAAGCTCGCAAAGAAGTCTTCTCAAAACTTGCTGTTGGCGATATTGTTACTGGTACTGTTGCTCGTTTGACAAGCTTTGGTGCTTTCATTGATCTTGGCGGAGTTGACGGTTTGGTACACGTTACTGAACTATCACATGAGCGCAATGTGTCACCAAAATCAGTTGTAACAGTTGGTGAAGAAATTCAGGTTAAAGTTCTGGCCATTGATGAAGAAGCAGGTCGTGTGTCACTTTCTCTTAAGGCGACAACTCCTGGACCATGGGATGGTGTTGAACAAAAACTTGCTGCAGGCGATGTTATCGAAGGCAAGGTAAAACGTTTGACAGACTTCGGTGCTTTTGTTGAAGTTCTTCCAGGTATTGATGGCTTGGTTCACATTTCACAAATTTCGCACAAACGTGTTGAAAATCCAAAAGATGTTCTTTCAGTCGGTCAAGATGTAACTGTCAAAGTTCTTGATGTTAATACAGCTGATGAACGTGTATCGCTTTCAATCAAAGCTCTTGAAGAGCGTCCAGCTCAAGATGAAAACAGCGGAGAAAAACGTCAGTCACGTCCTCGCCGTCCAAAACGTCAGGAAAAACAAGATTATGAGCTCCCAGAAACACAAACTGGATTCTCGATGGCTGATTTGTTTGGTGATATTGAGTTATAAAAAATGAAAAAATTACGTCAACCCCTAGATCATTTGGTCAGGGGTTGCTTTTATCAATCAAGATACTGATTCAATCCCGTTTGGCTGGTAGTTTATCTGAAATAGACGGGCAAGGGTTTGTTTTTTGTTGATTTTAAGTTTTTAATTGCTATGGACTAGATCTTTTCATTAGAGGAGGATATATGTTTAAATCTCTTATTGCTGAGATTAAAGATTATAAAAAGCCTTCAATTTTAGCCTCTGCCTTTATGGCCTTTGAAGTTATTTTTGAAATTTCTATTCCTTTTGTCATGGCCTATCTCTTAAATGATGGCGTTAAGTCATCAAATATGGGCAATATCTTGAAGTTTGGTTCTTTAATGCTGCTCTGTGCTTTTTTATCTTTGTTTTGCGGAATTCAGTCTGCCAAATATGGAGCCAAAGCATCTGCCGGTTCTGCTAAAAATCTGCGCAAGGCTTTGTTATTGCTCACCGTCTGTTAGCCATTGTGAATTCCGATGTCATTATGGTTATGGACCATGGACGTATTATTGAGAGCGGCAATCATAAAGAATTGATGAAGCAAAGAGGCACCTACTATCGTCTCTATACAGGTGTCTTGGAGCTGGACTAAAAACATTGGTAGTTATCCCTAAAATAATTTTGTCAAATATGCAGCCAAATTGATAAAACTATGGTATAATTATTAGTGTTGTCCACCTTTAGTGTAATGGATATCACGTAAGATTCCGGTTCTTGAGATGGGGGTTCGATTCCCTCAAGGTGGATTTTAAAAAAATGGGCAACAAAAAAGAGAGCCAGACAGAAAAGCAATTCTTCGAATGATTGCTTTTCTGTCTGGCTCTCTTTTGCGCATGTGATAATTTTAGAAAAGTATGAAGTAGAGAGGAAGTGCTGTTTATGACAACCCGCACTTTTTCACATTTTTTCTATTATTTAAAAAAATGTTCCAGGAGCTTGCTGCCATAAATCCAAAAATAGCTGTATGAAATGATGGATAAAGGTTTAGCAATTACAATAATCGTTGTAAATCGTTTGAGGGTCATGTCAGTCAAACCGGTAATCATGACCATAACATCAGCTGGGGAAACAGGCGACAGCATACAAAAAATAAACAGCTTTTCATAGGTTTCGCTTTCTAGCTTTGCCTCATATTTATCAAAAGTTTCCCTTTTCATAAATAGCAGAATAAACTTGCGGCCAAACCATTTAACCAAAAGAAAAAGCAAAATACTGCCAATAATAATGCCAATGTAGTTTAAAATGAAACCAAGCCAGACATCGAAAATCAGAAATCCGGCAACAGTAGTAACGCCGCCCGGAATAACAGGAAAAACAATTTGAAAAATCTGAACGAGTATAAAAATTAAAGGTCCCAGCACTCTATGGCGGTGAACCAGATCTTTTAAGGCATTGCTATCATTTAAAATGCCTAATTTATAGAACCAGATGACTAGAATGACAGAAGCAATTAAGGCTAAAATTCCTAAAATCTGGATAGTCTTTTGGAGTATCAGGTAGTGCCTGCTTAATTTCATTTTCATACTATTATGATAACATATTAGGGTATTTTTTTGCTATTTTTTCTGTATTTTGCTATACTATTTTCGTAGAATAATGCTTTGGGGTCGTTACGGATTCGACAGGCATTGTGCGGCTTATTTTGCGACTCATCGGCAGATGTAAAAATGCCAGTTAAATATAACTGCAAAAAATACAAATTCTTACGCAGTAGCTGCCTAAAAACCAGCCTGCGTGACTTCCACGAGATTGCTTGTGTTTCGGCGGAAGTCTTATGATTAGCAAGCTACGTTTAACTATTGTCTGGCTGGTTAAAAAGAGAACTACAGACTCGCTGAGGAAAGATTTGAGCTATGTATCGTTTCTTAGTTAAATCAAGACATAGCCTATGGTTGTAGACAAATAAGCTGGCAGGTGTTTGGACGTGGGTTCGACTCCCACCGGCTCCATAAACTAAAACGCATAGGCGTTTTTTTGGTTAAAGGGAAAGTTGGACTATTATGAAATATTTAGGAAAACTGCTGCAGGCAGGAGCGGCTGGCATATGCTGCCTTTTGCTGCTAGGCTGTCAGGCTAAAGAGTCTCAGCCAAAGAATGCCAAGCCTTCTGATCAGGCATCGCTGATGAAAACAGAAAACGCAGACTTTCGTTTAAACTTTAATAAGATTAAAGTTTCTGAGGACAGGACTGCTTTTACAGGCGGGACAAATCTGGAAGCGTTAAAAGAGCTGCTGGGTGAGCCTGTTAAACATGAGCAAAAACCGGCAGGGGATGTTACTTTGGACAGCTATACTTGGGAAAAAAACGGCGCAGCAATCGTCGTTCATCTTTATCAGAACAGTACGGTAGCACGTTCTATTACCAACTTTTCCTTTAAGCGCAAGGCAAAAATCTCGAGGTCCGATTTTCAAAAATTGCAGACCAATGCCAGCTACAAGCAAATCATTGAACAGCTAGGTGAGCCTGATGTTTTGTCTCAGTCTGTATCATCAGATAAGTCAGAAATTCAGGCTGTCTGGACCAGCGGTTTAGAGACAAAATCTGAGTCAGCAGCTATTCAACTGTATTTTGAAAATAATCTTTTGAAAAACAAATCTCAAAATGGATTAAACTAATAACTAAAAGGAGACTGGTCGTTCCAGCCTCCTTTAGTCTTGTTCCAGACAAAATTTGCTAATGCGGTTTATTTTTATTGGATATTCAATTTATTTTTGATGATGTAGTGTGTCCCAAAGTAGAAAATAATACCGTAGATAATGGTAACAATGATATTTAAAAACAGATAATAATGATCATCATAATTATTGCTTAAGAACAGGAAATTCAGACCACCTTCCGCACCGGCTGTAAGATAGGATAAAAAGCTGCGGATAAGGTTGATAACAAAATAAAAAGCAAAAGCAAGCAAACCGCGGTAATCCTGAAACAGCTGTCCTAAAGAAATGGCAAAGTAAATTTCTAAAATACTGGTGAAAATTCCTGCGATTAAAAGAAAGGCAAGCAGGCCAAATTTTAAGGAGAAAAAGAGCTCCTTAGCAGAATTTATCAGATCTGACAGTTCAGAAGGCTGTACTCGATGGAGAGCCGGAAAGGCTAATAGGAAGACACTGATAATGAAAATCATGCCGCTGCAGACATTCCAAATAAAACCGGTCAGTAATTTAGCCAAAATTGTTTTGTGCGTTGATACCGGCAGGGTTAAGGTCAGATAGCCTTCTCTGCCGAAAATATTATTATAAAAGCGGCGAATAATAATTAATAGGGTGGCAATAAAAATAGCAATAAAAACAGCTGCCAGTGAGCTTGATAAAGCAAAAAGCAGAATATCCTGCGTGTTTGAATTAAAAATAGTCTCCTTGTGAATTCCAATATTATGACGGAACCAAAGTCCCAGACCTAAAGAAATAAAAATAGCTAATCCATATAAACCGAAAAACCAAGCTCCGACTGATTTAAATTCATATTTTAATAATTTTCCAAACATGGCATCCTCCTAAGCTCTGAATCGTTCTCTAAAGATTTGATCGATAGACTGTGCGTATTTCTCACGTAAATCATCAACAGTCTCCTGTAAGACAATCTTTCCTTGATTGATAAAAATGACTTCATCCAAAATTTGTTCAATATCAGCAATCAAGTGTGTTGAGATGAGAACAGAAGCATCTTCTGAGTAATTATTAACGATTGTCCTTAAGATATATTCACGGGCAGCAGGGTCAACACCACCGATGGGTTCATCCAGAATATAAAGCTGTGCTTTGCGGCTCATAACAAGAATCAGCTGTACCTTTTCTTTGTTTCCTTTAGAAAGATTTTTTAATTTTTCATCCTGACCAATAGCCAAATCGTCCAGCAACTGTTCAGCTTTTTGCCTGTCGAAGTCACTGTAAAAGTCTTCAAACAGCCGCAAAATATCTCTGACCCGCATTTTATCATTGAGATAGCTCGTATCAGGAAGGTAGGAAATCATTGATTTTGTTTCAGGACAGGGTCTTAGGCCGTTAACCACGATTTCGCCTGCAGTCGGCTGTAAGAGTCCGTTGGCCAGTTTAATCAGTGTTGTCTTGCCGCTTCCGTTTGGTCCCAGCAAGCCAATAATTTTTCCTTTTGGCAGCTTGAAAGAAATATCATCAAGGGCAGCTTTTTTTCCGAATTTTTTGGTAACATGATGCAGTTGCAGCAGGGGCAGTTGTTCTGTCATTGCGACTCTCCTTTAATATATTGATCTAATACTGTTACTAGCTTATCTTTACTAAAACCAAATTGGGTCATCTTGTCAATAAAGCTCTTAAGCTCTGTCTGTGCCAGTTTATGCCGTTCCTCTTCAATCAGCTGTAAATCTTCTGTGACAAAACGTCCAGAAGTTCTGACCGAAAAAACCATATTTTCCTGTTCTAACGATGTAAAAGCACGCTGCATGGTATTGGGATTAACACCGGCTTCTTCGGCTAGATCTCTGACAGTGGGCAGCTGTTGGCCGGGCTTTATTTCCTGACTGATAATCTGCATTTTAATGTGATTAGCAATCTGAAGATAGATAGGCGATTTTTCATCAAATTTCCAAGCCATCTTTTCTCCCTTCTAAATGTGTAATTGTGTTATATATATAATACAATTATAAAAAAATAATGTCAAGAGGTTAATTCACAGGCCACGACAAACGCATGAGACGCTCCAATTCATTTTCTGAACGATAGAACCCTTTTTTAACTTAGAGTAGGCGGCTTAGATACTTGTCAAAGGACAAACTAAGGACATATTTCTTATGCCTCATACTCATTTTCTTTCCTGTATCTAGTCGCTTCAATACAGCTAAACAAAATTTATCCATCACATTCAAATTAAAAGCTAAGTGCTTGTTTAGCGTCTTATTGGCATCCTCACGAAAAACAACATCCAATAACCAGTGCATACTTTCTATCTGCCAATGCCCTCTAACATAAGCACACAATTCCTGAGCACTGACCTGGCAACTCAGAATAAAGTAGCGACTCTCTTTGCTTTCTTGTCCATTCTTTGTTATCTGAATACGAGCTCGACCTATACTCTGAATATGTCCCCAATCCGGATGAACTTTTCTCAGCCAACCGACATCGTGGAGGACATCATACTGTCTGACCTCGATTTGACCGTGGGCTTTTTCAACGGTTTCGTAAGTATCATCCCGCCTAGAATCCAACTCAAAATAGGGACGAATATCCTCTAATAGTCCCTTCTGATTCTCTTTAACAGCCAAACAGTAGTCGCCTTTTTTCTGGATAATCTTTTCCGCAATGGCCTTTTGAGTTCCTATAGCATCTATACTAATCAGGCAACCTTTGATAGAAATCATATCTAGTAAGACGGGGAACGCTGTGATTTCGTTGCTCTTCTCATCAGTCGCCACTTGACCGTAGGCTATCCCTAAGTCTGTCGCATAAGCTGTGACAATATGCAAGGCTTTCTGGGTTTGACTGGCGTTGCCTCGGACAGTTTTGCCATCAATCGCAACCAACCGTTTCGAAAAGGTTGTAAAAGTCTTGGCAGAGAGATCAGCCTCCTCTAAAAATGTTAGCCCACATCTGCGTAACTTCTACAAGAACCTGTGGGTCTAATGTCGCGAAAACACGCTGAAGCGTATCGTGTGATGGGATGCCATTTTCTAAACTAAGAACAGTCCGTAAGGAGCTTTCGTAGGCATTGCCAAAGGCTTCAATCTCATCCCAGTACTCTGCGCCTGATAAACGAGCGAAGAATATTAAGAGAACAATGTCTGATAACAAATGTTTGATTTTCCAGGGCTCCCTGACATCTCTAACTTCTACCAAAAAACGAATCATCTCATTCATAACTACGACCTCCACTACTATTATAACGGAAGTCCTTTATCTCGTTTATGAAATTAATTTCTGAAAACGATATTTTCTTCATGCGTTTGTCGTGTTCACAGGCATACAGCAGCGCTCAAAAATTAAGACTTTCCAGCAGTCATCTTATCTAAGGAGACTGTGACTGTCAATAAAATCTGGGTCTTAGGTTCTTTTAGCCCATCACACCATGAAAGAAGGAGAAGAGAATTCTAACTATTTATAGTATAATAGAAAACAAGAGGATTTTAAGGAGAAGGCTATGTTTGCACAGTTAGATACTAAAACCGTTTATAGTTTTATGGATAGTTTGATTGACTTAAAGTCTTATGTCAAAAAAGCCAAGGAGCTTGGATACTCGCACATTGGTATTATGGACAGGGATAATCTCTATGCTGCCTTTCATTTTATTGAAATGGCACGGCAGGAAAATTTGGTGCCGGTGCTGGGGCTTGAGATGAATTTAGTGCTGTCTGATGAACAGGTAAGGATGTGTTTTATTGCTCAAAATACAGCGGGCTATCAGAACCTGCTTAAAATTTCGACAGCAAAAATGACAGATCATCATCTGTTCTCTGATGTAGAAGAATTTATGGATGGAGTTGCTGTTGTTATTCCATATTTTGAAGGAATTGAGAACATTGACATACCTGCCTCTTTCTATATTGGTGTCGGGCCAGATACGCCCCAGCTGAATTTTACACATAAAATCCTGCCTCTTTATACTGTGCGCTATTATGAAAATGCCGAAACAGAAACACTGCAGATTCTGCATGCTATCAGGGATAACCTTCCCTTAAAAGAAGTGGAGCCGGTCGCAAAAAATCAATATTTATTCTCTGAGAAGGAGATGGAAGCTGTTTTTGCAGAACGCTTTCCGGAGAGTCTCCTGAATTTAGAAAATCTTGTAACTTCTGTTTCTTATCAATTTGATACTGATTTGAAACTGCCGCGTTTTAATCGCCATAAGCCTGCTGTCGAGGAGCTGAAGGAGCTGGCCCAGCAGGGATTAAGGGCTAAAAATCTTGTGGGCAGGAACTATCAGGAACGTCTGGCAGTCGAACTGAATGTCATTCATAAGATGGGCTTTGATGATTATTTTTTGATTGTCTGGGATTTGCTGCGCTTTGGCCGTTCTCAAAACTATTATATGGGCATGGGGCGCGGTTCCGCAGCGGGGAGCTTGGTAGCTTTTGCTCTGGATATTACCGGAATTGATCCTGTGAAAAACAATCTGCTTTTTGAACGTTTCCTCAATGAAGAACGCTACAGCATGCCAGATATTGATATCGATTTGCCCGATATTTACCGCAGTGAGTTTCTTCGTTATGTTCGTGACCGCTATGGTTCAAGCCATTCTGCCCAAATTGTTACCTTTTCGACCTTTGGAGCCAGACAGGCCATCCGAGATGTCTTTAAGCGTTTTGGTGCAACAGAGTATGAGCTCAGCAATATCACTAAAAAAATTAGTTTTCGTGATACTTTGACCAGTGTTTATGAAAAAAATATTGCTTTTCGCCAAATTATTAACAGCAAAATAGAGTATCAGCGAGCATTTGAAATTGCCCGAAAAATAGAAGGAAAACCTCGTCAGACCTCAATCCATGCAGCCGGAATTGTAATGAGCGATGACAACTTAACTGACCACATTCCCTTGAAGGCAGGGGAGGAAATGATGATCACCCAGTATGATGCTCCTGCTGTTGAGGCTAACGGACTGCTGAAAATGGACTTTTTAGGTCTCAGAAATTTAACCTTTGTTCAAAAGATGCAGGAAAAAGTAGCCAAGGAATATGGTCAGGTTATCGATATCAGATCCATTGATTTAGAGGACAAAGAAACGCTGGCTCTTTTTGCAGCCGGCAATACAAAGGGAATCTTTCAATTTGAAGCTGCTGGGGCTATCAACCTGTTAAAACGGATCAAACCCTCTCGCTTTGAAGAAGTTGTAGCAACAACCAGCCTTAACCGTCCTGGTGCCAGCGATTATACGGAAAATTTTATTCGGCGTAAGTACGGTCAGGAAGAAGTGGATTTGATTGACCCTGCGGTTGCACCTATTTTGGAGTCAACCTATGGTATTATGCTGTATCAGGAGCAAGTAATGCAGATTGCTCAGGTATTTGCAGGTTTCACCTTAGGTAAGGCCGATTTATTGCGCCGAGCTATGTCCAAAAAGAATGCACTTGAAATGCAAAAGATGGAGAAAGACTTTTTATCAGGAGCTGAGCAACTGGGGCGAAATCCTAAGGTAGCTAAAGATCTCTTTGCCAGAATGGCTAAGTTTGCGGGCTATGGATTTAACAGAAGTCATGCTTATGCTTACTCAGCTTTAGCTTTCCAGATGGCTTATTTTAAGGCACACTATCCGGCAGTCTTCTTTGACGTTATGCTGAATTATTCTAGTAGTGACTACCTCGATAACGCTTTGGAAGCAGATTTTAAAATAGGAGCCTTATCAATTAATACAATTCCCTATTCTGATAAAATAAGTCAGGGTCAGATATACTTAGGTCTGAAAAATATCAAAGGAATAGCACGTGATTTTGCTTATTGGATTATTGAAAACCGTCCTTTTTCAAGTGTAGAAGACTTTTTAAGCAGAATGCCGGAAAAATATCAGAAGACTGAAATCATAAGTCCTTTGGTTCAAATCGGTCTGTTCGATCAGTTTGAGAAGAACCGTAAAAAAATTGTTGTGAATTTAGAACATCTCTTTACTTTTGTCAATGAGCTGGGAAGTTTGTTTGCTGATTCTTCTTACAATTGGCTGGAAGAAGAGGACTACACCAATGCCGAAAAATATCAGATGGAACAGGACATTATCGGAGCAGGCATCAGCCCTCATCCATTGGTTGAAATTGCTAAGCAGTCATCAAAAAACTTGGTGGGTATAAGCGATCTTGTCGAAGGAAGTGAAGTCACTCTGCTTGCGCAAATTGATACAATAAAAGTCATTCGAACCAAGTCAAAAGGAGAGCAGATGGCTTTTCTCAGTGTGACCGACACCAAGAAAAAACTTGACCTTACCCTTTTCCCTGAAGTTTATCAAAAATACAGACAGCTTTTAGCTGAAAAGACTATCTACTATTTTACCGGTAAAATTCAAGAACGGGACCATCGTCTGCAGATGATTTTGAACCAGTTGGAACCTGCCCTAACAGAGAAATTTTGGATAAAACTGCAAAATCATACCTACGATAAGGAAGTTTCTGCTATTTTGGCGGATTATCCCGGAAATATTCCGGTTGTGCTGCACTATGCAGAAAGTAAAGAGACCCTGCAAAGCAGCCGTCATTTTGTTGCTAAAAGTTCGGAGCTGGAAGAAAAACTGGCAAATTATGCGCTGAAAACGCTTTTTCGCTAAAAAGTAAGAAAGAAAGTGAACATTTTACCAAGGTTTGTGCTATAATAATAACGTTAATTTAAATAAAGGAGTATCAAGCAAAATGAAACGTATTGCTGTTTTGACCAGTGGCGGTGACGCTCCTGGTATGAATGCTGCTGTTCGTGCAGTCGTTCGTAAAGCAATTTCTGAGGGAATGGAAGTTTGCGGAATCAATCGTGGCTATGCTGGTATGGTTGAGGGTGATATTTTCCCGCTTGACGCCAAAGGTGTGTCAAATATCCTTTCTCGCGGAGGAACTTTCCTCCAATCTGCACGTTATCCTGAATTTGCTAAGCTTGAAGGGCAATTAAAAGGTATTGAACAACTGAAAAAGCATGGGATTGAAGGTGTCGTTGTTATCGGCGGTGATGGTTCTTACCACGGCGCTATGCGTTTGACTGAACATGGTTTTCCTGCTATCGGTCTTCCAGGGACAATTGATAATGATATTGTCGGAACTGATTATACTATCGGTTTTGATACTGCAGTCAGCACTGCCACGGAAGCTCTCGATAAAATTCGTGACACTTCTTTCAGTCACGGCCGTACCTTTGTTGTTGAGGTTATGGGGCGCAACGCTGGAGATATCGCGCTTTGGTCTGGGATTGCAGCCGGTGCTGATCAGATTATTATCCCTGAGGAAGACTACGATATTAACGAAGTTGTGGCTAAAGTTAAAGATGGTTATGCCACTAAAGGTAAAAACCACCACTTAATCGTTCTTGCTGAGGGTGTTATGCACGGTGATGCCTTTGCTGCTAAGATGAAAGAAGCAGGCGATGACAGTGACCTTCGTGTGACAAACCTCGGTCACATTCTGCGCGGCGGAGCACCAACTCCTCGTGATCGCGTCCTTGCTTCATGGATGGGAGCCCATGCAGTTGAATTGCTGAAAGCCGGAAAAGGTGGTTTGGCTGTTGGTCTTCAGAATGAAGAACTGGTTGAGCATCCAATTCTTGGAAGTGCAGAAGAAGGTGCACTTTTTAGCCTGACAGAAGCAGGCAAAATTGTTGTGAATAATCCGCACAAAGCACGTCTTGATTTTGCTGCTTTGAATCGCGATTTAGCTCACTAAGGGTCAGTCGCTCAGATTATTATTATTTTAACAGTCAATCTATTGATATAATTTAAGGGAGTTTCATAAAAAATGAATAAACGCGTAAAAATTGTTGCAACATTAGGTCCAGCGGTTGAAATCCGCGGCGGTAAAAGATTTGGTGAAGATGGTTATTGGGATGAAAAGCTTGATGTTGAAGCATCAGCTGCCAAAATCGCTGAATTAATCACTGAAGGAGCTAATGTATTTCGTTTCAATTTCTCACATGGTGATCATGCTGAGCAAGGTGAGCGTATGGCAACTGTGCGCCGTGCCGAAGAATTGGCACGCCAAAAGGTTGGATTCCTTCTTGATACTAAGGGACCTGAAATGCGTACAGAATTGTTTGAAGATGGTTCGAAAGAATTTTCTTACAAGACTGGCGATAAGCTTCGCGTAGCTACTAAGCAAGGCATCCAATCAACAAAAGACGTTATTGCTTTGAATGTTGCCGGTGGTCTTGATATTTATGATGACGTTGCTGTCGGCCAAACTATTTTGATTGATGACGGGAAACTTGGTCTTACTGTAACAGCTAAAGATATTGCAACTCGTGAATTTGAAGTAGTTGTTGAAAATGACGGCACTATTGCTAAGCAAAAAGGTGTTAACATTCCTAACACAAAGATTCCTTTCCCTGCACTTGCTGAACGCGACAATGCAGATATCCGTTTTGGTTTGGAACAAGGACTTAACTTTATTGCTATCTCTTTTGTCCGCACTGCTAAGGATGTCAATGAAGTACGTGCTATCTGTAAAGAAACCGGCAATGAACATGTTAAATTGTTTGCTAAGATCGAAAACCAACAAGGTATTGATAATATTGATGAAATCATCGAAGCAGCTGACGGTATCATGATTGCTCGTGGTGACATGGGTATTGAAGTACCATTTGAAATGGTTCCGGTTTATCAAAAAATGATTATCACTAAAGTTAATGCAGCTGGTAAAGCAGTTATCACAGCAACAAACATGCTTGAAACAATGACTGATAAACCACGTGCAACTCGTTCAGAAGTTTCTGACGTCTTCAATGCGGTTATTGACGGTACAGATGCAACCATGCTTTCCGGAGAATCTGCTAACGGTAAATATCCGGTTGAGTCAGTTCGCACTATGGCGACAATTGACAAAAATGCTCAAACGTTGCTTAACGAATATGGCCGTTTGGATTCAGACAATCTGCCTCGTACAAACAAAACAGAAGTGGTTGCTTCAGCTGTTAAAGACGCAACTAAATCAATGGATATTAAATTGGTTGTTACTATCACTGAATCTGGCAATACAGCCCGTTTAATTTCTAAATACCGTCCAGATGCTGATATCTTGGCCTTGACCTTTGATGAAAAAGTTCAAAAAGCCTTGATGATTAACTGGGGTGTTATTCCAATCTTGACTAAGAAACCTGCATCTACTGATGACATGTTTGAAATTGCTGAAGAAGCAGCACTTAAATCAGGTTTGGTAGAATCTGGTGACAATATTGTCATCGTTGCTGGTGTGCCAGTTGGTTCAGGCGGAACAAACACAATGCGTGTCCGTACCGTAAAATAAAAAATGCATACAAAGAGTTTGGGATAAAAGTCTCAAACTCTTTAATTTATGCACTATCAACTATTTGACACAGCGGTTGGGAGCGTTCCTTATCTGGACACTTCTTAATTTTCAATTTTCAGGTGTCCACCTTAAAGAGTCCACAGGACTGTTTAAGTATTAGACAAGTGATGGATCCAACAGTTTAGGGAACTGTTGGAGGCTATCCGATTCTATGAAGGCTGGTTCATGTCAATAGCTGATAAACTGTGTGTAGGTGGGGCAACAAAATCAAAATTGCTATTTTAATAACGATTTATCAAATTTTTGTCTCACTTCACTTTTTCTTTGGAATACTGTTTATAGAGTGTTGACAGCAAAAAAGAAAAACATTTTTCTTGGCATTTAAGGATTTTCCTGTTAAACTAGATATAATTCGTAGACAGAAAGGCAGAGAAATTATGGGATTGATTTGGTCGTTGATTGTCGGGGCTATTATTGGAGCTATTGCTGGTGCTCTGACCAACAAAGGAAAAACGATGGGCTGTTTTGCTAATATTTTTGCTGGTCTAGTTGGCTCTTGGGCGGGTCAGGCTCTGTTTGGAGCTTGGGGACCAAGTCTTGCCGGTATGGCTTTGGTGCCATCTATTCTAGGAGCCGTTATTGTTGTGGCTGTAGTGTCCTTCTTTTTAGGTGAAAATTAAGCATACAAAGCCTATTGTAAATATAATCAGAGAGTGATAATGAGGCAGACTCAGACTGACTGCAAATCACAATTTTTAAATCGCTCTCTTTTTTTATTGTCTGAAACATGCTATAATAAAGAGCAATAACTTAAGGAGAGTTCAATGGTTAAACGTGATTTTATCAGAAACATTCTTCTGGTCCTACTGGCGGTTTGTGTCCTACTTTTATTGCGCATTTTTGTTTTTTCTACCTATCGGGTAAGACAAGATGATGCTAACAGCTACTTGAAGGCGGGCGATCTCATTACCATTTCAAAAAAAGAAAAGCCAGACTATAAAGATTTTGTCGTTTATCAGGTTGCTGGTAAGTCTTATACCGGCCGTATCATTGGCGAGCCTGAGGACAGTGTAACATACATGGATGATATCTTTTATCTCAATAACAAGGTAGAAGGTCAGTCCTATATTGAGAAGCTGAAAAGCAATTATCATGCCAAAAACGGAGACAATCCTTTTACACCTGATTTTACCATCGCCACTGTTACTAAAGGAAAATATCAGGAAATTCCTAAAGGAAGATATTTGATTTTAAATGATAACCGCACAAATACAAAGGACAGCCGAACTTTCGGTCTCATCAAAAAATCACAGATTAAAGGTGTTGTAACCTTTAGAATTTTGCCTTTAAAAACGTTTGGATTTGTCAAAAATGAGTAGCATAAGCTGCTCTTTTTTCTTGCTTTTTGTTATTAAATAAGACTAGACCAATTTTGTTGTTGACTTTAGAGAAATAAAGTTATATACTGGTTTTGTTGATTTTTGGAGGCTTTATTAGGCTATACCAATTATAATAATTTAAGGAGGAAGCAGTAAGTAAAAGGACTGCTGTAGGAAAACTATGTGTGGTATTGTAGGTGTTGTAGGAAATCGTAATGCAACAGATATTTTGATGCAAGGATTGGAAAAATTAGAGTATCGCGGATATGATTCTGCTGGAATTTATGTTATCAATAAGCCTGAAAACGGACGCTTGATTAAATCTGTCGGCCGTATTGCTGATTTGCGGGCTAAAATTGGTATTGATGTGGCTGGTTCTACAGGGATTGGTCATACGCGCTGGGCCACTCACGGTCAGGCAACAGAGACCAATGCTCATCCGCACACGTCAGCGACTGGCCGCTTTGTTTTGGTTCACAATGGTGTGATTGAAAATTACCTGCAAATCAAAGAAGACTATTTAGCTGGGCATAATCTGAAAGGTGAAACAGATACTGAAATTGCTGTTCATTTAATCGGTCAGTTTGTTGATGATGGTTTGTCTGTACTTGAGGCGTTCAAAAAAGCATTGCACATCATTGAAGGTTCTTATGCCTTTGCTTTGGTGGATTCACAAAATCCAGATACCATTTATGTTGCTAAAAATAAATCACCGCTTTTAATCGGTCTTGGCGATGGCTACAATATGGTCTGCTCAGATGCCATGGCCATGATTCGTGAGACAAATCAGTTCATGGAAATTCACGATAAAGAATTGGTTGTCTTGACCAAGGATAATGTTGAGGTGACAGATTATGACGGCAATCCTGTCAAGCGTGAAGCCTACACAGCTGAGCTTGATTTGTCAGATATCGGCAAAGGAACTTATCCTTACTATATGCTCAAAGAAATTGATGAACAGCCAACCGTTATGCGTAAATTGATTTCAACTTATGCGGATGAAAATGGTAAATTAACCGTTGATCCTGCTATTGTCAAATCTGTTCAGGAGGCTGACCGGATTTACATTCTGGCTGCTGGAACTTCCTACAATGCTGGTTTTGCTTCAAAATCAATGATTGAAACATTGACTGACACTCCGGTTGAATTGGGAATTGCTTCTGAATGGGGCTACAATATGCCGCTGTTAAGCAAAAAGCCAATGTTTATCTTGCTGAGCCAGTCAGGAGAAACAGCTGATAGCCGTCAGGTTTTGGTTAAGGCCAATGCTATGGGAATTCCTAGTTTGACGATTACAAATGTGCCTGGTTCAACCTTGTCACGTGAGGCAACCTATACAATGCTGCTCCATGCCGGTCCGGAAATTGCGGTAGCCTCGACCAAGGCATATACAGCTCAGATAGCAGCTCTTGCTTTCCTCTCAAAAGCAGTCGGTGAAGCCAACGGTAAGAAAGAGGCCTTGGAATTTGACTTAGTGCATGAACTGTCAATTGTTGCTCAGTCTATTGAAGCCAGTCTGTCAGAGCGAGAAGTAATTGAGAAAAAAGTCGCTAATTTATTAGCAACCTCTCGTAATGCCTTTTATATCGGCCGTGGCAACGATTACTACGTAGCTATGGAAGCTTCTTTAAAACTCAAAGAAATTTCTTATATTCAGTGTGAAGGTTTTGCTGCCGGGGAATTAAAACATGGAACAATTTCGCTTATCGAAGACGGAACACCTGTCCTTGCCTTGATTTCATCAAGTGAGACTGTTGCGGCTCATACCCGTGGCAATATTCAGGAAGTTGCAGCACGCGGTGCTAACGTTTTGACAGTTGTTGAAGAAGGGTTGGATAAGGAAGGCGATGACATTGTGGTTAACCAAGTGCACCCTTATCTGTCAAGTATTTCAATGGTTATTCCAACACAGCTGATTGCTTACTATGCTTCGCTTCAGCGCGGTCTTGATGTTGATAAACCTCGTAATTTGGCTAAGGCCGTTACAGTTGAATAATATGAAAGGGGAGTGGGATCAATCCAAAAATTGAAAATTTTGGTTCTCACCGCTCCCTAATTTCTAGGCGGTGACCTGAAACGGTCTCTCCCCAGACCGTTTCACCCCCACCCCCGCACAGTTGAATCGGTCAGCTCAAGAGCGTAAAACGCGAACGAAACTGCCATTCAACAGTGGTTCATTGGCACTAAAGTGCCTAATGAACTGTGCAGGGGAAACTCTAGGTTAGCTAACGCTAACAGAGTTTCTCCCAACCACTGCCTTATGATGTTAAAACGAACTCTAATTGATGAGGTTGGACTTTTGGTCCAGCCTCTTTTTCATGTGTCTAGAATAGAATCTCATTTCAGCTTGTCAGAAGAAGTCATAAATGGCAAAAAAAGTTTGCCAAAGTTTGAGTTTCATTGGCAAAAGGATGGTGATATAGTAGTATCAGAATAAAAAGGAGGCGTTCTGATGGAACAAAAATCTTCATTGAAGGTACGAGTACAGAAGCTCGGAACTTCGTTATCAAATATGGTTATGCCTAATATCGGGGCCTTTATTGCATGGGGAGTCGCAGCCTCTCTGTTCATCGCAACAGGTTACTTGCCCAACAAGGCTTTAGATACCAATGTTGTTGGACCAATGCTGAAATATGTACTGCCCCTTTTAATTGGTTATACTGGCGGTTACAATATTCACAAGCAGCGTGGCGGTGTTATCGGTGCCATTGCTTCCTTTGGTGCTATTGCAGGTTCTACGGTAACCATGTTTATCGGTGCCATGATTATGGGACCGCTGTCAGCTTGGCTGTTAAAGAAATTTGATGAAAAAGTTCAGCCAAAAATTAAAACTGGTTTTGAAATGTTAGTTAATAACTTTTCACTTGGTTTGATTGGTTTTGCATTGATGGTCTTAGCTTTCTTCATCATCGGTCCAGTTGTTGCTCAGCTAACAGAGTGGGTTGGTATTGGTGTAGAAGCAATTGTCAAAGTTCACCTCTTGCCTTTAGCGAACTTGATTATTGAACCAGCTAAGATTCTCTTCTTAAATAATGCTCTTAATCACGGTATTTTTACTCCGTTAGGTACAGAGCAAGTGGCCAAAGTTGGTAAGTCTGTTCTCTTCCTGCTGGAAGCTAATCCTGGACCTGGTCTTGGTGTACTGATTGCCTATGCTATGTTCGGCAAAGGATCCGCTAAATCTTCATCTTGGGGTGCCATGATTATCCACTTCTTTGGCGGTATCCATGAGATCTATTTCCCATATGTCATGATGAAACCGGCTATGTTCTTAGCAGTTATTGCCGGCGGTCTGACTGGTACCTTTACTTTCCAAACACTAAATGCTGGTTTGACAGCACCTGCTTCACCAGGGTCAATCATCGCTATTATGGGAATGTCTCCTAAAGGATGGGGGCCTCACTTAGTTGTTCTTGCTGGCGTTTTTGCAGCAGCAGCAGTTTCTTTCCTTGTTGCTTCAGTTATTTTAAAATCAGATAAATCTGACGATGACTCCTTAGAAGCAGCTCAGGCAGCGACACAAGCAGCAAAGGCTGAATCTAAAGGTCAAGCGGTTACTAGTAATTCAGATATTACAACAGATAATATCCATCAAATCATTTTTGCTTGTGATGCTGGTATGGGAAGTTCAGCCATGGGTGCTTCAATCCTTCGTGATAAGGTCAAAAAAGCGGGTCTTGATATTCCTGTAAGCAATCAAGCGATTTCTAACCTGCAAGATACAGCAAATACTTTAATTGTCACTCAGGAAGAATTGGCTGATCGTGCAGGTCAAAAGACACCGCGAGCTGTTCATGTAGCGGTAGATAACTTCCTAGCAACTCCAAAATATGATGAAATTGTTGCAAATTTGACAAATAGTGGTACTGTTTCTGAAGCCAGCAAAGCTTCTGCAGAAGAAACTGATAGTGCAGAAATTGATTTAAACCATATTGATGCTGTCGTCTTTGCTTATGGCAAAGCTAAAGGTTCAGCAACTATGGGACAGGAAACGCTCCGTTCAATCTTTAAAAATAACGAGGTCAAAATTCCAGTTTCAACAGCAGCTTATCAGGACTTAAAAGATTACAATGCTAAAAACATTTTAGTGGTCACAACGATTGCGCATCAAGGAGAAGTACAGCAGTCAGCTCCTCATGCTCAGCTGCTGGTTGTTGACAGTCTTGTAACAACTCCGGAATATGATAAGCTTGTTGCCAGAATGCATAAGTAAAATAAACTGGAATATTGTATAATAAGTTTATGTTACTAACAAAAAGAGAAGAACAATTGCTGAAAGCTTTCCAGGGTTATGGGAAGCTTTCAATAAAGCAGATAGCGGACTTGCTGAAGGTATCTCAGCGAACCGTTTATCGGGTTATTTCTGACCTAACAAAGAGTCTTAGTTCTATTAATATCAGTATTATCAAAGAAGACCGGCACTATTTTTTAGTGGGGGAATTAGAAAATTTAGCTGATTTTCATTATTTGGATAATTACGAGCAGTATGAGCGTTTGAATTTGATTACCTATAAGCTCTTGCTGGCCTCTGACAGCATTACAAACGAACAGCTGCAAGCCGATTTTAAGGTATCAAATGTGACCATTATTCAGGATATTGCTGAAATTGAAAAACGTTTAGCTGATTTTGATGTATATCTGGAACGTAACAAGGGCTACCAGCTGCTGGGCGGCAGAAATGCTCTGCGGCGCTTGCTGGCTGTTCTCTTAACAAATAATATCTCTGTTTCTGATTTTTGGACTGGGAAATACGGACATTTTACAGATATTGGCAGCGATAAGCTTGAGACAGCCAAGCAGATTTTTCAGGCCTCACAGACTGACCTGCCAGATTTAGATGCTAAAATGTGTGAGTTTTTCATCATTCTCTTAGCTCTTTCTGGCTGGCAGGATAATGAAGCGGCTGGACACAATATTAGTAAAGCAGCACTTGATTTTTCCCAGAAGATTTATACCGAATTTTCGAAAGAGACCAATCAATTTTACAGTATTCAAGAAATTCTTTATTATGCCAGTGTTTTAGATGAGTTGGTTATTAAGAGGCAGGAAACGCCGCTTTTTCATGAAAAATTTGACAGTGCTTTTTTCTACAATATTTCGAATTTGATTGATAAAGTATCTCTTTATACCAAAATTAATTTTGCTAAAGATAAGACACTTTTTCATTTCTTATTCAATCATATTCGGCTGAATTTAGCTGTACCTCAGATGTTTGAAGACAAGTCTAACATCCATATTGCTCATGAGGTTGTTCAGAAAAATGAGCATTTGCACCGTGTTGTCAGTCTTTTGGTTCAGGATATTTTCCCCAAATACCTACAAAGGGAATCTGAGTATGAATTAATTACCTTACATTTTGCTTCTAGTTTACGGCGAAGCCCAGATATTTATCCGATTAGGATATTGTTGCTGACAGATGAACGGCCGCTTGCCAGAGAACTATTAATCACGCGTATCAAAACGATTGCACCTTTTGTTGATAAAATAGTTGTTAAAACATTGGCTCAGTATCAGGACTCAGATCAGAATTATTATAACTGTGTTCTAGCAACAAATCCTGTTAAAGAAGCAGATATCAAAGTGATTTCAATCTACCCTAACACTAAGGAAATGGTACAGCTGCAAGATTATCTGCAGGAGGTTCAGGCCCATCAAAAAATTATTCTCAGAAACGAGAAAACAGATGCAAAAGGCTATAATTTGCAAAATTATTTTTTGGCGACTCAGCAGCTTTTACGGGAGTTTTCTTATCAAATGATTGATAATCCTGTTTCATTTGAAATGACTGTTCCTCAAGTTGTTGATACGATTGATGCAGTATCTGATAAGTCCTATCTGGCAGATAAATTGCTAAGACGTTTCGCAGTTAGTCCTTTGGCTATTCCAGAGACTAATTTGGCTCTTTTGCACACACAGTCAAGTAAGGTTGAAACATCTTGTTTTAAGATTTATGATTTAAAAAATCCAGTGACTGCTTTATCGATGAATTACCAGGAAGAAAAAGTCAGTAGAATTTTAGTCATGCTGACACGATTGGATGAGTCGCAGGAAATGAGAGACCTAATGACTGCTATCAGCCAGTCAATTATCGAAAATCATCTTTATACTGAAATTTATAAGACCGGTAATAAAGATATCATCTATCAATTACTCAATCAGATATTTACAGAAAAAATAAAGAAATTGGAGACCTAAAATGGAGTTTCAAAAAGAATTAATCAAACTAAATCAGCAGTTTGCAGACAAAGCAGAAGCCATCCGCTTTTGCGGTCAGCTCCTGCTTGATGGCGGCTATGTAGAGCCTGCTTATGTTGATGCCATGGTGCAGCGTGATAAAGAACTATCTGTTTACATGGGGAATTTTATAGCTATTCCTCATGGAACAGATGAGGCTAAGAAGAATGTCCTTAAATCAGGCATCACAGTCGTTCAGGTACCAGAAGGCGTTAATTTTGGTACAGAAGATAAGCCACAGGTTGCTACAGTTTTATTCGGTATCGCTGGAATTGGCGATGAGCATTTGCAAATCATTCAGAAGATTTCGATTTTCTGTGCAGATGTTGATAATGTCGTTAAACTGGCTGATGCTCAGACAGAAGATGAAGTCATCAAACTTTTGAGCAATGTACATTAAAAGGAGTTAATCATGAAAAAAGCAGTACATTTTGGTGCCGGAAATATCGGGCGCGGTTTTATCGGACAAATCTTATTTGAAAATGGCTTTGCTATTGACTTTGTTGATGTCAATGACAAGATTATCAGCGCTCTCAATGAGCGGCACGCTTACGAGATTGAAATTGCTGAAGACGGCAAACGCCATATTGCCGTATCAAATGTTTCAGGAATTAACAACAAAGAGAATCCCCAAGCTGTTGTAGAAGCTATAGCAGATGCTGATTTAGTAACAACAGCCATCGGTCCTAATATTTTGCCTTTTATTGCTGAATTGATTGCTAAAGGTATTGAAAAACGCCGTGAAAACGACAATAAACAGCCTCTTGACGTTATTGCCTGTGAAAATATGATTGGCGGCTCTGCTTTTCTTTGGCAGGAAGTACAAAAATATCTTAATTCTGACGGCCTTGCTTTCGCCAAAGAATATATCGGTTTTCCCAATGCTGCTGTTGACCGCATTGTTCCAGCTCAGGTTCATGAGGATCCGCTCTTTGTTGTTGTTGAGCCATTTTCAGAATGGGTCGTTGAAACTGCTGCTATGAAAAATCCTGATTTAAAATTGTCATCAGTTCACTATGAAGAAAATTTGGAGCCTTTCATTGAAAGAAAGCTCTTCTCTGTTAACTCTGGCCATGCCACAACTGCCTATACAGGTGCTTATTTTGGAGCTAAAACAGTCTTAGAAGCCCTTCAAAATCAGCAGGTCAAAGAGCAGGTCAAAGCCGTGCTGGGAGAAATCAGACAGCTTTTAATGGCTAAATGGAATTTCAAGGAAGATGAGTTAAAAGCCTATCATGACATTATCATCAGCCGTTTTGAAAATCCTTATATTGTTGATGATGTGGCGCGTGTTGCCCGCACCCCAATCCGAAAGCTGGGCTATGATGAACGCTTTATTCGTCCGATTCGTGAGTTAAGGGACCGCGGTTTGTCTTATGAAAATCTTTTAAAGACAGTAGCCTATGTTTTCCATTACAAAGATTCAAATGATGAACAAAGTGTTCAGCTTCAAAAATTGCTGCAGGAAAAACCTTTGGAAGATGTCATCAAAGAAGTAACGGGATTAACAGACGAAGCTCTGGTCAAAGAAATTGCAGCCAGCATTTAATCCTTAAAATAACAATAAAAAGCAGCTGAAATAATGAAGTTTGGCTGCTTTTTACGAGCGGTTTGCTTGATCTTCAGATTGAATATTTAGGACTTGCTAAGCAGTGAAAACTTCGGTAAACTTAGATAGTAATAAAATAATAAGGAGTTTATATGTCTTTACCTAATTGTCCAAAATGTCAGTCAGAATATGTCTATGAAGATGGCCTTCTTTTGGTCTGTCCGGAATGTGCTTATGAATGGAACCCGGCAGATGCTGAAGAAGATGAAGGAGCTATTGCTGTTGATGCCAATGGCAACAAACTAGCTGACGGGGATACTGTCAGTCTGATTAAAGACCTCAAAGTTAAAGGAGCACCCAAGGATCTCAAACAAGGAACGCGTGTTAAAAATATCCGTCTTGTTGAGGGAGATCACAATATTGATTGCAAGATTGATGGTTTTGGAGCCATGAAATTAAAATCAGAATTCGTTAAAAAACTGTAGATTGCAGTTAAAGGTATTTTGACTTAAATGGGAAAGAGCAAGGTAATTTTCGACAAAGGGTATCGAAAATTACCCTGCTCTTATTTGCTTGCACATACTGATGAGCTAATCCGGGCTGCTGTTAGAATGACTTAGCTGATAAAAGATACTTAAAGATGTAAATCTATCTATCAAATTTTCAGAAAATTTGATATAATAATAGCGATTATCTTTACAGGAGCGGTTATGTCTTATATATCGGAAGTTTTACCCAGTCTTTTAGATGGGGCGCTTATCACATTACAGGTCTTTTTTATTGTTATTGTCTTATCTATTCCTTTAGGAGCTGTTTTGGCTTTTCTGATGCAGATTAAATTCAAGCCTTTGCGCTGGCTTTTAAATCTGTATGTCTGGGTCATGCGCGGGACGCCGCTTCTTTTGCAGCTGATTTTTATTTACTATGTTTTACCAAGTGCAGGTGTTGCCTTTGACCGCATGCCGGCAGCCATCTTAGCCTTTACGCTGAATTATGCTGCTTATTTTGCAGAAATCTTCCGCGGCGGAATCGAAGCAATTCCTAAGGGCCAGTATGAAGCCGCCAAGGTCTTAAAGCTGAACCAGCTGCAAACTATCCGCTATATTATCTTGCCTCAGGTGGTTAAGATTGTTCTGCCAAGTGTTTTTAATGAAATTATTAACCTTGTCAAGGATTCCTCGCTGGTTTATGTTCTGGGCGTGGGCGACTTGCTTTTGGCCAGCAAAACAGCGGCTAACCGCGATGCAACTTTAGCACCAATGTTTATTGCCGGCGGTATCTATTTGATTTTAATTGGTATCGTTACTCTCTTATCTAAGTATGTTGAGAAGAAATTTAGCTATTATAAGTAAGGGTGAATCATGTTAGAATTAAAAAATATATCCAAGCAATTCGGTCAGAAAGTTATTTTTGATCAGTTTAATTTAAGTATTCCGGAAGGTAAGATTTTATCCTTGGTAGGGCCATCCGGCGGCGGAAAGACAACCCTTCTTAGAATGCTGGCAGGGCTTGAAAAAATTGATTCCGGTCAGGTCATCTATAATGACGAGGAAGTTCCTATTAATCATTTGGAAAATCGTAACTTGCTGGGGTTTGTTTTTCAGGATTTTCAGCTGTTTCCGCACCTGACAGTTTTAGATAATTTAATTTTGTCGCCGACTAAAACGATGCATGAATCAAAAGAAGAAGCCAAGCAAAAAGCCAGGGAGCTTTTGAAACGGCTGGAACTGCAGGAGCATGAAAATGCCTATCCCTATTCTTTATCAGGCGGGCAAAAGCAGCGGGTGGCCTTGGCGCGTGCCATGATGATTAATCCTAAAATTATCGGCTATGATGAACCGACCAGTGCTCTTGATCCAGAGCTGCGTCAGGAAGTAGAAAAGCTGATTTTACAAAATCAGGAAATGGGAATTACGCAGATTGTTGTTACGCATGATATGCAGTTTGCCCAAAACATCTCTGATGAGATTATTAAAATCAATCCAAAATAAAAAGGAAAGTTTAGGTAGTAAGATGACATTAAAAAAAGCAGCAGCGGTTTTTCTGACTCTTCTGGCAGCAGTAACCTTAATTGCCTGCGGTAAAAAAGATACTAATGCTAAGGATAATTGGAAGAAGTTCGAATCGAAGAAGGCCATTACCATTGGTTTTGACAACACCTTTGTTCCTATGGGCTTCAAGGATAAAGACGGGAAAAACGTTGGTTTTGACGTTGATTTAGCTAATGCGGTATTTGCTGAGTACGGTATCAAGGTCAAATGGCAGCCCATCAACTGGGATTTAAAAGAAACTGAGTTAAAAAACGGTAAGATTGATCTTATTTGGAACGGCTATTCAAAAACCAAGGAACGTGCCCGCAAGGTCAGCTTTACAGAGCCTTACATGAAAAATGATCAGGTTCTTGTGGTAAAAAAATCTTCCGGCATTACCAGCTTTGCCGACATGAAGGGTAAGACCTTGGGAGCGCAGTCAGGCTCATCAGGTTATGATGCTTTTACAGCCAATCCTAAGGTGTTAAAGGATATTGTCAAGGATAATGATGCAACCCAGTATGAAACCTTTACACAAGCCTTTATCGATTTAAAAAATGATCGTATTGCTGGGCTCTTGATTGACCGCGTCTATGCCAATTACTATCTCAAACAGGAGCAAGAGCTGGATAATTATAATATTATTAAAGGAAAATATGCCAGCGAAGATTTCTCAGTCGGCGCTCGCAAATCTGATAAGACACTGGTTAAAAAGATCAATCAAGCCTTCAAGAAACTGTATAAAGATGGCAAATTCCAAGAAATTTCTCAAAAATGGTTTGGCGAAGACGTCGCAACCAAAGCAATTAAAAAATAAGTCCAATCGGGCTTATTTTTTAATTGCTTTTATTGGTGTAATCTGATGGTAAATGAGCAACCATTTTTCATGTCTGCGCCAAAGGCTGCTGTGGCGGCAGCCATCAAGTTCGTAGGTAATGAGCTTGTTTTTTCGGCTGATGGAAATCATTTTAAAGTAAGTGAAATTGCTGGCTCTGCTTTGCTGTGATTGAAGGAAATTCTTTTTGGTAGTGATATGGCCGTCTTCGTCAATCAGAGCAAAATGTTCTGCTAATAATTTTTCATAATCGGGAATCTTAGATAAGATGATTTTTTCGTATTTATAAAGCTTATGATAAACATTTTCAAAGATCTCATCTTCAGGAATAGCGGCCGGCTCAACGTGTATGTCAATATCATAGACATTGAAACGTTCCTGCAGCAGGTTCTCTACCCTTTCTGTGATATCATGGCTCTCATAAACCGATAAATCCGGATTCATTTCTAAGACCAAGTCCAAGTAAACGTTGCTGCCATAGGTACGTCCGCGCTGGGATTTAACCGCTGAAATTTTAGGAATTTCCAAAATAGCTTTTTCATACTCTTGCAGCTGTTTTTCATCAAAACCATCTGAAAGGCTAAAAGCGCTGGTCATGAAGATATCGTAAGCTGTTTTCAAGATTAAAAAGGTAATAATAACGGCGGCAATCTTATCAATAATAGGAAGGCTAAAGCTGCTGGCTGCGATAGCAATGGTTGTTCCAAGCGAAGTCAAGGCATCAGAAAGGTTATCCTTGGCAGCTGCTCTGAGTGCCCCAGATTTAAGCCGTTTGGCCAGGCTGATGTTGTAACTGTAAACCAAAAGCATCAGAACAGCCGATATGAGACCGACAAAAGCTGCTACAGGGTCAACTTTGATTTGATTATTGTGGATCAACTTATTGATTGTCTCAAGAAGTACTTGAAAGCCAACGGTGAACATGATGAAAGATGTCACAAGGCTTGCTAGATCTTCTATTTTCCAGTGGCCGAATTTATGATCGCGGTCTGCGGGCTTGCTTGCCAGATGCAGACCAATCAAAATAGTTGCATTTCCCACAATGTCAGAGGCATTATTGAAACCGTCAGCCATCAAGGCTGCCGAATGCAAAAAGTGGCCAGCAAGAAGCTTAAACACAGTTAACAATGAATAAACAATAATACTGACAACAGGACCGCGCTGTGCCAGTTTGAGATTATCTGCCGGTGTCGCCATAATGTTCTCCCAAAAAGTATTAATAGTCCTTATTATAACACGTTTAAGGCAAAACAAAAACCATTTAAAAATGGTTTCAGACTGAAGACAAAGTCAATTTTTATCAAAAGAACTATTGTGTTATGATACTTTCCTTAGGTAGCGCGGACGGTAGCAACTTCCTTTGGAATTTCATACCTAGATTTTGAGCCTAAGTCTCAAAATCTCCGAACGCCAGAAATCACTCATTTCTGGCGTTTTTGCTACAGCGGAAAGTATCTGGGCTAAGCTCGTTCAATTCGCCTATTTTTCTTATAGATTGTGAATTGATATTATCCTAAGATGTGTGTGCTTGTGAAATGCTAACTATAGAGTTTGTCTACAACCTGAAACCATTAAAAAATGGTTTTTGCGATTTAATGTTTACTGTTAAAGTAGATCTTTGTCTCTTTAATAATGATCGGTGAAAGAATAAGCAAGGCAATCAAATTTGGCAGAGCCATAAGTCCGTTGACAATGTCTGCGATAATCCAGATAAGTTCTAGTTTGAGAAAACCGCCGAGACTGACCATGATAACAAAAATAGTTCGATAGACAGCGATGTGTTTTGTTCCAAAGAGGAATTCAAAACAGCGCTCACCGTAATAAGACCAGCCAAGAATAGTTGTAAAGGCAAAGAGAACCAGACAAAGGGTTAAGGCAAGAGATCCCGGTGTGCCAAAGACAGATGAAAATGCAGCCTGAGTCAAAGGAGCTCCCTCTAAACCTGCAACCGTCCATTTACCGGTTACTAGGATAGAAATTCCTGTTAAAGTACAGATAATCAAAGTATCAATGAAAGTTCCTGTCATTGAGATAAGGCCCTGTTCGACAGGCTGATCAGTCTTAGCGGCAGCAGCAGCAATTGGTGCCGAGCCGAGTCCTGATTCGTTGGAAAAGACGCCACGGGCGATCCCTTTTTGGATAGCTTCTTTAACAACAGCTCCTGCAAAACCGCCAACAGCAGCGGTTCCGGTAAAGGCTCCAGTGAAAACCGCCTTAAAGACTGGAATAATCTGATCAGCATTGGCGAAAATAACGGTCAAGGTTGCAATGATATAGATGATTGCCATGAAAGGAACAATTTTTTCAGAAACCTTGGAAATAGACTGAATACCGCCAAAGATAATAACAGCAACGATAAGAGCGACAATGATACTAACAATTTTTGGTGAAAAATGAAAACTGTTTTCAAGCGATGACGTAATAGAATTTACTTGAGAGAAGGTCCCGATTCCTAAGAAAGCAACAAGAATGCCGGCGACCGCAAAGAAAACAGCTAAAGGTTTCCATTGTTGCCCCATCCCATTAGTGATATAGTACATGGGACCGCCTGAAATTTCACCGTTAGCATCTTTTGAGCGGTATTTGATGGCAAGCAGGCCTTCTGAATATTTGGTTGCCATACCGAAGAAAGCCGCGACCCACATCCAAAAAAGGGCCCCGGGTCCGCCGGCCTTGATAGCTGTAGCGACCCCAACGATATTTCCAGTTCCGATAGTTGCCGCAAGAGCAGTTGCCAGTGCTGCAAAACTGGAGATATCTCCTTCTCCCTTGTCATCGGTAAAAATAAGCTTAAAAGCTTTGGGGAGTTTTAAGACCTGCAAAAGTTTCAGCCGTAAACTAAGATAAATACCGGTACCTACCAAGAGAATCAGTAGGGGGGCGCCCCAAACGATATTGTCCAAGGCTGTAAAAAAGTCCAACATGAAAAAATATCTCCTTTAGTGATTGCGTTTTTCACAGAAAAAAGAAGCTGCCTGAAGACAACTTCCGTGAGCGGGTGATAAGCAGTGCCATTAGAAAAACACTAAAAATCTGCTTATCTTCTGTCCTTTTGCCTGAGAGATTGAGCATCTGCCTTGCCCCTTCGGCGCCTAAAAAGGTCTCTCCAGAAGTCCGTCAGTTTATCAGTCCTGTCATAAGACACCTGAAAGTATTACTCCTTCGGTGAAAGATGTCTGCCATCTTTTCTCTCCTGAAAACGTCAATCGGTTTTAATATAGTAAAATTATGATATAACAAAACTCGAATGATGTCAAGGTCACCTTCCGGATTTTTTGGTCAAAAACCGAATGATTGCTAAAAATGCAGCTTCATTTTTGGGCAGTCTGTCCAGTGTTTCCGTAGCAGATTTCTGACAAAAGCCCTGCAAGTTGATAGAATGGCTCTATCAGATAAAAGGGAGAAAAAGATGAAAACATATGATTTGTTGGTTATTGGTTTTGGCAAGGCTGGAAAGACTCTGGCAGCTAAAATGAGCAGCTTAGGCAAGAAGGTTGCTTTGGTAGAAAAGGATGCGCAGATGTATGGCGGAACTTGCATCAATGTTGCCTGCATTCCGACAAAGACCTTGATTCATGCAGCTGAGGAAAACCTATCTTTCGCTCAAGCCATGGAGCTGAAAGATACCGTTACAGCACGCCTGCGTCAAAAAAATCAAGCTACGCTTACAGGATCGGGAGTAGATCTTTATACAGCCAAGGCAAAATTTCTTTCAAATAAGGTGGTGGAACTCTGGTCCGGTGATGATCGTGAGCAGCTGAGCGCTGACGTTATTGTCATTAATACAGGAGCCGTTTCCAACCGACTGCCTATTGAAGGTCTGGCAAAAAGCCGCAATGTCTATGACAGCACAGGAATTCAGCAGTTAGAGAGCCAGCCTCAGCGTCTGGGAATTATTGGCGGCGGCAATATTGGTTTAGAATTTGCCAGTCTTTATGCCAATTTAGGCAGTCAGGTGACTGTATTTGAAAATTCACCGATGATTTTGGGACCTACTGATGAAGCGGTAGCGCAGCTGGCGAAATCCTATTTGGAAGAAGACGGAGTCAGTTTTGTTTTAGCTGCTCAAGTGGAAAAGGTGAGCAACCAAGACGATGCGGTGCTTGTTAAGGCAAACGGTAAAACTTATGAATTTGATGCGCTCCTTTATGCTACAGGACGAAAACCTAATGTAGAGGATTTAGGACTTGAAAATACTGACATCCAATTAACTGAGCGCGGAGCTGTGCAGGTGGATGATTTCTGTGAGACGAGCGTCGAAAATGTTTATGCAGTAGGCGATGTTCACGGAGGGCTTCAATTTACCTACACCTCACTTGATGATTTCCGAATTGTTTTTGGCAAATTGACCGGCAAAGGCCATTACAGCTTAAAAGAGCGTCGCAATGTTCCCAATACCATCTTTATTCAGCCACCTTTGTCTCAGGTTGGTTTGACCGAAAAAGAAGCTCAAGCTGCAGGTCTGCCTTATCAAAGCAAGGAATTAGCTGTTGCCAATATGCCGCGTGCCCATGTCAACAATGATCTGCGCGGTCTCTATAAGGTGGTCGTTCATTCAGAAACTAGGGAAATCCTCGGAGCAAGTCTTTTTGGCCAAGCTTCTCAGGAAAATATTAATCTGATCAAGATGGCTATGGACAATAAGATTCCCTATACTTATCTTAAAAATCAAGTTTTCACCCATCCGACAATGGCTGAAAACCTAAATGATGTTTTTAATTTTTAAAAAGAGGGGCAACTCTCTTTTTCTTTTTAGCTTTAAAAATGGTACAATAGACAGGCATAATTATAGTAAAGAAAGGAATGGACAACAAAAGTCAAATCTTGCTGTTTGTGCAGAAGGTACATGACCTTGTAAGGGACTGTGTTTGCAGGGAATTTTAAAAGACTGACTTGACTTTTGGTTAAATGTAATGAATCCTTTATTAGATGGAATGAATGATAAGCAGGCAGAGGCTGTTAAAACAACAGAAGGCCCGCTTTTGATTATGGCAGGCGCTGGTTCTGGCAAGACACGTGTTTTAACACATCGCATTGCCTACTTAATTGATGAAAAATTTGTAAATCCTTGGAATATTTTAGCTATTACCTTTACCAATAAAGCGGCGCGTGAGATGCGTGAACGGGCTATGGCTTTGAATCCGGCGACCAGAGACACTTTGATTGCGACTTTCCACTCTATGTGCGTGCGAATTTTGCGCCGTGATGCTGACCACATTGGCTATAACCGCAATTTCACCATTGTTGACCCAGGTGAGCAGCGCACCCTCATGAAACGTATTATTAAGAATCTTAATCTGGATTCTAAAAAATGGAATGAGCGGGCGATTTTAGGCACCATTTCCAACGCTAAGAACGATCTGATTGATGAAGTAGCTTATGAAAATCAAGCAGGTGATATGTACACCCAAATTGTGGCCAAGTGCTATAAGGCTTATCAGGAGGAACTGCGCCGCAGTGAAGCCATGGATTTTGATGATTTAATCATGCTGACCCTGCGGCTCTTCGATAAAAATCCTGATGTATTGGCCTATTATCAGCAGCGCTACCAGTATATCCATGTGGATGAGTATCAGGATACCAACCATGCTCAGTATCAGCTGGTCAAGCTCTTAGCATCGCGCTTTAAAAATATTTGTGTAGTCGGTGATGCGGATCAGTCAATCTATGGTTGGCGCGGTGCTGATATGCAGAATATCCTTGATTTTGAGAAGGACTATCCTCAGGCTAAAGTCGTTCTTCTTGAAGAAAATTACCGCTCGACGAAAAAAATTCTGCAGGCCGCAAATGAAGTGATTAAAAACAATCGCAAGCGCCGTCCTAAAAAGCTCTGGACGCAGAATGCTGATGGCGAGAAAATTGTCTATTACAGGGCAGATGATGAACGTGACGAGGCTGTTTTTGTCGCTTCAACTATTGATAATATTGTTCGTGAAACGGGTAAGAGCTTCAAAGATTTTGCTGTCCTTTACCGTACCAATGCCCAGTCCCGTACCATTGAAGAAGCTCTGCTCAAATCTAATATTCCATATACCATGGTTGGCGGTACTAAATTTTACAGCCGCAAGGAAATTCGTGATGTCATTGCTTATCTTAATGTCATTGCTAACAGCGCAGATAATATCTCTTTTGAACGTATTGTCAATGAACCTAAGCGCGGCGTCGGACCCGGTACCTTGGAAAAAATTCGGACCTTTGCCAATCTGCAAGATATGAGTCTGCTGGAAGCGTCTGAGCAAATTATGCTCTCAAGCATCAAAGGAAAAGCTGCTCAGGCTGTCTGGGATCTGGCTAATACGCTGCTTGGCCTGCGGTCTGACTTGGACCAGTACAGCATCAGCGAACTGGTTGAAAACGTCTTAGAAAAGACCGGCTATATGGAAGCTCTGCAGCTGCAAAATACACTGGAGAGTCAGGCACGTATTGAAAATATTGAGGAATTCCTATCTGTTACGAAGAATTTTGATGAAAACACCGAAGAGGCTCCCGAAGATGAAACAGGTCTTGATAAACTCAGCCGTTTCCTCAACGACTTAGCTCTGATTGCCGATACTGATGAAGGCGATACCGAAGCAGCTGAGGTAACTTTGATGACTCTGCATGCTGCCAAGGGCTTGGAGTTTCCAGTTGTCTTTATTATCGGCCTTGAAGAAGGTGTCTTTCCTTTGTCGCGCTCCATTGAAGAAGAAGATGAATTAGAAGAAGAGCGTCGTCTGGCCTATGTTGGTATCACACGGGCAGAAGAGCTGTTATTCATCACCAATGCAAATGCTCGTACGCTTTTTGGCCGGACGGATTACAACCGTGAAAGCCGTTTTATTAAGGAAATTTCAGAAGATTTATTGGCTTATCAAGGCTTGGCACGCCCCGCAGCAAGCTCCTTTAAAGCCAGTTATGCTGATGACAGGCCTGTCAAATTTGGTCAAGGCATGAGCCTAGCTCAGGCTCTGCAGGCCCGTAAAACTGCGGCGCAGCCAACAAAGACCAAGCTGCCTCTGGCAAATGCTGCCACACAGGCTGATGATACACCAGCTACCGATTGGAAGATTGGCGATATTGCCTGCCACCGCAAATGGGGAGATGGCACCGTCTTGGAAGTCTCAGGCAGCGGCAAGACCCAAGAACTTAAAATTAAGTTTCCGGACGTTGGTCTCAAAAAGGTTCTAGCCAGCCTTGCACCCATCGAAAAGAAATAAGACGCTTTGAACATCAAAAGAGTTCCTTATCGGCTCACAGCAGTCTGCATTTTAGCTGGGCTCTGTTTCACTTCCTAGTTTTCTTCTGTCATCTGTATTTGGCCGCTCAAAAACTTTTATGTGTGATTTTCTTTGAGTTGGTGTGGTAGGGGCAGAGCATTTTTATGCTAGATGAGTAAGCGTATTAGGTATAGCTTTCAGCTATACCTCCTTTAGCCTGATAACTATTAGCCAGTAAAGGATTTTAGGTGTACAATAACTCTAGTTATGTTTTTGGAGGAAGGGTTATGACGAAAGACTATTCATTTGAAACCTTACAGCTACATGCAGGTCAGACTGTTGATCCAACGACTAAATCTCGGGCCTTACCGATTTATCAAACCACATCTTATGTCTTCAATGATTCGCAGGATGCTGAGGATTCTTTTGCTTTGCGTACAGAAGGCAATATCTATACGCGGATTACTAATCCAACAACTGCTGTTTTTGAAGAGCGGATGGCAGCTCTTGAAGGCGGTGTTGGTGCGCTGGCGACAGCTTCAGGTATGGCAGCCATAACTTATACCGCTTTAGCTTTGGCCCATGCTGGTGATCATATTGTGTCAGCAACCACTGTTTATGGCGGAACCTTTAACCTGCTTAAAGAAACCCTGCCGCGCTATGGGATTACAACCAGCTTTGTAGATGTGGCTGATTTTGAAGCTATTGAGGCAGCTATCAAGGACAATACCAAGTTTATCCTTGCTGAAACCTTGGGCAATCCCCTTGGCAATGTTGCCGATCTTGAAAAATTGGCCGAAATTGCCCACCGCCATGCTCTTCCTTTGGTTGTTGACAATACTTTTGGCACCCCTTATCTGATCAATGTCTTCTCTTATGGCGTTGATATTGTAGTTCACTCTGCTACTAAATTTATCGGCGGACACGGAACCTCTATTGGCGGTGTCATTGTTGATTCGGGTCAATTTGACTGGGAAAAATCTGGAAAGTTTCCGCAGTTTGTAGATGAAGATCCTTCTTATCACAATCTCAGCTACACCCGTGACATCGGGACAGCGGCCTTCATTACTGCTGTACGGACACAGTTGCTGCGCGATACCGGTGCCTGCTTGTCGCCTTTTAACGCCTTTCTATTAACACAGGGGTTGGAAACTCTGTCTCTGCGTGTGGAACGCCATGTGGAAAATGCTAAGAAAATCGCAGAATATCTGGAAAATCACCCCAAAGTAACCAAGGTTAACTACGCCAGCCTGCCATCGAGCCCTTACTATGAACTGGCACAAAAATACCTGCCTAAGGGGGCCAGCTCTATCTTTACTTTCAATGTAGCAGGAGGAGCCCAGGCAGCCCGTAAGGTTATTGATAGCTTGGAAATCTTTTCAGACCTTGCCAATGTAGCTGATGCCAAATCTCTCGTTGTGCATCCGGCGACAACAACTCACGCTCAGATGAGCCCTAAGGATCTCCTTGCCTGCGGTATTGAACCCAATCAAATCCGTGTCTCCATCGGTCTGGAGAATGTTGATGATTTGATTGAAGATTTACGCTCAGCGCTAGACAATAGTTGATTAATAAGTTACAGGATTGAGAATAATTTGTATTGCCCCTTGAATTGAGCATGAAATGAATTTTGTGGAGGCAGTTCAATAGTTCTCAGTCTTTTTTATTAAAGTGAGCAGATGAAAAAAGTATTAGGCAAAAAAGATAAAAGGAGATGGTAATGCAGTTTGTATTTGATATAGATGGGACGATTTGTTTTGATCGTTTTCAGATAGACGAGAGAATCAAAACGATCTTACATGAAGCCCCTAGCTATGGTCATCAGATTTGCTTTGCTTCGGCACGCTCTTACCGTGACTGCATAGATGTTTTAGGTCAGGAATTAAGCCGAAAAACTGTCATTGGCCTTAATGGCGGGCTTGCCTATAAAGCTGGTAAATTAATTTTGGAAAAGCCTATGAATCATCAGGCTTTTGCTTTGGCTCTTCAGTTCTGTCATCGCTATCAGCTTCCTTATTTTGTGGATGATGATTTTAATTATGCACACCATTTGGGACAGTTTATTCCTTTTATTCATAGTGTGGATCCTTTAAAATTGGCCAAAAAAGTAAGGGTTGAAGAATTGAAACATCCCATTAAAATGGTTATTTTCTTTGGAGATCATTCTGAAAAGATAGCGGAAATCAGTCATCAGTTAGCTAAGTTGAGACAGTTAGACATTACTTTTCATGAGGATGAAAGCTGTCTCTATCTCAATCCCAAGGAAGTCACTAAGTCTTCAACCATTCAGGAACTTTTTGATCACGATTTTGTTGCTTTTGGTAATGATCGCAATGATATTGCTATGTTTCAAGCAGCATTTTATAGTGTGCAGGTGGGTGATTTTGCAGATTTGACCCCTTTTGCGGATACGCAAGTCAAACTTGAGAAAGATTATCACAGACAGGTGGCAGACAAGATAGCAGCGACCTTTGAAAAATTCAAATCCTAAACTTTAGATTTGCTCTTTCAGTTAAACTGTAATGATTCCTTAAATTACGCTTAAAGTTGGAAAACGCTTTTTTGATATAATAAACAAAAAGATTTAAAATGCTGATAAAGGAATGAGATGAATCTTCAACATGTTACGATTTTAACGCTCTTTATTGAAGGGCTTCTATCATTTTTCTCCCCTTGTGTCTTGCCTATTTTGCCCGTTTATATTGGTGTTTTAGCTGGTCAGGGAGAAGAGCAGCAATCTGGAGAATTAATTTGGGATAGGCGAAAAGTTTTTAGCAATACACTCTTATTTACTTCTGGCATAGCAGCTACCTTTTTTATCCTAGCTTTTGCTAGCAGTCTTATCAGTCAGTTTCTTCAAAGTCATATCCACTTTCTTCAGAATTTGGGTGGTGTTTTAATTCTGATTATGGGATTAGTCCAGATAGGGCTTATTAAATCTCGTTTTTTGACAAGAGAATTTTCAGCTAAAAATCGAGTTTATCAAGCCGGCCAGAGAGTGACACCACTCATCGCCTTTTTGATGGGCTTTGCCTTTAGTTTTTCTTGGACCCCTTGTATTGGTCCGATTTTAGCCAGTGTTTTCTTGTATGCCAGCACTCATCAGGGAATTTACAGTGTTTTGCTCATTTTAGTCTATTGTTTAGGATTTATTCTCCCTTTTGTTTTAATTGCTGTCTTCTCACAGAAGCTAATGACTATTTTTAAAAAACAACAGCGGTTTTTAAAGTATACTAAGCTTGTTTCAGGGATTCTTCTCATTATTATTGGAATTTCCATTTTGACCGGTTCATTTGCTAAAATAGCACACTTATTTAATTAAAAGGAGATAGTCATGAAAAAGTTTATGTTGCCATTAGCTCTCGGTGTTAGCTTATTAGGAATGGGATTAATAAATCAGACAAAGTCTTCTGCTCAAGGTAAAACATCTCCTAAATTAGTTCAGACAGCTAAAAAGTCAGCACCTGCATTCAAATTAAAAAATAAAAAGGACAAAATTGTCAGTCTGTCTGACTATAAAGGGAAAAAAGTTTATATCAATGTTTGGGCAACTTGGTGCGATCCCTGCATGCAGGAAATTCCTGGTTTGAAAAAAGTTTATCAAGCCTATAAAGGCAAGAAAAATTTTGTTTTTCTGTCTGTAACATCGCCCAGTGATTTGAAATATCAAAACAATAATCCTATTGATAAAGAGAGAAGCACTATTTTAGCAAAAGCAAAGAAAAAAGGAATTACTTATCCTATTCTTTACGACTATAAAGATAATTTTGTTAAGGCTTACGGCATTCGCTCTATTCCAACCCATATTTTTATCAACAGCGATGGCAGTCTTTCGCAAAAGATTGCAGGCGGTCTTGACGAAAGCTCTCTTAAATACTATCTTAATAAATTGAAATAATAACTACCCCCGTCTGTTTTGTCAGGCGGGGATGTTTACTTTTTATAGTCTTCGAAAATCAAACTCAGACGTTGTTGCCTTGATTTGATGAAGACAGTTCTATCTGCATCTGCGTCGCCTAGTCTGATTGTGATTTTCATTGAGTATTAAGTGTTTTGGTAAAAGCCTCTAACAATCAAGAACATATCAGCAATCTCTTGCGGGGATTCTTGAGCACCGCTTAGAACCCATTGCATATAAAGGCTTTCAAGACTGGCGACATAAGTAACGGCCATATATTTTTGGGACAGGCCTAAGTTAGGATTGATGGTGTCATAAAAGAAAGAGGGAACCTCATCGATCAATTCTTGAATAAAATTCCTCGTTTTTTGAGAAAAATTAATTTGGATAATTTGTGATAAAGCATAAATAAATTTTTGCTGACTTTTAAGGTAAGTTAAGCCTTGGATGAGGTTTGCCCGAAGGTCTTTATTGGCAGAATTGGTCATCAAGTATTTTTTGAAATCTCCCGTCACTTCATGAGCCAGTTTATTGACAAGATCATATTTATCTTGATAATGCAGATAAAAAGTACTGCGATTAACCTGAGCCTTTTCAGTAATTTTTCGAATGGTAATGCTATTGAAATCGGAATTTTCCAGCAGCAGCTCAGTAATGGCTGCTTTTATTTTAGCCTTGCTTTGTGTCTGTCGTTTTTGAACCATATTTTCTCCTTAAATAGACATTTGTCTAAATAATGATGCTTGTTTTTGTCTTGAAATCATTATATACTAAAGCAAAAATTAAATCAACACACGTCTAAATAAGGAGGTTTTCTTATGGCTTATATTGAAATGCAGCATTCCTATAAGCGCTATCAGATGGGTGAAAGCGAGATTGTTGCCAATGATGACATTAGCTTTGAGGTTGAAAAGGGGGAATTGGTGATTATTCTAGGAGCATCCGGTGCTGGAAAATCAACGGTTCTTAATATTCTTGGGGGTATGGATAATAATGATGAAGGTCAGGTCATCATTGATGGTGTCAATATCGCAGACTATAATCAGAAACAGCTGACGACTTATCGTCGTAATGATGTTGGCTTTGTCTTTCAGTTTTATAATTTGGTCCCCAATTTAACAGCCAAGGAAAATGTTGAATTGGCTTCTGAAATTGTTAGTCATGCTAGAGATGCTGAAGAAACTTTGAACGAAGTAGGGCTGGGCGGGCGTTTAAATAATTTCCCTGCCCAGTTATCTGGCGGTGAACAGCAGCGTGTATCCATTGCGCGGGCACTGGCTAAAAATCCCAAATTGCTCTTGTGCGATGAACCAACAGGTGCACTGGATTATCAAACAGGCAAACAAATTCTTAAACTCTTACAGGATATGTCGCGTCAAAAAGGTTCGACTGTGGTTATTGTGACCCATAATTCTGCCCTAGCACCGATTGCTAATCGAGTTATTCATTTGCATGATGCCAAAGTCAAAGCTGTTGAAATCAATGAGCAGCCTCAGGATATTGAGAACTTGACATATTAAGGAGGCTGGTCTTATGAAAAGAAGGATTTACTGGAAAACGATTTATATTGCCTTACGACAATCTAAAGGACGTTTCATTTCAATTCTGCTTTTGATGTTTCTGGGGTCTTTTACCTTTATCGGTCTAAAAGCAACCAAGCCCAATATGCAAACTCTGGCAAAAGATTATCTGAAAACGCATCGAACGGCAGATCTGTTTGTCACAGCCAACTATGGTTTTAGTCGAGATGATGAAGCAGAATTAAAGCATCTTAAAAATACGCAGGTGGATTTTGGCAAACTAAGCGACATGACGCTTGAAGGTAAAGATGATGCCATGCGTGTATTTTCTGACAGTCAGTCTCTTTCAACCTATCAAGTAACATCGGGGCGTTTACCCAAAAAGGAAAACGAAATTGCTTTGATTTCAACCTTGAATAAAGACTACAAAATTGGAGACACTTTGACTTTTCAGTCTTCTCAAAAGTCTTTATTAAAGAGAAGAACCTTCAAGGTTGTTGGCTTTATCAATTCATCAGAAATATGGTCAACTTTAAATTTAGGAGCGTCAACAGCAGGGGACGGTAGCCTATCAAGTTATGCTCTGGTCACTTCATCAGCCTTTGCTAATAAGACCAATACCTTAGCGCGTATTCGCTATCGTAAATTGAAAAACAGCAATCCCTTTTCTGATGATTACAGCTCACGGGTCAATTATTATCAAGATAAGCTGGATAAGTTACTGGAAGATAATGGGGAAAAGCGTTTGGCTGATTTAAAGAAAGCACCGCAGGCAAAAGTTGACCAGAGTAAGCTGGCTTTAGCTGCAGCTAAAAAGCAGCTGCAAGAAAAAACCGAAGAAGTCAATGCTCTGCCATCCTCTTATCGGCAGCAGCAGGCGGTACAATCTCTCCAAAAGGCAAGGCTTGATCTTGTTAAGAAAGAAAAGCAGATTCAAAAGGCCCAGGCTGAGGTTGATGCTATGGCAGAGCCAACTTACAGTACTTATACACGCTCTACCATGTTAGGCGGTGAAGGTTACACTGTTTATAACTCTAATGCTAATAGCATGGGCAATCTTGGCAATATCTTTCCTATTGTCCTCTATGCCGTTGCGGCTCTGGTTACCTTTACGACAATGACACGTTTTATTGATGAAGAAAGAAGCAATTCAGGTCTTTTAAAGGCTCTGGGCTATTCTAATGGAGATGTAATTAGAAAATTTCTGATTTATGGAGCTGTGGCAAGTTTAATAGGGACCATTCTTGGAATCCTTGGCGGCCATTATCTTCTGGCTAGAATTGTTGCTCAGATTTTTACAGGTAAAATGACTATTGGCAATCCGCATCTTGCCTTCTATTGGACTTACAGTCTCATTGCCCTTGTTTTGGGACTTATCAGTGCCGTCTTACCCGCCTACTTAATTGCCAGACGGGAACTAAGTGAAAAGCCAGCTCAATTATTACTGCCTAAGACGCCGATGAGAGGGGCAAAAATCTTATTGGAGAGAGTGGGATTTATCTGGAATCATTTAAGTTTCACGCATAAGGTAACCACGCGAAATATTTTTCGCTATAAGCAGCGGATGCTGATGACTGTTTTTGGTGTTGCTGGTTCTGTAGCTTTACTCTTTGCAGGACTTGGTATACAGTCTTCTTTGGGAAAGGTTATCAAGGAGCAGTTCACACAGCTAACCCCTTATCATTTAGTCGTTACCAAGAAGGAAGACGCTAAGGATAATAAAGAGTTGACGGATTTCTTAAAATCAAAAGAAATATCCAGCTATCAAAGTCTTTACTATACCCACATGATGGAAAAGATTCCCAATATCAAGGACCGTCAGACCATTGCCGTTATGGTATCGGACAAGAAAGATTTTGCTGACTTTGTCCACTTGCAAGACCTTGCTTCTGGAAAATCCTTGCGCTTGCCAAAAGAAGGCGCCCTGATTTCTGAAAAATTAGCTCGTTTTTACAAGGTTAAAGCAGGTGACAGCTTTACTCTCAAGGACAATAGCGGGAAAAGAAGACGCGTGAAAGTGGCAGCAATCGTTAAGATGAATGCTGGCCATTATCTTTTTATGACCCAGTCTGTTTACCAGCAAATCTTTGCTGACAAACCAGATAAGAATGCCTATTTTATCAATTTAAAAGATGATTCGACCTCCCATATTAAGGATACAGCAACAAAGCTTTTAGCCATGACTAATGTTGCCTCGGTTACGCAAAATACAGCTCGCATGAAGACTATTAAAACCATTGTAACCTCACTGAACGCTGCTATGACTGTTTTAGTCTTCAACACCATTCTTTTAGCTCTTGTTATTCTTTATAATTTGACTAATATCAATATTGCCGAGCGAATTAGAGAACTATCGACCATTAAGGTTCTAGGATTTTACAATAGAGAAGTAACCCTCTATATTTATCGGGAAACCATTGTGCTTTCCTTAGTGGGAATTGTTCTTGGTTTATTCTCAGGGCGTTATCTGCATCAATTCATTATGGAAATGATTGGTTCGGATAATGTCATGTTTGGCACAACAGTTGACAGTACTGTTTATCTTATTCCAGTTTTCTTTATCCTCTTGATTTTGCTAGTTTTGGGCTGGCTGGTCAACCGCCGTCTCAAAAATCTCGATATGTTAGAGGCTCTGAAATCAGTGGATTGACATTTTAAAGAGGACAAATTGTCCAACAAGGGCAGGGAAGCAAAAGGGAGAGAACCATGAAAAATGAGGTTTTCTCCTTTTTATAAGTAAACAAATACAAAACTCTTTTAAATGTTAACCCGACATTTTACAGGTTTTTTTAAAACACTCAAATATCAATTTATATTTAACTGGATCTTTAATTGATGGTCAGCCTTAAGAGTATCCAAACGCTAAACCCAGTGCTTTTTTGTCTTGATTGGGGTATAATGGTAGTGTTTGGAATTATTTTATAAAAAATAGAGATGATATTTAATAGAAGTTTAACAACAAAAACTATCAATTAAAGGAGAAACCATGAACGAAATCAAATGCCCCCACTGCGGGACAGTTTTTACGATCAACGAAACAGAATACAGTCAGCTTTTGGCTCAGGTGCGAGGAGCAGAGTTTGAAAAAGAGATTCATGAGCGTCTAGAGCGAGAAACTCAGCTTTTGCAAGAAAAGTCAAAGAATGACTTGCAGGCTAATCTCAGTGATAAGGATAAGGAGATTGCTGAGTTAAGGGCTGAGTTGGATAAGTTATCCGATAAGAATGCGTTGGAACTGGCTAATGCTTTGTCTGACAAGGATAAGGAAGTGCAGAGTCTGAAAAATCAAGTAGACAAGCTGCGTTTGGAGCATGAAAATCAGCTGCAAAAGACCCTTGCTCAGATTGAAAAGGAGCGCGATGAGGCGCAAAATCAATTGGTGGTGCAGGAAAAGGAATCAGCATTGTCCTTAGCTGCAGTGCGCAGCGATTACGAAGTACAGCTTAAGGCTGCTAATGAGCAAGTTGAATTTTATAAAAATTTCAAGGCGCAGCAATCGACCAAGGCCATCGGCGAGAGCTTAGAAGCTTATGCAGAAAGTGAGTTCAACAAAGTTCGTTCCTATGCCTTTCCGAATGCTTACTTTGGCAAGGATAATGAGGTGTCGTCTGCTTCTGGTTCTAAGGGAGACTTTATTTTTCGTGAAGCTGATGACAATGGGGTTGAGATTCTTTCCATCATGTTTGAGATGAAAAATGAAGCCGATACAACCAAGACCAAGCATAAAAACAGTGATTTTTATAAGGAATTGGACAAAGATCGCCGTGAGAAGAAGTGCGAGTATGCGGTTCTGGTAACCATGCTGGAGGCTGATAATGATTACTTTAATACAGGTATTGTTGATGTTAGTCATGAGTATGAGAAGATGTATGTGGTGCGGCCGCAGTTCTTTATCCAGTTAATTGGCCTCTTGCGCAATGCAGC
Source organism: Streptococcus ratti FA-1 = DSM 20564 (assembly GCF_000286075.1). GTDB lineage: Bacteria > Bacillota > Bacilli > Lactobacillales > Streptococcaceae > Streptococcus > Streptococcus ratti. Next base: position 698,277 of record NZ_AJTZ01000005.1, on the reverse strand, counting down.
CCTCAATTCACTCAAATATAAGCAGGAGCTGGCTTTGGTCCGTGAACAGAATATTGACATTACCCACTTTGAAGATGATTTGGAAACCTTCAAAAATGCCTTTGCCAAGAACTATAATTCAGCCAGTAAAAATTTCCAAAAAGCCATTGATGAAATTGACAAGGCCATTAAGCGGATGGAAGCTGTTAAGACCGCTCTAACTACCAGCGAAAATCAATTGCGCTTGGCCAATAATAAACTAGACGACGTTTCCGTCAAAAAACTAACCCGCAAAAACCCGACAATGAAAGCGAAATTTGAAGCCCTGAAGGAGTGATTCTTATGGAAATCAGACATTATCAGTCTTCTGACCTCAAGAAACTGCTGCCCTTGTATGTTGATTTAGGCTATCCAACAGATAAAAGGTCATTAGAAAAGCGTTTAAGTCATTTGTTGAAGCAGCCTAATTATCAGTTAAAAATAGCTCTTCTTGATGATCAGGTCGTTGGTTTTATTGGTTTTTCAAAAATGTATTTTTTTGAACGTGATGGGTTTTATTATCGCATTCTTGCCTTGGCTGTCGGAAAAAGCTACCGTCATCAAGGAGTCGCGACTTCTTTAATCGATCACGTGAAGGAAGTTGCCCACCTAGAAGGGGCCTATGCCTTAGCGCTGAATAGTGGCATTAGAGATGAACGCAATAAGGCGCATCAGTTCTATCAAAACTACGGTTTCAAACAGGCAAGCTACGGCTTTGCCTTAGAGATTTAAGTTAATAGGTATAAGTAGTCTAAAAGTTGGAAGTACGATAAGAAGTCCCGCAAGAGAATTACCATAATATGATTTGTCATTTGAGGGAGAAACAATGAAAAGAAAAAGTCAAATGATACTAATAGGTTTGCTTTGTCTATCCATCTTTGTGTTTATAGGGCTTTGTGTCAGTAAGATTAGGCCAAGAAAAACGACTTTGAAAAAGGATGAGCAAATTTATGGTGTGACGATTGATGACAGCTGGTATGACACGACTAAAACAGCTGACATTGTATCAGCGCTGAAAGCCATGCCTGTCAAGCCAACTGCTAGAATTGTCATGTCTAAAGATACATCTCCCAAGGATTATGTCAGGCTATTCAAAAAGATTCACCGGGTCGCTTATGTCATGGCCTGCCCAGTTGATTCTTATGAAATGAGACAGTATAAAGATGTCAAGAGCTACCAAAAACGTTTTGCGGATTCTTACCGGTATTTGTCAGACTATACAGATATTTGGGAAATTGGTAATGAAGTAAACGGCAGCGACTGGATCAAACAAAAGGACACGTTGGTTGTCAGTAAGTTAAAGGCAGCCTATCAAATTATCTCTTCTGCAGGTGGTAAGACTGCTTTGACCTTTTATTATGAAAATCCTAAGTATGACCATGATATGCTAGCTTGGATTAAGAAAAATATTCCAGTTAGGTTGCGTTCTAAGCTTGACTATAGTTTTATCAGTTATTATGAAGATGATAATGAAGATTACCAGCCTGACTGGCAAGTAGTTTTCAGTCGGCTACAGAATCTGTTTCCAAATTCAAATGTTGGCATGGGTGAATGCGGTAATACAGCGGCTAATGCAACTAAAAACAGTAAGGGTGCTATGGCAAAGAGATATTATACCATGCCTAAATACACAAAACACTATGTTGGTGGTTATTTCTGGTGGGAATGGGTTCAGGATTGTGTGCCTCATGAAAACAATTCGATTTACAATGCTATTAACAAGAGTTTGAAACACTGGTAATTTCTAAAAGGGATCTATTTGGTCCTTTTTTCTTTCTTGAGAAAGATTTAACCCGAAATAAAGATAAGAGAAACCAAGGAGGAAATGCCCCTTTTCTGGTTTTTTCTTTATTTTCCGCTATAATAAAGTTATCAATAACGTGAGGTATTCTTATGAATAATACGATAGATTTATCAAAGCCTGTAGCAGAAGTTTTAAAAGAACATCCAGAAATCAAGGAACTGCTCATTGACCTAGGCTTTAAGCCTTTGGCTAATCCGGCGATGCTCAATACAGTTGGTAAGGTTACCAGCCTGAAAACGGGTTCAAAGATGGCAGGTATTTCACTTGATGACATCAAGAAAACCTTGACTTTTAATGGCTATGAAGTGATTGGAGACAAATGATGGTAGATGAAAGAATTGACATTTTAAAAGATATTTTACTGGAACTCCATCGAGGGGCCTCGCCAGAAAGTGTTCAGGAGCGCTTTGAACAGCATTTTACAGGTGTTTCAGCGATGGAAATCAGTCTCATGGAGCATGAACTGATGTCGACTGATACGGGAGTAACCTTTGAAGATGTCATGAAGCTTTGCAATGTCCACGCCAATCTTTTTAAAGGAGCTATTGCTGATGTAGATGTTCCAGACACTGAGCAGGAAGGGCATCCCGTCAAGGTTTTCAAGGATGAGAATTTGGCTCTCCGCGCAGCTATCATGCGTATCCGTCGCATTATCGAAAACTATGCCAAGCCTGAAAATGAAGCATTTCACGGGGAAATTCTAAAAGGACTTAGGCATCAATTTAGTCTTTTGGGGCAATTCGAGAAGCACTACACACGAAAGGAAAAGCTTTTCTTTCCCATTATGGAGCGCTACGGTCATGATGCTCCGCCCAAGGTGATGTGGGGAGTGGACGATGAGATTCGTGATTTGTTTAAGGAAGCCAAGGCAGCATTGGAAAAACTGCCTGAGGGTTCCATTAAAGACTTATTAGATAAGTTTGAAGCCTTTGCCAAAGAATTTGAAGAGATGATTTTCAAGGAAGAAGCTATCCTCCTCATGATTCTCTTGGAATCTCTCACCCAAGACGATTGGCTGCAGATAGCCAGCGAGAGCGATGCTTATGGCTACGCCATTATTAAACCACTGGAAAAGTGGGTTCCTGAGCGTCAGTCTTTTGCAAATGAGGCTGCCGCAGACACTTCTGACGACAAGCTGGCTGACGCTCTTGACCAAGCCCCAACAGGCAGTTTGACTGATCTGACCAATACAAAAGTCATTGAGATGCCAGAAGGCCAGTTTACCATTACCTTTAAACCCAAAGAAAAGGAAGCAGCGGCAGACCGTACAACACCGCAGCCCTTTGGCAACGGCTATTTGTCAGTCGAGCAAGCCAATTTCATTCTCAACAATCTGCCCTTAGAAATCACCTTTGTCAATAAGGACGATATTTTCCAATATTATAACGACAGTGTTCCAGCTCAGGAAATGATATTTAAGCGGACACCAAGCCAAGTTGGCCGCCATGTGGAGCTTTGCCATCCACCAAAAGTTTTAGATAAAGTTAAAAAGATTTTTGAACTTTTACGCAGCGGTCAGCGTGATAAGGTTGATATGTGGTTTAAGTCGGAAAAACTGAATAAATTTGTTTATGTAACTTATGCAGCTGTGCGCAATGAAACTGGCGATTTTCAAGGTGTTCTGGAATATGTTCAAGATATTCAGCCTTTCCTTGAATTGGACAGTGATTTTAATCGTGATGTATAAATGAAACTAGAAGAGAAGTCTGAGGTAATAGATTTCAGACTTCTTATTTTTTATTATGAAATGCTAATCAGATGAATCTCTTCTTTAATTGTCTAACGGCTAAGCCATAAAAGAGAATAATGTAAAGCGCATTAAGCTCTAAGAACAAGGCTAATTCTGGAAAGGTAAAAGGTGGCGAAGTACGTGCCTGAATACCAACAGCAACTTGAGTGTAAGGGAAAATGGTAAACAGACTTTTTCCAACGAAGAGGATCATGAGACCTGCCATAGCCAAAACAGCGGAGATAAGAATGGGGACTGCAAAGTTTTTCAGTCGAATGCCAATAAAAACTTGTATGGTAACAGTAGTAATGGTCGCCAGCCTGTAATGGACCAGAGACAGAAGTCTGTCAAATGGTCAAGGATAGGTACTTTCAAGATCAGAGCACTGGCAATGTAGAACAAGAGAACCAACACTTGACTGATGGTCATGATAAGAGATAGACTAGCGATTTTTGCTAGAACTATACGACGTGGTTTGACGGGAATCGTCAGAAGGCGCTGTCAGTTTTTTTCTGTCTATACATAAAAAAGCCAGCCTAAGCTGACTAGTTTTAACGCATTTGTCTTTTCAGATGTCTTCTCTGCAAAAAGACGGATACAAGTACAATCAGGGCTGAATAGATAACAAAGCGCAGCCACATAGACATAGGCAAGACAATATGAGAAGTATCCGTTTGGTTCATCAAGCTAGCTAATTTTAAGGAAGCGAGAACATAGCCAAGCTCTGGAATGAGATTTTGCGCAGTGAGAATAAAGCCTCCAAGTCCTACCAGCATTGACAAAGCAACAGGCGGTGCAAAGCTTTTAATCACCAGCGAGAGATAAGACTGGATGGCCACCAAAGCAATGGAAAAGAGCGTAGCTATTAAGTTCCAGCCCAGCAGCTCCAGTGGATAGGCCATCTTAAAGTGGAAAAAGAAACCACTTAGAGAATACAGACCCAAAAAGTAAACTTGCGACAGCATAACCAAGGCAAGGGCTAGCAGCATTTTTGCCCAGATAATCTGCCTAAGTGAATAAGCCGACGTCAGCAAAAGTTTGATGTTATTATGTTTGTGTTCACCATACCAAATATAGGCGCAGACAATACCAATCATACATGGAAAGAAGAAAGCACCGTAAAAGAGATAAACTTGTGTCCAAAGGCTCAGCCACTCTTTATGTAGTATGCCTTGATTACCAGCATAATTCACGCTGCCATAAAGAACTGACAAGAGTGGTAAGATTAAGAGCGGCAGCCACAATCTTGCCCGACATAATTTTAAGCATTCAATTTTTAATAAAGTCATCTTAATCTCCAATCTTAACGCGCTTGCCGACTTGATAAAGGACAAGTCCTAGAATAATCGAGGCTATCAAAGGATAATAATCAAATGCAGCGATACGGTAAATAAACTTGTCGCCAACTTTCTCAGGCTGACTGGCTATGAGAAAAGCATACCAAGTATAAGGAATGACATACATAGTAGCTTTTGAAATGAAAATCATAATCACGCTCATCAAACTTGCTAAAACAGCTACTGACAAGCTGATGAGCTGATTAGCCCATTTGAGCGACAAGAGATAATGAATAAGCATGATTGCCCCTGAAATAGCCAGCATGGTCAGGCCATACAAAACCATTCTTCCTATCGGTATGCTGACGGTATATCCCTTCATTTTAATCAGGGTAGCTATCGCCAAGAATTCTAAGATTTGCATTAGGGCATAGGCGGCATAGATGTAGCAGAATTTGACAGCGTAGATAGACTTATAATCCACACCGCTGCTAGTCAAAATTTTCCACATCTTATGACGATTTTCCAGCTGAACAGCTATACTAACCAGACTAGCCAATATCACCGGCTGAACAATAATTTTGACCATAGCAACTGCATCCCAAACCCCATAGAGTTTGGCCAGACTCGCCAAATCTGCCGCGGTTTTATGATCAAAAATCTGTATGCAAGAAAATAAGATAGATATGACAAGAGAAACAAACAAAAGTCTAAAGACGGGTAACCCCCGATACTTTTTAGTTTCAATCTTAAAAAGTTTCAACATAGCCACCTCCTATAAGACATCACTAGCCGTGAAGTCAATAAAGAGCTCTTCCAAAGACTTGCTAACTTCAACCACGCGATAGACAGCTACATCAGCAAGCACCAAGCGTTTCACGACTTGTGCCAGTTGGGCATCAGCATAATGCGGCAATAAAATGCCCTGCTCTGTTAGTTGGATTTGACTGGCATCAAGCCCCAAAAGCGCAGCCACCTTATCATTGGCTGATGTTCTCAAGCAGATATTGCTGCTATGCTGGCTCTTGAACTGACCAATTGTTCCTTGGTAGAGCAGTTTACCTTTTCCGATGATACCAATCTGAGTTACCATTTTTTCGATTTCATCTAGCGCGTGAGAAGAAATCATGACCGTGGTGTGAAACTTCTCAGGCAGGCTACGAATAAGCTTACGAATCTCTTCACGCGCCTGCGGGTCAAGCCCATTAGTTGGTTCATCCAAGATAATTAACTTTGGACGACCCATGATGGCCATAGCAATTCCAAGGCGCTGCTTCATTCCAAGCGAGTAATGTTTGACACGCTTATCCTTGTGATCCGTCAAACGGACAATAGCCAGCGCTTCTGCCACGTCATGATCAGTCAGCCCCTTCAACTCTTTGAGAATCTGCATATTCTCAAAACCTGTCAGATTATCGTAGTAGGCTGGTTCTTCAATCAGAGAACCTATTTGTTTCAGAATACCAATCCGATTGGTATCTGTCATAGGAACACTTGCCACTGTAACCTGACCAGAACTGGGTTCTAGAAGACCACATATCATTTTCATAATGGTTGATTTACCAGCACCATTTGGCCCAATCAGACCGTAAATTTCCCCTTGCTCAATACTCAAGTCGCTCAAGTCTACTGCTACCTGCTTACCGAAAACGCGTTTGACATTCTTCAGTTCTATCATTGTTATCATTTGACTTCCTCCTTGTCTTTACATATTCAGTATAGCGTTCCTACCTTACCAGTCCTTACTCTCTACCTTAATTCTTCCTTAATTTTTAGGAAAATGGCAGAGCGGGCTTTTTGATTATGCTATACTAAGATTGAGGTAAACTGATATGAAAGAAAAAGAGAGAAAACTACTCATCTTAGATGACAATCCTGAGATTTTAGACATGATCACAGAAAGTCTATCTATTGCTGGTTTCAGTCATTTGACACGGGCTGCCAGCAAAAAAGAAGCCCTAGAGCTTCTGGAAAGGGAAGCCTTTGACTTGGCGATTTTGGATATTATGTTACCAGACGGCTCTGGTTTTGAGGTGCTGAGAGAAATTCGGAAGACCTCAGCCATGCCTGTGCTCTTTCTGTCTGCGGTGTCTGACATTGAAAAACAATACCAAGGTTTCGAGCTGGGAGCGGATGACTACATCGTCAAACCTTTTCGTCCTAAGGAACTAGAACTACGGCTCTTGTCCATTCTCAAGCGCAGCTATCCGCCGCAAGATGACGTGGTGCAATTAGATAGTTGTCAGATTGATTTTGAGCGCGCAGCCATTCTCAAAGAGGACCAAGAAATTCCGCTAACCGCTAAAGAATACAGCCTACTCAAGGTGCTATACAATCACAAAAATAAAATCGTCACCTTCGACCAGCTCTTGAGTAAGGTTTGGGGCGACAATTATCAAGGTTATGAAAATACGCTCATGGCTCATATCCGCAAGGTGCGGCAGAAGATAGAGGCTAATCCGTCTAAACCTGTCCACCTCATTACTATTAAGGGGCTGGGCTACCAGCTGCGGGTGGATTAAATGACGACTTTTAAGTATTTTTCTAAGGTTTTGCTGACCTATTTTGCGACAGTGGTTCTTCTGGGGCTGACTGCCATTTTTATCTTTTTATTTGGTAGCTATCACATCATTGATAGCATGCAAAACAGTCATGAAGAGCCGACAGCTATCGTCAAAACAATGGTCAGTCATAGCCAGTTACAGCTAACCACTCAGAATAAGAAAGTTCTAGACAAGCAAAAAATCTGGCTTATGCTATTGTCAGAGCAAGGGAACATTGAACAATCCTACCGCTTACCAGACAAGCTTAAGCGCCACTACAGCATGGCAGATGTGGCTCGTTCGTCACGCTGGTATTTGGACGATTATCCTGTTTTTACCTTTGTCGTTGGTGAAAAAGTTCTCATCTTAGGCTATCCCAAGGGGTCTTTTGAAAAATATCCTGCCAACTACTACAACGTCCAAAATTTCTTTAGCATCGCAAAGCTGGTTGCAGGTATTTTTGTGGGACTGATCATAGCCTTATTGGCTATTTATCTACGGTCGCAAATGAGGCTGCGTAAGGAATTCAAACCAATCACTCAAGCTCTTGCTGATTTGTCTGACAGCCGACCTGTTGTCCTTAATGAAAAAGGCAACCTGTCTGAAATCAAGTCCGCTCTTAATCAGACCTCGCAGTTCTTGATTGAAACCAAGGAAATGCGCAGCCATTGGATACGCGGTATCAGTCACGATCTGCGCAACCCTCTGACCCTCATGCTCGGTTACACCAGCCAGCTTGAAACTCTGCAAGGCCGCAGTCATCAAACTCAGCAAATCGAAGCTAATATTCATAAAATGGAGGACATCATCTCCAACCTTAATATGAGCTATCTGCTGGAGAATCAAGATATTGAGCAGGAAATGACCAGTTTTGACCTTAATGGTCTCCTCAGACAAATCATAGCTGATCTCTACAATAACTATGAAGGGATTGATTTGAGTTTTAAACTGCCAGAAGAAGCAACTCCTGTTTTGGGTAATAAAACGCTGCTGACACGCGCCATCAACAATATTCTTCTCAACAGCCTAACGCACAATACCTCGCCACAACTGAAACTCAACTTACAACAGGTTGGAGACCACGCGCAGCTGATAATCACAGACAATGGTTCTATTAGTGCTAAAAAAGTCCAAGAGCTCAATCAAAAATCCCGCAATTATGATACACATGGCATGGGTACAGTTATCACTAAGCAAATTATTAAACTTCATAAGGGTGAGACTATCTTTTGGGACAATCATCCAGGTCTGAAAGTGACAGTTGTTTTACCTTTAACAGATAAATTTTAGATATAAGCATTTGTAATAGAGAAATCTTTATGATCAGCTAGCTAATATCTAAACAGAGCTTTTATATTAACCATCCTTGGCTAATCTATGCTATAATAAAAGTTATGATTTCAGGAATTATCAATTTAAAAAAAGAAGCAGGAATGACCTCACATGATGCAGTCTTTAAGCTTCGTAAGATTCTTCATGAAAAGAAAATAGGCCATGGCGGTACGCTTGACCCTGATGTTGTTGGAGTTCTTCCCATTGCAGTTGGCAAGGCCACACGGGTTCTAGAATACATGACAGAAGCTGGCAAGGTTTATGAGGGACAGGTGACCCTTGGCTTTTCGACAGCGACGGAAGATGTTAGCGGCGATATTATTGAGAGAACACCAGTTGACAAGCATTTGACAACAGAAGATGTCGATGCTGCTATGTCAGCTTTTGTCGGCCAGATCAATCAGACTCCCCCCATGTATTCGGCTGTTAAGGTCAATGGGAAAAAATTATACGAATATGCGCGTGCAGGGCAGGCAGTAGAACGTCCTCAGCGTCAAGTCATGATTTATGATTTTAAACGGACCAGCCATTTAATGTTTGAGGATGATTGCTGTCGTTTTGATTTTCGAGTTTCTTGCAGCAAGGGAACCTATGTTAGAACCTTAGCAGTTGATTTAGGAGCCAGACTCGGCTATGCCAGCCATATGTCTTTCCTTGAAAGGACCGCTGCAGCTGGTTTAAAATTGGAGGATGCTTTAAGCTTAAATGAGGTTGCAGAAAAGACGGCAGCGGGTGATTTTTCCTTTATCTTACCGATTGAATACGGAGTACTGTCTCTGCCGCGGGCAGAACTGAGTAAAGAACAGGTCCATGAGATTTCCTTCGGCCGACAAATTACCTTATTCCAAAAAGATGCGCTGCTGGCCGCTTTTGATGAAAAGAAGCTTGTTGCTGTTTTAGAAAAACGAGGAGCTTTGTATCAGCCCAAAAAAGTTTTTCTGTAAAATGATGCTTTAGAAAGATAATAGAAGATGAATATATTTAGAATTCGCAGCCATCGGGACATTTGCCGAAAAGAACCGTCAGTCCTAGTTCTAGGTTATTTTGATGCTCTTCATAAGGGACACAGAAAACTTTTTGAAGAGGCGAAAATACTGGCGGATAAAGAAAATTTAAAAATTGTTGTGCTTACTTTTCCTGAATCTCCCCAGCTAGCTTTCTCGCGTTTCAGTCCGGAGCTGCTTAATCATATCAATTATCCGGAAAAACGTTACGCCAAATTTGCAGAGTATGGTGTTGATGATCTTTATTTGATAGATTTCACTTCAGCTTTTGCCAAAACCAGTTCTGATGATTTTATCGATGGCTATATTCAAGCTCTGAAAGCAAAAGCTATTGTTGTCGGCTTTGACTATAAGTTTGGTCATAATAAAACAGATTCTGACTACCTTAAGCGCAATTTTTCCGGACAGGTTGTTACAGTAGCTGAGGTCCAGCATAAGCAGGAAAAAATCAGCTCGACCCGCGTCTGTCAGCTAATCGATCAGGGAGATGTTGCTCAGGTTAACCAGCTTTTAGGTTACGAGTTTTCAACAAGAGGAATTGTTGTTCACGGTGATGCCAGAGGCCGGACGATAGGATTTCCAACGGCCAATCTAGCGCCTATTGATCGGACCTATTTGCCGGCAGACGGTGTTTATGTGACTGATGTCTTGGTGGGCGAGAAACGCTATCGTTCAATGACCAGCGTTGGCAAAAATATTACCTTTGGCGGGACAGAGCTGCGCTTAGAAGCCAATATTTTTGATTTTGACGGAAACATCTACGGCGAAACAATTGAAATTTTATGGCTGGATAAAATTCGCGAAATGGTCAAGTTTAATGGCATTGATGATTTAGTTAACCAGCTTAAAATGGATAAAGAATTTGCCTTAAATTGGGGAAAAGCATAGCCAAGTTACTTAAAATCCTGTATAATAAAAGGCAAGTATGAATAAAGGGGTAGGATATGGTTACCTTATTTTTATCACCTAGCTGTACAAGCTGCCGTAAGGCAAGGGCTTGGTTAAATAAACACGATGTTGCCTTTCGAGAGCATAATATCATCACGAGTCCTCTGAACCGCGATGATTTACTGAAGATTCTCTCTTATACCGAGAATGGAACCGAAGACATCATTTCAACCCGTTCAAAAGTTTTTCAAAAATTAGATATTGATGTGGATGAATTGTCTGTCTCTGAGCTAATCAACCTTATTTCAAAAAATCCCAGCCTGCTTCGCCGTCCGATTATTATGGATGATAAGCGTATGCAGATTGGCTTTAATGAAGATGAAATTCGGGCTTTTTTACCACGAGATTACCGCAAGCAAGAACTGCGTCAGGCAACGATTAAAGCAGAAACTGAGGAAGAAGATGAGTAAAAACTATTCTTATCCTTTAGATTTATCGTGGAGCACTGAAGAAATAGCCTCAGTGCTTTCTTTTTTAAATCTAGTCGAGAAGGCTTACGAAAGCAAAGCTGAGGTAAGTCGTCTTTTAGAAGGCTACAGGAAATATAAGACTGTTGTCGTCAGTAAATCACAGGAAAAGCAAATTGACCGTGAGTTTGAAAGGGTCAGCGGCTATTCAGTCTACCGTGCAGTCCAGGCAGCAAAGGCTAAAGAGAAAGGATTTATCTCCCTTGGAAACTAAATTTCAATTTGCAAAAGAACTGATTTATGAAGCAGGGCGCTATATTCGTGATAATATGACACATAATTTGGTGATTGAAGAAAAGTCAGGCTTTGATGATCTGGTTACTGATTTAGATAAGGCAGTTCAGGAATTGATGGTCAAACGAATTCACAGCGCTTATCCGGAAGACCATTTCTTTGCAGAAGAGGACGGTCTTGTATCAGATATCGACGATGGCTCTGTCTGGGTTTTGGATCCGATTGATGGAACGGTCAATTTTATTGTTCAAGGCTGCGATTTTGCTGTTATGATCGCTTATTATGAAAACAGTGTTGGTCAGTTTGGTCTCATTTACGATGTCATGAACGATATTCTTTACAGCGGCGGCGGCCAATTTGACGTGACCGCAAACGGAAAATCCCTGCCTTCTTTTCATGACAGACCTTTGAGGCGTTCTTTAATCGGCGGCAACAGTGCCATGTGTGCTCAAAATGTTATGGGGATAGCTGATTTAGGACGCCGCACCTTGGGAATTCGCGGGATTGGCAGTGCTGGGCTCAGTATTTGCCGCGTCTTGGAAGGACGTTTTATTGCTTACTTTTCTAACATTGCTCCTTGGGACTATGCTGCAGGCAGTATCATGGGAGAAAAGCTGGGCTATATTGTTCTTGATCTGTGTGGTCACAAGCCCGACTATAAAACTCGGCAGATGATCATGTTTGTCCCACAAGCTAAATTAAAAGAAATCCAAAAATATATTAAATAATATGCTGTAGAACAGACTATTTCTTTTTAATATAAACAAGATAAATCGTTAATATGTCATTACCTGAAAAATTTGTAGAAAAATATTGCACTATTTTGGGAAGCGAGGCTGAAGACTTTTTTGCCAGTTTCAAAGAAGAAGCCATAGCTGCTTTTCGAGTCAACCCTTTAAAAGGCACTCAGCTTTCATTTGGAAATCCGATTCCTAACACAGACTGGGGGCATTATGGCAAGGTTTCGGGCAGGTCTGCAGAGCATGTCTCAGGTTTAGTTTATTCTCAAGAGCCAGCTGCTCAGATGGTTGCTCAGGTTGCAGCTCCTGCAAAGGGAATGAAAGTGCTTGATTTAGCGGCAGCTCCGGGAGGGAAAACCACTCACCTGCTTTCTTATCTGGACAATACAGGAATTTTGGTGAGCAATGAGATTTCTAAAAAACGCAGCAAGGTTCTTGTGGAAAATGTAGAGCGCTTTGGTGCCAGAAATGTCATTGTTACCAATGAGAGCCCAAAAAATCTAGCTCAAACCTTTGAACATTATTTTGATCTTATTGTTTTAGACGCTCCGTGTTCAGGCGAAGGAATGTTCCGAAAAGATCCAGCTGCCATGCAATATTGGCATGAGGATTATCCGGCAGAATGTGCTGAGCTTCAGAAGGAAATTCTGCAAGAAGCTGTGAAAATGCTGGCTCAGGGCGGCAGCCTAGTTTATTCAACCTGTACTTGGGCTCCGGAAGAAAACGAGGATATTGTCAATTGGCTGCTGTCAGAGTATGATTATTTGGAGCTGGCAGACGTTCCCAAGGTCAACGGTATGACCGAAGGTATTGATATGCCAGAAGCAGCACGGATGTATCCTCATCGTTTTAAAGGGGAAGGACAGTTTGTAGCCAAGCTTCAGGATAAACGGCCGGCTCAGCCATCTGTTCTGGCAAAAGCCGCTAAAAGTCATTTAAAAAAAGAGCAGGAAAAGCTCTGGAAGGATTTTGCTAATAAACACCTTAAAGTCAGATTAGAGGGAATCTATCAAACCTTTGGCAGCCAGCTTTATTTGCTGCCGCAGGAACTGCCAGCTCTCTCCAAGCTGAAGATCGCCAGAAACGGCCTGCATTTAGGAACCTTCAAGAAGGATCGGTTTGAACCGTCTTTTGCCTTGGGACTGGCTTTAAGAAAAAGTGAAGTAGTACAGTCTATTGAAATTGATGTAGAACAGTTTAAGGTTTATGCTTCTGGAAATGTCCTGCCTCTCTCTAAGGATTATGAAAAGGGCTGGTATCAAATTCTCATAAACGGGAATGGCCTAGGTTTTGCCAAGGTCACAGGCAATACGTTAAAGAATTATTTTCCTAAGGGACTTCGTTTTCAAGTGTAAATGTTATAGAATACATTTTAAAAAAATTTTACAATTGCAAACCGTTTCATTTATTTTATTGTTATAATTGATTAGGAAAGGAAAGCAAGTAAATGAGAAAGAAAAAAATAGTTTTATCTTTGGTACTGGCTGCGGCCAGTCTGGCTCTAGCGGCCTGTTCCAGCTGGATTGATAAGGGACAGTCAATCACCAGTGTTGGCTCAACAGCCTTGCAGCCATTGGTAGAGGCTTCCTCGGATGAGTTTGCTCAGTCTCATTTAGGTAAAACTATCAATGTTCAAGGCGGCGGTTCTGGTACAGGGCTTTCGCAAGTACAGTCAGGCGCTGTTCAGATTGGCAACAGTGATCTTTTTGCTGAAGAAAAAGACGGCATCGATGCCAAAGAACTGGTTGACCATCAGGTTGCGGTTGCCGGACTTGCTGTTATTGTAAACAAAAAAGTTAAGGTTTCTAATTTAACTGTTGAACAGCTGCAAAAAATTTTTACCGGTGAGTATACCAACTGGAAACAGGTAGGCGGTCAGGATTTAGAAATTTCTATTATTAACCGAGCTGCCAGCTCTGGTTCTCGGGCGACTTTTGACAGTGTCATCATGGATGGAAAAGACGCCAAGCAAAGCCAGGAGCAGGATTCCAACGGTATGGTGAAGTCGATTGTTTCACAGACTCCGGGTGCAATTTCTTATCTGGCCTTTGCCTACGTCGATAACTCAGTAAAATCTTTAAAATTAAATGGTTTTAAGCCAACCGTAAAAAATGTAACAACTAACGACTGGCCGCTTTGGTCTTATGAGCACATGTATACCAAAGGGAAAGCCAAAGGTTTAACCAAAGAATTTTTGGACTTCATGATGGGTGACAAGGTGCAAAAGAGCATCGTTCCTCGAATGGGTTATATTTCTGTTAATGATATGAAAGTTGTTAAGAGTGCAGACGGCACTGTAACGGCTAAATAATGATATACAAGTGAAAGGGATAAAAGCTACTTAGCTGACTGGTTCAGCTGCTTTTATTGCTTTTCAAAGTTCTTATCTTGATATATGGAGGAATCATGAAAAATCAAGAACTGATTAAAAAGCTGACCTCACCTTCTAAAAATTCTCGTTTAGAAAAATTTGGTAAGACAATTACCTTTTGCTGTTTGGCTTTAATTGTGCTTATCGTTGCAATGATTCTCATTTTTGTTGCTCAAAAGGGACTGTCAACCTTCTTTGTAGATAAAATCAATCCTTTCAAATTTCTTTTTGGAAAAGAGTGGCAGCCTAATGTTAAAGGACCGGACGGCAAACCCTTGCTAGGAGCTCTGCCGATGATATTAGGGTCTTTCATTGTTACCATTTTATCAGCTTTGATTGCAACCCCTTTTGCCATTGGAGCTGCAGTTTTTATGACTGAAATTTCACCTAAATACGGTGCTAAAATTCTTCAGCCTGTTGTTGAGCTGCTTGTTGGGATTCCATCGGTTGTTTATGGATTTATTGGTCTGCAGATTGTTGTGCCTTTTGTCAGAACCTTATTTGGCGGTACAGGATTTGGTATCTTATCTGGGGTCTTTGTCCTGTTCGTTATGATTTTGCCGACTGTAACCTTTATGACTGTTGACAGTCTAAAAGCTGTTCCAAGACACTACAAGGAAGCCAGTCTTGCTATGGGGGCAACTCGCTGGCAAACCATTTGGCGTGTTATTTTAAATGCGGCAAGACCAGGTATCTTTACAGCGGTTGTTTTTGGGATGGCCCGTGCTTTTGGTGAAGCATTGGCAATTCAGATGGTTGTCGGAAATTCAGCAGTCATTCCAACTTCTCTGACAACACCTGCAGCAACCCTGACTTCTGTCTTGACAATGGGAATTGGAAATACAGTTATGGGAACCGTCCAAAATAATGTTCTTTGGTCACTGGCCTTAGTCCTTCTGATTATGAGTTTGGCTTTCAATATGCTGATGAAATTTATTACAAGGGAAGGTAAGAAAAATTATGCACGCTAAAAAACTGGATAAATTAGTTACTGGTATTTTGTATACCATTGCTGGTATTATTATTGCCATTTTGGCATTGCTCTTGCTTTTTATTCTTGTCCGGGGAATTCCCAGCATTGATTGGCACTTTCTGACAGGCAGCTCCTCTTCCTATGAAGCTGGCGGGGGCATCGGCATTCAGCTTTATAATTCCTTCTTTCTTTTAGTCGTAACACTGATTATCTCTATCCCTTTGTCTATGGGAGCTGGTATTTATTTGTCTGAGTATGCTAGAAAGGGCCGCTTGACAGATTTTATCCGTACCTGTATTGAAATCTTGTCTTCTCTGCCGTCTGTGGTTGTTGGTCTTTTTGGTTATCTCATCTTTGTTGTTCAATTTCAATACGGCTTTTCCATTATTTCAGGTGCTCTGGCGCTGACTGTTTTCAATTTACCGCAGATGACGCGTAATATCGAAGACAGTTTGCGAAATGTCCATCATACGCAGCGCGAGGCTGGCCTTGCTTTGGGTATTTCACGCTGGGAAACCGTGATTCATGTGGTTATTCCGGAAGCACTTCCGGGAATTGTGACCGGTATTGTGCTTGCTTCCGGCCGTATTTTCGGGGAAGCAGCAGCACTGATTTATACAGCAGGTCAATCTGCACCGGCTCTGGATTGGGGAAACTGGAATCCGCTTAGTACAACGAGTCCGATTTCCATTTTCCGTCAGGCTGAAACCTTGGCTGTTCATATTTGGAAGGTTAACAGTGAAGGAACAATTCCGGATGCTACCAAAGTATCTGAAGGCAGTGCAGCAGTTTTACTTATTTTTATCCTTATCTTTAACTTGTCAGCACGCTACATCGGTAAGAAGCTGCATGCTAAGCTAACATCAGCAGCCTAAAGGAGGACAAATGGCAGATTATAATTGGAATGAAAGGCATATTATTACTTTTCCGGAAGGAAATCTCGCTCTATCAACCAAGGATTTACACGTCTATTACGGTGAAAACGAGGCTATCAATGGGATTGATATGCAGTTTGAAAAGAACAAAATTACCGCTTTAATAGGTCCGTCAGGCTGCGGTAAATCAACTTTCCTCCGCAGTTTAAATCGAATGAATGACACTATCGATATTGCTAGAGTAACCGGAGAAATCATGTATGAGGGCATTGATGTCAATGCTCCCAATATCAATGTTTATGAAATGCGTAAGCACATTGGCATGGTTTTCCAAAGGCCCAATCCCTTTGCTAAATCAATCTATAAGAACATAACTTTTGCTTACGAGCGTGCCGGCATTAAAGACAAAAAAGTCTTAGATGAAATTGTTGAGACCTCTCTTAAACAGGCAGCGCTCTGGGAGCAAGTCAAGGATGATTTGCATAAATCTGCCTTTACTCTTTCTGGCGGTCAGCAGCAGCGCTTGTGCATTGCTCGGGCTATTGCGGTGAAACCTGATATTCTTTTAATGGACGAACCGGCATCAGCTCTTGACCCTGTGGCAACAATGCAGTTGGAAGAAACCATGTTTGAGTTAAAGAAAAATTATACGATTATCATCGTTACTCACAACATGCAGCAGGCGGCCCGCGCTAGTGATTACACAGCCTTTTTCTATTTGGGAAATTTGATTGAGTATGATATGACCAATAATATTTTCCAAAATGCTAAATTGAAATCAACCAGTGATTATGTGTCTGGACACTTTGGATAGAAAGGAAAACAATGACAGAACCTATTTTAAAAGTAAATGATTTGTCTGTTTATTATGGTAAAAAGAAAGCACTTAATAATGTGTCCATTGATTTCTATCCTAATGAAATCACCGCTTTGATTGGGCCGTCAGGATCTGGTAAATCAACCTTGCTGCGTGCTATCAACCGAATGGGTGATATTAATCCGGAAGTAACGGTCACGGGTTCTATCATGTACAATGGGCATAATATCTACAGTCCACGGACAGACACAGTAGATCTGCGTAAAGAAATCGGCATGGTCTTCCAGCAGCCCAATCCTTTTCCGATGACCATCTATGAAAATGTTGTCTATGGCTTGCGTTTAAAGGGTATTAAGGATAAGAAGGTTCTTGATGAGGCCGTTGAAAAATCTTTAAATGGTGCTTCCATTTGGAATGAAGTGAAAGACCGTCTGCATGATTCGGCAATCGGTCTATCTGGCGGCCAGCAGCAGCGTGTCTGCATAGCCAGAGTTCTGGCCACCAGCCCGCAGATTATTTTGCTGGATGAACCGACTTCGGCCTTGGACCCTATTTCAGCAGGAAAAATCGAAGATACGCTCTATGCTTTAAAAGAAAAGTATACGATGATTGTCGTTACGCGTTCTATGCAGCAGGCTTCGCGCATTTCCGACAGGACGGGCTTTTTCCTTGCTGGGGATTTGATTGAGTACGGTAATACTAAAGAAATGTTCCTAAATCCGCAGAAAAAAGAAACAGAAGATTATATTACAGGTAAGTTTGGATAAAATAATAATAGAAAAGAGATGAGAACATGTTAAGATCGCAATTTGAAGAAGAATTAGATAAATTACATAATCAATTTTACGCGATGGGTACAGAAGTACTGGCACAGATTAATAAAACGGTGCGTGCTTTTGTTAGTCACGACCGCGACTTGGCAAAAGAAGTTATTGCTGATGACGATGTAGTAAACGAGTATGAAACTAAGCTTGAAAAAAAGTCTCTCGAGATTATTGCTCTGCAGCAGCCCGTCTCTAATGATTTGAGAACAGTCATTACAGTCCTCAAAGCTTCAAGCGATATTGAACGAATGGGTGATCATGCTTCCTCAATCGCTAAGGCGACGATTCGCATGAAGGGTGAAGAGCGCCTTTTAGTTGTTGAAGAAAAAATTAGTGAGATGGGCAAAGCTGTCAAGCGCATGGTTGAGGATGCTTTGAATGCTTACATTAATGGTGATGATAAAAAGGCTTATGAAATTGCAGCCAGCGATGAAATAATTGATAACTATTTCAAGGATATTCAAAGTCTGGCGGTTGAAGAAATCAAGAAAACACCAGATGCTGCTTTTGCAGGTAAGGAATACTTTCAGGTACTGATGTATCTTGAACGGATTGGTGACTATGCTCGAAATATCTGTGAATGGATTGTCTATCTTAAAACTGGAAAAATCATTGAATTGTGATATAATAATGATTTAGAAATTTTGAAATAATAAGGGAGATACATGGAATCTGTAGAACACTTTATTGAAAAGTTTGTGCCTGAAAATTATAATATTTTTCTAGACATTAACCGTCAGCAAAGAACTTTCTCCGGCAATGTAGCTATCAACGGAGAAGCGCTTGACAATGTGATTTCGCTGCATCAGAAAAACTTGACCATCAGCTCAGTTCTTTTGGATAATACTGAGTTGGTTTACGAACTGGACAATGATCATGAGGCTATTCATATTGAACTCCCTGAAACCGGCAGTATGACTCTAGTATTGGAATTTGCAGGTGAAATTACAGATAATATGACGGGCATTTATCCTTCCTATTACACTGTCAACGGGGTTAAAAAAGAGATCATTTCAACGCAGTTTGAAAGTCACTTTGCCCGCGAAGCATTTCCAAGTATTGATGAACCAGAAGCAAAGGCTACCTTTGATTTAGCGCTGAAGTTTGACCAAGAAGAGGGCGATGTCGCTCTCTCTAATATGCCCGAAATTAATATCAGCCGCCGTGAGGAGACTGGTGTCTGGACCTTTGATACGACCCCTAGAATGTCTTCGTATCTGTTGGCTTTTGCCTTTGGCAGTCTTCATGGGCAGAAAGCCTACACAAATAATGGGACAGAAGTAGGTGTTTTTGCGACTGAGGCTCAAAGCAGCGACTCGGTTGCTTTTGCCCTAGATATCGCTGTTCGTGTTATTAATTTTTATGAAGGGTATTTTGGTGTTAAGTATCCAATTCCACAGTCCTACCATCTAGCCCTTCCGGATTTTTCTGCCGGAGCCATGGAAAACTGGGGACTGATTACCTATCGGGAGGTTTATCTCTTAGTTGATGAAAATTCAACAGTAAGCAGCCGTCAGCAGGTAGCGCTTGTTATTGCTCATGAATTGGCTCACCAATGGTTTGGCAACTTAGTCACCATGAAATGGTGGGATGACCTCTGGCTTAATGAAAGTTTTGCCAACATGATGGAATATGTTGCTGTTGATGCAATTGAGCCCAGCTGGAATATTTTTGAAGATTTCCAGACAAGCGGTGTTCCTCATGCTCTTAAACGTGATGCAACAGACGGTGTTCAGTCTGTACATGTCACTGTTAATCATCCGGATGAGATTAATACCATTTTTGATGCCGCTATTGTTTATGCTAAGGGAAGCCGTCTCATGCACATGCTTCGCCGCTGGCTGGGAGATAAGGCTTTTGCCGCTGGCTTGAAGACCTATTTTGAAAAATATCAATATGCCAATACTGTCGGACGCGACCTTTGGAATGCTTTGTCTACTGCTTCCGGCAAAGATGTTGCCAGCTTTATGGACGCTTGGCTTGAGCAGCCGGGTTATCCTTTAGTAACGCTGGCTGTTAAGGATGACACACTTCATATTTCGCAAAAACAATTCTTTATTGGCGATTATGAAGAGGCTGGCCGCCTCTGGCAAATTCCGCTTAACAGCAATTGGTCTGGTCTGCCTGATATCTTGAAAGAAGAGTCCATTAAAATTCCTAACTTTAGTCAGCTGCTGGCTGACAATAAAGATAAGGGGGCTTTGCGCTTAAATACCGGCAATACTGCGCACTACATCAGCAATTACGATGGACAGCTTTTAGAGGCTGTTTTAGCAGATTTTGATCGTCTAGATAATACTTCCAAACTGCAAATCATTCAAGAGCGCCGTTTGTTGGCAGAAAGTGGTCAGATTTCTTATGCTGAATTAGTGCTGCTTTTATCAAACCTATCGGCTGAGACGTCTTATTTGGTCATGTCGGCAAGTCATCAGTTGGTGGCCGGCATAGAGAGATTTTTAGAGGAAGGCAGCCAAATTGAATCAGATTTTAAATCCTTAGTTCGCGATGTTTATCAGGCAAATTATCAGCGTCTTGGTTTTGAAAAATCGGATCAGGAAAGCGACGAGGATGAGAAGATTCGTCAGATTGTTCTGGCCAATATGATTTACGCTGATGATCCTGATGCCAATGAAAAAGCACAGGCAATTTTTGAAACGCACAGGGGAAATATCGAATCCATCCCAGCTGCTGTTCGGCTTGCTGTTTTGACCAATCAAATCAAGCATGCTGAAACGGATGAATTAGTAAGACTTTACTTGGATGCTTATGTGCTAACCAATGACGGAAACTTCCGCAGGCAGCTGGCTAGTGCTCTGGCGCACACCAAATCGCAAACAACGCTTGAAAGAATCTTGAGTCAGCTGAAAAACAAGGACCTTATTAAGCCTCAGGATTTATCGCTCTGGTACAGGCTTTTCTTAAGTGAGCCTTATACCCAGGAAGCGTTCTGGCAATGGGCACGTGACAATTGGGAGTGGATTAAAGACACGCTTGGCGGTGACATGAGTTTTGACAGCTTTGTTGTTATTCCGGCTAATATATTTAAAACCGATCAGCGGCTAGAGGAATACAAAGCTTTCTTTGAACCGCAGCTGGATAATCTGGCTCTCAGCCGCA
The DNA here is from genome assembly GCF_000286075.1 of Streptococcus ratti FA-1 = DSM 20564. Lineage (GTDB taxonomy): Bacteria > Bacillota > Bacilli > Lactobacillales > Streptococcaceae > Streptococcus > Streptococcus ratti. The sequence continues at coordinate 677,204 of NZ_AJTZ01000005.1, read as the reverse complement.
ATATCACTATGGGAATTAAAGAAATAGCAGCCAGAACTGCTCTGATCGAAAGAGAGAAGGCAGCTGTTTGGCAGGCGGTTACAGGTCATTTTTAATGGTATTCCTAAAGACTGCGGAGCTTAAAAAGCAAGGTCAGATAAAAAAGAGTTTAAACTGTAAAAGCTTTTTGTCAGCTGTAGTGAGTGATTGATCTTGACACGTGGAGAAGACCAAGTCGGTTTTCTCCTTTTTTGATATCAAGAGTGATGAGAATTTTAGTTTTAAAGTTCTTGAAATTACGAAAGCTAAAGGTTTGATGCTTGATATCTTTGATAAGTTTGTTGGTTTCCTTTAGTTTAGCTTTAAAACAAGACTGTTCCGAATCGTTGCTAATTTACTTTCGATATCTTAGAAGGACTTTAAGGCTGTCTTCAGTGAAATCAAAGAATCCAACTTTTCAAAAAGCTTATGGGGAATAATGATATGGTTGAGAAAAAATAGAAATTATGATAGAGTAAGGCAAAAGCGGGAATATAAACAGTGATATTGAACATAAAACTATTATTAACATGTTGGAAGGCAGGTACAATTAACAAATAAAAGGCTCATAAAAATCTTTGCTGTATCTTAGTTGTACTACTGCGGAATTATTCTTCTATAGGAGGTAGGTATGAGTAAAAGCAGGCTATTTACATCTATATTTGTTTTGTTAATTGATCTATTTTTATTAATTTGGGGATTAAAAAATAAGAATACTATATTAGTAATTGCTGGAATAGTAGGTCTAGGGATTTTTATTTCTTATTTTAGAAAGGATTAGCCTGCGGCGGTTAATAAAAATGTAATTATAAAACTTAGTCAGCATTACAACTCGACTCAAGCTACAAAAATAAAAGAAATTGTTGGTACTTAGGCTAATGGCTGACAAATTGGTTCAACTTCTTATTCAGATATTATAGAGTCAAAAGATTTAGTTTCTGTATTGGCCAGGACCAAGTCTTTTTTTGACCGACAATATTCAGTGCTAATCTTTCTATTAAAATATTTTTTTGCTTTATACAATATAGTCACCGCTTCAATATAACTATTCGTAAATGGCTGTTTTAGTTTTTTTTTAACAGCTGCTATGTTTTGCTTAGCTAAAGCAATATTTTTTTCATTAAGCCTCTTTTAAGAATGTTAGGTTAGACTGGGTCTATTCTGAAAGAAAGAAGAGGTCTATCTATGAAAAAAGTATTCAATAACCCCATTTTTCTCTCACTGGCAGCAAAATCTGCCTTAACTATCTTGATTGTAGCTCTTGCTAACGCTAACAGCTGACTTAAAGGAATTTCCTCTCCTCATAAATAATTAGTCGAAAACTTCTAAGTCATGCTATAATAGAAAGTAAGAAAAGGAGCGGAACATGATAAAGATATTATTAGTAGAAGATGATTTAAGCCTGTCAAATTCCATCTTTGACTTTCTGGATGATTTTGCTGACGTTATGCAGGTTTTTGATGGGGAAGAGGGGCTTTATGAGGCTGAAAGCGGCGTTTATGATTTAATTTTATTGGACTTGATGTTGCCAGAAAAGAGCGGTTTTCAGGTTTTGAAGGAATTGCGTGAGAAGGGTATTACAACACCTGTCTTGATTATGACCGCTAAAGAAGGCTTAGATGATAAGGGACACGGCTTTGAACTGGGAGCTGATGATTATCTGACAAAACCTTTTTATTTAGAAGAGCTGAAAATGCGTATTCAAGCTCTTCTTAAGCGCTCAGGGAAATATACCGATAAAAGCCTTGTTTACGGTGACTTAACGGTGGATACATCGACCAATACAACCAAAGTAAATGGTAAGGAAGTTGAGCTGCTTGGCAAGGAGTTCGATTTGCTGGTTTATTTCCTGCAGAATCAGAATGTTATTTTGCCTAAATCACAGATTTTTGACCGAATTTGGGGATTTGACAGTGATACGACAATTTCTGTCGTTGAGGTCTATGTGTCTAAAATCAGAAAAAAACTAAAAGATACTCAGTTCGGAAAAAACTTGCAGACATTGCGCAGTGTAGGATATATTTTGAAGAATGCTAATTAAACTGAGACAAAAAAACAGGCATGGAGAGAATGCCTCCTTTTTCAGCCATTTCTTTGGTGTATTTACGGGCATATTCTTTGTAATGACGGTGATCATCATACAAGTCATGCGCTTTGGTATTTATTCTTCGGTTGATGACAGTCTTAAAAAAGCAACTAAAAATATTGATGATTATGTCAATATGGCTATGGTCAGAAATACCATGATTGATGATACCATTGGCGAAAATAACTCAGAACCTTCCTTTAAAATCAAACCCAATGGTCAAATGGCTGCCAATACGGATACGATTCTTTATAATAAAAAACGGCAGGTTGTCAATAATATCAATGCTTTTTCACCCTTATACCGCATTCATCCTAAGCTGAATAATCTAGGTGATATTGCCGAGCAAAAGGCCAAGAATATCTATGGCCAAACGGAAAAATATAGGATTGTAACGGTTAAAGTGGATAATGATTTTTATCCTCAGGTAAAATATGCAACGATTGTTATTAACACGACTCAGCTGGAGGAAGCTAACAAACGCTATGTGACGATTATTATCAGCGTTATGATTGTTTTTTGGCTGATTTCAGTTATCGCCAGTGTCTATTTAGCCAAGTGGAGCCGCAAGCCTATTTTAGAGAATTACGAAAAGCAGAAATCTTTTGTGGAAAATGCCAGTCACGAACTGCGCACACCGCTGGCCGTTTTGCAAAATCGCTTGGAAAGCCTATTTAGAAAGCCTGAGGCTACTATTTTAGAATCCTCAGAATCTATCGCTTCCAGTTTGGAAGAAGTCAGAAATATGAGGATGCTGACAACTAATCTCCTTAATCTGGCACGTCGTGATGATGGTATTGAACCCGAAATAACAGAGGTTAACCCCAGCTTTTTTGATGGGACCTTTAAAAATTATGCCATGATTGCGCAGGAAAACGGTAAAACGCTGCACATTGCAAATAAGGTCAGCCGTCAGATTAAAACTGACAAAACTCTACTCAAACAATTAATGACCATTCTTTTTGACAATGCTGTCAAATACACGGGTCAAGAAGGGGAAATTTGGATAGATGTTAAAACAACCGACCGCAATTTGATTTTCTCGGTAGCTGACAACGGTCAGGGAATTTCAGATACAGATAAAAAGAGAATTTTCGACCGTTTTTACCGCGTTGATAAGGCCAGGACCCGGCAAAAAGGCGGTTTTGGTCTCGGTTTGTCTCTGGCTAAACAAATTACCGATAGCTTAAAAGGCAGTATTATCGTTAAAGATAAGAAGCCGCAAGGAACTATTTTTGAAGTTCGTTTGCCTGCCAGTAAGTAAAAGCAATGAGTTTTTCACTGCATCCCAATAAACAGAATAAAAAACGCCTCTGAAGAATTCCGGCAGACTGGAATTCTTCAGAGGTGTTTTCGTAATGCTGTGATATATAATCAGCCGCTTTTTTGGAAATTAAAAGAGCTGGAAGATATTCCAGCTTTCTTAGTTAGCTAATTGACGTGCAAGGCGTGCTTTATCGCGGCTTGCTTTATTTTTATGAATCAGCCCCTTTGATTTAGCTTTATCGATGCTGGAAGAAGCAGCACGGAAAAGTTCTTCAGTTGGGTTTGCTTCAAAGGCTTTAATAGCAGAACGCATAGCTGATTTTTGAGCTGAATTGCGGTTATTTTGCTTAACGTTGAGTTCAGCACGTTTGATCGCTGATTTGATATTTGCCAATGTCTTTACCTCCAAATTATGATAACTATATTATTATATAGAAATTTTGAGCATTTGACAAGCTTTTATCACTTTTTCAGGTAAATTTCATCTATTTTGTGGTCATCCGCCTTATGGAGAATAAGCTCAGCACGATTTCGCGTAGGCTCAATGTATTTTTCCAGATTGATGAGGTTGATGTTCTTCCAAATATCTCTGGCAAAATCTAGAGCTCCTTTTTTTCCCATCTTTAAGAAACGATGGTAGTAGTTTTCTTCATCATTCTTAGCCAGATCCAGCAGGGTTGAGAAGCGTTCAAGGTACCAATTTTCAATATGTTTGCTGTCCGCATCAATATAGATTGAAAAATCAAAGTAATCACTCATATAAAGCCGGTTATTTACAGGATTTTGAAAGACGTTGATACCTTCCACAATCAAGAAGTCAGGTGCTGAAAGAGTCTGGCTTTGACCCGGCACAATATCATAAATTTCATGTGAGTAGACAGGTATCTCTGCGGTCTGCCCGCTTTTCATACTGTCGAGAAAGTTGAGCAGAAGTTCCATATCGTAACTCTCGGGAAAACCCTTGTGATTCAGCATATTTTTAGCAGAAAGAACAGCATTGGGGTACAAAAAACCATCGGTAGTAACCATTTCAACACTGGAATTTTTAAAGGTTCTTGCCAGCAAAAGCTGCAAAAGCCGGCTGGTAGTGGATTTGCCTACGGCAACAGAACCAGAAACGCCGATAATAAAGGGGCGGTTGTTGAGGTCTTTTTGCAGAAAAATACTTTTAGAAAAGCTGAGATTTTCCTGTGCTTTCTTGTAAATTTTAATCAGACTGACCAAGGGCAGGTAAATATCAGTGACATCCTGAATGCTGATTTGGTCATTGAGGCTCTTAATGGAATTTAATTCTGCCTCGTTTAAAGGCGGCTGTGATTTTTGATGCAGGTGCTGCCAGGTATGACGGGAAATTTTTTCAAAATTAATAAACTCGTTGGCCATGAAATACTCCTTTGAAGAACATTATACCACATTGAATTGAAAACCGTTTCAAAGTATGCTAAAATTGATTAGCGTAAAACAGGAGTCGAAAATACGATGAATAATATGTACTATACAGAAAATCCTAACAGCAAGCATGAGCTAAAAGAAATAGATGTCAATTTGCTGGGGGAGACCTTCCATTTTTTAACTGACTCAGGTGTCTTCAGCAAAAAAATGGTTGATTACGGCAGTCAGGTTCTCTTAAACAGTCTTGATTTTAAAAGGGAAAAGACCTTGCTTGATGTCGGCTGCGGTTACGGTCCCTTGGGCATTTCTCTGGCCAAGGCATACAGTCTTGAAGTGACCATGGTTGATATTAATAGGCGGGCTCTTGATTTAGCTAAAGTGAATGCTGAAAAAAATGGGGTCAATGCCAATATTTTTCAGTCGAATATCTACGAAAATGTTTCGGGGTGTTTCGATGCTGTCATCAGTAATCCTCCTATTAGAGCCGGCAAAGATGTTGTTCATGCTGTCATTGAAGATAGTATTGATCATTTAAATACAGGCGGCAGCCTGACCATTGTCATCCAGAAAAAGCAAGGAGCTCCCAGCGCTAAGGCAAAAATGGAGCAGGTTTTTGGCAATGCTGCCGTTTTAAAAAGAGACAAGGGCTATTATGTTCTTAGGAGTAGGAAAGAAAGGCAATAAATACGAGACCAGCGGTATATGAATTTAGCAGGCTTATTCTAGAAAAGCAAATTTCCAAGAATATCTGGAATTCAGCCGCTTGCTAAGTGTTTTTGGGTAGTTTGATGGTAAGAGCAGTTGATTTAATTCAGAAAAAACGAGACGGTCATGAATTGACGACACAGGAAATAAATTGGCTTATTGCAGCCTACACTGACGGCCGAGTGCCTGATTATCAGATGTCAGCCTTTGCTATGGCCGTTTATTTTAAAGGGATGACAACCAGAGAAACACATGATTTGACTATGGCCATGGTTAATTCGGGTGAACAAATTGATCTGTCTGCTATTTCTGGTATAAAAGTGGATAAGCATTCAACCGGCGGTGTAGGTGATAAAGTGACATTGATATTAGTACCGCTGGTTGCGAGCTTTGGAGTGCCTGTTGCTAAAATGAGCGGTCGCGGTCTGGGTCACACTGGCGGAACTCTTGATAAGCTGGAATCAATTAAAGGTTACCGTATTGAACTTTCACAAGCAGACTTTATCAAGCAAGTTCAAAAGATTGGCTTAGCGGTCATCGGTCAGTCCGACAGTCTGGTTAAGGCAGACAAGATGCTTTATGCTTTGCGCGACGTTACAGCGACTGTTGATATTATTCCCCTGATTGCCAGTTCCATCATGAGCAAAAAGATTGCTGCGGGGGCAGACCGCATTTTACTGGACGTGACTGTCGGTGATGGCGCCTTTATGAAGACATTGGAAGAAGCAGAGACCTTATCTAAGACTATGGTTGCTCTTGGCAAGGAAATGGGACGGCGAACAATTGCTGTTATAACGGATATGAGTCAGCCTCTGGGGCAGGCTATCGGGAATCGCTTGGAAGTTCTAGAGGCTCTGCAGATTATGCAGGGACAAGGACGTAAAGACCTTACCGATTTTATCTGCGAGCTGGCTCAGCTGATGTTAGAATTGGCTGGAAAACAAAAGAGCTTGGCAGATATTCGCGAGCATTTAACGAACGGTCAGGCTCTTAAAAAGCTGGAAGAGATGGTTGTCTGTCAGGGAGGCGACTTAGCAGATTTGTACCGTCCGTCAGCAGCACCTGTTATCACCGAAATAGCTGCAGATAAAGAAGGCTATATTAAAGAGCTGCCAGCTTTAGCTTTTGGACTTTTTGCAATGCGTCTGGGAGCTGGCCGAGCAGTTAAAACAGATAAACTGGATTATGAAACAGGCATTGTTTTTGAGAAAAAAGTGGGGGATTCCGTCCAAAAAGGAGATCTGATTGCAAGGGTTTACTCCAATGAAAAATTATCTGAAAACATGCTTACAGAATTCAAAAAAAATGTTAAAATAAATAAGGAAGAATTGAGTGTAAATGAGATTTTAAGAATCATTACTTAATTGTTAAGAAGGGATAACATGGAAATCAATCATTACATTGACCATACTTTATTAAAACCAGAAAGTACTCAGGCTCAAATTGACCAGCTCATTCAGGAAGCTAAGCACTATCATTTTGCCAGCGTCTGTGTCAATCCTACCTGGGTTTCTTATGCGTCTGCTTCTCTCAAAGAAAGTGATGTCAAGGTTTGTACCGTTATCGGTTTTCCTCTGGGAGCGACGACCAGCGCCGCCAAAGCTTTTGAAACAAAAGATGCTATTAAAAACGGTGCTGATGAAGTTGATATGGTTATCAATATTGGGCAGGCAAAATCCGGCAACTTCGATTTTGTTGAAAAGGATATTCGGGCAGTTGTTGAAGCCAGCGGAGATAAGCTGGTTAAGGTTATTATTGAGGCCTGTCTTTTGACCGATGAGGAAAAAGTTAAGGCCTGTCAGGCAGCTAAGGCAGCAGGAGCAGATTTTGTTAAAACATCAACTGGCTTTTCTACGGGAGGAGCCACAGTGGAAGATGTGCGTCTCATGCGTCAGACAGTGGGACCCGAATTCGGTGTTAAGGCGGCTGGCGGAGCACGTACCTTAAAAGATGCTCAAGCCTTCATCGAAGCGGGAGCAACTCGAATCGGAACGTCTGCTGGAATTGCGATTGTTGAAGGGAAAGAAGCAAAAGGTGGCTACTGATTTAATATCTCTTGCCCAAAAAGCCAGCCAAAATGCCTATGTGCCCTACTCTCATTTCCCTATTGGAGCCGCGGTCAAAACCAAGTCCGGTGATATTTATCTGGGCTGTAATATTGAAAATGCCAGTTTTGGACTTACCAACTGCGGTGAACGGACAGCTATTTTTAAGGCTATTTCTGAAGGCCATCGTGACTTCGAAGAGATAGCTGTCTATGGTGAAACTGAGGATCCGATTTCTCCGTGCGGTGCCTGCCGGCAGGTGATGGCTGAATTTTTTGAGCCAACTGCTCGGGTTACCTTGGTTGCTAAGGATGGTAAGACGGTCGTGATGACGGTCGATGAGCTATTGCCTTATTCGTTTACAGAGTTGAGGTAAAGCTGTTTTTATTGGTCTGTTAAGCCTTTAGGTTTAATGTTAATTTTTCGGCAACACTTGTTGTATATAAAACTTAGGAGGGTTCATCTTTATGAACAAGAAAATTGTTGGTTTAGGTTTAACTGCTGCAGCAGTATTAGGACTTGCAGCCTGCGGCAATCGCGCAGCTAAAAACAATAGCAAGGCTAAAACAGATTTAAAAGTTGCTATTGTAACTGATACTGGTGGTGTTGATGACAAGTCATTTAACCAATCAGCATGGGAAGGTTTACAGGCTTGGGGCAAGGACAATGGCCTCAGCAAGGGAGATGGTTTTGATTATTTCCAATCGGCTAATGAATCTGATTATGCTACTAACCTTGATACTGCTTCATCGAGCGGCTATAAATTAATTTTTGGTATCGGTTATGCTCTGCATGATGCTATTGAAAAAACAGCGGCTGACAATGAAGAAGTTAACTATGTTATCATTGATGATGTCATTGAAAACAAGGACAATGTTGCCAGCGTTACATTCGCTGATAATGAAGCTGCCTATCTTGCAGGAATTGCAGCTGCTAAAACAACAAAAACGAAAAAAGTTGGTTTTGTAGGCGGTGTTAAATCAGCAGTCATCACTCGTTTTGAAAAAGGCTTTGAAGCCGGTGTTAAATCTGTAGATAAATCTATCCAAATTCAAGTTGACTATGCAGGATCATTTGGCGATGCAGCTAAAGGTAAAACAATCGCTGCTGCTCAGTATGCCGGCGGTGCTGATGTTGTTTATCAAGCAGCAGGCGGTACAGGTGCAGGTGTCTTCAGCGAAGCCAAAGCTTTGAATGAAAAGAAAAATGAATCTAAGAAAGTTTGGGTGATTGGAGTTGACCGCGACCAGGCTGCTGAAGGAAAATACACTTCTAAAGACGGTAAGAAATCTAACTTCGTCCTTGCATCTTCATTAAAAGAAGTTGGTAAAGCTGTTCAGCTGATTTCAAATAACACTGCAGATAAGAAATTCCCAGGCGGTAAGGTAACAACTTACGGACTTAAGGATAAGGGTGTTGACCTTGCGCCAACCAATTTATCTGATGATGCTAAAAAAGCTGTAAATGACGCTAAGAAACAAATCGTATCAGGCGACATCAAAGTTCCAGAAAAATAAGGGTTTAAGGGCGACCTCAGCCGGTCGCCTTTTTAACACTGAGATCTTTGTATCTCAGTAGAGATCAGGACAGAATCACTCTATGATCACATCCTGCTTTCTACTGAAGTATAAAAATTTCTGAAAGGAAAGTATTATGACACAACATGTCATTGAAATGAGAGAAATTACCAAAAAATTTGGTGATTTTGTGGCTAATGATCATATCAACCTCAATCTCAGAAAAGGTGAGATTCATGCCCTGCTTGGTGAAAATGGAGCTGGGAAATCAACCTTGATGAACATGCTTGCCGGTTTGCTTGAACCGACCAGCGGTGAGATTGCGATCAATGGTAAGACTGTTACAATTGATTCTCCGTCTAAATCAGCCCAATTAGGCATTGGGATGGTACACCAGCATTTTATGCTGGTTGAGGCATTTACAGTGACTGAAAACATTATTTTAGGAAATGAAATTCTTAAAAATGGTATTTTAGATTTAAAAAAGGCTGGTCAGGAAATTAAAGAACTGTCTGAAAAATACGGCCTGGCTGTTGATCCGGATGCTAAGATTGCTGATATCTCTGTCGGAGCCCAGCAGCGGGTTGAAATTTTAAAGACCCTCTACCGTGGTGCTGATATCCTTATCTTTGATGAACCGACTGCTGTTTTAACGCCTTCTGAAATCCAGGAGTTGATGAGCATTATGAAGGGGCTTGTCAAGGAAGGAAAATCAATTATTTTGATTACGCACAAATTGGACGAAATTCGTTTGGTTGCTGATCGTGTAACTGTTATTAGACGCGGTAAAAGTATTGAAACTGTTGATGTAGCAGGAGCGACATCTCAAGATTTAGCTGAAATGATGGTTGGCCGTTCGGTTTCCTTTACGACTGAAAAAATTGCTGCTAATCCTAAGGAAATAACTTTATCCATTAAGGATTTAGAAGTTAATGAAAATCGCGGAATTCCTGCTGTCAAGGGACTTTCCTTGGATGTTAGAGCCGGCGAGATTGTCGGTATTGCCGGAATTGACGGCAATGGTCAAAGTGAATTAATTCAGGCCATTACAGGCCTGCGTAAGATTAAATCAGGAACTATTACCATTAAAGGGCAGGATGTGACCAAGCTTTCGGCCCGCAAGATTACAGAATTAAGCGTGGGGCACGTTCCTGAGGACAGGCACCGTGACGGCTTGATCCTCGAGCTGACGCTGGCAGAAAATATGGCTCTGCAGACTTACTACAAACAGCCGCTGAGCAAAAACGGCGTTTTAAATTATAATAAAATTAATGAACATGGACGGCAGCTGATGGAAGAATTTGATGTCCGCGGTGCCAGTGAACTGGTTCCGGCTAAGGGGCTGTCAGGCGGTAATCAGCAGAAGGCTATTATTGCCCGTGAAGTTGACCGCGATCCGGATTTACTGATTGTCAGTCAGCCAACACGCGGTTTGGACGTAGGAGCTATTGAATATATTCATAAACGCCTGATGGCAGAACGCGATAAGGGGAAAGCTGTTTTGCTGGTTAGTTTCGAATTGGACGAAATTCTTAATTTATCTGATCGTATTGCCGTTATTCACGATGGTAAAATTCAAGGCATTGTAAGGCCGGAAACCACTAATAAACAAGAACTGGGAATTTTGATGGCCGGCGGAAGTATTGAAAAGGAGGAAGCAAATGTCTAAAAAAACACAACAACTTGTCGTTCCTCTGATTTCGGTTGTCTTAGGAATTGTACTGGGTGCCATTATCATGCTTATTTTTGGCTACGATCCAGTGTGGGCTTATGAAGGCCTCTTCCAAAAGGCTTTCGGCAGTTTAAAAGATGTTGGCGAAATTTTTCGTGCGATGAGTCCGCTGATTTTAATTGCACTTGGTTTTGCAGTTGCCAGCCGTGCTGGTTTCTTCAATATCGGTTTGTCAGGCCAAGCTTATGCTGGCTGGATAGCTGCCGGCTGGTTTGCTTTAGCTAATCCTAGCTTACCGCGTCCTGTTATGCTTGTCATGACTGTTCTTATTGGAGCAGCAGCAGGCGGGGTTGTCGGGGCTATTCCAGGATTTTTACGAGCCTATCTTGGGACCAGCGAAGTTATCGTCACCATTATGATGAACTACATTGTGCTCTATATTGGCAATGCTATCATTCAGGATGGCTTTTCCAAGAGTGTTATGCGTAATTCTGACTCCAGTATCTATGTTGGCAAAAATGCCAGCTATCAAACCGACTGGCTGCGGGCACTGACGGATAATTCTCGGATGAATATTGGTTTTTTCTTAGCCCTTATTGCTATCTTAGTTGTTTGGTATCTGCTCAATAAGACAACGCTCGGTTTTGAGATTCGTTCAGTCGGTCTCAATCCGCATGCCAGTGAATATGCAGGTATGTCAGCTAAAAGAACCATTGTTTTGTCTATGGTTATCTCAGGAGCTCTGGCGGGTCTTGGCGGTGTTGTTGAAGGGCTCGGAACCTTTGGCAATGTCTATGTACAAACCAGTTCTCTGGCAATCGGATTTGACGGAATGGCGGTCAGTCTTCTAGCTTCTAATTCACCGATAGGTATCTTGCTGTCAGCTTTCTTGTTTGGGGCGCTCAGTGTTGGAGCACCAGGTATGAGTATCAGTGATGCAACTCATGTCGGAACGCCACCTGAATTGATAAAAGTAGTGACTGCACTGATTATTTTCTTTGTCGGTGCCCACTATATTATTGAACGTTATATTAAACCCAAAAAACAAGTGAAAGGCGGTCAGTAAAATGAGTTTAGAAAGTATTTTAGCTCTTTTAGTATCATCAATGCTGGTTTATGCGACGCCTCTCATCTTTACTAGTATAGGCGGTGTCTTCTCTGAAAGATCCGGTGTTGTTAACGTAGGACTTGAAGGGATCATGGTTATGGGTGCCTTCGCTGGAATTGTCTTTAATTTAGAGTTTGCTGAGTCTTTTGGCAGGGCAACGCCCTGGATTGCAGCTCTGATCGGTGGAGCGGTCGGTCTGGTGTTTTCCTTGATTCATGCTGTGGCCACTATCAATTTTCGGGCAGATCATATCGTCTCTGGAACAGTTCTTAATCTTTTGGCACCTTCTTTAGCAGTTTTCTTTGTTAAATCCATGTATAATAAAGGGCAGACAGATAATATTCACCAGTCTTTTGGAAAGTTTGATTTTCCAATCTTGTCTGACATTCCTTTTATCGGACCAATTTTCTTTGAAGGAACCAGCCTAGTTGCCTACATCGCCATTCTCTTTTCAGTTTTTGCCTGGTTTATCCTGACTAAGACAAGATTTGGCCTGCGCCTGCGTTCAGTCGGTGAGCATCCTCAGGCTGCTGATACTTTGGGAATCAATGTTTACCTGATGCGCTATTGGGGCGTTATGATTTCTGGATTTTTAGGAGGAATAGGAGGAGCGATTTATGCTCAATCTATTTCGGTTAATTTTGCAGGAACAACTATTTTAGGGCCAGGTTTCATTGCGCTGGCAGCCATGATTTTTGGTAAGTGGAATCCAATAGGGGCAATGCTGTCAAGTCTGTTTTTCGGCCTTTCTCAAAGTTTGGCAGTTATAGGCAATCAATTGCCTTTCCTATCAAAGATTCCAACGGTCTATCTGCAAATTGCACCTTATGTATTAACCATTTTGGTATTAGCCGTTTTCTTTGGACAGGCAGTTGCTCCTAAAGCAGATGGCGTTAATTACATTAAATCAAAATAACAAGATTAAACCACTCATGCAGATGGGTGGTTTTTTAGTGAAGAAGTGAGCATATTCTTTGTAAGCGTTTCAACATCATGTTATACTGGTAGGGTAATTAAATTAGATTATAGTGAAAAGAGGATTTACTTATGAGTAAAATCGTTGTTGTTGGTGCAAACCATGCAGGTACATCTAGTGTTAATACCATTTTGGATAATTACGGCAGTGAAAATGAGGTTGTTGTTTTCGACCAAAATTCTAACATTTCCTTCTTAGGATGCGGAATGGCTCTTTGGATTGGCAAGCAAATTTCAGGGCCTCAGGGGCTTTTCTATGCAGACAAAGAACTGCTGGAATCAAAAGGTGCAAAAGTCTACATGGAATCACCAGTAACAGCTATAGATTACGACGCTAAGACCGTTACTGCCTTGGTCAATGGTCAGGAGCATGTAGAAAACTATGATAAACTCATCTTAGCAACTGGCTCAACACCAATTTTGCCGCCTATTGAAGGAGCATCAATAAAAGAAGGCAGCCGCGAATTTGAAGCTACGCTTGAAAATCTGCAATTTGTTAAACTCTATCAAAATGCTGAAGATGTCATTAATAAATTGCAGGACAAGAGTAAAAATCTCAACCGTGTTGCTGTTGTAGGTGCCGGCTATATTGGTGTAGAACTAGCTGAAGCTTTCAAACGTCTTGGTAAAGAAGTGACTTTAATTGATGTTGTTGATACCTGTTTGGCTGGTTATTATGACCGTGACCTTTCAGATATGATGAGTCAGAACCTAGAAGATCATGGCATTCAATTGGCTTTTGGAGAAACAGTTAAGGCGATTGAAGGCGATGGCAAGGTTGAGCGTATTGTAACGGATAAAGCGAGCCGCGATGTCGATATGGTTATCTTAGCTGTAGGTTTCCGCCCCAATACTGCACTTGGAGCTGGCAAGCTGGAAACTTTCCGCAACGGTGCCTTCCTCGTTAATAAAAAGCAGGAAACAAGCCTTCCAGATGTCTATGCTGTTGGTGATTGTGCTACTGTTTATGATAATGCAATCAACGATACCAACTATATCGCTTTGGCATCAAATGCTCTGCGTTCGGGGATTGTAGCTGGTCACAATGCAGCCGGTCATGAATTGGAATCTCTCGGCGTACAAGGTTCAAATGGTATTTCGATTTTTGGACTTAACATGGTATCAACTGGATTGACAGCTGAAAAGGCTAAACGGTTTGGTTACAATCCCGAAGTAACCGAATTGACAGATTCTCAAAAAGCAAGCTTCATTGAGCACGATAACTATCCAGTTACTCTTAAGATTGTCTATGATAAGGATAGCCGCCTTATTCTCGGTGCACAAATGGCATCCAAAGAGGATATGTCAATGGGAATTCACATGTTTTCACTGGCTATTCAGGAGAAGGTTACTATTGATCGATTGGCTCTCTTAGATTTCTTCTTCCTTCCTCATTTCAATCAGCCGTATAACTACATCACAAAGGCAGCGCTTAATGCTAAATGAGCCTAGCTCCCATCCGTATTTGGCTGGAATTAATTTTGTGCTTTTGCCTTTGCACAGTTGATTAGGGTTGATGTCCGCTCAGCAGCAGCTGATTGCTCATAGGCTGAAAAGTTTGAGGTTTAGAACATAGAACTTGCGCAGCAAGTATCAAAAAACATCTAATGATCTGTGCAGGAGTAAGATTAAAAGGGCTATGGCAGTCAGTCTTACTTGCACTTGCTGCGCCATATTATCGTCCAATACTAATTTTAGAGCTGGAACACTTTTGTTCTAAGCTCTTTTTTGCTGGATTTGATAAAGAAAAGCACCTCCTTTTTATTTGCCGGAAATTTTTTCTATTGCAGACCATTGCTGCTTAAGAGCGAATATTATATAATAAAAGGTGTAAAGGAGATTTTTGATATGGCTGGACAGCAACTGAAAAATGACAAACTGCAAACAAGAAAAAAACAGACGCAGGAAGAAGTTCTCAAAAATAAAATTGATCGGCTTAAGACTGCTTTAGAACAGGAAAACGATCCAAAACTGAGGAAAGAAATTCTGCTTTTACTGCAGGAATATGAAAGATCTTATAAAACTTTGCTTCAGAAAAAACGCTTTTTAAACTATCTTTTGGCAGCAGCAGCTGCTATCGGTGTTATTATCATTGTTTTAGTCTTTTTGTTTTTGAAGGATAGCTCAACATCTACTGCCCTCCCTTCACAAGAAAGCCATCGTTCTGCTGCAAGCACAGAAGCTAAGGAAAGCAAACGTTCAAAAACAAGTACAACTAGATCCAGCAGAGAAGACCGTAATGAAAAGGATACTGCTGTTTTTCCTCAGTCTTTGCTTGATACTTGGTCCGGTTATATCAGCCACATGCAAAGTGACGTGAAAATGACCTTTACAGAGGATGGGACTGTTAAAACATTAATAGATTCAAACAGTTACACCAGTCAGGTTAGCAGTCTTGAGAAGGTCGGAAACAACACATATCTCTACCATCTTGCTCAAGGCTCAGAAGTAACGGCTTTAGTCCCAGGTGCTCAGCTTGGAGGAGTAGATGTCAAATATGCTTACGGCATTTATATTGGAGAGGATTATATTATACCTCTCGTTTGGCAGACACGCAGCAATGCAGAATTTGATTATTCTAAACCTTTAAAAACTGATTCTGATTATCGGCTGACAAAGGGTGCCTCCTCACAGCAAAGTTCTAAGTCTAATAAGAATGAAGATCCTCAAGTAGATACTAAAAACCTAACAACCCAGCAAGTTGAAGATTGGGTTATTGCTCATTATCTGGATAGCCTCAATGATAATCGTTTCACAAAAGATGATTATATCATTGAAAGCTGGAAAGCAGAGACAGATGGTTTAGTTTATGCTGTTGTCAGAGAAAACCATGATACGGATGCCATGAAAAAAGCAGGAGCAGATCCTAATGTCAGTCCAGCTGTTGCCCGCTACCGTATCAATGCAAAGGGCGAATTAGAAAAATCATCAGATGGTGCCGGCATTGATTGGACGGTTGTCAGCAAAACTTACTACAGTCATTAGTATATTGGAGAAAAGCATTTATATTGTTTAAAGTAAAAGAACTGTACGCTTAGTGTTTTCTTTTCAGGGCATATTACTGTTGCAGCCGACGGCGCAGCATCAATAAATATTGCTGACAGAACTGGGAACACTAAGTTTTTCTTTAGCTAAGATGTGAAAGAACAGCAAGGCTGATTATATTAGCATTTTTATACATAATCTTATGGTTATTTTGCAGGTGACAGCGGAGCAACCATGCCTGTCCCGTTTTTGCCTATAAAAAAATGAAGCTGAATATCAGCTTCATTTTTTTATAGGTATAACAGAGTGTTTAGTTGCGGGCTGCAGCTGCAAATTCTTCATTTGAGAAAGCTTCGTCAATGATTGCTTTCAGCTGTTTAGCAGAAGCCTGCATTTTTTGCAGTTCAGCATCATTTAACGGAATATTTACTGGACGAACGATACCGTGTGCACCAACGATGGCCGGCTGTCCGATGAAGACATCTTCAACACCTTCGTATTGGCCTGATTGGAAAACTGAAAGCGGAAGAACGGCGTTTTCGTCATCCAAGATTGCTTTAGTGATACGGGCAAGGGCGACAGCGATACCATAGAAAGTAGCACCTTTTTTGTTGATGATTGAATAAGCAGCATCACGAACAGATACAAACAGTTTTACGAGACCTTCAGCATCAACATCACGGTTGTCTTGCAGCCATTGTTCTAATTTAACACCAGCTACATTGGCATGAGACCAAACGGCAAATTCTGAATCACCGTGTTCACCCATGATATAGGCGTGGACTGACCGAGCATCAACCCCGATTTTTTCAGCAAGAGCTTGACGGAAACGAGCAGTATCAAGAGATGTACCAGAACCAATGACGCGTTCTTTAGGGAAACCTGAGAATTTCCATGTTGAATAAGTCAAGATGTCAACTGGGTTGGCAGCAACCAAGAAGATTCCCTTAAAGCCTGATTCAACCACTTGTGTAACGATAGATTTGTTGATTGCAAGGTTTTTACCGACAAGGTCAAGACGAGTTTCACCTGGTTTTTGAGGTGCACCTGCAGTAATGACAACAAGGTCAGCATCCGCACAGTCTTCATATTTAGCAGCGTAAATTTTCTTTGGTGAAGTGAAGGCAAGTGCATGGCTAAGGTCAAGAGCGTCTCCAACAGCCTTTTCAAACAGCTGAGGAATTTCAATAATTCCGAGTTCTTGAGCGATTCCTTGGTTAACAAGGGCGAAGGCGTAAGATGATCCTACAGCACCATCACCGACAAGGATGACTTTTTTATGTTGTTTAGTTGCAGTCATGTTCTAAACATCTCCTTATAATTTATTAAGTGTATATTTTATACGAATTTATTCTAACACTTTTTGTTAAAAAAGTCACTAGTATTTTCCTCTGTTAAAGGAAAACTATAGTAGAATAGCTGAAAAAGAGCATTTTTTGTGATATAATATAAAGGAGTTTTAGACTAGAAATGGAGCATTTTTTAATGCAAGATAGAAATTTAGTAGATGTTAATTTAACGAGTGAAATGAAAACGAGTTTTATTGACTATGCTATGAGTGTTATTGTTTCTCGTGCCCTGCCAGATGTTCGTGATGGACTTAAACCAGTTCATCGCCGTATTTTATACGGGATGAATGAATTGGGAGTTACCCCTGATAAGCCACATAAAAAATCAGCACGTATTACAGGTGATGTCATGGGTAAATACCATCCACATGGGGACTCATCTATCTATGAGGCCATGGTTCGGATGGCACAGTGGTGGTCCTATCGTCATATGTTGGTCGATGGTCATGGTAACTTTGGTTCTATGGATGGAGATGGTGCAGCAGCTCAGCGTTATACAGAAGCGCGTATGAGCAAAATTGCTCTGGAAATGCTGCGTGACATCAATAAAAACACGGTCGATTTTGCAGATAACTATGATGGCAGTGAGCGTGAACCTTTGGTTCTGCCGTCGCGTTTTCCAAATCTCTTGGTCAATGGGGCGACTGGTATTGCTGTTGGTATGGCAACCAATATTCCGCCGCATAATTTGGGAGAGACTATTGATGCTGTCAAATTAGTTATGGATAATCCCGATGTGACAACACGCGATCTTATGGAAGTTTTACCTGGACCTGATTTTCCAACAGGAGCTCTTGTTATGGGAAAATCAGGCATACATCGGGCCTATGACACAGGAAAAGGTTCTATTGTTTTACGTGCTCGTACTGAGATTGAGCAAACAAAATCGGGCCGTGAGCGGATTGTTGTCACTGAGTTTCCTTATATGGTCAATAAGACTAAGGTGCATGAACATATCGTCCGCCTGGCACAGGAAAAGCGTGTTGAAGGCATTACCGCTGTTCGTGATGAATCGAGCCGCGAAGGTGTCCGCTTCATTATTGAAGTTCGCCGGGATGCCAGCGCCAGCGTTATTTTAAACAATCTGTTTAAACTGACAAGCTTGCAGACAAACTTTAGTTTTAACATGCTGGCCATTGAAAATGGTGTGCCAAAGATTTTGTCCTTGAGACAGATTTTAGATAACTATATTGCTCACCAAAAAGAAGTTATTGTCAGACGGACTGAATTTGACAAAGCCAAAGCTGAGAGCCGCGCGCATATTTTGGAAGGCTTACTGATTGCCCTTGATCATCTGGATGAAGTTATTCAGATTATCCGTAGCAGTGAGACTGATACCATCGCGCAGGCAGAATTGATGGGCCGCTTTGATTTATCAGAACGGCAAAGTCAGGCAATTCTTGATATGCGTCTGCGCCGCCTGACTGGTTTGGAAAGAGACAAAATCCAGTCTGAATACAACGAATTGCTGGCTTTGATTGCTGATTTGGCAGATATCTTAGCTAAGCCTGAACGCGTCGTCGCTATTATCAAAGATGAACTTGAAGAAATCAAACGTAAATTTGCTGATGAACGCCGGACAGAACTCATGGTCGGTGAAGTCTTGTCACTTGAAGATGAAGACTTAATCGAAGAAGAAGATGTTTTGATTACCTTGTCTAATAAGGGTTACATCAAGCGTCTGGGACAAGATGAGTTCCGTGCTCAAAAACGCGGAGGCCGCGGTGTTCAGGGAACTGGAGTTAATGATGATGATTTTGTCCGTGAACTGGTTTCAACTAGCACCCACGATTCTATGCTTTTCTTCACAAATCAAGGCAGAGTTTACCGCCTGAAAGGCTATGAAATTCCTGAATACGGCCGGACTGCTAAAGGGCTGCCGGTTGTGAACTTATTGAAACTGGATGAGGGAGAGACGATTCAGACGATTATCAATGTCAATGCCGATGATTTCCACGATAAGTACCTCTTTTTCACAACCAGACAGGGACTTGTCAAACGCACCAGCGTTTCTGCCTTTGGCAATATTCGCCAAAATGGACTCAAGGCTCTGAACCTTCGCGATGGTGATGAACTTATCAATGTGCTTTTAACAGATGGTTCAAACGATATTATTATCGGAACACGCCAAGGCTATTCCGTTCGTTTCAATGAGACTGCTGTTCGCAATATGGGACGTTCAGCAACTGGTGTTAAGGGAGTTAATCTGCGTGAGCAAGATCTTGTTATCGGTGCTGCCCATATTGTTGACAATCAGGATGTCTTAACCATTACTGAAAAAGGATATGGCAAGCAAACCCCTGCAAATCAGTATCCAACCAAGGGCCGCGGCGGTAAGGGGATAAAAACTGCCAATATCACTTCTAAAAACGGTCCTCTTGCGGGCTTAGTGACTGTTAATGGCGATGAGGATATCATGGTTATTACGGATACAGGTGTGATTATTCGTACAAGTGTTGCCAATATATCCCAGACAGGCCGCTCAGCCATGGGTGTCAAGGTCATGCGTCTAGACAAGCAGGCAAAAATTGTCACTTTTGCACTTGTAAAACCAGAAGCAGTGGAAGAGGTAGCTTCTGATGGTGATGAAAATGAGTAGAAAGTCAATGAATAATAAGAGAAAACCGAGAAAAAGGCGACATTTCCTTCGCACCTTTTTCTTTCTTCTCTTGCTTTTGATTGGTCTGGCATTAATCTTTAATACCCCAATCAGAAACAGCCTGATTGCTTGGAATACGAATAAATATCAGGTCAGCAAGGTGAGCAAGGAAGATATCCAAAAAAATAAAAACGCCGATTCTTCCTTTGATTTTAAAAAAGTTAAATCAATCAGCACCGAGTCGGTTTTAGCAGCGCAAATGGCAGCGCAGAAACTGCCGGTTATAGGCGGTATTGCGATTCCAGATTTGAAGATTAATCTGCCGATTTTTAAAGGCTTAGATAATGTCGGACTGACTTATGGTGCCGGCACAATGAAAGAGAATCAGGCCATGGGGCAAAATAATTATGCCCTAGCTAGTCACCATGTTTTTGGGATGACAGGCTCTTCTCAGATGCTGTTTTCACCGTTAGAACGTGCACAAAAGGGAATGGCAATTTATCTGACGGATAAAAACAAAATCTACACCTATGTTATCAATGAGGTCAAAACAGTTAGTCCTGAGCATGTTGAGGTGATAGATGATAGACCAGGGCAGACAGAAATTACTCTGGTAACCTGTACAGATGCCGGAGCGACAGCCAGAACAATTGTTCATGGCAGCTACGAAGGAGAAGTTGATTTTAAAAAAGCACCTAAGAAAGTCAAAAAAGCCTTTCGTCAGTCTTATAATCAAATATCACTGTAGTTTAGAAACTCGCAAAAGCGAGTTTTTTTACTTAAACTATCGAATCATTTAGAAAGAGTAAGATAATGAAATTAAATGCAATTCATCATGTGGCTTTTATTGTTTCAGATTATGAAAAGTCTTATGATTTTTATGTTAATAAGCTAGGTTTTGAAGTAATCCGTGAGAATTACAGACCGCAGAGGCAGGATTACAAACTTGATTTAAAATGCGGCGATGTAGAGTTGGAAATTTTTGGAAATAAAATAACAAATACTAATTACAGCGCTCCGCCAGAACGTGTTAGCTGGCCGAGGGAAGCTTGCGGACTGCGGCACTTGGCTTTTCGCGTCAAAGATGTTGAAAAAGTCAGGAAGGAACTGATAGATTTGGAGATAAAGGTCGAAGAATTACGTTATGATGATTATACCGGTCAAAAAATGACTTTCTTTTTTGATCCAGATGGTCTTCCCTTGGAACTGCACGAATAAAAATATAGGGACATCTGGTTTTTAATTTGAGAATAACCTTTCTAATGCTATAATGAATCATCAGGGAAAAATTTAGATATAAGAAAGGAATATTTTATGATGTTACGAAAAATAATGATATGCGGCGGGATTTTAATTGCTTCCTTGCTGGGTCTGACAACTGTCAAGGCCAGCAGTTCTGATTCTGTTCAAGCAGTGATTGATGAAGCTTACGTTCAGCCGGATTACGTCATGGGTTATTCGTTGAGTGAGGAGCAGCGCAATCAAACATTGAATTTACTGGGTTACAAGGCTGATACAGACACTAATGTTAAAACGCTTGATAGTCAAAATTATGCTAAGATCATGAATGTGGCAGCTGATTCCAGCCTGCAACTGTATTCATCAGTTAGAATTCAAAAATTAGGCGAGAAAGATACACTTGAGGTGAAGATTGTGACGCCGGAAAACATTACCAAGGTTACTCAGGATATGTATCGAAATGCTGCGGTGACACTTGGCATTGAGCATGCTAAGATTACGGTTGCAGCACCGATTGCAGTCACAGGGGAATCGGCTTTGGCAGGCATTTACTACTCGCTTGAGGAAAACGGAGCAAGTGTTTCTGAAGAAAGCAAGAACTTAGCACAAGAAGAGCTGAGTGCCCTTTCTGACATCAATGAACAAAATCAAGGCAAGAAAGGCTACGATGCAGACAAACTCAATGTTGCTTTGACAGATATTAAATCGGCAGTAGCAGATGCAGGTGATAATCTGACTAAAGATCAGGTTCAAAAAATTGTAGAGGATACATTGGAAAATTATAGTCTGAAATCCTCAATGACAGAAAATCAAATTACCTTGATAGTTAATTTTGCCTTCAATCTGTCAAAAAGTAAGGTGATTCACAATGACGGTTTTAAATCAACACTTAATTCTTTGAAAGACAGTATCGTTTCTAAAGCTAAATCTACTTTTAAAGGACTCAATGTAAATTTTGATGCTAGTAAGGCGATTGAGTCCGGCAAAGGATTCTTTGCCAGAATTTGGCAATGGCTTGTTGGTCTCTTTTCATAATGGCAGATATAGATACACTGGAAAACCGAGGCAGATTGTACTGCACCCTAAAAAGTTAGATAAAAAATCTAACAATTGGGGTGTTTTTTATAAAATAAAATAACAGTCGTCGAGCTTTTCTGAAAATTCTTTTGACAGCTTTAGAATCGGTGTTATAAATAAGGGGAAAATATATAGTGTAAAACACTGAGGAACAGTCAACAAACTGGCGAAAAAAATTTAGGCTTTTGAGCCGAGAGTATTTATGGCCGCAGTTGAGGGGTCGCATACTATATTTACAGACGAGGGACAGCTAAGAAAAAACTTGAATTTTCATCATCTTTAGGGATATAATAAAAGAAACTGCAAGTGAGGAAGATGCGCTTATGACAGAACTTTGGGATGCCTATGATGAAAATCGGCAGCGGATTCCGGGAAAGTCTATTGTACGTGAGACGTTCTCAACAGCAGATGACTTTCACTTGGTAGTTGAGGTTTTGCTTTTACATGAGGACAATGCGGTGCTTTTTATGCATCGCTCTTCTGAAAAGGAAATTTTTCCGGGCTATTATGAGGCGACTGCCGGTGGCTCGGTTTTACAGGGTGAGGATTCAGAAACGGCTGTCCGACGGGAATTAAAAGAGGAGACAGGTCTGGAGACTGGGCGCCTGCAGCTTCTTTTTCAATACAGCGATCCTCAGTACCATTCCCACTTTGACCATTATTTGGCTAGGACCGATGCTGACAAGAACAGCGTCAGTTATCAAAAAGGGGAGACAGACGGTCATGTGTGGGTGGCTCCGGAAGACTTAGCGGATTTTCTGGAGAAGGAGAATGTTCTGCCTGCCAATGTGACGGAGCTGAAAATACTATTTGGTTTGGAATAGCAGGTTTCTGATCCGCTGTTTTATGAAATGAATGATTAAGGAGTTAAAATGACAGTAAAAGTAATTGCGACTGATATGGATGGTACTTTTTTAAATTCGCAGGGTCAATATGACCATGAGCGCTTCCAAAAGCTGTTAAAGCAGCTGCAGGAAAAGGATATTCGCTTTGTTGTAGCGAGCGGAAATCAGTATCGGCAGCTGAGAGATCAATTTCCCGATTGCCATAAGCAGCTGACCTTTGTCGGTGAAAATGGTGCTAATATCGTTCATAAAGATGAGCCCTTGATTGAAGTTTTTCAAAAAAGAGAAGACATTGCTCATTTGATACATTTTGTTGAGAAAAAATACCCTGAAGCTGTCATTTCTTTGGCAGGTGAGGAGAAAGCTTATTTGCGCAGAGATGTTCCCCATGATATCATCGAATGGCTTTTGCCTTTTCTGCCTAACTTAGAACTTGTTGAGGAATTGCTTCCGCTTCCTCACGAGCGCTTCTTCAAATTAACTCTGAAGGTTGAAGAAGAAGCTGTGACGCAGGTGATGCAGGCTATTGATACATTTAAAACCAATGATTGTCTGGTAAGCACCAGCAGCGGTTTTGGCTGCATTGATGTCATCACAAAAGGTCTGCATAAAGGCTGGGCTCTTGAGCAATTGCTAAAGCGCTGGAATTATACGAGAGATAATCTGATGGTCTTTGGAGACAGCGGCAATGATGTTGAAATGCTAAAATTGGCTAAGTATTCTTATGCCATGGATGACGCTTCAAAAGAGGCCAAAGCGGCTGCTCGCTATCAGGCAGGATCAAATGATGCTTCTGGTGTACTGGAAACGATTGAACATTATTTGGAGAAGGTTTAAGACAAAGCACAGCGATAGGTTTTAGACTTAATCTTGCTGTTTGTTGTCTACAATGAGACTAAGGGGGCTAAACATGTTAGATGGGCTGGAAACTTCTGCTCAGCGTTCCAAGGAAAAGGGCAGTGCTAAATTAGATAGCTATCAGATGGAGCGGCTGCGTTCTTTCCAAAAATCTAATCCGCAGGAATCTGCAGAGGGGATTGTTTTTACTGGTGATTCAATCACCGAATTTTTCCCTTTGAAAAAATATCTGGGCCGTGAGAAGCCGCTGATTAACAGAGGGATTGCCGGCACTGATTCTGTCTGGCTTTTGGAGCATCTGCAAGAGCAGGTGCTGGACTTAAATCCGGCCAAGGTCTTTTTAATGATTGGCATCAATGATATCGGCAGAGGCTATGCCTTATCAGCTATTGCCAGCAGAATTGCCGATATGATAGCGCAGATTCGCAGTCATAATATTTTTACTAAGATTTACCTCTTGTCTGTTTTGCCGGTCAATGAAGGAGAACAGTATGCTGCAAAGGTGAAGATCAGAAACAACGCTGCTGTACAGCAGTTAAATCAAGACCTGCAGGTTTTGGCAGGTGCTGAATATATTGATTTGTATCCTTTACTTTTAGATGATAGCGGAAATTTGGCAGAGCATAATACCATTGATGGGCTGCATTTAAGTCAGGATGGCTATGCTAAAATAGCAGCTGCTTTAAGGAGAGAGCTGTAAAAATAACCGCTCAAAAGACAATATTAAAACTGCAGAAATTTAGTCGTTCTGCAGTTTTTTATTGTTTATCTTTAACAATTAAATTTCTAAAATATCCTGAAAAATTTGGAAAAATTCCCATATTTTTCACAAAAAGTAGTAAGATAAAGGTATAACTAAATAAGCCGCATCTTGCGGCAAGCTCTATTATTAAGGAGGACTTACGATGGATGAATTGAAAAAAATTTTATTGGCTGGTATCGGTTTGACTTCGATGACTTATGAAAAGGCAAACAGTTTCATTAAGGAATTGGTTGAAAAAGGCCGCATCACTGTGGATGAGGGCAAGGAATTGCAGTCTGAATTAAAGCGCAAGAGTCAGGCAGAAGCTCAGGAAGTTATGGATAAGGTCAATGCCAAAACACAAAGTGTGCAGTACGCAACCAAGGAAGATGTTTCTCGTTTGGAGGCAAAACTGGATGCTCTTTTGCAGCAGTCATCTGACAAGTAGTTTCAGGCAAGGGAAATTTTATGTCAACTAAGCGTTTAAGAGAAATAGTTGCTGTGTTTAGTTCTGTCGGCCTAACAGCACTTAAGGATAAAAGAAAGCCGCTTGATGACCTAACAGCACCGCAAAAACTGCGTCAGGCCTTTGAAAAACTGGGCTCGAGTTTTGTCAAAATTGGTCAGATTTTGTCCACTAGAAGTGATTTGTTGCCGGAAGCTTATATTAAAGAATTGAGTAAGCTGCAAAGCGATGTGCAGCCCCTGTCTAAAGATGTTGTTATGTCTGCTATTCAAGCAGAGCTTAAAGAACCGATTGATAGGGTCTTTCAGTGGGTTTCAGATGAGCCTTTGGCCAGCGGTTCCGTTGCTCAGACGCATCTGGCCAAGCTTTATTCCGGTCAGGAAGTTGTGATAAAAATCCAAAGACCGCATTTGGCGGATGTTATAGAAGAAGATATCAGTCTCTTGATTCGCTTGTCTAGCAGAATTCCGTCTGCCTTTATTCCCATGGTTAATGTGACAGATGTCTTATACCAGTTAAAGGACAGTCTGATTCTTGAAATTGATTTTCGCAATGAAGCGCAGGCCATGCTGGATTTTGCTGAACTCAATCAAGGGATTAAGTGTGTTGCTGTGCCTGCAGTTTTTTCAGATTACACGACCCGGCATATGATTGTTGAAGAATATGTCTCCGGAATTCCTATCAACCATTATGAAGATTTGCTCAAGGCCGGCTATGATTTAGAGGATATCGGCCGAAAACTGATGCTCTCTTTTATCAAACAAGTCTTCAAGGACGGGTGTTTTCATGGAGATCCCCATCCGGGAAATCTTTTGATTCATGAAGGGCAGATTTACTTTATTGATTTCGGGATTACCGGACGGTTAGAAGATACCATGCGGTCTTCTCTAAATGATATTCTCTATAGTTTTACAGCTCAAGACGTGGATGGTATGACCAGAGCTGTTCTTGACATTACCAGTTTTGATACCTCTATCAATAAGATGGAGCTGAGTCAGGATGTTGAGCGCATGCTGGCCAAATATTCCAGTCTTGATTTGGGAGATTTATCCATTACCGATTTCTTGCAGGATTTAGTTGATATTTTCCTTAAAAATCACCTAAAAGCGCCATCACAAATCGTTATTTTGGAAAAGGCTTCGCTGCAGATTGAAGGGATTTTCCGAAATTTGGCACCTAATATTGATTTGATGACTTTAGCAAAGAATTATTTCCTCGAAAATATGGGGCCTGATCTGCTGAAACAGGCTCTCAACAAAGAGGCCTTGCTGATTGAATTGTTTTATCTTTTAAAAAATGGCAAAAATGTTCCAAGGCGGATAAATCAGCTGCTGGAACAGGTGCTAAACGGCCGTATTTTAATCAATCACGACTTTTATGACTACGCTAACCGTGTCAAAACAGTCAACAGCATTGCCAATCGTCTAATATTTAGTCTGATTTTCTTAGCTTTAATGCTTTCTGCGGGCTTATTTAGCCTCAATACAGAAATGCAGTCTTTGTCAGTCTTTTTGCTGGTTCTTGCCATGCTTGTTTTGATTTTAGAAATGATTTGGATAGTTAAAAGCCGCCGTTAGCATTGAATAAAGACTTAGGAGGGTTAGGATGAAGATAGAGCATGTAGCGATCTATGTCGATGATTTAGAAGCGGTGCGTCATTTTTTTGAGAAATATTTCCAGGCTCGGTCAAATGAACTTTACCACAATAAAAAGAAAGGTTTTAAATCTTACTTTTTATCTTTTGATGACGGGGCGCGCTTAGAAATTATGAGCAAGGAAGCTATTGTTAAGAAAAAACTGCCGCAGGAACGTTTGGGATTGATTCATTTTGCAGTCAGTACAGGCAGTAAAGAAAAAGTTGATGAGCTGACGAGACGGCTTCAAAGCGATGGTTATCCCGTTTTAAGCGGACCGCGGACAACAGGTGACGGTTATTATGAATCCTGTGTTTTGGGAATTGAAGACTGTCAGATCGAAATCACTGTGTAAGTCTCTAATCATAGGATAGTATCAGTATATCTAAGGATTATAGAGGAAATGCAGTTTTCTAACTGTTATAATAACAATGATTATGATAACAGGAGGTACTTGCTATTGACCAAACAGTTTCCGAAAGGATTTTTGTGGGGCTCTGTACCGACCATATCTCCGCATCAATATCAGAAATGTCCAAACGCTGTGGTTTTATTTATGTAGACGCAGATGATAAAGGATAAGGGGACCCTTAATCGTTCGCGCAAGGATTCTTTCTTTTATTATAAGGAATTGGTTGCAAGCAACGGTGCCAATTTATTGAACAAACAGGATTAAAAGGAGTGTAAGAATGGCTCAGACGCTTTATCTCATGCGCCATGGAGAAACTTTATTTAACAAACAAAAACGCGTTCAGGGGTGGTGTGATTCTCCCCTGACTGAAACAGGAATTGAACAGGCACAGCAAGCAAGAGATTATTTTCAAAGGCAGGGAATTTTATTTGACAGAGCCTATTCTTCAACACAAGAACGAGCAACGGATACTTTGAAAGTCATTACCGACCTTCCCTATCAGCAGTTAAAGGGGCTAAAAGAAATGAATTTTGGTATCTTTGAAGCCCAGCCTGAACTGCTGCTGCCTAAATTCAGACCGGGCAGCAACTCATTTGAGGATTTACTGGTGCCCTATGGCGGCGAGGATATTTATCAAGTTGGCAAACGTGTTTATGACACCATTATAGAAATACTTGCCAAGGAGCAAGTACAGACAAATCTGATGGTTAGCCACGGAGCGGCTCTTTACGGTCTCGTTTTAAAGCTTGGGCAGGAGCTTCCGCAGGGCTTTCGTTTGGGGAATTGTGCTATCTGTCAATTTGATTATTCCGACGGCGAGCTGAACTTAGTCAGCCTCATCGATCCGCTGACCAATCAAAAAATTGATTTATAAAGGAGATTCTATTTCAGTGCGAACATTTTATTTAATGCGGCATGGGCAAACACGCTTCAATGTGCAGCAACGTATTCAAGGCGCCAGTGATTCGCCGCTGACTGAGCTGGGAATTGAACAAGCCAAAGCTGCAAAACATTATTTTGATCAAAAGGGTGTTGTCTTTGATAGTATTTATACTTCCACGCAGGAACGAGCCTGTGACACGGCTGAACTAGCCAGCGGACGAACTGATTATGTACGGCTGAAAGGTTTGAAAGAACAAGATTTTGGCGCCTTTGAAGGCCAGCAGGAGTATCTTAATCCTCCTTTGCAGGGTGATATTGGCTATGGTGATTATTTTGTAACTTATGGCGGTGAATCGTATCTAGATGTTCGGTGCCGCATGGAAAAAACGATTCGGCAGTTATTGGAGGCTGAAAAAGAACCCTCAACTCTTCTTATAGTCAGTCATGGAGCTGCCATTGCTCAATTTTACCGTCAAGTCATCGCTGATTATCCGCGTATTCGCATGACCAACTGTGCTATTTTGAAATTTACCTATGAAAAAAATCGCTTTGACCTTTTGTCTGTTACCGATCCGGTTCAAGATAAAAAAGTATATATCAAGGAAGAAGCGCACTGATGGATAATTAGAATCCAAAATAACTCATAAAAGGAGAAGTAAATGATAAGTTTAAAACCATTTCCAAAAGGATTTTTATGGGGCGGCGCAACAGCTGCCAACCAATGCGAAGGTGCCTACGATGCTGACGGCCGCGGATTAGCCAATGTTGATGTGGTGCCGATTGGCCAAGACCGCTTTCCGATTATTGCTGGTAAAAAGAAGATGTTCGACTTTGAAGAAGGCTATTTTTATCCTGCTAAAGAATCCATTGATATGTACCATCATTTCAAGGAAGACATTGCTCTTTTCGGTGAAATGGGCTTCAAAACTTACCGTCTCTCTATTGCCTGGACGCGTATTTTCCCGCAAGGAGATGAATTGGAACCTAATGAAGCCGGCTTGCAATTCTATGAAGATTTATTTAAAGAATGCCATAAGTATGGTATTGAACCGCTGGTAACCATTACCCATTTTGACTGTCCCATGCATTTGATTAAAGAATATGGCGGTTGGCGCAATCGCAAGATGTTAGAATTTTATGAGCGTCTCTGCCGTACCCTCTTTACTCGTTATAAAGGACTGGTAAAATATTGGCTGACCTTCAATGAAATCAATATGATTCTTCATGCACCATTTATGGGAGCAGGTCTCTATTTTGAAGAAGGCGAAAATGAAGAAGAAGTGAAGTACCAGTCTGCTCACCATGAACTAGTTGCGTCAGCTATTGCGACCAAGTTAGCTCATGAAATAGATCCAGAAAACAAAGTGGGCTGTATGCTGGCTGCCGGCCAGTATTATCCCAACACCTGCAATCCCAAGGACTATTGGAAGGCTATGCAGGAAGACCGTTCCAATTATTTCTTTATTGATGTGCAGGCACGCGGAGAATATCCTAACTATGCCAAAAAGCAGTTTGAACGCGATGGACTCAATATTGTCATGACCGATGAAGATTTACAGCTGCTTCGTGAAAATACAGTTGATTTTGTTTCCTTCTCTTATTATTCCAGCCGAGTAGCCTCTGCTGATCCAAAAGCTAATGATAAGACGCAGGGAAATATCTTTGCTTCTATCAAAAATCCTTACTTGGCATCATCTGAATGGGGCTGGCAAATTGATCCGCTCGGCCTTCGCATTACGCTTAATACCATCTGGGATCGCTATCAAAAGCCAATGTTTATTGTTGAAAACGGTCTTGGTGCAGTAGATAAGCCAGATGAAAACGGCTATGTTGAAGACGATTACCGGATTGATTATCTGCGCGAGCACATCAAGGCTATGAACGCGGCGATTAATGAAGATGGTGTTGAACTTTGGGGCTACACGACTTGGGGCTGTATAGACCTTGTCTCAGCGGGTACTGGTGAAATGAAAAAACGTTATGGCTTCATCTATGTTGACCGTGATAACGATGGGAATGGTAGTCTCAAGCGTTCCAAGAAGAAATCCTTTGACTGGTATAAGCAAGTTATTGCTTCAAACGGGACAGAAGTGTAATTTAAACCTAAAAAAAAACAGATTTGCCATAATCTGTTTTTTTAGGCATTTCCTATCTTTTTAAGGCTAATTTAGTGTATAATAACATTTATGAAAATTAAAAAATCCTATATTGCTTATCCTGTCCTAGTTTTTGTTATTTGCTATGCTATTGTGGCAAACTGGTCAGCGGGAGCTAATTTATTGAATACTTTTGTAGCTGCTCTGTCTCCCTTTTTAACAGGGGCAGCTATTGGCTATATTGTTAATATTGTTATGAGTGCTTATGAAAAACTTTATGATAAGTTCATAACATCGCAGCGTCTTTTGAAGGCTAAGCGTCCTCTAACAATGATTTTAGCCTATGCAACTTTTGTTTTGGTTGTTACTCTTATTTTTACCATTGTCTTGCCAGATTTAATTGCCAGCCTTAAGTCTTTACTGTCCATCAATCCTAAAGATATCCAAAGCATTATTAATGAAGTTCAGCATAATAAGTGGGTTTCTAAAATTTTAGAAGTTTCAGGAGGTGATGCGCAGCTTAGCAAGCTTATCTCTAATTACAGTCGGCAAATTTTAAATCAATTTTTGAGTGTTTTGACGAATGTATTAGCTTCAGTCACCTCGATAGCATCAACTCTGATCTCAATTTTTGTCAGCATCATTTTTTCAATGTATGTTTTAGCAAATAAAGAAAAATTAGGCCGCCAGTTTAATCTTTTAATCGATACTTATCTTGGTAAATATGCTGGGACGGTTCACTACCTTGTGGGGATTTTGCACAGTCGTTTTCATGGTTTCTTTGTTGGTCAGACCCTAGAAGCCATGATTTTAGGAACCCTGTCAGCTATCGGTATGATGCTTCTTGGCTTGCCTTATGCAGCAACAATTGGTGTTTTAATTGCTTTTACAGCTTTAATCCCTGTTGTTGGTGCTTATATCGGTGTCACTATTGGAACTATTTTAATTTTAACACAATCCTTCTCACAAGCAGTTGTCTTTGTAGTCTTTCTTGTTTTGCTGCAGCAATTTGAAGGCAATGTTATTTACCCAAGGGTTGTCGGCGGCTCTATCGGTCTGCCGTCTATGTGGGTACTCTTAGCTATCACTATTGGCGGTGCTTTGGCAGGTCTTGTTGGTATGCTGATGGCAGTACCTATTTTAGCCAGCCTTTATCAAATTATTAAAGATCATGTTTATAAAAAACAAGCTCAAAACCAACGCCAGGGCAGTTAAAAGCCTTGGCGTTTTATCATTCTTTTAAGATAGTACGATAGTATCAGATATTAAGAGAATGACACTATCCTTTTACAAACAGCATCATTTATAATAAAACTAGAACATCGTTAGGAGCAGATACATGAGCAAGAAAATTATTTTTTTAGATGTGGACGGGACTCTGGTGGATTATAACAACCGCATCCCGCAGTCAGCAATAAGAGCTATCCGCAAAGCGCGTCAAAATGGACATCTGGTATTTGTTTCAACGGGACGCAGCCGGGCAGAAATGCAGCCGGAACTTTGGGACATCGGCCTAGATGGTATGATTGGCGGTAATGGTTCTTATGTCGAACATGATGGTCAAGTAATTATGCATCAGCTGATTTCTCCAGAAGATGCAAAGGCGGCTGTTGATTGGCTGTATGAGCGTGGCTTAGAATTCTATTTGGAAAGCAATAATGGTCTCTTTGCTAGTGAGCATTTCAGAGAGCGGGCGCGTGAGACTTTAAAGATTTATGCCATGTGCAAAGGGAAAACCTCAGCTGAAGTTGAAGATCAGGAAGTCGATGATGTCATGCACGGTTTGGTTTACGGTGCTAATCTTTACCGCGATGATCTCAATAAAATCAGCTTCGTGCTTGATTCTTATCAAGATTACCTAGATGCGCAAAAGGCCTTTCCGGATTTAAAGGTGGGAACCTGGGGCGGCCGCGGCGAAGCAGCCTTATTTGGTGATTTAGGAGTCAAAAATATCACCAAGGCTCATGCTATTGATGCTCTCTTACAGCATTTAAAAGCCGATAGAAAAGACACTATTGCTTTTGGCGATGCCAAAGTTGATATTCCGATGCTGGAATATTGTGAAATAGGGGTCTCCATGGGCAATGGCGGACCTGAAATTTTAGCCATGGCTGATATGGTAACAGACGATGTTGAAGAGGACGGGCTTTTTAATGCCTTTGAAAAATTAGGACTGCTTGCCCATTAAAAAGTATAGAGTTTCTTAAGACAATTGAAAGAAAGCAGTAATCAAAGAGTAATGGCAGTGGTTTACACTAGCTAGAATAGTTTATATCCTTATAGAAATTACAGTGAAGACGGAACAATGAATTTAGTGGAAAATCTTTATGAATTCGGTTCTGTCTTATTGCTATATAGAAATAATTGACTTTTTAACATTGGGCTTGTATAATTAAAATAGTTCTATTTAGAAATAATTACAAAAGGAGATCAAATGACTAAATTAGCAAGAGGTGGTTATTTAATTAGTCACATCAATCTCCTGAATGGGCGCCTGTTCAACAAGCTACTGGCTGAGGAAGAAGGAGCTGTCTATTCAGGAGAGCAGGGTAAAATTCTGAGCTGTCTTTGGATTGCAGAGCCCCTGACAGCAACAGATATAGCTATAAAGACTGGACTGGCTAATAATACGCTGACTAAAATGTTGCAGCGTCTGGAAACTCAAGGATTAATTGTTTCAAGCTCTCATCCTAAAGACAAACGCAAGCGCTGCTATTATTTAACAGAGCTGGGAAAATCACAGGAGGCTGTCGGCGAGAAAGTCAGCCAGGCTTTAGGAGAAATTTTTTATAAAGATTTTTCGCAAAAAGAAATTCAGCAGTTTGAAAAAATGCTGACTAAGGTTATGCAAAATTTGGAAGCCGCTAGCCCTAGGTGGAAGGAGAAACTATGATTCGTTTTAAAAATGTCAGCAAGTCTTATGGGCAGGAAAAGGTGCTGGATGCCCTTGATTTTGAAGTTGCTAAAGGGGAATTCTTTGTTCTTATTGGCCCCAGCGGCAGCGGTAAAACAACAACACTAAAGATGATTAACCGTTTAATTGAGCCTAGCCAAGGGAAAATCTTTTTGAATCAGCAGGCCATTACAGATCTTTCCTTACGGGAGCTGCGCTTGTCAACGGGCTATGTTTTACAGCAGATTGCACTTTTTCCAAATCTAACCGTCAGGGAAAATATTGAACTGATTCCTGAAATGAAAGGTTGGTCAAAGGCGAAGCGTTTGAAAAAAACCAAGGATTTGCTCGGCAAGGTTGGGCTTGATGCGGATAAGTATCTCGAGCGCTATCCTAGAGACTTGTCAGGCGGCGAGCAGCAGCGAGTCGGGATTTTACGGGCTATCATCGCTGACCCATCCATTCTTTTGATGGACGAGCCTTTTTCAGCTTTGGATCCTATTTCTCGGAAACAGCTGCAGGACCTGACGCTTTCTCTTCAAAAAGAACTGGGGATAACGGTCGTTTTTGTGACCCACGACATTGATGAAGCTAAAAAGTTAGCGGATCGGGTAGCTGTTTTTCAAAAGGGAAAAATTGTGCAGCTGGCCAGTCCCAAGGAAGTTGAAGAGTCTCCTGCCAATGCATTTGTGGCAGATTTATTTGGAGGTGACAGACAATGACAGATTTAATCACGACCTTCCAAGACCGCTTTGGAGATTGGACGCAGTCCTTGCTGGAACATTTGCAAATTTCTCTGTTGTCGCTCTTACTTGCCATTATCCTTGCGCTTCCTTTGGCCATTGTCATTAGCCATCGTAAACGCCTATCAGAGATCATCTTGCAGATTTCAGGAATTTTTCAAACCATTCCTTCTCTAGCTCTTTTAGGCTTATTCATTCCTTTTATGGGAATTGGAACAGTGCCGGCTGTTGCTGCTCTGGTCATTTACGCGCTTTTCCCGATTTTGCAGAATACGATCACAGGCTTAACAACTATCGATCCCAGTTTGGTTGAGGCCGGTCAGGCCTTTGGCATGACCAAGTGGGAGCGGCTGAAAAAATTTGAGCTGCCCTTGGCTATGCCGGTTATGATTTCCGGCGTCAGAACAGCAGCCGTAATGATTATCGGAACTGCGACTTTGGCTGCGCTGATAGGTGCCGGCGGCCTTGGTTCTTTCATTCTTCTTGGGATTGACCGCAATAACAGTTCCTTGATTTTAATAGGTGCCATTTCGTCAGCTCTTTTGGCTATTGTCTTTAATCTTGCTATTAAATTTTTGGAAAAAGCTTCGCTCAAAAAAATTATGTTTGCTTTTTTGGCAATGTTAGCAGGTTTGGGTGTTTCCTACCTTCCCAATATCATTAAAGCTAGTCAGAATCAGGAGGAAATTGTCATTGCTGGGAAAATGGGACCCGAACCTGAAATCCTGATTAATATGTATAAAGAATTGATTGAGCGAGACAGCAGTCTGTCGGTGAAGGTCAAACCTAATTTTGGGAAAACGACTTTTCTTTACGAAGCCCTTAAAAAAGGAGATATTGATATTTATCCCGAATTTACTGGGACAGTTACAGCCAGCTTATTAAAAAATCCGCCCAAAGCATCCAATAACCCTCAAAAGGTTTACAAGGAAGCGCGTGACGGTATTTTGAAGCAGGACGAACTCGTCTATTTAAAACCGATGAAATATCAAAACACCTATGCTGTAGCCGCTAAGAAATCATTTGCCAAGGAAAATGGCTTAAAAACTATTTCTGATTTGAAAAAGGTCGAAAATACAGCAAAGGCAGGCTTTACTCTGGAATTTAATGACCGAGAAGACGGGAATAAAGGCTTGAAAAGTCTTTACGGTCTGAACTTACAGGTAAGCACCATGGAACCAGCCTTACGTTATCAAGCTATCAAGAGCGGTGATATTGATATTACAGATGCTTATTCCACAGATTCAGAAATAAAAGAATATGACCTCGTTACTCTCAAAGATGATAAGGCTCTTTTCCCGCCTTATCAGGGAGCACCTTTGCTTAAAAAGAAATTATTGCAAAAACATCCAGAGCTAAAAAGGATTTTAAACCGTCTGGCTGGAAAGATCAGCGAAAGTCAAATGAGTGATATGAATTATCAGGTCAAAGTAAAGGGAAAATCGGCAAAAACAGTGGCCCATAATTATCTGAAAAAAGCAGGTTTATTGAAATAAAAAAGCGATGAGACAATTGGACTGCATCCCAGAAATTAGACAGAAAAAATCTAACTTTTGTGAGGGTGCAGTACCCAATTCCCATCGCTTTTTTTATTGCTTCAAAGTAAACTGTTTTCGAGCTAACTCAAAGATGATATCTGAACTAGTAGCAACCTCACGTTCATGAGTGACGATAATAACAATTTTATTTTGTTCATGCGCAATATTTTTGAAGATAGCAACAATATCCTTGGTTGTTTCCTCATCCAGATTACCGGTAGGTTCATCAGCAATAATAATATCGTGCTTAACAGCAAGTGCTCTGACAATAGCCACTCTTTGCTGCTGACCGCCGGAAAGTTGCAGGACAGGCTTATCTATCAAAGTTTCAGAGATTCCGACGCTATTAAAAAGATTTGTGACTTCATCATCTGACAGCTTAATACCTGAAATATCAAGAGCTGTTTCGACATTTTGACGGGCTGTCATGTAAGGCAATAAATTGTAAGATTGAAAAATGGTAGAGACAGCATTTCTTCGATAATCATTTAAACCAGATTGATTAATATTTTGGTTATCAAGAAGAATTTCACCTTCTTTAGGACTATCAAGTCCTGCTAAAAGAGATAGAAAGGTGGTCTTTCCGCTTCCTGATTGCCCGAGGATAGCATAAACCTTACCTTTTTCAAATTCAAGGTTCACTTTTCTGAAAAGATAGTCATCTGGATTGTTGCTGTACCAGTAGCTAAGATTGTTTGTTTTTAATGTCATTGAAAACCTGCTTTCTAATTTGAAGACAAGATGTCTTTAGGCTTCATTCTAATAAGTCCAATACTTGCCAGAATAGTTGAGATAAAAGTGATAAGAAGAGCAATCAGACCGAGCTTAGCGATACTTTGGGGAGTTTGTTTGACATTTAATTTATTAATTTGATTAATAGTTGTCCTGTTCATCGCAGCACCGGGACCGCCAGCGAAAGGAGCTTGATTTTGTCCAGTTTTTTTAGAATCAGTGCTGGAACTATCTCTCTCTGGCCCGCCGGCTCCCATCTGTCTATTTTGCTGACTGGAAGAAGTCTGTTGTGAAAGAAGCTGGTTGCCGACAGCATTGCCAACGAAATTGCCAGCAATAGCTGCGAGGGCTAAAGAAACTAAGGTAACTAAGAAAAGCTCTGTGAAAAACTGACCGATTATTTTTAGGCGATTTTCTCCTAGGCTCATCAGAACTCCGATTTCATATCGACGCTCGCGAATGCTAAGAATGATAATAAGGGTCAGGATAACAGCACCAGCTACAGCAACTAGGATAACAATATTTTTGGAGAAACTAGAAACATTGTTAAGAGGTGTCAGCATCTGTTGATAAAGTTTGTCGTTGCTTTCAACCGTAAATTTGTCGGTATCAATCTTACTTTTAGCTTTCTTAACAAAGGATTTCACGCTGGCAGGATCTGACAAGGTATAGGTAGCTGCGTCCACTGTATTTGTCTGTCCTTTCATCGTATTTGCCGTTTGTAAATTAACATAAAGGTTATTGGATGGATTGGACGCATTGTTTTGAAGCTGAGAAGAAGTAACACTAGTTTTTGATTTATAAATACCAATCACCTTAAGCGTATAAGTCTTTTCACTGCCACTGTCGTTGGTTACTTTTACTGTAAAATTATCACCAACCGATAGGTTATTCGCTTTTGCTAAATCGGATTCAATAACTGCTTCATTATTGGATGTCTGACTTGTTATGCCTTTACCTTTGATGATCTTATTTGTGCTGCTAGAGAATTCTGAAACACTGTCAGTTCTATTAACCCCAGTAATAGTAAAATCTCCAGAGGTCATTTTATTATTTTGTCCGTTGGATTCTCCCCTACCAAATGCATTGTCAGAACTAGAAGAATCTGATGAATTTGATTGAGTTGATATAGGAGTAATATTGCCAGCTGTGGCGGTTGTTGTTGTCGTATAGAGATATGATTTTACTCCAGTCATCTTAGCTATGGTTTGGGCAACTGATAGAGAAATCGGAGTCATCTCAAACTTTGGCGGCTGATTGCTGCTTGTATTACTAGATGATGCCTGCTGGGCTTTTTTCATTATGTAATCCCGATTGATTTGAAGATTGACTGTTGCCCCAGTTTCCTTCTTGGCATTCTCAACAGCCTTATCTGCTGCTGATTTTATAGTAAGACCAGCCAACACAAAAATGAGAATACTGCTGATAACGAGAGTTAAGAGAGCTGTTCGGCCTTTTTTAGCCTTGGTTAGCAACCAAGCACGTTTTATAAAATTCATTAAACTACCTCCGCAATCGTGATAAGATGAGTTTATGATGTCTTACTTAATTAAGCCTGAAAGAAAGCTAAAAGGAAGCTTAAAGAGCTTCCTAATCTGTATTTTATGCAGTCTAGGACTAAAGGAAAAAGCCAGCTCTTTGAAAAAAGAGCCGGCTGGGATTATTCAGAGTCATAATCAGTGTTCAGAAGCGCCAGAAGTAGCATCAGCAGCTCCTGCGCTGTGACCGCTAGCGCTGTCAGAGGCACCCGAAGTGGCATCGGCGCTGCTGTCAGAAGCTCCGGAGGTTGTGTCGCTGCCGACACCGCCGACCAATCTTTGACCGGTTGTTTGCAGATACCAGTCTAACCATGGTTTGAAGTTAAAGACAATTTCGTTAATACCTGCAAAAGAGCCATCATCATAGTACATTGCTTGATAATTATGTGTGTTGAGAACAGCAGGATTTGGGTTTGGAATCAGTGTGCGAACATACTCTTGATTGCCATTACGCAAAGTTCCGATTACCCATTCAACATTTTTCATCCGTTCAGGCGGAAGACTGTTGTGAACCGTTGACAAACGGCTGCCGGATTGGGACGGCACCCGTTTAGCAAACATAGTATCCGGATCCTGATGAGCATTATTATAGTATAAGAACTGATTGTTGTCATCAGAATAGGTTAGTTCAAACGGCATAGCTTTTAAGAACATATTGATTTGATCGACTGTCAAAATGCCATGGTCCAGTTTAACATAGGTATCACCTGAGACAGCTCCTGTAACCTCAGCAACTTTTTCAACCCATTCGGGATCGTCAGGGTCAACTTCTCTAACAGATGTTGCAATAGGATGATTGCAGTCTAAATCTTCTGGTTCAATTGGTTTTGGTTTTTGCAATTTTGATACCACTCCTACATAACTTACAAAATTATCTAAACAGGTTCCCAAGAATTCAACGGTCCCTTTGTTAATAATATTACCATCATCGTCAAAAGCTTCTTTGGCCTTGCCGAGCAGGAACTCATTTCCCGGAAGAGTATAGGCATTGACCCCTGGTGCATCCAGAATTTTTCTCAGATGAACCTGGGCGCGTGAGGTTCCTTGATCGTAATAGGAAGCTCCAACAATCAT
This sequence comes from Streptococcus ratti FA-1 = DSM 20564, assembly GCF_000286075.1. GTDB lineage: Bacteria > Bacillota > Bacilli > Lactobacillales > Streptococcaceae > Streptococcus > Streptococcus ratti. The sequence continues at coordinate 638,718 of NZ_AJTZ01000005.1, read as the reverse complement.
AACCGGCTTGTTTTCGAAAGGATGAACCTCACAGGACAGCCATTCTAAAACGCTTTTTAAGGCAGCAGTGATCGTGTGATTGTGTTCAGGAGTTGCGATAATGACACCGTCTGCACGTGTGATTTTATTGTACAGAAGTCTTAACTGAAAGCTTTCTTTCCAGTCTTGATCCTGATTGAACATTGGAACGTCATCAATTTCTAATACTTCCAATTCAAATTTTAATTTAAATTGTTTTCTGATGTATTCTAATAATTTGCGATTGTACGATTGCTCCGCATTAGAACCTACAAGTCCTACAAATTTCATCTTATATTTCTCCTTCTTGTCTTATAAACTTTCCCAGTCAAAGTTTTCAGCCTCTTTATGCAAAAGTTCTTGAGCGCTTGATAGTTTTTCAGTGATTTTAACGAAAATACGGAAATCATCAAAAATAGCGTCAAGTTTTTGGCAAGTCTCTAAATCAGCGAGATTGCCTTCATTGTCAAATGCCTGCAGAGAGTGAGAGAGTAAAAATTCATCCGGCAGGACATTGGCCTTGATTTCGGGAGCGTTGAGGATTTGCCGCAACTGCAGCTGAGCACGCGATGAGCCCAGTGTTCCGTAAGAAGCTCCTGTAATCATGACTGGCTTATTGAGAAGCGGATAAATACCGTAAGATAGCCAAGCTAAGGCACTCATCAAAGCAGCAGGGACAGAATGGTCATATTCCGGTGTTCCGATGATAACACCGTCGGCAGCTTCAATTTTAGCAGCAATTTCAGTTACTTGTTCGGGAAGTTTTTTGTCAGCTGGTTTATTGAACATAGGAAGATCTTTAATCTCGACTAATTCAATATCGGCCTTGTCAGCAAAGTGTTTTTGCATGTATTGCAGCAATTGGCGGTTGGTCGATTTTTTTGAATTTGTACCAACTAATCCAATAAGTTTCATCATGTTAATACCTCTTTCTTTAGATTTAGTAAAGGGGAATAAAAGTATTTTTTAAGCCGTCTGAGACGGCTAGGCGATTATCTCTGGTAATGATAATACCTTCGATATGTTCCATCTGATTGATTGTCTTCATAGCCAGTGGAATCGGCAGTCCAAACAGACGTGTTGTCCAAATCTCGCCGTCAAGCGAGAGATTTGAGATAATACTGAGACTTGCCATCTGTGTTTCAATCGGATAGCCTGTATTTTTATCAAAAATATGGTGATAGTCTTTTCCGTTGATTTGCAGATGGCGTTCGTAAATACCAGACGTGACAACAGACTGATTGTAGATTTTAACGATTCCGACATTTTGATTTCTCGGTCTTTTAGGGTCTTGAATACCAATGTTCCAGAATCCGCCGGGCCGCTTTGGATTGGGTCCAAAGGCCAAAAGATTGCCGCCCAGATTAATCATAGCAGAAGTAGCACCCTGCTTTTTTAAGTAAGCAATAATTTTATCAGCAATATAACCCTTAGCCAGAGCACCAAGATCTATTTTCATTCCTTTTTGGGATAAGAAGACCGTCTGCTTTTGAGCATTCAAAATGATATTGTGCGGATCGATGAGCTTTAATTTGTCATCTATCTGTGCCTGATTTGGCAGTTGGGCATCCTCAAAGCCGATGCGCCAAGTCTGTACCAGAGGTCCGATTGCAATGTTAAGGTTGCTGGGATTCGCTATACTGTGTTCTTTTCCAATCTGAATCAATTCAAACAAATCAGGATGAACAGCAACAGCTCTTCGTCCGGCCTGATGATTGACAGCCATTAATTCTGAATCATCACTGTTAGCGCTGAAGCGATGTTCATAGATATTTAAAAGTTGGCAAGCACTCTCAGTAAGTTCTTTGGCATAGCTGGCTTCAACCGCAATATCAATTGTTGTTCCCATCAGGTGCAAAGTTTGCTGTGCTTGCAATTTGTTCACCTCCTTGAAGAATTTCTCATCTATATGATAGCGCTTTCTGAAAATAAAATCAAGTCAAAATGAAAGAGTTAAGCATCGGCTTAACCTTTTTTCTTCATCTCACCGTGTGGGTAATAGGTTCCCTCTGGCATATCATTTATAAAGACGTGAATAGCTTCTTTGGGAGCTTTTGCAACACGGGAAACGACCTCAGTTACTTCGCGGGCAAGTTCAATTTTTTGTTCCTTCGTCCGGCCTTCAAATAAATCAATTTTAACAAATGGCATAAGTTTTCTCCTTTATTTAAGATACAAAGGGCGTGAAGAAAGCGAGAAGAAAATAGGAGCCTGACGCTGTGCGCTGGCGCATAAGGCAGGCTATCTTTTTCTCGACGCTTTTAGCCCGTGTTCAATTATTTAAGATACAAAGGGCGTGAAGAAAGCGAGAAGAAAATAGGAGACTGACGTTGTGCGCTGGCGCATAAGGCAGGCTATCTTTTTCTCGACGCTTTTAGCCCGTGTTCAATTATTAAGATACAAAGGCGTAAGCGACACAAAGCAAAATAAGCGGTAAGTCAGAAATCTGAGATTTCGTTGACGCACCCTCGTCAGGACGACTAGAACTCTCAATGCCTGCAAGGCGCAGAGAGTTCAGACGTCTACGACGAATTTAAAACCAAGAGGCTCAGGACTCTAGGAGAAGCTATCTTTGCACAGGGTCGTAGCCGTGTTCAATTTACAGTTAATATCTTTATTTTATCATATTTTCAAAGGACATGCCCCTTTTAAACTATCTTTTTATTGTAAAAACTCAGTGCGACTTTTTAGCTTTTATGATAAAATAGATGAGATACTAGTATGAGATGAGGTTAAAAGTCTTGGCGCAGTTGTATTATAAATACGGGACCATGAATTCAGGAAAAACGATTGAAATTTTAAAAGTTGCCCATAATTATGAGGAGCAGGGCAAACCCGTTGTTATAATGACTAGCAGTCTTGATACGCGGGATGAATTCGGTGTCATTTCAAGCAGAATCGGTATGCGGCGCAAAGCAATTCCCATAACAGATGATATGGATATTTTTGCTTATATTAACAGTTTTAAGGATAAGCCTTACTGTGTCTTGATTGATGAGTGCCAGTTTCTGAGCAAGAAAAACGTCTATGATTTAGCTAGAATTGTTGATGAGTTGGGTGTTCCGGTAATGGCTTTCGGCCTGAAAAACGATTTCCAAAATCATCTCTTTGAAGGTTCGCGCGAACTGCTGCTTATGGCAGATAAGATCGAAGAAATTAAGACAATCTGTCAATTTTGTTCCAAAAAGGCGACTATGGTGCTGAGAACTCAGGACGGGAAGCCTGTTTACGAGGGTGAACAGATTCAAATCGGTGGCAATGAAACTTATATCCCTGTCTGCCGCAAGCATTACTTTCATCCTTTAATCAAAGACTAACGTTTTTGATTAAAGGATGCTTTGCTGATGTATAAGTTCAAAGAAAGGTTAAATGGTAAAATGAATATTTATGATCAACTTCAAACGGTTGAAGACCGTTATGAAGAATTAGGAGAGCTTTTGTCAGATCCAGATGTGGTTTCTGATACCAAGCGCTTCATGGAGCTTTCGCGAGAAGAAGCATCTACTCGTGAAATGGTAACAGCCTACCGCGAGTACAAGCAAATCATCCAAAACATTGCTGATGCAGAAGAGATGATTAAAGAAGCTGGCGGCGATCCTGAACTTGAAGAAATGGCTAAGGAGGAGCTGAAAGAGTCTAAGGCCGCTAAAGAAGACTATGAAGAAAAACTTAAAATCCTCCTTTTGCCTAAAGATCCTAATGATGACAAGAACATTATTCTGGAAATACGCGGTGCTGCCGGCGGTGATGAGGCTGCTCTTTTTGCGGGGGATCTGCTCAATATGTATCAAAAATATGCAGAAAGCCAGGGCTGGAAATTTGAAATAATGGAGGCTTCAATGAACGGTGTCGGCGGCATCAAAGAAGTTGTAGCCATGGTTTCTGGCCAGTCTGTCTATTCTAAACTTAAATACGAATCTGGTGCTCACCGGGTTCAGCGGGTTCCTGTTACGGAAAGCCAAGGGCGTGTCCATACCTCAACAGCAACAGTGCTTGTTATGCCTGAAGTTGAAGAAGTGGAATACGAAATTGATCCCAAGGATTTGCGTGTGGACATTTACCACGCTTCTGGTGCCGGCGGTCAAAATGTCAATAAGGTTGCAACTGCTGTTCGGATTATCCACCTGCCAACCAATATTAAGGTAGAAATGCAGGAAGAACGGACGCAGCAAAAAAACCGCGATAAGGCTATGAAAATTATCCGCGCTCGCGTGGCAGACCATTTTGCTCAAATTGCTCAGGATGAACAGGATGCTGAACGTAAGTCCACGGTTGGAACAGGAGATCGCTCTGAGCGCATAAGGACTTATAATTTCCCACAAAATCGTGTAACCGACCATCGCATCGGACTGACTCTGCAAAAGTTAGATACTATTTTAGCGGGGAAATTAGATGAGGTTATTGATGCTTTGGTTCTTTATGACCAAACACAAAAGCTAGAAAAGCTGGGTAAATAATGAATTACGCTCAAGCTTTTGCTCAGTATGAAGCGGTCTTGGCTGCCAATGGTGTGGAAAAAGCGGCCTTGACCTATGTCTTTAATGATTGGAAGGATTGGAGCAGGCTTGATTTTATCCTTCATCAGTCCCACGAAATACCAGAAGCTGATCTTAGACAACTAGACAGAATCACGAAGCTGTTAAAGCAGCATATACCTGCTCAGTACATTACTAAAAAGGCTTATTTTGCAGATTTGACTTTGACTGTTGATGAGCGCGTCCTTATCCCGCGTCCTGAGACTGAGGAGTTGGTGAATCTGATTTTAGAGGAAAATCCAGACGAATCATTGACCGTTTTGGATATTGGGACAGGAAGTGGCGCCATTGCCATTGCACTGGCTAAGACTAGGAAAAACTGGCAAATCAGCGCCAGCGATATTTCTAAGAAAGCCTTACTGCTAGCTCAGGATAATGCTAGGGCTAATCAGACAGCAGTAAATTTTCTGCATTCAGATGTTTTTAGCCAGATTTCAGATAAATATGATATTATTGTTTCCAATCCTCCTTATATAGCCTTTGAGGACAGAAATGAAGTCGGTCAAAATGTGCTGCTGCACGAGCCGCACCTAGCACTGTTTGCTGATAATGAGGGCTTGTCTGTTTATCAAAAGATAGCTGAGGGTGCTGCTGAACACTTGACAGCTGGAGGCAGGATTTATTTGGAGATTGGTTATAAACAAGGGGCTTCTGTTTCTGAGATTTTCCGAAATTATTTTTCTGATAAACGTATCCGTCTTTTGCAGGATAGCTTTGGCAAGGATAGAATGGTTGTGATTGATGATGGATAAGATTGAAGAGGCTTTGCTGGCTGGACAGGCTGTTATTCTGCCCACAGAAACGGTCTATGGTCTTTTTGCCAGAGCTATGGATGCTAGGGCTGTTTCAAATGTCTATGCTCTCAAAAAACGTCCGCCGGAAAAGGCCATGAATTTAAATGTCTCATCTTTAGAGGAGATTCTGGCTTTTTCTAAAGAGCCCCCTGCCTATCTGGAAGCGCTCTACAAGGCCTTTTTGCCGGGACCTCTGACCATTATTCTAAAAGCTAACGAAAGAGTGCCGGTCTGGGTAAATTCTGGTCTGCCGACTGTTGGTTTTAGAGTTCCCAGACACCCACTAACATTAGCCTATATTAAGAAAACTGGGCCTTTGATTGGTCCGTCTGCCAATCTTTCCGGTCAGGCCAGCGGTTTAGTTTATGAGGAAATTCAATCAGCTTTTTCCCACCAATTACTGGGTGTTCAAGATGATAAAGCTATCAAGGGAAAAGACTCTACTATTTTGGATATTTCAGGCCCGAAAGCAAAAATTTTGAGACAAGGAACGATTGCACAAGCTGCTATTCAGGCGCGTGTGAAAGATATAAAATTTTAAGGAGAAAAAATGATTTTTGATAAAGATAATTATGAAACGTATGATGCAGAGGTATGGGAAGCCATTCATGCAGAAGAAAAACGACAGCAAAATAACATTGAACTAATCGCTTCTGAAAATGTGGTTTCTCAGGCTGTCATGAAAGCCCAAGGATCCATTTTAACCAATAAATATGCTGAAGGTTACCCAGGCCGCCGTTATTACGGAGGTACAGAATGCGTTGATATGGTTGAAAGTCTGGCTATCGAACGTGCTAAAAAACTTTTTGGTGCTAAATTTGCCAATGTTCAGCCGCATTCCGGCAGTCAGGCCAATGCTGCAGCTTATATGGCATTGATTGTGCCCGGTGACACTGTTATGGGACTTGATTTGGCTGCTGGCGGACATTTAACTCATGGTTCTCCAGTCAGTTTTTCTGGACAAACTTACAACTTTGTAGCTTACAATGTTGACCCAGAGACAGAACTTTTAGATTACGATCAAATTTTAGAACAGGCTAAAGAAGTTCAGCCTAAGCTGATTGTTGCAGGGGCTTCTGCCTACTCTCGTGTTATTGATTTTGCTAAATTCCGTAACATTGCAGACCAAGTCGGCGCTAAGCTCATGGTTGATATGGCTCATATTGCAGGACTTGTAGCAGCAGGCCTGCATCCAAGTCCTCTACCTTATGCCCATATTACAACAAGTACGACGCACAAAACGCTTCGCGGTCCGCGCGGTGGTCTTGTCTTGACCAATGATGAAGATCTTGCTAAAAAGATTAATTCTGCTATTTTCCCAGGGTTGCAAGGGGGACCTTTAGAGCATATTGTTGCTGCTAAGGCCATCACTTTCAAAGAAAATATGGATCCGGCCTTTAAAGTTTATGCGCAAAATATTTTGGATAACTGTCAAGCTATGGTTGAAGTTTTCAATGCTCACGAAAAGTTCCGCGTGGTTTCAGGTGCCAGTGAAAATCATCTCTTCCTTGTTGATGTTACACAAGTTGTTGAAAATGGTAAAGTAGCTCAAAATATTTTAGATGATGTTCATATCACCTTAAACAAAAACTCTATTCCTTTTGAAAAGCTATCGCCATTTAAAACATCAGGAATTCGCATTGGAACGGCAGCAGTAACAGCGCGCGGCTTTGGTCCTGAAGAATGCCGTAAGGTTGCTGAATTGATTGTTAAAACCCTTGAAAATACTGATAATGAGGCTGTTTTAGAAGAAGTCCGTCAAGAGGTTAAAGTTTTGACTGATGCCTTCCCGCTTTATGAGAATCTCGTATGATGGATTTGTACTTAAAAAAGGCTGTCATTCACCAATTCACGCCAGATGATACCGAGCTGATTTTTTCAGATAAACTTCTAACCATTACCCCTAAATTGGATGAGTATTTTCGAAAGAAAGTAAGCAGGGTTTTTTCAGATGAAGCTAAGCGGGGAAAATTTGATGAGGATAATGTTTTTCTCAGCTATCTCAGTAAGGACTTTTTGGAAAGCTCAAAAAAAGTCGCTCAGCTGTGGAAGGAAGAATTCGTCATCAGTGACAATCAAAAAACCAATGATTTGATTTTTATCCAATTTGACAAGGAAGGAATTGAGCATTTTGCCTTTTTGCGTATTGCTCTAAAGGAAAGTTTGGCACACATTACAGACGGCAGTGACAGCCCTATTCGCCTGACTCAAAATAATCTGCCCAGTGCTGCTCAGACGCCAGATGAAGCCTTGATTATCAATCGGCAAAACAGGCAGTACTATCTGATTGAAAAACGAATTAAGCATAATGGATCCTTTGCCAACTATTTTTCTGAAAATCTGCTTCAGGTTCAGCCTGAACAATCGGTTAAAAAATCCATTAAACTGATGGAGAAAACAGCTCAAAAAGTAGCTGACAATTTCAATCAGGATGATTTTGCCTTCCAATCTAAGATGAAATCGGCTATTTATAAAAATTTAGAAGAAGATCAAGAACTGTCTCCGGAAAAATTAGCCGATCAGCTTTTTGACGCTAATTTGACAGCACGGCTCACCTTTGTTGATGAGTTGAAAGAGACGATTTCAGAACCGATTAAGGTGGCTGATATTGACCACACCCGTCAAATCAAAAAATTAGAAAGTCAAAAGCTGTCGCTGTCAAACGGCATTGAGCTTTTGGTCCCCAACAATGTTTATCAGGATGCCGAATCAGTTGAATTTATTCAAAATCAAGATGGAACCTATTCTATTTTGATCAAAAATATTGAAGATATACAAAGTAAGTAATATGAAAAAAAAGCTAGTGAAAGTCATTCTTTTGGGTCTCTTGCTCTTTATTGGCTACCAAGTTTTTACGACCTATCAGAATGTCAAAAACGTTCTTGCTTACCGTCCTATGGTGCGGGAAATTTTAGATGAAAATGACACACGAACTAATGAAAATTTGGTTCTGGCCATGATTTATACGGAAACTAAGGGGCAAGAAGATGATCTGATGCAGTCTAGCGAAAGCTCAAGCGGTATCGCCAATACCATTACAGACAGCCGCGAAAGTGTCCGGCAGGGGGTGATGGTCTTGTCAGAAAATCTGGAAGAAGCTAAAAAGAAAAAAACAGATGCCTGGACAGCTGTTCAAGCCTATAATTTTGGTAAAAATTACATTGCCTATATTTCTAAAAACGGTGGCAAAAGCACTATCAAATTGGCAAAACATTATTCTAAAACTGTCGTGGCACCCAGTCTTGGCAACAAAAGCGGACAGACTTACCGTTATTATAATCTGGTTGCGCTCTTTTACGGCGGCGGTGAACTCTATAAGGACGGCGGCAATATTTATTATGCCAAGCAGGTCAAACTTAATCTTGCTTTGATTAGGTTTGTCAGCGCTTTTTAAAAGAAAGTGAGCTGAGGATGAAACACTTGTTTATTTATTTTAAAGGTTATCTCAAAGAAACCATTTTGGGTCCTCTTTTTAAGCTTTTGGAAGCTTCTTTGGAGCTTTTAGTTCCCCTAGTCATTGCCAGAATGGTGGACAGTTACATTCCTCATAACGATAAAAATCATCTCTATTTGATGATTTTCTTTCTTGTTTTGCTGGCATTTTCCAATATTATTGTAGCTATCATTGCTCAATTTTATTCTGCCAAGGCAGCTGTGGGTTATACCAAACAGCTCAGCCGCAGTCTGTTTGAAAAAATAATGCGTCTGCCCAAAAAAAGCCGGGATGAACTGACGACATCAAGCTTAGTAACGCGGCTGGTCAGTGACACTTTTCAGATTCAAACAGGGATTAACCAGTTTTTACGCCTTTTTTTGAGAGCCCCCATCATTGTTTTTGGCTCTGTCTTGATGGCCTTTTTAATAAATCCGAGAATTACCATTTGGTTTTTCCTCATGGTTTTTGTGCTTTTTGCCTTGGTTTATCTGATGTCTATTGTAGTAAACCCGCTCTATGACAGGATTCGGCATCTGACCGATAAAATAGTTGGACTGACACGCGAACAATTAGAAGGAAGCCGTGTTATTCGTGCCTTTGGACAAATACAGGCAGAAGAGCAGCAGTTTCAGCAAACCAATCGGGCTTATACTGATTGGCAGATTAAAACAGGTTATATCGCAGCTTTAATAACGCCTTTAACCTATCTGGCAGTCAATGTGACCTTAATCATCGTTATTTGGCAGGGACATATAGCTATTTGGAGCAATGATTTAAGTCAGGGAATGCTGATTGCTTTGGTTAATTATCTCCTGCAAATTCTAGTAGAGCTTTTAAAACTGACTATGCTGGTTTCATCCTTAAATCAAAGTTTCATCAGTGCCCAGAGAATCGCTCAGGTTTTTGAACAAGAAGATGAAGATATAAGAGCTTTCTTACCTGTTGATTCAGCGTCTGACGATATTCTTGTCAAGGTCAATGAAATGAGTTTTTCTTATCCTCAGGCGGCTAAAGCAGCCTTAAAAGATATTTCGTTTACCATTCACAAACAAGAGTTTTTCGGCATTATCGGCGGAACAGGCTCTGGCAAGTCCAGTCTGATTCAACTTTTGCTGCGACTTTATTTACCGCAGCAAGGACAGGTAACTGTCTTTAATAGTGGCAGCAGTGCCCGTACGATTAAAGAGTGGCGGGATTGGATCAGCCTTGTCCCGCAAAGAGCTGAGCTGTTTAAAGGAACTGTTCGTTCTAATCTAACACTTGGTCTGGATAAAAAACCAACGGATGAGGAGCTCTGGAAGGCGCTTGACATGGCGCAGGCCAGCGATTTTGTCCGGCAAAAAACAGGTCAGCTGGATGCTCAGGTGGAAGCCTTCGGCCGAAATTTTTCAGGTGGTCAGAGACAGCGGCTGACAATTGCCAGAGCTTTGCTGCGTGACAGGCCTCTGCTTATTTTGGATGACGCAACCTCAGCGCTGGATTATTTGACAGAAGCAAGACTCTTATCTGCTATTGAAAAAAATCTGCGAAAGACAAGCCTTATTATGGTTTCTCAAAGGACCAACAGTCTTGCAAAAGCAGATCGTATTTTGGTTTTAGATCAAGGCAAGCAAGTTGCTCTTGCCAGTCATAAAAAACTGCTGGAAATCTGCCCGCTTTATCAGGAGATTCACTATTCGCAGCATGCAAAAGAGGAGGGTATCCAATGAAAGCAAGAAACAACAGAGATACTCTCAAACGTTTAACAGCCGACATGCTGCAGCAAAAACTCCTAGTTGGCGGCGCCTTGCTTGGAACCTTTATCCAAGTTGGTTTAACCGTTTATCTGCCGGTTTTAATCGGCCGGGCAGTTGATGCGGTAGTTGCTAAAAATGTTCATGAGCTTTTGCCGATAATTCTAGGCAAGATGATTTTGGTTGTTGCTTTTAATACGTTGATTCAGTGGTTCAATCCTCTCATTTACAATCGGCTGGTCTTTGCTTACAGTCAAAAATTGCGTCAAGAACTGATCGAAAAGCTCTACCGTCTGCCTTTGTCCTATCTGGACAGCCACTCTGCCGGTGACTTGGTCAGCCGAATGACAACAGATGTTGAGCAGCTTTCAAATGGCTTACTGATGGTTTTTAATCAGTTTTTTGTAGGGATTTTGACGATTCTGTTCACCATTTTGACTATGGCTGAGCTGGATCTTTTAATGATGGTTCTGGTATTGGCACTGACGCCGCTTTCTTTATTCGTTGCTCGTTTTATCGCTCAAAAAAGCTATCGTCTCTATCAGAGCCAAGCAAGGGCCAGAGGTTCTTTTACGCAGCACATTGAAGAAAGTCTAAGACAGGAAAGTCTCATTCAGACCTTTAATGCTCAAGAACAGTTCATTGATACCTTTGATCATCTTAATAATACATATGCCAGATACTCACAGGGTGCCATCTTTTATTCGTCAACAGTCAATCCGGCTACCCGCTTTATTAATGCCTTGATTTATGCATTGTTAGCCGGTATCGGAGCTCTGCGGATTATTAGTGGGAGTTTCACTGTCGGACAGCTAACTACTTTTTTAAATTATGTCACTCAATATACCAAACCTTTTAATGATATTTCATCTGTACTGTCAGAATTGCAAAGCGCTCTAGCCTGTGCCGAACGTCTGTACATGATACTGGACGAAGAAGAAGCTAGAGATGAAGGGCGACAAGAATTGGAAAGTCGATCGGTCAAAGGAGCTATCACTTTTGATAATATCAGCTTTGGATACAGTAGCAGGCAAACCTTGATTAAAAACTTGTCTCTTACTATTCCTCAAGGTTCCAAAGTGGCAATCGTTGGTCCTACAGGAGCCGGTAAATCAACCTTGATTAATTTGCTGATGCGTTTTTATGAATTGCAAAGCGGTCAGATTCTTTTAGATGGGGTACCAATAACGGCTTATAGTAAAGCTTCTTACCGTCAGCAGATTGGCATGGTTCTGCAAGAAACCTGGCTGAAAACGGCTACTGTCCTTGAAAATATTGCTTTTGGCTGGCCTCAAGCAAGCCGTGAACAGGTTATTGCAGCGGCAAAAGCAGCCAATGCCGACTTCTTTATCAAGCAGCTTCCTCAAGGCTATGATACCTATCTGGCGGATGCCGGTGAATCACTGTCACAGGGACAGCGGCAGCTTTTGACCATAGCACGGATTTTTGTACATATTCCTAAAATCCTGATTTTAGATGAAGCAACCTCATCTATTGATACGCGTACAGAAATTTTAATCCAAGAAGCCTTTGAAAAACTGATGAAAAATCGAACTAGCTTTATCATTGCCCATCGATTATCAACTATTCAAAGTGCAGACCTTATCTTAGTTATGGTGGATGGCAATATTGTTGAACAAGGCAACCATAAAGATTTAATGCAGAAGAAGGGTGTCTATTATCAGATGCAGACGGCACAAAATTAATTATTGCTGCTAAGGCTAAGGCCTATTGTGCTGCAACTATAAAAATCAAAGAAAACACAGCTTGAATTGATAGTCAAGCTGTATTTTTTTAATTATTCGATTTGATAAATTTTATCATCAACCGACAAAGTCATTAATTTCTTTTTCGATGGCAGCGATTTTGTTTTCAGCATCAGCCAGTGAGCTGCCGACTGTTGCAATGTAGAATTTAATTTTTGGTTCTGTACCAGAAGGACGGACAGCAATCCAAGAATCATCAGCCAGTGTGTACTTGAGAACATTGCTTGGAGGAGTTGTTAGTTTTTCAACACCAGCAGCGGTTGTAGCTGTTTGAGCTTGGAAATCTTCAGTTTTAGCAATGTCTGTACTGTTAAATTGTTTTGGCCCGTTGTCACGGAATTTGTCCATGATTTTCTTGATTTCAGCAGCACCGTCAACACCTGACAAAGTAACTGAAATGGTCTTTTCAGCAAAGTAGCCGTATTCTTTGTAGATTTCATCAATACCGTCAGCAAGTGTTAAACCGCGAGAGCGATAGTAGGCTGCAATTTCAGCAACGATAAGAACAGCTTGGATAGCGTCTTTGTCACGTACGAATGGTTTGATGAGATAGCCAAAGCTTTCTTCAAAGCCAAGCATATAAGTGTGGTTGTGTTTTTCTTCGAATTCTTGAATCTTTTCAGCGATGAATTTGAAACCAGTTAAGACATTAAACATAGTAGCGCCATAGCTTTCAGCAATCTTAGTGACCAACTCAGTTGATACGATAGATTTGCAGAGTGCGGCATTAGCAGGAAGAGTACCAGCTGTCTTGTGAGCTTCAAGAATGTATTTAGCGATGATAGCACCGATTTGGTTGCCAGAGAGGTTTTTATATGAACCATCTGGCTGACGGATTTCCACGCCGAGACGGTCAGCATCTGGATCAGTTGCAACAAGCACATCAGCGTCAACTTTGCGACCAAGTTCTTCAGCAAGAGCAAAAGCTTCTTGGTTTTCTGGATTTGGAGATTTTACAGTAGAGAAGTCTGGATCTGGAACAGCTTGAGCTTCAACAACTTGAACTGAATCAAAACCAGCTTGAGCAAGTGCGCGACGAGCAAGCATTTCACCAGTACCATGAAGTGGTGTGTAAACAATCTTCATGTCTTTACCGTATTCATCAATCAATTTTTGGTTGATATTCACATCTTTGACTTCTTTAAGGTATTCGGCATCGACAGCTTCACCGATAACCTCGATAAGACCAGAAGCTTTGCTTTCTTCAAGGTCAGCCAATTCGATAGCAAATGGCTCTTCGATAGCACGGATAAAGTCAGTCAAAGCATCAGCGTCAGCTGGTGGCATTTGTCCGCCATCTTCACCATAGACTTTATAACCGTTAAATGGAGCAGGGTTGTGACTGGCTGTTACCATGATTCCTGCAAATGTACCTAGATGGCGAACGGCAAAAGACAGTTCTGGTGTTGGACGAAGTGATTCAAAGACATAAGCTTTAATGCCGTGTTTTGCTAAAACTTGAGCAGATTCAAATGCGAATTCTGGTGAGAAGTGGCGAGAATCGTAAGCAATCGCAACACCACGTTTTTTAACGTCTTCACCTTTAGTTTCGATGAGTTTTGCCAACCCTTCAGTTGCTTGGCGGACAACATAAATATTGATACGGTTAGTACCAGCACCGATATAGCCGCGCATACCTGCCGTACCAAATTCGAGATTTGTATAGAAAGCATCTTCTTTAGTCTTTTCATCCATTACAGACAGTTCTTCGCGAAGATAGGCAGGAAGTTCGGTGTAATCGAGCCATTTTTGATAAGTTTCTTGATAAGTCATAATAATGCAAAACTCCTTTTTGAAAATTTCCGTTAAAATATTTAACCGCTTTCATTATATCACTTTCAATAAAAAAAATCACGCTTTCACGTGATTATTTTTTCACTTTTATCAATCGGGGGACAGTGACTGCTGTTAGAGCTGCCGAGATGATCAATTCTGCGATAGAGTTTGCAGAAATAATACCAGCCAGCATGACCTGAATATTGCCGCCGTATACTGAAGCAAAGAAAACAAAAATTCCAGTCAGAACAAAAACAGTGTTTGTCGCCGATCCTACAGCACCAGCTAAAACAAGCCCCAAACGGTTCTGCATCAGCTTATAAACAAAATAGGGAAAAATACCAATGAGAATTCTGGGAACCAGGGCCACAACCAAAGATTTAAAATTGCCGTGCTCTACAAAGGGTGAAAAAAGATAGCTGGTTGGCAGTAAAATAATACTGTTATTGACAACACTGATAACTCCCATTAGACCGCCTAAAATTGCTCCGATACGGGGACCGTAAACGATAGAAGCAATAATAACTGGGATGTGGACAATCGTTGGCTTGATCGGAACTGGCCACAGATTAAAGACAAAACTGGAAAGTAAGTGAATAATCAGCATAACCGCAAAAAAGATGGCAACGACAGCGATATCAGATGATTTTCTTTTTTTGTTCATGGGTTCTCCTTAAAATGGTAGTTATTTCAAGTATACAAATTTACAGTAAATCTAGCAAGTTTTTCTGCACAGTTCTATAAGGAGGCCTCTATTTTTTGAATAATGCTATCTAGATCTGCCAGAGCTCCGCGACCGACATCGCCGCAGGCCAGAAGGCTTGAGCGAGGCTCTATTTCCTCATAGCCAAATTGTTTAAGCATATTCATATTATGCTGCGTAGCGGGGTTGTCATACATCTTGGTATTCATCGCAGGGGCAAATAGTTTGGGAACCTTTGGCGGCAGGGCTAAAGCAACACTGGTTACCATATTATCGGCAAAGCCATGGGCTAAATGAGCGATGGTATTAGCAGATGCCGGCGCCAGTAAGAATAGATCAGCTTTTTTAGCCAGTTCAATATGATTAATAACCTGCGAATCGTCCTCTTTCATCACATCTAGGTGGACGGGGTTTTTCGACAAAACCTGTAAGGTTAAAGGTGTAATAAACTGCGCCGCCGCTTTAGTCATTAAGACAGAAACATTGTAGCCTAATTTAGTTAGCTGATGGCTTAAATCAGCAGCCTTGTAGGCTGAGATGCTGCCAGAAACAGCCAAAAGTATATTTTTAGTCATGGTCAGTCACCTTCTCAAAAATTAAATCAGCAATTTCAGCTTTTGTCTGCGCTTTATAGGCCTTAGTCTTATCCAGCAGATAAGCCAGATGCTGTTCAGCTGAAATGTGGGCTAAATCATTAGCCAGAACATAATCCATCTGATTAGTGTTCAGACTGTTGCGCGCCACCTGAAAAAGTTCTTTTTTATCAGCATTTACCAAAAGTTTAAAGCCAATTAATTTTATGGCAGGATTCCACTGTTTGACCAAGCTGATAACTTTGGGCGTCTTTTTTAAAAAAAGCACTTGATAATCTGCTTGAGATGAAATTTTAGTCTGTGTATTTTGTTTGGTCAAGAACTGAGCCAGATTATCTGCATGCTCAACTTCTTCGAAATCTGTCATGTAGACCGGAGTATAGTCAGATACTGCCATGCTGTGGATTAAGACATCATGCGTTTTGACTAGGGGTTCCAAAGTTTCAATCAGATCGGCAACTGTTGAGATTTCTAAAACGGACAACCCTTCTTGTACAGATGGTTTTACAGCAGAAGGAGCAGTTACCAAGGTCACCTGATGCTGTGCTGCCAGAAAGCGCTCTGCTATTTGCTTGCCCAGACGGCCTGTTGAGTGGTTGGTAATACCCCTTACTTGATCAATTTTTTCGGTAGTCCCGCCGGATGTAATCAAAATTTTCATAGTGTTATTTTACTGTAAATTTAAGATTTAGTAAATTAAAAAAATTATTAGAAAAATGCTGCTTAAAACCGATTGACAATTGGGGTAATTATCGAAATCGACATAAAAACCGAACGTTATGAATTATCTATCTAAATAAAGTGCGTTTTTTATTTTTCTTTGTTATAATAAAGAAAAAATATGGATGGGAGTCATCATGAAAACGGATATTGAAATCGCACAAAGCACAGAACCGCAGCCAATTGCAGATGTCGTCAAAAAATTGGGAATTCATTGCGATGATCTTGAACTTTACGGCAAATATAAGGCTAAATTGACCTTTAGTAAAATTAAAGCAGCCGAGAAAAATACTCCCGGGAAATTGATTCTGGTGACTGCCATCAATCCGACTCCGGCAGGTGAAGGAAAGTCAACTGTCACCATTGGATTGGCTGATGCTCTGACTAAAATTGGTAAGAAGGCAATGATTGCCATCCGTGAACCTTCTTTAGGTCCGGTTAT
The DNA here is from genome assembly GCF_000286075.1 of Streptococcus ratti FA-1 = DSM 20564. Taxonomy (GTDB): domain Bacteria; phylum Bacillota; class Bacilli; order Lactobacillales; family Streptococcaceae; genus Streptococcus; species Streptococcus ratti. The sequence continues at coordinate 622,202 of NZ_AJTZ01000005.1, read as the reverse complement.
GGGAATCAAAGGCGGAGCTGCCGGCGGCGGTTATGCTCAAGTACTGCCCATGGAAGATATCAATCTGCATTTTACAGGCGATATGCATGCCATAACAACTGCTAACAATGCCCTAGCAGCGTTTATTGATAACCATCTGCACCAAGGCAACGAATTAGGGATTGATCAGCGCCGTATCATCTGGAAACGTGTGGTGGATTTAAATGATCGCGCTCTGCGTCATGTGACTGTGGGATTGGGCAGCCCTGTCAACGGGATTCCGCGTGAGGATGGCTTTGATATTACTGTAGCTTCTGAAATTATGGCCATCCTTTGTCTGGCAACAAGTCTTGAAGACCTTAAGAAGCGCCTGTCCAATATCGTTATCGGCTACCGTTATGACCGAACTCCAGTTTATGTCCGCGATCTGAAAGTTCAGGGAGCATTGGCTTTGATTCTGAAAGATGCCATCAAGCCTAATTTGGTACAAACAATTTACGGAACACCGGCCTTTGTTCACGGCGGACCATTTGCCAATATCGCTCATGGCTGTAACTCTGTCCTAGCAACCTCAACAGCGCTTCGTCTGGCTGATTATACGGTAACAGAAGCCGGTTTCGGAGCTGACCTTGGTGCTGAGAAATTCCTTGATATCAAAACACCAAACCTGCCAACAAGTCCTGATGCCGTTGTTATTGTTGCAACTATTCGTGCGCTTAAAATGAACGGTGGTATGGCTAAGGATGCCCTCAGTGAGGAAAATACAGAAGCTGTAAAAGCAGGTTTTGCTAATCTAGCACGTCATGTCGAAAATATACGTAAGTATGGAATTCCTGCAGTTGTAGCTATTAATGAATTTGTAACAGATACGGCAGAAGAAATTGCTGTTTTACGAGAACTGTGCGCTGAAATCGATGTCCCTGTCGAGCTGGCAAGTGTCTGGGCAGACGGAGCTAGCGGTGGTATTGATTTGGCGGAAACGATTGTCAAAACAATCGATGAAAAACCGGCTAACTATAAGCGCTTGTATGACAACGGTTTATCCATTGAAGAAAAAATCAATAAGATTGCCCGTGAGATCTATCGAGCAGACAAGGTTGTTTTTGAAAAGAAGGCTAAGGCGCAGATTGCCCAGATTGTTAAGAATGGCTGGGACCAACTGCCGGTTTGTATGGCTAAGACACAATACAGCTTTTCTGATGATCCCAGCCTCTTGGGAGCACCGACAGGCTTTGATATCACCATCCGTGAATTGGTTCCTAAATTAGGAGCCGGCTTTATCGTCGCTTTGACAGGTGATGTCATGACTATGCCCGGTCTGCCTAAAAAACCGGCAGCGCTGAACATGGATGTAGCAGCTGATGGAACAGCCCTTGGCTTATTCTAAGAGAACAATAAAGAATATTTAATGTAAGAGAGTGGCCTTAATTTAATTGGGCTTCACTCTTTTTTTACCTTTAAACAAGATAAAGATGTGCGCTTAATCCGTTTTTGTGATTTTAAAGAATTTGAAACATCGTTTTATCATATTTTTAAGAAAAATATGATAAAATAGCGATTCAAATTAATAAAGAAAGTAATAGAATGAAAAAGAAACAGTTACTTATTGGCTTAATAGCAGCTCTTACAGGAATTTTAGCTCTTTTTTGCTATCAGAGTCTGGCTCATCCTCTCAATAAAGCTGATTATATTCAATCAAGAATACCGACAATTTTCTTTCATGGTTATGGAAGTAGTGCTCGTGCAGAAACACATATGGTGAATGCGGCTAAAAATGCCGGTGTCACAAAAACAGTTATTCGCGCCGATGTTGACCGAAAAGGCCAAGTTGTTTTAGTTGGTAATATCCCTAAAAATGCTGTTAATCCAATTGTCAAGGTAAATTTTGCGGATAACCGCAACACGGATTATGCTGCTGACGGCCGCTATGCTAAAGCTGTTGTCAGCAAGCTGCAGGCCGCCTATCACTTCAAAAAGATGAATATGGTGGGACATTCCATGGGAAATATGGCTATTCATTTTTACCTGCTGGCTAACGCTCAAAATACGAAGCTTCCTCAGCTGCAAAAGCAAGTAGATATTGCCGGACATTTTGATGGTATCAAAGGCTATGAGCTGCCTGAAGGACTGACAGTAGACAGCAAAACGGGACGTCCCAATAAGATGACCTCAGCTTATAAACGTTTGCTGAAACTAAGGGACTGTTATCCTGAAAATCAGGTAGATGTTTTAAATCTGTACGGAGACATAGGAGATGGTTCTGATGGATTAGTTACCAATGAGTCCTCTCGCACGCTGAAATACCTGATCGCTGACAGAGCAAAATCTTATCAAGAACACCTCTTTACCGGTAAATTAGCCAGCCACAGCAAACTCCATGAAAACCCTCAGCTCGATAAGGTTCTTATCCAGTTTTTGTGGGGGAGATAAACAAAAAAAGACAAAACAATTTGTTATGCCTTAGATTATGTAATTTTCAGTCCGTCTCCTCTTATCTATGATCAATATCGGAGTAATTTGGGACAAATAATTCGACGTTGCGGGTGATTTCTTCACGAGCTTAAGCATAAAAAGCGAGTTAAACATGACATAGCTCTAGATTCTTGAGTATAAAAGAATATGATGACTCCTTTGGGCTCAGTACATTAACAGGTATAATATTGTGGAATAGTTTGACCGAGTTTAGCTGGATTTTTTCGTAGTTTTTCGGTATTGGCTGGGGGTTACCTGATAATACCGCTTAAATTGACGATTAAAATTCGATAGGTTGTTGAAGCCGACTTCTGTCGAAATTTCAAGAATCGGTTTGATTGAATTGACAAGCAAATCACAGGCTTTGCTGAGCCGAAATTGGATAATAAACTCGGTACACGATGTCCCTGTATGCTGTTTAAACACCGTCATAAAATGAGTCTTGCTGTAGCCAAAGAGGTTTGCCAGCATTTCGATAGACAGTTCTTCCTGATAATGCTGATGAATGTAGTCAATCAATTCGCGGATTTTTTCATTTTTTCGGTACATATCATCTGAATGTTTGCGCAAAACATACTGATGAAAATAGAGTAAGTAGATGAGCTCTTGCAACTTAGCCTTTAACAGCAGCTCAAAGTGCCGTCCTTGTCTGTGATAAATATCAAAAATCGCAAACAGACAGTTTTTGATAGCCTTATAGCCAGACATACCGGGTTTGATACAAGGAACCAGTTTAAAATTAGAGTGCTGCAGAGGCTGCAGATAACGAAGACTTATCTGGTCTAAAAGCGAATAGCCAACCATATCTAAATGAAAAAGTAAAGTCTCAGCCCTTTGCGTTTTATTACCGATAGGATGAATGGAGTGCATGCCATTTGGCCGTACGAGAATAATATCACCAGACTGACTGTTAAAATAATCATAATCAATGTGATACTGAGCCGTTCCTTCATAAATATAAGAAATTTCTAGCTCAGGATGCCAGTGAAAAAGTGTATCCGGAAACCCATTAGAAATGGCTGTTTCAAAAACTTTATAAGGCAGGAGCTGATTTTCAAAATCTGTTGTATGTTTAAAATTTTCGTCTGTTAAAAAGTCTTTCATTCTTACTTATCCAAATCGTAGGATAGTATTATTATAGCATATAATAAGCGATAGGAGATCAAAAAGAACAGGATGTTTGTGTAGGATGTCTTTAATCAGAAATATTTTGTAATAAAATAGAAATAAAATATTGACTTTTGTAACATTTGCGGATATAATTTTTATATACAGGCTATTGCAGATAACATATTACAATGGGGACAGTGAAAGTGGACAAAAAGAATATTATTTTAACCGGTTTTTACAATGCTAGACTAAATAGTCAGCAGGAAGAACAGCTCATATATGAGTTGCCAGATGAACAAACAGTAAAAATCAGCAGCGAAGGGAATACCTGTACTGAAGGCGAAGCAGCTTGGTATATTTATAACCGATGCGCTCAATTAGGCAAGACTGTTAGCTCACATTGGGGTGCAGCAAGTGAGTGGTGTGAGAAGGCACAGCAAGAAGGATACTCCGTCGGAAATGTAGCTAAGGTTGGAGCTGTTGCCTGTTTTTTAATAGATGATGCAGACGGGAATAAAAAAGGTCATTTGGCTTTTGTAGAATATCTTAACAGTGATGGGAGTTTTGTAGTCAGCGAGATGCCTGAACCTAAAATTCTAAATTGGCGCTGTATAAGTCCTCAGGCACAAGTTGCTTTTATCTATCTTTAAACAAGCAAATTTTACAGCAGGCAAGCAAAACTGCAAAAGAAGCTTTTTAGCACAGAGTCAGACAGTAAAATATTCAAGAACAAGAAAAGAGAGTAAAAATCTACGAAGATTTAGTCATTTTTCTTGTTCTTTTTAATATCAAAGCATAGTATCAGTATTTCCAAAGATAGTGTCAGCTTTATTCCGCCTAAAAGTCATATAATAGTATTATCAAAACGTGAAAGGAAACTAACTATGGCTTACACATTTCCAGATCATTTTTTATGGGGCGGTGCAACAGCTGCTAATCAACTTGAAGGAGCTTATAATCAAGATGGCAAAGGCCTGTCAGTACAAGATGTCACACCTAAAGGCGGCGTTGCTCAACCCGGCTCTTCATCGCCTTTAATTACAGATGAGCCAACGGCGGACAATCTTAAATTAATAGGAATTGATTTTTACAATCGTTATAAGGAAGATATTGCACTTTTTGCAGAAATGGGCTTTAAGGTTTTTCGGCTGTCAATCGCCTGGACGCGCATTTTTCCAAACGGTGACGATCAAGAGCCTAATGAAGCTGGCCTTGCCTTTTATGATAAGGTCTTTGATGAGTTAGCAAAATACGGCATTGAACCATTGGTGACACTATCTCATTACGAAACACCTCTAAATTTGGCTCGTAAATACAATGGCTGGGCCAACCGTGACTTGATTGGTTTTTATGAACGTTATGTCCGTACCGTATTTACACGTTACAAAAATAAGGTAAAATACTGGCTGACTTTTAATGAGGTTAATTCGGTTCTGCATGCTCCTTTTATGTCCGGCGGCATTATGACAGATCCCGAAAAATTAAGTAAGCAGGATCTTTATCAGGCGGTTCATCATGAACTTGTAGCATCGGCACTTGCAACTAAAGTTGGTCATGAAATAAATCCAGATTTTAAAATTGGCTGTATGGTACTTGCTATGCCTGCCTATCCAATGACAGCTAATCCGCTTGACCAATTGGCTGTTCGGGAATTTGAAAACCAAAATTATTTGTTCAGTGACTTGCATGCACGCGGGAAATATCCAAATTATATCAAGCGTTATTTCAAGGAGAACGATATTGAGATTCAGTTTGCTGACGGCGATAAAGAATTGATGCTGGAAAATACAGTTGACTTTATTTCATTTTCTTACTACATGAGCGTAGCAGAAGCACATAATCCTGAAGCCTATGAAAGCGGCCGCGGCAATATCATGGGTGGTATTGCTAACCCTTATTTGGAGGCTTCGGAATGGGGCTGGCAGATTGATCCGATTGGCCTGCGGTTAGTGCTCAACGATTTCTACGACCGCTACCAGCTGCCGCTCTTTATTGTTGAGAACGGTCTAGGCGCCAAGGATGTTCTTATTCAAGGTCCGGATGGTCCTACAGTTGAAGATGATTATCGTATTGACTATCTGCAAAAGCATTTGGTACAGGTAGGCGAAGCTCTGCAAGACGGCGTCGAAGTACTCGGATATACCACTTGGGGACCAATTGACTTAGTTTCAGCTTCTACGGCAGAATTGAGCAAACGCTATGGCTTCATCTATGTAGACCGCAATGATGATGGTTCAGGAAGCTTAGAGCGCTATAAGAAAAAATCGTTTAACTGGTACAAAAAGGTCATCGAAACAAAGGGAGCAAGTCTTTACGATTAGGGCAGGCAGTGAAACTGTGAAAATGCTGGAATAAGATTCTAGCATTTTTTGGTGCATAAGTAGTACTTAATACTCAATGAAAAATTAAAATCAGACTAGGCGACGCAGATGGAACTGTCTTCATCAAATCAAGGCAACAAGGTCTGTTTCTCATAAAAAGGCTTGCTAAAATGAGAAGATGAGAAATCAAAAAGTAGATGGCTCAATGTATTTTTGAGTTTTTTAATAAAAGATTAGATTTTTTTAAAAATAACAATTCAATGACAATCGGAGGTCTTTATATTAAATCAATATTTTTTATGTTAAAATACGTGGTGTAGAGATAATATATTTGAAATATTCTACAAAATCTTTAAGGAGAAATTTTTATTATGAAAATGAAATGGAAACTTTTAGGATTGATTTCAATTATTACTATGCTAGTAGGAGCTTTTTGGATGACAAAAGCTGCAAAAGCTGATCAAGTTACCAATTATGCTAATACGTCTTCTATTACTAAGTCAGATGGCACACCGCTTTCTGCTGATTCATCTATTCGCTATTGGGAACTTTTGGCGGTTAATAACAGTATTACGTTTCCGGATGAAGTGAGTATCAAAGCCGGTGACACGCTGACTTTAAAACTCCCTGAACAATTGCGTTTTACAACAGCGCTGACATTTGATGTCTTGCATTCTAGCGGTCAGTTGGCTGGTAAGGCGGTTACCGATCCGGCGACGCAAGAAGTGACTGTAACCTTTACAGATATTTTTGAAAAACTGCCTCAGGATAAGGAAATGTCGCTTAATTTCAACGTACAGGTTAATCATGATAACATAACATCTCCCGGAACGCTCAGCTTCACGTACAACGGGGTAGCGTATACGACTAGGGTTGAAGAAAAGGAAATTACACCAATCAGTCCAGCTGTTTATAAGACAGGTTATCAAGATTCTAGTGATCCAAGTATTATTCATTGGCAAGTACTGATTAATAGTAAACAGGCAGCGATTGATAATCTCACTTTAACTGATGTTGTTGGCGAAGGGCAGGAAATTATCAAAGATTCTTTGCTGGCAGCACGCTTGCAATATATCGAAGGTGATGATGTTGACAGTTTAGATGAAGCGGCTTCAAGACCTTATGCAGAAGATTTTTCTAAAAATCTCTCTTATCAAACAAACAATACTGGTTCAGCAGTTGGATTTACCTACACTTTTGGCAGTACAACTAATAATGCCATCTTTATTTCTTATAATACGCGTTTAACTAAATCACAGTCTGTTGGTAATGATATGGCTAACACTATTGCAATTTCTGGAAATAATGTAAACTATTCGAATACAGTTGGTTACGCTCGCATTGAATCTGCTTATGGTAAAGCCAGCTCAAGACAAAGAAGAGAGCTGCAAACGACGACAACTGTTGCTGAAACAACAACTTCAGATTCATCTACTACAAAGACTGAAGCTACAACAGAAAGCAGCACAGCTGCAGAGACAACTACAACAACAAAAAACAATACTACTACTGAAGAAGCCACAACGACAACTGGCAATACTTTGACCACAACAGAAATAGGGACAACAACTTCAAAAACGACGACAAACGCTCAAACAAGTTCGACAACGGTAGGAGGTCCTTTAACGACAAATACGATGACAACTGCTAAAGAAACAGTTAAGCGGAAAGTAAGACTGGTGTTGCCATCCACTGGTGAACAAGCCGGTCTTTGGTTGACTGCTATTGGGCTCGTCATTGTAATAGTAGCGGGTGTTTACTTCTATAGAACACGCCGTTAATCAAAAAGTTAAAACATTTTATGATATGAATAGAGGTTGGAACTAGTACTTCCTTCCTCTTTTTTGATAAATAATAAGACTTTTGATTTGGCACACAAATCTTTTTTGCAGGAATTGCTTTTTTAAGAGAGATTATTTTATGGTATAATAGGTTTAATGATCATTTAAGGAGGTTATGTTATCAGTAGTAACAGTACAGCCAAAAGGTTATTGAAAAAGGGCCGGAAGAGTCTTTTAAGGGGAATTTTTAGCCGGGCAACAGTTATTATTATTTTATTTCTGATTCAAATTTTTCTGCTGCTATCTACATTTCTGTGGTTCAGTCACTACAGACTGCACGTAGAAATTTTGGAAATCATCTTAATGACAGGAGCGGTACTCTATCTTGTTAACAGTCAGATGGACACTCTTTCTATCATTACTTGGCTTTTGGTCATTCTGCCTTTTCCGTTTTTAGGGACACTTTTTTTGATTTATACTAAGCAGGACTGGGGCTATCGAGAGCTGAAAACACTTGTGAAAAAATCAACTCAGGCGATAAAACCTTATTTTCAGCATGATCAAGAAATTTTGGACAGGTTAGAAGAGAGCCACGCCAGAACCTATAATTTGGCTCAATATCTTCATAGAAGCGGTGGTTTCCCTGTCTATGAAAATACTAAGGTCACCTATTTCCCTGACGGACAGTCTAAATTTGAAGAGATGAAAAAACAGCTGTTAAAAGCTGAAAAATTTATCTTTTTAGAATATTTTATTATCGCTGAAGGTCTGATGTGGGGAGAAATTCTGTCAATCTTAGAACAAAAAGCCAAGGAAGGTGTAGAGGTCCGTGTCATGTATGATGGTATGCTGGAGCTGTCTACCCTGTCTTTTGATTATGCAAAAAGACTGAAGAAAATCGGAATCAACGCTAAGGTATTTTCTCCGATTTCTCCTTTTGTATCCACCTATTATAACTATCGTGATCACCGTAAAATTTTGGTTATTGATAATAAGGTTGCCTTTAATGGCGGAATAAATCTTGCTGATGAATACATCAATCATATTGATCGCTTTGGCTATTGGAAAGACACAGCGGTTATGCTGGAGGGAGAAGGGGTAGCTTCCTTTACATTGATGTTCTTGCAGATGTGGTCCACGACTAATAAGGATTATTATTTTGAACCTTATGTGAGGAATTCATATAAGGTCGCAGCAAACGGTTATGTTATTCCCTACAGCGATTCACCGCTCGACCATGAGAAGGTTGGTGAAAATGTATACATCGATATCCTTAACCAAGCCAGAGACTATGTTCATATTATGACGCCATATCTTATTTTGGACAGTGAACTGGAACATGCCCTGAAATTTGCTGCTGAACGCGGAGTTGATGTTAAGATTATTATGCCGGGTATCCCTGACAAAAAAGTTCCCTACGCTTTGGCCAAACGTTATTTCCCTGCTCTTCTTGATGCAGGTGTTAAGATTTACGAATTTACACCGGGTTTTGTGCACGCCAAAGTCTTTGTAGCTGACGGCATCAAGGCAGTGGTTGGAACAATTAACCTTGACTATCGCAGTCTCTACCACCATTTTGAATGTGCAACATACATGTATCAGACGGACTGTATTGTTGATATAGAAAGGGATTTTCAGGAGACTCTTAAACAATCAAGACGAGTAACCCGATCAACTCTTAGAAAAGAGAAAATTTCTACCAAAATAATCGGTGTGGTTGTTAAGTTGGTAGCTCCGCTTCTGTAAAACTTGGCAAATCGATATTCTTGTGTTACAATAGCTTCATGCGATGAGTCGACTGTGGCTATGCCCATGCGCTAAAGGAGATCATAACGCAGGAGCGGATCTTGGCAAGTTGTGTGAACCTGCTTTGCCACGCTTTTTACAAAGTGCCTTTCCCCTTGTTTTAACAAGGGGCTTTTATTTTAAATTCAGTTCATACAGGCTTTTATTTTTAAGTGAAAAGTAGTATAATTAAACCTAATTAAATGATTATAAAGGGGTAAATTTAGACTATGGGATACACAGTTGCTGTCGTTGGTGCTACAGGTGCCGTTGGAACTCGCATGATTCAACAATTAGAACAATCTACGTTGCCAATTGACAAGGTACGTTTATTGTCATCATCGCGGTCTGCAGGCAAGGTTTTGCAGTATAAAGGACAAGATATCACTGTTGAACTGACAACTAAAGAATCATTTGAAGGAGTTGATATTGCGCTTTTTTCAGCCGGCGGTTCGGTTTCGGCTAAATTTGCTCCTTATGCCGTTAAGGCTGGTGCGGTAGTTGTAGACAACACATCATATTTCCGCCAAAATCCTGATGTTCCTTTGATTGTGCCCGAGGTCAATGCGCAGGCTATGGATGGACACAATGGGATTATTGCCTGTCCTAACTGCTCAACAATTCAGATGATGGTGGCTTTGGAGCCTATCCGTCAAAAATGGGGACTTGAACGGGTGATTGTGTCAACTTATCAGGCTGTGTCAGGAGCGGGCCAATCCGCTATCAATGAAACTGTCCGAGAAATCAAAGAAGTTGTCAATGATGGTGTTGATCCCAAGAATCTTCATGCAGATATCTTACCGTCGGGCGGCGACAAAAAGCACTATCCAATCGCTTTTAACGCTCTGGCGCAAATTGATGTCTTTACTGATAATGACTACACTTATGAAGAAATGAAAATGACAAATGAAACCAAGAAAATCATGGAAGATGATTCGATTGCTGTTTCAGCAACCTGCATTCGTATCCCTGTTCTTTTCTCGCATTCAGAATCTGTTTACATCGAAACAAAAGAAGTAGCACCAATTGAAGAAGTTAAAGATGCAATCGCTGCCTTTCCTGGTGCAGTTCTCGAAGATGATACTGAGCATCAAGTGTATCCTCAGGCTGTTAATGCTGTCGGCAAACGTGAAACTTTTGTCGGCCGTATTCGTAAAGATTTAGATGTCGAAAAGGGTATCCATATGTGGGTTGTTTCGGACAATCTGCTCAAAGGTGCTGCCTGGAATTCAGTTCAGATTGCAGAAAGTCTTCATGACCGTGGTTTGGTAGGCCCTGCTAAAGAATTAAAATTTGAACTCAATTAAAGCTGCAAGCTAATGGTAAAACAGATGAAAGGGAGAGATTATGTCAATTACAGATTTTAAAGACGCCAAAATTATTACAGCACTGGTTACACCGTTTAACGAAGATGGCTCCATCAATTTTGCAGCTCTTCCAAAACTTATTGAGCATTTGCTTGCTCACCATACTCAAGGGCTTCTTCTGGCAGGAACAACGGCTGAAAGTCCGACGCTTACTCATGATGAGGAATTAGAACTGTTTGAAGCTGTTCAAAAGATTGTTAAGGGGCGGGTTCCTCTAATTGCAGGTGTCGGAACAAACGATACGCGTGATTCCGTGAACTTTGCCAAAGAAGTCTCAGAATTCGGCGGCTTTGCAGCTGGTTTAGCTATTGTTCCTTATTACAACAAGCCAACTCAAGAAGGGCTGTATCAGCATTTTACAGCTATTGCTGATGCCAGTGATCTTCCGATTATTATTTATAATATTCCGGGACGCGTTGTCACAAAGCTTGAAGCGGATACAATGCTGCGTCTGGCCAAACATCCCAATATCATCGGAGTGAAGGAATGTACTGATCTTGATACTATTGCATACTTAGTTGAGAATAAGCCGGATGATTTCTTAGTTTATACTGGTGAAGACGGCGAAGCTTTTCATGCTCTTAATCTGGGAGCAGACGGTGTCATTAGTGTAGCTTCACATACTAACGGGGATGAACTGTTTGATATGGTGGAAGCTATTGTAAACAGCGATATTAAAAAAGCGGCACAGATTCAGCGTCAGTTCCTGCCAAAAGTAAGTGCTCTTTTCTCAGTTGCCAGTCCGGCTCCTGTAAAAGCGGTACTCAATCATCAAGGCTTTGAAGCAGGACCACTGCGTTTGCCTCTTGTGTCTTGTACAGATGAAGAAGCTAAACGCATTATTGAAATTGTTGAAAAATAGGAAGGCTAAGGGTGGAGCTTGTTGCTCTGCCTTTGTTTTTGAATACGGGTCCCGATAAATTGCTGTGCTAATCAAAGCTGTGAGAGTTAAAACACTTTCTTAGCTTGACTTTTTAATGAGATTATAGCTATTTTTCAAAGAATTAATTGTTTAGGTTAAAAGACTTGACAATTGTTCAAACAATTTAGATAATAAAATAGACATTAAAAGCACTGAACAAATTTTAGAAAGAGGTTTCTATGCAAGTTATCAAACGCAGCGGTCAGGTCGTTGACTTTGATCCTGATAAAATTTATCAAGCTATCCTTAGAGCGGCTCAAACCGTTTATGTATTAGATGATGCTCTGCGTCAGGACTTGGCACAGGTAACAAAAAAAGTTGTTGTAGATCTGGAAGAAGCACAGACTGAACGTCCGACAATCAGCATGATCCAATCTTTGGTGGAACATCGTTTGCTGGATGCTGGTTACATCAATATTGCTGAGCACTATATTTCTTACCGTCTTCAGCGCGATCTGGAGCGAAACGGCTATGGCGATCATATCAACGTACACTTACATTTTGAACAGCTCAAATGATGGTGCAAAACGAAACAGCTTGATTTTTAAAACGACGAAAGACTGGGACAAGAATCAGTATTCTTTGGGGAATTGATTTTTGTTCCAGTTTTTTTCAAGTGTGTTATTTAATTTACATTTAAAATTCAGTTACAGACCTTTGCTGGACAACTGTCCATGCTATAATAAAAGAAAATGCAAGGTAGCTTTAGGAGGTCTGGCTTTATGTTAAAGGAAAAACGAAATAAGGGCTTTGTCTTATATCTAGTTTTAGGACTTTGTTTTATCATCGGTGCTTTAAGTACTTTCGTGCTGGTTTCTCAAGGAGATAAAAAAGCTCCGGATGTTATTTATAAAGGAGCATCAACCAGTGCTTCCTCCGGAGACAAGGTATCCCTTCGAGTATACGATATTTACTCAAAACCTATAGCGACTATTAAAGGCCACAAAACGGTTATCTGGCTGGTCAGTTACGATAAGGGCTATGTGGGTTTGGAGGCTAAAGAAGACGACAAAGATGTTGCTAAGCTGTTAAATGCAGGTGATTCGCTGAAAGACCAGCCTAAACGCATTACCGTTAAGTACTATAATACACGTACAGGCAGCAAGAGCCGCATCAAAAACTACTCAGGTGCCATGACTGGTGTTTTAAGAACATCTCCGGATATCAGTAAGTATTTTTCCTTCTATACCTATGTTTCCTTGCAGGATGTCAAATCTGACCGAACAAGCCTTCCTGTTGTCTGCGGAATTTTAGGACTTGTTGGAGTCATTCTTATTGCTGCTGCTTTTGTTACACGGCATAAGGTGAATCAAGCTTATGATGAATTATATGCTGCCTACCCCGAATTAAATGGTAATCTGGATCTCCTTTTGTCAGACGCACTTTACTATGATGACAATCTTAAAATTGTAATCTATAAAAACCATTTGGTCAGCTATTTTCGAGGATTCTGTGTGGTCGATTTACAGCAAGTTGTTCAGCTCTATCACCGTATTGTTAAAACAAAACGCTACTTTATCACGGTTAATCGGCAGTCTTTCCTTGTTGCAGTGAAGGATGATAAGAAAAAGGTGAACATGTTTATTCGCAATCGCGGCAAGAAGACTGATGAAGAACTCCAGCCCTTCTTTGCTGCCGTGCAGGAGCATTTCCCTAACATCAAAATCGGCTATGACAAGCTCTTCTAAGAAAATTGATTAAATCATCAGCTGTAAGCACGAGCTTACAGCTGATGATTTGAAAGGCGAAAGTGCAGTTTTTGAATAATTGCTAATTATTGTTGAAAGCGCTATAATTTAGGTGGGCAAGCATATCAATTCTAAAAGTGTGGAGGGCAAGGCTATGTTAGAAACATTTAAAATTACTGCTAAAAAAACTGTGACCGGCTTACAGGTAGAAGCTGATGCGCGTGGCTTCAAATTTATTTTAGATGAACCGGAAGAACTCGGAGGAACAAACACAGGAATGAATCCTGTCGAAGCTTTATTGTGTGCGTTTGCTGCTTGCCAATCAATTGTTTGTGCATCGTTTGCTGAATCGCAAGACTTTAGTTATGATGAATTTTGGATAGAAGTTGAAGGTGATCTTGATCCGGATGGTTTTATGGGGCTGTCTGAGGTTCGCAATGGTTTCCAAGAAATTCGTTACTCAACACATTTTGTGACAGATGAACCTCAGGATAAGATTGATGCTTTTTCTAATTTTATGGATCAACACTGTCCGGTCAGCGACAACTTGCAAAACGGCGTCAAAGTTGTCCGAACAGCAGCAATTAAAGAAAGCAAATAAACTACAGTAGCTAGAATGAATAAAGACGGACTTATTTATCTTGTTTTCAATGTAGATGAGCCTGTCTTTTAATGTTAGATAAAAGTATAATTTTCTGTCATTTTCAGTAACCTCTGCGAAGATAAATGATATAATAGAATGCGATTATAATCTCTCGCTATGAAAGGAATCTATATATGCCTACTATTCAATGGTTTCCGGGTCACATGTCCAAAGCACGCCGTCAAGTGCAGGAAAATATAAAACATGTTGATTTTGTCACGATTTTAGTTGATGCCCGTTTACCTTTTTCCAGTCAAAATCCTATGCTGACTAAAATTGTGGGTGACAAGCCTAGACTGATGATTCTAAATAAAGCAGATTTGGCGGATGGCAGCCGTACTAAGGAATGGCAAGATTATTTTGAAAGTCAGGGCATTACAGCTCTGGCCATTAATTCTAAAGAACAGAGTGCCGTAAAAAAAATAGGAGAAGCAGCTAAGAAATTGATGGCATCTAAGCTCTCCAAATTGCGTGAGCGCGGCATTCAAAAAGAAACTCTTCGGACAATGATTATTGGTATTCCAAACGCTGGAAAATCAACTCTGATGAATCGCCTGGCTGGTAAAAAAGTAGCAGCAGTTGGCAATAAACCGGGAGTTACCAAAGGTCAGCAGTGGCTTAAATCTAACAAAGATTTGGAAATTTTAGATACTCCCGGTATTCTCTGGCCAAAATTTGAAGACGAGACTGTGGGGCTTAAATTGGCTTTGACAGGGGCAATTAAGGATAATCTTTTGCCCATGGATGAGGTCACTATTTTTGGACTCAATTATTTTAAAGAGAACTATCCTGAACGCCTGAAAGAGCGTTTTAAGGGAATTGATTTAAACGAAGAAGCGCCTGAGATTATTATGTCTTTGACACAAAAACTGGGATTCCGAGATGATTACGATCACTTTTATTCTCTTTTTGTCAAAGAAGTCCGCGATGGTAAATTGGGTAGATATACATTAGACAAGGTCAGTGATTTAGATGGCGACAATTAAAGAAATCAAAGAGCAGTTAGCTAGTATTGACAGTTTAGATGATACATTTTTTAAGGATTTGTTGACAGATCAGCGCTCAGGCGTTCAGCAGGCAATCAAACAGCGGCAAAAGCAGATTCAAGCTGAAAGGGCAGAAAATGAGCGTTTGGAACGCATGCTGTTTTATGAA
Source organism: Streptococcus ratti FA-1 = DSM 20564 (assembly GCF_000286075.1). Lineage (GTDB taxonomy): Bacteria > Bacillota > Bacilli > Lactobacillales > Streptococcaceae > Streptococcus > Streptococcus ratti. The sequence goes on along the minus strand of NZ_AJTZ01000005.1, from coordinate 606,979 downwards.
AAGATGCTTTATGAGCAAGGCTGTCAGGCTATAGCTGGAATTGATGAAGTTGGCAGAGGGCCTCTGGCCGGTCCTGTTGTCGCTGCGGCTGTTATTTTACCGCCTAACTGTAAGATAAGAGGACTTGATGACAGTAAAAAAATTCCAAAGTCAAAGCATGAGACTATATACAATGATATTGTAAAAAACGCTGTTGCTATAGGTCTTGGCATCAAGTCAAACCATGTGATTGATCAAATTAATATCTATGAAGCAACCAAATTGGCCATGCTGGAAGCTTTGAGGACGCTGTCTGTCCAGCCTCAGCATCTATTGATAGATGCCATGGAACTGAGTACCGACCTTCCTCAGACTTCGCTCATTAAAGGAGATGCTAAATCGCTATCTATTGCGGCAGCTTCTATTGTCGCTAAGGTTACGCGAGACCGTATGATGGCAGCCTATGACCGGGAATTTCCAGGTTATGGCTTTGTTCAAAATGCTGGTTATGGCACCAAGGAGCATCTAAAAGGACTGCAGGAAAGAGGAGTAACGCCAATTCATCGGCAAAGTTTTGAGCCGATTAAGAGCATAACAAGTCAATAGCAGGTATTTTTAAGGAAAAGGCGCCTTTTTAGAGGAGGCAGGGGTATAAATATGACAACAGAAAAAGAGAAAATGCTAGCCGGTCAGCTGTATGATGCAGGCGATGCTGAATTAAAACGATTGCGCTTAGCAGCGCGTGATAAAATGGCTGTTTTTAATGGTGAGCTTGACCGCGGCAGGCGGCAAGAGCTGCTCAAAAACTGGTTTGGCACAACTGGCAGCCATATCATGATTGAACCGAATTTTTCCTGTGATTACGGCTGCAATATCCATGTTGGTGAAAATTTTTATGCAAATTTCAACTGTACCTTTCTTGATGTCTGTGAAATTCATATCGGAGATAATGCCATGATTGGTCCCAACACTCAACTGCTGACGCCGCTGCATCCGCTGAATGCCAAAGAACGTATTTCTGGTCTGGAATACGGTGCCCCGATCATCATTGGCAATAACGTGTGGATAGGCGGCGGAGTAACTGTTTTACCAGGTGTTAGCTTAGGCCATAATATCGTTGTTGGAGCAGGAAGTGTTGTGACAAAATCCTTTGGGGACAACGTTTTGATTGCTGGCAATCCTGCAAGGATTATTAAAGAATTATAAGCTGAAGAGTTTGGGACACTAATCACGGTTGTTGTTCCAAACTCTTTTAATTTTACAGATTTTATCCCATTGTCTTTTCGAATAGTTTAAATAGTGAGGTATAAAATGGATAATTTTCAACTATTTAAACTTAAGAAAGCGGGCTTGACCAATCTTAATGTCTTACATATTCTTGCTTATCAGAAAAAGAAAGGAAAATCCTTATCTTTGCGTGATATGGCAGTTGTTTCCAAATGCAGGGATCCCTTGCTTTTTATAGAGAATTATAAAAATCTAAAAAGCAAAGAACTGCGTGATGAGTTTAATCGTTTCCCGTCTTTATCTATATTAGATAAGGACTATCCTTTAGAACTCAAAAATATTTATAACCCGCCTGCCCTTTTATTTTATCAGGGAGATCTGGAACTCATGAACAGACCCAAGCTAGCTGTGGTTGGTTCCCGAAATGTCAGCAAAACCGGTGTAGATTCCGTCAAAAAAATTATCCGGGAGTTGGAAAACCGTTTTGTCATTGTCAGCGGTCTGGCACGCGGCGTTGATACTGCTGCGCACTTAGCCAGTCTAAAAAACGGCGGAGCTACCATTGCAGTCATCGGCGCAGGACTTGATGTCTATTACCCTAAGGAGAATCGTCAGCTGCAAAGCTATATCGCAAAAAATCATCTCCTCTTATCAGAGTATGCGCCCAACAGCCAGCCACTCAAGTATCATTTCCCAGAGCGCAATCGCATCATTGCTGGACTTTCCCGAGGAGTTGTCGTAGCAGAGGCTAAAATCCGTTCAGGCAGTCTGATCACCTGCGAACGAGCATTGGAAGAAGGGCGAGATGTTTTTGCTGTTCCTGGAAATATTTTAGACGGGCAGTCAGATGGCTGCCATCATCTTATTCAAGAAGGAGCCAAATGCACTACATCAGGTATGGATGTTCTAAATGAGTATCAACTGAGAAAATAACTTTTCCTATAGAAAAAGTTTGTTCTTGACAGTATTCTAAAAATGATATATTATTCTAGAAGTTTATAACTTATAGGAAGTGCAGAATATTGACAAGTAAAACAGCGACAACAAAGAAAAAGACCAGCAAAAAACGAGCAACTCCTAAGAAAAATTTAGTGATTGTTGAATCACCTGCTAAGGCGAAAACGATTGAAAAGTATCTTGGGCGTTCATATAAAGTAGTTGCTTCTGTAGGACACATTCGTGATTTAAAAAAATCAAGTATGTCTATTGATTTTGACAACAATTACGAACCCCAGTATATCAATATCCGTGGGAAAGGTCCTCTAATTAATTCTTTGAAAAAAGAAGCTAAAAATGCTAAGCAAGTTTTTCTGGCTAGTGACCCAGACCGTGAAGGAGAAGCCATTTCTTGGCATTTAGCTCATATTTTAGACCTTGATCCTAAAGGGAAAAACCGTGTTGTTTTTAACGAAATCACCAAGGATGCTGTCAAAAACGCTTTTGTTGAACCGCGTCAGATTGATATGAATCTTGTTGATGCTCAGCAGGCGCGCCGTGTTTTAGACAGGATTGTCGGTTATTCTATCTCACCTATTTTATGGAAAAAGGTTAAAAAAGGTCTGTCAGCAGGGCGTGTCCAATCTGTTGCCCTTAAGCTTATTATTGACCGAGAAAATGAGATTAAAGCCTTCAAACCAGAGGAATATTGGAGTATTGATGGTTTCTTTAAAAAGGGCAGTAAAAAATTTCAGGCAAGTTTTTATGGGCTTGATGGCAAAAAAGTCAAACTTAAAACTAATGCGGACGTCAAGGAAGTGCTGGCTCGTATTAAGAGTGATGAATTTCTTGTCAGCAAGGTAGAAAAAAAGGAACGTAAGCGCAATGCACCGCTCCCTTATACCACCTCGTCACTGCAGCAGGATGCTGCTAATAAAATCAACTTTAGAACCCGCAAGACAATGATGGTGGCTCAGCAGCTCTATGAAGGAATTAGGTTAGGTTCCAGCGGTCAGCAAGGTCTGATTACCTATATGCGTACAGATTCAACCAGAATCAGTCCGCTTGCACAAAATGATGCTGCAAACTTTATTTCAGAGCGTTTTGGAGATAAGTATGCAAAGCATGGCAACCGCGTTAGAAATGCTTCAGGCGCTCAGGATGCCCACGAAGCTATTCGTCCATCAAATGTCAATAATACACCTGAATCTATTGCTAAGTATTTGGATAAGGATCAGCTGAAACTTTACACGCTTATTTGGAATCGATTTGTTGCCAGTCAAATGGCAGCGGCAATCTTTGACACCATGAAAGTCAATCTTGGACAAAACGGTGTCCGGTTTACAGCCAACGGCAGTCAAGTAAAGTTTGATGGTTATCTGGCCGTTTACAATGATTCTGATAAAAATAAAATGCTCCCTGATATGGCAGAAGGGGATGCTGTTAAAAAAGTTTCTACTAATCCTGAGCAGCATTTTACCCAACCGCCTGCCCGTTATTCTGAAGCGACGCTTATCAAAACTCTGGAAGAAAATGGTGTTGGCCGTCCGTCTACCTATGCGCCTACGCTTGAAACTATCCAAAAACGCTATTATGTCAAACTTGCAGCTAAGCGCTTTGAGCCAACTGAACTTGGTGAAATTGTCAATGGTTTGATTCTTGAGTTTTTCCCAGATATTGTGGATGTTAAATTTACAGCCGAAATGGAAGGAAAACTCGACCAAGTAGAAGAAGGTCAGGAGCAATGGCAACAGGTTATTGACAGTTTTTATAAGCCTTTCGAAAAAGAGCTTGTTAAGGCCGAAGCAGAGATTGAAAAAGTCCAAATCAAGGATGAACCTGCAGGCTTTGACTGTGATGTCTGCGGCCACCCAATGGTCATTAAATTAGGGCGCTATGGCAAATTTTACGCCTGCAGCAATTTTCCAGAATGTCATAATACTAAGGCGATTACCAAAGAAATCGGTGTTACCTGCCCGCTTTGCAAAAAGGGGCAGGTGATTGAGCGCAAAACGAAGCGCAACCGTATTTTTTACGGCTGTGACCGCTATCCGGAATGTGACTTTACCTCATGGGATAAGCCGGTTGGCCGTGCTTGTCCTAAATCAGGAGATTTCTTGGTTGAAAAAAAAGTTCGCGGCGGCAAGCAGGTTATTTGCAGCAAGGAAACTTGTGATTATAAAGAGGAAATAGTTAAATAACCTAAAAAAGTTTACGTAACTAAAATTACGTAAACTTTTTGTTTGATATTTTTTTCTTGCAAGAGCTGATAAGAAACACAGTATTTTAAATATGATATAATAAAGGGTATTATAATTTAGAAAGATTTGAGGAAAGAAGCTGCTGCATTTACAGACTAGGGTGTTTACGATTGTAATAGCAGTGCTCATTTTTATTCCCAAGAGGTATTGGTGTTATGTCTCAATCTTATATCAATGTTATCGGTGCAGGACTGGCAGGAAGCGAAGCTGCCTATCAGATTGCCAAGCGTGGTGTTCCTGTTAAGCTTTATGAAATGCGCGGTGTTAAATCAACTCCGCAGCATAAGACGGATAAATTTGCAGAACTTGTTTGTTCCAATTCGCTTCGAGGAGATTCTCTGACCAATGCAGTAGGCTTGCTGAAAGAAGAAATGCGGCGGTTAGATTCTGTCATTATGCGAGCAGCGGAAAGCACCCGTGTGCCTGCCGGCGGTGCCTTAGCGGTTGACCGTGATGGCTTTTCGCAGAGAGTAACCGATGAAGTAATGAAGCATCCTCTTATTGAAGTGATACGCCATGAAATCACAGAAATTCCCGAGGATGCCATTACCGTTATCGCAACTGGTCCTTTAACAAGTGATGCCTTGGCTGAAAAAATTCATATGTTCAACGGCGGTGATGGTTTTTATTTTTATGATGCAGCAGCACCCATTGTTGATAAAAATTCTATTGATATGGAAAAAGTTTATCTCAAATCGCGCTATGACAAAGGTGAGGCCGCCTATCTTAACTGTCCGATGACCAAAAAAGAATTTATGGCTTTTTATGAGGCTTTGATAAGAGCAGAAGAAGCCCCGCTTAATTCTTTTGAAAAAGAAAAGTATTTTGAGGGCTGCATGCCTATTGAAGTTATGGCTAAGCGAGGCATAAAAACCATGCTCTATGGTCCTATGAAGCCTGTCGGCCTGGAATATCCAAAAGATTATAAAGGCCCTCGTGATGGCGAATACAGGACACCTTATGCCGTTGTACAGCTCCGTCAGGACAATGCAGCTGGTAGTCTTTACAATATTGTAGGCTTCCAGACACATCTTAAATGGGGAGAACAAAAACGTGTTTTTCAAATGATTCCTGGACTTGAAAAGGCAGAGTTTGTGCGTTATGGTGTCATGCACCGCAATTCTTACATGGACTCTCCCAACCTTTTAGAACCTACTTTTGCTGCACGTCAAAATCCAGATCTTTTCTTTGCCGGCCAAATGACGGGAGTTGAAGGCTATGTGGAATCCGCCGCATCAGGACTTGTCGCAGGTATTAATGCTGTTCGCCGTTTGAAGGGGGAAGAAGCAGTGATTTTTCCTCAGACAACTGCTATCGGTGCTTTGCCGCACTACATCACCCATACAGACAGCAAGCATTTTCAGCCTATGAATATTAATTTTGGAATCATTAAAGAATTAGAAGGCCCGCGTATCCGTGATAAGAAAGAGCGCTATGAGAAAATCGCTCAGCGTTCGCTTGATATTTTAACTGATTTTCTAAATAGCTAATTTGAAAAACTAGGATGTTTTGTACTGATTCTAATCATTAGATTTTTGTCTAACTTTTGGAGTCAGTACAGTCAGCCTCAGTTTTTTTGTATGAGCTTGATTTTCCTGCTTCCCTGAAAATGTTAAAAATATTTGAAAAACGTTTACATATTTAATATAAAATTATAAGTATTGTTTTTTAATTAAAAAAATGTTACAATAATGACGTTTTGTGAAAAAACATCTTAATTTGGGAGGTTCCTAATGGACAAGAAAGTGCATTATAAATTGCGCAAAGTTAAAAAAAGATGGGTAACCGTTTCGGTTACATCTGCTATGATGACCGTAGCTGCGCTGTCAGGCGGGCTGGTCAAGGCGGATTCGACTGAATCTGGTGTTCCTTCTAAAGATTCAAGTACTGGTATTGTTACGACTGCAGAAGAATCTGCTGTAACATCTGTTAATGACGTTACATCTACACAAGCCCTTACCAGTTCAGCTGAAACAACGGCTGCTAACAGTAACAGCCTTACTGTTTCCTCTGAAAATCAAACTCAGGCGGTAAACGCAACAACTCAGGCACAAACAAGTGCTCAAAAAGAACAAAGCTGGACCGCAGTACAGACAAATCCTGCTGAAAGAGCAAACAATACTGGCAGCCGCTCGGAACAAAAAACAGTTAATTCTGATGATCTTAAAGTTCTTGAAGGTGTGGCTAATGTCAAGAAGGTTAATGGTAAGTATTACTATTATAATGCTGACGGATCTATCCAAAAAAACTATATAGTAGTTGTCAATGGAAAGACCTTGTATTTCGATGAAACTGGTGCCTACACAGATACCTCAAGTGTCAAAGTGACTGAAGAATCTTCTTCATCAGCCGCTGAAAATTCTTTTGCCAAATACAATCAGGTGTACAGCACTGATGCTGAAAATTTTGAACAAATCAATAATTATTTGACTGCGGAATCTTGGTACCGTCCTAAGTACATCTTAAAAGACGGCAAGACTTGGACTGAGTCAACAAAAGATGATTTTCGTCCGCTTCTGATGACTTGGTGGCCGGATAGGGAGGTACAGCGCCAGTACATTAATTATATGAGCAGCCAGCTTGGACTTGATAAAACTTACAGTACATCAGCCAGCCAAGCCGAATTGAACTTGGCAGCACAAATGGTTCAAGCTAAAATTGAAGAAAAGATTTCTGTCACTCAAAATACGAATTGGCTGCGGGCAACTATCTCTGCTTTTGTTAAGACGCAGTCAGCTTGGAACAGCGACAGTGAAAAACCGTTCGATGATCATTTGCAAAACGGCGCCTTGCTTTATGATAATGAAAGCAGCCTAACACCTTATGCTGACTCAGCTTACCGTATTCTCAACCGCACACCGACTAATCAAACTGGTCAAAAAGATCCGCGCTACACAGCAGATACAACTATCGGCGGCTATGAGTTCTTGCTTGCTAATGACGTTGATAATTCTAATCCGGTTGTTCAGGCAGAGCAATTAAACTGGCTGCATTTCTTGATGAATTTTGGATCTATCTATGCTAACGATCCTGATGCCAACTTTGACTCTATCCGTGTTGATGCTGTTGATAATGTTGACGCTGACTTGCTTCAAATTGCCGGCGATTACTTAAAATATGTTAAGGGCATCAATAAGAACGACAAGACTGCCAATGATCACCTGTCTATCTTAGAAGCCTGGAGTGATAATGATACTCCTTATCTGCATGATGACGGCGATAACATGATCAATATGGATAATAAACTTCGCTTATCCTTTATCTGGTCACTGGCAAGACCTTTGTCTGTGCGTTCAGGACTTGAGCCGCTGATAACAAACAGTTTAGTTGATCGTACCAATGACAGCGCTGAAACAGCTAAAATTCCATCGTACTCATTTGTACGTGCGCATGACAGTGAAGTGCAGGATTTGATTCGTGACATCATCAAGGCTGAAATTAATCTCGATTCGTTTGGCTACTCATTTACAGAAGAAGAGATTGAAAAAGCCTTCAAGATTTATAACGAAGATCTGAAAGCAACCAACAAAAAATACACTCACTATAATACAGCTCTTTCTTATGCTTTAATTTTGACCAATAAATCCAGTGTTCCGCGTATCTACTACGGAGATATGTTTACTGACGACGGTCAATACATGGCTAATAAGACCATTAACTTTGATGCTATCGAAACTCTCTTGAAAGCTCGTATTAAATACGTTTCAGGCGGTCAAAGCATGAAAGTGCATTACCTTGCCAACACTGACCGTACAAAATGGGATCAATCTGTTTTGACATCTGTTCGCTACGGTAAAGGTGCACTGACGGCCAATGAGACAGGTGACCAATTAACGCGTCAGTCTGGTGTTGTTGTTATTGAAGCTAATCAGCCAAGCCTTCGTCTCAATCAGGATGAACGTCTGGTTGTCAATGTAGGTGCTGCTCATAAAAACCAAGCTTACCGTCCTTTAATTTTGACAACTGACAGCGGTGTGGCAACCTATAATACAGACCAAGAAGCAGCAGCCCTTGTTCGCTATACTAATGAAAATGGTGAATTAATCTTTACTGCTAGTGATATCAAAGGTTATGCTAATCCTCAGGTATCTGGCTATTTAGCTGTCTGGGTACCAGTAGGAGCGAGTGAAAATCAAGATATTCGCGTAGCAGCCAGCGAAACAGCAGCAACTGATGGTAAATCTATCCATCAAAATGCCGCTCTCGATTCACGCGTCATGTTTGAAGGATTTTCAAACTTCCAAGCATTTGCCACAACAAAAGAAGAATACACCAATGTTGTCATTGCGAAAAATGTTGATAAATTTACTGAATGGGGAATTACTGACTTTGAGATGGCGCCGCAATACGTATCATCTACAGACGGCAGCTTCCTTGACTCTGTTATCCAAAACGGTTACGCTTTTACAGATCGCTATGATTTAGGTATTTCAAAGGCTAATAAATACGGCACTGCTGATGACCTTGTGAATGCTATTAAAGCTCTTCACAGCAAGGGAATCAAGGTAATGGCTGACTGGGTGCCTGATCAAATGTATGCCTTCCCTGAAAAAGAAGTTGTTTCAGTGACACGTGTGGACAAATACGGCAATCCTATTTCAGGCTCTACAATTAAAGAAAGTCTTTATGTGGTAGACAGCAAGAGTTCAGGAAATGATCAGCAGGCTAAATATGGCGGTGAATTCTTAGATGAACTTCAAGCTAATTATCCTGAATTATTTGCCAGAAAACAGATTTCAACAGGTCTTCCGATGGATCCATCTGTGAAGATTAAGCAATGGTCTGCCAAATATTTTAACGGTACTAATATCCTCGGACGCGGTGCCGGCTATGTCTTGAAAGATCAAGCAACCAACACCTACTTTAACCTTTCTAAGGATAATTTCTTCCTGCCAAAACAATTGCTGAATCAAGAAAGTCAAAGCGGTTTTGTTTATGATGGCAAAGGCTATATCTATTATTCAACCAGCGGCAATCAAGCCAAAGCTACCTTTATCAGCGAAGGTGATAAGTGGTATTACTTAGATGCTGATGGCTACATGGTGACCGGTGTTCAGGTTATTGACGGCGATAATTATTACTTCCTGCCAAATGGTGTGCAATTAAGGGATGCCATCTATGACAATGGCAATAACGTCCTGTCTTATTACGGCAATGACGGCAAACGTTATGAAAATGGCTATCATCTCTTTGGTCAGCAATGGCGCTATTTTAAAGACGGAGTCATGGCCGTTGGATTGACTAAGGTTAACGGTGCTATTCAATATTATGATGCTTCCGGCTTCCAAGTTAAAGGTGAGTTTGTCACAGCTAAAGACGGTAAAGTAAGATACTTTGATAAAGTTTCTGGTGATCAAGTTACTAATCGCTTCGTTCGCAATGCCCAAGACCAATGGTTCTACTTTGATGCCAATGGTATCGCTGCAACAGGTGCCAAAACCATTAACGGTCAGCGCCTGTACTTCAAGGCAAACGGTGTCCAAGCCAAAGGTGAATTTATCACCGACCGTTACGGACGTCTCAGCTACTACGATGCGGATTCGGGTGAACAAATCCGCAACCGTTTCGTCCGTAATGCCCAAGACCAATGGTTCTATTTTGACGCCAATGGTATCGCTGCAACAGGTGCCAAAACCATTAACGGTCAGCGCCTGTACTTCAAGGCAAACGGTGTCCAGGCCAAAGGTGAATTTATCACCGACCGTTACGGACGTCTCAGTTACTACGATGCAGATTCGGGTGAGCAAATCCGCAACCGTTTCGTCCGCGATGCCCAAGACCAATGGTTCTATTTTGATGCCAATGGTATCGCTGTAACAGGTGCCAAAACCATTAACGGTCAGCGCCTGTACTTCAAGGCAAACGGTGTCCAGGCCAAAGGTGAGTTTATCACTGACCGTTACGGACGTCTCAGCTACTACGATGCAGATTCGGGTGAGCAAATCCGCAACCGTTACGTGAGAACTTCTGATGGCAGATTATATTATTTCGATAACAATGGTTACGCTGTAACCGGCTGGAATAATATTAACGACCGCAGACTTTATTTTGACAGCAGCTATCAGTACCGTCATGGAGGGCTTTCACGGCAGAACGATACTTCCCGCTATCAGTATCAAATCAACCGCGGTTACAGTCCCTTCGGGAATCTCTTTGACTTCTTCCGTCCTTTCTTCTAAGAAATGAGCAGAAGTGCTGAGACTTTATTTTACCAGACAGTTCTGGTTAAACTTACAATTCTGTAAGATTAAGACATCCAAGTGTAAGTCTTGGGTGTCTTTTTTACTATAGAATAAAGGTATCCAAAGGAAGTGACCTTCCAAATGAATTAAGGTATAATGAAAAAAGGAGATTGTATGTTTTTAGAAATTAATCATTTAGAAAAAATTTTCCGCACGCGCTTTTCCAAAGAAGAAACACGCGCCTTGCAAGATGTTGATTTTAAGGTTGATAACGGTGAATTTATTGCCATTATGGGAGAGTCGGGTTCAGGTAAGACGACTTTACTGAATATCCTGGCTACCTTGGAAAAACCCACCAATGGCTCAGTTATTTTAAACGGTAAAGATATTACCAAAATTAAAGAAAGCCAGTTGGCAGCGTTCCGTCTGAAGAATTTAGGTTTTGTTTTCCAAGAGTTTAATCTGCTGGACACACTCTCTGTCAAGGATAATATCTTTTTACCCTTGGTACTTGCTCGAAAGAGTTATAAGGAAATGGAGCAGCGCCTGCAGCCTATTGCTGTTAAGCTGAGAATCCAAGATTTATTGGAAAAAAGGCCCTTTGAGCTTTCGGGCGGACAAAAACAGCGCGTCGCTATCGCCCGAAGCTTAATCACGAATCCTCAGATTCTTTTGGCTGATGAACCTACAGCAGCTCTTGATTACCGTAATTCGGAAGACTTGCTGAATTTATTTGAAGCCATTAACGCTGACAATCAAACCATTCTCATGGTTACTCACTCTGCCAATGCAGCCAGCCATGCTAAACGTGTTCTTTTTATCAAAGACGGTCGGATTTTTCATCAGCTTTACAGAGGCAGCAAGAGCAATCAAGAATTTAGTAAAGATATTTCTTTGAGCATGGCAGCGCTGCTAGGAGGTGAGTAGGATGTTTTATTTCAAGCTTGCTATTAATAATATAAAGCAGTCCTTCAAATATTTTGCTCCTTTCTTTTTAGTTAGTGTGACAACTTTTATTTTCAGTACCGTTACATTACTAATCATGACTAGCCCGACATCTAAGTCTATGGGAACAGGAACATATGCACTTGGCTTAGCCACAATAGTACTTGATATTTTAGCGGCGATTCTCTGTTTGTATAGCTATAATTTTTTACTCAAACAGCGCAATCAAGAGTTTGGTCTTTATAATATTTTAGGGATGAACAAGAAAAATATTCTCTGGATATCAACTCTGGAACTGCTAGTTGCTTATGTAGTGACCGTTATTCTAGGTACCCTTTTAAGTGCTGTTTTCTCCAATTTTTTCTATTTGGTCTTTGTAAATATGATCCAGTTTAAAGACTTGGAATTTGAGTTAACTGCACTAGCATTTATTATCAATATTGTGCTGTTTGCAGCAATATTTCTTTTCTTAGAATTCATAACGATTATCAGAATCAGCAGAACCTCCGCTCTCAATCTTTTCAGTAATCAAAGCCAGGGAGAACGTGAGCCTCGCGGAAATATCCTTTTAGCTTTTATCGCTGTCTCAGCAATTGGCTATGGTTATTACCTATCTGTCAGCTCTGGTAAGGTCAATGCTCTGATTGGAATTAACCGATTTTTTATAGCTATTTTGGCGGTTATTTTAGGGACTTATCTTTTCTACATTAGTTTTATTACCTGGTATTTGAAGCGCCGACGGAAAAATAAAGGTTATTTTTACAAACCTGAACATTTTGTTACCACCTCACAGATGATTTTCCGAATGAAACAAAATGCTATTGGCTTAGCTAATATTACTTTACTGGCGATTATGGCTTTTGTGACTATCTTTTCAACAGTAGCACTCTATACGAGTAATAAAAATTTGGTCAAAATGAACTATCCTAAAAATTCTCTGCTGGAGTTTGAAAATCTTTCCAGTCGTCAAAAAGCAGAAGAAATGCTGCAAAACGAAATTATACCAGTGTTGAAAAGTAAGGATCCTAATTTCAATAAGACCTTGAGTCAATACGAATCTGTTAGTTTTACAGCGAATTACAAAGACAATCACAGTTTATCAGTTGATAAGTCTTTTTTGGCCATCAATCCTACAAAATCTGTTCTTTCTAATAAAATAAGTATCGCAGCAGTGATGGTAATGACTCAGGACGATTTCCGAAAAATAGGCAATCCTCTTCCTAAATTGGCTGAAAATGAATTCGCTTTTTATGATTACAATCAAAGCGGAAAATCTTTAAAAGTCCAAAAAGTAAAATGGTTTAATCAAACCTATCATAATGTTTATCAAATAAAAAAGACGACCAACCTGCAGATCATGAATGCAGGGATTCCATCAGGAATAATGGTTGTTTCAGATGATGCGACCCTTAATGCCATGCGGGACTCATACAACCGCTATAGCCGATATCCTGTGGATTACGATTATCAGGTGTTTGCCAATTTGTCTGCTAAGGAAAGAAGAACCTTAAAACACTTATTCGCCCAAAATAAAGGTGCCATTGTCGATACCAAAACAAATAGCATGGTCCATTTTTCAACAGCTGAGGATTATAGAAATGAAGCCTTAAAAATGGCTGGCGGCTTCCTCTTTACAGGATTTTTATTAGGGATTGCTTTCTTACTGGGTGCTGCCTTGATTATTTACTATAAGCAGCTGTCTGAAGGGACTCAGGATAAGCGTTCCTACAAAATTTTACAAGAAGTTGGAATGAGTCTGCAGCAAGTCAAGAAAACGATTAATTCACAAATCATATTAGTTTTCTTTATGCCTTTGTTGATGGCAATTGTACATTTCATTTTCGCTCTGCCTATTCTTAAAAAATTATTATTACTGCTTGGTGTGCAGGGGGATCGGCTTATCTACACAGTCAGTGCTTTGACGATTTCTGGAATCTTGATCGTATACTTTATCATTTACAAAATTACCAGCAGAACTTATTATAAAATTATTGAAAGGTAGAAGAAGCGGCGATTTTTCGCCGTTTTTTTGGTAAAATAAAATTATGAAAAAGCAAGGAAAAGTTTATATTGTTGAAGATGACACTACCATCGTCAGCTTGTTAAAAAATCATTTGGGACAGCAGTACCATGTCAAAAGCGTTGATAATTTCAGAGCTATTTTGCAGGAAATTGCTGAGTTTAAACCGGATTTAGTGCTTATGGATATTACCCTGCCTTATTTTAACGGTTTTTATTGGACAACTGAAATCAGAAAACAGATGCTGACGATGCCGATTATTTTTATTTCCAGCGCCGATGAAGAAATGAATGCTGTAATGGCTATGAATATGGGCGGCGATGATTTTTTGAGCAAGCCTTTTTCGCTTCCTATTCTTGATGCTAAGATCGCTGCATTTTTGCGCCGGGCTAATGAATTTACCAAGCAAAGCCATCAAATTGGGGACTTTGAGCTGACTCTGGACGGTGTATTTTCCAATACTGAAATGGAGCAAAAAATTCAGCTGACACCAACCGAAACTAAGATTCTCTCCTTGCTGATTGACTACAAAGGAGAAGTTGTCACAAAAGAAGCGCTTCTCAATAAGCTGTGGGAAGGTGAAGAATTCATTGATCAAAACACGCTCAGTGTTAATATGACCAGACTGCGCAAAAAGGTGCTGGCCCTAAATTTTGATAAAATTCATACAGTCAGAGGTGTGGGGTACTTAATCAAATGATTAGAGCTTATTTTAAAGAATACAGCCCTTGGTATGGTCTGTACTTAGTGCTTAGTTTAATTTTTTTGCTGACTTTTTACCTTTATCATCTGCCGCTCTTTTACTTTATCAGCAGCTTTATTTTTAATGTAACACTTTTGCTTATCATCAGTCTGTACTGCTACTGGAAATTTTATCAAAAAATAAAGATCCTGCATCATTTTATAACAGTCAGAGAGCTGAAAAATCTGAATTCCTTACAGACACCCAGCGATCTAGCCTATAAGGCAGCGCTTGCGAAAATATTGGAAGAACAGCTTGATGACAGGCTTTACCATAAAGCGCGGGAAGAAAACTTACAGCAGCTCATAAAAGTATGGTCGCATCAAATGAAAGTACCGATTTCTGCCATTTCTTTGATGGCACAAACCAATCATCTGAAACAAAGCGATGTTCAAAGTCAGCTTTTGAGGCTGGAAAACGATCTAGCCCGGCTTTTAAACTATGTCAAATTCAGTCAAAATCAGAGTGATTTCCGTTTTGAAAAATGTCAGGTTCGTGAGATACTGGTTGATTTAATCAAGAAAAATCAGGTTTTCTTTTTGCAAAAAGAGATTTCGGTAAACATTCAGGGCGATTGGGAGCTCAAATCGGATAAGAAGTGGCTGAGCTTTGTCTTTTCACAAATTTTGGATAATGCTATCAAGTACAACAAAAAGGGCGGTCATATCACTATCCTTATTCAAGAAAATCAGGTGCTTATTGAAGATACAGGGATGGGAATTCTAAAGGAAGATATTCCCAGACTTTTTGAGGAAGGTTTTACGGGCTACAATGGACATGAACATCAAAAAGCGACAGGTTTAGGTCTTTATATGGCTAAAAAAATATTAAACAGCCTTGAGTTAGAGATTGCTGTCGACAGTCAGATTGACCAGGGAACTCAAGTCTGCATCACAAGAAAATGAGGCCTACACTCAAGTGTTTTTAATGCTAAAAACTATCTTTGAGGCTCTTTTAAAAAATCAGCCAGTCAAAAAATAGAGCAGAATTTTAGGAAGCTTTCCTTAATAATAAAAAGAGGCCAAAAGCATTGATATTCTTTGCTAAGAATTCAGCTGTTTGGTCTCTTTTTGTTTATTTTAACTAGTAGTGGATGACGTTAGTTTCTTTTTGGATTTTGCGAATAAGCGGCTGCGCTTCAGGGCTCAAAAAATAATTTAGACTGGTTGGAGGAAGGAGTTCTTTTAAGATATCCATATTCCCTTCTTTGAGAGCCTGTCGGACAGTCGAAGCACTGATCGGGCCGCTCTTATAGGCTTTGCGGGGGATAACCAAACAGTCAATTCCTTGTTTAGGCAGTTCTTGAAGCATGATCTGGTTGTAAATACCGGTTACCAGACTTGTCGGCTCTTCTCCGACATAGCGCTTTTGGATGCCTAGATGATGAGCGGTACGCGTAAAAATAGCCAAGTCAATGCGAGCCTGACTTTCAATTACTGCTGCCTGATCTTTTTGGAAATAGCTTGGGAAGGTAGATTTACTGATAATATAAGGTCCGGTTTCATGATAGCAAATATTAGACAGATGAGCAGTTCCTTCTAAAATCAGCTTTTTGCGAATATCAAAAGGAATCAGGCTGCTGTCTTCGCTAACCATAAAAAGATGCAAAATGTCATTGTCAGCAGCTGCTTTTTCCACTAAATACTGATGGCCTAAGGTGAAAGGATTGGCATTGATAACCAGAGCAGCAGCAGTCTGACCTTTTTGTTCTGGCTGCTGAAGGGTTTTAAGATAACGATCAAAGCCATCTTTCTTATTTTCCATGAAAACAATTTGATTATCAGCTCTGGCAATCTCGTAAAAGCCTAAATCACCAAAAAATTTGGCTGTACATGGTTTAGTATAAAGAAAAATATGAGTATTGCCGCGCTCGAATTGAATATTAATGAGATGGGTGACAATTTCATTGAGCAGCCCTTCGCCTTGATAACGGCTGCTGACACTTAAACAGCGAAGGGTATTTCCAAAACAGCTGCCTGTGGCGATAATATTGAGGTCGTCATCAAACATAGCACAGGTATAATCCAGATTAGCATCCCGATGAATTCCTTCTTTTTCCAGCAGGGTATCAATCTTTTGCAGACTGTTTTTATCAGAAGGATAAATTTTTGAAATCGGATAGGTTGACATGGCTTACTCCTTTATAAAAATAGAGAATCATCTGCAAGCGGCAGAGATGAATAAACTAAAGCGCTGACATTTATTATATTTTAGCACTAACCAGGTATTTTTTAAATACAAACAGCCATTTTAAACACTTTTAAAACCTAAAATAACTTTATAAACCATCTTAAATATGTCATAATAAAAAGGAACTTGTTAGGCTGATTATTAAGATGAGAAAGAAAAACTTATGATTTTACAAATTGCTTTTACGCTTTTAGTAGGTCTTCTAGGCGGATTAGCTGCCAAAAAACTTCAGGTTCCGGCACCGTTTATGATTGGCAGTATGGTTGCTGTGGCTGTTTTTTCAATCATTACCGGGCAAATGAAGATGGAAGTATCAATGAAAATTTTTGCTCAGATTATCAGCGGCGCCTATATAGGTCAGCAAGTTTCAAAAAAAGATCTTCTTAATCTTCCTAGATTAGCTGTATCCATCGCCTCTTTGATGATACTGTTTACCATCAATATGATACTGATGGGTTTTGTGTTTATCCTATGTTTTAAAATGGACGCCGTGACAGCCTTTTTATCTTGCCTGCCCGGCGGGATTGTTGATGTGTCTCTCATGAGTATTGACATGGGAGCGCAGTCAGATATTGTTGCAACCTTGCAGTCTGCCAGACTGGTGGGAATTCTAATCATTCTGCCTGTGTGGGTTGCCTTTATCACTAAACGCTTTGCCCCTGCAGATCAAAAAAAGGAGAAGGTTCTTTCTACCTCTCATCTGGTAAAAGATGACATTGCTGAAGAAGAAGCTGTCAATAAGCGGTCTTTGAAAGATGAGTGGCTCAACAATGCTTTTGTTTTAGCGGTTGCCAGTATAGGCGGTTTGATTGGGATGTGGCTGGCTATCCCCGTTGGAGCATTAATATTTTCGCTTATCTTTTCCTGTGCTCTGAAAATTACAAAAAATACGCAACAAATGTCTAAAAGTATTCGCTATGTTGCTCAAATTTTTGCCGGTTCCTTAATCGGTACCAACTTTACACACGATAGTCTAGCGAGAATGACTCACTTAATTATTCCGATTATTTTACTGTTAACAAGCTATCTGATCATTAATGCTTTCTTTGGTTTTGTCATGTATAAGAAAGGTATTTTAGATTTGCAGTCTGCTCTTTTTGCTTCATCACCGGCTGGCGCAACAGACATTTCTCTGCTTGCTGGAGAATTAGGCGGTGACATGCCTAAAATTGCCGGAATTCAAATCAGCCGTATCTTGTACACTGTTATCGTGATGCCTATGTTGGTCAGATTCATTGTCCATTTGCTGTAAGCGAAAAAATAGATAACCGTTAACATGCTGAGGCGAATACCTCAGCATGTTTGTTATGATTTACAAAAGATAAAGACAGACTGCCACAGGGCATGGTGCGTCAAAGAAGATTCTCTAAAAAAGCAAAGTAGAAGGTTAAAGACAGTAAATCGGCAGAACCCCCAGGACTTAAGTGCCTTTCAACTAGCTTTTGGTTGTAAACAGTCATCTGACTGGGCAAATCTTTAGAAGGAGTGGTTTCTAAGAGGGTCTCAGACTCCTGTTTGACTGCTTTCCAAGCTGCAATCCCGCCGCGATGAATCAGATTGCCGTCTTCAACAAATGCCATTAGATAAAGCAATAGCTGCAGCTGTACAGTATAACTATCCTTTCCTTTTGCCAGCTCCTGCCTCAAAAATGGCAGGGCTTTTTGAGTAAGCGAAGCATAGCCACTGGCAGCTTCACCGCGAGGACCTTTGATACCGTGTTCAAGAAAGAGCCGCTCGCCATGGGTTAATTCAGGTTTCTTTTCTAAATAGCTTAAATCCTGTGCTACCAGCTGTTTGGTCATATCAGCGGCTAGGGAGCAGACAGTCTGAGTGTCAGCAGGGCTGAAAGAGGTCTTTTCCTGCAGCAGATTGGGATGGTTAGCTAAATAAGCGCCCGTAGCACCGAGCAGCAGAGCCAAGGAGAAATTAACTCCTTTGTGAGTATTGACGCCGTGAGTCGCAGCAAACATGGCTGACTCAGCTTTAAGACCTAAAGCTCTAAGACGGTGAAAGAGCTCTTGGGGAGATTCGTCATGATAAGTCCAGCCCGCCTGAATGTAGAGGCTAAAAAAAGGATCCAGTGCTACAATGCTGTCTGTGAACGTATAAAAGTCCATATCATCATGGGCACCTGTATCATAGCGGTCTACCAATCCGGGTTTAGGGGACAAAACTAGTTCGTACAAAAGAGCCTTCACCGCTAAACGGCTAAAAGGCATCAGCTTTTCTTCAACGGTGTTCATCTTGCCGGCTTTCCATTTGCTGCAGAATAAATTCCAAAGAAGAATTCAGATGCTCATGCGTAATCAAGGTAATCTGTTCGACATCTTTATTGCGCATGCCGCGATAGATAACCCAGTGCTCTTTTAAAGCCTGTTTACGGCGTTCAAAAGAAGCGATGGAGATTTCCCTGAAATACCTTAGATAGGTTTGCAGTTCGGTCACAATTTCTCTCAGGCGCAACATCTGACTTTTACGGTAAATGAGATCGTTAAACTGGTTAAAATTATCCAAGATCGTTTCGATATCCCCATCATCAATAAACCCTTCACAGTCAGTCAGAATCTTTTTCATCTCTGCGAAGTCTTCTTCGTTCATCAGATACATAGCCTTGGTTGCAGCCAGAGTATCCAAAGCCTTACGGATATCAAAAATTTCGATTGCATCTTTTAAGCTAATGCCGCGAACAATAATACCGCGTTTAGGAATGTGTTCAACTAATTTTTCTTCCTGCAAAACCCCCAGCGCGTAGCGAATCGGTGTTCGGCTGATATTGAGAGCTGTTGCCAGTTCTTTCTCATTAATACGAGAACCAGCAGGAATCTCGCTCAGGATAATTGTTTTTCGCAAGGCCTCATAAAAAGCGATTTTCAAAGGAACATTCTGTGATAAATCCAAATTATTCTTCACAGCGTTTACAACTGAATTCATGAATTCTCCCCATTTTCTAGTCTTAATTTATTATACCGAAAATACTTAACTTTTTCCAAGATATTTATAAAAAGGACTTGAGCAATGCCCCAAGTCCTTCATTAAGAAAATCAGTTACTGCAACTAAGCTGCGATTTTTTCTTGTTTGCAGTTGTTATTGCGGAATGTAGAATGGCAGACGTCCGACAAGCAGAATAGTTACAATAAAGATGATGAACACTACAAGTGCATATTTTGCAGATTCTCTTTGCCATTCGCCCATATCCAAACCTGTCAAACGAAGCAGCAGGTAGATGAAGGCAACCAGCGGACTCAATAAGTGGAAAGCTTGTCCCATCAGGGAAGCTAAAGCCATAGCCATATTGTCAAATCCGTATTTAGCACCGGCTTCGGCCAAGACTGGCATAATACCGTAGTAGAAGCCGTCGTTTGAGAGGAAGAAGGTACCTGGTGCAGAGATAAGGGCAATAACCAATCCCCAGAAACCAGCCAGTTGTTTTGGAATAATTGTTGTAAAGCTTTGAGCTAAGGCACCAGCCATACCAGAACCTTGGAAGAGTCCCATGAAGATACCTGCAGCAAATACCAAGATAACAACTTGTACAGCATCCCCGCCGTTTTCACCGATACGTTTCGATTGATCTTTTAAGTTAGGATAGTTGACCATCAAAGCGATACAGGTGCCGACTGCAAAGAGGAAGAGTGATGGCATTTCAATAGCTGGGATAAAGGATCCAGCGACCAGCCAAGCAATCAGAATAATTGTCAAGATACCATTGAACACGAAGTTTTGAGGACGGCGAATTGCCATTGTGTCAGGATCAGTGGTTTCGATTAGGGATGAAATTTCTTCTTCAGATAACTCGGTGACTCCCAAGCGTTTACGTTCTTTTTTACCCATGCTTCTTGCAACAAAGAAGATGACATAAAGGAGTGACAAGATCATACCTGGTGCCAGATAACCCAAAATTTCGGATCCGACCTTTAAAACGGACATGGCACGTGCAGTAGGTCCGCCCCAAGGAAGCAGGTTCATGATAGTGTTTTGCAGGATAATCAAGACACCGAGGTTCATGACCCGCATGTTAAGTTTTTTATAAATAGGAAGAAAGGCCGAACAGCAAATAAGAGTCGTTGTTGTACCATCACCATTAAGGGATACAGCGGCAGCAACAACAGCAGTAGCCATCAAGACTTTCATTGGATCGCCTTTAGCGAAGCGAATCATTTTTTCTGTAATGGGATCAAAGAGACCTGCATCCAGCATCAATGAGAAATACAAGATGGCGAACAGGAGCATAATCCCTGTGTTGGCAGTATTGTTAATCCCATATAAGATCATAGGACCAATAGCAGTCAGGTTATTTGCTATTTTCTCGTCTCCCAGGAATTCGACAAAACTTTGGTCAGCTTTAAAGTCTGCGACTCCTGTCAGAATAACAATGATAGTAGCTACCAGAGGAACTATTACCAATGCCGTGAAAGGCGACATTTTTTTCTTCATGACAACATACATGAAGACAATAATCATAGCATACGCTAAAATTGTTAATAACATAAGTTATCTCTCCTTTTTAATCTTTCTTATTTAAATCCAATGAAAAACACAGAATTTAAACAGGAAGCAAGATTTTTTGTACAAGACTAGTATAAATGAAAGCGCTTAAAAAAGGAATAGCCTTTCTTAAGAAAAACACAAAAAAAACATTTTGAAAGGGCTTTTAAAAAGAACACAAAAAAGCCATAAAAATTTTCAAATCCAGTATATAATAGGCTTAGAAGCATTGATTCGGCAAAGATAATTTGCCGCTGCCTATATAAATAGAAAGGAGAATCAGATGGGTCTTTTTACGCGATTGTTTAATAAATCACAGGAAGCTGTTGAAAAAGTTAATGATAATAAGCCTGAAAATAATTTGAATTCTTTTCAGGCTGAATGGGAACCTATCCCTGCCTTTATATCAGCCGATAAATCTGACTACCAGCTGGTCAGTGTTATTGCGACAGCCATTGCAGCCGGTGATTATCCTGACAGTCAGTTTGTTGTTAAAAAGATTTTACAGCGCAATCCCGAAGCCTTAAAGGTTTCATTGATTGCAGCCAGTATCGCAGCTGGGGAGTCTTCGGACTGCCAGTTAACTGTTAAAAATATTTATCAAAAGAAATAAAAAAAGAGAAATAAAAAAAGGAGGCATTTGTTAATGTTACGTAAATTTAAAATCTCAGTAGACGGTAAGGAGTATCTGGTTGAAATGGAAGAAATCGGCGGGACACCGGCCGCAGCTCCGGCAGCGCCTGCGGCTCCTGCACCTGTTCAGGAAGCACCAGCAGAAGTACCGGCTGAGCCTGCACCAGCTCCGGCGGCTCCCGCTGCAGCATCAGCACCTGCTGGCGCTGATGCTATGACAGCTCCGATGCCTGGAACTATTCTGAAGATTCTTGTGAATGTAGGTGATGCAGTTACTGAAAACCAGCCGTTAATGATTTTGGAAGCTATGAAGATGGAAAACGAAATTGTAGCCGGATCAGCCGGTACCGTTTCAGCTATCCATGTAACACAAGGTCAGGTTGTCAATGCCGGCGATGGCTTAATCACAATCGCTTAAAAGAAATTATCTATTAGAAGGAAGTGAGTTTGTGGAAACTTTAATTTCAGGAATTACATCCATTACATTTCCCCAGGTGATTATGATGCTCATTGGAGCTATTCTGATGTATTTGGGGATTAAAAAGGAATATGAGCCGACACTTTTAGTGCCTATGGGGCTTGGAACGCTCTTGGTGAATTTCCCCGGCACAGGAGTTCTGACTCAGGTTGTCAACGGCGTCAAACAAGAAGGGGTCTTTGATATTCTCTTTAAATTTGGGATTAATACAGAACTTTTCCCTTTGCTGATTTTCATCGGAATCGGAGCTATGATTGATTTTGGTCCCCTGCTTCAAAATCCTTTTATGCTGCTTTTTGGAGCGGCAGCACAGTTCGGGATTTTCTTTGTTGTTGTCGTAGCTGTTATGGCTGGATTTGATATCAAAGAAGCCGCTTCAATAGGTATTATCGGTGCAGCAGACGGTCCAACATCCATTTTCGTTGCTAACCAATTAGCTCCAAAACTACTAGGGCCGATAACCGTTGCAGCATACTCATACATGGCTTTGGTACCAATTATTCAGCCGTTTGCTATTAAATTGGTGACAACAAAAAAAGAACGTCAGATCCGCATGACCTACAAGGCTGAAAATGTTTCAAAACTGACAAAAATTCTCTTTCCTATTGTCATCACAATTGTTGCTGGTTTTATCGCCCCTATATCTCTGCCTTTGGTTGGATTCTTGATGTTTGGCAATCTCTTGCGCGAATGCGGGGTCTTGGACAGACTGTCGCAGACAGCACAAAATGAATTGGTAAATATCGTCAGTATCTTGCTGGGCTTAACTATCTCAGTAAAGATGCAGGCTGATTTGTTCCTTAATGTGCAAACGCTGCTTATCATTTTGTTTGGTCTGGTTGCTTTCATTATGGACTCTGTCGGCGGTGTTGTCTTTGCTAAAATTTTGAACATCTTCCGCAGGAAAAAAATCAATCCAATGATCGGTGCAGCTGGTATTTCAGCCTTTCCAATGTCCAGCCGGGTTATCCAAAAAATGGCGACAGACGAAGACCCTCAAAACTTTGTTCTGATGTATGCAGTCGGAGCTAATGTTTCAGGACAGATCGCTTCTGTAATTGCCGGCGGTTTGCTGCTGTCATTCTTTAGCTAACAGCACTAGTGAAAGGAGAGCTAATAGTATGAATATGGAACATTTGCTTCAAGCCTTTGAATTAATGGGCTTGGGGATGGCTGGTATCTTTATTGTTTTAGGAATTTTGTACATTGCTGCAGAAGTCCTTATCAAATTGTTTCCGGTCGATAGATAAAAAGACTTATCAAGCAATCTAATATTATTGCGACACCCGTGAGAACTATCTCACCAGCGCCGCATATCAAAATATATGAGGTGAAATTATGGATATCAAACAAACAGCTGTTGCAGGTTCGCTTGAGTCAAGCGATATCATGGTAACAGTAAACCCTAGCAATGCTGAAGGCATTACTATCCAATTGGAAAGCAGTGTTGAAAAGCAATTTGGTCAACAAATTCGTAAAGTTATTGAAGAAACGCTCAAGCATTTAGATGTGAAGGCAGCAGCAGTTGAAGCAGTTGATAAGGGAGCTTTGGACTGTACTATTCAAGCTCGGACAATCGCTGCCGCTCACCGCGCTGCTCAAATCGAAGCTTATAACTGGAAGGAGATTGACTCATGGAACGTTTAAGAAGAACAATGATGTTTGTCCCTGGTGCTAATGCGGCTATGCTGAGAGACGCTCCTTTGTACGGAGCTGACTCTATCATGTTTGACTTGGAAGATTCTGTTTCCCTTAAAGAAAAAGATACTTCCAGAGCTTTGGTTCATTTTGCTTTGAAGACGTTTGATTACAGCACGGTAGAAACGGTTGTCCGTGTTAATGGTCTGGATAGCTGCGGTGCTCTGGATATTGAAGCGGTTGTCCTTGCCGGTGTTGATGTTATTCGCCTGCCAAAAACGGAAACTGCTCAGGACATTGTCGATGTTGAAGCTGTTATCGAAAAAGTAGAGCGTGATAATGGTATCGAAATCGGCCGGACTAAAATGATGGCTGCTATTGAATCCGCTGAAGGGGTCTTAAATGCACCTGCAATCGCTAAGGCATCAGATCGTTTGATTGGGATTGCTCTGGGAGCAGAAGATTATGTCACCAACATGAAAACGCGCCGTTATCCTGATGGTCAAGAGCTGTTTTTTGCTCGCAGCATGATTCTCCATGCCGCTCGTGCAGCCGGAATTGCAGCGGTTGATACAGTTTATTCTGATGTTAATAATCCAGAAGGCTTCCAAAACGAAGTACGCTTGATTAAGCAACTTGGATTTGATGGTAAATCCGTTATTAACCCTCGTCAAATTCCATTAGTTAATGAAATATACGCTCCAAATGAAAAAGAAATTCAAAATGCAAAAGAAGTCGTTTGGGCTATTCGTGAGGCTGAAAGCAAAGGTTCTGGTGTCATTTCGCTTAAAGGTAAAATGGTTGATAAACCGATTGTTGAGCGTGCCGAACGTGTTATTGCTTTAGCTAAAGCTGCTGGATTGCTTACTGAGGAGGATATTTAAGATGGTAAAAAATAAATTAGGTCGTGATATCCCTCAACAATACGCTGACCAATATGGTGTATTTGAAGGAGAACTTGCAAATATAAAAGATTATAAGGAATCTAGCCGATACGTTAAGCCGGTAAAACCTTCTGATGACAAACTCTTGTCTTCCATTCATGAAGCTATTGAAAAAACAGGACTTAAAGATGGTATGACCATTTCTTTCCACCATCATTTTCGTGAAGGTGATTATGTGATGAATATGGTGCTGGATGAAATCGCTAAAATGGGTATTAAAAATATTTCTATTGCCCCAAGTTCAATTGCCAATGTCCATGAACCTTTGATTGACCATATCAAAAACGGCGTAGTTACTAACATTACGTCCAGCGGTCTGCGTGACAAGGTGGGTGCTGCCATTTCAGAAGGGATTATGGAAAAACCTGTTGTTATCCGCTCACACGGAGGCCGTGCGCGTGCCATTGCAGCAGATGACATCCACATTGATGTTGCCTTTTTGGGAGCTCCAAGTTCTGATATTTATGGCAACGCTAACGGAACAAAGGGAAAAGCAACCTGCGGCTCACTTGGCTATGCTATGATTGATGCCAAATATGCTGATCAGGTTGTTATCGTTACAGACACCTTGGTACCTTATCCCAATACCCCAATCAGCATTCCACAGACAGATGTAGACTATGTTGTTGTGGTCGATGCTATCGGAGACCCTGAGGGCATTGCCAAGGGGGCAACGCGCTACACTAAAAATCCTAAAGAGCTTTTGATTGCTGAATATGCTGCTAAAGTGATTACAAACTCTCCTTACTATAAAGAAGGATTCTCTTTCCAAACAGGTACTGGAGGTGCTTCCCTTGCTGTGACACGTTTCATGCGTGAACAGATGATTAAAGATGGTATCAAGGCTAATTTTGCCCTCGGCGGTATTACCAATGCCATGGTAGAATTGCTGGAAGAAGGTCTGGTAGACAAAATTCTTGATGTTCAAGATTTCGATCATCCATCGGCCATGTCTTTAGATCGCAATGCTGAAAAACATTATGAAATTGATGCTAATATGTATGCATCCCCGCTTAGCAAGGGTTCAGTTATCAATCAATTGGATACCTGTATCCTATCTGCTTTAGAAGTGGATACAGATTTCAATGTCAATGTTATGACCGGTTCAGACGGTGTTATCCGTGGAGCATCAGGCGGTCATTGTGATACTGCCTTTGCCGCTAAAATGAGTTTAGTCATTTCGCCATTGGTTCGCGGACGTATCCCTACTTTTGTTGATAAGGTGAATACAGTTATCACACCAGGAACCAGTGTGGATGTGGTCGTCACGGAAGTCGGTATTGCCATCAACCCTAACCGTCCTGATCTGATGGAACACTTTAAAGATTTGAAAGTTCCGCAGTTCACTATTGAAGAGCTGAAAGAAAAAGCCTATGCAGTTGTTGGCAATCCTGAGCCTATTCAATACGGTGATAAGGTTGTTGCTCTTATTGAATACCGCGATGGCAGCTTGATTGATGTTGTGCACAATGTCTAAACCGCTGAGCAGTCAAACCGTTTTTGACGGACCGCAAGTAGGCTTAGAAGATATGATGGCTGCACGAGAAGAGCGCAGTTTCAGGCAAAGAGCTCTTCTCGAAAAATATCAGGGAAAGACTTTGCTTTGCACTACCATGAATATTCCAGGCCCTATAAAGACATCTCCGGTATTAAACCAAGCTTTTGAAGAGATTGTCACAGACATTAGGCATCAGTTGAATAAGGACACTGTTTTTAATCATTTGCTGATGTCTGATGCAGGCTGGGAGCATTATCTGATAAGCAGTTTGTCTCCGGAAACATTAAAAAGAAAAATGATTGATATAGAAACTGCAAAACCTATCGGACGCCTGATGGACTTAGATGTTCTCTCTCTTAAGGATGGCTGCATTCAGCCAATAAGCCGGCAGGACCTAGGCTTTCCCGCAAGGCAATGCTATATCTGTCATGAGAATGCTAAGGTCTGCGGACGCTCACGCAAGCATAGCATTGAAGAAATGCGTTTAGCTATCGTTAATCTGCTCAATCAAAATTAAAGGCAATTAACCTCGGACCAAAGCAGAAACTATTTCCCTGTCCGAAAAATCTGATCGTTTTGACACGGTCTTTGTATCTTACGAATTATGAAAGGAGTAGAAATGACAAAAATCCGTATTACGGAGACGGTTTTAAGAGATGGCCAGCAAAGTCAGATTGCAACGCGCATGACAACTAAGGAAATGCTGCCTGTTCTCAAAACCTTAGATGAAGCTGGTTACCACGCTTTAGAAATGTGGGGTGGCGCCACCTTTGATTCCTGCCTTCGCTTTTTAGACGAGGATCCTTGGGAACGGCTGCGCACCATTCGCAAACATGTCAAAAACACCAAGCTGCAAATGCTGCTGCGCGGACAAAATTTACTAGGCTACCGCAACTATGCTGATGATGTGGTGACTTCCTTTATTCAAAAATCAATTGAAAACGGAATTGATATCGTACGTATCTTTGATGCCTTGAATGATCCGCGCAACCTGCAGACAGCCGTTTTGGCAACAAAAGAGGCTGGCGGACATGCACAAGTAGCCATTTCTTACACCACAAGTCCTGTTCACACAGTTGATTATTTTGTTGATTTATCGAAGCAATACGCTGAAATTGGCGCAGATTCTATCTGTATTAAAGATATGGCCGGTGTTTTGACGCCACAGACAGGCTATGATTTGGTTAAACGAATTAAAGAAGCTGTTAATCTTCCTCTGGAAGTGCATACGCATGCAACCAGCGGTATTTCAGAGATGACCTATCTAAAAGTAGCTGAAGCGGGAGCTGATATTATTGATACAGCTGTTTCTTCTTTTGCCGGAGGAACCAGTCAGCCAGCCACTGAATCTTTAGTAATTGCTCTGGAAGAGCTCGGTTTTGAAACGGGCATTGATTTGAAAAAGGTCGAAGAAGCAGCAGCTCATTTCAATACTGTACGTGACCATTACCGCAAAGAAGGCATCTTAAATCCTAAGGTTAAAGATGTTGAACCAAAAACGTTGATTTATCAAGTTCCGGGTGGTATGCTGTCAAATCTGCTCAGCCAGCTGACCGAACAGGGCTTGGCCGATCGCTATGATGAGGTCTTAGCAGAAGTACCGCGTGTCAGAGCTGACCTAGGCTACCCGCCTCTGGTAACTCCGCTGTCACAAATGGTAGGGACTCAGTCCTTGATGAATGTTATTTCTGGTGAACGCTACAAGGCAGTGCCTAATGAAATTAAAGATTATGTCCGCGGGCTCTATGGTCGTCCACCTGCACCAATTGCTCAGGATATTAAAGAAAAAATCATCGGAGATGAAGAGGTTATCACCGTACGGCCGGCAGATCTCATCGAACCTCAGCTGCCGATCTTACGCCAGGAGATTGCTCAATACGCTAAAAGTGAAGAAGATGTGCTCAGCTATGCATCCTTCCCTCAGCAGGCTAAGGATTTCTTAGGTCGCCGTGAAGATCCATTTTACGATGTGCCTTTGCAGACAGTGGATGTCAAAATTGATTTTGATTAATGATTTTAATTTAGTAGCAATAAACCCCTGAGAATTTTTCTCAGGGGTTTAAACTTATAAATTAAAAAAAATATTTTTACATAATTTAAATTATGTATTAAAGTTTATCCAAAGCATTTTTTTGCTCGTCGTTAACAATATGTGTATAGAGATCCGTTACCTGAGTGCTGGCATGTCCTAATTGGTGACTGACTAAAACTTGAGACTTAGTCGCATCATAGAGCCTTGTAGCCAGTGTATGCCGCAATTTATGGGGAGTTACTCGAATTTTAAAATCTTCTGAGTATTTGGCAACCATTTTTTCGATAGAAGAAGCGTCCATACGGTTTGGCAGACCGCGGTATTCCGATAAAAAGAAAGCAGTGTCAGTCTTTTCAGCCTGGTAACGAGCTTGACGAATGTTAATATAATTTTCTAAGTAAGGCTTAGCAAAAGCTGCAACATTGACTGAATCTCTTTTACCGCCCTTGCGAGTCACCTCAATAACCATCATTTTAAGATTAACATCCTTTAGATCAAGGTTGACTGCCTCAGACAAACGCACGCCGGAAGCTAACAGCAGGGCGATAATAGCCAAATCACGTTCTTTATTTTTTCGGAAAGATGCCAGAGCACGTTTAGAAAGTTTGTGCTCGTATTCACAATCTACATATTCCAAAAACTCCATTGTTTCACTGCCTAAAAAGAGTTTCTGCTTAATATTTTCAGCTCGTGCAGCCAAGGTTTCTTTTTTCTTTTTAGTCGATACCTTTTTCATGACATTTCGGTAAAAATAAGGCTCCCCTTCAGCATTTTCAACCTCCTCAGTCAAATATTTATACAGACTGGATAAAGCCGACAGCGTGCGATTGATAGTTGTCTGAGAAAGGCCCTGACGTTTTGTATTCGAGTTTAGCAGTGTCCGTTCCCGTAAATAAAGTATGAAGGACTCCATATCTTTTTTACTGAGATTCTCCAGAGTCTCCAGCGGAATGTCAGCAAGTTTGTTAGCGTCAGAGACACCCGAGTCAATTAACCATTCAAAAAAACGCCGATATTCTTTTAGGTATTCGTATAGAGTCGTAAAGCTGTATGGAACCGTTAGTTTTGATTGATAATAATCCAAAACATACCAGGGCATAAGCTTTTTTAGTTCCTCAATTTTTTCAAGCAAAAGTTCACGTCTCATTTTAATCTCCTAGATAAAGAAAGGGTATTTAGCATTAATATGTTAATAACAGAAGTATATCATACCTACGGATAATTTTCAAGAAAATTATAGTTTTTCGGAAAGATGTATAAAGAAAAAATGACAGCTAACAGATTTACAGTTAACTGTCTGTCTGTACTCTGCCTCATTTTTTGGTTAGCTTATAATAAGTTTTATATAATAATTGAATAACTTTACAGTAATTCAACTCTGTGCTGATAATGTTTATACAAAGCTGCATAGCGGCCCTTGTAATCTTTTTTCCACGGTTTATCTTTACCGCAAAAATGTAAGAAAACGGTGTTCTTGATAACCCAATCAAGATCCCATTCTCCTAGGCTGCGTGTAAAATAAATGATATTATATCTAGCATCATAATTATAGATTTCATCAGGAATTTGGCTTGTTTTTGAGCCATAGAGAGCATTGAGAACATCTTGATCGGGCAAAAGCAAGGTTCTTCCCTTTTTAGCGATATAATCCATGATAAGCTGACGGTTTATTTCCTGACGGCACTTCTCCAGGTTCATCAGCAAAATGCCAGTATTAAAATAGCTTTCTGCCTCAAAATTATTTAAACGCAGCTTATTGACAATATCTGTTATCCCCTTATCTGACACATGACTGGCGGCAGCATATAAATTGTCGCCCATTTCCATCTGATAAAGAGAAACAATATCATTAAGACAAAGGATATCAGCGTCCAGATAGAGAATCCGTGATAGATGCTGAGGAAGATATTCTTGAGCCAAAAGCCGGTAATAAATTGTTTCAGGATAGCGATCGCTGACTGGAGCGTCCTTGAAGTCATCTTTGCTGATGACAAGCGGCTCATAAGCAAGACCAAGCTGATGGCAAAACGCTGCGATTTCATCATGTCTGTCCAAAAGCCCCTTTTGCAAGATATAAACGGTTAGATTTTTGCAAGAGCTGTTGATATATAAAGAATAGAGGGTTACCTTAAATTGATCTACAAATCGGTCATCAATCGCAAACAAAAGATTAATATTTTCTGTTTCCTTCATAAGGACTAAGCCGCTTCTTTCTAATCCAGATCTCTGTCAACCGGTTGAGGGCCAAAACTTTGTGAAGTTGGCATAATTTCAACGCGGTTAATATTGACATGTTTAGGCTGCTGATAAACCCAGAGGACGGTATTTGCTATATCCTGAGGCTGAATACTATGAGCGCCTCGGTAGAGATGATCGGCACGTTCATCATCGCCTTTAAAACGAACGTTAGAAAATTCTGTTCCACCGCAAAGACCAGGTTCAATATTTGTGACACGCACCTTGGTTCCAGCCAAGTCTGCCCGCAGATTAAGACTAAACTGCTTTACAAAGGCCTTGCTTGCGCCGTAAACATTTCCGCCTGGATAGGGATAGGTCCCGGCAGTTGATCCAATGTTGATGACATGGCCTGATTTTCGCTCTGCCATAGCCGGCAATACTTGACGTGTCAGATAGGTCAGCCCGATAATATTGGTGGCAATCATAGTTTCCCAATCCTTAAAGTTAGCTTCATAAGCCTTATCAAGCCCTAAAGCTAAGCCAGCATTGTTAATTAAAAGTTCAATTTCTGACCATTCTTGTGGGAGGCTTGCTAAAGCTTTATCTATAGAGGCCGTATCTGTCATATCCATCTGCAAGGGATAAAAGTTTTCTCCTAAGGCTCTTTTAAGATTATTTAACTTTTCTAGCCGTCTGGCAGCTCCGATAACACGGTATCCTTCTTTAACAAAGGTTTCCGCCATTGCCTTGCCAAATCCCGCTGAAACGCCCGTAATCAATACTGCTTCTGCCATTTTCAATCTCCTTTGCTTTTTAGCTTTATCATAGCTTATTATACCTTTTTTACCGGAAAATATCAGTGTACAGAAATCTTTCCTTTATTTTTTCTAAAATTGGGGTTTTGTTTGTATGATTTTAGTAGTATAATAGTTAATATTTAAGGAGGAATTTTTATGATTAGATTTGAACATGTTTCCAAATTATACGGAACCGCCCAAGCCTTGAGCGATTTGAACCTAACAATTGAAAACGGTGAAATTTTTGGTCTAATTGGTCATAATGGCGCCGGTAAAACAACTACGATTAATATGCTGACATCGGTCATCAATGCCAGCTATGGCGATATTTTTGTTGATGATTTAAAGTTGGCTGAACATCGCGATGACATTAAAAGACGGATCGCCTATGTCCCTGATTCTCCTGACATCTTTCTTAATCTCAGCGCTCAAGAATATTGGCTGTTTTTAGCGAAAATTTATGATGTTGACCCAAAAACAGCTGAAGACCGCATTGCTAAACTTGCCAGTCTGTTTGATATTTTTGACCGGCGCTTTGAAACAATCGAGAGTTTTTCTCACGGCATGCGCCAAAAAGTTATTGTCATTGGAGCTCTTATTCCTAATCCTGATATCTGGATTTTGGATGAGCCGCTGACCGGATTGGATCCCCAGGCATCTTTTGATTTGAAAGAGATGATGAAAGAGCATGCCCGTACCGGTCACACTGTCCTCTTTTCAACCCATGTTCTTTCGGTTGCTGAACAGTTATGCGACCGTATTGGTATTTTGCGGCACGGGGAGCTTATTTTTGTTGGAACTTTGGATGAATTAAAAACTAATCATCCGGATAAGGACCTAGAAACTATCTACCTGGAACTGGCCGGACGCAAAGAAGAGCCAAAGGCAGGTGATGAGGCATGAATTATAAAAATATTTGGGAAATGATAAAGATTAACATCCTTTATTCCAATCCCCAGGCATTGACTAATATTCAAAAAAAGCGTGAAAAATACCCAGACAAACATTTTTCAGCCTATAAAACAGTATTAGGGCAGCAGCTTTTCTTAGTCTTGTTCTTTTTAGTCATCTACTTCAGTCTTTTTTTAGCAGTTGACTACTCTCAGTCAAGTGGGTATTTCTCCTTCCAAGTAGCTCTTTTCAGCATTATTACTATTATTTCGGGATTTACGACACTTTTTGCAGTTTTTTATGAGAGTGATGATACAAAATTGTACCTGCCGCTGCCGGTCAAGGAAAAAGAGGTCTATTTTGCTAAACTCATTTCCTCTCAAGGCGGCAGTTTACCCTTTTTAATGCCACTGCTTTCTCTTTTTATAATTGCCTATTGGCAGATGACTCACTCTATTGCTGTCACTGTTGCTGCAACTGTCATTAATTTTTTGCTTCTACTGCTTGCAACTAACTGCATTAGCGTTATTCTGATTTATTTTATAGGACAGGTCTTAGTCAAAAGTTCACATAAAAAAACGATTTCGACAGTCCTAATGGTCATTTCAACGGTAGCTGCTGTAGGTACCATAGTTTACTTGCAGTTCACGGGCAATTCAATAAACGAAAACGGCGGCACTGCCAAGATGGCCAATCTGCCTTATTTTAGAGGTTTCTATGACGTCGTTAAGAATCCTTTTTCAACAGCCAGCCTCTTGAATTTCTGGCTGGGAATTGGGTTAATGGCTATCCTGATAGTTTTTATTTGGCGCACTATTATATCCAATTATTTTAAACAATTTTTGTCTATTCAGACAAATCAGCCGGTAACAAGAAAAATTACCAAAAAGACATCAAATGACAATCTCAGGCAAACCCTGATTAAACACCATTTAAATACCCTTAAAGATGCAACCCTGCTTGTCCAGAGCTATTTAATGCCCTTAATCTTTGTGATGGCTTTTATCGGCCCTTCCTTTTCTTCAGAGAATTCTTTTTTGGCAAATCTTGATTCGCGTTTCTTTGGTGTCGCATTGCTCATAGGTATCATCATGGGAAATTTCATCTCCAGTCCCAGCAGTTTCTTGGGGGTTGCCATCTCCTTAGAAAAAAATAACTATAGCTTTATAAAAACCTTGCCGATTTCCTTTAAACATTTTTTGCGGCAAAAATTCTACTGCCTTATCTTGCTGCAAATCAGCCTGCCGATCCTTATTTATTTTATTTTAGGGGTCGCCGTACTGAAAATCCCTATTGCTTTGCTGCTTAGCTTTCTTCTAGGAATGGTACTGTCGAGCTTTGTTATTGGTGAGTTAATGTATTGGCGCGATTATCGGCTTTTAACACTTAATTGGCAAAATGTAGCACAGCTCTTTTCAAGAGGCTCCGGACAGTGGCTCTATATGGGAATTGTTTTTGGCAGTTTGATTTTGGGAACCGCCTTAGTTATTTTGGCTATTATAATTTCCTTAAAAACATCTATTTTGGGTGTGGGAGTCGGACTGACCTTGCTTGCCTTAGCAGCATTAGGAGCACTTCATTATTATATCCAACAGCGCTTTTGGAAAAAAATTGACTAAATAAAGAGAGCGGGACACTATTTACACTAATACATCAAACAATATCAGTGGAGTAGATGCTTGTTTCTTAATAATCAGCCAAAATGTTCAGGCACAAAGCCCTTGCTAAGATAATACTCCTAGCAAGGGCTTTTAGTTTTGTTTTCATGTTTCTGTGGGTGATTGTGCAATAATCATCGCGGTTTGTCCCACTTCTCTTTTTTGTATTAGTCGTTTTCAATAGTTTGTGCAGCGGTAATGATAGCAAGCTTATAAATGTCTTCAGCACTAGAGCCACGCGACAGATCGTTTACCGGACTGTTCAGCCCCTGTAAAATTGGCCCAATCGCCTCAAACATTCCCAGACGCTGAGCAATCTTATAGCCAATATTGCCTGACTGCAAATCTGGGAAGATAAAAACATTGGCCTGTCCTGCAACATCACTGCCCGGTGCTTTGATGGCTGCTGTTTCAGGCACAAATGCTGCATCAAACTGAAGCTCACCGTCAAGTGCAATTTTCGGCCGAAGCTCCTTGGCAATACGGGTTGCTTCTTGAACCTTTTCAACTTGAGGAGCCTTAGCGCTTCCCTTGGTTGAAAAACTGAGCATAGCAATTTTAGGATCAATATCAAAAATCCTTGCTGTATCTGCTGTATTGACAGCAATTTCAGCTAGTTCCTGTTCATTAGGATCAATATTGATAGCACAGTCGGCAAAGATTAAGCGCTGACTGGTATTTTCGCGATTCATAAGGAAAACACCCGATGTCCGCGAAATTCCTGGTTTGGTTTTTACAATTTGCAGAGCTGGGCGAACGGTATCAGCCGTCGAATGAATAGCCCCGGAAACCATACCATCAGCCAGTCCCAATTTTACCAGCATAACGCCAAAATAATTGACGTCTTTAAGAAGTTTGTCAGCGTCTTCAAGAGTGGCTTTACCCTTGCGAATTTCTACAAATTCTTGTTTCATTTTTTCGAAATCAGGATAATCTTCAGGATTGATAACCTTATAATTCTGATCAGCAAAGCCTAGTTTGGTCAGCAAACTGCGGACATCAGTTTCATTTCCCAAAATAATGGGCTCAACCAAACCTTCAAATTTAAGACGGGCAGCTGCACGCACAACGCGCTCATCATTTCCTTCTGGGAACACAATTTTGATATTTTTACCAACAACTTTTTCCCGAAGACTGCCAAACAAAGAACGAATACTCATTATATAAACCCTCTATCTATTTTTTAAATCCATGATAACGCTATCAAAGTCATCTGTCAAGAAACTATTGTACTCCTTGTGTTCTTTTGAAAAAGGATCTGTAAAAGCTAAACAGTGACAGTGAAGAGCCTGTCTCTTGAGGCCATAACTCATATCGCCACCGTAAAGATCATCACCTAAAAGCGGAAAGCCGATATGTGCAAAATGCACACGTATCTGATGGGTACGGCCAGTATGCAGGTGAATATCAACTAAGTGCACATCTCCGTAACTGGCCACAATTTCATAACTAGTATGGGCATATTTGCCGGAAGGATGAACACAGCGTGTAATAATGCTTTCATCATTTCTAGCGATAGGCGCAATAATCTCACCCTTCTCAGCCAGTTTTCCGCTGCCAGATACCAAAGCATAGTAACGTTTTTCAATACTTTTTTTCTGGAGCTGCCGGTCCATTCGCGCGTGAGCGTAACCATGTTTGGCAAACAGCATAAGACCGCTGGTATCCTTGTCAAGTCTAGTTACAATATGAATCTGTTTATTTGGGTAGTCTTGTTCTAAATAATAGCCCTTGACAAAGTTAGCCATGGTATTTGAATGCAGCATGCTGGGAATGCTGGCATAGCCTGCCGGTTTATCCAAGACTAGAAAATGTTCATCTTCATGGACAATATTGAGTTCATGTTTGATCGGTTTTAAACTTTCGTGAGATTCTTCGTCAGGGATATCAATAACTACCTGATCGCCCTCGCTGAGCAAATAAATGGCATTTTCTGCTTTACCGTTGACCAGTATAGAGCCGCCCTTGAATTTAATCTTAGCCAGCAGGGCTTTAGAGATATCATAACCCTTTAAGAATGTCTTAATCTTTGTCTGTCGGTCTGCAACAAATTCAAACCTCATGAATCGCAGTCCCCAATAAAAGAGTCTTTAACCCGTTCCCAAAAGCTAGTATGGCTTGGTGTTGCCACAAAACTGATTTTCCTGTGATCGATCTCGTATTCAATCTTAGCGATATTTCGATGCGTATATGTTTTATTATCAATGGACAAAATATAGGACCCTAAGCGTTTGGGAATGATCTCGATCTTATCCTTTTTAGGAACAATAATTGAACTTCCCAAGGTTCTGAAAACACGATTGTTGAGGCTTGAAATCTCTGTCAGCTGTAATGCTTCAATAGTCGGATGCAAAACGGCTCCGCCCAAAGATTTATTGTAGGCAGTGCTACCGGTTGGTGTAGAAACTGAGATACCATCTCCGCGAAAACGTTCAAACTGAACATGATTAATGATAACATCTGCGACCATTGTTTTTTCAAATCTTTTGACAGTTGCTTCATTGAGAGCTCTGGAAGTCAGCTGCCGTCCGTCGCTTAAAGTAAGGGTAACTTTTAAAATCGGGTAAGAAACTTTTTCGCCCTTATCTGAATGCAAATTATCCAGTAATTTATCAACTTCAAAATCACGATAATCCGTATAAAAACCTAAATGTCCTGTATGGATACCGACAAAGCGAACGCTGTCCAGATGCTTTTCGTACATGTGAAAAGCTGACAAAAGCATACCATCTCCACCAATAGTAATGACAATATCGGGGTTTTTCTTGGTCAGATAAAAACTATCATCATCTCTCAAAGCAGAGAAAAGTTTACTGGCAACTCGCTTGCTTTGATATTTTCCGTTTGCAATTATGGCAACCTTCGTTGTCTTATCGGTAAAGTTCATCTGTGTCATCACTATTTCCTACACCATCATTTAGCTTTCTTTTTTCGGCATCAAATAATAACTGAGCTTCTTTGATATCATCGCGAATCTGCCGCATTTCTTCATCCAGCTGAAAAGCGATTCGGGCAGTCAGCTCTAAACGCTTTTTTATCTCATCCGGAAATTCACCGCGGTATTTATAGTTAAGAGAATGTTCAATGGTCGCCCAAAAATTCATAGCCAGTGTTCGAATTTGAACTTCAGCAAGAATAATTTTTTGACCGCTAATGGTATCAACAGGATACTCAATAACAACATGGTATGACCGGTAGCCGCTGGGCTTTAAATTATTAATGTAATCTCTCTCCTGCACAATTTTCATGTCCTTGCGCTGCCGCAGGAGATCCAATACATCATCAACGTCGTCAACGAACTGAACCATAATCCGCAAACCTGCAATGTCCTGCATATCTTGAGCAAGATTTTCGCGCTTTATTCCTCGCAAAGTCATTTTTTCCTTGATGCTCTCAATCGGTTTGACACGGCCGGTCACAAATTCGATTGGCGAATGGCGGTTTTGCTTACGAAACTGTTTGCGAATTCCTCTGAATTTTATCTTTAATTCCCCGACTGCCTGGATATAAGGGTCCAGAAATTCTTCCCAGTCCATAAACCTTGCCCCTTCCTTGTCAAAAATAAGACTTTTTTATAAAATTAAATCAATATCTTATTATACCATAATAAGCCAAACAAAGGAAAAAAGAATGAATCATCTCGAAATCGAATATAAAACGCTGCTGACCAAAGAAGAATTTAATCGTATCAAAGAACAAATGCCTCATATTGAGCCAGTCACACAGACGAACTATTATTTTGATACTGACAGTTTTGATTTGAAAGCCAATAAAATGTCTCTGCGTATCAGAACTTTTACTGATAAGGCTGAGCTAACACTCAAAGTGCCCCAAAAAGTCGGTAATTTGGAGTATAATCATGATCTGTTACTGAGTGAAGCTGAAACAATAATCCGTACGCTGCAGTTCCCAGATATTGAAATTAAAGAGCTGATTTCTCGGACTGGCATTAAGTTAAATGATTTGAAAGTTCTTGGAAATCTGACTACAGTAAGGCGTGAAATCACCACTAAAATTGGCCTCATGGCTTTGGATTACAACCGTTATGCAGGGATTGAGGATTACGAATTAGAATTGGAAGTCTCTGATGCTCAAAAGGGTAAGACAGATTTTGAAGCTTTTCTTCAAGCTAACCGCATTCAGTTTAAATATGCCAAAAGCAAAGTGGCCCGCTTCAGCCAAACGCTGCGCAAAAAATAAAGACCAAAAGCAGAAAATATTAAAATCAACTGAAATTTTTCATAATATTTGGTAAAATAAAGATACTAATGTAAAGGAGCACTAAATACCATGGCAGAACGTTACGCCGACAAACAAATTAAACTTTTTTCTTTAACTTCAAACACCGACATTGCCGAAAAGATTTCTAAGGCTGCCGGACTGCCGTTAGGGAAAGTATCTTCTCGTAAGTTTTCTGACGGTGAGATTATGATCAACATTGAAGAAAGCGTTCGGGGAGATGATATTTATGTCATTCAGTCTACCAGCTATCCCGTAAATGATCACCTGTGGGAACTTTTGATTATGGTAGACGCCTGCAAACGTGCCAGTGCTAACAGTGTTAATGTTGTTATTCCTTATTTTGGCTACTCACGCCAGGATCGTATTGCTGCTGCCCGCGAACCAATCACAGCTAAATTAGTAGCTAATATGCTGGTTAAGGCTGGGGTTGACCGTGTTTTAACCTTAGATCTGCACGCTGTTCAGGTGCAAGGATTCTTTGATATTCCTGTAGATAATTTATTTACTATTCCTTTATTTGCTGAGCATTATACAAAACTTGGTTTGTACGGGGAAGATGTCGTTGTCGTCAGTCCGAAAAATTCAGGTATAAAACGCGCCCGCGGTTTAGCTCAGTATCTAGATGCTCCGATTGCTATCATTGATTATGCTCAGGATGATGATTCCTCGCGTGAGGAAGGTTATATTATCGGTGATGTTGCTGGTAAGAAAGCTATTCTCATTGATGATATTCTTAATACGGGAAAAACATTCGCAGAGTCCGCTAAAATTGTTGAGCGCGGAGGCGCTACTGAAATCTATGCTGTTGCCAGTCATGGACTATTCGCCAGTGGGGCAACAGAAATTCTGCAGGCTGCTCCAATTAAAGATATTTTGATTACAGATTCTGTCTGTACGCAACAAAAGTTACCTGATAATTTACATTATCTTTCTGCCAGTGAACTGATTGCAGATGCTATCATTCGTATTCACGAAAGACGGCCGGTCAGTCCACTGTTCGCTTACGACCGTAAAGGAGATGAATCCTAAACGTGATTTATTTTGATAATGCTGCAACAACTCCCCTAACACCTTCTGCTGCTCAGGCCATGACTGGGGTTATGACTGATATTTTTGGCAATCCGTCCAGCATCCATTCCTACGGCAGAGCTGCCAACAAACTGTTAAGAGAGTGTCGGCAAAGTGTTGCTCAGGTGTTTGAAGTTCCAGCAAGAAATATTATTTTTACTTCCGGCGGAACAGAAAGCAACAACACTGCTCTTAAAGGTTATGCGCTTGCTCATCAGGCTCAAGGGAAACACATTATTTCAACAGCTATTGAACATCATTCTGTTTTAAACAGTCTGCATTATTTAGAAAAACGTTTTGGTTTTCAAGTGACCTACTTGAATCCTATTGATGGCCGCATTTCTGTTCAGCAGGTGAAAGATGCTCTGCGTGAAGACACGATTTTAGTATCTGTCATGTTTGCTAATAATGAAACAGGGGACCTACTGCCAATTGAAGAAATCGGCAATCTTCTTAAGGAGCATCAAGCAGCTTTTCATGTTGATGCCGTTCAGGCTGCAGGTAAGATTCCTATCCACCCTAAGGATCTAAACATTGATTTTCTGTCAGCTTCCGCTCATAAATTTCACGGTCCTAAAGGAGTCGGTCTTCTCTATGCTGACAATGTTCATTTTGACAGTCTCCTGCACGGCGGTGAACAGGAAGAAAAACGCCGTGCCAGTACAGAAAATCTAATTGGTATTGCGGGCCTGACACAGGCTCTGATTGATGCTCAGGCTCATCTAAAAGATCATCTAGAATATGTTGCTAAGCTCAAAAGGCTATTCTTAGAGGGCTTAGAAGGTCTTGATTACTATCTTAATTCTAACGAAGATGCTCTTCCCTATGTTATTAATATTGGATTTCCCGCTTACAATAATGGCATTTTGCTCACTCAGCTGGATTTGGCTGGCTTTGCGATTTCAACAGGTTCTGCCTGCACGGCCGGTACAGTTGATCCCAGCCATGTTTTAGCAGCAAAATACGGCGCTGGTTCTCATCGTCTACAGGAATCTGTTCGTATCAGTTTTTCAGATTTGAACAAACCAGATGAAACTAAGGCTCTAGCCGCAAAAATAAAGGAGATTGTAGGAAAATAAAATGGCTTTTGAAAAAACAGTAAATTTACCTGATTGCAAATACAGCTATACCATCAGCCCTAAAGTTAAAAAATTTACCTTGCGGGATACAGCTTTTGTTCAAAACAAGCTGGGAAATTACGAGCTCAGCCGTCTTTTAGAAAAAGTCCCTAACAGCGGAGATGGTTGCTCTCTGAAAATTACAATCAATAAAGATTTGACAGGTTTTAAACTGACCATTACAGACAAATCCGGACTGCGCACAGTTAATATCTTTAAATCAGCGGAAAATCAAACGATTCAGGATAAGTTTTATTTTTTAATGGACAGTTTAGCTGAGCGCGATATCTTTGAGAAAAAAGAAATTTAAGTTGATTTTTCAGTACAGCACTTCCGCTGTCTGCTGGAAAAACAGTTTTTAATAAACAAAAATAGGGTAGGCTGATACTTGAGCAGTTTTACAAAGTTTCAGCTCCCTTTTTGCGTCTATAAATCAAAGTGAAATCCTTTTATAAGAAAAACTTATGCTAACTTTAAAGAAAAGATGTTGCAATTTTCACAATCTTTTTTTAAAATAATATTACATAGCAAAGGAGATAAGTATGGTTACTTTTGACAAATCTATTCCTAAAGCGACTGCTAAGCGTCTATCGCTTTATTATCGCATTTTTAAACGATTCCATTCAGAAAATATTGAAAAGGCAAGCTCTAAGCAAATTGCTTCAGCAATCGGTATTGATTCAGCGACAGTTCGCCGTGACTTTTCTTATTTTGGTGAGTTGGGCCGCCGTGGTTTTGGCTATGATGTCAAAAAATTAATGAATTTTTTTGCAGATATTCTCAATGACACCTCTACGACTAATGTACTGCTTGTCGGAGTCGGCAATATCGGCCGCGCTCTTCTCCACTATCGTTTTCACGAGCGCAATAAGATGAAAATTACCATGGCTTTTGATACTGATGATAATGAGCAGGTCGGCAAGCGAACAGCTGATGGTGTCCCTATTTATGGAATTTCCAGTATCAAAGATAAACTGGTCGGAACAGATGTCAAGACGGCTATTTTAACTGTCCCCAGCAGCAAGGCCCAGAAAGTTGCTGACACTTTGGTTGAAGCCGGTATCAAAGGTATTCTATGTTTTTCGCCCGTTCATCTCTCGCTCCCAAAAGGAGTCGTCGCTCAGTATGTTGATTTAACCAGCGAATTACAGACACTATTATATTTTATGAATCAAGAAAAAAATTCTAATAAGTAATATAAGTAAGGAGGGTCTATGACCAACCCCAAGCCAATTATCGGTATTTCAGGCAATGAAAGACCGCATGCAAAATTTCCTGACATACTGTGGTCCTATACACCATCTGGCTACGTCAAGGGAGTACAGGAAGCTGGTGGTCTTCCGCTTGTTATTCCTGTCAGTGAGCCGGATTTTGCTGCCTCCTATGTTTCCATGGTTGACAAGCTTATTTTAACAGGTGGCCAAAATGTTGACCCTGTTTTTTACGGAGAAGAAAAAGATACTAGTGACGATGATTTTTATTTGGCGCGTGATTTGTTTGAATTTGCTCTTGTTGAAGAAGCCATTAAACAGGAAAAGCCAATTTTTTCTGTTTGCAGGGGAACACAGCTGATGAATATCGCTTTGGGTGGAACCCTTAATCAAGACATTGAGCACCACTGGCAAGATAAGCCCAGTGACTATCTTAGCCAAAACATGCTGATAAAAGCTGATACTGCTTTGGAAAAAATTTACGGTACTTCTACTTCTATCAACTCTTTTCATCACCAGAGTATCAAGCGGCTGGCTGATGACCTAGAAGTTATTGCCTATGATCCTGCTGATGATACCATTGAAGCGGTGATGTCCACCAATCCCGCTATTACGTTTTTGGGAGTTCAGTGGCACCCCGAATTCTTGCTTGAATCGCGAGAAGAAGATCGAAAGCTTTTTAAATATGTTGTTAAAGAGCTTTAGATAAGATCTGTTTCTTCACGAAAACTGTAATACTCCTTTTTACCGACGATAATATGATCCAAAAAAACGATTCCTAGATCATCACAGGATCGTTTTATTTTTTCTGTAAATACCAGATCATTTTCACTGGGATAGGTTGAACCTGAGGGATGGTTATGCACAACAATCAGCGAGGTTGCCATACTTTTGCAGGCATAGTGCAGGATTTCTCTGGGTTCGGCAACGGAGCGCCTGACACTGCCGATAAAGATAATTTTCTTTTTGATAATACGGTTTTGCGTATCAAGATAAATGGCCACCAGATGCTCTTGTCTCTTGTCCCCCAGTTCAGCCATCATTACTTTGGCCAAGCGTTCGCTGCTTAAAATGCGTTCTTTAAAACTATATTCTGACTGATTGATTCTTTTGGAAAATTCCAGAATAGCCTTGATTTCTATCGATTTTAACTGGCTGATTCCAGCGATTGTCTGCAGTTCTTCTATTGATAGAGTGCGAAAGTCAGCTATGCTGTCTAAACGCCCTAAAATATTATTGGATAAATTTAAAACATGCTCCTTCCTAGTGCCAGTCCTTAGGATAATAGCCAACAGCTCCTGATTGCTGAGACTTTCAGGACCATAGGTTAGCAGACGTTCTCGCGGCAACAGAGCTTCTTTTGTGAATTCAATACTATACATGTAGTTACCTCCACTACCATTATTCGTATTTATATCCATGTGTTTTTCAAATAATCAAAAAGATTTCTACTGTACGGAATAGAAATCTTTTTGATTATATTAAGCAAAGGGCATATACTGCCAAAACGCTAATAATGCTAAACAAGGAACCTATGAGGTAATATTCTGCAAAAGCCTGGTTTTTAGAAATTTTATCATAACGTGCAATCGACTTGGCTGTAAAAACCAAACCGATAGAAGCAAACTGGCCAAATAGGAGAAATATTCCCATGATCAAGCGTTCCAGCAAACCGATAGTTGCTCCTGCGCCTGTAACGGTTTCATCATCATTAATATTTTTAACTTGATATTTGCTGAAAAACAGCTTAAAGATGATATTAACTGGTTTGGTAATAAGAACCATAAACAAAATTAACTTAAGGATATACTGAATATCGCTTATCCATCCTACTGTGATTTGTTCACTAAAAAGATAGAGCGTGGTTATCATCAAAAGGTGCAGAGTTTGATCAAGAAGAAAAATGGATTTATCTAATTGCCGCTTATGGTAAAAAGGGTAGAGCGAGAACTTAGCACTGTCAATCACGACATGGCTGGCAAAGACCAGCAGAGCCAGACCAAAGGCCTGAGGAATACACAGACTGATCAAAATCAAAGGCAGGGCAACAATACAAAGATGTTTAAACAAATACCGCCAATCCCGAGATTTTAAATCTGCCATTTTTTGACTCTGCCATTGAAAATCAGCTAAAAAATGTGCAATGAAAAGCAATGTCAGCATAGGATTATGCGACAGAAAATGTGATACAAGATTTAAATTAATCATTTGCTGCCTCTCCTTCACTTTCAATAGCATCCAGCAATAAATCAGCAGCTGCCTTTTTATTTCTCAGGTAAATTTTTAAACCACTGGATTTGAGGCGCTTATTAAAGCTGCTGGGACTTAAATGGAGCACCTTGGCCATCTCCTTATGAGAAAATTTTTCTTCATAAATTCCTTCGTTTAGCAGCGCCATCAGCAGTTCTGCCTGAGTAGCTGTCCATTTTGATTTAATAAATTCACAGGCAGCTAAGACAGCATTGATTTTTCGAGCTGCTTCTTTATCATCTAAAGCTACTGACAAATGGTTGCTGCCGTAATCATTATTGTCATGAATATAATCAATGGCAGCTCTGGCATGCCAATAAGCCGGTCCATCTGAGCCGATGCTTTGTTTGGGATTTACTGCTGTCAGCATGCCGCCTACTCCAATGCCAAATCTAATTTGGTAAGGCTGAAATCCTATGGCAATATCATCAATAATTTGAAAAATATGTCTATTGGGACGCAGCAAGGCCTGAAATTCATCCCCTGTTGTTATGGTGAATGGAGATTCCAGTACAGCTTTATAACGAGAATTAACCCGATCTAAAATACTTTGAAGCTTCTCTTGACTTTCGAGCCGATCTTTTATTTCTCGTGAAGCAATAATATCTCCAATAATCGCTATATGAATCATAGTCCCTCCTTATAATGTCTATTATAACGGAAATTATATAAAATGTCTATTATAACGGAAACTTTTAGAAATATCCATTATAGCGAAAATTCTGCTAGAGATA
The DNA here is from genome assembly GCF_000286075.1 of Streptococcus ratti FA-1 = DSM 20564. Taxonomy (GTDB): domain Bacteria; phylum Bacillota; class Bacilli; order Lactobacillales; family Streptococcaceae; genus Streptococcus; species Streptococcus ratti. The sequence goes on along the minus strand of NZ_AJTZ01000005.1, from coordinate 562,641 downwards.
GCACCAACTATAAGAATTATTCAATCTCTTATTTTCTTCTTTTTTTGGCTTTCTTCATTTTCTTAGCCATTTTTTTCATGGATTGTTTCATGGCAAATTCTCCGACTTTGCCTTTGAAGCCGCCGCCAAACATCTGACCCATATCCATATTGCCGCCAAGAGCGGACATATCGGGCATTCCGCCTTGCCCCATCATTCCTTCTAGAGCTGATGTATCCATATTTTTAGGCATATTATTAGGATTAAGTCCCATTTGTTTCATCATTTTGTTCATATCGCCAGACAGAACACCCTGCATCATTTTTTTAGCCTGATTGAAGTCTTTGATGAATTTATTGACATTAACAAAAGTATTGCCAGAACCTGCAGCAATCCGGCGGCGGCGGCTCGGTGTTAAAAGTTCTGGGTTTTCACGTTCAGCAGGTGTCATTGACGATACTATGGCCCGTTTTCTGGCGATATCGCGCTCATCAACCTTAACATTAGCAAGCGCCGGATTATTGGCCATTCCTGGAATCATTTTGAGAATATCTTCCATAGGCCCCATATTTTGCACCTGATCTAACTGATCGATGAAATCATTAAAGTCAAAGGTATTTTCACGCATTTTTTCGGCAAGCTCTGCCGATTTTTGCTCATCATAGTCCTGACTGGCTTTTTCAATCAAGGTCAAAAGGTCGCCCATGCCCAAGATACGTGAAGACATCCGATCGGGATGGAAGGTCTCAATATCGGAAATCTTTTCACCGGTACCCGTAAATTTGATAGGCTTGCCAGTAATTTGGCGGATGGAAAGAGCCGCGCCGCCGCGTGTATCGCCGTCAATCTTCGTCAGAACAAGACCGGTTATTTCCAGCTGATTGTTGAATTCCCGAGCAACATTGGCAGCTTCCTGACCAATCATACTATCAACGACTAAGAGAATTTCATCAGGCTGAGCCAGCGCCTTGACATCTCTCAGCTCAGCCATGAGCTTTTCATCAATTTGCAGGCGCCCTGCTGTATCAATTAAGACATAGTCATTTCGATTTTCTTTGGCCTGGGCCAGACCTGCTCTTACAATCTCAACGGCTGTATGTTCTGTTCCCATTTCAAAAACAGGGACGTTGATTTGCTGACCGAGAGTTTTCAATTGGTCAATAGCAGCCGGACGATAGATATCTGCGGCAATCATCAAAGGACGCGCATTTTCTTCCTTGACCAGTTTATTAGCCAGCTTTCCGGCAAAAGTTGTCTTACCAGCCCCTTGGAGTCCAGCCATCATAATGACTGTTGGAATCTTGGGGGACTTTTCAAGTTCGGATGTTTCAGATCCCAGAATCGCTGTCAGCTCTTCATCAACGATTTTAATGATTTGCTGTGATGGATCAAGAGTATCAATAACCTCATGTCCGATAGCACGTTCACGCACACGCTTGATAAAGTCTTTTACAACTGGAAGAGCAACGTCTGCTTCAAGAAGAGCCAGACGGATTTCCTTGGTCACTTCCTGAACATCTTTTTCTGAGAGTTTTCTCTTTCCGCGCAAATTTTTAAAAACACCCTGCAGGCGTTCTGTTAAACTTTCAAAAGCCATTTAATTTTCTCCTTATTGTTGAAAATACTAGAAATATTAATCTCGATTGTCAATACTGATGAGAACAGAAATCTTGTCCTGCAGATAAGCATCTTCGGGATACTTATCCAGCAGATCGTCAAAAATTTCACTGCGAACAATATAATCAGAATACATGTGCAGTTTCATTTCATAATCTTCTAAGATTTTTTCTGTTCGCTTGATGTTATCGTAGACTGCCTGACGGCTGACCTTAAATTCTTCAGCGATTTCAGCTAAGCTGTAATCGTCAGCGTAATAGAGCTCAATGTAGTTCATCTGCTTATCTGTCAGCAGCGCTGCATAAAACTCAAAAAGGGCATTCATACGATTGGTTTTTTCAATTTCCATAAGCTTTATTTTATCATATTTGAGCCCTAAAATCATCTGGCGAGGAAAATAAAATGAGATTAGAACATTTCCTAACCTCATTTTATTGGGATCATTCATAAGAGCTGAACTTATTTACTGTTTGTCCAAGAAGCAACTTTTTTAGGATTTTCTTTAATCCACTTTTTAGCAGCCTTCTCAGGAGAAGTTCCATTATTGATATCAAGCATAACAGACTCCATGTCTTTTTGTGTCCAATTAAACTTATCAATAATTTTATTAACCTTAGGCATATCTTTTTTCAGCCCTTTACGTGTAATGGAATGAATACTTTCAGAACTGCCAAAATCTTTTTTAGGATCTTTTAAGTATTTCAGCTTATACTTGGCAAACATCCAGTGTGGAGACCAGGCAGTTACAACGATTTCTTTTTTGTTTTTATAAGCTTGATCCAAAGCAGTTGTCATAGCTCCTGTCGAAGAAGAAACTAACTCCCATCCAGATAGATTGCTATAGGATTTTTGAGCTTTTTGGGCGGCTTTCATGATACCGGCACCTGGCTCAATACCCGTAATTTTTTTATCAGCCTGATTGCTCAAATCTTCGATGCTGTTGACATCTGTCATGTAAGTTGGCACAGCAAGTCCCAATTTCACTCCTTTAAGATTTGGTCCCAAATCAACAATATTTGATTTATATTTCTTATATTGATCTCCATGAGTGTTTGGCAGCCAAGCACTAACCATTGCATCTGTTTCACCTTTAGCTACTGACTGCCACATAACAGCATTATCAAGCGGAATTATCTCAACTTTATACCCCTCTTCTTTAAGAACTTGGGCTAAAACGTTAGTAGATGCTACTTCAGAATCCCACTCGACATAAGAAAGTTTAACTGTTTGACCGCTATTAGAGCGACCTTGGAAAAAGAAGCGGGTAATTCCTGCAAAGACAAATAAAACAAGCGCTGTTAAAGCGATAATCGTATTGGTTTTAGATGATTTTTGGCTAGCATCCTTGGTTTGTCGATTAGCCGTTTGACTGAAACGGTCAATAATAATGGCTAAGATAACTAGGGCAAGACCATTGACAAAGCCTGAACCGATATCAGCATGCTGCAGGGCAGATAAAACACCGCGGCCAAGACCGGGAGCTCCAATCATAGAACCCGTGACAACCATAGAAAGTGCCAACATGATAGTCTGGTTAACACCAGCCATAATTGTATTTTTAGCTAAAGGCAGCTCAACTTTGAATAATTTTTGTCTAGGTGTGCTGCCGAAAGCGTCTGCTGCTTCAACCAGCTCTGTCGGAATTTCACGAATAGCAAGATTGGTAAAGCGAACAGTTGGAGGCAAAGCGAAAATAACAGAAGCAAATACCCCCGGAACAATACCAATACCGAAGAAAGCAACAGCTGGTATCAGGTAAACAAAGGCAGGCATGGTCTGCATGAAGTCCAAAATAGGATTAATCACTTGTTTAACAGTATTATTCTTTGCCATCCAAATCCCTAAAGGAATCCCAATAACAATGGAAACAAAACTAGATACCAGAACTAAAGTGAAAGTATTAATCAAATCTCCCCATAGGCCTTGATTATAGATAAAGAGCAGGCCGATCAGGGTAAAGGACGGCAGTGTCCATTTTTTGCCAACCAAGAAAAAGGCGGCAACAGTCACTAAAGCGATTAAGAGCAAAGGATTAATAAATGACAGAGTATTTGTAATCCCGTCCATGATAAAGTTGCCGACGGACTGTATAAAGTTAAATAAACCAGAAAAAGTATGCGTCAGCCAGTTGGTGAGCCCTTCTATCCATTGGGCAACAGGTAATTTTCCTATCAAAAGTACATTCAAAACTATTCTTCCCCTCCTTCTGCATCTGCATCATCTTTTGTATTAGCCAGAGCTTCAATAACACGGCCCTTGATAATGACACCTAAAAGCCGGTTATCATCATCCGTAACTGCGATTGGTGCAGCTGAATCATAAATCAGAGGCATAATATCTGTAATAACAGTATCTTTAGAAACCGTCCGCACATCGCGGTCAACAACATCCGCCAAAGGAACTCCCTTGCGTCTTGCTTCAATGGCAGCTTCTGCGGTAACTGACCCTACCAATTGACGGCGTCGATCCGTAGCCATCAGCATGCTGACTTCTTCATTGTGCATTCTAGTCAGAGCCACCTGAGGACCGTCAACTCCAATAAGGGTTGTCAGCGGCTTAATCATAATATTCTGAGCCGTTAAAACTTTAGAACGGTCAACATCTTCAACGAATTCACGAACAAAATCATTAGCCGGCTTAGTTAAAATTTCTTCCCCGGTACCAATCTGCATGATTTGACCATCCTTCATCAGGGCAATACGATCCCCGATTCTCAGTGCCTCATTCAAATCGTGAGTAATGAAGATGATCGTCTTTTGAACCTTTTCTTGTAAATCTAAAAGTTCATCCTGCATTTCCTTACGAATCAACGGATCCAAAGCCGAGAAAGCTTCGTCCATCAAAAGGATTTCCGGATCATTGGCCAGAGCACGCGCTAATCCAACCCGCTGCTGCATACCACCGGAAAGCTGGTTAGGATATTGGTCTTTAAAGGCCAGCAGGTTCGAATTATCAAGAGCACGTTCAGCTAATTTAACCCGCTCTTCTTTAGGAACACCTCTCAGCTCCAAACCAAACTCTGTATTTTCTAAAATCGTTTTGTGAGGAAAGAGACCAAAGTTTTGGAAAACCATATTCAGTGTATGTCGTCTAACCTCACGGAGCTCCTCGGTATTCATCTTGGAAATATCACTGCCGTTGATGTAGATATCTCCTGAGGAGGGTTCAATCAGGCGATTTAACAGTCGGATTAAGGTTGACTTACCTGATCCGGAAAGTCCCATGATGACAAAAACTTCACCTTCTTTGACTTCAAAGCTGACATCATAGACCCCAACTGTAGCACCTGTTTGTTCTAAAATTTCTGTCTTGCTTTTTTGTTGTTTAATCATCTCAAGCGCCGCTTTTTGCTTTTTACCAAAAATTTTGGTGAGATGCTTGACTTCAAGTTTGTTCAAGTATATCCCTCATTTCTAATCTATTTCCAAAAATCAACTGACCACACTATTATATAGTTATATGGTCAGTATGTCAAAGATAAAGGCAGGCAGAAGCCTGCAATATTTATTAAATTATTGTGTCATAAGATGTCAAAAAGATTTTTCATGCGGGAAAAAGATCGGTCATCACCGACAAAATAGAGAGTATCGTCTTTTCTGACAGTGGCATAGGGGCCAGGCGACAAAAGCAGCTCTCCTTGGCTTTTCAGGGCTACAACTGTTGCTCCTGTTTGATGCCATAAATTTAAATCTGCCAAACTTTTACCCAGATTAGGGCTCTCACTGTTAAGAATTAATTCAAAAGGTTCGAAGGGAAACTTTTTGCGAATCAGACTGGCCTGTGATAAAAAGACCTCAACCATCTTATCCATGGCTTCTAGTTCTTCTTTTTGTTTTCTTAAACTAACTTGAATATTCTGCTTAATCTCTCGTAAACCTGAAGTAGCCTCAAACTGCTCCAAAAATTCGATGGCTTTGTCTCTTGAAACAACAATGACCCCGCTTCCCTGCCTGACTGAAACGATATCTAAATCAGCCAGCACATTAATCGCCTTTCGGGCAGTTTCTGGGGAAACATTAAAATAACTGGAAAGGGTCGAACGGGATTTTAATTTTTGACCCAGAGGAAATTTACCATCAACAATTCGTTGAGCAATCCCTAGAGCTACTTTTTGATAGCGGGGATTGCTGACCATTTTTTCTTTTGCTGCCATTGTACATACTCTACTTATTTTCTAAATAAAATTCAAAACGATCGCCAACATATTGGCTGCGGACATATTCAAACGGAGTACCATCCTCAAAAAAAGAAATCTGTGTCAGGCTTAAAACAGCATGACCGCGCGGAATCGCCAGATAATCAGCAGTCATTTCACTGGCATTGCTGGCTGAAATAGTCTGCTGACTCTTACCGATGACAAAGCCATTGTCTGTCAAGGTCTGAAAGAAATGTTTGCTAATTTCTTCTTTTTTGAAATTCTTTATAATTTTTTCAGGGATGGCCGCTACTTCAAATACGACAGGGATGTCATCGGCATAGCGGACACGCTCCATTCGAATCACATAGGTATTTGGCTTAACATCCAAAAATTTGATTTCCTGCTCGCTCGGGTGTACTCGCTTATATGAAACGACTTTAGTCGAGGGTGTTTTTCCTTGCGACTTGACAATCTCAGTAAAGCTGGTCGTTCCCCGCATCTTTTCCTGAACGCGGCTGCTGGCGACATAAGTGCCGCTTCCCACACGGCGCTCTAGAATCCCTTCCTCAACGAGCAGTGTTACAGCCTGCCTGAGTGTCATTCGGCTGACCTCAAAACGCTCTGCTAGATCGCGTTCACTGGGAAGACGGGTACCAATTTTCCACAGTCCCTCGTCAATTTCTTTTTTGATTTGATCATGAATCCGAATATAAGCTGGTAACATCCTCTCTCCTTGTCTATAAAACAGTTTTGTACTAATGGTACCAAATTTACAGACCTTTTGCAAAAGCTCTCAAATGCTGAGTGAGCTGATCTGGCAAGGTTTTTCTGAAAATCAGCTGTCAAATCCTGCAAATTATGCTAAAATAAAGTGATTATGTCTTTGCTAGCCCAACTAGCAAAACAGTAAAAGGAAAGGAAAACAATGACTGACATTAAAGATATTCAAAAAATCATTGTGCTTGACTACGGCAGTCAGTACAATCAACTTATTGCCCGGCGCATTCGTGAGTTTGGTGTCTTCTCAGAATTGAGAAGTCACAGAATCACAGCTGATGAAGTTCGGGCCATCAATCCCATCGGTATTATTCTATCTGGGGGGCCAAATTCTGTTTATGCTGATAATGCTTTTGGAATTGATGAGGGTATTTTTGAACTCGGCATTCCTATTCTTGGAATTTGCTATGGGATGCAGCTGCTGACAGATAAACTTGGCGGCAAGGTAGTTCCTGCCGGCCAGACTGGCAACAGCGAGTACGGTCAGTCAACCCTGCGCTTAGCAGCTGATTCAGAGCTTTTTAAAGGAACTCCTGCAGAGCAGACTGTTTTAATGAGCCACGGCGATGCTGTTACCAAGATACCTCAGGGATTCCAGCTGATTGGTGACTCTACGGACTGCCCTTATGCTGCCATTGAAAATACCGACAAGAAAATTTTTGGTATTCAATTTCATCCTGAAGTCCGCCATTCTGTTTACGGCAATGATATCCTGCGCAATTTTGCTCTTGATATCTGCGGCGGCAAGGGAGATTGGTCCATGGATAATTTCATCGATATGGAAATCCAAAAAATCCGTGAGCAAGTAGGCAGCCGCAAGGTTCTTTTGGGACTCTCAGGCGGAGTTGATTCATCTGTTGTCGGCGTTCTTTTGCAACGTGCTATTGGTGATCAGCTGACTTGTATTTTTGTTGATCACGGTTTGCTTCGTAAAGGCGAGGGCGACCAAGTTATGGAAATGCTTGGCGGCAAATTCGGTCTCAATATCATCCGTGTTGACGCTTCAAAACGCTTTTTGGAACTTTTAGCCGGTATTGAGGACCCCGAAAAGAAACGAAAAATCATCGGCAATGAATTTGTCTATGTCTTTGATGACGAAGCTAGCAAGCTCAAAGATGTTGATTTCCTTGCTCAGGGAACACTCTATACAGATGTTATCGAATCGGGTACTGAAACAGCTCAAACCATTAAATCTCACCACAATGTCGGCGGTCTGCCCGAAGATATGCAGTTTGAATTGATTGAACCCTTGAACACACTCTTCAAGGATGAAGTTCGTGCTTTAGGAACTGCCCTTGGTATGCCTGATGAAATTGTTTGGCGTCAGCCTTTCCCGGGACCAGGTCTTGCTATTCGCATCATGGGTGAAATTACTGCTGAAAAGTTAGAGACTGTTCGTGAGTCTGATGCTATTTTACGTGAAGAAATCGCTAAAGCTGGCTTAGAACGCGATGTTTGGCAATACTTCACCGTCAATACTGGTGTGCGCTCAGTTGGTGTTATGGGGGATGGCCGTACCTACGACTACACCATCGCTATTCGCGCTATCACTTCTATCGACGGTATGACAGCTGATTTTGCGAAACTTCCATGGGATGTTCTTCAGAAAATTTCAGTTCGTATTGTCAATGAAGTCGATCACGTCAACCGTATCGTCTACGATATTACCAGCAAACCGCCGGCAACAGTTGAGTGGGAATAAAAATACGGTTTGTCCCACTCTCTTAAGTAGAAAATCTGTGTTTAGCACAAAAATTTCTTAAGCTCTATAACGTTCAAGGCTATTTCCTTGATTTGCAAGCAAAACAAACTCCAAGCGAGAACTTTCCAACAGATAAAAGCGATTGTAGCACGTTTTTTGGTATAACCGTAGATTGCGCACCCGCTATGCGGGTGTTATTTTGTCTCGCATCCTTTGGTGCGAAACGGACTAAAAATCACATAATAAAAATAAGATCGGAATCTTTTTTTCCGATCTTATTAATTATGGAGTGCTATTTGACAGCTGTCAGGAGATAATCGCCTGCTTCAACAGTTCGTTCCTGTGTAGTCAAAACGTCTTCATATTGGTCTGAGTTTGTAACAATAACTGGCGTGATAACCGGCAAGCCTGCTGCTTTGATTGTATTAACATCAAATTCAAGCAGAGTCTGACCAGCTTCCACCTTATCACCAACTTCAACAAAGCCTTTAAAGCCTTTGCCAGCAAGTGAGACAGTATCCATGCCGATGTGAATCAAAATTTCAGCTCCATTTTCAGTCTTCAGGCCAATCGCATGCTTAGTCGGAAAGACCAGTGTTACCTCTCCTTTGGCCGGAGCAACAACGGCACCGTCATCTGGATCAATAGCAATCCCCTTGCCCATAGCTCCAGAAGCAAACACTTCATCAGGGACATCTTCCAGTTTAACAACTTTACCGATTAAGGGACTGGCAATGATTTCTTGCTTGATTTCTTTTAATTCCTGAACGCTTTCTTCTGAGCTGCCGCCTGTACTTTCAGATTCGGGCTGATCATAAAGATAAGGAATTTTAACAAACTGGGTCAGGAAAAAACCAAGAACAAAGTTCATGACGATAGCGATCAAGAAATGAATCAGTGTCATTGAATTTTTAGGGTCAATGAATGATGGAATAGCAAAGAGTCCCATACCGCCCATAACCTGCATCTTAACATTAAAAAGAGAGAGATAAGCACCTGAAATAGCACCTGAAATACAGGTCATAATGAATGGAGTACGCATTGGCAGCGTAATACCGTAAATAGCGGGTTCTGTTACACCGAAAAGTGCAGAGATAAAGGCTGGAATAGATAATTGTCTAACCTTATTTTCTTTTGTACGCATCATGATGTTAAGAAGAGAACCTGCCTGCGCAAAACAGATAGCAATAGTTGCCACAAGGATAACACCGGGACCCTTTTGCAGTTCCAAAATAGCAAGCGGAACAAGTCCCCAGTGAAGGCCAAACATAACCAGCACCTGCCACATAGCACCCAGAACAATGCCATAAATAATTGGGCTTAGGCCGTAAATACCTGTAAAGGTGGCACCAACAAGATCAGATGCCCAGCTCATCACAGGACCAATAAGGAGGAAAGACAGAGGAACAGTAATTAAGATGGTAAAGAAGGGAACCACAAAGACCTTAACAACATCTGGAATTATCTTCTTAAAGAAACCTTCAATCTTAGAACCGGCCCAAACAGCAACAATAACTGGCAAGACCGTTTGCAGATAACTAGAAGCTGGGAAAATAATAGGAATACCAAAGAAAGTCGAATAAATCGGAGATTCAATTAATGTTCCAGAGAATAAAGTATAAAGCGGTTCTTTAGCAGTAAAGCTGGCAGCTATATTGGGATAAACCATAGCAAAGCCGATAGCAAGGGCGGTGAATTGCTCCATTTTAAAGCGTTTTGCTGCAGTCAATGCTAAGATGAGCGGCAAAAATTGGAAGAATCCATCACCTGCTGCATTGAGGACAACATAAGCACCATCGGTTTCGGGGACCCCTACTGCTGCTAAAATGGCAACTAACCCCTTAATCATACCTGCTGCTGAAAGAGCACCCAGCATTGGTTGGAAAAGTCCGGATACCAGAGCAATAAAGCGATCAAAAAGATTTCCTTTAGGAATATCTCCTTCATCAACATCGATACCGCCCTCACCGGTAATACCGCTTACTTTTAATACTGTATCATAAACATCAGGAACATGATTTCCGATTACGACTTGGAACTGTCCTCCTGCTTTCACTACAGTGACAACGCCTTCGCGCTGTTTGAGATACTCTTCGTCTGCCTTACTTTCATCTTTGAGAGTAAAACGCAGGCGGGTGACACAGTGCACGAGCTTGACAATATTATCTTTGCCGCCAACATGCTTGACAATATCATTTGCCAATTCAGTATAATCTTTAGCCATTTTAGGCTCCTTTCATAAGATGCTAAGCCGTTAAGCGACTCACAGGAAAATAGGAACCTGACGAAGATGCTTAGCATCTAGGAATGGTTATCTTTTTCCAAAGAGTCGTAGGCGTGCTCAATTAAATAAGATGCTAAGCCGTTAAGCGACTCACAGGAAAATAGGAACCTGACGAAGATGCTTAGCATCTAGGAATGGTTATCTTTTTCCAAAGAGTCGTAGGCGTGCTCAATTAAATAAGATGCTAAGCCGTTAGCGACTCACAGGAAAATAGGAACCTGACGAAGATGCTTAGCATCTAGGAATGGTTATCTTTTTCCAAAGAGTCGTAGGCGTGCTCAATTAAATAAGATGCTAGCCGTTAGTGACTTATCGCTTTTAAATAATCGAATTCAGCCAATCCGGCTCTAGTGCAGTTATTTTTAGAATAATCACCATTTCACACGCAAAAAAACCTAAACAAATACCAAATGACTGGACAAAGTCAAACTCTTTGCAATCAATTCGTATTTATCTAGGTTTTGCCTGCTTAACCAGTAACAATCCTTATGAATATCATTATAACACACTAATTTATTTTTGCAAGCGCTTTTACAAAAATATTAAAAAAAACTAGCCCTACTGGCTAGCTTCTAAACGCTGGATATGAATAGTTAGATAAACCTGTTCATCCTTGCTCATGGGAAAATCATAACTAGACGCGACGTAGGATTTAATTTTTTCGGTACAGGCAAAAGCCTGCGGATAATTTTCCTTAACCTGTTCATAAAGGAAAGCATCATTCTTTCCCTGAACAAGGCCATTTGCAACACGCTGAGCAAAATACTGAATATGGGTGACAAAGCGATTGTAACTGACAGATTCTTCATCTGTGATTTGACCAAAATGCAGGCGGACAATTTCCAAAATATCAATAACAATCTTGGAAATTAAACGATTTTTCTCCAGTAAACCGCCGTCTTTTTGCGCATTAACAAAATGCAGAGCAATCGAAGCTGCTTCATCATCGGCCAGCTCTATACCTAGTTTTTCCTTGATATACTTGATTGCTTCTCTGCCCAGCTGGAATTCTCGGGGATAAAACTTTCTGACTTCCCAAGACAGCGGATTTTGGAGGACTAAGCCTTCTTTTGTCCGTTCAATCGTATAGTGCAGATGATCAGCCAAAGCAATATACAGTGAAATATCAAAGGTTTGCTCTAAAACATCCTGTCCTTGATGGATAATGTCAAGAACCAGCTTGATTTCATCACTGTCAAGATCGACATAGACACGTGATAATTCACCTGCCATATCTGTATCTTGCAAGATAAAGCGTTTTTCAATTAATTCTTGATTGACCTCATCACCAGGCTTTTTTTGAAAGCCAAGCCCTTTTCCCATAACAATGATCTCTTCATTCTTCTCACCAAGAACCTGAACGACATTATTATTAAATACCTTATCAATTTTCATAGTATTTCCTTAGCCTTTAATAAATGAACACTTTTTTTATATCATATCAAATAAAACAATAAAAAGTAAGGGCTTCTTCTAAAGCGAAAAAGCTAACCACCTATGAATGGAGAAGAAGGAAGCCAAAAATTTAAAATTTTGGAACCTTTCCCACTCCTACCGCTATTTACGGTACATTTTAAACTGCATATAGAGATCATTATAAACACCCAGCCATTTTTTACCAAGATTGTCATAGACTTCTAGACGGCTGACCGTTTTAGAATCGGGGTAAAAGGCTTTATTATTTTTAATCTCTGCTGGCAGCAGCTCCTTAGCCTTGGCATTTGGTGTCGCATAGCCGATATAGCTGGCATTTTGAGCCGCATTTTGAGGTTTTAGCATAAAATTGATAAAAGCATAGGCCTCTTTTTTATGCTTTACCGTTTTAGGAATCACTAGATTATCAAACCAGAGATTAGAGCCTTCGCTGGGAACGATATAACATAAATCCTTATTAGCATCCAGCATTTCACTGGCCTCGCCGGAAAAAGTAACACCCAGAGCAGCATCGCCTCTGATTAGGTACCCTTTCATTTCATCACCGACAATAGCCTTGATGTTTGGAGTTAGCTGGTTCAGCCTATTTTCAGCTTTTTTTAATTCTGCTGCATTTTTCGTATTTAAACTGTAACCAAGGCTATTAAGTCCAAAACCGATTACCTCGCGGGCGCCATCAACCAGCATAATGCTGTTGACATAATCTTTATTCCAAAGATCATTCCAGTGTTTAGGAACCTTGTTTAGCATTTTGCTGTTATAAACAATGCCTACTGTTCCCCAAAAATAGGGAATGGAGTATGCATTTGACGGATCAAAGCTCTTGCCTAGAAACTGTCTGTCAAGATTATTCCAGCCTTTGATTTGAGACTGATCAAGTTTTACTAAAAGCCGCTCAGCTTTCATTTTACTAATCATATAGTCGCTGGGAACGGCGATATCGTAAATTGTTCCCCCTTGTTTAATTTTGGTGTACATGGCTTCGTTCGAATCAAAAGTCTCATACTGAACCTGAATGCCAGTCTCTTTGGTGAATTTGGTCAAAAGCTCAGGATCGATATAGTCACCCCAATTATAGATGACCAGTTTATCAGTTTTGCTCCCGCCGCTTGCCTGCCTGCCCATGTAAAAAACCAGACCAGCCAAAATAAGAACAATAGCTAAAACGCCCCCTATAAAAGAGTAAAGTTTATGCATGTCTGTCCTCCTTATCCTGGGAAATAAAATAATAACCAATCACAAGCAAAATACTAAAGAGAAAGACTACAGCAGACAGGGCATTAATTTCCAATGAAATACCTTGACGGGCTCTAGAGTAAATCTCTACCGAAAGCGTCGAAAAACCATTCCCAGTAACAAAAAACGTAACAGCGAAATCATCCAAAGAATAAGTAAAGGCCATAAAATAGCCGGCAATGATACTAGGTGTCAAATAAGGCAGCATGACCTCCTTTAACATCTGAAAATGACTGGCACCTAAATCATAAGCGGCATTGATCATGTCAGCATTCATTTCTTTCAGTCTCGGCAGTACCATCAGAACAACGATAGGAATAGAAAAGGCAATATGACTGAGAAGTACAGAAAGCATTCCTAATTTAAAGCCGATAAATGTAAACAGAATTAAAAAAGAAGCTCCAATCATGACATCAGGAGCAACCATCAGAACATTGTTGACTGACAGGATAGCATTCTGAGCCTTTCTTTTGGTTTGGTAAATAAAAATAGCTCCAAAAGTTCCAATAATGGTTGCCAATAAAGAACTTAAAAAGGCGATAAGAAAGGTTTGGACCAAAATCAGCATCAGCCGTTTGTCACCAAACATGCTCTCATAATGTTCCAGAGTAAAGCCAGTAAAACGACTCATATCCCCAGCTTGATTAAAGGAATAAAAAATCAAATAAAAAATAGGGATATACAGGATTAAAAAGACCAGAATTAAATAAAGATTGGCTATTTTTTTCATTTATTTCTCTCCTTTGTCACCCACATGATGAGAAGCATGGTAACAATTAAAACGACGCCGATAGTTGATCCCATCCCCCAGTTTTGCGTTGTCAAAAAGTGCTGTTCAATAGCAGTCCCCAGTGTAATGACGCGATTGCCGCCTATCAGACGCGTCAGCATAAACAAGCTGAGACTGGGAATAAAAACAGACTGAACACCGCTTCTGACCCCGTTTAAAGATAAAGGAAAAATAACCTTGGTGAAGGTTTGCAAATCTGTCGCTCCTAAATCACGGCTGGCATGGATTAAATTGGGATCAATGTCAGTCAGAGCATTAAAAATCGGCAGAATCATAAAGGGGATTTCAATATAGGCTGCCACAAAGATAAAAGAAAAATCCGTAAAAAGAATCTGCTTGGGCGCAAGCCCCATAAACTGCAGAAAATTGTTAACACCGCCTTGGCGGCCAAAAATTCCCATAAAAGCATAAGCCTTAAGCAGGAGATTGACCCAAGTCGGCAAAATCACCAGCATCAGCCAGAGCTGCTTTTGCTTGAGCCGTGTCAGAATCAAAGCTGTCGGATAAGCAATCAGCAGTGTCACCAGTGTGATAATGCCAGCATACAAAATGGAATTAAAACTCATCCTCAGATAAGTCCAGCTGGCAAAAAAAGTCTGATAGTTACCCAGTGTCAGATGCCCTTCAATATCAAAAAAAGACTTATAAAGAATCAGGGCAACCGGTGCCAAAACAAAAAGGCCTATCCAAAGAAGATAGGGAAGAGAAAATGCATTAAGCTTTTTCTTCATGGCGCTCCTCCTCTATAGCATTTATCAGGCCGTCTTCGTGTTCTTCGGTTTCCGCATATTCTTCGATCCGAGCATCAAATTCTTCCTCTGTCTCATTAAGGCGCATAATGTGAATGTCTTCAGGTCTAAAATCAAGTCCGATAATTTCACCTTCAATAGCCTTGCGGGTCGAATGAATCATCCACTCATTGCCCAGATCGTCATAAGCAATAATCTCATAGTGCACTCCGCGAAAAAGCTGAGTCTCTACTTTAACCTGAAGCTTGCCTTCATCAGGCAGCGTGATTTGCAAATCTTCCGGACGAATAACAACTTCAACAGGTTCATTGGGTCGCATACCGCCGTCAACGGCTTCAAACCGCTTGCCATTAAATTCTACTAAGTAGTCCTCAATCATCGTTGCCGACAAAATGTTGGACTCACCAATGAAAGTTGCTACAAAATGATTGATGGGCTCATCGTAAATATCAACTGGGGTGCCAGACTGAACAATTTCCCCGTCATTCATGACAAAGATCCAATCGCTCATAGCCAGAGCTTCTTCTTGATCATGGGTAACAAAAACAAAGGTGATTCCCAGTCTTTGCTGCAATTCCCGCAGTTCATACTGCATTTCGGTCCGCAGCTTTAAATCCAGAGCTGACAGAGGTTCATCCAGCAAAACGACCTTGGGCTGATTAATAATAGCACGCGCAATAGCCACGCGCTGCCTCTGGCCTCCTGATAATTTTTGAATTGAACGTTTTTCAAAACCAGCCAAACGGACCATTTTCAGGACTTCTGCTACCCGGCTTTCGATTTCTTTTTTAGCTATTTTTTGCAGTTTGAGCGGAAAAGCGACATTTTCAAAAACAGTCATATGAGGAAAGAGAGCATAAGACTGGAAAACCGTATGGACATCACGTTTGTTGATAGGCAGATCATTGATTCTTTTGCCGTCAAGAAAAATATCACCGCTGCTGGCTTCCAATAAACCGGCAATAAGGTTCAAAATGGTTGATTTTCCAGATCCTGAGGCACCCAGAAGAGTATAAAATTTCCCTTCTTCCAGTTCAAAATTAATATTCTTTAAAACAACTGTCCCGTTGTCCTCAAAGACTTTGGAAACATTTTTAAAGGCAATGATTGGGTTAGTCAATGCTTATGCGTCCTCCGCTTGTATTTCTTTTTCACCAATGATGCGAACTTCCGGTTCCAAAGTGACCCCAGAATTTTCTTTAACTCTGCGGATGACATCCGCAATTAAATCTTCATAATTTTTAGCAGAACCATTGTCAATATTAACCATGAATCCGGCATGTTTCTTGCTGACTTCCACACCGCCAATCCGATGTCCCATGAGATTGGCTTCCATGATGAGCTGACCAGCAAAATGCCCCATAGGGCGCTTGAAAACAGAGCCGCAGGATGGATGTTCCAAGGGCTGTTTCAAAGCTCTCAGATGATTGAGACGCTGCATTTCCTGACTGATAACGGTGTAGTCGCCGGGTTTGAGAGAAAATTTGGCTGAAATCACTACTTCTTTATTATCCTGAAAGGCCGAGCGGCGGTAGCCAAAGCGCATATCACGTGCTTCAACTGTCTTAATTTCCCCATCTCTGGTCAAAACTTGTGCAGAAATTAAAATATGGGAAATCTCGCCTCCGTAGGCTCCCGCATTCATAAAGACGGCTCCTCCGATACTGCCCGGAATACCGCAGGCAAACTCAAAACCTGTCAGACTGTGGTATTGAGCAACCTTGGTTGTTTCAATTAAATTAGAGCCTGCTTCTGCTTCAATAACATAGCCGTCAACCGTAACACTATTGAGCTTGTCAAACATAATAACAAACCCTCGGATTCCGCCGTCACGGACGATTAAGTTGCTGGCATTGCCTAAAACCATCCAGGGCAGATCGTGCTTATTGGCAAACTTAACGATTCTTGCCAATTCATAGCGATTGCGCGGAAAGGCAAGAAAATCAGCCGGACCGCCAACCTTGGTATAGGTATATTTTTTCAGAGGTTCATTAAAGCGGATATCAATACCTTCTAAACTTGTTTTCATTTCTTTTAACATGATAATCTCAATTCTATACTATTCAATTCAATACTAAAAAAATCGGTAGTTAAACCGACTTTATTATATCAAATTTTATTTACTTTGACGACAGAAGACATGATTTTTAAGGCATCATTCTCCGCTCCCTTCAGAAAAGCTAAAAAAGCTAAATATGAAGAGAAAAATCCGATAGCAGCGAATCAGTACTTGAGGGGGTTCACCCCTGACTTATCTACTCTTTGTAGTAAGTCAGCAATCGATTGCTTCAGCAGCGGGTGGATAAAGCTCCTAGCAAGATCATTCAGCGGCACCAGCACAAAAGCGCGGTCCTGAAGGTAGGGATGAGGCACTTGCAGATCTTCTTCGTCAATAATCTGATAGCCATAAAAGAGAATATCGATGTCAATTGTTCTTGGGCCCCAGTGCTCATGGCGGATGCGGCCCAGCTGCCCTTCAATGCTCTGACAGCTTTGCAGCAGCTCCTGCGGTGATAAATCAGTTTCTAGCTGACAGACTACATTTAAAAAATCAGCCTGATCTGTTTTGCCCCAAGCCGCAGTTTCATAAACCGCTGACTGATCAACGAGCTGTGTTTGAGGAAGCTCAGCCAGACTGGCCAAGGCTTTCTCTAAATAAGCTTCCCTATTTTCAATATTGCTGCCTAAGCCCAAATAAACAGCTGTCATGGGCGTTCTCGCTTTAGTTCAACACCGACAGCATCATAATGGCCGGCAATAGGCGGATTTTCCTTAGTGATTCGGATTGTAACAGCTAAAATAGCTGAAAAACACTCAAAAATATCTTGGCAGACAGCGCCTGCCAGCTTTTCAATTAAAGCATAACGGCTGTTTTCAACGCGATTTTTGATGACCTCAAAAATTTTGCCGTAGTGAACCGTATCTTCCAGATTATCCGTTTCTGACGCAGCCTTTAAATCCGCGGTTAATTCAGCATCTATGACAAAGATCTGTCCCAATGTCTGTTCCTCAGAAAAAGCACCGTGATAAGCGTAAAAACGGCAGCCTTTTAAAATAATCTTATCCATAACCCCTCACATCAACTGGCTTGTGACCTTGACAATATCCTTATTGGCTGGTACATTGTGAACTCTGACAATCTGACAGCCCTTACCAATAGCGTAGGCAGACAGAGCGGCTGTTGCCATGTCGCGTTCCTGCGGTTTGGTATTGCCGCCAAGCATACTGTCCACAATACGCTTTCTGGAAATACCAAATAAAACAGGGTAACCAAGACTTGTAATCTGATCCAGCCCTTTTAGCAATTCTAAATTTTGTTCAATATTTTTAGCAAAGCCAAAACCAGGATCCAGCCAAATATTTTCTTTTTTGACACCGGCTTTTTGAGCTAATGCTGCACGTTCCAGCAGAAAACGGCTGACATCCTGTGTTACATGACTGTAGACTTCTTCTGTTTGATTGTGCATAAGAATGATTGGAACATCTTTCTGCGCTGCCAAGTCAAACATGCGGCCGTCATAAAGCCCTGACCAGACATCGTTTAGAATATCGGCACCCGCTTCAAGCGCTGCCTGGGCTGTTTCTGTCTTGTAAGTATCAATACTGACGAGACAGTCAAACCGCTCTTTGATCGCTTTTATAATCGGTACAGTCCGTTTTATTTCATCCTCAGCGGAAACAAAAACGGCTCCTGGGCGAGTGGATTCACCGCCGACATCAATAATTTTGGCACCTGCCGCCAGCATTTCTTCTGTTTGTTTTAGAGCCTGACCGACAGAAACATATTGACCCCCGTCTGAAAAAGAATCTGGGGTGACATTGAGAATCCCCATAATGACTGCTCGATCTGCTAATTCATGCTTGCCGATTTTCATATTATCTCCTTAATTGTGAATCATCGAAATAATTTCCTGCCGAACTTCTTTATCAGAGCGGTAAAGGCCTCTGGCTGCACTGGTCACAGTTTTGCTGCCAGGCTTTTTAATCCCCCGCATGGTCATGCACATGTGCTCTGCCTCAATCATAACAAAGACACCTTTAGGATTTAAAGCTTTTTCAAGCGCATCGGCTACCTGAGCTGTCAAGCGCTCCTGCAGCTGCGGCCGTCTGCTGGCTACTTCCACTGCACGCGCCAGTTTACTGAGCCCTGTTACCCGGCCACCGCTGGGCATATAGGCAACATGAGCCCTTCCGTAAAAAGGCACCAGATGGTGTTCGCACATGGAATAAAAGGGAATATCTTTAACTAAAACAACTTCGTCATGCTCTTCAGAAAAAACGGCTGTAAATTGATCCTTAGGGTCCTCATTCAGTCCGGAAAACATTTCCTGATACATTCTGGCAACGCGCTTTGGTGTGTCTAAAAGCCCTTCGCGTTCAGGATTTTCGCCAAGTGCTTCTAAAAGCTGATAAACAGCCTCTTCAATCTTTTTTTGATCTGACATTTACCTTCTCACTCATTTTTTAATACATTCTATTATAGCTTATTTCTTTATTTTTCAAAAGCTCTTTTCTGACCTGTGAAATAAAATAAAGCGATCCTGTGATAACATAAAGATCCTCTTGCTCAGCTTTTTCAAGTCTTTTCAGCCAGACTGAAAAATCAGGCACCTGTTCATATTTGGAAGGATAATCTTCCAAAGCAAGCGCCTTAGGGTAAGGAAAAACTGTCACTGTCACATCTGCAAATTGACTCAGCCGCGCAAGCATTGTTTCAACTGGTTTGCCGGCAATAGCAGCAAAAAGCACATGGACTTTTCTGTCAGCATACTGCTCTTGTAAAAGGTCAGTCAATACAGCTACACTTTCATTGTTGTGGGCACCGTCAATCATGAGATTCTCTCTGATAAACTCCGTCCTGCCCGCCCAACGACTGTCTGCCAAAGCATTCTTAATGACAGGTTTTGTCACTTTTGGGAACTCTTTTTGCAGCAAAAGACTAGTCATAACAGCTAAAGCGGCATTGGATCTTTGATGTCTTCCCTTCATCACAAGACGGATACCAGAAATATTATCGCTGCCATAACTAAAATCAAAAACAGCTCCCTTATCCCAAATCTTAAACTCTTCTCCCAGTTGATAAAGGGGGCTTTCAGTTTCCTTAGCTTTTTGATAAAAAACAGCCTTAACATCACTGCGTTTTTCAGCAAAAATAAAGGGTACCTTTTCTTTTAAAACGCCGGCCTTTTGCCCAGCAATCTCAGCATGGGTATTCCCCAAAACAGCCTGGTGATCCAGTCCGATAGAAGTGCAGATGACTGCCTGTGCCTTAAAGACATTGGTTGAATCAGTCAGACCTCCCATTCCTGCTTCGATAATGGCCACATCAACCAGATGAACCTGCCCAAAATAAACAAACATCAAAAGCGTGATAATTTCAAATTCTGTTGCTGCTTCAAGATCTGTTTCAAGCGGCAAACGCTCAACCACAGGCTTTATAAGCTGAACCAGATGGACCAGTTCTTCTTTACTGATCATTTGGCCGTTGACAGAAATGCGCTCCCTAAAATCAGTAATATACGGGGACGTAAAGGTACCGGTATCATAACCTGCTTGGCTGAAAATATTTTGCAGGTAATTGACGGTTGACCCTTTTCCGTTAGTTCCAACAACATGGATACCGCGAATGTTTTTCTGCGGATTACCTAATTTCTCCAGCATCCAAGCCATCCGCTCCAGACCTGGTTTGATCCCGAATTTTAAATTGTCATTTATCCAAGCCAAGGCTTCTTGATAATTCATTACTTCTCCAATTTATTGCCAGAGATAAAAAGCTGGCCGCCTCCTTTTTAGAATTTATAAAAAATTATCTTTAACAGACTTTATCTGCTTTTTCTTAGCATCAAGATTTGTCCCGTAATAAAAATGAAAACCGCCAGCCAAATGAAAATAAAGCCGCGCAGTTCCCCAAGAGTAATGGCTTCGCCAAAAATCAAAACAGCAATCAACAGCTGCATGGTAGGGTTAATATACTGAATGAAACCGATTAGATTAAGAGGGGCTCTTTTAACTCCTTCGGCAAACAGCAAGAGCGGAACAGCTGTTATAAATCCAGAAGCCGCAAGCAGAATATTTTCCCAAAGACTGTAGTCAAACAGGTTTTCATTACTGAAAAAGAAGAGATAAACCAAGGCTAAAGGTGCTATCACAGCGGCTTCTACCAGCATGGCCGTATCACTGGAAAGCTTGATGTTTTTCTTAATCAGCCCGTAAAAAGCAAAAGAAAAAGCCAGCAGAAAAGTTATAAAAGGAGCTCTTCCTGTATTAAGTATAAGAATAACAACTCCAAAGGCAGCCAGCAGTACAGAACATACGGTCCATCTGTCCAGCCGCTCCCGCAAAAAAATCAGCGACAAAAGCACAGATACTAAAGGCATAACATAATAGCCTAGACTTGCCTGAGTAGCCTGCTGGTTAGTAACCGCATAAATATAAGAAAGCCAGTTGATAGCAATTAAAAAACTGGCTAAGATTATGTTCCTTCTTGCTTTTTTGTCTGCCAATAGCTCACTTAGCTGTTTTTTATAAGCAGTTTGACGTCTTGATAAAAACATATAAAGCAGCATGGTTATCAAAGTCCAAAGGATACGGTAGGAAAAAATAGCATAGGGGTTAACTCCTGATAATTGTTTCCAAAAAAGGGAGATAACTCCCCATAACACATATGCTCCTAAACCGAACAAAAGCCCCTGTCTAGTTTCTTTCAATCCTTACTCCTTTAGTGTCAACAGATAAAATACAGCTTGTTCCATCCAGAGCCAGACCGTCAATAGCTGCTTTGATTGCCTCCTCGTTTTCCTGATCTGCCAAAACAATAACAGTCGGACCGGCTCCTGAAAGATAAGTCGCATAAGCTCCGTTTTGTTCACCGATAGCTTTAATGGCTGAAAATTCTTTAACAAGCGACTGGCGAAAACGTTCATGGAAAAGATCGTTTTCAATGGCTTTCCCGGCAGTCTTTAAATCACCGGTCAAAAGCCCTGCAACAGCTACATTGGCAATGGAACTGGCCGCAACGGCTTCCTTATAATCCAGCTGTTCAGGCAGAACACCGCGGCTGTCGCTGGTTTTTAGCTCATAATTAGGAATAAAGGTCACAAAAGAACATTTGGGAAAGCTACCAGCAACATAGTTAACTTTTTCATCAACATAGCTGGATATAACAAGATTGCCAAAAATAGCTGGCGCCACATTATCAGGATGGCCTTCGATGGAAGTGGCAATATTGAGCTTTTCATCAGCTGTCAGCTGTAAGTCTGCCAATTGATTGGCCAGCTCGATTCCAGCAACAATAACAGAGCTCGATGAGCCTAGCCCTCTTGCAAGAGGAATATTACTGGTCATCCGCAGCCGATGAGGATTAAGATGAGGAGCAACCTTTAAGGCTGTCACAATCAGCAAATTGCTGTCATCGCTTGGAATATTATCCAAATCATGACTAATCTCCCAGGAATCAGCTGCTTCTAAGACATCAATAGAAAGATATTTGGAAAGAGCAACACCAACAGAGTCAAAACCCGGTCCGACATTGGCCGATGTTGCAGGTACTGTAATTCTCATCCTATTCCCCTAACACCTTGAAGGTATTTACTAATTCAAAGTCGGCTACAGCCTTCAGCTTTTCAGTAACATTGGCTAACTGTGTTTTGCTCAGAGAGTGCGTGATAATCACAACACGCGCAGTTTCACCATTAGCCTTTTGCTGCAGAACCTGCTCAAAAGAAATATCTTCTGAATTAAAGATTTCAGCTAGGCGCAGCATTTTCCCTTTTTCATCTGCTGTGTTAACAGCGAAATAATAGTGGCTTTTAACGTCATCCGGATGGGCAATCCGAGTATGGCGGACAAATTCATTAAAAGGTTTGCCGACATTACCATCTTTAATCCGGCGGGCAATGCGAATAATATCTGCTACTACAGAGGTTGCTGTGGGTTTCTGACCGGCACCCGGTCCGTAATACATAGACTCTCCAATGCCGATAGATTCAACAAACACAGCATTCATAACATCATTAACACTGGCAAGCGGATGTGATTTTGGCAGGAAAGTCGGTGAAACTTCAGCAAAGATACCTGACTCAGTCTCTTCAACGGAACCCACCAATTTAATCACATAGCCCAGCTGCTGAGCAACACTGACATCATCTGGTGTAATGTTTGAGATGCCTTGATGGGCTACTTGGTCAAAATCGATGGTCATTCCAAAACCGAACTGGCTCAAAATGACAGCCTTGTAAGCTGCATCAATCCCTTCAACATCATTGGTCGGATCACTTTCCGCATAACCCAGTGCCTGTGCTTCTGCCAGAGCTGCTTCGTAAGTCCATCCCTCATCGACCATCTTAGTCATCATAAAGTTAGACGTTCCATTAAGCACACCTAAAATACGCGTTACTTTATCAGAAGTTAATGAGTTAGCTAAGGTTCGCAAAATTGGAATCCCGCCGGCAACAGCCGCTTCATAATAAAAAGCAACTCCTTTATCTTGAGCCAGTTTAATCAGTTCCCTGCCGTGCGTGGCGATTAGATCCTTATTAGCGGAAACAACGTTTTTACCAGCTTCAAGTGCCTTTGTAATAAAGGTTTTAGCAGGCTCAATACGCCCCATCAGCTCAACAACAATGTCAATCGTCTCGTCGGATAAAATGTCATCAACATTAGTTACAAAATTAAACTTATTGCCAGCAGCCAAAAGACGATTCTTTTCCTCATCATCCTTAACCAGAACTTTGGCAATTTCCAAGCGGTCTCTTGACGCAGCACTGATCTTCTCCTGATTTTCCTTTAACAAAAACGGAATTCCGCTTGCTACTGTCCCGAAACCGAGCAAACCAATTTTTATCGACATTTCTTTCTCCTTGCAAAAAACATTTTTTTCATTATATCAAATTTTCAGCAGAATTTACAGCTAATTATCCTTTCCTTTATGCTATAATTAGCTGAAAGGATAATTTATGATTAAGAAAAATAAAAAGCTGACCATTATCAATATAATATTGGTTCTTGCCTGCCTTGCAGTTTTAGGAGGTCTTGTAAGGGCACTCATGCGACAAAACAGCAAAACGAGCACTAAAACAGCCATTCCCGTGACCACTGTCAGTCAAGATAAAGTTCAAAAAGCAGCCAAAAAAGTCAAGTGGATCAAACAGAACGAGCCTGTGCAGCTGCCTATTTTGATGTATCATGCCATCCATGATATGACACCTGACGAAGCAGCCAATGCCAATCTCATTGTTGCACCCGCTGTTTTTGAAAGCCATATCAAGCGTTTGAGCGAAGAAGGCTATTATTTTTTGAGTCCCGAAGAAGCTTGCCGGGTTCTCAGCCAAAATACTCTGCCCGCCAAAAAAGTTATCTGGCTGACCTTTGATGACAGCCTGATTGATTTTTATACTGTTGCCTATCCTATTTTAAAGAAATATCAAGCTAAGGCAACTAACAATGTGATTACCACATTTACCGATGAAGGCAGAGCCGGCAACCTGACCGTTAAACAAATGAAGGAAATGAAAGCAAACGGCATGTCTTTTCAGTCACATACGGTTAATCACCCGGATTTATCAACATTGGATCAAAAAACACAGGCCAAGGAGCTCTCAGAATCAAAAACTTATTTAGATGAGCAGCTCAATCAAAGCACTGTAGCCATCGCTTACCCAGCAGGACGCTACAGCGACACTACTCTTAGCCTGGCTAAGCATCAATACAAGCTAGGTGTGACAACCAATGAGGGTTTAGCAAGCGCTGAAAATGGGCTTTTGTCCTTGAACCGTGTAAGAATTCTGCCTAACACCAGTGCTGATATTCTGATGAGTACTATTGCTCCTGCTCTACCATAATTTTTTACAAAAAAAGCAAGACCGAAACACATTTGTCTCGGTCTTGCTTTTTTGTCTGATTACACAGTTGCCAAAATATGCCGAAGCTGGACAGCACTTGGAGAGACAATTGGTAAAAAAGCCCCCTCATTCCAGCGGCGGATAAAACCAGAAGCCGAATCTTTGAAGTAACCGCGGCCGCCGCTTGCTTGTAACTCTAACAGCAAACTATTAGCCACAATATCTACAATATCAATGCGCAGCTGAAAAAGCTGACGAGGTGTTTGAATAAACTCTTGTGATTCCAAACCTTTAAACAGGTCACGCTGCACAGCACTTAGTTTAGCTCTTGTTTCACCATACTCTTCTTTAAGTACCGAACGGTTGCTGCTTAAGCTCTGTGCCACTTCGGCCAGCGAACGCTCTGCTAGGCCAAAAGCTAGACCGAATTGATACCCCAAAAACTCCGGACGCGTCTGAGCCAAAAAACCTTTGGCGTCATCGGACAGTATCCACGCATCGTCTAAAGGAACATTATTGAAGGTTAAAGCTGCCGTATTAGACCCCTGTAAGGCTACAAACTCCAAATCATCTGAACGCGACAGGCCAGACACTCCGGAAGGGATTACCAGAATAATCGGCTCTTTGCTATTGTCTTCAAACTGAGCTGCAAAAACAGCTGCAAAGTTATCAGAACGTAAATTTGTTATCCAAGGCAATCGCCCCTTAAGATAATGCTTCCCTTCTTTTTCAATAATGCTGACATTTAGGTCTTCAATATTAGATAAAAATTTAGTGGCATTTGATAAAGCCGTCCCAGCTGCTAGCTTTCCTGTTAATAAATCCGGCAGCCAAGACTTTTTCAGAGAGTCGTTGCTACTAGCAAGAATATTTTCAATAAAGGTTCGATGACCCCATGATATAAAAGCTGCTGTCAGTGAATGCTGGGCTAGCTCCGACAAAAAGGCAATGACTTCTGTCTTACTGCCACCTTGGCCACCATAGATTTCAGGTACAGCAAGACCAAAGACACCTTCTTCTGCAATTCGCTCCAGAAGCTGATCAGCCAAATCGCCGGATTCTCTGTCGAGCTGATCAGCATTAGCATCCAGCCAAGTTATAAAGTTTTCGGAAAAACAAGTCATTTTCGTCCTCCTTTTCTCATAATAAACTATTTTGCATATTGCTGTAATTCTGGATTAATCGGCGTATCCGCCATATTATTGGCATAATTGCAAAGCGATGCCAAGCTGACACCTAGGACAACATCAAGAGCATTTTCCTGTGTATAGCCTGCCTCCAAAAAATCGGCAAAGGCTTCATCTCCGACACGGCCTTTAGTATTAATGACGGCAATGGTGAATTTAGCTAGAGTATCCAGTTTAGGGTCATTGTCAATAGGAGTACTGTTTCGCAGAGCTTCTAAAAGATCCGGTGACATTTGGATCTGCTTAATCGAAAACGCAGTATGCCCTGCTACACAGAAAGCACAGCCATTAGTTACAGCTGCAGTAATCTGAACAACCTCCCTCTCTGTTGGCGTCAGAGAATTACGGCGGTTAATGGCTCCAACGGTGCGATAGGTTTCCAGTGCTGTCGGTGCATTGGCCAAGAGTCCGATAAGATTAGGAATATAGCCGCCGTTATCCTTCTCAACTGTACGCAGGGTTTCTTTGACTTCCTCAGGTGCCGTTTCGATGGTATGTATAGTAAATTTAGACATAAATTAACCTCTATTCTTTTTATATTTCTGATATAGTATCATCTCTCGGTCATCTTGTATAATCTAATTTTTTTATGGCTGGCTATAAGCATTAATTATGGAAAAAATGAGCAAAATCTTTGAAAATTTAAATAGCTTGTGCTCAATGGTATAGGTTAAGACAGATAAAAAAGACTGGGCAAACATTTGCCTTCAGTCTCTGTTAGTTTTCTCAATTGATTCTTATGTAGTTACTATCAATCTATGACAATCATTGATTTGATTGTTCTTCTTGCTTCCATATCCTTGTAGGCCTGATCAATATCATCCAGCTTGTAGCTTTGCGTGAAAACCTTGCCAGGATTGATTTCACCATCAAGGACAGCCTTTAGCAAAATACTCTTATCATAAGTTGTTACAGATGCCGGACCACCTGCAAAAATAGTATTTCTCATGAAATAATCGCCTGGGTTAATGTCATCCGTATGCGGAACTCCGACACGGCCGACAACAGCACCGGGACGGGCAATCTTAATCGCCGTTTCGGTCGAGAGCTGTGTGCCGACGCATTCAAGCGCAGCGTCTACACCGTCTCCGTTTGTCAGTTCCAGAACCTTGGCAACCCCTTCTTCGCCGCGTTCTGCAACAATATCTGTCGCGCCAAATTCTACAGCCAGTTCCTGCCGGTCTTTGTGGCGGCTCATGATGATAATTCGCTTAGCTCCGCGCATCTTAGCTGCAATGACCGCACAGAGTCCGACCGCACCGTCACCAACAACTGCAACCGTGTCTCCTTTTTGCACATTGGCAACCCGAGCGGCGTGATAGCCTGTTGGCATAACATCAGCAAGAGACAAAAGCGAAGCAATCATCCCTTCACTGTAATCGCTCGGCTGTCCGGGAACCTTCACCAAGGACCAATCTGCATGAGCATAGCGGACGTATTCGGCTTGGTAACCAGTGCTGAAGTTCGTGTTAGCATCATGACCTTGGCAGCCGCCTTCAAAGCCAGCACGGCAGGCAGCACAATGACCGCAGCCATGCGTGAAAGGTGCGATGACAAAATCACCCTTCTTAACTGTATTGACTTCAGAACCTGTTTCTTCAATAATGCCAATAATTTCATGACCGGTATTTCCAGAACCCGCTTCTTTTTGATCATCACCGCGGTAAGACCACAGGTCAGATCCGCACACACAGGAGCGCACCACACGGATAAGAGCATCATCCGCCTCAATAATCTGGGGTTTATCAATAGTTTCAACGGCCACTTGACCGGCTTTAACAAATACGGTTGTCTTCATAAGACCCTCCTTAACATTATTAGTCATACTTTACCATATCATATTACGATATTCAAACATGAAAGCAATAAATCAAGCAAATATCTCAGCATCATCTTAAAACACTGACAGGAACTTGATTTCAGGCTTGTCTGGACAAACAGGCCTAAAGTAAATGACTTATTGATTTTTCCAAATTTCCTTGGCAATTCCGAAAGCAGACCAGGCTTTTGGCCAGCCGACATAAAAGGCAATGTGAGTAATGATTTCTGAGATTTCTTCTTTGCTCACACCATTTGCTTTTGCAGCCTTGAGATGATGCTGGAGCTGTTCCCAATTTCCGCCGGTAATAAGCGCTGATACGGTTACAATTGAGCGAATTTTAGGTGATAATTCTGCTTCACGTGACCAGACCTCCCCAAAGAGGACATCATCATTGATTTCTGCAAATTTAGGAGCAAAGTCTCCTAACCGTTCCCGTCCTGCTGTTTGTTTTTTAGCCATATCCGTTAACCTCCTATAGCTTCATATTCATTTTCATTGATTGGCTTCTTCGTACTCTTGATCTGTCACTGGCTCATAGAACTCACTGGCTCCAGCAGTAATGGCCACATGGCTGAACCAAGCATCCTTGGCTGCCCCATGCCAGTGTTTAACCCCTTTATCGGTCACAACAACATCACCTGCCTTTAGATGACGTGCCGATTTTCCTTCTTCTTGATAAAGCCCTTCTCCTCCAGTTACCAGCAGGATTTGATAGCCATCCAAGTGCACATGCCAATTATTACGGCAACCTGGTTCAAAGGTCACATTGCCAACGCTCGCTGAACCATCTGGAGCCTGCGCCAGCATAGCTAAATAAGATTGACCTGTAAAACTAGCGCCGTAAGGGTTATCAACACCAAAATCAAAGATCGGATTATTTTTCACTTCTTCATGTTTAGCCATAGCAATCACCTCTTTCTATTTGCCTATCTGCTCGGAGATGAAGACCTCAATCTCCGCAAATGGAATCTTATCTTTTTGGTCATAGAGATCTGTGTGATTAGCTCCCTTAACCGTAATCATCTTCTTATTGTCACCTTTTAGCTTAGCAAAAGCGTCCTTGCCCATATAGTAAGAATGGGCGGCATCACCGTGAATAAGGAGAACAGCATTGCGAATCTCGTCGCTATAGTAGAGAAAACGTGCATTGGCAAAGCTAGTATTGGATTGAACCGCCCAGCCATCATTAGAGTTGAGGCTGCGTGCATGGTAACCGCGAGGCTGCTTGTAGTAAGCATAGTAATCCTTAACAAACTGCGGTGCATCATCTGGTAATGGATCAACTACACCGCCAGCCAAAGCATAGCTGCCTTTGGCAAAGTCTGCTGTTCGTTGATTAGCAAGACGCACGCGCTGCTGATAGCGTGCGTCTTCACTATCTGCTTTATCGAAATAACCATTGCCAGCGATACGCGACATATCATACATGGTTGAAACAACGGTCACTTTAATTCGTGGATCAATGGCCGCAGTATTTAAAGCAATACCGCCCCAACCACAGATACCGATGATGCCAATTTTATCTGGATTGACTGTATCTAAGTTAGACAGGAAATCAACTGCTGCTTGGAAGTCCTCTGTATTGATATCTGGAGACTGCATATAGCGAGGAAAGCCGCCAGATTCCCCTGTATAAGAAGGGTCAAAAGCTAAAGTCACAAAACCACGCTCTGCCATTTCCTGAGCATAGAGACCTGATGACTGCTCCTTGACAGCCCCAAAAGGTCCTGCAACTGCTAAGGCTGGAAGTTTTCCAGTTACTCCCTTAGGACTATATAAATCAGCGGCCAAGCTAATGCCAAAGTGGTTGGGGAAGGTTGCTTTTTGATGGTTAACCTTATCACTTTTTGGAAAAACTTTGTCCCATTCTTGTGTCAGATTAAAACGTTGTTCAGTCATCTTATAGCTCCTTTACTAGATATCGCACCATTAAACATTCCAAAAAACGAGCACCCCTGACAAACACTCGCAAGATTCTAGGAAGAGGACTCTATTTTCAGAGGAGTGCAGGCGGATTCGATTTATTTCTTCTTCCTAGTATACTCCTCTGTACAATTCATTACAAATACTTATAAATAATAGATATTATGCTTTCTAGGCATAATGTAAAAATTCATGTTATACTAGATAGGAAAGGAAATCATCTTATGGAACTTCGTGTTTTACAGTATTTCGTGGCCATTGCTGAGGAAAAATCTATTTCCAAAGCAGCTCAAAAGCGTCATGTGACCCAGCCAACCCTTTCTCGGCAGATCAAGGAATTGGAGGAAGAGCTAGGCACCCAGCTTTTTTACCGGGGAAGCCGAGAGATTGCTTTGACAGAGGACGGTCACTACCTCTACAGCCGCGCGCTTGAAATTTTGTCATTGGTTGATAAGACGAGCAGCAACCTCATAGAAAAGGGTCCTGTATCTGGTACAGTGACGATTGGAGCGGCCGAGGGGCGCTCGCTCAAGTCTGTCTTTTCTGTTGCCAAAGACGTTCAAACAGCCTACCCTAGTGTTCAGTTCAATATCAATAGTGCCAATGCCGACGATATTCTGGAAAAGCTCAATGCTGGAATTCTTGATTTTGGTATTGTTGCAAAGGAAGTTGACAAAAATATCTATGATCAGCTGCTCCTCCCCACTCAGGAATACTGGGGAGTTCTCCTTCCAAAAAAGCATGAGTTAGCCAATCATAGCAGTCTTAACTGGGATGATTTAGCCCCCTATCCAATTCTTTTACCCAACCAATCAGAATCTAAGACCTTCTTCAATCAAAAATTGCCTAATAAAATACAAATTCCAGCCACCTTTAATCTTATTTTTAACGGCAGTCTCATGGTGGAAGCTGGCATGGGTCTTGCCATCACTTGGTCAGATTTGGTTGCGACCGATAACAAAGAGAGCCCTCTCACCTTTATACCGCTAGAAGGCGATTTACCACCTATCCAGCTCTCCCTGATTTGGAAGAAACACAGCCAGCAATCCCAAGCAGCCAAAGCATTTTTGAAGGCTATTGAATCCATCTTTTAACAGATAACCTTCAGCATGGCTTTTCGCTTTATACCTATTTTTGTATTGAAAGGAACAAACTTTATGTCTTCACTTAGTCATCATAAACGCGTTGAGTTTACAGAACTCTTTTACGATCTTGTTTTTGTTTACGCCATCTCAAAAACGACCGCTCTTATCCATCATCTCCATCACGGAATTGTGAGCTTTTCTGCCATAGCAGCCTTTTTGGTTACTATCCTTATTTTGGTTAATACTTGGATGATCCAAACAGTTTTTACCAACCGCTATGGGAAAAATTCCTTTTTCAACATTATTGTCAGTGTCATCAATATGGCTATGCTTCTTTTGATCTCCAGCATGATCAGCAATGACTGGCAGGGTTACTTTAATTACTTTTGCTGGACTGTAGGTATCCTGACCTTGACCTTATTTCTCCAGTATTTGATTCAATATTTTAAACATGAAAGTACAGATAAGGATAAGTCACTAATTCTTAGTTTTCTAACTATGACTGGATTGCGCACGCTTGCTTCCTTTGTGGCTGCCCTTTTCCCTTTAGCAGTCGGCTATCCACTTTTTATTACAGGCATTGTGGTCAGTTTTTTGATGCCTATCGTCTATCGAAAACGTCAAAGTCTGGTGTCCATTAATTTTCCCCACTTAATCGAGCGCATCTCCCTCTTTGTCATCATCACCTTTGGCGAGATGATTATGGGTATTGCTCCTTTCTTTACGCCAGAAACCTTTGGTATTAGATCCGTTCTTATTTTCTCTATGATTACCCTCCTTTTTCTCTACTACTTTGGTCAGTTTGACCATGCGATTGATGACAGCACGGACACTCAAGGTCTCTTCTTGATTTATAGCCATTATCCTATCTTTATTGGTCTTCTCATGACCGCTGTGTCTATCACTTTTTTAACGGAGCAGAATGCCAACCATCTTTTTGCCGTCCTCTTTCTCTACACAGGATTGATTTTCTTTCAGACCGCTGTACTCTCCAACACTATTTACAACAAGCCCCATGTCATATATAGTAAAAACTACATCGCCTTACAACTAGCAACTACCTTTGTTGCAGCTATGGCAAGCATTTTAGCTGCAGCGAATTCTACCCTTGTCCTGTGTATTACCACTGCCTGCCTTTTCTTGATTGAAACCTATTTTCTGTTTTACTACACAAAGGGATGCCAAAAAGCAGGACTAACACCTGGAAATTGGTTTTAATAGCAATCATACAAATGAAGGTCATCCATCTATAAAAACGGCTAGAACATCAACTGTCCTAGCCGTTTTTATATACTAATATAAGCGCCCGTATCGCAGATGTATTTGACTCTAACACAAGATTTTCGCCTTAAAATCTCACTGATGCACCAGCATTTCACCCGTCAGAACTTGCAAGTCTTTATTGAGGACGAGGTCCTGAGTCTTGTTGATATAGTCCTTAAAATGCGGTGTTTGGCAGTGACTGGTATAAGCAGCTTCATTCTGATAGACCTCAAAGAAATACCAGATGTTGGGATTGGCTGTATCTTTACCAGCGTACATGACAAGGACACCTGCTTCTGTTTCCATACTGGCTCTCATCTCAGGGAGCACGATAGCAGAAAAAGCCTGGGAGTCGCTCACTTCCACTTGAGCCAAGCGGACTGATAAGCCTGCAGCAGCAAAATTTCGCATAGGCTCTGACTTTTGTAAGAAGATGGCAGGTTCCAAATTGATCACCTGACGACTGATAAAGGCTGCCTTGGCCATCTCCGCAAAGGATTTAAAATGCGAGGAAGCCACATGCGCCTGATAGGCTGCCTCACTGGCATAGCGCTCTACGACGATTTTTTGCAGGGGACTATTTTCGACATGGGCACCAAACATGGCTAACGTTCCGGCTTCCAAGGCCATAGATTGTTTGAAATTTTGTCTTCCTACTTGAGTATACTGCGCCTCAAAAGAGGGATCTAATCCTAATTTGAACAGTCTAAAAATTTCTGTCATCTCAATCTCCTAACTGATACAGCTCCTGCGCATTTTGACTAAAAATCTGCCGACGCTCTTGGCTAGTGATTGGTAGAAACTCAATAGCATGCGCAATGACCTCTGTAGCCCCGGCTGGCAGGATTCCTAGCGGAGCATCCGTTCCGAAAAGCACATGATCAACACCATAGTAATCCAGACAAAGCTCCAGAGCCTTAGGATTACCCAGAAGAGCCGTATCAACATAAAATTTCTTAAAATCATCTGCCTGATCCTGGGGCAAAATGTACTGAATGCGGCCTGCAAAATAAGGAACCATAGCACCACCGTGATGCACGAGAATCTTAAGATTCGGGAACTTTTTAAAATAGCCGGCTTGCACAATTTCCAGCATGGCCTGGGTCAGCTCGTACTCCCAGCTGAAAATGATATTATTATCCGGTTTTCTAGTATCAAAGACGGGGTGCAGCCAGATAGGCACATCTGCTTTTGCGGCTGCTTCAAAGACTGGCTTGAAGTCAGGATCAGCTACTGACTTTCCAAGGTGACGGGTAAAGAGCTGGATTCCCGAAATCTCAGGGTGCTCCGCGACAAAGCTCTCCACCACACGCACAGCCTCCGGAATGTTGTTCATAGCTACCATAGCCACACCGCCTGCGAAAACATCCGCATTCTCTCTAACAGTATGAAGCAGCTCTTCATTGGCCTTGTTCACCAGAAGCGCAGCCATTTTACCGGCCATATAATCTTCAGGATTGGCATTGACATAGCTGATAATCTGCTTGGTATCAGCCGGCATAGTCTTTCGGCGCTGCTGCAAATCCGTCAGGACTGAATTTTGAATAAAGGGCATTTTCTTGGCTAAATCCTTATCAAGCATGAGCATTTTTTCATAAAACTCAGGCAAAAGGACATGGGCAAAGGCATCAATTTTCAAAGTCATCTAAACACTCCTTCCAGCTTGCCACCTCATTAAAGACGATACCCTATTCTTCGCAGAGGGCGATTTAACTAAGTATACCGCATCCTTTTCAAAATTTCTAGTTTCTTCAAACTTTTTTACTGCTGACAGCTTATATCCAGTATAGGGGGATTTTTTATACATATTCACTTGTAGAGCAGAAGCAGAATACTTACCAGTAAAGTTCAAACGTGTTACTTTTTGTTTGAATTTTAAATTTAAATACTCTGCTAGTAGTAAAGGCTATGATAGAAAATTTATAAGACTGTGTCTCTCTATGAC
Source organism: Streptococcus ratti FA-1 = DSM 20564 (assembly GCF_000286075.1). Classification (GTDB taxonomy): domain Bacteria; phylum Bacillota; class Bacilli; order Lactobacillales; family Streptococcaceae; genus Streptococcus; species Streptococcus ratti. The sequence goes on along the minus strand of NZ_AJTZ01000005.1, from coordinate 528,871 downwards.
AAACACCCCCACAAACATTGCGGGGGTGTTTCCAAGGGGCTTCAAGCGAAGCCATCCCTTTTGTCATCATTAAATGATTATTTAAGAGTAACAGTTGCTCCAGCTTCTTCAAGCTTAGCTTTAAGTTCTTCAGCTTCTGCTGCTGCAACGCCTTCTTTAAGAACAGATGGTGCGTTATCAACAAGACCTTTAGCTTCTTTAAGACCTTCACCTGTGATTTCACGAACAACTTTGATAACAGCAACTTTCTTGTCGCCGCCAGCAGTCAATTCGATATCGAATGAATCTTTAGCAGCAGCTTCTTCTCCGCCTGCTGCACCAGCAGCAGCTACAGGAGCAGCCGCAGTTACACCAAATTCTTCTTCGATAGCTTTTACAAGGTCGTTCAATTCAAGAATTGAAGCTTCTTTAATTTCAGCAATAATGTTTTCAATGTTTAATGCCATTGTTAGTTTCCTCCAAATATGTTTTTATAAAATAATTTGCAGCTTCAGGCTGCTGTTTGAAGACTTAGGCAGCGTCTTCTTTGCTTTCTGCAACAGCTTTGACAGCGTATGCAACGTTGCGGACTGGCGCTTGAAGTACAGACAAGAGCATAGAAAGAAGTCCTTCTCTGTTTGGAAGTGTTGCGAGAGCCACGATTTCTTCTTTAGAAGAAACAGCGCCTTCGATTGCACCGCCTTTGATTTCAAGTGCTTCAGCATCTTTAGCAAAATCGTTAATGATTTTAGCCGGCGCAACAACATCTTCATTTGAAAATGCTACAGCAGACGGTCCGGTAAAGACATCGTCAAGTCCTTCAAGACCAGCTTTTTCGGCTGCACGGCGCAAGATTGAGTTTTTGATCACTTTAAATTCAATATCGCTTTCGCGAAGTGAACGGCGAAGAACAGTATCTTGTTCTACAGTAAGACCGCGTGAGTCAACAACAACGATACTTGCAGCTGCTTTCATTTTCTCAGCGACAGCATCAACCAATTCTGCTTTTTTAGCAATACTTGCTTCACTCATCAGTGTTTAACCTCCGTTTTTATTTTTGGCTGGATGCAAGAAAAAATCGCATCCAAACCCAGACACGAAAGTACAATACGTTTTTTTAAATTTACGTTTTGTGCCTCGGCAGGAATATTATGAGCACGGCTCCCCTGCTGTCTTAGGTCAGTTTTTTTCAAAACCTTTAATATCATATCATATTCTAAAAATAAGTCAACCCGTATATGCTTTTTTAAAGTAAGTAAAAAATTTTTTATTATATAATACATATTTCTTGATATATAACAATTAAGGTGTTATAATATATACAAATAGTTGATAAAGGCTGTAACAGTAAGGTTTTCTAGCAAAAACCACCTTAATACTGTTATAGTATAATTGTATCGGCTATTAGATTAATAAAAAGCAAAAAGAGGTAATGATTATGGCAAATGATTTTTACGGACGCGATCCTTTTGGAAATATGGACGATATTTTTAATCAATTAATGGGTAATATGGGAGGTTACAACTCTGAAAACCGCCGTTATTTGATTAACGGTCGTGAGGTAACTCCAGAAGAATTTGCACAATACAGACAAACCGGTAAACTTCCTGGAAATCCAGAAGTGCGGCAAAACCAAGCTGCTGGCCTTGCTCCAAAAGAAGATGGTCTTTTGGCTAAACTTGGTACTAATTTAACCGAAGAAGCTAGACAAGGTCATCTTGACCCTGTCATCGGACGCAATAAGGAAATTCAAGAGACCGCTGAAATTCTGGCCCGCCGTACCAAAAACAATCCTGTTTTAGTTGGTGATGCCGGTGTTGGTAAAACGGCAGTTGTTGAAGGTTTAGCACAGGCGATTGTCAATGGCGATGTTCCTGCAAGTATCAAAAACAAGGAAATCATTTCCATCGATATTTCAGGTTTGGAAGCTGGTACGCAATACCGCGGTGCTTTCGAAGAAAATATTCAAAACTTGGTTAAAGAAGTTAAGGAAGCTGGCAATATTATTCTCTTCTTTGATGAAATCCATCAAATTTTGGGAGCTGGTTCAACCGGCGGCGACTCTGGCTCCAAAGGTTTGGCAGACATTATCAAACCTGCCTTATCCCGCGGTGAATTGACTGTTATCGGCGCTACAACGCAAGATGAATACCGCAATACCATTATGAAAAATGCTGCGCTGGCACGCCGTTTCAACGAAGTCAAAGTGAACGCTCCTTCTGCTGAAGATACCTATGAAATTTTGCAGGGTATTTCAGCTCTCTATGAACAACATCACAATGTTATCTTGCCTAAGGAAGTTCTAAAAGCTGCCGTTGACTTATCTGTACAATACATTCCGCAACGCAGTCTTCCTGATAAGGCCATTGACCTTGTTGATATGACAGCTGCTCACTTGGCTGCTCAACATCCAGCAACCGATGTAAAAACACTTGAAAAAGAAATTCAAGCTGAAAAAGATAAACAGCAGGCTGCTGCCGAAAAAGAAGATTATGAAGAAGCTTTGAAATCAAAAACCAAGATTGACAAGCTGCAAGCACAAATTGACAACCACACCGAAGGGCAAAAGGTTACTGCTACTATCAATGATGTTGCTGAAGCGGTTGAACGCTTGACAGGCATACCTGTTTCACAAATGGGAACTAGTGATATTGAACGCTTGAAAGAAATGAATTCTCGTCTTAAAGGCAAAGTTATCGGTCAAGATGAAGCGGTTGAAGCTGTTTCACGTGCTATCCGCCGTAACCGCGCTGGTTTTGACGAGGGCAACCGTCCAATCGGCAGTTTCCTTTTTGTCGGACCTACCGGTGTTGGTAAAACGGAATTGGCTAAACAATTAGCCTTGGATATGTTTGGTTCTAAAGATTCTATCATTCGTCTTGACATGTCAGAATACAGCGATCGTACCGCTGTTTCCAAATTAATTGGTACTACTGCTGGCTATGTTGGTTATGATGATAATAGCAATACCTTGACTGAACGTGTTCGCCGCAATCCTTATTCTATCGTCTTACTTGATGAAATCGAAAAAGCAGATTCTCAAGTTATTACTCTTCTTCTTCAAGTATTGGATGACGGTCGCTTGACAGACGGACAAGGCAATACGATTAACTTTAAAAACACTGTGATTATTGCAACATCAAATGCTGGTTTCGGCAATGAAGCTCTGACTGGTAAAGAAGATAAAGACATGAAAATCATGGATCGTATTGCACCTTACTTCCGCCCTGAGTTCCTCAACCGTTTCAATGCCGTTATTGAATTCTCTCATCTGACTAAAGAAGATTTGGATGAAATCGTTGAACTTATGCTTTCTGAAGTGAACATCACTCTTGCTAAAAAAGGCATTGATCTTACCGTTAGTGACAGTGCTAAAGCACATCTGATTGAAGAAGGTTACGATGAAGCGATGGGTGTCCGTCCGCTCCGTCGAGTTATCGAACAAGAAATCCGCGACAAAGTAACTGACTTCTACCTTGATCATACAGATGTTAAACATCTAAAGGCAGATATGCAGGATGGCCAATTGATCATTGAAGAAGCTTAATCGGATAAAATTTGAGAGGTTAGACTATGGTTCTAACCTCTTTTTTGTTTTTTTAACTATTGCTTGCCTTGGACAATTCGTTTGAAAATAGGATAGAGTATAGGAACAGCTATGACTGTAACAACTGAAGTCCCAAAAGTCCCTGCAATTTTGGTCAAAGCCCCTGCTATTGCCGGAAATAAAGTCAGCCCGCCAACTAAACTGTTAATCAAGGTATACTTGAAAAGATTAAGAATAATCTTTGTTACCGCAGCAATCAGTCCGACAGCAAAAATATAACTGGACTTATCATTAGATTTCATTGCTTTTTCATAAACCAAATGCAGAACATAGCAAACAATCAGAGATTCTAAAATAGTAATCCAAACTTCTGCTGCATAACCATTGAAAATATCAAAAAGCCCCAAACCAAGTGTAGCCGCCAAGGCGCCGAAGCCCGATCCAAATATAAGAACAGCCACCACAACCAGAGCATTTCCCAAATGAATAAACTGAGGCCCCACCTGAATACGCAGAAATTGGACACTGACTAAAATCAAGGCTGCAAATAAACTCACTTCTATCAAACGGCGTAGTTCTTCTCTTTTCATCTTATTTCCTCCAGTAACGATTGATGCTGCTTGATGAGTTCAAGCAGGTGCGGCTCATAACAGAGACCATATTTTAAATCACGGTTTAAAGCCAAAGTAGTTTGAATAGTCTCATCCAAAAATTTTAAAGCCAGACGGGCCGACTTTTCCAATGCGATTCCATGGAAATAGCTGCTGGCCAAGATAGCTGTGATAATATCCCCTGTTCCGTAAAACAGCTGAGGATAGCGCTTAGCCATCACATAAATGATTTCATCCTTTTGTTTTTGATAAAGGGCTAAGCCAATCTTATCTTTTTCAAAAGAGACTCCTGTTAAAACAACAATTTTCGGCCCTAAATCAGCTAAGCGCCGCAAAAGATTTTCGATTTGGAGAGGATCATAACAATCCCCAATATAGGCTGTGTCTGTCAAAAAAGCAGCCTCTGTCAGATTAGGAGTAATAACATCTGCTTTTTGGCATAGGCGGAGGATATTTTGCGCATAAGTTTGATCAAATCCCTGATAAAAATGCCCATAATCCCCCATAATGGGGTCTACAAAAAGTGAGAGCTCCTTTTTTTCTGCAAAATCAATCAGCAAGGTAATTTGCTCCTTATTTTTTAAATACCCTGTCACCAAGCCATCAAAAACAAGATCTAATTCCTGCCACTGCGACAGAAAACCAGCCATACCAGCTGTATAGTCATCTATGTGAATATTTTTAAAGCCGCCTGTATGTGAAGACAGCAGAACAGTCGGTAAAATAACAGTTTCTATCTGACAAGCCGCCATAATTGGCAGACTTTCGGCCAGAGCAACCTTGCCCAATCCAGGCAAATCATTAGCCACCAGCAAACGCGGTATCATAAAAACCTCCCATTTTTTAAAACTTAAAATTATTGTAAGAAATTTTAGAATGCGGTACAATAGGGATAAAATCAAACTGTATGGGGACAAAATGGCTAGTAAATATCAAGAAATTTTAGCAACAATTGTTCAGCAAATCGAAACCGGCAGGCTGACACGAGGAGATAAACTGCCTTCTATCCGCCAGCTGAGTTCTGAATTTAACTGCAGCAAGGACACTGTTCAAAAAGCTTTTTCAGAATTAAAATACCAAAAATATATCTATCCTGTTCCTAAAAGCGGATACTATGTTTTTGAAGATAATCATGCAGAAGAGCAGCTGCCCAAGGTTTCTTCCAGTGATTACAATAATATGGCTTATGAAGATTTCAGAACCTGTATGAACGAGACCCTAGTTGGCCGGGAAAATTACCTCTTCAATTACTATCACCAGCAGGAAGGTCTGGAAGAGCTGACACAGTCTTTGCAGACCCTGTTTTTAGACCAGGCTATTTACAGCAAAAAGGAAAATATTGCGGTGACATCCGGAACCCAGCAAGCCCTCTACATCTTATCCCAAATGAACTTTCCCAATCAAAAAAAGACCATTCTTTTGGAGCAGCCTACCTATCACCGGATGAATGCCTTGGTCAAATCCCAAAATCTTCCCTTTTTAACTATCAACCGCAGTTTTGAGGGACTTGATTTCAACCTCTTAGAAGATCTTTTCCGCCAAGAAGATATTAAATTTTTCTATACCATTCCGCGTCTCTCCAATCCCCTGGGCCTCTCATACAGCCTCAAAGAAAAACAGCTCTTGGTAGAGCTGGCGCAAAAGTATGATGTCTATATTGTGGAAGACGACTACATGGCAGATTTTGACAAACCATCCAACCTTTCCCTGCATTACTTAGATACAAACGATAGGATTATTTATCTTAAATCTTTTTCAACAACTCTCTTTCCGGCTCTGCGTTTGGGAAGCCTGATCCTGCCTAAAAAACTGCGGAAAAGCTTTTTGGCCTACAAAAGTTTGATTGACTACGATACAAACCTTATCATGCAAAAGGCACTGTCGCTTTATATTGATAATGGCATGTTTGCCAAAAACAAAAAACACCTCAGACAGATTCGCAATCAGGAGCGAGCTGAGCTAAAGCAAGAAATTCCGGCAGCGTTTCTTAAGCTGCCCCATCACCTTTTTCATGATTCCCTGATTCTTCAGCTCCCTCCTAAAACAAAACTATCACTTTTAAAACATAGGCTAAATGAACCTGATTTCTTGGAAAAAAATTATATCACGGACTGCCCTTACCAATTTATTCAGCTTAAAAAAGACAGCAATTGGCAAGATGTGCTAACTTTTTTAAATCTCTAAAAACAACCAAAAATAAAGGGACTGAAAGCTTTTGCTCAGTCCCCTTGTTTCGGGCAGCAGCTATTGATTTCAACACCTGTTCAGGGTATCTTTCAGAAAAATAAAATTCTCATTCTGTTTTTTAACTAGTGGGCAGCAACTGACAGTTTAACGGCGCTTTTTTAATCCTTGGCTCAAGCTCTCAATGTCACTGGGCCTCGTCCGGCAGCAGCCTCCTACAATTTTAGCTCCTAGGTTCTGCCAAGAAACGGTATTTTCTAAAAGCGTATGTGACCTATCCGCTGTCTGAGTCCATGTCTGGTGCTGACCATCATAAACCTCACCTGAATTGGGATAAGTCACCAAGGGTTTATCAGTAACTGTGCTCATTTTCTTTAAAAGATCAGTATAAACTAAAGGAGAGCTGCAATTGATACCCAAGGCCAGAATCTGCGGTGCCGCATCCAGTAAAGCTGCTACTTCTTCTATTGCTGTACCGTCAGAAATACTGCTGCTGTTTTGAGCTGTAAAACTCATATAAGCTTCGGCAGCAGGGAACTCTTCCTGCAGCAGTTCTGTTAGAGCTTTGGCTTCCAAAAAACTGGGAATTGTTTCCAAAGCCAGCAAATCACTGCCCTTTTCCAACAAAACAGCAATACGCGGTCTGTGAAAATCTTTAAGCCCTTCTTTATCTATTGAGCCGTAATCGCCGGTATATTCTGAGCCATCAGCCAAGTAGGCAGCATAAGGTCCGACATCGCCGCTAATCAAAGGGTAGGGGCGTCCGTGTTTTTCTTTTTCGCTTAATCCCTGCCAGACTTTTTCTCTGGCTTTTTTTGCTAAATCAACAGTCAAAGCTATGGTCTTTTCAGCCTCTTCCTGACTGAGACCGTAGTCACACAGCCCTTGGAGACTAGCCTGGTAGCTGGAAGTTGTCACGATATCAGAGCCTGAACGCAAGTAAGTCTCATGAATAGACTGAATCAAATCAGGATCCTCTAAAAGGTATTTGGCTGACCATAATTTCCCTGAAACATCATGGCCCAAAAATTCCAGCTCTGTTCCCAAGGCACCGTGTAAAATTAAATACTCTTCCTGCTCTAGCAATGTTTTAAAATGTCCCATAAAACCTCCTTAAAATTTCCGATAACGCCAGTAATAATAAAGATAGCATAAGGCTATAAACGGCAGTCCGAAGTAAAGTCCTGCTCTTTGTGAAGCATCCCAAGCAATACCAATAACCGAAATCAACAAAAGCATAATCGTAATATAGGGCAAAACCGGTGTCAAAGGAGTTTTGTAAGCTAGCTCCTCTTCGGTATGTTTTTTCAGCCATTCTTTGCGAAAATTAATCTGCGCCATGGGAATAGACAGCCATACTACCACTACTGCAAAACCTGCAACAGATACCAAAGCCAAATAAACAGTATCTGCAGCATAAATACTTGAAAAAAGAGCCAAAACAGCACCCGCCATAGATAAAAGCAAAGCACGCATAGGAACTCCATGTTCATTGATTTTGACAACTTTCTGACTAATCATACCTTCATTGGCCAGAGACCAAAGCATGCGGCTAGAGGCATAGAGCCCGGAATTTCCTGCTGATAAAATAGCCGTTAAAATAACAAAATTCATGATGTCAGCAGCAAAAGGAACCCCCATTTTGTCAAAAACATCAACAAAAGGCGCACTGGATACACCTGCTTCTTTCATTGGCAAAAGCGAAGCCAGAACAACAATGGTTAACACAAAAAAGATGACCAGACGTCCAATGGTTGTTTTAATAGCTTTAGGCACAGCTTCTTTAGGCTTATCCGTCTCACCTGCAGCAATACCAATCAGCTCTGTTCCGCTGAAAGCATAGTTAACGGCTAGCATAACAGAGATAAGAGCCGAAATCCCCTTCGGAATAGCCCCGTGAGCCAGCAGATGTCTAAAAAGGATGGGCTCATGCTTGCCATCAAAGGAAACTAGTCCAATCATGGCTCCCATTCCCAAAACAATAAAAACGAGAATTGCAATGACCTTAATGCTCGAAAAGAAAGACTCTGCCTCAGCAAAAGAGCGGACGCTGAGAGCATTAATCCCAAAAATAATCAGAGCAAAAAGCGTCGCAAACACCCAAGTTGGAACCTGAGGAAACCATCGTCCCATAAGCATGCCTGCTCCCAGGAATTCTGTTCCAAGAGCAACAGTCCAGCAAATCCAGTACAGCCAGGCAACGGTAAAGCCAGTTCCCGGACTGATAAACTTGGTCGCATAGCTATGAAAAGAACCGGTTATCGGCATAGCAACCGCCAGCTCTCCCAATGACAGCATCACCAGATAAACGACTACTGCACCGATTAAATAGGAAATGACAGCTCCCAGAGGACCAGCCTGTGCAATCGTATAGCCAGAGCTCAAAAAAAGCCCTGTTCCGATAACACCGCCCAAAGACAGCATAAAAAGGTGACGGCTGGTCATTTTTCGCTTGAATTGGCCTTCATTTTCAAAATTATGATTTTCCATGACTTCTCCTAAACTTTAATAGTTTTATCATAACACAATTAAGTTATCTTAGATAATAGCTATTTTCTATCAAGCTATTAGCTAGAAACTATAACCAAAAAACAGTTTGACCAATACTCAGTCTTCCACAGACCTTCTTATTATCTTAATACTTAATGAACGAAATGGCTAAAATTGCCTATTAAAAAATCGATTCATTGTGCGGACAGCCAATAAAAAAAGACAGGCCAAAGACGAATCCTAAGCAGAAAACTGTCTTTCCTATCCTTATTTCTATATCTCATTTTACAAACATTCTAAAATAGCATCCCAGGATGCATCCAAACCGGTGCGATCAACGGATGAAAAAATAATGAACTGATCAAGCTTATCAAAGTTTAGTTTCTTTTTTACGGCCGCTTCATGCTTGTTCCATTTGCCGCGGGGAACTTTATCGGCTTTTGTAGCAACCAAAATGACCGGAATGTCATAGTATTTGAGAAAATCGTACATTTGGACATCGTCCGCACTGGGATCATGACGAAAATCAACCAAGCTGACTACCGCCCGTAAATTATCACGGCTGGTCAAATACTCTTCGATCATTTTTCCCCATTTGGCACGATCAGCCTTGGAGACCTTAGCATAACCATAACCGGGAACATCTACAAAACGCAGCTTGTCATCAATATTATAAAAATTCAGCAGCTGGGTCTTACCGGGCTTGCCAGAAGTTCTGGCAAGATTTTTCCGTCCCAAAAGTGTATTGATAAAACTTGATTTGCCGACGTTTGAACGCCCGGCCAGGGCCACTTCCGGCAAATCATCCTGTGGATAATGCGACTTATTGGCTGCACTTAAAAGAAGAGAGGCATTGTGGGTATTTAAAATTTCACTCATCAGTTCTCCTCAGGCCGTTTCAAGAATCGGTTTATCTGTTCCTTCAACAGCTTCTTTGGTAATGCGAACACAGGTCACATCTTCCTGGCTTGGAATTTCAAACATCAAGTCCAGCATGGTTTCTTCAATAATAGACCGAAGTCCCCGTGCACCTGTTTTCCGCTCAATCGCCTTTTGAGCAATAGCTTCCAGAGCATCTTGATCAAATTCGAGCTCAACACCGTCATAAGACAGAAGAGTCTTATACTGCTTAACCAAGGCATTCTTAGGCTCTGTCAGAATCTTAACCAAATCGTCAACTGTCAGCTGTTCAAGGGCTGCCAAGACCGGCAGGCGACCGATAAACTCGGGAATCAGACCGAATTTTTGAATATCCTCAGAAATAATCTCTTGCATGTAGGATGACTTGTCATCAACCTTTTTATTATTTTGTCCGAAACCGATAATCTTTTCTCCCAAGCGCTGCTTAACAATATCTTCGATTCCGTCAAAAGCACCGCCAACGATAAAAAGAATATTCTTGGTATTGATCTGAATCATTTCCTGCTGCGGATGCTTGCGGCCACCTTGCGGCGGTACACTGGCTACTGTTCCTTCAATAATTTTAAGCAGGGCCTGCTGAACACCCTCACCGGAAACATCACGGGTAATTGAAACATTTTCACCTTTTTTAGCGATCTTGTCAATTTCATCGACATAGATAATGCCGCGCTCCGCGCGCTCCACATTATAATCAGCGGCCTGAATTAGCTTCAGCAGAATATTTTCAACATCTTCTCCCACATAACCAGCTTCAGTTAGGGCAGTGGCATCTGCAATAGCAAAGGGAACATTGAGACTTTTAGCCAAGGTCTGAGCCAAAAAAGTTTTTCCGGAACCTGTCGGGCCAATCATGAGAATGTTAGACTTTTGTAAGTCAACATCCTGATCTTCCTGACTTTCTGTGAAACTGATGCGTTTATAATGGTTATAAACTGCAACAGCCAAGGCACGTTTAGCACGATCCTGCCCGATTACATAGCTGTCCAAAATTTCCAAGAGTTCCTTAGGTTTTGGTACTTCAGTGAGATCAGACAAAACTTCTTCTGCTAACTCTTCGCGGATGATTTCCTGAGATAATTCAACACATTCATTGCAGATGAACACACCGTTGCCTGCAATGATTTTTTTAACTTCATCTTGATTTTTGCCACAGAATGAACAGTGAACTGTGACATCATTCGTTCTATTTCCAGCCATTTCTTCCTCTAATTTCTAATCTTTTTTAAAACAGGGTTCCATAAAAAGCATGAATGGTATTCACAATATTTGTAAAAGCATTCAGTAAGAAAAATATCCCTAAACCGTAGCGATTTTTCCTAAACGCAGGAATTGCGCATAAGATACAAATCACAAACAAAAAGGCAGTAAACACCCCAAAAATACTTCTTTGCATAATCTCAGGCAAATCTCCTTGCTACTTTTTTTGCCAGACAGTAATCGTAAAAGGATAAGCATTTTTATCATCACTGTCAAAATCTGTGCTTGCCGTCTGTTTAAACCCAGACCAATTAAAATCTGGGAAATAAGTGTCTCCTAAAAACCTTCCGTGAACCTTGGTTCTGATAAGTTCATCGTAATAATTTTCGAAAACTTTATAAATGCTGGCACCGCCGACAACATAAAGATTCTTGTCCTGACTGTTAAACCAAGCCAGCACCTCTTCCGGACTGTTGAGAGCCTTAACGCCTTCTGCCTGAAAACCCTGATCCCTTGTCAGAATTATGGTTTCACGGTTAGGAAGAACGCGGCGCTTCATCCCATCAAAAGTGACACGCCCCATTAAAAGTGCATGCCCTGTTGTTGTTTCTTTAAAATGCTTCAGCTCCTTGGGAAGATGCCAGGGGAGCCTGCCATCCGCACCAATCAAGCCATTTTCATCTTCTGCCCAAATGGCAATTATTTTTTTTGTCACTTTTACAGATTACCTTTTATTCTCATTTCTTTCATTTTAACAAAATTAGATAAAAAATGCATTGAAAAAAATCAAATGCAGTTTTTATGGCAATCATTTTAGAATTTTTCAAACACTTTTTGCAGTTGTTTTAATGTCACGTTCCCATTTTACCCAGCCGACAATACTATTAATCATATAAATGATATACATGAGCATAACATGCGGCTCTGCTCCCCACCAGAGAAATATGCTGAGGATATTGGTCGCTATCCAAAAAAGCCACTGCTCACTGTACATTCCCGTCTGCAAAAACTGACCGCTCCAATTAGTACCGTCTGTTGAGCTGTCCCAAAAGGGACGGCGAGAACCAATTGATTGATAAATAAAACCAAAAACCAGCCAAACAGCAAGAGCAATTCCCAATGATTTCAGCCAGCCGAGCGGTGTTAATTTTCGTGATTTAACATCCCTGACTTCAGCTTTCTTTTCCTGCCCATTACGGTGACCCACCAACCAATAATAAGCACCGACAAATTGCATGATAGTAAAAAATAAGGTCGTTAAAACTTCACCGTAATACATGTTCTCAAAACTCAGATAAAGATAGAGCATCTCATGAACAAAACCTATGAAATAATTGCTGATACGGCCTTCTGCAACAAAAATAACACATAAAATTCCTGTAAGCGCTGCTGCAAAACCGGCAATATGCCGTGTACCGCCGATAAATTCCAATAAGAGAGTCGGCAGGCTGAGCCCCAAAAGATAAAGCCACTGCGTCAGCGTTCTATGGCTAAATAAATCTTCCCACAGCAGCTTTAACAGCTTTTTAAATCCCAGCTTTTTCCCCTCTTTAAACAGCCATTTAATATTATCCCAAACTTTAATTGCTTTTGTCATTTTTCCATCTTCTTTAAAATCAATTAGTTGGTATTTATTATACAGCTGCCTGTTCATATGTCAAGACACATGTCCGAATATCAAAAAAGTTTAACTCAACGTCTTTTACTAACTATTTAAATAGCTAAATCAAATTTCAGCTGCGGTTTGACCGGATTGTAATCAATCAATTCAAAATCCTCGGGTTTGATGTCAAAGAAATTGGTTTTATCGGGAACGTTCAGCACTAGACGAGGCTGGCAGGCTGATGGTTGGCGATTCAAAAGCTCTTTAGCCTGTTCAAACTGATTATCATAGATATGAAGATTGTTGACAAAATAGAAAAATTTACCAACTTTCCAGCCAAAGTGTTTGGCAATCATCATTTGAAGCGCAACATATTGCATAGCGTTGATGTGGTGAGCAACCAGCATATCATTAGAGCGCTGAGTTAAGGTTGCATCCAGATAAATATCCTCACCCACACGGCGAACATCAAACATGGTCTGAAAGGCACAAGGAAGAAGTCCAGCTGTCTTTTCAAAAGCTTCATAATCCCAGAGACTGATGACATTGCGGCGATTCCACGGGTTTTCTTCGAGCTGCTGGAGAATTTTAGTTATGATATCGTGCTTTTTGACAATAGCACCGTAACGCTCGCCAATGGTTCCTGTCTGTCCGACTTCCCAGTCATTCCAATATTTGACACCATATTTATCATTTAAAACAGACAAATCATTGCTTTGATCCTGATAGATCCAAAAGACTTCTTTGATGGCTGACTTAATAGCAATCGGACGCAAAGTAGTAATGGGAAACTCACCCTCTGCCAAATCATACTCCGCAAAGGAGCCCGTGATGTATTTAGAATTGGCTGTCTTGCCATTCTTATACTTAGGGCGCGCCTGCTCGCTCCAAGCACCTGTTTCTAAAATTTTATGAATATTTTCCTTAAAAATAAGATCTGCCTTGGTCATAGTTTTCCTCTCTATACAAAAATTCATGTTGAATTTCTTTTATGAAATATTATAGCAAAAAATAGTCTTTCCGTGGGCTATTAAACACGAGACGTTTTTTAATTTGATTCTAAAAAGTTTATTCGTTAATTTTATTTTAAATTGTGATAAAATAACTATGACATTTTACAAAAAACATCATAAAAAGAAAAGAAGGAATACCTATGACAATTGGAATTGATAAAATTGGTTTTGCAACCAGCCAATATGTCTTGAAGATGAAAGACTTAGCCGCAGCTCGCGGAGAAGATCCCGAGAAATTCAGCAAGGGGCTCATGCTTGACGCACTCAGTATTGCTCCTATTACAGATGACATCATCACTCTAGCCGCTTCTGCTGCTGAGGAAATTTTAACAGATGAGGACAAAGAGCTAATTGATATGGTTATTGTCGCAACAGAGTCAAGCGTCGATCAAAGCAAGGCAGCTGCTGTCTATATTCACCAGCTGCTGGGCATTCAGCCTTTTGCCCGCAGCATCGAAATGAAAGAGGCCTGCTACAGTGCTACTGCAGCTCTTAATTATGCTAAACTGCATGTCGAAAAACACCCTCAGTCACGAGTGCTTGTACTGGCAAGTGACATTGCTAAATATGGTATTAATACTCCCGGTGAGTCAACTCAAGGTGCAGGCAGCGTGGCCATGCTCATTAAAAAAGATCCCAATATTTTGATTCTTCATGATGAAACACTGGCGCAGACACGTGATATCATGGATTTCTGGCGCCCTAATTATTCGACTACACCTTATGTTAACGGCATCTATTCCACCAAACAGTATCTGGATCTGCTGAAAACAACTTGGACAGAGTACCAGAAACGCTTTGAAACCTCTTTGGCTGATTTTGCAGCCTTTTGTTTCCACCTGCCCTTTCCAAAGCTGGCTCTCAAAGGTTTCAATAAAATCATGGACAAAACGCTGTCAAGCCCTGTGCAGGAAAAACTGCGCGCAAATTTTGAAGCTTCTATCCTGTACAGCCAGCAGATTGGAAATATCTATACAGGCTCGCTTTTTTTAGGCCTGCTTTCACTGCTTGAAAACAGCAGACATTTATCAGCTGGCGATAACATTGCTCTTTTTAGCTACGGCAGCGGTGCTGTAGCAGAAATCTTCACAGGAACCTTGGCTGAAGGTTTTAAAGAACAGTTATTAAGCAATCGTCTAGAAAGCCTCGCGCAGCGCAGTCCCTTATCGGTGGCAGAATATGAAAAAATGTTCTTTGAAGAGGCCGCTTTAGATGAAAGTGGCAGTGCCTCTTTTGACCACTACAAAACGGGACCTTTTGCCCTTAAAAAAATCACAGAACATCAGCGAATTTATGGTGAAGCCAATGACTAAGAAGGTAATGAACTGGACAGGCTTTTCTAAGAAGTCCCTGCAGGAGCGAATCAATTTGCTGGCTGAAAAACAGCTGCTCAGCTCTGAAAATGTAGACAATCTGAAACATAATCGTCAGCTGCCGCTGGAAACAGCCAATCAGATGGCCGAAAATGTTGTAGGAACACATTCTCTGCCTTTTGCCTTGGCGCCAGATTTTCTTATTGATGGCAAAGACTATCAGGTTCCCTTTGTAACTGAAGAACCTTCTGTTGTTGCTGCTGCTAGTTTTGCTGCCAAAATTATCAAGCGTTCGGGCGGCTTTACAACGGTCATTCATGACCGGCTGATGATTGGTCAGGCCGTACTTTATCAGGTTCCCAATCTCAAGAAATCCCAAAAAGATATTATGACCCAAAAGGCTCAATTATTGATGCTAGCTGATAAGGCCTACCCGTCTATCGTTAAACGAGGAGGCGGCGCACGCGATTTGACAGCAGAGATTAAAGAAGACTTTCTTATTGTTTACCTGACAGTTGACACACAAGAAGCCATGGGAGCCAATATGGTTAATACCATGATGGAAGCCTTGATGCCGCTGCTGGAAGAATTATCCGGCGGCCAGCAGCTAATGGCAATTCTGTCAAATTACGCAACAGAATCCCTAGTCACAGCAAGCTGTCAGGTTGATCTTAGATTTCTCAGCCGTGATAAGGCAAAGGCACAAACATTCGCCCATAAGATAGAGCTGGCAAGCAAGCTGGCGAAAACAGATAGCTATCGTGCCAGCACTCATAATAAAGGAATTTTCAATGGCATTGATGCTGTTGTGATGGCAACTGGCAATGATTGGCGGGCTATAGAAGCAGGTGGTCATGCCTATGCAGCTAAAGACGGCCAGTACCGAGGCTTGTCTGCTTGGGCTTTTGATCAAAAACAACAAATCCTCAAAGGCTCCCTGACTCTGCCTATGCCTGTTGCAACCAAGGGCGGATCTATCGGCCTCAATCCCAGTGTCCGGACAGCTCATGACTTGTTGGGCAATCCAAACGCCCGTGAGCTGGCAGCTGTCATTGCTTCAGTGGGTCTGGCACAAAATTTTGCAGCACTTAAGGCCCTTACCAGTACCGGTATTCAGGCAGGACACATGAAATTACAGGCCAAATCTTTAGCCTTGCTTGCCGGAGCTAAAGAAAAGGAAGTTCCAACTCTTGTTTCTCAGCTTCTTAAAGCTAAACATCTGAATTTGGAAACAGCGCAGAGTATTTTACAAAATCTCAGAGATCAAGAGAGTGGGACAAAAATCGGTAAATCGTAATGACATTACGATTTCGATTTTGTCGTCCCACCTCCGCACAGTTGATTAGGAATGGCCGCTATTCACTTGCCTAGCAAGGGATAAGGACCTCCAATCAACCACTGCGTCAAACTGCTATATCTTAAATAGTTAAAGGAGGCAGGACTTTTGTCCTAGCCTTTTGTCTCTTTAATAAGAAACTAACTGCTGTCAGCGGCCTGCACTGTTTTTTTCTAATCTACATTATTTTTAGAGAGCTGCAGTTTTTGCTTGACAATAATTTCGTATAATTATATAATCTAGTCATGAAAACCAGATTAACTGAAGGTGATAATTTATGACTTATTCCTACCCTCAATGGAAAGAGCTGCCCGAGCTAGATCTATATCTTGATCAGGTTCTCTTGTATGTCAATCAGATAGCCAGCTTCTCTCCATCGCAAAATGACAAAGGACTGACGGCGGCTATGATTAATAATTATGTCAAACATGGGCACATTGACAAACCTGTCAAGAAAAAATACAGCCGCAAACAGCTGGCTCGTTTGATTGTCATAACCAGTTTGAAAAATGTCTTTGCCATTCAGGAAATCAGTCAAACATTGGAAATACTGACAGCTAACCATCAGTCAGAAACCAGTTACAATCACTTTGTTGCCTGCATGAACGATGACAGTATAGAGGATGTTCCGGCAGTTATTATTTCTGCCTGTCAGACACTGAAACTCTATCATCAGACACATCAGCTTGTTTTAGAATTGAAAAGAGGTGGTACAGATGAGTCCGGCTCAAACACTTAAATTAAGCAAACAACTAAGTTTTGGCGAAGAGGTCGCCAACAGCGTCACCCATGCTGTCGGTGCTGCTATAATGCTCGTTTTGCTGCCCATTACTGCTATTTACAGCTATCAATCTTATGGTATAAAGGCTGCAGTCGGCATGTCTATCTTTATCATTAGTCTCTTTTTAATGTTCCTATCGTCAACTGTCTATCATTCCATGCAGTATGACTCGCCGCAAAAATATATCCTGCGCATTATTGACCACAGCATGATTTATATCGCTATTGCAGGATCTTATACGCCAGTAGCTCTGTCTCTGGTCAGCGGCTGGCTGGGCTATCTTATTATTATTTTGCAGTGGGGAACAACTATTTTTGGTATCTTATACAAAATTTTTGCTAAAAAGATTAATGACAAGTTCAGTCTCTTCCTTTATTTACTGATGGGCTGGCTGGTTATCTTTATCATTCCGGTCATCATCAGCAAGACTGGCTTAACCTTTTGGCTTTTGATGCTGGGCGGCGGACTTTCTTACACAGTCGGTGCTTTCTTCTATGCCAAAAAGAAGCCCTATTTTCATATGATATGGCATCTCTTTATTCTTTTAGCTTCGGCTTTGCAGTATATCGCTATCGTCTACTGTATGCTGTAAAACAAAAGTGAGTGAAAACTTAAATGTCACTCACTTTTTGCTTTTTTTCTCTAATTCCTTGGATTTTTGAATTGTATGGCATCTTTTAAGTTGCCATACAAGATATAATCAACTTTTGTCAAATCTTCAACCGTTTTACAATTAAGAGCACACATAATCAGCCGCAAATCCTCTTTCCAGCCGTTGACAATGTCAATGGCTTTTTCGATTGGATAGCTTTCAACCAGTTCTAAAACCGTCCGCGACAAACCAACGGCTTTGGCACCTAAAACAAGGCATTTCACCATGTCTAAAGGATGTCTGATACCGCCCGATGCTAAAATTTCCACTTGGCTCATCAAAGGCTGAGCATTTAGTAGTGCTTGAAGGGTGGTCTGCCCCCATTCATTGAGGTAGGAACGGTTGCCTCCGCGCTCATTTTCAATATAAGCAAAACTGGTGCCGCCGCGGCCGGAAATATCAAAGGTCTTAAAGCCTAGTTCTGCTGCTGTTTCAATTGTTTTAACATCCATGCCAAAGCCGACTTCCTTAAGAATAAGCGGTACAGAGATGTCTCTGACATAAGCGGAAAGATTAGATTTCCAGCAGCGAAATTCGCGCTCTCCTTCCGGCATAAGAAGTTCCTGCATGAGATTGACATGAACCTGCAAAAAAAGCGGATTCACTCTTTCAACTGTCTGCAGAGCTGCGGCTACTGGTTTATCAAGGCCAATATTAGCTGCCAAAAGCAGGCCTGGAAATTCTTGGTGGCTAGGATAAGAGGTATCATTTTCATTTTTGAGTGCTGCGCTGTAGGATCCTGTAACCATAACAATCCCTGTGGCTTCAGCTACTTGAGCAAGTTTGCGGTTAACAACCTTCGCTTTATTGCTGCCGCCTGTCATGGCATTAATATAAAAAGGAAATTCAAAATCCCGACCTGCAAAATGTGTGCTTAAATCAATTTCATTCAGGTCATAATCAGGCAGAGAATGATGAACAAGCTCCATATCATCAAAACTATTATAAGGGGACCTATATTTAAGGGCATATTTGATATGATCATCTTTTCTGTTCGCCATGCGTTCTCCTATAATTTTTCTTGGTAAAGCAATTCGATTCCGTTTGTCTGCCAGCGCTCTATTAAGGTCTGACTGTCTTTTTCCTTAAACGACAGAGCAATTCCGCAGTCACCGCCGCCTGATCCGGATGATTTAGCAGCAGCATCAAGTCCTTGGCTGGCTGCCTTCAGTTCCTTTAACTTATCACTGTAAATGGCAGGACTAAGTGCAGCCAGCAGGCCGGAGACATTTTCAATTTCTGCTTTGACATCACATTTTACTCCTGCTTCTAAAGCGAGCTTTAGCCGAAGAACGGCTTTTTGAGTCTGCATAAGAAAATCATCTGTAACTGCTGATTTAACTAAATTAATCATGTCGCGTGAAATGGCTGCTTCCTTAGTCCATCCTACTAGAAAGTCACAAGAAAGAGCCGGTTTAATGATTTCAATACCGTAGCCCCAATCCTTCGCCAAAATGGCCTTTAAATCATAACTTTCAATCCAAGTACGCACCCGCCTGCGATCAAAGGCAGTAAATAAAATCAAATCATCATATGCAATACAGGCGAGATCTCCCATAGAACCGTTATCACCGCGCTTAATCAATGTATAAGAGGCTAATTTAAAGAGAGTGTCTCTGGATAGTTTCACATGGTAAAAGGCCGCTAAAGCTTTCAAGGTCAAAACAGTCACGCTGCCGCTGGAGCCGATACCGAATTTGATACCACTGCGCTCCATTTTGCCGGTAATATCTAGAGTAAAAGGTCTTAAATCAGCTACATCCTTACCCAAAAAAGCAGCCCAAACAGCGATTGTTTCCTGAATCAGTGTGTAATTAACATCTGCTGCCATCCCTGCGCGATAGTCAAACATATCAGACCAGATAGAAATCTGATTGGCTGGTTTTATGCTGGCTGTCATATAGATAGGGATATTTTTAATAATAGCTGACTGTTTGGGAGTTAAAACAGCATATTCACCAGCGATATAAAGTTTACCGCCTGTCTGTACCTGAATAACATCACCCATGTTAGAGTTCCTTTGTTTTAGACTTGATAATCTGATAGTCCTCAGCCAGCAAAGCAGCCAAATGCTCTAAATCTTCTTCCAAACACAGGACTTTGACATTTGATCCTGCATCCATAGTAAAATAGCACCTTTCTCCCTGCTGCCGAAGAGCTCTGACTTTTTCCATGGCCTTATAGGACTTGTCTGTCAAATAAGAAAAAGAGGGCTCTGCACTCTCAGTCGTTGCATGCATAGCAAGAGCATTGCGCTCGGTCAGCTCTCCTACCTTCTCAAAATCATTAGTTTCAAGATAAGTCAGCATGTTGGCATAATCTTGTTCAGACTGGGCAACCCAGTCTTTAAAATTACTGGAAGTTTCTGAACAGCGTTTCATGCCATCACGGCTGGAAATTGGTTTTTTACGGTCATCCAAAATCAGCATAATCATAGCCAGATTTAAATCTGTCTTAACCTTATAGATCTCCCCAGAATCCTTATCCCAGGCAGCCACAGGGCCAAAGAATGAGCGGGAAGAAGAGCCAGAGGCAAATTTTGCTAGTTGAGCCAACTCACTTGGGCTGAGCTCCCCTTTAAAAAGGATGTTAGCTGCCTTCACAAGGGCTGACAAACCGCTGGAACTTGATGAGAGACCAGCGGCTGTCGGCATATTGTTAGAGCTTTCTATTTTTACAAAAAGCGGCTGATCTTTTCGAAAATAATCTAAAATTCTGCTCATCTTAGCATGCTCTGCTTCATTTTGTAAAAGACCATCAATGTAAAAGGCATCAGCATCCGCATCTGGCAAAAGTGACAGCTTGGTCTCAGTATACATGTTTTCAAGCGTCAAAGAAATACTGCTGGTAGAGGGAATCATCTTTTCAGCATTTGCCTTTCCCCAATACTTAATAATAGCAATATTAGCATAAGATTTGACTTTTACAGATTTTTCAGTCACTTTTAAACTCCCTTTCGCCTGTGATTATGCAATCTATTACCTTTTTATTTTAATATAAAAATGAGAAAAAAGCGACCCTAAAAAAGATCGGAAAATGTTATGACCGACCTTTTTTTATTTAATGAATCAAGAATTTCTGTTCTGGTGTCTTGGATAAAAGTTTACGGTTTTGCGGACTTGACCAGAGAGCATCGAAATCAATGCTGTCAGCAAAACGGGAATTAAAATCAACAAAGAGTTTTTCTTTTTTTGTATCCCAGCCACGCGCAATCTCATGAAAATAAGTGTTGTTTTTAAAAGCCGGAATCTCATATAAATCCCTAGCATAGCCCCAAATATTGGGATAATCAATGATACGGCGCTTGATGGGACCAAGATTGCGGTAATAATGCGTGTCAAAACGTGTCAGAGTGACAAAGAGCCGAACATCAGAATCTGTCACATAATCACCAAATAAAAAGCGCTGCGTCATCAGACGTTTCTCAATAATATCCAATGTGTCATAAAACTGTTCAAAAGCCTCATTATAAGCCTCCAAAGATTGGGCAAACATCATACGGTAGGTTCCGTTATTAACATAAGGGAAAAGGACATTGTCATTAAAATGGTCGATATCATGCCTGAGTTCTTGAGGATAGAGGTCTGGAGCATCTGGTTTTTGAAAAGGCTTAAAAGCTACTTCAAAATAATTGGTCAGTCGATGATAATCATTATTGACTACTTCATAAGTATCCAGATCGATCAAAGCAGGCACAGTCGTTCGACCAGTGTAATCTGGATCAGCACGATAGTAAAATTCAGCCAAGTATTCAGCACCAGTTACCGGATCTCTACCGTCTTTATCATAGACGAATTCCCAGCCGTATTGACGGCGCCTCGGATCGTCTGTATGACCGACAAGATTAATAGAAATGGTATCTTGCAAACCCAGCAGCTCACGAACAATTGAGGCACGATTGGACCAATGACAGCCCTTTGCCCAGAACAGACGGTATTTACCAGCTACCGCCTTCAGTTCATCAGGACCATCCCCAAAAGCTCTGGTAAAGCGGTTAGGCTGGCGCTGAAAGGCACCGTTTTTATCAATTTCAGTCTTCGTTTCAACAGGTCGGCGTTTCAGATTAACTGCTTTTATTTTCTTTTTAATATCTGACATCTTTTTCCTCTTTCTGTTTATAAATTCTGACAGCCCTGTCATGAGGCTGCAGCCATACCAATTCATCAGGACCCTTGGGAAGAATCTGATGCGGATTGTCAATGGCACTCAAATGATAATGTTTTTTTATATGGTCAAATTTCGTCGTCTCTTTAAAAGCAGGCTGCTGGTAAAGGTCGCGAGCATAAGCCCATAAATTAGGAAAATCAATGAGACGGTTGCGATTAGTGCGAAAACCACCGTAATAGGCTGCATCAAAACGCACTAAGGTCACGTACAGACGAATATCCGAATCTGTTATCCGATCGCCAAACAAATAGCGGGAATGATTTAAACGTTCTTCCAATTGATCCAGGCGTTCAAACAAAGCGTCATAGGCCTCTTCATAAGCTTCCTGACTGGCAGCAAAACCTGCTTTGTAGACTCCATTGTTAATGTCTTTAAAAATAAGGTCATTAAGAGCATTGATTTCTTGACGATGAGATTTAGGATAAAGATCAGGTGTACCTGCCTTATGAAAGGCTGTCCACTTGGTCTCCCAATAGTAGAGAAGATTTAAAAAATCATTATTAACAACTTTGCCTGTCTGTAAATCAATTACAGCAGGAACCGTAAAACGACCTTGATAAGCAGGATCTGTTTTTAAATAAATATCACTGAGATAGTGAATTCCTAACACAGGATCTACATTTCCCTTATCCAAGGTAAAGGCCCAGTCTGTCCGCTTAACATCTGTCGGACGCACAGGATCAACAACGCCGATGCTGATGACATCTTCAAGCCCTAGTAATTTAAGAGCAATCAGCTGACGGTGAGCCCAAGGACAGGCATAAGAAACGATTAAACGATAGCGGTTCTTCTCAACAGGAAGTTCATCTTCCCCTTCTCCAAAAGGAGTTACAAAACGCGTTTTCTGTCTGCGAAAACGGCCTTTGTAATCCACTTCTTGCCTTACAAATTCTGTTGTCATCACTTACCCCCTAAATAACTCTCAGTTAAAAGCGATGAAATATCTTCTAAAAGACAGCCGCTTAGCTGCAAGCTGGCCAAATGACGGGCATAATAATGTTCATCTGCTGTCTTGTAAAGAAAAAGAAATTTGAACACTTTTTTTATCATTTAGTAACGTCCTTTCTCGCTGTCAAAGCGATAGCCTTCCGGTAGAAAAAAGCCTTCTTCTTCCATCCACTGCAAATCTTCTGCATTTCCATGTTCAAAATGTGCAAAGGCTGTTTTACTGCGCCTGAAACCATACTTTTCATAAAGAGTAAGCGTCTGGGGATGGGTATAGAGAATAACATTCAAACCTTTTAGTTGGTCAAGCAAATAAGTTATTATCATATGACCTACATGCTGTTTTTGATAGTCCGGATCAACGGCAATATTATAAATGACACCCTGAGATATAAAATCGGTTAATGCTCGGCCTACCCCAATAACCTTACCACCGTCCTGAACAAAAATAGTAATATCACTGTTTTTAAAGGCCTGTTCTTGCTTTTTTTCATTAGGTTCGCTAATCAGTCCAGCCTTCTCTAAAACCCTTGTCACCTGCTTGTAGTCAACCTGATTGGGATCTGTTTCAATTGTGTATTTAAAAGTCATAGTTTGTCATCCTACTTATAAGTTGGAGAATAATCTTCTCCAAAATATTTTTCATTAATCTTCTTAGAAGTACCATCTTTAACGACTTGCTTCAAGGCTTTATTGATATCCTTGACAAGTTTTTCATTGCCTTTTGAAACAATGAGATAACTATAAGGTTCTGCCAAAAGTTCTTTTTCAAGAGAGCCAGAAACAGACTTGCTTTCAAGTTTAAAGTTGAATTCTTTTTGATAGTATTTAAACATCGGTTTATCCATCAATAAAAAGTCATATTTGCCGCTTTCAATAGAGCGCAGCTGTGAAGCTAAATCTTCTGCTGAATAATGAAAATCTATCTTTCCGTCAGTATGGTTTTTATTATATTCCTCAATGGCGGTAGTTGTATTAACTCCTGTAGAGCCAACCGTAGATAAATTCTTCAAATCTGACCAAGAGGTCACTTTTTTAGAAAGCTGGCTCTTGCTCTTAAAAATAACCACATAGGAGTTTTGAAAAATCGGATCTGTAAAAAGATAATTCTTTTCCCGCTCAGCATTTTTGGCAAAATTATTAACACCAATCTGATAGCGATCTGACTTAAGGCCGGAAAAAATAGACTCAAATTTTGTTTTTTCAATTTTTAATTGATATTGAGGTAATTTTTTAAAAATAGCCTTTAATAATTCAATGTTGTGCCCCGTCAATTTATCATTCTTCACAAAGGTAAAGGGTTTAGGTTCACCGCCAGTCGCGGCAACAATTGTCGTTCTTTTCTTTTCAGCTGCTACCTTTGGGGACTGCTGTCGGTTAAAGAAAGAGAAAAAAACTGAACCTAAAATCATTAAAGTTGTTATTAGAATAATTACTTTTTTCTTCATAAGATCATCTCCTTCATAAACATAATAAGTTTCTCTTAATCTTATCACCTCTCTAACACCTTGCATAATCTATCTTTTTTATGGACTGCTATAAATTTTAGTTATAGTTCATCTTATAAAAAAATCCAACAAGAAAGTTGGATCACAATATATAATTTACTGAATAACTATCATCAGATAGAATCCGAGCTAAAAAGCGACGAGTCCTATCTTCTTTAGGTTTTGAGAAAAATTCCTTTGGTGCTGCTTCTTCAATAATATGTCCACCATCCATAAAAATAACATGATTGGCAACATCTTTGGCAAAGCTCATTTCATGCGTGACCACAATCATGGTAACACCTTCCTCAGCCAACTGTTTCATGACACCTAAAACATCGCCAATCAATTCAGGGTCAAGTGCTGATGTTGGCTCATCGAAAAAGATAAGATCCGGCTTGACTGCAATAGCACGGGCAATACCGATTCTTTGTTGCTGGCCACCTGATAATTGACTAGGATAATAATCCTTATAAGTCAGTAACCCTACTTTTTCAAGTGCTTGCTCTGCAATTTTAATAGCCTGCTCTTTTGGAATTTTTCTTGCAGTGACCAGACCTTCCAAAATATTCTCCAAAGCTGTCTTATTAGCAAAGAGATTATAATGTTGAAAAACAAAGGCTGTCTTTTGCCTAATGGTCAATATTTCTTTACGATTAAGTGTTGCTAAATCATAGGTTTGTCCATCTAAAGTTAAATGTCCTTGGTCTGCTTTTTCCAAGTGATTAAGACAGCGCAAAAAGGTTGTTTTCCCTGAGCCACTAGGACCCAAGATAACGACGACATCACCCTTATTGACAGTTAAATTAACATTTTCAAGGACAAGCTTGTCCCCAAATTGTTTTGATAAATTTTTAATTTCTAACATGTATTCTCCTTAAGCAAAATGCTTTTCTAAAACTGAAAAAGCCCATTGAATCAAACCGCAGATAATAATGTAAATAATGAAAATCACAAGATAAGATTCGAAATATTGATAACCATGTGCTGCTTCAACTTTAGCTATCGCTGTAATATCCTTAACCGTCATGACAAAAACAAGAGACGTTCCCTTAACAATATTGATGACTAGATTACAAAGATTGGGAAGAGCAGATTTCAAAGCTTGCGGAAAGACAATTCTAAGATAGCCTTGTGTCGTTGTTAAACCGATAGATTGTGCTGCTTCTAATTGCCCTTTATTAACCGTTAAAATAGCAGAACGTAAAATTTCTGATAAACTTCCTGTTGTCATGAGACTAAAGATAATAAAAGCATAATAAATAGGATTAAGCTTAAAAATATCTAGTCCACTTGATTTTAAAATAGTATTCAAAACACTGGGTAGAAGGCTATAAAAAAAGAGAATTAAAAGAATAGGCGGAGTTGCTCTAATAAAGGCTAGATAGATAATCGAAAAAGTCGTCACACCTTTTACCTTGTAAATTCTCCCCAAAGCCAAAAACAAAGCAGGTAAAAAACTCAACAATATAGAAACTATCATAATAGCTAAGGTCACAGGAACACCTTTTAAGGAAAGAAAAAATGTATGAAAAATATAAGAAAAATCCATAACCCCTCCTAAGCATTTCCTTTACTAAGACTATATTCCATGAAATGCGATACTAAGGATAAAATCAAGGCAATTCCCCAATAAATAAGCGCAACTGCTGTATAAGTTTCCAAAGAGTAATTTCCCAAATTTCGACTAATGATTAAATTTCCTGCTCCCATAACATCTACGAGGCCAATCGTATAAGCCAAAGCCGCATCTTTCATCAAATTTAAAATGGCAGTCGTTATATTAGGCAAGGCAATCTTAAAAGCCTGTGGTAAAAGAATACGAACAAAAGTTTGAAAACCAGTTAAGCCAATACTGAGACCAGCCTCTAATTGTCCTTTAGGTACAGCCAAATAGGCAGCTTTAAAAACTTCAGAAATAGAAGCTGCAAATAACAGTATCATGGTAACAACCACAAAAACAGTCCGTGACCAATCATCAACATCCAAATGAAGCCACCAAGTCAAGAATTCTGGCAAACCATAAAAAACCATAAACAGCAAAACAATCGGTGGCGTGCATCTTAAAATAAAAACATATGCCTTAGCAAAAGCTACCCAGCCATCACTTGCAGAATTCAGTTGCGCCCAAGCAAGTCCTGCTCCTAGCAAAGAGCCCAAAAGAACTGTTAAAAAGATAACCCATAGTGTTAAAGGAAGAGCATTTAAAATAGTCGGTAAAAATTTAAAAACATAAGTTGGTGTATAAGAAACCATACTAACCTCCTATTTTGTAACATAATTAAAGACATCTTCTCCAAAATACTTTTTAGACAGTTTTGCTAAAGTTCCATCCTTCTTCAATTCTTTAATAGCCTTATTGTAAGCCTTGACAAATTTTTGATTAGCCTTACTGCGATGAACCAATGGATATGTTTCAATTCCTTTATAAGGAATCCAAGTTAGTTTATCGGCATACTTATGGTAGGCCCCATCCTTGTCCTTAACAGCCTGTTTAAAGGATAACTTAATATCAAAATAAGCATCGTAACGACCTTCTAAAACCCATGCATAAGCATCTGCCACTGTAAAACTTTCTGCCGATTTCAAATCAATTGGAGCGTCACTGTGTTTTTTATTATAATCTTCAATAACATTCCACTGGGCATTTTGCGGAGAAATCGGAACAAGTTTTCCACCTGATTTCGCAAAAGAATCAATATCAGTAACCGTCTTTTCCTCATCTTTTCTAATAGTAAAACCGATGACACTAGCACCAATAGCATCTTTGGGAATGATAAATTTTTTAGCACGCTCTTTTGTATACCAAGCCCCCTTGGTTCCAATATCATACTTACCCGATTCAAGACCAATGAGTAAATCCTCATCGCTGGTTCCTGTATATTTAAATTTATAATCAGGTAACTTTTTATCAATAGCCTTCAAGACTTCCACTTCATAACCAGTATTTTCACCCTTATCATTGACATAATCATAGGGAACATAATTTTGAGTATGAGCCACCTTTAAAGTCGTCACTTTTCCACCTGTAGCACCATTTCCCGCCAATTGGCGCCCAATAATTGTTCCGCCAACAAGGAGTACCAATATTCCTCCTGCAATAATCCATTTTTTCTTAGCCATGTAATAATCTCCCTTTCTTATCTTACGAAATTACTGCTTCTTTGACCCAAGCAATGCGCTCAGTGGCAATATCACTTGGAATAGTACAATCTGCACCTATAACCGTAGCTAACGGACCAGATTCTTGCAATAATTTCTTTACTTCCTCTTGAATTTCTTCCTTACTGCCCTTATAGAGAATGCCGTTCTCAGTATTAACAAATCCCCCTAAAACAGTTTTTCCATTAAAAAGTTTACGGCCTTGAGCCAAACTAATACCTTCTGGACCAACAGCCCAATTAAAGACTTGAGCTGGATAATCTTTGAAGAGTTTTATATCATTGCTTGCTCCCTCATAACCGCAGATGTGGAGAACTGTTAAACCACGCACTTGATGAGCAGCTTCAATGATAGCCAAATCACTAGGAGCAATATAGTTACTATAATCTTCAGAATTTACTCTGCTATCTTGGATGGATTGTACACTGAGATAAATACCTTCAATACCAGCTTCAGCAATGACCTTTTTAGTCAAGATAGCAATATCTCCAGCAATCACATTCAAAACTTTTTTTAAAGTTTGGGCATCTTCTTGCAAAAATTGAGCAATGATGTCATCACCATGAGCTACTTGACCAGATAATTGCCACTTAAGATAGGTTACTGGAGCAAAGATGTTATAAATTGCTACGATATCTTCAGTGAAGCTCTTCTTAATTGCTTTAACCAGTTCCACCTGTTGATCAAACCAAGGATGATCTTCACCAATAGAAGAAATATTAGCCAATTCTTGAACCGAAGTAAGACCTTTATGAATCAATTCATTCGGATATGTGAAAAAACCATCACTCATCAATTTGATAAAATCAGGCTCTACTTCTTTAATGAATTGTTGATGTCCTTGAAGATTCTTCTTAAAAAGCTCAGGATTATCAAGACCCTGTCCTAATTCCTCTTCTGGCAAGAAATGATACCAAAAACCTACAGGAACTTTATTTACTTCTTCACCTCTGAAAGCCCTTAAGACCCATTCTTTTTTACTGTTTGTCATAAGCCCATCTCCTTAAATCGTGATATGACTTTATCCTACCACCTCTCTGACACCTTGCATAATCTATCTTTTTTATGGACTGCTATAAATTTTAGTTATGACAGTTTAGAAGCATTGCTAGCAAAAAAAGAAATAATAACAGGCTATAAGAAAAATTTATCAGCTCTTTATTTTTTTCTATCAGTTTTTTGCAGATTTTCTAAGGACTTTTTTGTTATAATGTCAGAAAAGTTTCAGGAAGAAGGAGATTATTATGAATTTTCAACAATGTCGCTATGTTGAAGCTATTGCTGAGACTGGTTCTTTCAGCGAAGCTGCTAAAAAACTTTATGTCACTCAGCCTAATCTTTCCTCCTCCATCAAAGAATTAGAAATTGAATTAGGTGTTCAGCTCTTTATTCGTTCCAACACAGGGACTCGTTTAACAGATGACGGCTATGATTTTCTTAAATACGCCAAACGCATTTTGGGAGAAATTGATCTTTTAAAACAGCGTTATCAGGATAACTATAAGAATAGCTTCACAATTACTTCTCATCATTATGATTTTTTGGCAATGCCGCTGCTGGATATCGCTGAAAGTTTTAAGCATAACTATCAGCATTTCCACCTGATTGAGACAACAACCAAAAAAATTCTGGAGAGCGTTCTCACTTTTGAAAGTGACTTGGGAATTCTTTATCTTAATGATGACAACCGCCACATTTTAGAACGCTATTTTAAGCAAAATGATCTTACCTTTACAGCTCTGGGGGATTTTCCAACACGGATTTTCCTTAGAAAAGACCATCCGCTTGCTAAACAAAAGGTCATTGAAAAAGCGCAATTAAAAGATTATAAGCAGGTCCGTTTCCGACAAGAAACTTCCGGACTTAATTTTGATGAAGATACCCTTGATACTCCAGAAAATCAGTCTGTTTTTTACAGCAATGACCGCGGCACCATCATGAATATTCTTTGCGGATCAGATGCCTATGCTTCTGGCTTGGGACTTGTTAACAGTTTTATTAAGGATCAAATCGTCCTTGTTCCTCTCAAGGACAGTCATATCCATACTCTGGGCTTTGTTAGCAATAATCGCAAGCAAGACACTTCCATTACTCAGGAATTTATCAAGGCTGTCAAGGAAAGTCTGAAACAATACCGCCAAAACACTCTCTAACCCAAACTCCAAATGCTGCAAATCTATAAAGGCCTCAAAAACAATCCAATTTCTTGCAAAGTCCGGCAATAAATTTTATAATACTAAAGCATTACTATTAGGAGGCAAGCATGTCAATCATTAAGAGTATTTTGGTTATTTTAATTGCTTTGGAATTTTTCTACATTATGTATTTGGAAACTTTAGCCACACAGTCTGCTAAGACAGCTCAAGTCTTTGGAATGAGTCAAGAAAAATTAGCTGAAAAAGAAATTGATACACTATTTAAAAATCAAGGGATTTACAATGGTCTTCTGGGTCTGGGATTGCTTTACGGACTGATTTTTAATGCA
This sequence comes from Streptococcus ratti FA-1 = DSM 20564, assembly GCF_000286075.1. GTDB lineage: Bacteria > Bacillota > Bacilli > Lactobacillales > Streptococcaceae > Streptococcus > Streptococcus ratti. Next base: position 498,998 of record NZ_AJTZ01000005.1, on the reverse strand, counting down.
TCGCTTATCTTGCCAATTTTAGTTTATATTATTTTAGTGGCTGCATACGGTGCTTACAGCAGCAATCCTAAAATTTTACTGACACAGGGCGGCCTAGCTATTATCACGGCTGTACTCTATCTTTTCTAACAGACTCAAAATGGGAGTGGGATCAACCCAAAAATTGAAAATTTTGGTTCTCACCGCTCCCTAATTTCTAGGCGGTGACCTGAAACGGTCTCTCCCCAGACCGATTCACTCCCACCCCCGCACAGTTGAATCGGTCAGCTAAAGAGCGTAAAACGCGAACGAAACTGCCATTCAACAGTGGCTCATTGGCACTAAAGTGCCTAATGAACTGTGCAGGGGAAACTCTAGGTTAGCTAAAGCTAACAGAGTTTCTCCCAACCACTGCCTTATGATGTTAAAACGAACTCTAATTAATATTAATGAGGTTGGACTTTTTGCCCAACCTCATTTTTTATATTCTAACATTAGAGCACTACCTTAAAAGTAATGATGTCATTCTTATAGGAAACAGAAATTTTCCCTTTGAAGATGTTAACAATGCTCTGCGCCATTGACAGTCCAATACCGTAACCGGATGTTTGATTATTGTGAGATTCATCTTCCCGATAAAAACGGTCGAAGAAACGGCTGTAATCAATTTTCGCACCTTCTTTAAAGGTATTTGAAACTTCTAGCTTTGCCTTTTTAAAGCTGCTGGTTTTGCTGAGTTTAACACTCACTTTTCCGCCGTCATCACAGTACTTATTAGCATTATCCACCAAAAGGGTAACTAGTTCAAATAGAGATTTTTCTTCAGCCTTGACATGGATATTAGAATCAATGGCCATCTCAAACGTTTTCCCGTCTTTAATAATAGGAGCTTTAAAAGCTTCTGCTGCATCCTGCGCAATTTTTGAAAAATCAACCCTTTCAAGAACAAGATCTGGCTGTTCTTCCAGTCTGGCTAGACTTACTAGCCGATTGATTAAAAGTGTTAAGCGTTCGACTTGATCTTTAGTGCTTTTAGTCCATTCTGTCTCGCCGGTTGTCAGTTCCTGCAGCTCATTATTAGCCGAAATAATAGATAAGGGTGTTTTTAATTCATGTCCAGCATTTGTAATGAAACGCTTTTGTTTCTCATAATTCTCAACATAAGGTTTAATAGCGAAGCCCGAAAAGACAGAAACAATAAGAACAAAAAGAATGAGGCTATAAAATGACATTCTAATAGAAAGAGCAATCAATTCTGACCGATCATCAACGAAACGCGTAGCATCTAAAACAACAACCAACTGCCTGCTCTTTTGTTTGAGACTTGTCACTTTGTAAGCGTAAAAATGACGATTCCTCCTAAAATAACCTATCTTTTGACTGCTTAGATTAATATTTCCCATATAATCTCTAATCTCTTCTTTAGTCAAATCAGGAATATGCTGTATATTAAAAGAAGTTATTTCCCTTTTATTTTTAATAACAAAGCTATAATATTGATACTGATTGATAATAGTTCCTGATAGATTTCTTCCTTCCGGATCCTTATTAATGTCATCAGGTTTCGGAAATTCACCGCCATTTTTGGACAGGACGCGCAAGACAGATTCAATCTCCCCGTTATTTTGAACATAGCGAACCGAGTTGAAAATAATGATAAAAGATAACAAAATCCCTAGAATAGCAAGGGAAGAAATTAAGATAAAACGAAATCTAATCTTACGAAGCATAATCATCACCTGCCGTTTCCACGAGAGTGAAATCTCCATTTTCTTTCCCTAGGATAGCAAGATTCGCTTTAATGGATTTGAGCTTTTGTCTGAGATAGGAAACATAGATAAAGACATAGCCCTCATCTATTTCAGGATCGTCATCCTTAGCCCAAACATGCTGGAAAATTTCTCTGGTCGATAAAGATTTATTGGGATTAAGCATGAAAAAAGCCATTAATTTGGATTCTTTTCCTGCTAAACGGATAGAATTGCTGGCTGCCATTTCCTGCTGAGCAATATCAAGTTTGACACTGCCCAAGGTTAGAATTTTATCAGTAAAGCTGTCCAAACGCCGCTCCAAGGAAGCCATACGAGCCAAAAGTTCTTTGAGCGAAATAGGCTTGGTTAAATAATCATCTGCACCTGCTTCCAAGCCAGTCACCTTGTCTTCTATTTCCGACATAGCCGTCAGCATAATCGCATGGGTGCTGTCTCCGTTGGCACGGATTTCACGTAAGGCTTCCAGACCGGTTTTTACTGGCATCATAATATCCAAAATAAAAACATCATAGACATTGTCGTTTGCTTTTTTCACAGCATCCTGTCCGTTATAAACTTGATCAACCCGATAGCCCTGATGCTCTAGAGCTGCTGTATAAACACGTGACAGCTGTTCCTCATCTTCTGCCAGTAAAATACTCAAAGACATTTCACTCACCGCTTTCTGCAATTAAATTTCGGATAGTCTGCATGGAGAGATCACAAGAAGCCAGCTCGTCCGCGCAGCGCTTTAGTTCTTTAACAATACGTTCAGGATTCTTAATATTATGTTTATACTTCATTTGGTGTTCCAAACTAGCCCAAGAATCCATAGCTATGGTCCTTAACTGAACTTCCACAAAATAGTTTCCCGGCTTCTGGCCTAAACAATCCTCAAAGGGCGTCTTTATTTCCAAAATCAAATGATAAGAGCGATAGCCATTAGGCTTAGCCTGATCAATATAATCTTTTTCATTGTAAACGCTGATACCATCCATTTTTTTAAGGATAGCAACTGTTTTATAAATATCATCAACAAAACCGCAGATAATACGAATGCCAATGGCATCACGGATTTCTTTTAGGGCAGATTCCGTTGTTACCGGAAGATTTTTACGCTGGCATTTTTCGATCATGCTGTCATTGGTTTTAACCCGTGCAAGGAAATGCTCAAACAGTTTAAATCCAGTTTCTGCCTTTACACGCTGGTTTTCGGCTTGAATTTTTCGGCTCAAATCCTCTAAAATTTGAGGCAAATAAGCTTCATACTTCCCATAAATTGTTTCTTGTGACATCATTCATCCTTTTTGCTTACTTGCTCTATTATATCATAGAAGATTAAAGAAACCTTATTTTATCAAATGACATTCTAAATTTCTAACATTAGAAGATATTGCCTAAGATCTCATATCGTTTCGATGAAAAAACTGACTTTGAAATTTTGATATATTCGTTATCTGGAGTAAACACTAAAAAACTTACCATACGAGCAATGGTAAGTTTTGATCTATCATTGATTAATCGTCAGAACCTTTTGAAGACTGTTGGGCCTGTCTGACATATTTTATTCCCCATAACAAAAGGATAAAAAGAATAAAACTGATGACAGCAATAGTTGAAAAAATAATGATGCTATAAACTGCTTTTACATGAATAGCCTTATAGCCGCTTAAAACGGTTAACAACAAAAAGACGGCAGCAAAGATGAGCTGATGAGCAACTGCGGAAACAGAAGTTTCTTTTGGGGCAGCCTTTCTGATTTCTTTGACAAAATAATAATTCAATGCCGCCGTACAAAAAGTGATGATTAAAAAGCAAATCTGAACAAGCAGAGGAGACTTAAAAATAGCCTGTGTCAAAAGCATAATCAGCAGGCAGACAGCAATCAGCTGAGCTGTTAACAATCTCAATAACTTCAATTTCTGACTTTCTTTCTCGAACATATCTTTTCTCCTTATCTCCCAAAAGAAGTTTTCATATCAATAGAAATAAACAAAAGGAAGGAAAAGCAGCGAAATCTGCTTTTGTGCTTTTCCTTCATAAATCTTATTGTAATGCATCATTAATTAACCGCAGGAAGTCATTGCTCCTCCGGCACCTCCAATTAAAGCGCCAAAGACCCCGGTACCAATAGCGTATGGCCCAAGAAATGCCGTTCCTCCCGCGGTAGTCATGTAACCTTGGCCGGCACCTAGTGCAATGCCAGCTGCACAGTCCCATCCACGGCCTCCACCTTCAACAGTTGAAAGTGCTTCATTGTCCATTACTTCAAATTGTTCAAATACTTGTGTATTCATAACTAAACTCCTTTTTCATTTTTTTGATTTTGTTCCTTGGCCAAGAAACACTCATAGTATAACTTATTTTAATACGTTTGTGTGGCGATTGTCGTGAATGGTATCAAATAGATCGTGAATGGTCATTTTAGTGAGAAATTAAGAGGCATTTTTCCCATTCACGACATATTTGGGGTCGTTCACGACATTCACTTACTAATGATTACAAAGAAAAAGAAAGTAGATAGCTTTCACTATCCACTTTAGGGGCTGTCATAGCACAAAAAAGGAGTGGGATCAACCCAAAAATTGAAAATTTTGGTTCTCACCACTTCCTAATTTCTAGGCGGTGACCTGAAACGGTCTCTCCCCAGACCGTTTTTGACACTTGCTTTGCAAGCTTCATTTCCCGATTAAAAAGGTCTCCCAGACCTTTTCAACCCACCCCGCACAGCTCAAAAGGTCTGGGGGATCTTTTGAGGTTGGAAATAAGATGAACGCTGTTCATCACATTTGTTTAGGTTTTCTGCTTTGGCCTTGTGGCAAAAGAAAAGCCAGCCAGCAGTGGTTCATTGGTGCTAAAGCACCCAATGAACTATGCAGGGGTAAGACTAAGTTGCATAGCCAACAAGTCTTACTCCCAACCACTGCGTCAAGAGCCTATTCCAAAGCAGGAATATTGGACGAGTTTTTGCCCAGCCTCCGATATACAATTATCCAACTCTCTTGACGGCCGCTGTGCCTTTTCTATTAGCTTATTTAACTGCTTTAACAGCCGCCAGAGCAGCTTCATAATTAGGATGATTGCCCATTTCATCTAAATATTCAAGATAGGTAATTTTATTGTTCGCATCAAGAACGAAAACAGCTCGTCCAAGCAAATGCAGTTCATTAATCAGTAAACCATAAGCCTTGCCAAATGAATGGTCATAGTAATCTGACAGAGTCACCACATCATCTAAACCAGCCGCGCCGCACCAGCGCGCTTGGGCAAAAGGTAAATCAACAGATACCGTAATGACAACAGTATTGTCAGCGTCTGCCAATTCCTGATTAAAACGGCGGGTCTGAGCATCGCAGACCCCGGTATCAATGGACGGAACAACGCTGATAACCTTTTTCTTGCCGGCAAAATCCGCTAAAGTCTTTTTAGACAAATCCGTATCTGTCAACACAAAATCCGGTGCTGTATCACCGACCTGCAGTTTGGTTCCTGCTAATGTGATTGTTTCCCCATGAAATGTTGCCATAAGCATAGCCTCCTTTTTTCTTGCTCTTATTGTAAAATAATTTTTAGCTTTTATCTAACTATTTGATTATAAATGCCATCACTTTTTAAAAGGCTCTGCTTTAACAAACTTTCAAACATTTTATTGGATAGAAAAAAATACTGAGACGAGCTGTCTCAGCACTCTTAATTAAATTAAGCTGCGTCATCTTCTTCCGTGAACTGGCTGTTGTAAAGATCAGCATAGAAGCCATCTTGAGCCATAAGATCATCGTGATTGCCTTGCTCAATAATGTTGCCGTCTTTCATTACAAGAATGAGATCCGCATTGCGAATAGTTGAGAGGCGGTGAGCAATGACGAAGGAGGTTCTGCCTTCCATCAGCTTATCCATCGCTTTTTGAATCAGCTCTTCTGTTCTGGTATCAACAGATGATGTTGCTTCGTCAAGAATAAGCAGCGGTGAATCTTTGAGCAGAGCCCGCGCAATCGTCAAGAGCTGCTTTTGACCAATGGATAAGGTTACCGAATCGTCTAAAACAGTATCATAACCCTCAGGCAGTGTTTTGATGAAATGGTGAACACCGACAGCTTTAGCTGCTGCAATGACTTGCTCCTCTGTAATGTGTTCCTGATTGTAAATCAGATTTTCCTTAACAGTTCCCTCGAAAAGCCAGGTATCCTGAAGAACCATAGCAAAGGCATCATGCACCTCTTCACGCTTCATGTCGTGCACATTGACACCATCGATGGAAATGCTGCCCTTATCAACTTCATAAAAGCGCATCAGCAGATTGACGATGGTTGTTTTACCAGCACCTGTCGGACCGACAATAGCCACTTTCTGTCCGGCTTTTGCATGGGCTGAAAAATCATGGATAATGGTTTTATCCGGCTGATAGCCAAAGAAGACATTGTCAAAGCTAACATCTCCTTTAACGGTATCAAGCTGTCTTTGCTTGTGATCTTCTGCTTCCATCTCTTCTTCATTCAGAAATTCAAAAACGCGCCCCATGGCAGCATTGGCTGACTGAAGCTGGGTGATACCCTGTGCGATTTGTGAAATAGGCTGAGTAAAGATGCGGACATAAGTCATGAAAGCAACGATAGTTCCCATAGTCACATCGCCGTTTAACGCCATGCGGGCTCCTACGATACAGACCATAACATAGCCAAAATTACCAATGAACTGCATCAAGGGCATCATGATTCCAGAGAAGAACTGTGACTTCCACATACTAGAAAACAACTGGTTATTTAAGACTTCAAACTGCTCCTTGCTTTGCCGGCGCGCATTATAGCTAGAAACGACATTGTGTCCGGAATAAATCTCTTCAACATAGCCACTGACATTAGCCAGATTCTTTTGCTGACGTTTAAAGAGCGGCTGGCTTTTAACCATGATGATGCTTGACAGAGCAAAACCTGCAAAGACAGATAAAATGGCTGTTGCGGCCAGAGCGCCGTTTGTCTTGATCATCATAAAAATGGAACCGATTAAAAGGACGACAGCTGCTACCATTGAAACCAAACTTTGGTTAAATGATTGGGTCATCAAATCCACATCATTGGTCACGCGAGATAAGGTGTCTCCTTGTGAGTGGCTGTCAAAGTACTTAAGCGGTACCTTGTTGATTTTATGGGCAATAGCATTGCGCAGACGCTGCGAGAATTTTTGAATCAAGGTTGATACAATAAAGCTTGCAGCATAAGAAACCAGAGCTCCGCCAATATACATTAGTGCCAGAGTAAAGGCAATTTCAGCAATTTTATCCAGATCAATCTTGCCTGCAAGGCCCTTGGTCACCGTATCGGTCATTTCCTTAAGTCGGTCAGGCCCAATAACCGTAATCGTACTTGAAGCAATTGTAAAAACAACAGCAAGAGCAAATAAGGCCTTATACCCTTTAAGATAAGGAGCCATCTGACTTAATAATGATTTCTTTTTATTGTCCATTTTCTAACTCCTCCTTAGATAATTGTGAATAAGCAATTTCCTGATAAATCTCATTATTAGCCAAGAGCTCTTTATGAGTTCCCTGACCGACAACCTTCCCTTGATCTAAAACTAAAATTTGATCGGCATTCATAATGGTTGAAATTCGCTGAGCAACGATTAATTTAGTCATATCCCTAGTTTTCTTCCTCAGCTCAGCACGCAGAATTCTATCGGTCTTATAATCAAGTGCTGAGAAGGAATCATCAAAAATAAGAATCTCAGGTTTGCGGGCAAGAGCACGCGCAATTGCCAAGCGCTGTTTCTGTCCGCCGGAAAAATTAGTTCCGCCCTGTGCTACTTCTGTATCAAGTCCTTTTTCCTTATTTTCGACAAAATCTTTAGCCTGAGCCAGTTCAAGCGCCTCCCAAATTTTAGCATCATCCAGCGGTGTTTGGCTGCTTTCGCCAAATTCCATATTTGAGCGAATGGTGCCACTAAAAAGCACTGCTTTTTGCGGAATATAGCCGACTTTCTTATTTAAATCATCGTGGCTGTAATCCTGAATCTTAACACCGTCAACCTTAATCCAGCCCTCTGTAGCATCGTAAAAACGCGGAATCAGATTGATCAAAGTTGATTTTCCGGAACCTGTCGAACCAATAAAAGCAACCGTTTCGCCGGCTTTTGCTTTAAAAGAAATATGCTCTATCACAGCGCGGGAATTCTTGTTGTAACGGAAAGAAACATCGTGAAATTCAATTTCCCCTTTTTGACCGTTAGTTTTCTTAGAAGTTTTCTTGAACTGTATCGATGACTCAAGTGCCAGGACTTCGTTGATCCGCTTGGCAGAGACAAGGGCACGCGGCAAAATAATGAAGATAGCAACCATCATCATAAAGCCGATGACAATCTGCATGGCATAAGATGAGAAAACAACCATATCGCTGAAAACAGTGATCCGATCCTTAACTGCTGCTGCCGCCGCAGTCATACTGGTCCTTGGAATGCTAATATCATCAATCAAATAAGAACCAATCCAATAGATAGCCAGTGTCAGACCGCTTGAAACGACTGTCATGACCGGATTCATCAGTGACATGAGACGGTAGACAAATAAATTTAGTTTGGTCAGATTTTTATTTTCTTCCTTAAATTTATTTTCCTGATAATCTTCTGCATTGTAGGCACGTACAACACGAACACCGCTCAAAGATTCACGCGTCGTTGAGTTAAGGGCATCTGTCAGGCCTTGTACCTTGCGCTGTCTTGGAAAAGCAACAAACATTAAGACAGACAGCAAAATCAAAACAATAAGCACAGCTACTCCGACTGCACCGGTCCACTCATCACTCTTGCCCCAAATTTTAGTCAGTGCCCAAACAGCCATAATAGGACCGCGGGTCACTACCTGCATCCCCATGGTAATCATTATCTGCAGCTGGGTCAGATCGTTGGTGGTTCGCGTCAAAAGACTAGGAATGGAAAATTTCTTGATTTCAGCATCCGAATAATCCATCACCTGATTGAAAATGTCCGAACGCAGGCGTGTTGTAAAACCGGCAGCTGTTCTTGCTGCTAAAAAACCAACGAAAACTGCCATCAAAAAACTGCCAAAGGAGAATATGAGCATTTTAGACCCCGGCTTCATAATATCTGAAGCAGTAGTTCCCTTGGTTTGCAGCAAGGTCGTAATATCAGACATATACTCTGGTGTTTTTAAATCCATCCAAACAGCTAAGCAAATAAAAGCTGTACTAAGGAGAATCATACCCCATTCTTTGGCATTTAATCGTTTAAATATCTTAAACATGTGTTGCTCCTATTTTTCTAAATTTTGTTTAATTTGTTCAAAAACCCTGCGAGCAGTCACAAGATCTGCTTTATCAATACCTTTCAGCAGCTGCTCATGGATTTTTTTATGAAAGGTGATAATGTCCCCTGCCTTATTAAGGCCTAAAGGTGTCAAAATAATTTGTTTGCAGCGCTTATCTTTTTGAGAGGGAATGATGGAAATAAAGCCGTTTTTCTCCATTCTCTTGATGAGATTGCTGGCAACTGACTTTGAAATGTGCAGTCTTTCCTCAATATCCTTAATAAAAATTTCTTTATCTTGATTCTTAAAAAGATAACTAACTGTATGTCCCTGAGGCCCTCCCAAATGTTCAATGTTATTTTCTTTAGCCAACTCCTGGACTGTTGTTTCCACTGTATTGATAAAATCTCTAAACAAATCGAAAGGCTCTTTCATGAAAACACCTCATTCTTTTTGAAAACCATCTAATAGTTCTCATGGAAGCCATTATAATGACTTCTAAAATTATTGTCAAGAAAAAAGTTTCTATGAGAACTATTTTTTTACTGCTTGCTTGTCCTTGGGAATTTTATTATTGACAGCATCTCCTCTGCATTCATCTAAAAAAACTTGATTTTACCGACTTTCCATGTTACCATATTGAAGAGTTAAATAAGGATGTTTGGGAAAAGCCATCCGTAAAAAAAACCAGACAGTCGTTTCAAAGAGTATATTTAGTTTAAGCTGCTTTGAAAGTCTTGCATCAATATAGCTGACAAAGATTACCTGCCTTAACAGGCGGCTGTCTTGCCAGCATCTAAAAGGGGCGAGACAAAATTCCGCTAATGGTTTTTACGGAGTTTTGTCTCGTCTTTTTTCTATGCAATTGCGTAAAAGTGCCTGACATCAGTCTCTTATTTTCTTCTCGCTTTCTTAAGGCCAAGGCCCTTTGTATCTATGTAACTGAACACGAGCTGCGAGCTATGTCAAAAAGACAGCTTCTCCTAGAGTCCTGTGATTCTTGGTCGAACCTCCTATTTTGACTTTGCTCGCTAACGCTCTTTGTATCTTAATTAAAGGAGTTATCATGAAACGTCAATCAGCCCTCGTCGTTTTTAGCGGCGGTCAAGATTCTACCACCTGCCTTTTTTGGGCACTGCAGCACTACGAGCATGTTGAAACAGTTACTTTTGCCTATGGTCAGCGTCACAGCCAGGAATTAGCAGTCGCTAAAGAAATCGCTGCTGAACAAGGAGTAAAGCACCATATTCTCGATATGTCTTTGTTGGGACAAATAACAGAAAACGCCCTCACTTCTGATATCGATATAGAAGCCAAAAACGGCGAAGTCCCCAATACTTTTGTTGATGGCAGAAATCATCTCTTTCTTTCCTTTGCTGCAGTCCTTGCTAAACAGCGCCATATAACAGATATTATCACCGGGGTTTGCCAAACAGATTTTTCAGGCTACCCTGACTGTCGTGATGTTTTCGTCAAATCTCTCAATGTGACTTTAAATCTCGCCATGGATTATGAGTTCGTCATTCAAACTCCTCTAATGTGGTTAGATAAGTCTGAGACCTGGGCTTTAGCGGATAGTCTCGGCAAATTCGACTATGTCCGTGAGAAAACACTGACTTGCTACAATGGCATCCGCGGTGCAGGCTGCGGACAATGTCCTGCTTGTCATCTGCGCCAAACAGGACTGGATAAATATCTTGCTCAGAAGGAGAAAAACTAATGTTTTTTGCACCCAAAGAAATTAAAAAAGAAACGGGAGAATCACTCATTTACTGTCCTAGACGTGTTCTCGTTTCCAAAGAATTTACCTTTGATGCCGCTCATCACCTTTTCAGCTATGAAGGGAAATGCAAAGCTTTACATGGACACACATATCATTTACAAATTGCTGTCAGCGGTTTTTTAGATGACAAAGGCATGGTTTATGACTTTGGCGACTTGAAAACTATTTATCAAAATTTATTAGAACCTCATTTGGATCATGCCTATCTCAACGAAAGTCTGCCCTATATGAATACAACAGCTGAAAATATGGTTTATTGGATTTATAAAACGGTTGAAAAGGCCTTGCCTGATGAGCACGGTTTGCAAATGGAATCTGTCCGTCTCTATGAAACACCGTCAGCCTACGCCGAATTTAGAAAAGAATGGGATTTGCAAGCATGAAAAAACAGCATCTGTTAAAATTACCTATTTTAGAAATCTTTGGTCCTACCTTTCAAGGAGAAGGCCGATCCATCGGTCAAAAGACCATGTTCGTTCGTACAGGCGGCTGTGACTATCATTGCGACTGGTGCGACTCTGCCTTTACTTGGGACGGCTCTGAAAAACCAACGATGATGACCAGCGACCAAGTTATTGATGAACTGGATAAATTGGGGCATTATGATTATGTTACGCTCTCTGGAGGCAATCCCTGCCTTTTGGCAGCTAACATGGAGGAACTTGTAACTAAATTAAAGGATCGGCAGGTGACACTGGCTGTTGAGACACAAGGTTCGCGCTGGCAGAGCTGGCTAAAGGACATTGACCAAGTAACTCTAAGTCCTAAGCCTCCTTCCAGCAAAATGGATGTCCATTTTGAAACATTGGATTTTATTGTCTCCCAGTTAGATCCTCAAAAGGTCGCCTATAAGATTCCCATCTTTGATGAAGCTGATCTGGATTTTGCTAAAATGATTCAAGAACGCTATCAGCCAGATGTTCTCTATTTATCTGCCGGAAACCCTGAACCCAAGGCTTCCGGCGATATTGTCCAGCACCAGCTGACAAGACTTAAAAACCTATGGATGCGCGTTGCCCAAGATAATTCTTGGGGCAATGTCCGAGTGTTGCCGCAACTGCACACTCTCGTCTACGATAATAAACGCGGTGTTTAGAAAGGAAAACAAGATGTCACAAGAAGAAATGAAAGACTTAACCCTATTAGGAAAGCAAAAAACGACCTACGATTTTGATTATGATCCTCATATTTTAGAAGCTTTTGACAATCGTCATCAGGATAATGATTACTTCATCAAATTCAACTGTCCGGAATTCACATCTTTGTGTCCTATAACTGGGCAGCCTGATTTCGCAACTATTTATCTATCTTATATCCCAGATAAAAAATGTGTTGAATCCAAATCGCTTAAGCTCTACCTTTTCAGCTACCGCAACCACGGAGATTTCCACGAAAACTGCATCAATACCATCGGCAAAGACTTGGTCGAACTGCTCCAGCCGCGCTATCTGGAAGTCTGGGGCAAATTTACACCACGCGGTGGTATTTCCATTGACCCTTATTATAATTACGGACGTCCAAATACCAAGTATGAAGAAATGGCTACTTATCGTTTGATGAACCATGATATTTACCCAGAAACCATTGATAATCGTTAACATTTTTCGATATTTTTCAACCTATAGACAAACTTCTTTCTCCATATTACATATTACAATAAACAGAAAGGAGAGTAATATGTTGAAAAATGAATGGAAAGTTTATCTTAAACCTACTCTTATCAGAGTGATTCTCATTTTAAGCATTACCCTACTGCTATCTGCTTTCTTATATTGATAGCAAAAAGATAGCTTTAATGCAAGAAATATTTTATGTACAGGCATTATCATCACAGCCATTGCTGGTGCTTGGAATATTTATGATCTTAACTCCTTATCTCTTATTATTGGTTATCTTGCTTTTCGACATAAAAAATAAGGTCTGGAATTTAATTCCCAGACTCAGAGTGTAGACAAACACATTTTTCAATGCAAACATGCTTTGAAGTTCTTCAAATATCGATTAAATGGCTTTGGTTTGCGAGCGAAGCGAGCCTTAATCCGAGACTTTTCGCCGTGATAAAAGTGGCAGAAACCCCATTGTTTCTGCCACTCGGAAGATTTGAGACCTTAGGCTCAAATCTTAGGCATGGAATTCCGAAGGAAGTCGCTGCCGTCCGCATCACCTAAGGAAAGTCTCACAAAAGACTTTGTCTTCAAGTTGGGTCTGGAATTTAATTCCCAGACTTTATTTTATTTACGGAAGGATTAATTTAAGCGGCCCACTTGCCGGCTAATAAAGTCAAGACTATCAATAAGGACTAGTGAGCCGTTCTAGCCTTATCTATTACTATACAATACCTTGTGCTGTCATCGCCTCAGGCCAAATCCTTAAATCTAACTAGGCACTCAAATCCTTCCTTTGATAATAAACTGAACCGAGAATCAGGCTGATTACGATGACCGCAAAAGCAACTGCTAAATACGCCGGCTGTACTGCTACCTTGCTAAAGACATCTGCACCGTTAGCAAAATAGTATGGTGTCAGATACTTGAGAAATTCAATATCCGGCACAATACGGCTCATCATATCCATGACATAGAGAAGTAAAACCAGTCCAAACGATAGACCAATTTGTTTCTTACGACTGAGAGCCGAAAGCAGGAAAGCAAGGCTGACAACTTCAACCTGCATCAAAAGAGCTAAAAGCTGATAGCTAAGCAAAAGATCATAGGAAAAGTCCAAGCCAATCTGCCAAATACCAAGCACTTCCAGCCCTACAACCATCCCATTGAATATCAGCAGCATAAAAAGCAGACTGAAATATTTCCAAATCAAGATATTTAAACGCCCGAAAGGAAGTGTATGCAGAAATTCGCTTGTATGCCCCTCTTCTTCCTTGGACAGGCTGCTTGCTCCCATCATGGCCGCAAACATCCCCGCTCCAAGGCCAAACATTATTACAATTTCCGTAGCAAAGTAGCCATCCAAGGTAGCAAGACTAACCTTGTCCAATCCTAAAACTTTCGTCATTTCACCCATATTGCTATACAGCTGCGCCATATCTTTCAGCTGATGCTCCACACTCTTATAAAGCAAAATGCATCCATAGCAAATCAGACCGACTGACAAAGACCAAATCATGAGCGTTCTAAGGTTTTGTTTTAATTCATGCATAAACAAAATCATAAAACCACTACCTCCTCTCATAATACTGCAAAAAGAGATCTTCCAGCGGCGGTTCTTCGACCAGAAAGTCATCTGCCTGCATGCCTCTTAGACGTTCTAACAATTCACTGCTGGAGCCTGTAAACGTAAAGGATTCTGAATGACCATCCTTCCAAACTGTCACGTGTTTAAGCTGACTGCGCGTCAGATTAGTTAGCGTATCAACCGTAAGAATAACCCCATCCTTGATAATAGCTGCGCGGTCACAGTAATTTTTGATGTCAGAAAGGACATGGGAAGACAAAAAACAGCTACTGCCTGCTGCGCAAGCTTCTTTAACCAAACGAAAGAAACGCTCCTGCATCAACGGATCAAGGCCTGAAGTCGGCTCATCCAAAATTAAAAGTTCTGGCTGATGCTGCAAAGCGCAGACAATACCAACTTTTTTACGATTGCCCAGCGAGAGGTCTTCAATCTTCTTTTCCAGCGGCACCTCCAAAATCCGACAGAGTCTATCCGCCTCTTGCGAACAGTCTTTTTTCCTGGATTTGGCCGCAAAAAGGATGACATCCTTGACCTTCATGTTAGGGTAAAACACGGCTTCCGACGGTATATAGCCGATATGCCTAAGATTTTCTGTCAAGGTCTTGTATTTGCCGCCAAAAAGTGTCATCTCACCCTTGCTTGCTCGGATCAGTCCCAGCAGACAGCGGATGGTTGTTGATTTTCCGGCACCATTTGAACCTAGAAAACCAAAAATTTCACCCTTTTTAACGCTGAGAGAAACATCCCTTACGCCCATATGCTTGCCGTAATATTTCTGCAAATGCTTAATGTCAATAACGTATTCTGTCATAAGAGCATCTCACTTCCTTTCTTTATACTCTTGCAGCAGCTGATTCAAATAGCGGCTGTCAATCCTGCGCTTGATTTTGTTAATCAGATAGATACAGTAATAACAAAAGAGCTGATAAGCACCAAAACCAAAAACAGCAGCCCAGCTCCTGTCAAACCAATTCATCATGTGTACAGCGAGGATGTATAGAAGAGAACAAAAAACAGCTGACATAATACCAGAAGCTGAAATCCGATCCCCCTCATCAAAATTCTTTAAAACATACACCTGAAGGTTACAAATTAGATAGGCCAAAAGAGTAATTTCTGCAATCTGCAAAAGACCGATATGATAAATCCTCTGCCAAAGCAGATAACAGGCGCAGTAAAAGAGGTGGCAGAGACTATAAAGACCTGCCTTATACTTAATACTAATTTCCCGGCTTAAATAAGCCTCCCATTTATCCCTCATCCTGTACTCCTTCTTCTAATAGCTGCCGCAAATGCCCTGCATATTTGCGCGAAATAACTACAATCTCACCATTATCCAAGGTTGCCTCAATCCGGCCAAAAGATTGGCTTTTGAAATATTCAATCCTATAAAGGTTGAGCACCATAGCTTTGGCACAGCGAAAGAAACCCTTAAAAGCATAGCTGGTTACTAAATCTTTGAGACTGCAGGCTACTTGCCAGACATCTTTTTGAGTATAAGCAAAGGTCTTGCTGTCAATACTCTCGAAATACAAAATGTCATCTAAAAAGAGATAGCGCTCACCTTGTTCATTCCTGCCGAGGATTTTCTCAGATCCTTGAGCCACTAGATCACTGATGGCCTGAACAGTCGGAGTCATTTGACGGTAACGCACGATAACTTCTTCTTCACCATTGGAAATTTGCTCTAATCGTAACTTCACTGCTTTTCTCCTTTGCAATTATTATAACAGAAATTTATTTAGCATAAACTCAAGATTGGTTAAGTTGCATATTTGTCTGATAAGATGCAAAAAAGGAAGCCCTAAGACTTCCTTATATATTTTATTGGGAGATCAGATTTAAAGGCTCAGCAGTAAGCTAAACAATACAGTTCTTTTATACGATACCTTGTGCTGACATCGCCTCAGCAACCTTAAGGAATCCAGCGATATTAGCGCCGACAACGAGATTGCCTTCTTGGCCAAATTCTTTAGCTGCTGCTGCCGAATTGTCATAGATACCTTTCATGATATCGTAGAGTTTGCTATCTACTTCTTCGAATGACCACGATGTACGGCCGCTGTTTTGTGCCATTTCAAGGGCTGATACAGCTACACCGCCGGCATTAGCGGCCTTAGCCGGACCGAAGGATACACCTGCTTTGTGGAAGACTTCAATTGCTTTAAGCGTTGAAGGCATGTTGGCACCTTCGCTGACAGCAATCACGCCGTTTTCAACCAGTGTTTTAGCATCTTCTTCGTTCAATTCGTTTTGAGTGGCACATGGGAAAGCAAGGTCTGCTTTAAGCGTCCAGATTGAATCTCCACCAGTTGCCACAAATTTAGCACTTGGACGAGCATCAGCGTATTTAACAATACGTGCACGTTCAACTTCTTTAAGCTGTTTAAGAAGAGCAAGATCAATACCTTCTGGATCGTAGACGTAGCCAGATGAATCTGAAACAGCAATAACTTTAGCACCCAGCGACTGCAGTTTTTCAGTTGCATAGATAGCCACATTGCCTGAACCAGATACGATGGCTGTTTTACCGGCAAAATCTTCGCCACGCGCTTTAAGCATTTGTTCTGCAAAGTAAACAGCACCATAACCTGTTGCTTCTGTACGGGCAAGGGATCCGCCCCAGCTCAAGCCTTTACCGGTAAGAACACCCGTGTATTCATTGCGAAGGCGTTTGTATTGGCCGTAGAGATAACCGATTTCACGTCCGCCAACACCAATATCACCAGCAGGAACGTCAGTGTCAGCACCAATGTGCTTGCTAAGTTCTGTCATAAAGCTTTGGCAGAAACGCATGATTTCGTTGTCTGACTTACCTTTAGGGTCAAAGTTAGAGCCGCCTTTGCCGCCGCCGATTGGCTGACCAGTCAGTGAATTTTTGAAGATTTGTTCAAAACCAAGGAATTTAATGATTGATTGGTTTACTGATGGGTGGAAACGAAGACCACCTTTGTAAGGTCCAATAGCAGATGAGAATTGTACACGGAAACCACGGTTAACTTGAACATTTCCCTTATCATCAACCCACGGTACACGGAAGGATACGATGCGTTCTGGTTCAACCAAACGTTCGAGAAGATTTTCTTCAATGTATTTTGGATATTTATCAAAAACCGGAACAAGAGATTCAAAGACTTCTTCAACTGCTTGAAGAAACTCTGCCTCATGGCTGTTTTGTGCCTTAACTTTTTCAAATACGCTGCTAACGTATTCCTTACCTGTTGTCATAATGTATTTCCTCCGAAATTGAGTTTCGTAATTTTTATTACGTAAAATATTATAAATTTTCTGAATATTCTTGTCAAGTCTTTTTCATTATTTTTTTGTAAAAATCATCTATTAATGTTATATAATCTGACATCATAATATACTTTGAAAGCTGGGCGGACTTTAGCTGCACTGGCTTTGGAAGTGTTTTCTCTGGTGATAAATCCTCTTAATAATTAAGGATTTTTGACAAAACAGCTTCTATTTTATACAATTAAGATTAAAAGTTTTAAGGAGTTTTCATATGAAATGGTTTACCCTGACCTCAGGAATTTTAACACTTTTAATCGGTTTTTGGATTTTTGCTAATCCGCTGGTTGTGACAGCTTCAATCGGCTGGCTGCTGGCACTGGTTATTTTCTTAGTGGGGATCACTGGATTCATAGACTATATGTCAAAACCAAGCGAGGAACGCAATGGCTGGAATTTGCTGCAAAGTATTATTTCGATTATTTTTGGCTTTATCCTCTTAACATCCTCCATTTTTTCACTGACAACAGCTGTTGTCGCTATTACTGCTTATTGGGTTCTTGTCATTGGCATCCTGCGGATTATTTCTGCTTATCGTCTGCGTAAGATGGGTTTCCCTGACAGTAACCGGCTCTTTATTAGCGGCATTTTCGCAGTTCTTTTAGGACTTATCCTGCTTGGACAGCCCTTGCTGTCTTCGGCTATCATCGGCCGCTTTGTTGCTCTTCTTTTGATAGCAACCGGTATTTCAAGTATTTTTGTTTTTCTGCGCCTGCCTTAGCTTAGCTATTGATGGCATAACGACTAAAAACAGAGACAAAGTTTCTTAGATTTTGTAAAAGGAACATTCTTACGGGAAAGAAAAAACTCTTAGAAATGTTGATATATGAGCATTTCTAGGAGTTTTTGTATTTATTTTATAAAAAAGATTGAAGAAATTATCCAAAACGGACTTTTTCTTCAATCTAAGAGGCTGGATAAAATTTTCAAATTTCTTATATAAACTGCTTATAAGAGATTAATCCAGCTTTTATCTGTTATAGATAGCGTGCAATTCCCCAGCGGTTGATGGCAATTCTTCTACCATTCGCTAAGGTAAGGACTTTATTGTAAACCATGCTGCCGCTATCCTTATCGTAATAGCGCAGCAGCCCCCAGCCATCATAGGCAACATCACCTTTAACCTGCTTGCCTTCTCTGGTAAAGAAGAGCTGCTGATTATTGATATACTGACTGCCTGTTACTGCTGTTCCGTCTGAGCCCAGATAATACCAACTACCATCTTTATCTGCTTCGAAGCGATTGGTTTGCAGCTCGCCTGAATCTGCATGATAATAACGGATCTTGCCATTATCATTGACAAAGCTGCCTTTAACTTGCTTACCGTCCTTGGCAAAATAGAGTTTTTGCCCATTAATCGTCTGGCTGCCTGTTACCGCTATTCCGTCTGAGCCAAAGTAATACCAATTATTTTGACTGTCTGTTGCAAAAATATCATGTGCCAGCTCGCCTGAATCTGCGAGGTAATAGTACAGTTTGCCATCATTATTAGTGATAATCTTTCCTTTGACTTGTTTACCGTCTTGGTCAAAGGAATAAGACTTGCCGTTAATAGTTTGGGCGCCTGTCAGCGCTATTCCATCAGCCCCAAGGTAATACCAGTCACCATTGCTGTCATTGGCAAAACGATTAACAGCCATATTTCCTGAACCATCGTCAAAATAGCGTTTGTTACCATCAGCATCGGTTATCCATTCACCCTTGACTTGATAGCCGTCTTGATCAAAGTATTGTGTATTGCCATTGATCGTTTGCAAACCTACTGCCATAACGCCGTTTGCATCAAAGTAACGCCACTTCGTATCTCCCTCAAAGGAATAATAGTCATTGCTGTAGCGATTGCCCAGACGGCCAAAGTAATTCTTGGTGCCATCAGCATTTTCCAAAATAGTCTCACGCAGCTGAACACCATTAGGCAGGAAGTACTGGACTTCATTATTTAAATGCTGCAGACCGTAGACCATATGGCCATTATTATCGAAATAATACCAGTTGCCTTTGGCATCCTGAATAAAGCTGTTTTTAGCCTGATAGCCGCTGCTTGAATAAAAGGTCAGTCCGCTGCCATCATTAACGAAACCTGTTAAAGCCTGCTGATTAGTCAGCTGTTTAGGCAGATAGGTTTCCTCGCCATCCAAAGTGAAGTACTTATCGCTAGCTGCATCTTTAAGGACATAGCCGACACCGCGTCCCAAAATATTGGTACCGTTGAAATACTTAGCCTGCCATTGGGTAATCTTTTCACTCGGATCTAATTTTTGGCCTGTTGAAATTTGATTGCGTTCAAAGATGCTAGGATACTTGGCTGTCAGCTCGTCTAAGAAAGCTCCGCCGTACTTAGCCTGGTAGTCATCACCGTTGGTCTTAGTATTAGCCAGATAAAGCGTATCCTTAATTTCAGAATCGTAACGGTATTCACCATAATCATTGACACGGGTCGCTGTTACGACTTCTCTGCCCGGAAGATTGTAAATTTGGTCCGGCACCCAATCGGCAATTACTTGAATACCGCTGCGGTGTAAGGCCTTAAGCGCATTAATCATATCCTGCTGAGAACCATATTTATTGTTCTTACTCATAGCAAGATCATAGCGGTCTTCGAAAGCATAACCATTTAAAATGATTGAGTCAAGGAAGGAACCATCTTCAGATGACACATACTGCGGTGCCATTTCAAAGGAGGTAACACCCCATGATTTGAATAAATCAACATTTTGAGCAATTAATTTATTAGTATATTCAGAATCCTTGGTAACGAAATCTTGAAAGTTTGAGAAACCTTCATAGATTAACTGTGAATCCAGAGCGCTTGAAGAATTATAGACTTGACCGTCAGCATTGGCCTTGTTGCTAGCTGCTACGCGTACATCTTGGCTGTCACTGGCTCCGACTGGCACCCAGACAGCCAGATAACCTGATACCTGCGGATTGAGATAGCCTTGAATATCAGCTGCCGTAAAGACTAATTCACCCTTATCGTTTGTCTTGCGGTAAAGCGATTTAGCAGCATTATCAGATGCGTAAGTTGCAAGTCCGTCCTGAGTAGTTAAGATGAGCGGACGGTACTCTTGGTTCTTGTGAGCTGCCCCCATATTAATAACCACTTTGTCGCTAGCCTTTAATTTCAGGCTTGGGTTATTGCTGGTAATAACAGCCATTCCTTGAGTCTTAGTAGCTTCATTGCCGCTGTCGCTTGCTTCATTAGCTCCTGTACCATAGCGCACAGATGTTAAGACGCCGGTATAATCCCAATCCATATTGGACTTATCACCCTCGACATAAGTAATTTTCATGTCCTGACCGCCGGCTGCATACTTGATCCGAGCTTTCATTAAAGTCTCAATAGCATCATAGTATGGTGATTTCGTCGCCATGTATTGACCATCATCAGTATACATATCACCATAGTAAACACGGGTGATAGAATCCTTGTTGGATAACATCAAGGCATAAGCTGTAGGAATATTAGATTGTGTGTATTTCTTATTGGCCTTATGCATGTCTTCGTTGTAAATCTTGAAGGCTTGCTTCAGCTCATCTAAAGTAAAGGTTAGTCCATCAGTGTTTGGATTGATATTGTCTTTGATAATTTTGGCAATAACAGTCTGAACCTCACTGTCATGTGCCCGGATAAAGATATAGTTAGCCATGCGCTCACTATTTTTTCCTTGAGCTGAACGGTCATTCAAACTGTTAGTAATAAGAGGTTCAAGGCCGCTGCGGATATTGCTTTTATCTGTTGTATCTTTTTCAAGAGGGCGGGCCAAGGCATAAAGGAGCGACAGACGAAGCTTATTATCAATCGGCAGCTGTGCCCCGTAAGTATCTTTGTTGTACTGCGGATCATTGTCTGACCAAGCTTCTAAGATAGACAGATGATTAATGGCATTTTTCTCGCTCTTATCTACACCATAGTAGGCTTTAAAGTAGTCTGAGGCGATTTGAAGCAAGTCAGCATTGACATTATCAACAGCATCAACTCGTACGCCGTCAAAATTAGCTTCAGGGTCATTGGCTACAATAGAACCATAGTTCATTAAATAATGAAGCCAGTTCAGCTGCTCTGCCTGAACAACAGGATTGGAATTATCAATATCATTAGCTAGGAGGAATTCATAGCCGCCCGTAGAATTATCAGCGAAATATTTTTGCTCACCTGTCTGACTGGTTGGTGTGCGGTTGAGCAAACGGTAGTCAGAATTAGCATGAGGAGTACGTTCATCGTTGACATAGAGAAGAGCTCCGCCCTGAAGGTGGTCTTTTTCACCAGCCGAAGTATCAGATTCTGTCTCAATATTCCAATTGGACTGAGTCTTTACAAAACTGTTGATAATATCACGCAGCCATTGTGTCTGCTGGGTTTGCGAAATTTTAACTTCAATCTTTGCCTGAACTTCTTGGGCAGCTAAGTTCAGACTTTCCTGGCTGCTGTCAGCCGTATAGTTAGTTCCTGTTCCCAACCCCTGCTCATTCATGTAATTCAGATAAGCTACCTGAGTTTGCTTGTCAGGCCACCAAGACATCAAAAGCGGACGAAGGTCCGATTCGGTTGATGCTGTCCAGGTCTTGCCGCCTTTCAGGATGTCCTTAGGACGGTACCAAGAGTCCGCTGTTACATAATTATCAACGGTTTCAAGGCTGTCCTTCTCAAAATTAACGATTTGGTTGTGCGGTGTGTACTCATTATTTAAAGATGTCAGACCTTGTGTAAACTGATATTGTGCCGTATCTGACAAAGCTCCTGTTTCTTTATCAAAGAACAGCGTCACCCCATCGACAGTTAAGGCAAAATTCTTTTTCACCTGACCGTCTGAGCCAATATAATAATACTTGCCATCAATCTTTTTAACATTTGGAATAGCCGATAAATCAGCATCACTTAATTTTTTTGCTTGATTCTGATCGGCTGTCTGAGCTGAGGTCACACGTTTTCCGGACGTCTGCACCTTGGCTGCTCTGGTTGTCTCTGAACTTGCTGCCTGTTCATGTTCCGGAGCCGTCACGTCTGTCTCAGTACTTTCTTGAACAGTGCTACCTTGGCTCTGTTCCTGATTCTCTGCATTCTCTGCCGTTTCAGTAACAGCTTCGGTACTTTGCTCCTGTACTTGCTGAGATTGCTGTTCAGTGACTTGTGCCTCTTGTTCAGTGACCTTTTCTGCAGCAGACTGATCAGCTGCAGAAGTCTCCGCTGTACTCTCGCTCTGGCTTTGCTGAGTGACAGCAACTTGATCATTAGATGCCTGTTCAGTTTCTGCTGCTGCAGATACACCCAGACCAGCACTGCCCAAAGTAAGTACGCTAGAGGCAACGGCGATTGTCACCCAGTGCTTTTTCACTTTACGCATTTTATAACGTAGTTTCGTTTCCATAAAAATTCCCCCTTTTATTAATTAAACATTATAACTTCATAATCCTATAAAACTGATGACACTTGGATTACAAACTTCTTTCTTTGTTTTGCTAACTGATTAAAGTCAAAAACCAGAAATTATTTTTAACAAAAATATAATCCATTAATAAAAAATAAAAAATCCAGTCAAGCAACTGAATTTTTATAGATATAAAAGACTTGCAATTGTCATATTTATCGGTATGGAAACCAGTGATAAAATCGTTGTTAAGAGCACTAAGCGCGAACCATATTCATAATCGCCGCCGTAAACCTGACTGAGCAAGGCAGCATTCATGGCTGTCGGCGAACAAGAAGCTATTGTCAGTGCCAGCTTCATATCATGAGCCTCTGCTGGCAAAAGCCAGATAAGAATGATACTGGCTAAAGAAGTCACAAATAAGCGCAGAAAAGCCGTGTAATATGCCGGCTTATAGAGAAAAATTTCCTTAAAGTCAGCCTTGTAGAAATAAGAGCCCAGTACCAATGTTGATAAAGGCGTATTTAATTTGGCAATCGTCCCGATAGCATCTGTAATGACTGTGGGTAAATCATAAGGCAGGCTAAAGAAAAAGAGGCCGATAACCGTTGCAATCATGGCAGGGTTGATGAAAAGCGAGCGCCAATTAATGACATTCTTATCCCTGGCAATGAGATAGAGTCCATAGGTCCACTGCATAATCTGATTGGCAACTACAAAGCCTGAGATAAAAAAGACTGCATTGGTACCGCCGACAGCTTCCGCTAAGGGCGTACCCATAAAACCGACATTGGCAAACAAGGCGGCATAGCGATCCATATTACGATCGTCAGCCAGCAGAAATTTCACCATGAATATCCGTGTGATAAGAAGGAAAAAAGCAGAACCGATCATGATTAAGAGCAGGCTCAGCCGATGAACAGAAAATTTCTGACTGATAAAGGAAGAGACGAACAAACTCGGTGCAACATAGGTCGTCAAGAGTTTTGATAATTTAAAGGTAACATCCTTAGTAAAAATATCCTTATGCGCTAGAAACATTCCTGCTCCCATAATTAGAAAAAGCACTACTAATTTCTGGAAAACCAGACTTGCAATGGCCATAAAAACTCCTTTCATTCTGCTTTTGCTTAATGATAACATTATCTTGTAAAAATCAACGAAATGATTCTGAATTTCCCCTTCTAAACAGCAGCAAGACTGTTTTAGCTGCTAAGCTTCTGCCGATTGGCTGAACTGGCTCATGTACAGATCATAATAGAAACCTCTATCAGCTAGCAAGCTTTGATGGTTCCCTTGCTCAATGATTTTCCCGTCTTTTAAAACAAGGATTTTATCAGCTTCCTGAATGGTTGAGAGACGATGGGCAATAACAAAGCTGGTCCGACCTTCCATGAGCTTAGCCATCGCTTTTTGAATCAACAGTTCCAAACGTGTGTCAACAGATGAGGTCGCTTCATCCAAAATAAGAATCTTAGGATCAGCTAAAAGAGCCCGGGCAATTGTTAATAACTGTTTTTGTCCCAGAGAAATATTATTTGATTCCTGATTTATTTCCATATTATAGCCGCCCGGAAGCGTCCGGATAAAATGATCAACATTGGCTGCTTTGGCTGCTTCAACAATGTCATCATCGCTGGCATTTAGATTGCCGAAACGCAGATTTTCCTTAATCGTTCCTTCGTAGAGCCAGGCATCTTGCAAAACCATACCAAATTGCTGACGGTAGTCCTGACGCGACAGATGGCGGATATCATGACCGTCAACCTCAATGGCACCCTGCGTTACATCGTAAAAACGCATCAAAAGATTAATCAAAGTTGTCTTACCGGCACCTGTCGGACCAACAATAGCAACCATTTCACCAGGTTTAACATCCAGATTAAAATGACGGATAAGTGGTTTATCCGGTGTGTATTGGAAAGAGACATCCCGAAAGCTGACCTGCCCGGTCAAATCATGCTCTAGTTTTTCACTTGGCTGACTGATTTCATTTTCTTCATCCAGAACTTCAAAAATACGCTCCAAAGATGATTTAGCACTCTGCAAAACACCCGATAGCTGGGTGATTGTCTGAATCGGCTGACTGACCTGCCAAATATACTGTACAAAAGCCTGCAGGTTGCCAATAGTCAGCTTTCCTGCCAATACCTGCAAACCGCCCACAACTGCAACAATCAGATAAGCCCCATCTGAAATAGCATTGAGCACTGGCATCATGGTACCCGAGATAAAGCTTGCTTTGAAACCGACATTGCGCAAATTTTCCGTAATATCACGAAAATCTGCCGCAGATACTTCTTCACGGCCATAGAGTTTGATGACATTAAAACCTGTCAAATTTTCCTGAACAAAGCTGTTCATATCTCCCAGCGTATTAGCCTGCTTTTTAAAATAAGGCTGGGATTTTTTCAAAATGAAACGGGCGCTGAAATAGGTCAAAGGAATGCAGGCAATAACAATCATAGCCAAAGGCAGGTTAAGACTGAGAACCATAGCAATCACTAAAATAATGGTCAAAAAAGCATTAATGATCTGCAAAAAACTCTGCTGCAAAGCATTTGAAACTGTTTCGACATCATTGGTAAAGCGGCCCAGCATATCTCCAAATTGATGCTTGTCAAAGTAAGAGACTGGAATCTTGTTGATTTTTTCATTCAAATCCTGACGTAAATCACGGATACTTTTCTGCACAGCATTGGTCATAAAATAGTTGGAGCCATAAGAACCGATACTGTAGAGGAGCCCGCGGATAAAATAGAGCAGCAAAACGCTAAAAATATAAGCCGTATTGATATGAGCTCCGTTGACACCTCTGGCCATATCGAGCAGATTAGCTGTCAGCTCTGTCATCACAAGCCCTAGAACAAAAGGTTCGAGGACATTCATGACAGAGCTGAGAATTTTAAGAAAAATAGCAAGAAAAAGCGAACTTTTATAAATTTTTAAGTATTGCCACAAGCGAAGAAAAATATTTTTCTGTTTCATGAGATCTCCTAACCTTCTGTCAAACTATGATTATCAAGCTGCGAATTAGCAATTTCGCGGTATATCTCATTGGACTTCATCAGCTCATCATGGGTTCCTCGGCCGACAATTTCACCTTCATCCAAGACAACAATCTGATCAGCATCCATAATGGTTCCAACACGCTGGGCGACAATTAAAACGGTAGCTTGGCCCGTTATTTCTTTCAGACGTGCCCGCAGCTGAGCGTCTGTCTTATAATCCAGAGCTGAGAAAGAGTCATCAAAAATATAGATATCTGGCTTTTTAACGACAGCCCGAGCAATGGATAAGCGCTGCTTCTGACCGCCTGAGAGGTTGCTGCCGCCTTCGGCTAAATGGGTATCAAATTTTTCTTTTCGGCTTTCAATGAACTCTTTAGCCTGAGCTACCTCAGCTGCCAAATCCAATTCAGACAGAGTAGCATCTTCTTTGCCATACTTAAGATTCTCACCGATAGTTCCGGTAAAAAGCAGGGCTCGCTGCGGAATAAATCCGATTTTCTGGCGCAGAGCTTTCAAATTATAATCACGGACATCAACGCCGTCAACGAGAATTTTGCCCAAGGTCACATCATAAAATCGTGGAATCAGATTAACCAATGATGATTTTCCCGAACCTGTACTGCCAATAAAAGCAATAGTCTCACCCGGACCAGCTTTAAAGCTGATATTATGCAAAACAGGACTTTCAGTCTCTCCGGGATAGGCAAAGGTAACATTGTCAAACTCCAAATAGCCCTTCGTTTGGGTATTAACAATGCCGCCTTCATTAGGATTAATTGAAATGGGCATAGCCATTACTTCCTGAATGCGTTTGCTGGATACAGCCATCCGCGGATACATGGTGAAAATATTGGCAAATATCAGAAAGGAAAAAAGGGCATGAAAGCTATATTCAATAAAAGCAAGAAGATCGCCAATCTTAATCGCAGACTTTTGCAGGGGATCCAGTGAAAAGTACACAATAGCTACAATCATAACGACGATAATCTGGACAAAAAGAGCTTCTGTCAGACCGGTTAACTTAAACAGCCGGCTAGAGGTATTTTCATAAGTACTGTTTTTTTGTGCAAAACGCTCCTCTTGAAAAGATTCACGAGCAAAGGCACGAATAACCCTAAGACCAGTAAGGTTTTCACGCACATACTGATTAACCTTATCCAGCGTCCTTTGCTGCTTCTCAGATAAGGGACGTGTTTTAATTGCCACATAATAAACAACCAAAATTAAAAAAGGAATGGCAACAACGACAACCCAGGCCAATGATGCGCTGGTCAAAAGAACCATAATAACACTGGAGACCATCATCATGGGAGTCACAATTCCCATTCGTAGGGACATTTCAGCAAACTGCATGAGAACAAAGGCATCGCTAGTCATACGCGTTACTAAGGAAGCGACACCGATTTTTTCATATTCGTGGTGAGAATACTGCTGCAGTTTGTCATACATATCATTTCGCATATCCCTAATCATTGTTGTTGTCAGTCTGCTCGAAGCATAAGCTAGTGTAATCCGCCCTGCTATGCCAAGCAAAACAATAACAAACATAATAAGAGCCCAAAAATAAAGAGCCTTTTTATCAGCCGGCGTGATGCCTTGGTCAATCATTCGAGCCAAAGCAGTCGGCAGGCCTAAATTCACCACAACAAATAAAAAAGCACCTAAAACATCCAATATCAGCCATTTAGGATACTTTTTCAAATAAGACCAAATATAAGCCATATCCTCTCCTTTTTCTTACAAATCTTTTACCATCCAAACATCCATAGCATCATGCGAACCTTCAAAAGACAAGGAAGACTCTAAAGCAGTAAAACCAAAGTGCTCATACACCTTAAGAGCCTGCTTGAGTACATGCGAACTTTCAAGGTAGAGCTTAGCAAATCCCTCTTTTTTAGCTTCCTGAAAAATATGCCTCAGCAAAAGGCCGGCTATGCCCTTGCCGCGATATGCTCTGTGTACATAAAGCTTTTGCAGTTCTGCCGTTTCCTCAGAAACAGGTACAAAACCGCCAACTCCGACAATCATCTGATTATCTTCCACAACAAAATAGGCTGATCTGGGACTAGATCGATAATAACCCGCCAAATTGTCTAAATAAGGATCAAAGTAGGCAGTGCCCTTAATAGCCAAACCTTCTTTTTCTAAAGAATGGCGAATGAGCGCAGCTACTGCTGCATTATCTTTTTTCTCGATAGGTCTTAGCTGCATTACTTCTCCAAGTCACTTAAATACTCATAGCGCTCGTATTTTTCCAACAGCTGATCATTCATATCATCAAGCTCATTCTGCAAGACCGCCAATTGTCCATAATCTGAGGCATTTTCCTGCATGGCTGCCTCAATCTCCTCGATTTTAGATTCTAAATTAGCAATATTATCCTCAATCGTCGTCCACTCTTGTTTTTCAAAATAGGACATGCGCTTCTTTTCGCTCTTAGCCCTTTCAGCTCTGGATTTTTCTGTTTTTTGTGTCATAGCAGAGCTGGATTTTTCAAAGTCTTTTTCATCCAGATAATCGCTATAATTACCAAAAAATTCACGAATGCTATGATTTTCAAAAGCCAAAATTTTAGTCGCTACTTTATCTAGAAAATAACGGTCATGGCTAACCGTAATGACAGGGCCTGAAAAATCCTGTAAAAAATTCTCAAGAACTGTTAAAGTCGCAATATCAAGATCATTAGTTGGCTCATCTAAGAGTAAGACATTAGGCTTTTCAATAAGGATTTTTAGTAAATAAAGACGTTTCTTTTCACCGCCTGATAACTTAGAAATAAGCGTCCCATGTGTTGAGCGCGGAAAGAGAAACTGCTCCAAAAGATCTGTTACGCTAGTTGTTCCAACAGCCGTTTTAACTTCATCTGCTGCTTCCTGCAAATAATTAATCACGCGCTTATTGTCATCCATATTTTTAATTTGCTGTGAAAAATAACCAATTCGGACTGTCTCCCCAATATCAAGTTTGCCAGAACTTGGCTGCAGTTCACCATTAATGAGATTTAAAAGAGTTGATTTACCAACGCCATTATCACCAACGATGCCAATGCGATCTTTATTTTGAATAAGCAAATTAAAATCTGTCAAAATCGTTTTATGAGGATAGGCAAAGTTGACCTGTTCAAAGTTGATAACCTTTTTACCGATACGACTGGTTGCAAAGTTGATTTCAAGGTCAGCTGAAGCCCTTGTGCCTGACAGGTCGGTTTTGAGGTCATTAAATCGATTAATCCGGGCCTGCTGCTTTGTTGCTCTGGCCTGCGGCTGCCTGCGCATCCAAGCTAATTCTTGTTTATAGAGTTGCTTTTTCTTGTGAAGCGCAGCCGTATCGCGCTCATCCTGCTCAGCTCTCAAGCGAACATAATCTTGGTAGTTGCCTTGGTACTCTGTCAAACTGGCATCATGCAGTTCGAAGATACGCGTTGCAATATTGTCCAAGAAATAACGGTCATGGGTAATAAAGAGGACCGTTTTTTTACTGCTTTTAAGGAAATTAGCCAGCCAAGCAATGGTATCAATATCAAGGTGGTTGGTTGGTTCATCCAATAAAAGCAGATCGGCATCATTCAGCAAAACTTGGGCTAACTGTACTCGCCGCTTTAAACCGCCCGACAAGTCACCAACCTTTTGAGATAAATCCAAAAGTCCTAATTTAGACAAAACGGTCTTAACTTCACTCTCAATGGACCAAGCATCTAAAGAATCCATCTCTGCCATGACTTTTTCCACTTGTTCCTGACTGGCTTCGCTGTAATTTGCCATCAGCAGCTCATAAGTATGAATCAGCTGCATTTCTCGTAAATCTGATGACAAGACCGTATCAAGAATTGTTTTTGTTTCATCAAAAACAGGTTCTTGTGTCAGATAGGCTATCTTGTAATCATTTTTACTAGAAAAAGGTGACTTATCACCATCAAAACCCAATTTACCAGAAATGACATCAAGAAGAGTTGTCTTTCCAGTCCCATTGACACCAATAATACCAATACGATCAAGATCATGAATGATAAAAGAAATATCCTGAAAGACCGTCTTATCGCCGACTGTTTTGCTTAGCCCTTCAACAATAAAATCACTCATTCTCTTTGATTTCCCTTCTGACAAAATCTAAAATAGCCTGTCTTTCATTGGCTAAGTTTCCATCAACAATAAAACTTTCAATTTGATTCAAGATTTTTCCTAAATTTGGTCCCGGTTTCAAAGCAAAAGCCACGATTAAATCACCGCCCCTGACCACAATTTCATGCTTGTCATGAATGGTTAAAGCTGCATCTAGCTCCTTAATGCGTTCAAAATCAACCACTAAACCTTGAGCCTGCCGCAATTCTTCGACCAGCATTAACAATGATGCACCATAGTGATAAACATCAGCTTTCTCAATTTGTCTTTCCTGCCGCAATCTGTAAATAGCCAGAAGTTTTTCTACTGTTTTTTGGAAATCATTAGAAGTTTTCCAACTTTTCAAGAAAGATTTAATATTTTTGATATCCAGATACAGCAGTACACTTGCCCAAGCCTGTTCTGAACTGGTAAAAGTAAAGTCCTCCGGTAAATCTTTCAACAGTTTTTGCCACTTATCCGCAGAATCTTGTAAGAATGGCAGATAGTCATAGGCCTGACTGACAATCAAATAATCAATCCCTTTACGCCAATATGGTGCCAGCAACAGCTTGTCAAACTCGATAAAAGAACGCTCTACCGAAATTTTTTCCAACAAAGGGGCATGTTCTTTCATAGCTGTGAAGGTTTCTTCTTCAATATCAAAGTCCAAACTGGCAGTAAAGCGCAGGCCTCTCATGATCCGCAGAGCATCTTCGTTAAAACGCTCAGCAGCATTGCCAACTGCTCGCAGCCGCTTTTGCCCTAAATCTGCCAAACCGTTAAATTTATCAATCACTTGAGACCGCTCATTGAGAGCGAAGGCATTGATGGTAAAATCACGGCGCTTTAGATCCTCTTCCAAAGAGCGCACAAAAGACACCTGACTGGGTCTGCGGTAATCCACGTAAACATCCTCAGTCCGAAAGGTCGTGATTTCATATTCATGTCCGTTTTCTAAAACCAAAACGGTGCCATGCTCAATGCCAATATCTACCGTTCGCGGGAAAATCTTCTTAGTCTCTGCAGGGTAAGAGCTGCTGGCGATATCAACATCATGAATGGGCTGGCCCAGCAAAGCATCGCGCACACTGCCGCCTACAAAATAAGCTTCAAAACCTGCCGCCTTAATTTTCTCTAATACTGGTAAAGCCTCCTGAAATTCAGAAGGCAAATCTTTTAATCTCATAGTAAATGTTCCAAACCATAAACAAGCTGCTCTCGTTTCACCACTTCTTTGATTCCCAAATTAACACCGCTCATAAAAGAAATCCGATCATAGGAATCATGACGAAGTGTCAAACCTTCTCCTTGGGCACCAAAAATGACCTCTTGGTGAGCAACAAGACCTGGTAAACGGACACTATGAATTCTAAAGCCATCAAATTCAGCTCCACGTGCACCAGCCAGCGTTTCTTCCTCATCTGCCGCACCTTGTTTTTTATAGTTGCGTACTTCTTGGATGAGTTCAGCTGTTTTAATGGCTGTTCCGCTCGGAGCATCTTTTTTCTTATCATGATGTAATTCAATGATTTCAAGATCAGGGAAATACTTGGAAGCCTTAGCAGCAAATTCCATCAGCAAAACTGCTCCAATAGCAAAGTTCGGTGCAATCAAACCACCTGTTTTTTTGTCAGCAGACAAAGCAGTCAAATCGGCAATCTGCTCTTGCGTAAAACCGGTTGTCCCCACGACTGGACGAAAGCCATGTTCAAGAGCAAAATGCGTATTTTCATAAGCTACTTTAGGGACAGTAAAATCAACCCAAACATGGGCATCAAAACCAATCAAATCATTTTTATCCGTAAAGACAGGTACGCCATCAATTTCCTTTTCAGCTGCGAAAGGATCCAAAAGCGCTGCCAATTCAAGCTCATCGTCATTTTTAACCATATCAACAGCTGTTGAACCCATTCTTCCCTTAAAACCTGCAACAATCACTTTAATACTCATTTTGTCTCTCCTTAAATCATTGGTATAGCACCAAGGGCAATAGCTCCTTCACCCAGGTGGGTAGCAATAACGCCATTAAAAGGAACAATGGCAAGATTTTCTGTATAGCCTTCTTCTGTTAAACGGTTTTTCAAATCTTCTGCCTTCTCTTTGGCATTGGCATGAATAATGTAGACCATATAAGAGCCATCAGCAGTAACTTCATCTATGATCGAAATGAGACGTTTAAGGGCTTTTTTCTCAGTTCTGACCTTCTCAAAAACTTCAATTCGGCCATCCGTAAAATAAAGGATAGGCTTGATACTCAAAAGATTTCCTAAGAGTGCCGAACCATTTGATAAACGGCCGCCCTTAACCAGATGGTTAAGATCATCAACCATAATAAAGGCTTTGGTCTTATCAATCATGATCTTCAGATTGGCTAAAATCTGCTCAAAAGGCAAACCTTCTTGTCCCCATCTCAAGCTTTCCATAACCATCCATCCCATAGGACTGGAGGTAATTTTAGTATCGGGAAAGGCAATTTCAAGCTTATCATGCTCAGCAATCAAGTATTGGATATTTTGGTGAAATCCTGAAATACCGCCAGACAGAAAAAGACCGATAACATGTGTGTAGCCCTCTGTTTCTAAGTCGGTTAATAAATCATCCAACTCAGCTAGATTAGGCTGGCTAGTCTTAGGTAATTCTTTGGAAACAGCCATTTTCCTATAAAATTCATCAAGACTTAGGTTTTTACCTTCAGTATAAATCTTTCCATCAATAGTAATATCAATATCAAGAATAAAAAGATCTTCACTTTGATTAAAATCTTGCGGAAGATAGACCGATGAGTCCGTAATCACAGCTAATTTCATCTTATTTAGAACTCCAAGCTTACGCCTTCTTTATCAAGTGCAATTTCAGTCACTTCATAGGTCATGCGTTTTAAAATATCTAGCAGAGGAGCTGCTAAAGTCGCGACTTCCTCCTGTGAAAATTCGCTAGGCTGATTAATCAAGCGATCTTTAATCTTAACCATTTGTGACAGAACACCACTAAGAACAAACTCATCGCGGACAATCATGAATTGCAAGACAGCCACAACAGTTGTCTCATTTAATTCTTCATTTTTTTCGACTAATTGGAAAGTAACTTCGACATCTGTTTCAGGTGTCCCATTCTCTTTTTCCCATTCTAAGTTTCTAGCATCATAGTGATATTGGTTAACAAATTCTTTTTGACGTACAATTTCCATTGTTATCTCCTTGTTTTACATTACCACTCATTATAGCATAATTAAGGCTAAAGTTAAAGAAATCCCTTATCAGAATTTCTTTTGCGGATGCTTGGCAACGATGTCTGGATGCCGTTTTAAAACAGCTCTTCCCTTATCCGTTAATTGATAGCCTCTGAGATCAAACAAAGATTCCAGATCCTCATTGGAGTAAACCTGTGCAAGAGCTTTTTCTGCATCATAACGTTTCATTTTAGACAGCCCTTTAACATGCCGCAGCTGCAAAAATTCCTTTAATTTAGGCACAGCTAAATATTTCAAGGACTCAAAAGCCGTATTCAGCCTGACATAGTTTTCTTGAATCAGCCAGTCTAATTCTTTCTGGGCATCAATGCCATAGCTGGTATAAAAATACTTATGGTGGAAAGCTTGATTGGTATAGGTGCCAAAACTAATCCGCCAAAGCATAATAATATGGCCGGGCAAAAGACCTTCTGCTGTGCGTACCATATTGCGCTTGGGAATAGGCTTTTTTAGGAGCTCTTCTTGATAGCACGGAGCAAAATAAGGAAGTTCTGCATGATTCGCATAAACATCATAAAAATTTTTCATGCTTCTATTGTAACAAAAAAAGAGCGACAGCAAAATCAGCTTTTCTTCAGAAATTGATAGTGCAAACTCTTTTTTGGTTAACAGTAATATCTTGATTTAGCCGCAAGTAAGGTTTACTTTTTAGTTCTTCTTTCTACTTTAAAACGTTTACCCCCTCTAAGCGCAGCTGTGTTAGAACTGCCAAATCTATCAAGCCAAAAAAAGCAGGCTGCCTGCTGCAAGTCCGATTAAATAGCCGACAATAACATCCTTAGGATAATGCACACCGCCTAAAACACGGCAAAAAGCTAACAAAGCAGATAAAATTAATAAAAAGATTCCGCCTCCAATGGTCACACGCAGGACACAAACACTGATTATCACCGCTGAAAAAACATGACGGCTGGGCATAGACTGCCCTTTTGTTTGCTTTGTAATCAAGGGCTGAATTTTCCAGACCTCATAAGGTCTGGGACTATTAAGAATCCGCCTTGCCAGAGACAGCAAAATAAAAGCCGTACCCGGAACGACAATATAAGACCCCAAAATACGTATCGTTTTTTGAGACCAAAAAAGATAGACCAGCAAAGCCAGATAAAGGATGGGCATCAGTCTGGTAATGAAAATATTTGTCCATTTGATGAGCCGGATAAGTCTCGGTCTTGTTCGGATTGGTTCTGTCAAACTTTCATAAAAGGTTGCGTAATTTTTCATCTGTCATCTGTATTTCTAAGAGATTCTAAGAGAATGAGACAAAACACGATTGTTCCCCAACCATGCTCTTCTCCCATTCTCAGTTCAAATCTATTATAGCATTTCTAGTCAAATCCATCAGCATCCAGTTGAAAACGAGCGGATCAGTATTCTATCAAGAATTTCCGTCTTTAATTCAGAAGAGCAATACCTATCTTTCTTTTTTGAACAATCGCTGCTTCGTACTCTTCCATAAACCAAATGAACTGTGGCAAACGAAGAATCCTCACTCCAAACGGTTAGAGAAGTTTTGACTGTGGAAGGATTGATTTCTTAGCTGATAGAGTTCAGCTTTAACCTCGTCATTTAATGGCATCAAAAAGCACCTCAATCGTTAGCTTTTTTAGACTAACCCTTGGGGTGCAGTTCATTAAGCTCGCTTTTTCATGACAGCCGTCCGCTCTTGAATATAATCAATCAAGTCCAAAGTAAGATCATAGCGCAGAAAGGGCGTGATGAGGTAGATTCCCTTAAAATAATTTAAGGCGCAGTCAATTAATGCCTTGCTTTCTGCCAACGCAGCCGCCTGACAGGCCGCTTTATCGTCCTTAACGGCTTTCAGCTTTTCCAAAAGTGTTTCTGATAAATGGATTCCTGGGACTTCGTTGTGCAGAAAAACAGCATTGTTATAAGACGTTATTGGCATAATGCCAACGAAAAAGGGCTGGTCGTAGGCTTTTGTCAGCTCTCCTAACTGATGAATCGTTTCTTCGTTAAAAATAGGCTGTGTAATAAAATAATCAGCTCCTGCTTTAATTTTACGCTCAATAAGACGGCTGCTTTTTTCTAACTGGCGGACATTAGGATTAAAAGCTGCCGCTGCTGTAAAATGAGTTGCCCTTTTCAGGCTGGCTCCGCTGTAGCCTTTTCCTTGATTCAATTGCTTAATCAAAGACAGCAATTTAAAACTAGTGGCATCGTAAACACTGGTCGCTCCAGGAAAATCACCGATTTTTGAAGGGTCCCCTGTAATAGCAAGAATTTGATCAAATCCCAGCACATCCATTCCCAAAAGGCGCGACTGGAGGCCAATCATATTATGATCACGGCAGGAGAGATGAAGTAAAAAAGGTGTTGTCACTTCATCTTTTAATAAAGACGCCAGGCTGAGATTGCAAATGCGGGTTTTGGCCAGAGAATTATCCGCTAAAGTGATAGCAGCGATATTCTTTTTGTCCAGAGCCTTGATTCCTTCGACAAACTTATCAATGGCTAATGTCTTAGGAGGGTCAATCTCTGCAATAATCGTTACTTCTTTTTTAGCCTTATCTGCCAGAGTTTCTTTTTTGCTGATTTCATCAATGAATTCTTGCTCCGTAATCAGCGGAGTAATAACCTTGCGTTCGACCGGCTTTAATTTTTTGATGCCTCGCTTAATAGCTCTTATATGATCCGGTGTTGTTCCGCAGCAGCCGCCAATCAAACGCACACCTTCTTCCACAAAAAGCCGAGCGCAGTATTCAAAATAATCAGCATTCTGACTAAAGCGATACTGCCCTTTTTCATCATCACTGACAAATGATAAAAGACTGGCATTAGGATAAGCAGACAGATAGCTTTGTGCAAAAAGAGGCACCTGTTTAAGGGACTGAATCATATGATAAGGTCCCAGATGACAGTTCAGCCCGACAATATCAGCACCCAGCATCACTAAATTGCTGAGAGCCTCTACTAAGGGGCGGCCGTCTTCTGTAATGCCTGCTTCGTGGAGCGCCATATTGGTTATCAAGGGCAGGTCAGTCAGCGGTCTTATTGCTTTTAGAACAGCTTCCAGCTCTTCTCTGTCATAATAGGTTTCAAACAGCAAGCCATCTAGCTGTTTCGTTTCTAAAAGCGCCTGAGCCTGTTCAACTGTCTCTTCAACAATCTCTTCCAGACTAAGCTCACACTGTTTCAGTCCTCGCGAAGCCCCTATTGTTCCCAAAACAAAAACATTTTCTCCGGCAGCCTGACGAGCTATCTCGACTGCTCTTTGATTGATTTCCTTAATATCATTATCATAGCCAAAACTTTTAAGACGGTGCCGTTTGGCGCCATAAGTATTGGTCTCAATAACATCAGCTCCTGCATCAATATAAGCCTTATGAATAGCTAAAATACGTTCGGGATGGCTGATATTATAGTAGTCGTGGCAAGATTCTAAACCATCGGCATAAAGAAGGGTCCCCATAGCGCCGTCAGCTACTAAAATATCGGTTTTTAATTTATCTAGCAATTTGGACATGGACACTCTCCTTGACTTAATTTCCCAATTTTTGACGAACTTCCTTGGTCGCTGCGACCAAAACTTTGAGAGCTGTAATAGTTTCAGGCTCCTGTCTGGTTTTCAGCCCACAATCAGGATTGACCCAGAATTGCTTAGGAGAAAGTTTATGCAGAGGTCTTTCGATATTAGCAACAACTTCTTCTTGAGAGGGCACGCGCGGTGAGTGAATATCATAGACACCTAGACCGATACCCAGCGGATAAACAGCAGTCTCAAAAGATTCAATAATATCACCATGACTGCGGCTGGTTTCAATGGAAATAACATCCGCATCAAGAGCCCGAATGGAATCAATGATTTCATCAAATTTGGAATAGCACATATGCGTATGGATCTGCGTTTCATCCTTGACAGACGATGTCGCTATATGAAAGGCCCGAACGGCATCATCGAGGTAAGCTTTTTGCTTAGACTTGCGCAGCGGCAGTCCTTCGCGGAGCGCTGCCTCATCGACTTGAATAATAGCAATACCAGCATCTTCCAGAAGCTTGATTTCGTCTTTGATAGCCAGACCAATCTGTTCAAAGAGCTGTCTGCGCGGAATATCTGTTCGTTCAAAGGACCAGTTGGTAATGGTAATCGGCCCCGTTAGCATTCCCTTGACCGGCCGATCCGTAAGACTCTGCGCATAAACAGTTTCACGGACAGTCAAGGGTTTTATATGCTGGACATCACCGTAAATAATAGGCGGTTTCACAGCCCGAGAACCGTAAGACTGAACCCAGCCCAGTTTTGTCGTGGCAAAACCTGCTAGCTGCTGACCAAAGAATTCGACCATATCAACCCGCTCAAATTCGCCGTGAACCAAAACATCAAGATCCAAGTCCTCTTGAATGCGAATCCAGCGTTCGATCTCAGCATTTATAAAGGCCTGATAATCTTCGTCGCTTATCTTACCACGCTTCCAAGCCAAACGCGTCCGCCGGATTTCCTGCGACTGCGGAAAAGAACCTATCGTTGTCGTTGGTAAAAGCGGCAGATGCAATTTGTCCTGCTGCAGCTGACGTCTTTTTTCAAAGCTACTGCTTCGTTCAGTCGGTACATCTTCAAGATTTTCCAACTCAACATTTCTGAAATCAGCGGCCTGAAGAGCTTCAAAATGGGAGATATGCTCCCTGTAGGCAGGCCTTTCTCGGCCGTCCAGCTTTTCTGCCAGAAGCTTAACTTCCTGTAATTTTTCATCAGCAAAAGCTAAGCCATTTAACAAAACAGCTTTTAAATCTGTCTCATTTTTAGCAGTCACAGGCACATGCAAAAGCGAACAGGAAGGCTGGACGGTTATTTCAGCAGCATTTTCTTTGATTGTCTGTAAGAGTTCAGCGATTTTGACAAAATCAGAACTCCAAATATTGCGGCCGTCAATCACACCGGCAAAGATTTCCTTATTTTTGAAAATCCCCTTTTTCAGAGCTGCGAGATTTTCTTCCAGGCCATGGACAAAATCAAGTCCAAAAGCTGCAACAGGGAGCTTAGATAAGCTTTCTGCATCAACCAGAGCCTCGAAATAAGTCTGAAAAATAAACTTAGCATGCGGAATCTCCTTAGCAAAATAGCCATAAACAGCTTTTGCTGCTTCAAGATAATCAGCCCCCTCATCGGTCACAAAAATCGGTTCATCAACCTGAATATAAACTGCTCCTGCGTCAGTCAATTCTTTGAAGACCTGCTTATAGAGCGGCAGAAGACTTTTGACAGCGGCAGTAAAATCTTCAACGCCGGATGAAAGTGCCACATAGGTGATGGGACCAGTGATAACAGGTTTAGCTTTATCTCCTACAATCTCTCTTGCTTCCAGATAAAGATCCAAAAGACGAGTATTATTAAGTTTCGGGCGCTGTTTTGTCCATTCAGGAACAATATAATGATAATTAGTGTTAAACCATTTCTTCATGGAAGAAGCAACATTGTCCTTGCTGCCCCGAGCAATAGAAAAATACAGGTCAATGTCAGCATCCTCCTTAGCAAAGCGCTTAGGAATGATATTGAACTGGATAGACAAATCCAAAATCTGGTCGTAAAGTGAAAAATCCCCGACCGGAATTAAGTCCAGTCCTGCATTCAGCTGCTTTTTCAAAAAATCCTTCCGCAGTGCTTTGGCGCCTGCAAATAGCTCTTCTTGGCTAATTTTCTTTGACCAGTAAGACTCAATCAGCTTTTTCCATTCACGATTTTCTCCCAAGCGCGGATAACCCAAATTAGAAACTTTTGTCATTTAATCCTCCTTATAGTTTTGAGCTTAGAGGCACCTAAACAGTCGCCTCATAACTATAACCTATTTTTTTATTTTGATTAAAATCATACTA
This sequence comes from Streptococcus ratti FA-1 = DSM 20564, assembly GCF_000286075.1. Taxonomy (GTDB): domain Bacteria; phylum Bacillota; class Bacilli; order Lactobacillales; family Streptococcaceae; genus Streptococcus; species Streptococcus ratti. The sequence continues at coordinate 460,182 of NZ_AJTZ01000005.1, read as the reverse complement.
GATAATTACTGTTAAATCAATAGTTTATGGGTTTTTAGCTTTTTATGCTTTTATATAGTTTAAAACTATATATGTAGGGGTTGCTATAGCTAATAACTATAATAAAAAGATTGCACAGCTGCTAAAATTCAAAACTGCAGTCTAGCACAAAAAAAGAGGTTGGGCCAAAAGTCCAACCTCATCAATTAGAGTTCATTTTAACATCATAAGGCAGTGGTTGGGAGAAACTCTGTCAGCTTTAGCTAACCTAGAGTTTCCCCTGCACAGTTCATTAGGCACTTTAGTGCCAATGAACCACTGTTGACTGGCAGTTTCGTTCGTGTTTTACGCTCTTGAGCTGACCGATTCAACTGTGCGGGGGTGGGAGTGAAACGGTCTGGGGAGAGACCGTTTCAGGTCACCGCCTAGAAATTAGGGAGCGGTGAGAACCAAAATTTTCAATTTTTGGGTTGATCCCACTCCCTTACTTTTTATCTTTTTTGACAGAGCTCTTAAGGCTCTATTTTTACTTTGCCTTGCGAAGCATACCAAAGAGGATGCCTGAGACGACAGCTCCAATGAGGATATACAAAAGATAAAGCAAAGCATTGCTGGTCAAGGCGATAACAAAAATTCCGCCATGAGGAGCCATCAATTTGATACCTGACAGACCAACCAAGGCACCTGTAAGGGCTGAACCAACGATGAAACTTGGAATCGCACGCGCTGGGTCAGCTGCACCGAACGGAATGGCACCTTCAGTAATGAAAGACAGTCCCATAACAATGTTAGTTAAGCCAGAATCGCGTTCTTCTTTGGTAAATTTGTCTTTGAAGAGCAGCGTAGCAACAAAGACGGCAAGCGGCGGTACCATACCTCCGGCCATAACAGAAGCCATAACCACAGAACCACCTGAGGAAACAGTCGCTGCCAATGTACCTGTACCAAATACATAGGCTGCTTTGTTAACAGGACCGCCCATGTCAACAGCCATCATGCCGCCAACCAAGAGCCCCATCAAAACAGCTGAGCTGCCTGAGAGGTTTTCAAGGAAGGAATTCAGAGCCGTATTGATGCTGGCCATCGGAATATTAACAAAGAGCATGAGGAAACCAGTTACCAAAACACCTAACAAAGGATAAAGAAGGATTGATTTAACCCCTTCAAGTGAGCGCGGTAGCCCGGTCAAGAGTTTCTTAAGAAGCAAGATAACTCCGCCTGCAAGAAAACCACCTACAAGGGCACCCAGAAAACCAGAAGGGACTCCTGCTAAAGCCAAAGTTTCTTTGCCGCCGCTGGCAAATGGAACCTTACCAAAAGCCAAACCGGATTTAGCAATATAACCGGCAACAAAACCGGCAACCAGACCAGGTTTTTCAGCAATAGAGTAGGCAATATAACCAGCTAAAATCGGAAGCATAAATTCAAAGGCTGCATTACCGACATTTTTGAAAAGAGAAGCCAGTTCATGATAAGATCCCAGATTAGATAACTGATCCTTAGGAACTCCCATCAAATTATCAATCAAGAAGGCAAGAGCAATGGCAATACCGCCACCGATAACAAATGGCAGCATCTGTGAAACACCGCTCATTAGGTGTTTGTAGAAGGCACCACCCAAGCTTAACTTTTCAGCAGAAGCATCGCTGACAGCAGCACTGTCGGCTGCAGCTGTATAAGTGTCAGCCTTATCATCAAGAATTATACTGATTAGCTCTTCTGGTTTTTTGATACCTTCTGCAACCGGCCGTGAAATTAAAGGCTTGCCATCAAAACGATCCATCTCAACAGCCTTGTCGGCTGCAATGATAACACCTTTGGCACGCTTAATGTCATCAGCAGTCAGTTTATTGCCGATACCTGAAGCACCGTTTGTTTCAACCTTAATAGCAACTCCCATTTCAGCAGCTTGTTTCTTGAGGGCTTCTTCTGCCATATAAGTGTGGGCAATCCCAGTTGTACAAGCTGTTACAGCCACGATAAAATCTTGATTGTCGGTTGCCGGTGCAGCTGGTGCTTCTTCTTTCTTTTCTTCTTCAGTTTCATTAAAGAGAGCGATAACATCGTCAGGAGTAGTTACTTGGCGCAATTTATCAGCAAATCCATCTTTTAAAAGGTACTGAGACAGTTCAGCCAAGGCTGCTAAGTGCGTATCATTAGCACCGTCTGGTGCAGCAATCATAAAGAAAAGATCAACCGGTGCACCATCAAGGGCTTCATAATCAACGCCCTTATTGGATTTAGCAAAAAGGACAGTCGCTTCCTTAACAGCTGCATTCTTGCTGTGGGGCATGGCAATGCCATCACCAAGGCCTGTTGACGTCTGTGCTTCACGGTTCATGATACCAGCTTTAAACGTATCAAAATCAGTAACGATACCTTTTTCGACCAGCTTTGAAACCATTTCATCAATAACAGCTTCCTTAGTGGTTGCCTGAAGATCAAGTAACATCACGTCTTTGTTCAGTAAGTCCTGAATTTTCATCTTTTTTCTACCTCTACTTTTTTGTAAGTTTCCTTTATAAAGTCAATACTGGCTAAATCATCTGAAAAAGCTGTTGCTGTACCGCAGGCAACCCCCCATTTGAGAGCTTCTACAGGATCTGCTGTCTTAACAAATTCACCTGTAAAACCTGCAACCATGGAATCGCCGGCACCAACAGAGTTCTTTACCTGTCCCTTAATTGGCTTAGCAAAATAAGCCGCCTCCGGCGTTACCAATAAAGCACCGTCACCTGCCATTGAGATGATGACATTTTGCGCTCCCTTAGCCAAAATCTCACGCGCATATCTTTCAACATCATTCAATCCTTTCAGTTCGACATCGAAAATAGCTTCCAGCTCATGGTTATTGGGTTTGACCAAGAGTGGCTGATAAGCCAGAGCGTCAAGCAAGGTTTGTCCCTCAAAATCACACACGATTTGGGCGCCGGTCTGTCTGACAAGCGGAATCAAACGTTTATAGATTTGATTGCCCAGATTGGCCGGAGCACTTCCTGCAAACACAACGGTATCTTCTGAGGAAAGCTGGCTTAAAACAGCTTCTAAGGCTTTTACCTGCTCATCGCTTATAAGGGGGCCTGTCCCATTAATCTCGGTTTCTTCATCAGCCTTGATTTTAACATTGATCCGTGTGTCCTGATCAACATGAACAAAATCAGTCTTAATACCTTCAGCAAGCAAGCCTTCTTCAACAAATCTACCGGTAAAACCGCCAATGAAACCTGTTGCAGTATTATCTTGTCCTAAGCGCTGCAAGATACGGCTGACATTAATCCCCTTTCCTCCGACAAACTTATCGTCACTGTCCATACGATTAACACTGCCAATTTTTACAGTATCAATGCGGACGATAAAGTCAATGGAAGGATTGAGAGTTACGGTATAAATCATACTTCAATCACCTTCGTTTTTTTCTTCGTTTCTTTTAACATACGGCTGTCCGATTTATTAGTGATAATAGTCACTGCTTCCAGCCGATCAACTTTAACAAATGAGGTCTGTCCCATTTTTGAAGCATCCACTAAAGCATAGGTCGTCTGAGCATTGTCAATGACCGTCTTTTTGATAGCTGCCTCTTCTGCATCAGGGGTTGTCAAGAAATGCAAGTCAACACCATTCATGCCAATAAAAGCTTTATCAAAATTCAGCTGACTGAGCTGATTAATCGCAAACTGACCGATACTGGCGTCTGTTGAATTTTTGACATAGCCGCCGATAACCAAGGTATTGATGTTTTTTTCCACCATTTTTGCTGCGTGGTGAATCGAATTGGTTACCACAGTCAGTCCTTCCTGCTGCAGCAGGTCTAAGAGCAATTCAGTTGTCGTTCCGGCATCAATAAAGATCACATCACCGTTAGAAATCATCTCAGCTGCTTTTTGAACAATGGCCTGTTTGGCTTGAACGTTTTTGATAGATTTTTGCAGAATCGTTTCTTCCTCTTGTAAGGGATGATTTTTTTCAGCTCCGCCATGAACACGGTGAAGCTTTTTCTCACTTGCTAACTCGTCTAAATCTCTGCGAACGGTCGATTCAGAAGTATCAAGAATACTAACAAGAAATTCCAAGGTTACAAAATTTTCCTGCGACAGCTTTTCCATGATAATCTGCTTACGTTCAGATTTTAAAATATGACCTCACCTCCTGTTGAAATCGTTTACACCTGTTATTATATACTGCCATAGGATAACTGTCAAGCAATTTCTGCCAAATTCTTTCAAAAAGCAACAAAGGTCTTAAAAGTAAGCAACAATAGTAAAGCTCCTGCAAAACGGTCTGTCAATCCCCTACCAATCGTAAATCTGCTGCTATTGTCTGTTCTATTTTAACGTTTTTAAAAGTAGAAAGACTGACGAAAACTACTTTGATTGGCTGCTGAGCATAAAAAAGCGGAGAGAAAGTACCTTCTTCGAATGACTGGTTTCTCTCCGCTTTCTTTTCATTAAATTATTTTGCCGGCTCTGTGAACTTTCTTTATCCGTCTGCCAGCCAGCTGGGAGTAGGCAGAAAAGCTGTAGCTTCTTAGCTCTTTTTGATCCTACTTCTCCTTTATTCTGACGTCTATTTAATCAATGACGTTGAGTGAACCACACGATTGTCACGATCCGGGTAAATGTAGTGAATAGCTTGATTAACTGCCGTTGGCGCTTCGCCAAAACCAGTCGCAATCAAATCTACCTTGCCAGCATACTGAGCTGCATCCCCAATAGCATAGACACCTTCCTGGCTGGTCTGAAAGACAGGAGATACATTGATACTGGAACGTTTGTAATCAATATTCCAATTTTTTAGATTTTTATTGGATGTTGAAAAACCGAAGCTGACAATGAGATCATCAAGGGCAAGTTCCTGAGTCTCATCTGATTTTACTTTTTGAATAACAAGACTTTGGACCTTTTCACCGTCTCCTTTAAGTTCCAAAGGAAGATAAGGTGTCATAATAGTAACATTGGAAGCTTTCAAAACTTCCACACTATGCTCATGAGCACGAAAGGCGTCACGGCGGTGCACTAAAGTAACACTTTCTGCAATTTTATCTAAGGCATTAGCCCAGTCAACAGCAGAATCACCACCGCCGCAAATGACAACTTTTTTACCGGCAAACCGATCTAATTTATGAACATTGTAAAAGATATTATAATCAGCATAGCGCTCTTCATTTTCTAGACCGAGCTGCCGCGGCGCAAAGGCTCCATTTCCGCAAGCAATAATAATAGCTTTTGAAAAGTGCTGTCCTTTATTGGTCTCAATAGTAAAAATATCGCCTTCTTTTTCAAAGGTCTTGACTTCTTCTTTCAGACAAATACTGGTCTTATCTTTAAAACGCTCTGTCTGCTCAATAAGACTGTCTACCAAATTAGCTCCTGTAATCGCTGGAAAACCGGGAATATCGTAAATAACTTTTTCCGGATACAAGACAGCAGGCTGGCCGCCCAGTTCAGACAAACTTTCAATGATTTTGACCCGCACATCGCGCAAACCAGCATAAAAAGCCGCAAAAAGACCGACGGGGCCGCCGCCGATAACCGTTATATCATAAATATCTTTTTCAGATGTCAATTTTTCTTCCTCCATAAACAAAGTAATTCCATTATAGCACAATTGAAAGCCAGCAAATAAAAAGAGTAGGAAACAAACTTTCCAAACAGGCATCAAGGTCAGCTCAGTCCCTCGCTCTTTATTTTTTCTAAAAGCTGCTTTTCTTCTTCAGTAAAATGATAATGCTCCAACAAATCAGGCCTGTACTCCCAGGTTTTGCGCAAACTTTGCTCTAAGCGCCATAGGCGAATATTTTCATGATGACCGCTCATGAGAACATCAGGCACCTTCATACCCCTATATTCATAAGGACGTGTATACTGGGGATATTCTAAAAGACCAGAGGAGAAGCTGTCATCTTGATGACTGGCTTCCTTGCCGATAACCTCTGGAATCAGTCTGACGGTCGCGTCAATAATCGTCATAGCAGCCAACTCACCGCCAGTTAAAACAAAATCTCCCAGAGAAATCTCATCAGTCACCAAAGACTTGATGCGCTCATCATAACCTTCATAATGACCGCAAATAAAAATAATTCCTTCTTCTTGCGCTAAGTCTTCTGCATAAGACTGGCTGAACCGCCGCCCTGCAGGATCTAAAAGGATAACACGCGAATTTGGGGATTCAATCTTATCAAGAGTATCAAAAATAGGCTGAGCCCGCAAAAGCATCCCCTGACCGCCGCCATAGGGTTCATCGTCTACATGGCGGGCCTTCTCTGCATTTTCACGAAAATTATGATAGTTAATTTCTAAGAGACCTTTTTCCTGCGCCTTGCCGACAATCGAATGTTGCAAAGGGGCAAACATCTCTGGAAAGAGCGTCAGAATATCAATTTTCATCGTCTAATCCTTCCAAAACATTGACATCAATACGGCCATTTGCCACATCAACATTTAAAATAACTGAGGGAATGTATGGCAGCAGCAAATCACGTTTCCCTTTGCGCTTAACCACCCAGACATCATTGGCACCTGGCTGTAAAATTTCCTTAACCTGACCAATCAAAACCTCACCCTCGTAAACATCAAGTCCAATGATTTCATGATAATAAAATTCGCCATCTTCCAGATCCGTCAAATCCTCTTTCGCAACTTTAAGGGTGAAATCGCGATATTTTTCAACATCATTAATATGATAAAGCCCTTTAAATTTGACAATATCAAAATTTTTATGTTTACGGTGACTGGCAATCTCAACAGTCATAACAAAGTGATCTTTTTTATCAAAAAGAGCTAGGCAACTTCCTTTTTTAAAGCGTTCGTCTGCAAAATCCGTCACAGATAACACACGGACTTCTCCTTGAAGTCCTTGAGTGTTGACAATTTTTCCAACATTAAAATAGTTCATGTCTTCTCCAATAAAAAATTACTGCTTTTATTTTAGCATCATGTTTCATAATTCTCAATGCCATGTAAAAAAAGCAGCGACTGCTGTCACTACTTTTCATCAATCACAAGTCTGACTTTTTTACCCTGAGTTGGAACCGAATAGACAATCGATCTTATCGCTGTGATGGTGCGACCTTTTTTACCGATAATTCGGCCAATATCACTAGAATCTAAGTCAAGATGATACTCCAAAAACTCGGGTGTATCTTCAATTTTAATGGTAAAATTATCTGGTTGCGAAATCAAAGGTTTCACAATAGCGATAATCAGATTTTCAATGGTATCCATAGGCAACTACTTACTTCTTTATTTTTTTGAATATTTAGCTTCATGGAATTTCTGCATAATTCCAGCTTTTGAAAGGATGTTACGAACAGTATCTGATGGTTGAGCGCCATTGCCTAACCACTCAAGAATACGGTCTTCTTTAAGGGTTACTTGATTTTCAGCTACAAGCGGATTGTAGGTTCCAACAGTTTCGATGAAGCGGCCGTCACGCGGTGAACGTGAATCTGCAACATTGATACGATAGAAAGGTTTCTTTTTAGAACCCATACGAGTTAAACGGATTTTTACTGCCATTTTGAAATAATCTCTTTTCTGTTTTTTTATTTTGAGCATAGCTGTGCTATAAACTACTTTATTTATTATAACACAAAAATTCAGACTGTCAAGAAAAAAACTTGACAGTCTGAATTTAAGAACAGCACTTAAAATAGGTTCATTTACATTTCAGGAATTCCATATTATGATTAAGACAGTAATAATATGAAGCAAACATTTGGGATGCTTTGGGCTGAGATCATACCCATTGAATCTGATGCAGTTAGCACTGATGAAAAGAATGTCACCAATGAATACTACAACGAGGCTGGGCAAAACTCGTCCAATATTCCTGTTTTGGAATAAGCTCTGGACGCAGTGGTTGGCTGACTTTCCTTTCGTCACAAGGCCAAAGCGGAAAACCTAGCCAACTGTGCAGAGATGGGAGTGAAACGGTCTGGGGAGAGACCATTTCAGGTCACCACCTTAAAACCAGGATGTGGTGAGAACCAAAATTTTCAATTTTTGGGTTCTCACCCACCCTCCGTTTATATCATCATAAGAAATAATCTGTACGTATACTTTTTAATTGCTGCAAATCTGGCGGCCAAAAATTTTTGTATTCTTAACTTTACAGCTTCCTTCTCTCTTTTGATAGTATCATTCGTATCTCAAAGCTTCAATCGGATCCAATTTACTTGCCTTATTGGCCGGTAAAATACCAAAGACGGCACCGATAAAGACTGAGAAGGCGATGCTGACCAGTACCGTGTTCAATGCAATGACAGGTTTGCCGATAGCATTGACCAGACCTTCTGAATTGCCCAAAATATTGGTCAAGCCATAGGCGCAAAGCAAACCAATAAAACCTCCGATTAAGGTCAGTACAATAGACTCAATCAGAAACTGCGTCAAGATATTGCGGCGTGTAGCTCCCAAGGCCTTACGCAAACCGATTTCTCTGGTACGCTCTGTTACCGACACCAGCATAATATTCATCACGCCGATACCGCCAACTAAAAGCGATGTTCCGCCGATAATACCTATAAAGGTCGTAATCGCAGTGATTTGTGACTGAACACTTTCTAATTCCTTACTGATGTCAAACATAGTATAGTGACCATTAGAAGCATTGGAAAGCTTAGTCAATCGTTTGGCCGCTTCTTTTCCTACCTTTGAAGAAACACTAGCATCAGGTACATGAACATAAATACTGCTAATTTCATCAACACCGAATTCAGAAGCCAGTTGACTGTTAGTCAAAATGGCATTGCCATCTGAATTCATGCCATAGGCGGAAGAACCTGCATCAGGATCCTTATAAACCCCAACAACACGGTATTTTTTATCTCCGACTTCAATAATCTTATTCAGCGCTTCCTCATAGCTAGAGAATAACTTTTTTGCTAACATTTCATCAATCATGATAAAACGCGAAAAATTCGTGTAATCACTGGCATTAAGCTGACGGCCAGCTACAACTTTATAGCCCTTAACATCAAAATAGTTTTGACTGACGCCTGTCAGAGTAACCTGTTTTCCTTTTTTATTTTGATAGAGAACATTGCTTGAAGTTGTATTGGTCACATAGTAGTTATCAATCCCATCAACTTCTTTTACAATGTTTTGAAGCCACTCCTCTTTAATTTTGGGTGCATCTTCTTGGGATTGGTCTAAGTTATAATACTGCTCCTGTGCATCTTCATCATTTGACGCATAATAAATCTGAACATCATGCTGATATTTAGTCGCTTGATCTGTAATATAATGGCGCATGCCTGTTCCCATAGCCATAATGACAGATACGGCTGTCACCCCGATAATAACTCCCAGCATTGTCAGAAAGGAGCGCATCTTGTGCCCCATAATTGAACTAAGGGCAAATTTCCAATTTTGCATAAATTTCCTCCCTTAATCAATACGGACACTGTCAGTCGTATCTAAAGTAATCTCTCCGTCACGGATAACAATCTTGCGAGTCGCATAATCAGCAATTTCAGGTTCATGAGTTACCATAATAATTGTCTTTCCTTCATGATTGAGCTGAGTTAACAATTCCATAATTTGGTTGCTGGTCTTGGTATCCAAAGCACCTGTGGGTTCATCTGCTAAAATAATTGAGGGATTATTAACCAAAGCACGTGCGATAGCAACTCGCTGCTTTTGTCCGCCGGAGAGTTCTGATGGCAGATGCTTACGCCTGTCAGCTAATTCGACTTTTTCTAAAAACTGCTGTGCTAGCTGATGGCGCTTTGATGCTGATACGCCTGCATAAATAAGAGGCAGCTCAACATTATCCTGCGCATTAAGCTTGGACAAAAGGAAAAACTGCTGAAAGACAAAGCCGATTTCTTTGTTGCGAAGATGTGCCAGCTTATTTTGATTTAGCTTTTCAATAGACTCATCCGCCAAAGAATAAGAACCGTCTGTTGCCTTATCTAAAAGACCGATAATATTCATCAGGGTTGATTTTCCAGAACCGGACGGCCCCATAATAGCAAGGAAATCTCCTTCATTAACAATCAAATCTATACCTTTTAAAACCTGCAATTCCTGATTGCCGTTATGATAGCTTTTTGTGATGCCCTCAAGATGGATGAGCTCTTTTTTATCACTCATACTGCTCACCTCTTTTCGCCAGCCTTATCATTTTTAGCAGAAGGTTTGTCAATCTTCTTACCTTCTTTCAAACCTTTATCAGGATTAGCGATGATAACTTGCCCTTTGTTAAGACCGGAAGAAATTTCCTGTGACTTAGCATCGGCATTGCCTGCCGCAACTTCTTTTCTTAAAACTCGAGAGTTCGATTTGTCATAAACCCAAACATAGTTTTTCCCATTCTTGCTCACCAGTGCCGAGGTAGGAATAATAAGGCTCTTGTTTTCGTTAGCAACCTCTACAGATACCGTGAAGCCCTGTTTTAAATCGCCTAAATCACTGGTAATATCTGCTTTGTATTCATAAGCAGCCGCACTGGAAGACGAACCGCTGCCAGATGATCCAGAACCTTGAGACTGATCCTGATCCGACTGAGTTGGGTAATTTGAAATATAAGAGATTTTACCATCCCATTCCTTATTGTCATAAACTTTGGATTTGATTTTAATGGCTTGCCCGACCTTGATATTAGCTAAGTCATACTCTGTCAGAGTCCCTCGAACCTGCAATTTCCCTTCGCTGGTTACATGAACCAAAGCCTTGCTGGTCTTACCAGAAGGGTCGATATCATTGTTAACTTCTGCTACTGTTCCAGTTACTTCACTGTTGACAGAAGTATTGTCAAGAGCTGTCTGAGCCTTGTTAACCTCATCTTGAGCACTGGCTTGAGCATCGTACAAGTCCTGCAGCTGCTGATCATAGGCAGTGGAATTCGTCGGTGTGAGAGCAGCTGCACTGCTGTCAGTTACACCGCTTGCTGAATTGCTGCTTTGAGCACCAGAAGTGTTTCCTTCATCTGCTGACGGATTGCCAGATGCAGAACCATTATCAGCAGAGCTATCTGCTGACGGTGCAATACCATAGTTTTGATAATTTGTAATCTGACGGTTAACCTTATTAAGGTTTCTAACCGCTTGATCATAAGCCGCCTGGGCTTCGCCTGTATCATACTGTACCAATTGCTGCCCCGCAGTAACCTGATCTCCGGCAGCAACTACTACTTTGGGATTGCTTCCCTTGCTGCTGTCATAATAAACATACTGTTCTGATTCGGGTTTGATTGTCCCTGAAAGCAAGGTTGATGAGGAGATAGAACCCTCTTTTACCTTAACCGTCTGATAGCCAACATTCTGTGACTCTATTTGACTGAATTGCTGCAGTCTAATCCAAATCAATCCCAGCAGAACTGCAACAGCTGCAAAACTGCCGCCGATAATCCACCCTTTTTTCTTTTTGGTCATTTTTCCTTTTCTTTTTGGCATAAACTTCTCCTCCTGCTTTTTCCTTTTCATCATACCGTTAAAGCGAACATAAAAGCCTTACACTTTTACCTAAAAAACTTACAAAAATGTAAGACTGCTGTATGCGGACCAAACAGACAGCTTATTGTTCTAACTTTATAATACAAATATACAACCTTTATCTATTGATGTCAAGTTTTTTCTGGCTGTAAACAAAAAAGAGTGAAGCAAAACAACAATAATTGACTTCACTCTAAGTTCTAAGAATTTCCGATTTGGTTTTGTGCACAGGTGAAAACCGTACGGGCATCAGCTTACATTTTTACATTTAAGTTATATAGCCTGAGTAATAAAGCCTCGGCTTTCAAGAACCCGAACCATTGCAGCCGCTGTATCCAAGGCTGTAAAGAGCGGCACTCCGTGTTCAATAGCAGAGCTGCGAATGGCTGCGCCGTCTTCATCAAAGGTACGCTTGTTGCCAACCGTATTGACAATAGCCTGAACCTTGCCTGCTCGGACAAAAGCAGGAATGTCATTGGCATCATTTTCTCCAAGTTTATCTACAAGCTGAGTGTCTAAGTTATGTTTAGCAAAGAACTCAGCAGTACCCTTAGTTGCGAGAATGCTATAGCCAATATTTGAGAAGCGCCGTGCCAGATCCAGTGCTTCTTCTTTAGTATCATCAGCAATAGTAAAGATGACATTTCCGAAAGACGGAAGGTGGAAATAAGAGGCTTCAAAGGCTTTATAAAGAGCTTTTTCCAGGGTTGAGTCTGTCCCCATCACTTCACCTGTGGACTTCATTTCAGGTCCCAAAAGACTGTCAACTTTAGCTAGTTTTGTAAAGGAAAAGACAGGGGCTTTAACATGGACATTTTGACTTTCCGGGTAGAGTCCGTCTTTATAACCAAGTTCAGCAAGACTATTGCCCAAAATCAACTTAGTCGCCACCTGAGCCATCGGAATATCAGTTACTTTAGATAAGAAAGGCACGGTCCGGCTGGCACGAGGATTGACCTCAATAACATAAACCGTTTCGTCTTTAATGACAAACTGAATGTTCATCATACCGATACAGTTGAGACCAATAGCGAGACGTTTGGTATAATCTGCGATAGTTGCTTGAATTTCTTTTGAAAGCGTCTGCGGTGGATAGACCGCCATAGAATCCCCTGAGTGAACCCCGGCCCGTTCGATATGTTCCATAATTCCTGGAATAAGAACATTTTTGCCGTCAGAAATGGCATCAACTTCACACTCGCGGCCAACCAAATAAGAGTCAACCAGAACTGGATGATCTGGGCTGGCCTTAACAGCCGTCCGCATGTAGGAACGCAAATCATCTTCGTTTTCTACGATTTCCATGGCACGGCCGCCCAAAACATAAGACGGACGCACAAGAACAGGGAATCCAATCTTACGGGCAGAATCAACAGCCTCTTCCTCATTCGTCGCTGTTTGTCCGGGCGGCTGAGGAATTTCCAAATCTTTCAAGGCCTGTTCAAAGAGATCACGGTCTTCAGCCCGGTCAAGATCAGCCACTTGTGTCCCAAGAATTTTGACACCGGCATTTGACAAAGGTTCAGCCAAATTGATAGCCGTTTGACCGCCAAACTGAACAATAACACCTTTTGGCTGCTCTAATTCGATAACGTTCATAACGTCTTCAAAGGTCAGAGGTTCAAAATAGAGCTTGTCTGAGACTGAGAAATCCGTTGACACTGTTTCCGGATTGGAATTCATGATAATGGCTTCATAACCAGCCGCCTGAATAGCTTTTACGGAATGAACGGTAGCATAGTCAAACTCCACACCCTGACCGATCCGAATTGGACCTGAGCCTAAAACCAAAACGGATTCCTTATCCGATTTGACAGACTCATTTTCCCACTCATAAGTAGAATAGAAATAAGGCGTTGCCGATTCAAATTCGGCGGCACAGGTATCAACCATCTTATAGACTGGGATAATCTTGTTATCAAGACGAATCTTGCGAACATCCTCAGCTGACACATTCCAAATATCGGCAACCTTACGGTCTGAAAAACCGTTGCGCTTAGCTTCCCTAAGCACAACAGGATCCTCCATATGGCCTGCTAGAGCTTGCTCAATTTCATAGATATGCAGCAGTTTATCAAGGAAGAAGATATCAATCTTCGTCAATTCTGACAGTTCTGCAATCGTGTAGCCCCGGCGGATAGCCTCTGACAGGTAGAAAAGCCGGTCATCCTGAGCTTTAACAATTTGTTCAACCAAGGCATCATCCGTCACCTCAGCGAGTTCTGCAATTTCATTATGGTAAACACCGATTTCAAGCGATCGGCAGGCTTTGAGAAGACTCTCTTCAATATTGCGGCCGATAGCCATAACTTCACCGGTCGCCTTCATTTGAGTTCCCAGACGGCGTTCCCCGTGTTCAAATTTATCAAACGGAAAACGCGGAATTTTAGCCACCACATAGTCAAGAGCAGGCTCAAACATAGCATAGGTGGTGCCGGTAACCGGATTAATCATTTCATCAAGGGTCAAACCGACAGCAATCTTGGCAGCCAATTTAGCAATGGGATAACCAGTCGCTTTGGACGCCAGAGCTGATGATCTGGACACACGCGGATTAACTTCTATGACATAATATTTAAAGCTATTTGGATCAAGCGCCAATTGAACATTACAGCCCCCTTCAATTTTCAGGGCGCGAATAATGCTGAGGCTGGCGTCGCGCAGCATCTGATTTTCAATGTCTGACAATGTCTGTGTCGGCGCAAAAACGATGGAATCTCCAGTGTGAATACCGACAGGATCAAAGTTTTCCATGTTACAGACAACCAAGGCATTATCAGCACTATCCCGCATTACTTCGTATTCAATTTCCTTAAAACCAGCGATAGAGCGTTCAATCAAACACTGGGTCACTGGTGATAATTTTAGGCCGTTTTCGGCAATTTCACGAAGTTCTTCTTCATCTGAACACATACCGCCGCCAGTACCGCCGAGTGTAAAGGCAGGACGGACAATGACAGGGTAGCCGATTTCATTGGCAAAAGCTACCGCTTCTTCAACACTGTTGACAATATCGGATTCAGGAATAGGCTGCTTTAAATCTTCCATCAGCTGTTTGAAGAGGTCACGATCCTCAGCCTGATCAATGGCAGACAGCTTAGTTCCTAAGAGTTCAACACCCAATTCATCCAAAATACCAGCTCTGGACAGTTCCATAGCCATATTAAGACCTGTTTGCCCGCCAAGAGTTGGCAGCAAAGCATCGGGCCGTTCTTTTCTCAGGATGCGTGTTACAAATTCGATGGTGATGGGCTCGATATAAACACTGTCTGCGATTTCCTTATCAGTCATAATAGTGGCTGGATTAGAATTAACAAGCACAACACTGTAGCCCTCTTCTTTGAGAGCCAGACAGGCCTGAGTTCCTGCATAGTCAAATTCCGCAGCCTGACCGATAACAATCGGACCAGAACCGATAACCATGATTTTTTTAATATCAGTACGTTTAGGCATTTATAAGATATTAAGGGCGTTAAGCGGACACAGCAAAAATAGGAAACCAGCCGACGACGCTCGCGTCTAGGATATGTTTATCTTTTTTGCAAAGTCCGTAGCCCGTATTCAGTTTAACCGAATACAGCTTATAACCCTTTCTCCTTTCTTTTATTCGCCGTCTCTCAGGGCGGCATTAAATATGAGACTAGTGATGGTTAGCTTGTTCAGCTTTAAAAGCATCAATCATTTCTAAAAATTCATCAAACAAATAAGACGCATCGTGCGGTCCCGGTGCAGCATCCGGATGGTACTGAACCGAAAAGGCCGGATAATGGCGATGGCGCACGCCTTCAATTGATTTATCATTAATTTCTTCATGCGTAATCATCAATTCTTCCGGCAGACTTTCACGTTCCACCGCGTAACCGTGATTTTGGCTGGTAAAATCAATCCGGCCTGTAGCAATTTCACGAACCGCATGGTTAAAACCGCGATGGCCAAATTTCATCTTATAAGTAGTGGCACCATTAGCCAGACTAAAGAGCTGATGCCCCATACAGATGCCAAAAATCGGAATTTTCCCCTGAACTCCCCGAATCATATCCAAGGCTTCCGGAACATCCTGTGGATTCCCTGGACCATTTGATAGCATGACACCGTCTGGATTCAAATTTAAAATTTCCTGAGCTGTAGTATTGTAAGGAACTACCGTTACATTACAATCACGCTTTGAGAACTCACGCAGGATAGAATGTTTAAGACCAAAGTCAACTAAAACAATATTTTTACCAATACCAGGCGCTGGGTAGGCTGTCTTTGTCGATACCTGCTCAATGTTGTTTGTCGGAAGGACGGTTGCTCGCAGCTGATCCTGCAAATGTTCAATCGAATCCCCATCATTGGCAAGTGTAGCCTTCATTGTCCCATGAAGACGGATGATCTTTGTAAGCGCACGGGTATCAATGCCAGAAATACCTGGAATATTCTTAGCTTTCAAAAATTTATCCAAGGTCATCTGTTTACGCCAATTACTTGCCAGACGGGCATTCTCTGAAACGACCACTCCTTTACAGGTCGGTGTGATACTCTCATAGTCATCACGATTAACCCCGTAATTGCCGACCAGTGGATAGGTGAAGGTCAAAATTTGACCGTTATAAGACTGATCAGTAATAGACTCTTGATAGCCTGTCATGCCGGTATTAAAAACAATCTCACCCGTCACATCAAGGTCTGCCCCGAAGGCCTGTCCTTCAAAAATGGTTCCGTCTTCTAAAATTAAAAGTCTCTTTCTCATATAGTTACCTTTCAGTAAAATCAACCAGTTCTCACTTTAGTCATTCGCAGCGGCTTAGCAAAAACAGCTGACTGAAATTCTCAGTTATCTTTTTTACCTTTACTCTTAAAACTTCGATTAGGACTTTCCTTTAAGGATAGCTTCTAAGATAGCCATTCTCACAAAAACACCGTTTTTCATCTGAGCCACAATTCGTGACTTAGGAGCTTCCACCAGACTGTCAGCAATTTCCACATCACGGTTCACCGGAGCCGGATGCATGATAATGGCAGAGTCTTTTAAACGGCCATAGCGCTCTTTGGTCAGACCATAGTGTTGATGATAGGTTTCCTTGGAAAAACTTTCTTTACCGTCATGCCGCTCATGCTGCACACGTAAAAGCATCAGAACATCCACCTCATCAATTATTTCATCAATGGCGACATGCTTGCCATAGACATCAAATTCCGAAGAATACCATTCTTCAGGTCCAGCAAAATAAATCTGTGCTCCCAAGCGCTTCAGAATCTGCATATTGGACTTAGCTACACGCGAGTGAGTAATATCCCCTACAATGGCAATCTTAAGATTTTCAAAGCTTCCAAATTCATCATAAATGGTCATCAAATCCAGCAGACACTGGCTTGGATGCTGCCCCGATCCGTCTCCGCCGTTAACAATGGAGGTTTGAATCGTTCGGCTGTCAATCAGCTCCTTATAGTAGTCATCCTGCGAATGGCGAACCACACAGATATCGACACCCAAAGCGCTCATAGTCAAAATCGTATCATAGAGTGTCTCACCCTTGTTTACGGAGCTGGTCTTAGCATCAAATTCAATAACATCAAGTCCCAGCTTTTTCTCTGCCACTTCAAAAGATTTATGCGTCCGCGTGGATGATTCAAAAAATAGATTTGCAGCAAAGTACTGCCTGTCCAGCGAAAATTGGACCTTTTTTTCTTTGAAAGCCAAACCTCTTTTAATTAAGCCGAGCACTTCTTCATTGGATAAAATTTCCATGCTGACCAAATGCTTAAGCGACACAACACCATCAGTAAATATCATTAGAACCTGTACCTTTCTGAGAGAAATCCATAAGAGCTTGTTTTGTATCCGGACACTTAAAATGTCTCAGAACATCTTAAACAAATTTCTATTAATCTTCTTTAGCAAGCAGCAAAACATTGTCTTTGCCGTCAGTCTCTGTCATATTGACAACAATTTCTTCTGAACTGCTGGTTGGAATATTCTTCCCAACATAGTCCGCACGGATAGGCAGCTCTCGGTGTCCTCGGTCTACCAAGACAGCCAGATTCACCCGAGATGGACGTCCGAGACTGACAAGATTATCAATAGCAGCACGGATAGTGCGGCCCGTGTAGAGAACATCATCTACCAAAATCACATCTCGGTCTGTAATGTCAACCGGCATATCGGTGGTATCTTCCTCAATTTTTATATCATCGCGAAAAGGTCTGATATCGAGCTGACCGAGCGGCACATCAATACCTTCAATCTGCTTAAGACGCTCCTGAATACGGCGGGCAATAAAAACACCGCGCGTCTTAATACCTGCCAATACAATCTTATCGAGCCTCTTATTACGCTCAATAATTTCGTAAGTAATGCGTGTAATAGCACGCTTCATGGTGACACTGTCAACAATTTCTTTTGTTTTCATAGACTGCCTTTCTGTAAAAAATAAGAAAAAATCTCCTTATACAAGGAGATTTCACGAAATATAAGTACAGTTTTCCCTGCACTTTTTTCCTTACCGACTCCTTGCCTGCCTCACGGGACAGTGTTAAAGGAATATTCACTTTGTTTATTATAACATAATGCATTAAATTTTCAAGAGGCAACCGTAATTTTTTTCTGTCGGCAAAAAGAGATCAGCTGAGCCCAAATAATTTTGATAAGATAGTGGTTAACCCTAGGCTGTAAGCCAAAAGTGCTGCCGGTTTTCCCAGTAGTATAATTGTTATAAACTGTTTGTAGCTCATACTGGTCGTTCCGGCCAGATAACAAAGCAAATCATCCGGCGCAATTGGCAGAAAGATGGCCCAGGCAAAATATTTAGCAAATTTACTGTCCGAATTGGTTCGATGCTCATAGCTTTCAAGCAGCTTGGGGCTAAAGAAAGCCTCCAAAACAGGCCGTCCGAACCGTCTAGCAATATGAAACCCTAAAACAGAACCGGTACAAATGCCAATATAATTCCAAATAAATCCCCAAACAGGACCAAAAATAAGAACCCCTGCTAAAGTGGAAACCCCTCCCGGCAAAATCGGAATAGCCACCTGAATAATCTGCAGCAGTATAAAAATCAACGGACTCCACGTACCATAACGCTTCATAGCAGCACGCAGCTTTTGAACATCTGTCAGATAACCCTTATTATAGAGATGAACTGTCAAAAGGATCATCGCTAAAATTACTAGCCAGGCAAATAAACGCAAAAACATACGAACATACTTCAGTTTGGTTTCTGTTTTTAAAGGATTGGATTTTTTCATGATTTTATTGTAGCAAAAACTTGTGAAATCTACTGCGATAAACTGTTGACTCAAAAAAAGCCAGACAAACATGTGCTGCCGGCTGCTGGTCTAATTTTTATTTTAGTTTAAATGATGGCGCAGCTGTTCTAAAGTTTCTTGGAAAATTGCCGGTACTTCTGCAGAAAAGCGCATTAATTGGCCAGTAACAGGATGAGTAAAAGCCAAGGTTTCAGCATGAAGAAACTGTCCCTGTCCCTTAAGCGTTTTTTTAGGGGCATAAAGCGGATCTCCCGCAAGCGGATGGCCGATATAGGCCATATGAACGCGAATCTGATGGGTTCTTCCCGTCTCTAAAGTCAGTTTTACTAGAGTGTAGTCACCCAGATGCTCCACAACCTGAAAATGTGTTAAGGCAGGCTTACCCTTTGCTGTCACAGCCTGCTTTTTGCGATCTTTGTCACTGCGGCCAATAGGTGCTTCAATAACACCTCGGTCATTTGGCAGATTGCCGTGAACAATAGCCAGATACTGACGCAGCGATTTCTTTTCTTTCAACTCGTCAGCCAGAAACTGATGCGCCCGGTCATTTTTAGCTATCATCAAAAGTCCCGATGTATCTTTATCAATGCGGTGAACAATGCCTGGTCTTACCACACCGTTGATGGTTGATAAGTCTTTGATATGAAAGAGCAAAGCATTAACCAAGGTTCCTGAAGGATGGCCTGCTGAAGGATGAACCACCATTCCTTGGGGTTTGTTAACAACCGCTACATCAGCATCTTCGTAGATAATATCAAGTGGCAAATCCTGAGGCGGACAGTCCAGTATTTCTTCCTGCGGCAGCTCATAAGTAACTATGTCCCCGGCCTTAACCGCATACTTGGACTTTTGAGCTCTGCCATTAACCAAAACAAGCCCCGCCTTAATCTGTTCACTGGCTTGGCTGCGGGACAGTTCTGTCAAATCTGCCAGCGCCTTATCCAGACGCGTCCCTGTTTCTTTAATGCGAATCTCCATTTTTTTCTTCTCTCCATAAAGCAATAATTAAGAGCAGCACTCCAAGGCTCAAATATGTATCTGCTGCATTAAATATTGCAAAATCAACAAAATCAAGATGAACCATATCGACAACATAGCCCAGCCGCAGACGATCGATGAAATTGCCTAGACCGCCGGAAATAATCAAAATCAGGCCAGCTAACAGCCAGACGCTGTCAGACTGTATAAATTTGATAAGGTAGTAGCTGGCGGCTCCCAGCACCAGTATACTAATAATTGCAAAGAACCACTGCTGATTTTCTAAAATTGAAAAGGCTGCCCCTGTGTTTTTCAAATAGGTCAGACTAACTAGATTAGGAATGACATTGACAATTTCACCCAAAGCAATCGATCTGACGACTAGAAATTTGCTGAGCTGATCAAAAGCAACCAAAAGAAGAATGGTAAAAGGCAATAATATCTTTCTCATAGCTTCTCCTTAGGGCTGATAGGTTTCAAAATAAGAAAACATGACATTGATAAACTTTAAGGCGCAAGTTGACAGGGCAGTGCTGCTGCGTCTGACATAAACCATGCGATTGTCTAGCTGATCATCCAAAGGAATGACCGTAATGCCATTGACACTGCGACTGTCTAAAAATCCTGATCCAGTCGCGTAGGCATCCGTGCGCTCCAAAATACCATTTAGAGTTGCCCGGTCGGTAACATTGTAAATCAAGGAACTGCCTGTGGTATCAACGAGATTTTCAGAATAATAAAGATATTCATCTTTTTCCTGAGTGAAGCGAACCGTTTCAAGACCTTCTAAATCTTCCATAGTTAAAAGTTCTTTTTGAGTCAGAGGATGATCTTGACGCAGGTAAATATGCGTCTTAAAAGGAATCATTTCGACAAATTCCAAGCCCAGCTTATCCATTTTCTGCAAGATACCTTTGCGGTTTTGCTGGTTCATATAAATAATACCGATTTCACTGTGTCCTTCGGCCACTTCATCTAAAATCTGAGCTGTTGTTGTCTCAAAGATTCGAAAATCCTTATATTCCGAATATTTTTTAGAAAAGGCAGTCAGAAGAGGCGGCAGAAAATCATAGTGCTGACTGGCTACTGAAAATTGATTTTTATCACTGTCTGGCTTGGCATAGCGCTTCTCAAAAGAATCAAAGCTCTTGACAACATCCAGTGCCTTTTCATAGAAAGTCAGCCCCTGACTTGTTAAAACTGCTCCTGTTGTTGTTCGTGTAAAAATTTTAAAACCCAGCTCCTGCTCCAAATCTTTGACAGCTACAGACAAGCTAGGCTGACTGACAAAAAGCTTGGCAGCCGCCTCGCGAAAAGTTCCACTGTTAGCGATAGCTACCACATATCGTAATTGTTGAATGTTCATGATACTACTTTCTTTTTTAACTGCTGTTTCTATTATACAACAAAAGTTACATTTTACGCGTGATTTTCTTTTATTATCTTTAGAGAGCCTGTCTTATCGAAAAAGAGATATTTTTAAGCATTTTACTACCCCCAAAAGACAGATCCAGATTCCAGATATAGTTTTTTTGACAAAACAGTGTCATCATCTCAGCAGCATTACAGATAGCTATCATTTACAGTCACTAAGGAGCAAAGCCCAAATAGCGTGCTATAATAAAGGTGTTGACCAATACTTTGCTTTAGAAGAAAAGAGGTTTTTTATGATAAGACAAGGGGATTTTAAATTAGCTAGACAAAAGATAAAAAAACACAGAGCATCTATCATGGGTACAGCCGCGTTGCTGCTGAGCTCCTTAGCTGCTCCGGTGTTGGCCGAGGATCAGACACCTGTACAAAGCAGCTCAGCTATTGCCCAAACTACTGAAACTGTTGCTAAGTCTGCTTCAGATCACTATTCAAATTCTGATTTAATCAAAGATTCCGATCAGCCGCAAGGAACTAATAGTGTTTCTAACGAAGCAGCACAAACTCAGCCACCGACCACTTCCCAAGAGGACAGTCAAAAACAAACAGCTGCCACAACAGAAGAAACGGCGGTGGCAAACAAAGATAGCCAAACAACTGCTGCTACAACGAAAGAACAAGCCACTCAAAAGCAGTCATCGGCTTCTTCTCAAGCACAGACAACCAAAGACAAAAAGCAGACCTCTGCTGAAACAAAGGGATTTATCACTAAAAATAACGGAAAAACTTACTACATTGACCAAGAAGGCCAGACTCTCACAGGCTTTCAGACGATTGACGGTCAGACCTACTATTTTTCAACAGACGGAAGCCTGCAGAAGGACCGGCTTATTACTGTAAATGATGAAATTTACTATATTGACTCACAAGGACATCCAGCTGTCAATCAATTCGTCCAAAAAGCTGGCAGCTTCTACTATTTGAACGAAGACGGAAAAGCACTCACAGGCTGGCAGACTATTGATGGCAAACAGCTTTACTTCGCTGAAAAAGGCAAAGCTAGAACGGCTGCTCAATATAAAGGCAGCCTATACACGATTGATGGTGACAAGTATTATTTCGATCCGGACAGCGGGGAAATGTGGACTAATCGTTTTGTCAATTATATCGGCAACTGGTATTACCTTGGCAGTCAGGGAAAGGTTCTCACCGGCTATCAAACCATCAATAATCAAAGCTACTATTTTGACAAACAAGGCAAACAGCTAAAGGGTATCGGCTACGACGATAATGGTCAGATCATTTTGACCGATCGTCAAAGCGGGATCGTTCTCAATCAAAAAATAGAAAAGAGCCAATTCTATCAGAATGAAAATAACTGGTATTATCTTGATGAGAATAATCAGTTTGCCAAAGGCTGGCAAACCATCAACGGCCAACGACTGTATTTTAACAGTGATGGCAGCCAAGTTAAAGGAACGATGCTGACTCTTAATGGCAAAAAATATTATCTTGATCCAAACAGCGGAGAGATGTGGACCAATCGTTTTGTCAGCCAAAAGCAATACAGTGACCGCTACAGCAGTTACTATGATGTGTGGTATTATTTAGGCGACGATGGCGCAGCTGTTTCAGGCTGGCAGACTATTGACGGCAAGCAGCTTTATTTTTATTCTGACGGCAGTCAAGCTAAAGGTCGGCTGATTCAAGATCAGGGCAAATTTTATTATTTTGATCCGGACAGCGGAGAGATGTGGACCAATCGTTTTGTTTACATCACGCCGTCTAACAATTACTATTATCAGCCCGTTTTTAGCGGCTGGCTTTACTTGGGAGCAGATGGTGCCGCCCTTTTAGGCTGGCAGACTATTGATGGCAAACAGCTCTACTTTCAGCCGTCCTATAATAGTAAACTGGGCTATTCTCATCAAGAAGGTGGGCAAATCAAAGGAGAGCTTTTTGAAATTGATGGCAGTCTCTACTATTTTGATCCGGACAGTGGCGAAAAATGGACTGACCGTACTTTGACATATGATGGCAAGACCTATCACATTGATTCCCAAGGCAAGGCAAGTCTCCAGCAGCCTTAATATAAGTGATGAGGTGAATTTTTTAACTTCCTATCTTCAAAGAGTTAAAGCCAGCATTTACACTGCAAGTAAGGAAGGCAGAATTGCTAGAATTCACTGCAGCAATCATTATATGTTATTTCATATTAAAACAAGGCAGGATTTTTGTCCTAGCCTTGTTTTAGTTTTTATACAATATCGTTTTCTCTCCTTATTCAGTTATTTTGAGACAAATGCAAAAAATATCTGGGAGCGAAATCTTGTGATCATAGTACTCTTTTTATCAGTTAATTTTACTGTTTTTGACTTCCGTATAAAAATTGAAGGAAGTGTTTTAGGCGATCAGTCTCTTCAACCTAAAATTATTTATAAATCTCCTGATAAAATTCAATCTTGTCATCCTTTTTAACTTTTATCTTATTAGCTCCTTTTGAAGCAACTTCATCATTAACTTTAAACATCCAATAGAGCTTTCTTTCTTCATCTTGTTTATTTCCATCTATAGCTGTGATAAAGCCATCCTTTTCTTCGACTTTATGTGTTTTTTTAAGTACCTCCATAGCAGTAGTACCTTTATCAACAGTTACTGTTTTTGTGCTGGCTTCTTTACCCTCGGGCTTAACAATTACTTGAATAGCTATTCTCTTTGTTTCTTGCGAAGAGGATTTATTATCAGCACTATTGCCACAGGCAATCAGAACGAAGCTTAATAAGAGCATAGATAGACTAAACAATAGTTTTTTTACTTTCATAAAACTCTCCTTAAAATTAATTTCATTCGAAAATTCAGGCAAACATGCTTTTATTTCACTATCCTGCCCAATCTGCAGGATAAGTAACATACATAAACCGTGCTTTTTCTGGAGCAGAAAATTGGATTTTGCTATCTTTAGGGATTAAAATAACTTCCCCAGGGCCAGCAGTAACTTTCTCACCATTAATGATAATTGTTAGTTGGCCTTCAATGACATAATCAATTTCATCATAAGTCAAATGCCAATCAAAAGATGTCTTTTCCATCTCCATCAGACCGCAGCCTAGCCTTGGGCTTTCTTCCAAAGTAAATAGGTCGCGCGTATAGACAATGTTTTTTTCACTACCTGTATCCAAGCGGTCTTGAGGTCGTGTTTTAACAAAGGGCAGCTCTATCTTTTTCACACCATAACACGCACAAGCTTTAAGTGGTTTATTTTCATCCATCATTTCCAGCAAGGTTTCCCGAACCAAGGCTTCAATTTTATATTCATCGATCTCCATTAATCACTTCTCCTTCAAGTCATTTTCTGGAAATTGTCTATTGACAACTGCCAAGGCAATCACAATACCGACAATTCCTCCAACTAATTTACTAACAATCATCGGAACCACCAATTTGGGGGCAACACCAGCCGTAAATCCAAGATGATCGCCAAAGGTAAAGGAAGCACAGACCGCAAAAGCTACATTAATAATCTTGCCGCGCTTATCCATATCCTTCATGGTTTGAAACATAGCAATATTATTAGCCAGCGAAGCTACCAGACCTGCTGCAGAAACATCATTCATCCCCAAAAGATTGCCAAGTTTCATCAAAGGCCTTTGGAAGAATTTATTGATAGCAAACACCAAGCCATAAGCACCAGCCAAAGTAATCCCAATCGTTCCCACAATTTCAAAGGCAGAGGAAATATTTTCCGTGGATTTAATAAGCTTAACACCTGTCAGCAATTCAAATCCCCCTAAAACTAGGCCGAAAATTGCTACAATAACTACGCCTTGCCCAAATACTTTAAAACCTGAAATCATTTTCTTAGGCATTTTCCACAAGCCTAAGGCTATCAAAACAGCTACAATGATAATCGGAACCAAATTTTGCAGCACCAGCATAGGATTGATTCCTTGCAGGATACCTCCAACAAAGGCACCAAAAGGAATAGACATTAAACCGCAAAGAATACCAATCGCTAAATATTCTTGATCTTCTTTTTTGATAATCCCCAATGATACTGGAATGGAAAAGACAATGGTCGCCCCCATCATAGCACCTAGTATAGCACCTGAAAACTGACCGATTGTTGCATTTGATGCCATTGACCTAGCTAGGAAAAATCCTCCCATATCATTAGCTAAAATAGTTCCAGCAAACATACTGGGATCTGCCCCCAGCAATTTATAAATCGGGACAATGACTGGACTGAGTAATTCTGAGAGTAAAGGAGCAATAACAATAATACCTGCCATTGATAGCGTCAAAGCTCCCATGGCCATAACTCCTTCCTCAAATTTTTCACCTAATCCTATTTTCTTTCCCAGACAGTAATCAATACCTCCTAAAACCATAAAAATGGTGATAATCCAAATAACGATTTCATTAATTCCCATAATTTCACCTATTATTCTGTTATATCAAATGAGTCAATAATTCCAATGATAGCCATATCTATTGGCAAATTTTTATCATCAAATGTATATTTTGCATTTGTTCCTGTGGCTACTAGAACTGTTTCTCCAATCCCTGCTCCAACCTTATCCGCTGCCACTAAAATATCTGCAGCGACTGTTTTTTGACTGGTAAATTTTTGAATGACTAAAAATCTTTTGCCATTTAATTTATCATCCTTTTTAGTTGACCATAAATTCCCAACGACTTTACCAATAAACATTTGCCTCACTCCTTCACTATTTGAATATTGTTCTCACGAAGATAGTCTCTTGCCAGTGCTGTCAGTATCATATTAGGACTAAGATCAAATGTTGTCAGTTCATCCAAGGGATAATTATCTTTTAAGACTTTCAAGGAAATGAGCTGCTTTTTGCTTGTACCGTTTTTACTGCATCTTGTCTGCTCAAACGGAGCTCTGCATGACTTGCCAAACGGCGGGAAATAATACTCTAAATTATTTTCTTTTATGAGTCTGGCTCCCATTTTAATAAGCTCTCTTTTAGCCGCATTTATTTTTGAAACAAGATGGCTGTTGATTGGCACTTCAGCAGTTAATTGAACAAAGAGAGGCCGGCCGGTCAACAAGCTCTCAACAACCAAATCTTCTAATTGATTGACAGCAATTAGATTAGCTATCCGAATCAATGATTTTAAAGAGCTAATTTCCACAACGATAAAATGTTCCTGTACTGCTTCCTCTAACGCTGGCAACTCTTTTTTTACAGTCATGCCTTGTTGCAGCAAGTAGGATTCAACTTTAGTTAAATGAGAACCAATAACATAATATATGGGCCTATTTTGAGTCAAACGCTCCATTACTTGATCACTTACTTGCTGAATTAATTGATTCATATCCATTCTTCATCATCTCACAATAGTTGCTCTGATTCCTTTTTTAAAACCGCAGGCATTCGCTTCATCGTAGTCAATATGCATCATGGTACAAAAATTATCATCTATCCGAATAACAACATCATCAAAAATAAGTGGCCTTTTTGCGTCTATTTTAACTTGCACAATTTCTCGGTCAGTCACACCCAGTGCTTTTGCATCTGCCGTTTTAACATGAATATGCCTCCTAGCTGCAATGACTCCGTGATCAATTGTCACAGCAAAGCCACCATTAATAATCGTAATTCCCGGACTTCCTTTGATGTCACCGCTGAGCCGAATAGGAGCGCTAATCCCAATGTTTTGTGCATCTGTCAATGATAGCTCAACCTGTGTCTCAGTTCGTGTGGGGCCTAAAACAGCAACATTGTGCAGAGCTCCTTTAGGCCCTAAAACAGTTAAACGAACTTGTGAGACAAACTGGCCAGGCTGTGATAAACTTTTTACTGGTGTCAGTTGAGCATGCTCTCCCAATAAGGTATGTAAATCTTTCTCAGATAAATGTATATGTCTCCCTGATGCTTCTACTTCAAATGAAGGAAGCATTTGTTCTTTTACTCTTGCAACTACTTCATTTGTAATTGCATCCATATGACTTAAATCCATTTGCCTTTTACCTCTAAACAATTATGGAAAACTCATTTTGTAGTTAATAGATATTAAGCAGATGCGGCAGGTGTAATGCTTTTAAAGAGAATGGGACCTTTTATCCCAGACTCAATTATTTTAAAACACAGGAATACCTCATCTTCTTTCTTCTATTTTTAGTTAGGCAAAATGCTGTCTACTTCTGTATGCGGACGCGGGATTACATGAACCGAAATTAGTTCTCCAACCGCTGATGCGGCATTGGCTCCCGCATCGGTTGCCGCTTTGACCGCGCCGACATCACCGCGAACCATGACGGTGACCAGACCGCCGCCGACATGTTCTTTGCCAATAAGATTGACATTGGCTGCCTTGACCATGGCATCTGCGGCTTCAATGGCTGCTACCAAACCTTTAGTTTCAATCATTCCTAGTGCGTTATTCATTATGCTTTCCTCCTGCTTCATACATTAAGTTTATTAATAACCTTGTTAACTAACAAATCAATGATTTCTTCCTGAGAAAGATCGCCATCAACTGTCTTTACCTTCTCTTCTCCAGCTGTGCCACGAATGTCTTCCATTGTACGAACACCGTGGACAACACGCTTAATGTTAATCAGATTAAGCGGACTGATATTGTCAGATGTTGAACTTCCTCCAACAGCCCCGCAGCCAAGTGTTAAAGCTGGAAATAAATTTGTCGTTGCTCCAATTCCGCCAAGTGTTCCCAATGTGTTGACCAACAAACGAGATACTGGTTTTTCCAAGGCAAAGGCTCTGATAATATTATCGTTTCGCGAATGAATGGTCATGGTATGTCCAGCCCCTTCATTAGTTAAAATCTCACAGCATAAACGGCAGGCCTCCTGCCATGTATCAACCGTGTAAAATGCTAATATCGGCCCCAACTTTTCACGAGAATAAGGGATAGTGTTTCCCACTTTTGTTTCTGGAGCAATAAGAACAGTAGTATCACTTGGTACTTGTAAACCAGTCAATTTTGCAATAGTATTAGCATCCTTGCCTACAATCTGAGGATTCATGGTACCATTATCACGCAGAATTAATTTTGCCAGTTTTGCAGATTCTTCATGGTTTAAGAAATAAGCGTTTTCCTTTTTTAACTCTGCAATCACTTGATTTTTAATTTTGCTATCGGTGATAATTGATTGTTCAGATGAACAGATTGTCCCATTATCAAAGGTTTTGGAAGCGATAATATTTTTTACAGCTGTTTTAATATCGGCACTGCTTTCTATGTAGGCTGGGCCGTTCCCAGGGCCAACGCCAATTGCTGGCCTTCCCGAAGAGTAAGCTGCCTTAACCATTGCTGAACCGCCTGTTGCCAAAATTAATTTTGTCAAGTTGTTTTTCATTAATTCTTCTGTTCCAGCCATTGTTAAAGTATCTTGAACGCTGATGGCATCAACAGGACAGCCAGCTTCAACAATTGCTGAGCGAATCAATTCAACTGTTCTATGAATACATTTTTTTGCAGCTGGATGCGGTGAAAAAACAATAGCATTTCCAGCCTTAATTGCAATCAAAGCCTTATAAATAACAGTCGAAGTTGGATTGGTAGAAGGGACAAGAGCAGCAATCACTCCTATAGGCACACCAATCTCTGTCAGTCTTTTTTCTTCATCTTCCCGCAGGATACCTACCGTCTTCATATCCTTAATTGCTTCAAAGACCCGTTTTGAAGCAAATTCATTTTTAATAACTTTATCCTGCCACTTGCCAAAACCTGTTTCTTCAACAGCCTGTTTAGCCAGCTCTTGACGATGATCAAATCCCGCTTTAGCGATAACTTTGCAAATGCTGTCAATTTTTTCTTGAGTCATTTTTGCTAACTCTTTTTGAGCTGCACTCGCTTTTCGCAATAAATCGCGTGTTTCCTGGATAGAAGCTAAATCTTTATCAAGCACATTATTCCACTCCTTCCTCTTTTAATTTCTTTATTAATGTTTGCTTATTTGCAAATTTTATTTCTTTTTTGGTCATGGACTCTAATTCCAAAGCATAGGCTAAGGAGCGTAGTTCTGTTACTTTTAACTCCTCAAGATTGTCAATTTTTTCGCGCTTAATTTTATTCAAAAACTGATTGTAAATGTACTTGCTGTCAGCAGCCTGTTTAACCTCCTTTTTTTCAGAAATCTTTTTTGCTGTATCATCTGTCTTTTCGGTATAGCTAAATAATGATTGCAATATCATTTCTTCAACTTGAGGATCAAGATTAGCAATAATATTAGAACTAATATAACAATTCATTTTACTAACCACCCCTTTCGCATTGTCGACAGCTTCTTTAATTGCTCCAACATCACCAAATAATTCTACGCTTGTCAACCCTCCTTTAATTGTACTTTGATTTACAATACGTACATCAGCAGTCTTAACAGCAGTATCAGCAGCCACAATAGACCCTAACAAGCCTCTAACTTCAATCATTCCTAATGCCTTTTTTGCCACTATCATCACCTACTTAATATTTGATAGGAGCATTCGCTACATCAATGACTGACCTTGCGAAAGCATCACAGGCAGCTTTGCAGGCAGACTGACTTCCTGTTAACAATGCACCAGCAAAATTTGTTTCTGAAGGCGGGCCATAAAAGACTCCCATGCTGACATCTGCAACTTTTAAGGCTGCATCTATAGCTACGATGGCTTCAGCCGGAGGTGCTATCAGGTAAGCAATAGCTTCACCCACAGAAACATTTGCTCCTTCCGAGAGATAACTGCCGCTCCTTGAAATGCAGTGCGCAAAATAAGGTATAGAATCATCATCATTTGCGCTGTAAAAACTCGCTTCTGTCTCAATGACACGGACAGCTGCTTCAAGTCCGCTCTTTACTTCTGATGGACTGGGACCAGCTAAAATACCTATTACTTCTCCAGCTAATTTTGTTGATGCGTTGCCAGCTCCAGCATACATGCTTCGGCCATAAACGACTTCAACTTCGGCTGCTTTGGTTGCCTCATCTAAGGCTACATAGGTAACGTCATCACAATCAGAAGTGATAATTCCCAAACTTTTTTGATTTTCATTCAAATTCAATGCTTTTATTAAGGCAGCATCTACATTTGGAATAACTTGGACACTGAGTACTTTAGCACCTAAACGTTCTCCAATCATTAGGGAATCTCCTTTCTTAATATAAATCAACACCAGATTTCTTAGCATCTAACATTTTCTGTATAGTATCAGCAATATAAGCACCTGCTTCTACAGCCGGAGTTCCGCCGCTGTGAATGTTAGAGATAACTGTGCGCTTTGCTTCAGCCAAACCAACATGGGGACGATAAGCCATATAAGCACTCATTGATTCGGCAGTTGCCAATCCTGGACGTTCACCAACTAATAAACAAATAACTTCAGCATTGGTAATATCCCCAATTTGGTCCATTGAAGGCACACGGCAGTATTTTATAAATAGAATATTCCCTATTTCTAAATGATGATTTTTTAATCCCTGCTCTAAAGAAGGCAATACTTGTTCAATATTAGCTTCAATAGCTGCAGAACTCAGACCATCACCAACTAAAACGACAACCTTAGCATTTGGCTTGATGGTTTTGGCAATGACCTCCGCATTTTCATCATCAAATTTTCGGCCAAAATCTGGACGTGTTAAATATTCATCTTTGTCCTGACAAATTGTCTTGACAGGAACAAAATTCATTTTTTTAATAATTTCTTCATCAACATCGTTGAAAACAGCATCCTGTGCAGCAGCATGATCTAGACGAAAACGCAGCATAGGTTCTGTTAAATAACGTGTTCCTGTACGCCATAGACCAACACGCGCAGGGGTTTTTGCTTTTAATTTCATAAATGCTTCTTTGTTAAAAGGATGAGGGACCAGATATTGGTCTTGAATACGAGTTGCTGAGATATCCGGTAATTCTTCAGACTCAGTCGCATGAGAAAGAGAATCTATTTCCTGATTTTGCTCACTTTCGGCCCTTGATGGCAGTGGAACCTCTTCTTTTGCCATAACTTCCGAAAGAATACTTTGGATCATCGTTTTAAGTTCTTGATCATTCACAATTTTTACCTCCTGTATTCCTATTTACTCAAAAAGTAAGAACCATCGCCAGCCTTTTCCGTTAATTTTCCATCTTCCATAAATCCATGTTTTTCTAACCACTCCTCAAATTCTTTAATAGGACGCTTGTTTAACAATTGACGAATAGCTGCTGCTTCATGGTAACCAGTTGTTTGATAATTTAACATAATATCATCACCATTTGGAATTCCCATGATATAATTGACCCCTGCTGTTGCCAATAAAACTGTAAGATTTTCAGCATCATTTTGGTCAGCTTTCATATGGTTGGTATAACAAATGTCACACCCCATCGAAATTCCTGTCAGTTTACCCATAAAGTGGTCTTCCAAACCAGCACGGATGACCTGTTTGGCATCATATAAATATTCCGGTCCAATAAAGCCTACAACTGTATTTACCAAGAAGGGATCATAGCGTTTGGCGAAGCCATAACAGCGCGCTTCCATTGTAACCTGATCGGTTCCGTGATTAGCATCCGATGACAACTCAGATCCTTGTCCCGTTTCAAAATACATCAAATTAGGACCAGGTGCTGTTGAATTTCTCTTAGCAATTGCATAAGCTTCGTCTAGCATAGCTGCAGAAATACCAAAAGCCTCATTTCCTTTTTCAGACCCAGCAATACTTTGAAAGACCAATCCAACCGGTGTTCCTTCTTCCATAGCTTTCATCTGGGTGGTAACATGAGAGAGTACACAATGCTGAGTCGGTACTTCCCATTCTTCAATAAAATCATTAAAACGAGTTAAGATACGCTTAACTGACTCTAAAGAATCATCTACAGGATTCAAGCCGATAAGTGCATCGCCAGCACCCATTGAGATCCCTTCAAAGGTTGAAGCCATAATACCATCAATATCATCTGTTGTATGATTCGGCTGCAAGCGTGAGCTAAAAGTTCCTGGACGGCCGACAGTTGTTTTGCAAGTCTTCTCAATAACAATTTTGCTAGCTGCTAAAATCAAATCTAGGTTTGACATAATCTTACAAACTGCAGCAATCATCTCTGAAGTTAGACCTTTGCGAATCATATGAATATCATAGCCAGTCGTTGTATCAGCCAACAGCCACTCACGTAAATCAGCAACCGTCCAGTTTTTAATCTTTTCAAAAATGGTTAGATTGGTCTGGTCAATGATAACACGTGTAATTTCATCTTCCTCATAAGGAACTGCTGGATTGTTAAAAATATCATTTAAGCTCAGATGACTCAGAACATATTTTGCCGCTACCCTTTCTTGAGCACTGCTTGCTGCTACACCAGCCAACTTATCTCCCGAACGTTCTTCATTGGCTTTGTTCATCACTTCCTTTACTGAATGAAATTCAAAAGTATCACCTGCAAACCTTGTTTTTAAAATCATAATTGCCTCCTTTGCATCATATCATTTGAAGGTGTTGCTAATTAAAAACTAATGTTTTCACAACTACTGGCAAAACTTCGCCTTTAGCAATCGGCTCTCCAATATCAATATAATCACCGTTTCCCGCAATAACTCGATCAATACAAACCAGATTATTGCTGCCTTTTAATTTCGCCTTTAAATAATGCCCTAATGATTTGCCCATGTCATTTTCAATAACAACAACAATTGGAAAACCTTTCTTTCTAAGGATTCTACTGCCTTCATAAATAGCATCACCAAGATCCGTAATATTTTGATAGGTTGGACTCTGGTAGCCTACAAAACTTAAAGCACAGTTTTGAACGCCATCAGAATTATGCCACATGATTTTGTTTTTAATCATCTCTGGTAGCTTTTCCTGCTGAGCCATTTCTGCTGCTGAAAACCTAACTACTGGAAGACTTTTTAAAGGAATCGCCTGCCTATCATAAGCTATGGTGCTTCCTGAGATATCCATTGTATGAGAGCCTGCACCGACAACAGTTGCACGAATGGTTTCAGCTGTGCTTATCACATCGTTATTTTCAAACAGCCAAGACTCCTTCAATCTTTTTCCAAAAAGCACTCCAATATCTCCATATTGGTAAGTTTTAAAATGCTTCTCCTTGATGCACTCTGCTACTCCTCCTGAAAACGAAAGATGCTCAATTTTCTCATAGTTTTCTAGATTCAGGCCTTTATTAGTTATTAAAAGGTCATAATAAGGACTTTTTCTTCCTTGACCTATAGCATTACCTAATACCTGAATAAAAATATCAATAACAGTATAGATTTCATCTAACTTTGGAGAGCCCCCTTCACGCAGTGACAAATGTTCACTATCCACAATTTTTTTGACTTTAGGAGCGAGATAAGAAATTTTTCCCTGCTCATTGATTTTGATTTGGCGACCACCAATATCAAAACATCCTGTATCAAGCACATCGCCGTCTTGGAAAACGGCTATATTCGTGGTTCCACCCCCAATATCCAAATTAACAACTAAGTTATGATGTTCTGCACTATACCTGCAAGCACCGCTTCCTTTTCCGGCTATAATACTCTCCAAATCAGGGCCCGCAGTTGCTACAACAAAATCACCAACAAAACCGCTAAGGGCCTCAGCTACACTTTTAGCATTATCTTTTCTGGCTGATTCCCCTGTAATAATGACAGCTCCTGTCTGCACATCTGTTTTGCGAATATCCGCCTTTTCATACTCTCCAACTATAAATTCTTGAATTTTTTGACTGTCAATATGATTTTGATCATCAATCGGAGTTATGATAATAGCACTTTTATAAATTACTTTTTTGTCTGTAATAACAACTCGAGGAACTGTAAAACTAGATGCCATATTTTCAAAAGTAATTAGTGATAGAGTCAATTGCGTTGTTGAAGTCCCTATATCAACTCCAATACTTAATAAAGTTTCTGCCAATCTAAGCCTCCCTTTCAATTGAAAATAGTTTGATTAAAGGCTATCTTTACCACTGTTCCTCCTGTATCCGGAAAATCAAAGGAACAGTCTCCCTTTAATTTATCCACTGTAAAGGCCTTTATCAATTGAATGCCTAATTTATCATCATCAATAGCATCATGATCAAAACCGACACCATTATCTGATATTGTTAATTCTATATTAGAATTAGACTTAGTCAAACTGACAGTGATTTTAGGTTTTTCAATCGTTTCATCAAAGGCGTGTTCAAATGAATTTTGCATAATTTCATTTGTAATCAGTGCAATGGTAACTGTAGTGTCACTGTTTAAAACAAGCGACTGGTCTAAAGAGGTTTCTAAAACAATATTATTATCATCAATATAAGCTCGCTTTAGATGACTGATAACCCTGTTTAAAACTAGGGACAGCTGAACCAAGTTACCCTTTTGTTTTGAAAGCAACTCGTGTATGGCAGAAATGGCCATAACCCTATTAATGGATTCGTTCAAAACCTTTTTAGCTTCTTCACTCTTAACCCTTCGTGACTGCAACCGTAAAATTGAAACAATGGACTGCAAGCTGTTTTTTACACGGTGATGAATCTCTTGATTTTCAACCTTGGATACTTTATCCGAAAATTGTCCGTCAATTTCGGTCAACAACATGACATACAAATTATTTTCCGCTAAACGAATCGTTTTTTGAATATAGGTCTTATAATCAAGATGCACAACCTTTTCCAAGTAGTTTTTACCAGTTTGAGAAAATTCTTTTTGAACACTCTCGAAAGGATCAAAATCCAAGGTTAAATTATTGTAGTGCAGATTTTCTAGACGATTAATATAGCCAAACTCCTTGTACTTTTCTTTTGCCGCTTGATTACAGTGAATCAATATCCCTTGTTTATCAAATATTAAAACAACTTCTCGCAGGTAATCAGAGATAGTGTTATCAATAGCATTGACCTCAGACACTACACCACTAAACATGTTAATATGATCAATAGAATTGCCTAATTCAAAGGTGTCTAATATTTGTGCACTGATATCTTTTTCTGTTATGATAACACCAATAATCCTTCCATTTGAACGGATTGGTGAGACATCCTGCTCAATAAATTTACCCTCTTGAGTCTGAGCATATAAACCAAGTGAATGCCGTCCTGTATCTAAAGTCCGCAGGACACCAGGCTCATCTTTGCGAAAAGCAAGTTCGCCGACAACTGTCTGTTTATAATTAGAAGGACACTTAGAAGGAATACGATGAAACACAACCAAGCCCTCGCCTGTAACCCGGTCACGAACATCAATAAAAACATCCTTATCTTCGTTGCTGCAGTCTTGTAAAATAGAATCCCTGACCAATTCTAAATAGCGAATATCCTCTTTGCTTAAATCCGTCTGATTGGAACAGATAGGTCTTATTTCTTCAAAATAAGTATAAGTCATCTTATTCACCAATTAATATCCTAGAGAGTTCACTCATAGTTAAGCGTTTTTCCATAGCTATTGTCCGCAATGTTTTATAGGCTTCATCTTCTGTTAATTGCTGTTTTGACATCAACACCCCCTTGGCACGGTCAATATATTTGCGATCTTCAAATTTGCCTTTTAATTTTTCCAATTGCTGGCCTAATTCTTGCTGTTTCCGTCCATTTGCTATAGCAAGCTCAACAGCTGGAATCAAAGACCTCTCATCAATCGGCTTAACAACATAGCCTTGAGCACCAATTTCACTGGCTGTTTGTACTAATTCTTGCTCACTGTAGGCAGTGAGCAATAACACTGACAAGCTATACTTGCTGCCAATTATTTGCTTAGCTGCTGATAGACCATCTAACAAAGGCATTTTTACATCCATAACCACTAAATCCGGTCTATAGTCTTCACACAGCTTAACAGCTTCGATCCCATCTTTGGCTTGAGCAACAACATCATAGCCAGCATTATTTAACATTTCACTGATATCCAAGCGCATGATTGTTTCGTCATCTGCTATTACTACTTTATATTTCATATCGTATAATCTCTCATCCTAGTCTTTTATGAGATACTTAACTCCACTGTATCAAATCCCATATCATTTTTTAATACTGAACGCATCGCTTCTAAGCCAAACTTGACAGAGCTATAACTACCCACAATAGCCAAGGAGCCTGAAAAACGATCCAGAAAACCTATTTCAACCTCAGCACTTTTTGTTGCAATATCAACAGCAATAATAGCCGCTTCACACGGAGTCACAGTTGCCAACCCGATAGCACAGTCGTTAAAATCTACAATACCCAATTTTTCATAAACTTCTAAATCAGGATGAGCAATTAAATGTGCAATGGTCATCTGTTTCCCTGGAACATACTCCTGAATAATTCTTTCCTTTTCTGCCATTATCTAATATGTCCTTTTTAATAATGATTCTAATTCAGAAATATTAGGCTTTCTAGGATTTGTCGGTGTACAGCGATCATTCAGAGCCGCTTGGACAATGGCTGACCTTTCGTTTATATACTGCGATTCATCAATCTTCAATTCACTAAACGTTTGTGGCATGTCTAGCTGAGTTAGCAAGCGCTGAATATTTTGTATTAGCTGTTGAACAGCAAATTTAGGGTTTTTAATATTCACCCCAATCATCTGAGCAATCTCACCATATTTCTTAAGAGCTCTGTCTGTTGCAGGAAGCCGCTGATTATCTAAAAGACCCGCATTGTAAAGAATGACATTTTTCAGCAAAACACCGTTAATTCTGCCATGAACCAAGTGAAATTTCCCGCCAATAGCGTGAGCTAAACTATGATTAATACCCAATGAAGCCATAGTAAAAGCCAAACCCGCAATTGTTGATGCTTGGTGCATCTTTTCTCTAGCTACCTTGTTGGCTTTTCCTGCTGCATAGGCCTCTGGTAAATTTTCAAAAACCAGCTTAATCGCTTTTTCCGCCAAAGCATCTGAAAATGTTGAAGCATTAGTAGAAACGTAAGCCTCAATAGCATGGGTCAAAACATCAATACCAGTATCTGCTGTAACAGTTGACGGCAACTCCATTACCAAATCAGTATCAAGCAGGGCTACATCAGGCAAAATATCCTGTTCTACTAAGGGATATTTCACACCTTTGTCTTTATCAGTAATAACAGCAAAATCAGTCACTTCAGACCCTGTTCCGCTTGTTGTTGGAATAGCGATAAATTGCAGCAAATTTCTGTCAATCTGTGCACTCGTTTTGCAAGCGAAATAGATAATTCCCTTTGCCGCATCAATCGCTGACCCACCTCCAATTGCGATAATAACTGTGGGAATAGTTTCGCCAAAAGCTCTGATTCCCTCAATAATGTTTTCAATAAGCGGATCAGGCACAACATCTTTAAAAACAGTTACAGCATTATTGGCAGCCAGACCTTCTTTAATCTTTATAAAGCTTGGCAAAGAAGCAATAAAACGATCAGTAATCATAACAATCTGCTCATTTGTCATATCCT
Source organism: Streptococcus ratti FA-1 = DSM 20564 (assembly GCF_000286075.1). Taxonomy (GTDB): domain Bacteria; phylum Bacillota; class Bacilli; order Lactobacillales; family Streptococcaceae; genus Streptococcus; species Streptococcus ratti. Next base: position 422,817 of record NZ_AJTZ01000005.1, on the reverse strand, counting down.
CCAAATAATCCAAAGCATCATCCCCAAAAATAATTTTTGGAACGAGGTAGATTTTCTGCATTTTTGTCCCTCCTTTTAAATCTAGTAAAAAAAAGCGAAACTATCCTTTATCTTCCATAGGAAAGTTTCGCTTCGTTGCGTTTTATAACAGACATCATTGTCATTATAGCCTCTTTAATTTTTAAAAATATCATTCTTAGTAATTTCTCTATGAAATACCTTGCCGCCACGATCATATAGAGTATCAATCTGATAATCCCACTTATTAATGGCTCTTGCTAAAGCATAAAAATAATCAGACAGACGATTCACAAACTTTAAATCTTCAGAAAACATATCATTGGTCCACTGAAAAGTAACGATGGCCCTTTCAGCCCTCCGAGTTATGGCACGGCAGACATGCAAGGCGCTGCCTGCAGGCGATCCGCCTGGTAAAATAAAGGATTCTACTTCATCTGGAACTGTTGAATACTCATCTATCCTAGATTCCAGCCAGTCAATGTCATGCTGTGTAATTCTTTGCATTCTCATAGCGGGATCAGCTAGATCGCTACCACAGTCAAAAATCAATTTTTGCACTGTCAGCAACTCATCAACTAAACGCTCATCTTTTAAAAAACTCTTTGCAAAGCCTAAAAAAGAATTCAGCTCATCCAGCTCCCCATAGGCAGTTACTCTAGTACTGTCTTTAGCTAATTTTTCCCCGCCAATAACTTTTGTAAACCCCTTATCACCAACTCTTGTATAGATTTGCATCAGTTCACCTCGCTCAAATACTCTCTTAATTCAGCCAAACCATCACCTGTTACAGATGAAACTTCAAATATTTCTTCTACTCCTGCAAGTTCCAATTGCTTGCGAGAGCGCTTAAGCTCCTCTTCTGATGCCATATCAATATGAGTTAAAACACCAATAACTGGCTTATTGAAACTTTGTGCATAATTTGGTGAATAAACTTGCTCCTTTGCAGTTGCATTCAAAACAAATAACAGAAGAGAAGCATCTTGTGAAGTCACCTGTAATGCGATATTAAAGCGTCTATGCTGGACAAACTCACCCGGAGTATCAATAAAATTATCAGTATAAATTACATCCTGTGTTTTGTTATAAACCAGTTTTTCTTTGGTCAGCCCTTGGATTAAAGCTGTTTTTCCATGTCCAATGGGGCCTAGCATCATTATCCTTACCATAGACTGTCAAGACCTTGTAATATTGCAAACGGAAAAGCTCATTAAACTCTGAAGTTCCGTCAGTACTTTGGCTATGCTGGACTCTACAGCAGAAACATCTCCAATAACACAGACTGATCCACTGAAACGATCAACAAAACCTATATTGACATTTGCTTCTTTTTTAGCAAAATCAACAGCAATTACAGCAACATCGCTTGGAGTAATAGTTAAAATTCCCATAGCATTAGCTTTTTTATTTCCCAATCCTAATTTCACAAATAGTTTATCATCGGGATTAGAAATGATATGAGCCAGAGTCACCTGCTTGCCAGGGACAGATTCAAAAACTTTGCGAGTTTTTTGTTCCAATGAGACCTCACCTTCTTATAACCAAAATTTTTGTAAAATAAAATCACAATTTAAGAGCAGATCACTACGTACTGCACCATAAATTGTGAGTCTTAATTATTGGTCATCAAAAATATTTCACCATTGAACAATTATTGAAAACACTTCTAAAATCAAGACTTCAAACTTTGTATTACTAAAACAGTCATGCACCATTGCACAAGAAACCACAATTTAAGCCTCTTTCTCCACGAAAAAGCTTAAATAAGATAGTAATAACCTTCAAAGACCTGACTCCAGCTAATGCTGTTTACAGTGGCGGGACCGTATTGGGATCTAACCAAACTTCCATGAAGTGTTACACAATTATTCATTTACAAAGATATTCTATCATAAGATGAAAGCGATTGCAACAAAAAATTGAGAAATTTGCATATTCGATAACGGAAAATGTTTTAAGCTAATTAAAATAAACGTTTTTTGACATCCTCATCTCCCTTAAAAAGAAGTGTGCAATTAAAATATCCTTTTTCTTGTTTTAACACATAACCCTCTAAAGTTAACTACGAATAAAAGAAAAGAATTTGGGATAAAAATGTTCCAGACCACTACCGTTGGTAAAAGTAAATCTAAGGCATAGTGGTTTGAAGAAGTTTCTCGAGCTTCTCTTGTCTTTAGTCAACTTAAAGTTTTCCATACATAAGAAAGGGCTCTTTAAGATCAAATAATCACTGCTTGATGGCTCTAAGTCCTTGATAAATCAAAGTTTAAAGTACTTTTGATGTCAAGTTATCCTTGACTTTATTTCCATGCTCAAAAGGTTTGGGAAATCTTTTGAGCTGTGTGAAGTGGAGGATAAATATTTGGGCAACTTTTACAAGCGAAGACCAAAACTGACGTAAGTAAATATCAAAATTAGTCTAATAGGTTAATTGAGATTACCCACTGAAAAATCGGTCATTTCGAAGAAATGACCGATTTTTCCACTCTCATTTATTTTGCAATTGGGTAAACAGAAACTTGTTTCTTATTGCGTCCTTTACGTTCGAAACGTACCACGCCTTCAACCTTAGCAAAAAGCGTATCATCTCCGCCACGGCCTACATTAGCTCCTGGATGGATATGCGTTCCGCGCTGGCGGTAAAGGATTGAACCACCTGTAACAGTTTGACCGTCAGCAGCTTTGGCACCAAGGCGTTTGCTTTCTGAGTCACGTCCGTTAGATGTAGAACCGCCACCTTTTTTGTGGGCGAAAAGTTGCAAATTAGCAAAATTCATTTTTAACATAATGTTGTGTCCTCTCTTCAGTTAGTTTTCTATGACCCTTGTCTGAACAAATTCCGAAGAATTTTCTGCCAGATTGGTCATACCTAGGAGAAATGCTTCAAACAAAAGCTGTACATCTCCTGAGCTGTCTTGTGGTACAGTGATTTCCATGTAACCACCTGCAATATCGTCTAATTGTAAGTCTGGTGTACAGACTGTCAGTGCCTCAAGTGCATTAACAAAGTTAATTGCCAGCGTACTGACTGATGCACACACAATATCAAAGCCATATTCACCACTGCCAGCATGTCCTGTAAGCTTAGCGCTCACCAAACTGCCTGACTGATTGCGAATAAAAATTGCTTTAATCATATAATCAATTAAGCGTTGATTGCTTTGATGACAACTTTAGTATAAGGTTGACGGTGACCTTGTTTACGATGGCTGCCTTTTTTAGGCTTGTATTTGTAAGTAACAACTTTCTTTTGTTTTCCTTGTTTTTCAACAGTTCCAACAACAGTAGCTCCTTCAACAACTGGAGTACCAACAACAGTTTTGTCACCACCGACAAGAACAACTTGGTCAAAAGTGACTTCTGCTCCTGCTTCAACATCAAGTTTTTCAACATAGATTGCTTGACCTGCTTCAACTTTAACTTGTTTTCCACCAGTTTTGATGATTGCATATGTGCTCATTATGCACCTCCTATAAGATTTTTGTTCGAGGAAATCCCTCTTGTGAAGACTCGCCTAAATCGTGAGCTGCGAAAGCTGCTTACAAACGATTTTCGTGCGGTTGCACAGGATGTGCATTTAGTCAACTTTTACATTATAGCATAATCACCTAGGCATTTCAAGGATTCTAATTAATTTTATTTGATGATTTATCAACCAAGATTCCAATATCTGATGACTAGTTAACTGCAATGGACACTAAGCCCAGAACTGCTCTTTTGACTAATTTTTGAAAATGCTCCAAATCAACATTCTGATCCGTAGTCAGTACCTGATAGCTCTCCTGTCCTTCAAAATAGTAATGAGATGTCAGTTGGTAACCATTGCGCTCATAAAAGGCAAGACACTGTCTTCTTTGTTCAATATTGGGAGCTTCTTTCTCGAGAGGTTCTATCGTCAAAATAAGCGGTCTTACATCAGCATATTCACGAATTTGTGCTAATATCACACTGCCATATCCTTTAGAACGGACTGACTCATTAACGGCTAAAAAAAGACAAATACCTGTTCCCTAGATTCAAGGATATAGGTAAAACCAACAAATTGTTTCTTATCATAATAAGCATAGCAACTCGCCAGAGGACGCAAACTGTTTGCTAATAGCAAGATGTAAGGCAGACGCTCATTAGGTGGAAAGGCCGAGAGATACAAGCTTTTAACATCACGATAAGCCTTGCTAAAGAATCTTACTTTTTGCTCAGTTAAAATCATTGATTCCCTTTCTTACTTAACAATGTCTTTGCTACCATTTTAAATTTACCAAATTATTCATTTCTTGATAGGCAGTGTCGACTTTTTCCTTCATAGTGTTGTCCAGCTTATTGCGGTATTTGCCGCCCTTAATGAAATCCTCTAAAATCAGGACTCGGTAATCCTTGTATTCATAGCCTTCTGCGCCTACTTCGCCCTTGCCCCAAGACCAAACCATAGTCGGATGAGCCTTGACCGTTTTAATTTTAGTCTTATCTGCTTTCTTTTCAAAAGTGACATCCATAAGCAGCCCGCGTTCCGTCCAATAATTTTGCAGATTTTCATAAGACTGATTAGAGATGAAATTTCCCATAGAATAAATGATAAATTTCTTTTCTCCGTCTTTTTTGATAACTTCTGATGGTTCAACAACATGAGGGTGTCCGCCAAAAATAACATCTGCACCCCATTTAATCATTTTATGATAGAGTGTCTTTTGCTCATCTGTCGGCTCAAGAGCGTACTCCGTTCCCATCTGCGGCATCACTATGGTGACATCTGCTTTCTTTTCGGCTTCTTTAAGTTCGGCCTTGATTTTCTTTTGATTGAGATTGGAAAGATGAGCTGCCCGCTCTTTTTTAGTCAGGTTGGCCTCCATCCCGTTATAGCCATAAGCATAGCCTAAAATAGCTATTTTGATGCCCTTGACCTTCTTAATCAGAAAAGATTCCTTAGCACGATCTTTTTTGTAAATGCCAATCGTATCTAATCCTAAATCATTAAAAGTCTTAACCGTATTTAAAGCCCCCGACAGCTGAGAATCAAGAATATGATTGTGAGCTAAGTCAACAACATCATAGCCTGTATCTTTCATGGATTGAGCAGCTTCTGCCGGTGCATTAAAAAGGGGATAACCCGCTAAGGGATAATCAGGACTAATAGTTCCTTCAAAATCACCAATAGCTAAATCAGCCTTAGCAATCCAATTTTTAGCATATTCAAAATAGGGGTTAAAATCATAGGAACCATCATCTTTTCTGGCACTTGTATAAAGAATATCATGGTAGAGAATATCGCCATTGGCTACTACACGGGCTGTCTGGACTTTATTGCTGTCATGATTCCCGTCCGTTTTTACCATAAAGTGATAAATCGTAACAAAAATCAATAAAACTGTGAAGCAAATTGCCAAAAAAAGAGTCTCAAGTTTTCCTTTTTCTATTCTATTCTTTTTCATCTCAATTCCTTTCCAAAAAAGGGGGGCAGTATGTAAAGCGCTTACTTTATTATAACACTTTCAGAACCCATTTTCAGGGTAAACCTTAAAAATTAGCAGCAATAAAAGAAAGAGCAGAAAGCGGGGACATTTTTCTGCTCCTTTTTAGGGAATCTTTATCAACTTAACTTCAGATTTTTAATAGTGTTCTAAAGAAAATAGTATTTGAATGAATCACTATTATTCTTTATCTTCTTTACGTAATTTTGCAATAGCTCCAGCACCGACTAAGAGTCCTAGGCCGCTGAGCATGCTAAGGTTATCCTCTTGACTACCTGTATTTGGAAGTCTTTTACCTGTACCTGATTCAGAGGTTGAGTGTGAATGATGAGGATCTCTGTGAGACTCACTTTGGGATTCAGATTGAGACTCGCTTTGGGACTCTGATTGGGACTCACTTTGGGATTCAGATTGTGACTCGCTTTGGGATTCACTTTGCGATTCAGATTGTGACTCAGATTGGGATTCGCTTTGGGATTCCGATTGGGATTCAGATTGGGACTCACTTTGCGATTCGCTTTGGGATTCAGATTGCGATTCACTTTGAGATTCGGATTGAGACTCGGATTGCGATTCACTTTGGGATTCTGATTGAGACTCGCTTTGAGACTCACTTTGGGATTCGGATTGCGATTCACTTTGAGATTCGGATTGAGACTCGGATTGCGATTCACTTTGGGATTCTGATTGAGACTCGCTTTGAGACTCACTTTGGGATTCGGATTGCGATTCACTTTGAGACTCACTTTGAGATTCAGATTGAGACTCGGATTGGGACTCGCTTTGCGATTCGCTTTGTGACTCACTTTGGGACTCTGATTGAGACTCACTTTGAGACTCACTTTGGGATTCTGATTGCGATTCACTTTGGGATTCCGATTGGGATTCAGATTGGGACTCGCTTTGTGACTCGCTTTGGGATTCCGATTGGGATTCAGATTGGGACTCACTTTGCGATTCACTTTGAGATTCAGATTGAGACTCGCTTTGCGATTCAGATTGTGACTCAGATTGGGATTCTGACTCAGATTCACTTTGGGATTCCGATTGGGATTCAGATTGGGACTCGCTTTGCGATTCAGATTGAGACTCGCTTTGTGACTCACTTTGGGATTCTGATTGGGATTCGCTTTGTGACTCGGATTGAGATTCAGATTGCGATTCACTTTCTGATTCGGATTGAGACTCTGATTGCGATTCAGATTGCGATTCAGATTGCGATTCACTTTGGGACTCGGATTGCGATTCACTTTGTGAATCAGAATGTGGTGTCTTAGGTTTTTCACCTTGGAAATCCCAACGGTGAGTTTCAGCATTTGTAGAGAAATTACTTACGATAATATTACCGTCAACATTTACTGCTGTGTGAAGATTAGCAGCTGGTGCTAAAATAGAACCTTGCCAATTTCCAGCAGTCATGTTAATTTTTCCAGTAAATGGTGACTTGTCTGCATTCACGAAATTCCACAGAATGGTATTTTTCTTTTCAGAAGGGTCTGTATAAATAAATTCGTGAGTTGTTCTTGTGCTGCCATCAGTGTAGTCTAAATAAATTTGTGAATTAGAATCAATTTGCTGCGCACCTGAATTGTTAATGACATTAAAGTAAACCGTTTGAGGGGTTGCTGCATTGATACCAGAAATTCTTAATTGTGTAGCATTGCTAAGAACTGAAGCATCAACATTAATGACAACGACTCCGTCATTGTTTGGATCTCCGATTTGACTAATATCAATTTTACGTTGATTTTGATCAGGGAAGCTGGCATTAGTATAAGTTGCATCAGCTTGATAATTAGCGATTTGAGAACTTGTTTGTTTTAACTTGTTAAATTCTGAATCTAGATTAAGATAATCTCCTCCAGACTCTTTATAAACTTCATCCGGTCTCAAATTACCGCCTGCGTTGAACCCAATACCGTTAATGGTCATTCCGTTTCCGTTATCGTAATTACGGTCAACTTGGACATTTGGACCAACTACAAATTTTTCATTGACAGCAGCTACACCACTGCTTTGGTTAAGGCTAGTGATATTTTTAGCATAGTGATAATCTTGACCTTGGTAAGTATTAGTACCAAAGTTAGAATTTGCTTCAAGAATTCCAGTAGCAACATTACCATCGGTATGGCCATTAAGAGTTGCCTTATCCTTAACAAAAACATGGAAGTTTTGTGCGGGACCTAATAAATTATCATTTGCAGACGGGACATCGTCATAATAAGTTCCGCCATTTGTTGTCTGTATAGCTGATGTGTTGTTATTTGCAAGCGCTCTTGCTATGCGTACTCTAGGAGCAGCAACAGTTGCTGTGCTATTTGCTTTAGAAGCCGCTTCAGATGCTGCTTCTGTAGCTGAAGTTGAAGTACTAGCTGTTTCTGAAGCCACTTCTGAAACACTTGCACTTTCTGAAGTTGGGACATTTTCAGAAACACTGACAGATTCAGAATTACTGACAGATTCCGAGGCTGCTTCTGAATTACTTAGAGAAGTCTGAGGAGCTTCCGAAGCTGAAAGACTGGCAGTTTCTGTGGCACTAGTACTCTCTGTAAGGCTTACAGATGTTGACTCTACTTCTGAAACGCTGTTAACAGCAGCTTCTTCTGAAATAACTGTTGATGATTCTACAACAACTTGGTCACCATTTTCAACGGCATCCGTTTCTGTTGCCTCTACTTCATCAGCAAATCCAGAACTTGTAATAAGCGCTCCGCCAGCAAGAGCTCCTAAAGAAATAAGGCCTTTAAGATACTTTGTACTACTAGAATTAATCTGATCACGCTGTTCAAATTCTCTGACTTGAACAGTATCGGCACCACCTTTTCCTTTCATAAGTCGGAATAAATTGAGCTGTGACATTACTACTCTAACCCAATTTTTTCCTGACTTATGCATTTTAACACGGCTTTTTCGGTTGACTTCGTCATACTCTTTATTAAAGCGCTTACGTCGCATACAATTCTCCTTAAATAATGTATAATATTCCCTTACTTTAGATTATAACATAGATATTACTTTTTCTTAATTTAATTTTACGTTTTTTTAATAATATGGTAATTTTAATTTTTTTAGAAAATAATAAGAGATTCAGTAGAATATAAGTGCTGCATTGATTTAAAAATAACAAAAGGGTTCGTCTTCCCACTTCCCTTTTAGATAGACTACCTAAATAAGCCCAATCTTTTGCTGGTAACTGTCTGCCGATTCAACAAAGGCTGCTTCTTTTTGCTGATTTAGCTGATCAATGAAGGCCTCTTGACTGCTTATCGCTGACTTAAGAGCCTGAGCCATCGTTTCTGCACCTTCTGCTTGATAGCAGTTTTTCGGATTGATATAAGTATAATTATGTACTGTTGAAGTGAAAGCATAAATTAAAAGATTGTTTTCAAATGCAGCTCGAATAGCTGATAAAATTTCTTTACCATAATTAATATCCAAATAAATACTGCAATCCTGCAAAAGCTGATAAACTTTTGACATGGCAATATTAGGATATAAGCTGACATTTTGATACTTAGCAAAATCTTTCAATTTATTAGACATATCTGTTACAGCACCTATATGGAAATGAAGTTCGGGCAGAGCTCCTAGCAGCATTTCCAAATGCTCAATGTGATCAGAGTTTGTTAAGATTAAAGCCTGATGAGAGAATGTGTAGGTATTTTTAAAAGGATACATATAGCCTAAGAAGCCAACTCTTTCTTGCTCTGCCTTACCCAAAAGAGACTGCATTTGCAAATAACTCTCATGATCCTGAACCAAAATTCTTGTTCGGCGTTTTTGGTCATGCAGCAGCAGTTTCATATTCCAAGGAAGAGAATCCTTAATCTTTTCCTGCCAAAAAAGAATATCATCGCCCTGCTCAGCCAAATTATAACTTACTAAAAAAGGAGTCGAAAGCGAATTATAAAATATCCTGTCCAAGTTAAAACCTGCATCCTTTAAATAAAAAATGACAAATTCCTTTTTAGAGTTAAAGAGCTGAACCCTATCCTTCCAAGATAAAATAAATTCTCCTGTCTGATGATTTTCACTGATAATTTCTTTTTTAAAACGATTGTAATAAGATGTTTTAAGCCATTTTCCCTCTCTGCTGACTATCGTTTCTGCAAATTTAAAACCAAATTTATTATAACGATCTATGCTTCTAACTCTGCCGCTATCATCAAACCATTCAACTGTTCTGACAAAACGATTATGGCTGGGAGCTGCAAAATAGATATTAGCTTTCTTTTTACCTAGGTTAAAAATCTCACCAAAATCATTAGTTGCCTTTATCTCCCAATAATCGGGAACAGGAATCTCATTAAAGTACAAAGCTCTGCTGTCCAGATTTTCAAATTCAAGATAATGTGAATAGGGTGACTGAACATCACTAGGCAAAAAGCCATCATCATTAAGAGCTATAGTCGGATTTTCAAAGCCGGCAACAATCAATGAATAATGTAAATCCCAGCTGCTTTGCGTGTAATTATCGAATAGATTTATCATAAGACACAAGCTCCTCTATTAATTGTTTCCACTTACCTTCCACCTCAGATGTCAAAAATGACTTTGCAATTTCATAAGACTCACGGCGGGCATCTGCTAATCTGTTGGAAGTAAAGAGCTGAACAATTTTTTCAGAGAGTAAGGAAACCAATAGTTCTTCATTTTCCTTGTCTGCCAGATTAACAAGATAGCCATTTTTGCCATCCTTTATGAAAGTCTGATTGCCGTAAGGCACATCAAATCCTATGATGGGCAGCCCAGATCCAATGGCTTCCAGTAAGGTTAAACCAAATCCTTCGCTCATTGACCCTGATAAATAAGCTTCATATTTTTGATAGACATAAGTCAAATTCTGATGACCGCACAAGCGAATGTAATCTTTTGCTCCCTGATTCGAAATGATATTTCTCAGTTTGGACTCCTCACCGCCAGATCCGTAAATATCAAATTGAAGCTGCGGTAGTTTCTTCTTAGCCTGAATAACTGCCTTTACCAACAAATCAATATGCTTTTCACCTGCCAAACGTGAAGCGGTAATAACTGAAAATGGTTTTCTACCTGCGTCATCCGCTAACTGAAGTTCATCTAAGCTTCCTACAGGAATGGCAACAACTTTAGGGGTTCTCTTAGTATACTTTCTGAATTGTTCCGAAAGGACATCCCTTTGTCTCTCTGTAGAGGTCACAAAAAAATCCACACGATCGGAGTTAGTAAACTGATAATCACAAAAATTATTCCACAATATGGTTTCCTGATTTGTCGCTTTTTGATTGTAATGTTCAGCATGGATAACTACTCCAAGCTTTGCCTTCCCATGATTTCTAAAGACAGCCTGTCCAATACCGGTTGAACGATCTAGAATAATCACGTCATCCTCTTGAAGCTGTAAACTTTTAATGAAATGTTCCTGCAGCTCTTCTTTAGAGTAAAAAATCTGATTTGGAAATCGGTAGATACGATTCTTATCATCAATGATTTCTTCATAAGCAAAAGAACCGTCCTTATTGTAGAAAACCCTTTGGCACAGTTGAACTTTTTTATCACTCAGCATGTAGTATTCTGTAAATAATTTTTTCTGGATAAAAAAATCCCGTCGCGAAAGGTTGCCATTGAAGAGATATTCTACAAATTTCACTACCTCTTTAGAGCCTTTGGCTAAATAGGCTTTGATGACCTGCTTGTTATCCAATGTTAAAGTCACAAGATCAGCAGCTGCTTCTTCAGACAGTACAGGCTGGGTTAAAGTCGATTTTAGCTGCTCCAAAGTATAGGTGCTGGGACCTAGTTTCTGATCAGTAAAATAAGAATAGAGCCAAATGATTTCACTGTCTAAAAAGCCGATATTTCTAGTTAAATTTGACAGATTTTCTCTTGGAAACATGTCTGTAAAGATGAACTTAGAATCCAAGTTTAATTTCCGAAAAATAGTAGCACGATAGGCTTGAGCATACTCTACACCGCTGCTGGCCCAGCCAATTCCAATATTAACATTATAAATTGTCATCTTTTTTTCCTTTATATAAAGTAAACGGACAAATCCCCGTTAGGAGTATAGGAAACTTCGCTCAGCATCAGATAATGCAAAGTCATCTTTTGGATTTCTTTTTTCATATCCTTATAAGACAACAGAGCTTCTCTATGGTATTCATAAATTGGATTTCTCTGTGCTGATGAGCGTCCGCTAACAACAATACGCAGCTGCTGAAGATAGTCTACCTCTTCAATCCAAGATTCATCAATGGCTCTGAGAACAGCCACCCTTTGAAAATCATCAAACTGCTGGTGAATCAATTCTTTTTTGCGCTGCAGCTCTCCCATCGCCAGATCAAGCAATAATTGTTTAACAGCCTTTTTATCTTGCAAATCAAAATCAGAATCAATTCCCGCAAAAGAATAAGAAATATGATCAAAAATATATCGTTCCAATACAAATGAATCCATATTGGGATGGCTGGCAATAAAGTCTTCAATCGCCCCTTCAATAACAGACTGAGCATCAAAAATAAATTCCTTTTCGCTCAGCAGCTGATTGCGCATGCTATAGACTTTATTTCTTTGAATTTTAACACTTTCATCAAATGACAGTGTCATATTTCTAGCACTTCTGCCATTGCTGGCACTCGCACTCTGGGCATTTCGGACAGCTCTTTTAAACTTTCCAGCCTTTAACGGTTGGGGCCGAGATTCATCAACAGTATCTTTATATTTTTTAAAATAATCAAGCAGCCAAGCACTGCCATATTCCACCAGCAAATCATCCTCTAAAGAAACGAAAAACTGACTGAATCCGGGATCTCCCTGCCTGCCTGAACGACCACGCGCCTGTAAATCCATCCGCTCACTGACCATTCGCTCAATACCAATAACTGCTAATCCACCCAGCTTTTTAACCTCATCACTGAGCTTGATATCTGTCCCTCGACCAGCCATATTAGTCGCCACAGTAACAGAACCCAACCTGCCAGCTTCAGCAATCATCTGAGCTTCTTTGACTGCACTGTGGGCATTTAACAGATTGTGAGGAATAGCTTCTAAAAGCAAAATTTCAGAATAAAGCTCTGACATTCTGACAGAACCTGTAATCAGCAAAATAGGCTGACCCGTCTTATGAATTTTTTTGACTTGGGCAATGGAAGCCGCTACCTTTTCAGGCAGGGTTGTATAAATCAAATCAGGATAATCCTTGCGAATAACCGGCTTGTTGGTCGGAATTCTGATAACTTCCATATTGTAAACATCGATAAATTCGGCTTCATCGGGCTTTCCCGTCCCTGTCATACCCGATATCTTTTTAAACATCAAAAATAAATTGGGATAGGTAATAGAAGCCATAGCACGCAATTCCTGCGTGATTTTTAGCTGCTCCTTAGCTTCTATTGCTTGGTGCTGTCCAGACTGAAGTTTGGTACCCTCTAAAATACGGCCGTTTTTTTGGTCAACTAATTTAATCTTATTATTATCGATAATATAATCTTTTCCCAGCTTATATAATTTTTGAGCTCTCAAAGCCAGAGTCAGGTGCCGAACTAATTCAAAATGATCAGGATGGTAAAGATTTTTGACCGAAAAGAATCGCTCAGCTTCATCAATCCCTTTCTGAGTCAGCCATACCTCTTTTTTCTCCTTATCATAATGAAAATCTTCGTCTGCAAGCAAAGTGGTAATAAAATTATCAGCTGCCCGATAAAGATTCGACTGCACACGCGGTGCTCCTGAAATAATCAGCGGCGTCTGTGCAGTATCCAGTAAAACAGCATCAGCTTCATCAATAATGACATAGTTAAAAGGAGAAAGAAACTTTTTATTGGGAGAATCTGCTAGATTATCAATCAGATAGTCAAAACCAAGGGCACTGCTGGTGGTATAAATAATATCACTCTGGTAAACTTGACGTTTTTGTGTAACCGTCATTTTTTTCTCATCATTTCGGACTCCAACACCAATAGTCAAACCAAGAAACTCATAAACCTTTTTCAGTTCTGTAGCGTCACGTATTGCCAGATATTCATTCGTTGTGATAAGCATTGCACTCTGACCTGACAAAGCATTTAAGTAAAGAGGCATGGTTGCTGTCAAAGTTTTCCCTTCACCTGTCCTCATTTCTGCGATATTTCCATAATGCAGGACAATAGCTCCCATCACCTGGACATCATAGGGATAAAGTCCCAGCAATCGCTTGTCAGCTTCACGCACAACTGCAAAGGCTTCAGGTAAAATATCCTCTAAAGTTTCCTGTCCCTGTTCTATTCTTTCCCTAAATTCAGAAGTTTTAGCCTGTAAGGCACTAGCTGAAAGAGTCGCCATTTCTGCAGCATAGGAATTAATCTTTTTTAAAATTTTCCGAACCTTTTTGAGGCGAAAATAATCCAAAGAGAAAAATGTTTTTAGATTTCCCATAGTTTATCCTATCTATTACCTATTATTAGCTTTCATTGGTTCTGTAATATCTTTTGCACTTCAGAGTTACGAACAGCTCTGCAGCAGCAAATGGTCAAATTCGATGGACTGACATCCCGCATTAACAAGCTGTATACGATAAGAATAGGCTGATTCAGGATAGCGAAACTGACCAGTCATTTCTTTAAAAATTTTAAAGTCAATGAGCTGACTAAAGCGATCAAAAAATTCTATCCTCACATACAGACTTTTTTCAGGTACAAGCTGTATATAGGAACTGATTTGATAAAGACTGCCTTTTTTCAATAAAGGCAAGTCAGGCTGAAGATGGTTTGACTGGTAGGAAGATAAAGAATTCCACTCTTGGATAACCAGACTTGGTGGCATTAATTCATTGTAAAATCGGATTTTTCTGCCATTTATATGTATTGATGAACCGTAAAGATAATTTCGGTTAGATACCCGTTTCCAATATATTTTATAATGCACTATTCTTCTTTCCTTCCAAAATCATCTCGTAAAATCGCTTGCAGCTGTGTCATAAACCAAGTAGAAACTTTAGAAGCCTCATCATCATGGCGGCCAATCCAGCCCCGGCCAGCAACCTTTATATTTCTATGCTTAGCATGACTGATAATATCAGAAAAAGCAGATGGGTCATAGTCATCGTTTTTCATATAAGCAACCATAATCTGGGTGCCGGATAAGTCAGCCTGATCAAATCGTTCCCAAAGATAGGCATCCATTTTTTGTACAGAAAGAGCATCTAGTGTTTGACAGGTCTGCAGCAAAAAATCAAGTGAACTTGGAAAAACGTTTGGCCTGTCAATCTTTTCCTTCTCTGCTACCGTTCCGATATTGACTAGCGGTTTACCCAGCACCAGTGCTTTGGGCTGTATTTCTGCTGAATAAAACAATGCAGCAAAAGCCCCCATAGATAGGCCAGAAAAAATAAGATCGTCTGATTTAATATTTAAAAAAGCTATTGATTGTTTGATGATGGATATAATACTGCTTTCAAGCTTCTGACTGCCAATGAAAAAGGCACCGCCATCCAATCGAAGATCAGAAATTAGGAGAAAAGGACAGCCCAGCGCTTCTATATCACGATAATCAGCGAAGCCTTCCTTAAGAGACCAGTCTGAAAAGTGAACAACTAAGGGAGGCGTAAAATCTTGAGGGTTAAAGTAATAAGCGACTTCAGATTGATTGTCATCTATCAAACGGCGGCCGCCCAAGATAAAATCACCATAACCAGCTCTGCCCCATCGATAGTGTAATGTCCCAATAGTCATTTTACCAAAACCCTTAGTCCACAGGGATATAGACAGGTAACCATTTTGACGGGCATCAATCTGAAGGGGTTTCTTTACAGTTCCTGTTTCTAACTGCCATTCTTTCAGTACATTTGCTTCTAGACTGTTATCAATCAGTTTGACTTGAATTTTTAAATCGCAGCTGCTGTCTTTAGAAAACTCCTGCCAAATATCAAAAATCCTGCGTGAATCATAAGGAATATTAGTCCTAAAGGTCGCAAACTGACGAAATTTAAGCCCATAATTCCCTTCCACAGTGAGACCTGTTTTCCCTTGATAATTCAGCACGCCTTTAAAATCTGGAGATATTTCTAAATCATAAATAGGAATTTTTCGGCCATACTGTTCAGGAAATAAAATCTTTGACAAAGTATAGACGACCTTCTTTTTATCTGTCATCTCCATCTTCTGTGCTAATTTTCGATTCAAAAATCTCTGCAGAGGAGAAGAGATTATTTGAGGAGCTTTAGGATAGAAGATACTGTAACTTTCAACCAAACTTTCAAGCTGAAAAATACTCTCACCTATTTTTGTGTCTGTCAGTAAAAGAGCATCAAAAATTTTAGGACGGTTAAAATTAATCTGTGATTGATACCTTTCCTGTAGAGCAGTTAATGATTGGGCAATGTTTTTTGACTCCAAAAAAACCCAGTCTATATGTTCTGGCAGTTCTATTTCTGATTGCCAGTCTGATGTTCCGACTTGTAAAATCTTTATCTTATTCATTTTCTTTTCCATCCGTCATCAGGGAATCCTTTATCTTTTGGACTAATTTTCCGCTGGTATAGTCAGAAATCTTTTGAACGGAATAAACGAGAGATTCATTCCAATTTTTTAATCCCTTCAGAAAATAATCTAAGGCCGCCTTTAAATCTTCCGATGTCTCAATGATACAGCCGTTCTTTTTATGCTCAACAAATTCATTTGCTGTCTTATTAATCTGCGGGATACCTGCACTAATTCCTGCAATTTGTGTATACAAATCAGGCTCATCCCCCAAATCAATAATTAAACGGACAGTATTTAAAACCTGAATAATCTCATATTCTGAATACAAGCTCAGCAGGGAAATTCTTTTAGAGCTGTCTCTTTCACTGCCATCAGCTATTTCAAACACATCCTCAAAGAAAAAATCACCAAAACAGCTCTCTTGCTCTTTAAAACTTTCAAAGGCTGTTTGAATATTGTCTTTAACAGTGTTCAAATAAGCCTTGTCATTATCATAAGAGACGAATAAGATTTTAACATTTTCATTTTCCATTAACAGCTGGAAAAATTGCGGCAAAACACTCGACAGCATCTCCTGCGAAAAGCCGTCAAGCAAGACATATAAAATAAGGTCTTGGATATGCTGGCTTTCTCCCAAGGTTAATCGGGCATCAAAGGGAGACAGATGCTGAACACGAACACCATTGGACTGCAGCTGCTCAGCAAGTGCAGAACTGTCAGATAAAACTAAATCTGCCTGAGGAAGCGTTTCTGCCAAATGCCCATCACTGTCTGTTTTTATTGGATAACGATTTTTAAAGAAAGATAAAATAAGCTGCTGCTTGGTCACCATAGATAAAATGAGATCATTGTGCCGCTTATCAGAGGCAACTACAAGGGTATCTTCCTGCTTAACCTGTTCTGAAAAAAAATCAAAAGTTCTTTCAAAAATCAGATCTTTAATATCAGCATAAAAATCTCTTTTAAAACGTTCTTGAACATTAGGATTGATCTGAACATGCTTATCTTTAGGCAAAAGATATTCTCTTATCTGCCATTGACCATCATAGTCAAGGTATTCCTGATAGTAGGCTGCCCCTTCTTTTGTATAATATATGATACTGGATAGAAAACCTCTGTCATCAAACACACATTTTCTTTGAAGAAAACCGTCAATATAATAGTCAATCCAGATAACCTGTCCATCTTCTCCAAAATCAACCTTAGCAAACAAATCCTTGCCTAAATAAGCTTGGATGGAAAAAGGCGTATAGATGAATTCAATTTCTTGAGGCCAAGTGAGGTCTTTAAAATCAATAATCTTCGTTTTGACTGCTCCTATCCCTTGAATATCATCAAAAACTGAAAAATAAGGAATTTCTAAAAGATCATTTTTATGGAGGAAATAGCGAAGATTGGGCGCATAATTCAGCACAAGAGCAGTCAAAGGCTCCTTCGAAGACTGAAACATTCGCATCTGGCTTAGCGTGTCATCAAACTGTATGCTGTCCTTACCATCATACCAAGCCTTAGTCGTGTCATACCAAGTTCGGCTAGGATTATACCAAGATGGAACAAAATAGAACATTGCGTTTCTCCTCACTGGTTTATATCATTCAAATAAAGAAGTATACTGCTTTTGCAGCTGAATCGTTCTGATTTCTTCCCTAATAATCCAGATCATTGCAGAACTCATCATCAATACTCCTGTCAAGGGAGCTACTTTTGCTAAATCAGTGTTTCCAAGAGCAACAAATAAAGGAAAAGCAACAATCGCTGAAATAATGAAGCCGCTGAAAACTGACAAAACAATAATCACCCGCTTCAGATACTCCTTTGTATCTTTTCCCGGTCTGATATTGGGAATATAGTCTCCTGATTTTCTAAAATTTTCAACCGTCTTAGTTAAATCAATATTAACAAAAGAAAAAATCAGCGTTAAAGCAAAAATAATTCCCATATAAATCAGTATTCCTGCTAAACTTGAGGTACTAAAATAAGACTGCCATTTGCTCAACTGGTTATTGTGCGGATAAAGATATTGCAGCAGCAATAAGATATACTGAGGCAGCAGCAAAAATGAGATGGCATACATCATCTGCATTCCCCCAGCTGAATTAACCTTGATAGGCAGGTAAGTCTCGGTAATCAGACTGCTATTGATAGAGACTCTTTTTAAGGGGATTCTGTACTCTGCATGCTCAAAAATCATATAAATATAAATCGCCGCTAAAGACCATAGGACAATCCCTACAGTCAGCCATCTATTGCTGGGACTAAAGATAGCTGTATAAGAAGACAAGATAGCATTTAACTGAGTATTCAGCATGCTGACTAACACAATAACCGTGGGGCCTCCGATACCAAAATAGGTATTCATATTTCCCAGCCAGCTCAAAACAAAAGCACCTGCAACCAAGACCAGCATCGTTTCTAACACTAATAGCAGCTGATTGGCAGAACTGTGAAAATCAACATTCACAATGATACTGAGTGATTGGATAATAGCAATAATCAGCATCAAAGCATTGCGCTTAATCGTATCGGTTTTAGGAGAGCTGACCTTCTTTCTGCCGAGATTAGCCACGCGCAGTAAAATTAGGGTATACATCCATGGACCAAGACCCAGTGAAAATAAGCTTACTCTAGATAGATCTCCACCCAAAACACTGGCAGAGAGACCTAAAAATGTATTATCTTTAAGTAAATAATCCGAAATAGAAACATTCGGTATAGGAATATGGCGCCCTATCATCACAACAAGTACCAGCCACGCCGATACCATGAGTTTCCGAGTCAAAGGACGCCTTACTATTTTTTTAAGGAATATCACGAGCATCTCCTTAATCTGTCGTCAAAAGAGAATGAACGGTATCAATCAGTAATTTCCTAGTGTAATCACCTCTGATGAGCAATTCTCTGTATTCCCATACATTGTTCAGCAAGAAACGGTAATGATCTTCTGAAATGATAGAAACCAAATCGTTAGCTTCCTGAAGATTCTCAACGACAAATCCTAGATTATTTTTTTCGATGATAGAAGCGTTGGAGAGTGTTTTAGGAACAATTACCGGTATACCTGCTGCCAGATAGGTGCTTAATTTGTATGAAATATTCAGCTCATAATAGTTGCCGTCGCCACCCTGCGGCCAAACTAAACCAAAGCCGCCGTTTTGGGAAAGACTGTTTAACAAATCTATGCTGTAGCGCCAGCCTTCTGATTTAATGTTTAAGTCAGGATTATCAATCCTCTTATCTGAAAACAATCTTAAATTAGTCTCGTATTTCCAGTCATACAGGAAAGGAAAACGATCAGGAGAACCAGCAAAATTAATAAGCCGTTCAAACTTAGGACTATCCAGCCTTAAATCTGTCGGATGATCCCACATATGCTGAATAATAACTTTTTCAACGGTCAGACCGTAACCTCGCAGAGTATCCAGCATTTTTTGAGAAGGGACTATGAGCAAATCTGCCAAATTGTACATCTCAATTGTTTGATCCATCAAATAGAAATTATTGGTAAACATCAAAGGAATCACATCATGAATGAAAACAGCCAATTTGATGTTTGAATAGATTTTTAAGCGGCGGATATAAGCCAAATCATACTCAGTACCATTCCAAGTCGGCGACTGAATGATAACAATATCGTCACTTCCAACAGCGGCATTCATCCCGTCAAATCGGGAGAAGACTGCTTCTTTGTTGGATAAATCAGGACAGAAATTATAAATACCAATTTCTTTAAATCCCAGACTATTAGCAATTTCCGTTACCATATTTTGAGACATCAGCGCTACACTTTGCGGAGACTGGCCATATAAATTTGTAATGTGTATTCTCATCTCTTTGCTGACCTTTCAAAAAACACCCCTTACTTAAAAAAGCGTTTTAAGTAAAATAAAGATTAAAGCGATAACAATCGGAGCGGCTGCAATCACTGCCATATAATTCTTTTTCGGCACCTTTTCTTCTGAAGGAATTTTCAAACGTTCCTTTTCTAAACGTTTAGAAATGCTTTCTTTTAATGGATTTTCCATAATTGATACCCAATATTGTTTCTGAATTTAATGAGCTAAATCTTTTAATAATATTATACAGATTTATTAAGTTTTTTTACAATAAATTTTCAATTAGATGTTCAACTTCATCAGTCTCATGCATTTGTGGGCTTATTTCCGTGACCTTAATACCAGCCACAGCCCGTGCAACCAGACCCTCAACATCTAATCTAGCTTCATACTGCTCTACATTTTTAATTTTTGGATTGGTTTTTGGCCGATCAGGTGCAAAAATCGTACAGCAGTCTTCAAAAGGCTGAATAGAAATATTAAAAGTATCAATCTTCTCAGCAATGTCAATAATTTCCAACTTATCCATGGTAACGACCGGTCGTATAACAGGTGTTGTCGTGACAGCGTTGATGGCCTGCATAGACTCTAGGGTTTGGCTGGCAACCTGACCCAGACTTTCACCATTAATAATCACTAGACCGCCGCGTTCCTCTCGAATGCGGTCTGTAATCCGCATCATAAAGCGCCGGGTCAGGGTCATGAGATAAGCTTCCGGTGCTTTTGCCTTGATTTCTTCTTGAATTTCAGTAAAAGGAACCTCAATAAATTGAATATTACCGCCAAATTTCGTTAATTTGCGCGTCAGATCCTGTGCCTTCTTTAAAGCACCGGGACTGGTATAAGGCGGGCTGGCAAAGTGAACAGCCTCAATATCAACACCGCGCTTCAAAGCAAGATAGCCAGCAACGGGTGAATCAATTCCACCTGACAGCATGAGCATGCCCTTGCCAGCTGTTCCTACCGGGAGCCCTCCTGCTCCCTTAATATTTTCATAAGAAAGATAGGCTGCTTCTTCACGAATCTCCACTTTCAAATTGACATCTGGATTTTTCATCTGTGCTTGTATCTGCGGTAAAGCCTCAAATACAGCACTGCCCAATACTTGGTTAAGCTCGCGGCTGTCAAGCTCAAAATGATGATCGCTGCGCTTGCTCGAAATTTTAAAGGTCAGACCATCCTGATAAAGATCCGTCATAATATCTTGAACGGCTTTTTCCAAAACAGGAACACTTTTTTCAACTTTATAAGATGGCGAAAAGGCCTGAATACCAAAAATCTGTTTGAGTGATTCAGCCACCGCAAGATAGTCTGTTCCATTTAAATAGATATGGGCACGGTCTCGATCCGCTGTCACCTTGACGTCCGGATAAGCAGACAAGACATGTTTAATATTTCGTTTTAATTGATTAATGAAGCGCATCCGGTTTTTGCCCTTGGTGGACAGCTCTCCGTAGCGTACCATAATTTCTGAATACTGCATAATATAAAAATACAAAGCCCCTCAAAACAATGAAAATCTAAGAAAATCGCTGCAGCAAAATTTTAGTTTTGCTACACTGCTGTTTAAATTTCCGAGTTTTGGGGCTGTTTTTCAGTCCTTTCTAAAAATATGTATGTAGGAAAACCAAGAAAGCAGCGATCAGTATGGCTCACAGAATTCTTCACTGCTTATCTAAGGCCTCTAACCTATATTCTTTTTTTTAGCTTTGCGTGGTGTGAAACAAGAGTTTTACCTGACTTTTCTTGTTTGTTGGTAAATATGCTTAAAAGTCGTTAAAAATTGTTCAGCCTGGCTCATGTCATTATCATCATCAAGACTGATTCGAACTGCAGTCTGAGCCAATTTTGCAGGAATTCCCATGGCAATCAGCGTACCGGCAGGCTTGCCCGCTTTAGATGAGCAGGCACTGGTTGTTGATATATAAATATCATGTTTTTCAAAAGCGTGCACCAGCACTTCACCGCGGACGCCCTTAATACCAAAAGTCAAAATGTTTGGCGCAAAATGATCCATCCCTGAAAAAAGAGTAACATCCTCATAGACAGACAGGCTGCCTGCCAGAGTTTCTTTGATAGACTGAAGCTTCTGCTGTGCTGCTGCTTCTTTATCAAGTACCATTCTTAGAGCCTTGGCAGTCGCTGCAATGCCAGCCACGTTTTCAGTTGTACTTCTAAGTCCTGCTTCCTGACCCCCGCCATTTAAAAGAGGTGAAATGCGCTTGCCTGCTTTTTTATAAATAAAGCCAACGCCTCGCACCGAGTGAAACTTATGACCGGAAAAAGTCGCAAAATCAACACGGTCAGTCAGATAAGTTTCCCTTGCAACCTTACCAACAGCCTGAACAGCATCAACGTGAAAGGAAATTGTCGGCTTATCAGACAAGAGCTCAGAAATAGCCTCAATCGGCTGAACAGAACCGATTTCATTGTTAACAGCCATAACAGAGACCAGCGTTGTCTCAGGTCTGATTAAGTCAGCTAGAGCTTTTACATCAACAAATCCCCTGGCATCAACAGGAGCAAAATCAACTGCGAATCCCTGATCTTGCAGCCATTTGGCGGATTCCTTAACAGCTGGGTGTTCAATATCAGAAACGATAATGTGTTTCCCATAGTGTTTTTTCTCAAAAGCTACACCTTTAATGACCCAATTATCTCCTTCTGTTCCGCCGGAAGTGAAAAAAATCTCCTTCTCAGACTTATCCAAAAGAGCTGCAATCTGCTGTCTGGAAGCTTGTAAAATCCTCGTTGCCTGACTGCCCAACCGGTGTAAACTCGAGGGGTTGCCAAAAACCTTAGCTGCTGCTTCCTCATAGGTCTTGATTGCCTCTGGATAAGGAAGAGTTGTAGCTGAATTATCAAAATAAATCATCTTATCACCTTTTTTAATACAGTAGCTACATTATATCATATTTCCCTATACATCTTTAGAAAATAAGAGTTACTTTTTTATGGCTTTTTTAGGGAAAAAGCGTATAATATTATAAAAAAGGAGGAAACATGGCAAATAATTATTCTCGTCGTCAACAACCTAATAAAAAACCTAAAGGACAAAATCGCAGACGTCCGACTGAGCATATCAAGACAGGCTTTTCAGCCCTGCAAAAGACCGTTGCTATTACTGCTGGGATCTTAGGGATTATTACAGCTTTGATTACTATCAATAATTACCGCAATGGCAACAGCAATAAAAAAGACACTACTTCTAAAACCACCATTATCAAAGAAAAAGAAGTAGATAATTCAGATGCAAGTAACAACAGCAATGCTAATAATGCTCAGGTTGGCGATTCTGCTGACAGTAATACTGCGGGCAACAGCAACAATTCTGCTAATCAAAATCAAACGGCAACAACAGTCGCAGACGACAGTGACAGCAACGCTGCTAATCAAAACCAAGCAGACAGTCAAACGTCAGCAGCCAATAATCAGCAAAATAATGCAGACAGTGCTGCTGATGCTGCTCAATAATTCTCAAAGGGTTGGAACAACATTTTCCAGCCTTTCTTTTGTTCAAAATCTTTCAGAATCATGCTTTATAAGACAGAGATAATGCTATAATAAAATAGATTAAAACTGCCAAAGGATGCCTTATGAACTATCAGCAAACACTTGAATGGATCCACTCTTTCAAAGCCAATGGGCGCAGACCTAATTTAAAACGGATGACCTTTCTTCTTGAAAACAGCGGCAATCCTCAGCAAAATCTAGCAGCCGTCCATATCGTTGGCACCAACGGTAAGGGCTCCACAGCTAGTTTTCTCCAGCATCTATTGACTGAAGCCGGCTATCAAACAGGCACCTTTACCTCTCCTTTCATCACTCGTTTTAATGAACGTTTAGCCATCAATGGACAGCCCATTTCTGATGACAAACTCAGCTGCTTAGCGGCAACAGTAAAGCCTGCTGTTGAGAAGCTGCAAAACACTACTTCACTTGGCAGGCCAACTGAGTTTGAAGTTATAACGTTTATGATGTTTGTCTATTTCGGACAGGTTAATCCAGTTGATATAGCTATTATTGAAGCCGGTATTGGAGGATTGCATGACTCCACTAATGTTTTCAAAGCTTTGGCTCTTGTCTGTCCATCTATCAGCAGAGATCATACAGAAACGCTGGGAAACAGCCTGACAGAAATTGCCAGACAGAAACTAGGCGCTCTGGATAAAGGAGTTCCTCTCATATTTGGACCTATGACAGATGAGATCAGACCTATTTTCTATCAAACTGCTCAGCAGATGCAAAGTATTCCTTACGAATTTGAACAGGATTTTTCCATTTTAGAAAAAGACAGAACATTTGATTTCACCAGTCCAATGGCAAATATTACCGATATTCATTTGAAAATGCTGGGCCGCCATCAAAAAATTAATGCCAGCCTAGCTATCATGACCAGCCTCATTCTCTCTTCAAAGTTCCCCAAAATCACTCCCTCTGTCATAAAAAGCGGAATCCAGTCAGCTCTATGGCCGGGACGGGGAGAGTTAATTGCAGACAACCTGCTGCTTGACGGAGCTCACAATGAAGACAGTATTAGAAAACTTAGCCAATTGCTCAAAGATGAATTTCCGGACAAAACGATCCATATCCTCTTTGCCGGTCTAAAAAGAAAACCTTTAGAAAATATGCTAAAACATCTTGCTTCCTTTGATATTACCCTAACTACTTTCTCTTTCTATGAGGCAGCGCAGCTGGAGAGTTACCCTGAGCGCTACCCTAAAACAAAGGACTACCGTTCTTGGCTGAAAAGAGCTGAGCAGTCCGAGGATCTCTTTGTCGTGACGGGCTCCCTTTACTTCATCTCTGAAATCAGAAATTATCTACTTAAAAAAACAAGGATCAGCTGAGCCTTGTTCAGATTGAAGACAAAGCTCTTAGAATTCAGTTTCTAAGGGCTTTTTGCTATTTTTCCTTATCGCATAGTGACAAATTCTTCAGCTCCTGTCGGATGAATGGCCACAGTATTGTCAAAATCAGCCTTGGTAGCTCCCATTTTAATCGCGACAGCAAATCCTTGAATCATCTCATCCACACCGTAACCGATGCCGTGAAGACCTACAACTTTTTCATCTGGTCCAACAGTTATCAGTTTCATTTTACAAGCTTGACGATGGCTGGTAATCGCTGTGTACATGGAAGTGAACGTTGACCGATAAACGGTCACTTCCTGCTCACCGTATTTGGCCAGAGCAGCTTCCTCTGACAAACCGACCGAACCAATAACAGGGTGGCTGAAAATAACTGTTGCCACATTGCTGTAATCTAACTTTTCCTCAGGTTTATTGTTAAACAGACGCTCTGATAGACGGCGGCCTGCTGCCACTGCAACAGGCGTCAATTCCAACTTACCATTAACATCTCCCACTGCATAGAGCCCTTTAACATTGGTATTTTCGAATTCATCCGTCGCAATGAAACCTTTATCGTTTAAGGCGAGGCCAGTCACTTCTAGATTAAAGCCTTTTGTGTTAGCCGCACGGCCAATTGCCCAAATCAGAGCATCAACCGTATACTCTTCCCCATTTTCCAAAACCAAGGTCAAACTATCATCAGCATTCTTTATGACTTCCTTCGGTACAGAAAAAGTATGCAATTCGGGGCCATCTTCTTTCATACTGTCAACCAGTGTCTCAACAATCTCCTCATCAAATTTTCGAAGGGGACGGTCGTAGCGAACAAAAAGATGTGTCTGACTGCCCAAAGCATGCAAGACACCGGCTAATTCAACCGCAATATAGCCAGCACCAATCACAGCAGTCCGTTTAGGGACGGTATCTAATTCAAAGAAGCCATCCGAAGTCATGCCGTATTCGCTGCCCGGAATATCAGGAATAAGAGCGTGTCCGCCTGTCGCAATTAAAATGTGCGGTGCCGTATAAAGCTCACCGCCTGCTTCGACCGTATGACTGTCCACAAAAGTAGCATAGTCATACACACGATCAACACCATTACTGTCAAAACCACGTTCATAAGAGCCATGAATACGATCAATATAAGCCTGACGATTCTTCTTTAACACCTCAAAATCAAAAGTTTTTTCTGCTATATCAAAGCCATAGTCAGCCGCATAGGTATTTATCGTTTCCGCGACCTGTGCACCGTACCACATGACCTTTTTAGGCACACAGCCAACATTAACACAGGTTCCGCCAATTTCTTTGGCTTCAAAAAGAACAACCTTAGCACCGTGCATAGCGGCACGGTTAGCAGATGCGATTCCGCCGGAACCGCCGCCAATAACAATATAATCATATTGTTTTGTCATACAAACAACTCCTTGATTTCATAATAGATTTACTGTACCACAAAAAAAATCGGCTGACAATTTTTTGCTACAGAAAACGGCAAGCTTACTTTTGAGCTGTGATGAACCTGCTATGAACTGATACTGCATTCAGATGAAGCGCCCTGCCTTCCCAAAGGCTATGTTTTTTTGTGCTCTCAAAAGACTAACGGCCTTTGAGAGTTTTAACTGTTTTGCCGATTCAAATAAACATCCTTTTTGCGGAATCTGTTTTTAGACAGTATTGCTTTTTTCCTATCAGTCTTAGTCCGGATAAATGTAGGTGAGACGTCCCCAGTAAGAAGCAGTCGGATCAAACCAGCCGCGAAAATTCTCAATATACTGCTGATTTTGATAATTAGCTTCCTTAACTTGAATGCGATTATTATTTTCTACCTGCGTCACATAGGCGACATGTCCATAGCCTCCGTCATCCCAGCAGGCAATGGCACCTACCCGTGCCTCATTTCCTGTCCTGAAACCCTTAGCACGCGCATTAGCAGCCCATTGGCCGCCATTGCCCAGCCAATTAGGTGCCCAAGGTGCTAATTCTTTTACTCCCCAGGTACATTGACCGATCGGATAGGTATTGGTCTCGCTGATGTAAGCCATAATTTTCGGTGCAGGAGTTTCAAGAGATGAGGGTTTAAGCGCATTGAGCTGTTGATTGGGCAATATATGGCCTGTTGATGTCCCATCTGTATAATGAATATAAGCATGAACATTATAGCTGCCGCTTTTATTGCCATGCTTTTGCACATCAGCAGTAATGGAAGCCTGCCCGTTTGATAACTTACTTGATTCATACCAATACAGATTAGCCTGATCCGTATCCGACCAAACAGCAAGGCTGATTGATTTGATCATCTTAGAATCGTCCGTTTCAGCTGCACTGACATCAAAGGTGCCCTCTTTCAGATTATAATGATGAACAGCTAGTTGAGGTTCCTCATAAGCCGCTATCTTTTCAACATTAAAAGCAGACGATTCTAAACCTTCCAGCTTCCACTCTCTTAAGGGACCGCTCCCATACAGATGAAGCTGATAAGTTCCCAAATCAAAGTAATGCTTTTTCAAAGTGATTTTCGCCTTAAAAGTACCATCTGCTTCTTTTTTTGCCTGATACCATTGAATATCATCCTGACCGCTCTGCTCACTCCAGACAGGAACATAAATAGAGGTCATGTAAGGAGGAACATTACTGATAACAGCTTCATAACTTGTATCCTTTATTTTATTAATCTGACAGCTGACATTGGGTCTAGGCAGCTGTAAGGTCTGAGCAGCGACAGGCTGCATTTCCCCGTCTTTCTTTAAATACGTGTGGATATGATAAGTGCCGTAACCCTTGTGACTGTCATAATCAGCTAAAGCATTCCCCGCAGCATCGGCCTCATACCACTTAAGATCGTCTTGGCCATTTTCGTCGGACCAAACCGCTGAAACCAGCTTCCCTTGCCCGCTTGGTTTTAATTTAGAAAATATCTCAATACCATTTTGTGCCAGCCCCAGCTGAGGCTCCGCCAATGAAATCTTTTGCTTTCCCAAATTGATACCCTGTTTGCTGCCATCAGTATAGGTCACATAGGCATGAACAGCATAATTTCCAGCTTTACTTGCATGGTTGACAGGATTAAAATGAACTATTAAAGAATCATTCCCAGTATTATGAGCCGAATACCACTGCATATCATCCTGTCCTCCTTCTTCCGACCAGATAGCCACTCTTAAATCTTTGATAGTTTTTCCGCCTTCTGGATCTAGGGCATTTACATCAAAAACACCTGAAAATTTACTGTAATTGCTGATGAACAGATTGGCGCTACCTGAATCCGCTTTAACATTTTGTGAACAGGCTAAAATACCTAACAGACAGGTACTAAAAAGTATTGATTTGACTTTTTTCAATAAAAATCTCCTTTCCCTTTTTATCTCACTTCTATATTCGAAAATGAAGAAATAAAATTTAGAAAAAGAACTATTTTTCAGAAGTATTTTACTTTTTTCTAAAATCATAAGATAAAACCAGTTTTTAGTAAAATTTAGCTAGTTTTTAGCAATATTGAGCTAGATATTTATCTTAAAATGTTTTATAATAAGGTTGATTAAATATTAGGTGAATAAACCAATAACTCTAAATAATTTAATATAATTTTTTTCATGAACTTTACCATCACTGCTGTCTTTTCGAATTATTAATTATCCGAAATATAATATAAAAATATAAGGAGGTTAATCTTATGAAAAGTAGAAAGAAGATGCTTAAGCATAAGATCAAAAAAGAGACCAATTTCAATAAATTGGCCTTAGCAGGATTTGCTGCAGTAGCTATGGGAATAGCTGCCTCGTCCGCTGCTATAACTGCCTATGCAGATGATGAAACAGGTTTACCGCCAACACCTTTGACTACTGAAGCAGAAGTAACTTCAACGGAGACAATTAATGAAGAAACTGTAACAGAAAAAACAACGGAATCCAGTAATAACGTCTCTACTTCTGAAGTTCCACTTCCCTCTACAGTAATTAATAATACTTCAAGTGATGGTGAAACAACCTCAGCAGACAATGTTACTTCACAAAATGATAGTCCAAAC
Organism: Streptococcus ratti FA-1 = DSM 20564; assembly: GCF_000286075.1. Taxonomy (GTDB): domain Bacteria; phylum Bacillota; class Bacilli; order Lactobacillales; family Streptococcaceae; genus Streptococcus; species Streptococcus ratti. Next base: position 394,185 of record NZ_AJTZ01000005.1, on the reverse strand, counting down.
ATAGTCTCAGATCAAACTAACCAGAAACAAATTGATGAACAACCTACTGTAACAAAAGAAAGAGATACTCTAAAAGAACAAACTGCAGTTTCTGATAAAACTACGCTTCCTCAAAAAAATACTTCTGGGAGCATCTCAGATAACAAAAGCTTTAATAAGCAAACACCACTACCCCAAACAAGCAGCAGCAAAACAGTTAAGATATCGGGTAAAACCACTGTTAGTGCTTATTACAACCGTGATTACAGCAATGGAGGGTGTGTTTTATGGTGTAATCACCGAGTAAAAGACCTCTTAGGGATTACACTCCCATCTACAGGAACTTCTCCAAGCGGAGTAGCCGGTGCCTCAAACTGGTGGTATACCCTCAATTATCCTAAGGGAAGCGAACCTGCTAAGTATGCTCTTGCAATTTGGCGCTACACAACAGTATCTGGATATGAAAATTATGGCCATGCAGCCTTCGTTGAAAACGTCAATGGAAACACTGTTGCCATCTCTCAAGGGGGAGTCTATGGAGCATCTTGGAATGGATATACAGGCGTATCTTACGGAAATTACTCTAAATCACAAGTGCCTAATATAGCACGAACTTTCTTAGGTTATGTTTATTTAAAGGGAACACCGGTACCAAATGTTAAACGTTACAATGTTGACCAGCTGTCTGCTTCAGTGGGGCAAACCATTTCAAACGGTGACTATCACATCGTCTTAGCAGCAAATCCAAATTATGGAATAGATGTGGCTGGTGCTGCTTCTGCTAACGGTACTAATATTCAAATTTATAAAAATGCTTCAGATCCTTCACAAATATTTACCGTTTCTTATTTAGGCAATGGATATTATAAGCTGATTCATAAACACACGAAAAAATCTATTGATGTTGCAAGCGCTTCTCGCGACATTAAGACGAATGTGCAATTATGGGATTATAATGGTTCTGCAGCTCAACAATGGATTTTAAAACAAAATGGACCAAATAATACTTTTGAAATTATTTCCCGCAGAAGCGGTTTAAGTTTGGATGTTAGTGGCGGAAAGGTAGCTAATGGCGTTAATATTCAAATGTACGAGCCCAATGGAGCCAATGCTCAAAAATTTAGATTCATAGCAGTAGATTCAGATGCTAAAAGAACATTGCCTGATGGTGTTTACCACATTGTCTCTGCAGTAAATGAAAAAATGGGACTAGATGTTGCTGCAGCTGGAACAGCTGATAATACAAATGTTCAAATTTATCCTAATCTATCAGATTCTAATCAAACTTTTACAGTAAAATATTTAAATAACGGCTACTATTCTATAACGGCCAAAAAATCTGGAAAAGCTTTAGATGCCGTTGGCAATGGCAGCTACAATGGAACTAATGTGGTTATCTATAGTCCTAATAAGTCTGAAGCACAGCAGTGGATTATCAAAGAAAGTTCTAAAAAAGGATTTTTTGAAATTGTATCCAAACATAAAAACATGCTGCTAGATGTCGCAGGCGGATCTGCAAAAGCAGGAACTAATGTACAGCTCTACGTGCGAAACGGCACTTTGGCACAAAAATGGAAATTTATACCTGCATAATAAATAAAAAACTGCCACTCCTTTAATGTGTGAATACATTCAAAGGAATAGCAGTTTTTTAATTCACAAAAAATTCCATGTGACATCATAAAAAGCCTAAATAGCTTCTCATAATGTCACATGGAGCATAAAATTCAACACAATTTAGCTAAAAAATTGATACATTTAAACATCATTCTTCAGTTCTATCACTGATAATATATTTCGGTCTGCCTTTAACTTCCAAATATATTTTCCCAACATATTCTCCGATAATCCCAGTACAAATTAACTGTACTCCACAAAAGAAAGAGATCAGTGTAGCATTGCTTGCCCAGCCCGAAACCGTTTTATGAGTAAAATAAGCTATAAATATCCATATAATAATCAAAAAACTTATGACAGAGACAAATATTCCCAAAAAAGTAACAAACCTTATTGGTTTTACACTCAAACTAGTAATCCCTTCAAAAGCTAAATTTAACATTTTGCTAATAGGGTATTTGCTTTTTCCGGCCAGTCGTTCAAATCTTTTATAGTAAACAGAAGTACTCTTAAAACCTACAAGCGGAAACATCCCACGTAAAAAGAGGTTGACTTCTTTAAAATTAGCAAATTCTTTTAAGACTCTGGAAGAAACTAAACGGTAGTCAGCATGATTATAGATATTTTCAACTCCCATAAACTCCATCATTTTATAAAATGATTGGGCAGTCGTACGCTTAAAGAAAGTATCTGTTTCTCTGTCGTTTCTAACACCATAAACAATTTCAGAACCTTTTTCATATTCTGCAATCATTTTATCCATAGCATTAATATCATCTTGACCATCACAATCAATTGAGATAGTAATATCTGCTCTATCTTTGCTTTCCATCAAACCAGCATAAACAGCATTTTGATGTCCTCTGTTTCTACTTTGTCTTATTCCGATAATTTGTGGATAATCAGCAGCAAAATTCATGATTTTTTCCCATGTTGAATCTTTGCTACCATCATCAACAAATAAGATTTTACTATCATGATGAACTCTGTTTGTTTCAATTAAATCATTTAACTTCTTTAAAAACTCAGGAACGGTTATAGGTAATACTTCTTCTTCATTGTAACAAGGAATAACTATAAATAAAATAGGATTTTTTTTCATCAAGATATCTCCTTTATCCTGTTCTGAATTTTCTCATATAGATGATACCAACCAATTGAAGACATGGTAACAATAGCAGGTAAAAACTGAATTAAATATCGGGTTCTTCCGCCTTCAAAAATCATTAAAAATATTAATCCCCCAAACAATGCTATCTGCATCCAAAGTTGGTATGAGTTTTTGGCACTAAAGAAAAATGCACTGAGAAGAAGACCAAATGAGATAATTATCCAAACAATTTGCATAAATAGATTATAAAAGAAATAATTTTCTCCTTCTACATAAACGTAGGTCCTTACCAAGGAAGCAAATTTTGTATCTTGAATTTTTTTTAGCCACGGAACCTTCAGTCTTTGATTTTCGTTTAAAACCCTCTCTTGATACCAACCAAACATGCCCTCACCGGTAATCCAATAATACTTATAGAACAGATGCCCTACAAAAGTATTAAATTTATATTGATGAAGTCTAGTTTTAATTTCAGCAAGTGCTAATTTATTTCTAGACATTCCTTCTGATTCTCTTACTTTTTCAGAAATATCAGAATGAACATTGCCTGAATATGTCAGCCCTAAATCAACAAAATATAGCAGTGTGCGACTCTGTTTAGGTTCGTAATTGACAGCTTTTTGATGCTTAATGATATAGGACATCCCTCGATTGACAAAAACAAATAAAACAAGTCCGATTAATAGTAATTTTGCACCTTTTATAACAGAACGCCGCCCAGTATCTGAAAGTAAGTTATTTAGCAAAACAAGAGCTCCGGCAATGATAAAAATCATAACTGTGGGTCTAAATCCGTAAGCAAAGGCTAGAATAATACCTGATAAAGCCGGCAGCCAGAAATTTCTTTTTGAAAACTTAATATATACTACAGTATATAAAAACAAACTTAGTAAAAATAAAGTAACGGAATCAGAATAGGTGTAAATATGCTGCGGAGATAATCCAATAATCAGCGTTAATATCATAAAAGAGACATTTGCAATAGCTTCATTAAAAACTTTCTTATGAATACGATAATTAAGCAATATTGAAAAATCAATAAAAAGAATATTCCAACAAGCTAAAGCAAAAATTACATTTCTTCTAAACAAGAAGTAATTAAGTTTCATCCAAACCACTAGCAAAAAATTATTGGGATAGGTAGATATGTAATCACTTTTAGAGGCAAAATCAGCATCTGTAGCAATTTTGTACACGATTGTTGTATCTGCCGAAGCAAGTCCCAAACTAGTTAATAGTATAACAAGCTGAAAAATAAACATAGCAGCAAAAACATAAATTTTATTAGTGACCAAAAAATGAGTTGCTTTTTTTACTATCTTTATAAAAGAATCTTTAAACCAAAATGCTAAAAAAAGGAGAATGACAAAGATAACAAGTGATTTAGCAATAGATCCTTTTAAATTTACATAATCAATATTGATATACTGAAATAAAAAATAAATAGAAAAATAAAACCAAAAGAAAGCCAGTATAAAGAAAATAGTGTTTCCAAATTTTAATAACTTAGTCATTGTTTTTTCCTATCTTAAAAAAGTCTTTATGTTTTAAGATGTACCCTTTCCCCAAAGTTATATCATATTGAATCAATTTCAAATCCTCTGCTATTTTTTTTTGATTTTTATTAAGTTTCTTCTTATCAACACTAGCATTATCTAGAACTTCTGTCAAGAGTGCATAATAAGGCGATACCCTCGAATTCGTCTGTTTAAGTAATTCGGCAGTGAAATCACTTGAATTTACCAACGGATAGTTCATCTTTGGGGTTTCAAAATTGCTCCAAATGAAGTAATCAGTTTGGTATTTACTCTCGGCATTAGAACTAAAAGCACTGTCTGGATAAAAACCTGGAAGGTGATCCCCATAAAAAACGACGGTAACTTTCTTATTAATTTTTGATAACTTATCCAGAAAGGCTTTAGTTGAGTTATCTGTGTGAGTCAAAAGCCTTGCATAATTTGATAAATTATTATTTTCCCCATCCGTAAACCCTTTGCCAGAACCAGAAACATCAGCAGGATCTGACACTGACCATGGTACATGATTCTGCATTGTTATGGCTGAAAAGAATTGATTCTGTGTGGTATCTAAACGTTGAAGAATATTATTATAGAGCGTTTCATCACTAACACTGACACCTGTAAATTTTTTATTTGAAAACTTATCTTTTGAATCAGTCGTAAAGACTAAATCACTAAATCCAAGATTTTTATAAATATTTTTTCTGCCATAATTATTGGCTCCTGAAGGATGAAGCACTAATCTATTTTTCGATTTAAATTGACTACTGAGTGAAGGGAATATTGACATTTCTGGAGCAACTTCAGTATATAAAACTGAAACAGAAGATGAAAAATTATAAAACGGCAAACCGGTTAAGGCCTGAAATTCCATATTAGCTGTGCCTCCGCCATAGCCGTCTGACTTCATCAAACCGCTTGTAGTAGTTTGCTTAATTTGTTTGATGTTAGGAATAACTTCCCGCGACAGTGTTACTCCATCTACTCTGTTGGGGTCAGAGAAACTTTCACTTAAGAGATAAATAACTGTTTGATCAGAAATGTTCTCTTTTCGACTTTGATTTATTTTCTTAGCCAATTTAGTGTATTTTTTTGATACCTCATTCATCTTCTCTTGGCTATAATCATTAGGAGTATCCATGATTGATTTAGTCAGTTGTTTAGTCCAGACATACATCAATGATTTATAGCGTGCACTGGTTGAAAAGCCCATCCAATTAATATCATACCAGTTATTGACTTTAGAAATAATAGGTATTCCATTTACAATTTTAGCATCTCTCTCATTTCGAAAAACAGTAAAAACCGATACTGACAAAAAAGCAAGAGCTGTTAATAATACGAATCTGATTCTTTTACGATTGATAATCCTTCCTGGAAAAATTCTTTTTCTTAAAAATAGATAGATTAATACAGCTAACAAAAGAGATAAGACTGTATAGACAACCAACTTTATATTCACAAAGCTGACTAATAAATCAACCTGCTGCAACCAAACGAAATCAGTAATTAATAAAGGCTCACTGCGCATACCTTCTTTAACAGCATTTACAACTGAAATCACAATACCAGATGAGACAATTATGATAGTTGATATTAAATACCTATTAATCAAGCAGTATACAAAAAGATAAACGACCAATAAAAGGCAAATCTGATAGAGTGTAGCCCCAGGAAAAACGTACTTTCCCAGCAGTATCGCATCATCTTCCACTCCCAGTTGCAAAGTATAATTAAATATAACTGCTAGTAAAGCGCTGGTTGTAAAAGCTAAAGATAAGCTCGGCTGATTCTGGATAATATCTTTTCCCGCCTGAAAGGCTGTGTAAGATATTAAAATAAGACCTATCAAGGAAAGTACCAAAGCTATGATAACATTATGCAGGTAGTCATTAAATTGATTGGTTTTAATTGAATTTATAAAACCTTCACGCAGGATACTGATGTAATGCCCATCATTAACAGCAACAGAGGCAAGCAAGCCTGCAAGCAAAAGATTGGAGGTCTGACAGTCCTTGAGTAATTCACCTCTAAGACGTTTGGGTTTCAGGTAGTCAAACAGAGCCTTTATCAAAAAGGCAGAAATAACCAGCGGGATCAGTATAGGTAAAAAATCAACCTGCCAAAAACCGTTGCCTTCTAAATCCCATAATTTAAACTTTTCATTATTAAGGTTTCGGGTAATCAGCAAAAAATAAGCAACAATCAAATAAATGATATAGCCCAGACTTAGCTTTCCCACAAATTTCCAAGATATGTTGCGGACTAAATCAAAAGCAATGATGGCAAGTGAAATTACAAAGATAAACGGCATAAAACCAAGATGGCTCAGAATGTTTTTGCCTGCTTGTCCCAAATCACTGAGGATGCTGTTATTAAGTGTCAAAAAATTAATGCCAAAGATGGAAAGAAGTAAAAGTGAACTATAGCCTATCTTTACCCAATTAATATTTTTTAGATTGTTTTTCATGATTTTATCTTTTGCAGAGAGCGTTTGATAATATATTTGACTGCTCTGGCAGGTCCGATAAAAATATATTTAAAGGCTCCCTTTATTCCTCCCATATGGTCAAAATCAACAAAGGTATGAGGTGCTGAGTTTCCTCGCTCATTTAACAGTTTGTTGTCTATAAACGGTGTCAGATTAACAGGATTCTTAGAAATTCTAAAATCATAATGCTCATTCCAAGCGATATAGATTAACAGCCGTTCAATGGCATGTAAAATTGAATTTTGCGGCAGAGGTTCTAAAGGCACATCTTTATCGGTCAAATCTAAGTCAAAAAGCGGCTTTAAGGCGCTGTATTTGAACCAGACAAAGGTACCGTAGCTCATGACAAAGGTTTGAAAAGTTTCAAAATCAATGGACTTGCTCATTCCCATCTTTTGCCATAAGTCATTCATCTCCGGTGCAATTAAATGCTCGTTCCAAGCGTTAACAATCTTATTATAGCGAAAGAAAGTAGGGATATCTGCAATGACTAAACCAATTTTGGGATTGCGAACAAACTCTGAAAGAATGGTATCCGCCGGTTTAACCAGCATGCTAATCAGTTCCTTGCGCCAAGACTCACCTGCCCAAAAGTCGGCTTCCTTGGATTTTTTGGTATGAAAATGACCGACATAATCATACTGGGACAGCTCTGCTTTTAATTTTAACATGGGCAGTACATCGCGGCCGATATTGCCTGTTACAAAGACCTGCGCCTGATTGTTATGCTGATGCAAAATATCCAGAATTTCTTCTTTTTTACTTTCACAGTCTGTCGTTATAAACAGATCATAAGCAAAATGAAAATGTGTGAAACTGCTTAAAAATTCTTCCAGCAAATCCACATAAAAAACATGAAGATGGACGGCAATCTTTTGATTGCTCAAGTCAACCGTCGGCTTTCTTTTGATATACTTATGACCTAACAAATAGCTGAAATCAGGATAATTAATTTCTGACATGTGAGACACAATAAGGTCAATCGGATAGGATGAGCGGCTTTCAATATCGTTCAAAAGATAAGGTGTTATAGACTGGTTGGCATCAATTGCCTTAACTTTAATGAAGGGAACCTTGTGGTTTAAAATGGCTGTCGGGTGATAGTAGGAGAAATCTGCATGCAAGAGCTGGCTGGCATCTTCTTCTCGCGTGTCAAAAACCACACCGTATCTGAATCCGGCATCCAAAAGGACAGTTGTCATCTGTGTTTCATAGTGAGCAATAACCTCTTGAACATCTTGATACTCCCCTACATTTTCCCAGAAGTTCATGAAAGCACTGCTGTTTATAACTGGCTTTTGGAAAGAAATAAAATAACTTTGAATATGCTCACGAAAGGCTTTGGTGGCACGGTTATTAGTTAGTCCCCAGAAATCCACAGCCTGATCAGCTTCAAATTTCTGATAGATTGGCGCCATATCCCAAAGCGGACCAAAGCAGGTGTCGTTCATAGTAGTAATGGAATCATAGGTTTTTAGTTCATCAAAACCAATAAAAACCATACCATCGTGCCAAGCGGCAAAATCAAAACCAGAATTTTGACGCTGGATAAAATGATCCATCAGCTGCTCTTTTCTCAGCTTATCAAAATCGGCTGAGGCAAGCTCGCTGTTTGAGATAAAAACAATTTTAGAAAACAGCGATCTTAGCTGCGTCAGCTGATAGATGACATGTGAACTAAGGCGATTATATTTATTAAAATGGACATACAAAAGCAGACGCTTCATTTCTTTCTCCTGAATAGATTGATAATTTTTGTCGGAATAGTCCAGCGGCGAGAATGAACAACCGCATTGTAACGATTGGTCATTTCATTGAGCTGCTGGCGGTACTGATCCCTTTCAGAGGCAGTCTTTTGGTACTGATGCTTATAGGACAGAACTTCTTTTAATTCCGCTCTTGCCGCCGCTAAGTCTTCTGCTAAACTATTAGCAACGAAGTCAGGCTGATTGGGTCTGTCAGCATTGAACCATTCATAGGTCAGCTGAAAGTCTCTGCCTGCTTGCTGAGGAATCTCATAGATAATCTGAGGATCAGGAGCGACAAAATAGTAAGCTTCGTCAACCACCTTAGCATTGGTCCAAGCCGGCAGCAATTCCGTATCAGATTGGGTATTGATCAAAGAAACCTTGCGATAGTAACTTGGAATTTCAGACAGATCAATGCGGATTTTTTGCACATCTTCTGCAAAGCTCAGCTGAAGACTGCCTGAATGCTCCAAGGGAAAATGCAGACAGTCTTCTTCTGAAAAAGGCTGTTCGCTGCCGCGATCCAAGTAAATGGTAATCTGCTGATTGTCCCAGCTGTTCTCACCCGTCTGAGCCAGGGCTTTTTCAAATTCATTGTGCTGAGGCAGTAAAAATTCTAAAATCTTTTTGTAGTCACTGTCAGGGTACTTCGCAATATACTCCAGCTGCGTGGCCAAAAGTTTGTCAAAGCGTTCCCTTATCTTTGTGGAATCCTTTGTTCGGGAATCAGATTCGGAATCCATTCGATAAACGGTTGTTGAGTCTTCCAAGAAAGCCAGCTTTGTCCTGCGGAATAATTCCAGCTGAATATTGAAAGTATCATCAACAGCATCACTGTTAATCTGACTGTTTACCTCTAACATCAGCTCGGTTTCCACAAGCCAGGTTGAAGCCATAGTCATGCCTTTTAAGGCCAGCATTTTTTCATAAGAATCCATAAAAGGAATAATGCCATTTTTCAGTACGTCTTTTTGAGTAACTTCCCCCTTAGAATTCACCATATCAAAGTCCGTGTTAGACCATTTAGATTCTGGAGATGTTTCTAAAAGTTCGACCTGTTTTTGGAGTTTAAGCTTATCTGTCCAGTAATCGTCGCCATCGCATCTGGCAATATACTGACCCTTAGCCTCTTTGCAAATATCAAGCCAGGTTCTCGTTATGCCTTTGTTGGTCTCATTAAAGAACAGCCTAATTTTATCGGGATAGCGCTCACCATACTGCCGCATAATTTCCGCTGAATGATCGCTTGAAGCATCATCTACGACAATAATCTCAAATGGAAAATCTGTCTGCTGGGCCAAAAAGCTTTCAATAGCTTCTGCGATCCAATCTCCCTTATTAAAATTAGTACAAATAATGGAAACCTTCATACTTCTTCCTTATCTTATCCAAACTGCCACTGACCATTGCGCTGATAAAGCCCGCTGGCTGAATCCAAAGCTGAAAGATCATCTGCTTCAATGTCATCACGGTGAACAACAATAATCGGTGTTTGCTTGGCATCAGAGAAGGCCAGCATCTGATTATCGTCATCACGAACAGTCACTTCCAATTTCAGTTTAATATCATTTAAATGCGCAATATCACATTCATAGACGACCGATTTATGACCGGCACCTGATGTTTTATAATCCATGGAATTGTCATTGTAAACCCAGATATTGCGGTCAATATCTGTCAATGACAAGGCAATATAGGTTGGAACATCATTGAGCACATCATAAGAAATCTCAAACCTAATCTTATCTTTAGGGGTCATAGGATTGTCAGACAGGAGCTTAACCGCCAAATGCTCAACATGCGTGACTTGTTCTTTATCGGCATCTGCCTCAATCATCTCACCACTGTCATCAACAACCTTGTCGGTATTGTCAAAACTGTATTGATTGGCAACATTGAAAGGTTCGCCATAAGCCTTGATCAAGCCATCATCAATTAAAACAGCCTTGTTGCAATACTTCTTAACAGCTGCCATGTCATGGGTCACAAGGATCGTCGTCTTGCCGCTTTCTTTTCTCTCCATAAAGTAGTCATTGCACTTACGTTGGAAAGCTTCATCACCGACAGCTAGAACCTCATCAAGAATCAGGATATCTCCCTGAGCCTTGATGGCAACCGAGAAAGCTAAGCGAACCTGCATACCGCTGGAGTAGTTTTTGAGCTTTTGATTCATGAACTCTTTGAGTTCAGCAAATTCCACGATATCGTCGTACATGGCGTCTACTTCTTCAGTTGAAAAGCCCAGCATAGCCCCGTTCATATAAACGTTCTCGCGGCCTGTCAACTCAGGATTAAAACCAACTCCCAGCTCAATAAAGGAAACCAGTTTCCCATCAATGCTGACAGAGCCTTTTTCAGGTACATAAATTTGTGAAATGATTTTTAAAAGCGTGGATTTTCCCGATCCATTTCGGCCGACAATTCCAAAGAAATCGCCCTTCTCCACTTCAAAATTGATGTCACGCAGAACATGCTGTTTCTTATAGCCTTTAACGCCTTTAAAACGGTTAACCAAAGTCGTACGCAAGCTGTTTGTTGATTCAACAGGCAGCTTAAAATACTTACTGACATGGTCAACTTTTACTGCAATATTATTTTTTTCTGTCATTATAGAATCTCCGCAAATCTCTTAGAACTACGATTGAAAACGACTAATCCTATGCCAAAAATAATAAAAGGCAGCACATAAGGAATAGCGTAATACCACCAGTGATTAATCAGCTGCCAGATGGTCAGATTGGCCTTGTCAATCAAAAGGTAACGCAGGTCTTGAATCATCTGCGCCAAAGGATTGAGCATGATGATTTTACCAGCAAGCACTCCCTTAGCTCCTTGATTAGTGATAAAGGTTAAAGGATAAATGATTGGCGTTGCATACATGCCAGCCTGCAGGATAACTTCCCAGATTTGGCCGATATCACGGAATTTAACATAGAGAGTTGCCAAGAGTAGCGCTACTCCCCAAGCCATGATAAAGAGCTCAAAAAAGAGCGGAATAGACAAAAGAGCTGACCAGCCGATGTGAACTCCGTTGACCAAGGCAAAAATCAGCACCACAATTAAATTGATACCAAAGTTAATCAAGGCTCCGCAGACTGCTGACAGTACAATGATAGATTTTGAAAAGTTCAGTTTACGCAGCAGATCACCGCGGGTTACGATAGAGACCATTCCCATGCTGGTTGCCTCGGTAAAGAAAGACCAGATAACGTTGGCCAAGAGCAGCGCCACAGCAAAATGCGGAACATCTCCGCCCAACCGCAGGAAACGGATAAAGACCATATACATGATCATAAACAGCAGCAAAGGTTTTAAAATTGACCAAAGGTAACCGATGACGCTGCCTTGATAGCGCAGTTTAAAATCTGTTTTAATAAGTTCTTTTAGTAGGATACGATTCTTCTTACTAAGTAAGTCCATGATATTCTCCTATGCCTGATAGCCATTTTTTAGATAGTGACTATAGCCGATTTTTGTTGTAATTAAGGTTTTAAAGATCAAGGTATGAAAAGCTCTGTTTTTAGCAAAGCCGTATTTTTTAAGGTCATGCCGTCTTTGCAGCCATGGCTGATTGAGCAGCTCAACATAAGCTGTCACCAACTGGCGCTTATCTTTTGGCAGATCCAAGTCTAATAAATACGCAGCTTGTTTTTGACTGGATGTGATCAGCCACCAATACTTGGCAAGCAGTTTATGGGGCTGCAGCCAATTTTTTAAACGCTTAGACCAGGTCCTCGCTCCCAGAACATTGCTCTCATGCTGACGATAAAGTTCTGTCGCAGCTTCCATGTAGACCAATTCTCCTAAAGCAGCAGCCAGCAATGCCAGATACCAGTCGTGCATAAGAATGCCATCGTAAACCTTCCATTTTTCAGCTAAAGTATGGTTAAACATGGCTGTACCGCCGGTTACTGTATTTTCTGTTAATTCCTGTAGCAGTGTCTGGTTTGCATGATGAGACTGTGTTTTAATCATGCTCTCATGCAAAACCTGCAGATGTTTATCAACAATCTTCAAATCAGTATAAACCATCAGAGGCTTCGCATTGTCATATTTTTGTGCTTCTGCCAAAGACAGTTCTAATTTATTAGGCAGCCAAATATCATCCTGGTCGCTTAAAAAGTAATAATCAGCCTTTTCATATTTAACTAGCGTATAAAAATTTTTAATCACACCGTAGTTAATACGCTCAGCAGCATTTATAAAATGAATACGGGAATCTTGCTGTGCAAAGTCTGCAATAATCTTTGGTGTGTCATCAGTTGAGCCGTCATCGCGGATCAGCAGTTTCCAATCTTTGAAGGTCTGCTGCTGAATGCTCCTAATTTGTTCTGCGATAAATTCCTGACCATTGTAGGCAGACATTACAATATTAATTTTCATGCAAAAATAAGTCCTCGTACTCTCCTACAATTTTTTTCCATGTGTAATGGCTGTGAACAATCTCTTTGGCTTTTTGACCATATTCTGAAAAATCAGCCTGTCTGTCAACCTGTTCAATCAAATGCGCAAGACTGCCTGTGTCTTTAGTCCAATAATAAGCGGCATCCCGTGCAACCGAGCGATTAAAATCAACACCTAAGACAAGGTTCAAGTCAGTATGGGCTAAGGCCTCCAGCAATCCGGGATTTGTCCCGCCAACTTCATGTCCGTGGATATAAGCGAAAGCATGCTCGCGAATATAGGTCAGTAAATCGCGGTCATAGACCGTCCCGACAAATTTAATGCGCGGATCCTTATCAAAAGCAGTCTTTTGCCTCAATTCTTCAAAATAGACATTTCCTTCATGGTTGCAGATAATGACTAAATCGCGTTTACTTGTCGATGTCATAAATTCTCGAATAGCCGTCTCATAGTTGTTTTCAGGTACAAAACGGCCAACAATTAAATAATAATCCTTGTTCTTAAGCCCCCACCGCTCGTAAAATTCTTGGACTTTAGGAACATCTGCACTCAGCCCGGATGGTGACGTATCAGTTCCATAGGCAATGAAAACGGTCTTTGACCAAGGATAGGTCCTTTTGATATAGTCTTCGATTCCAATATTATCTGAGATAACCAAGTCTGCCCACTTTGTCATGCATTTTTCAGCATATTTCAGATAAGACTGTACGGGACGAGACCATTTAGAACGGCGCCACTCTAATCCGTCTGGATTAATATAAAACTGCCCGCCTATCCCCTTAATCTTTTTAGCAAAAGGTGCCATAAAGGCGCCTATTGTATTGCCTAAAACATAAAAAATAGGGGCTGCAATACTTTGGGTCTTAATTAATTTTAAAGCGTAGCTAATGGCCATCATATCATAGGCAATCACTCTGGCAGGTCCTAATTTAGGAGCTTTGATTGTAAAACAATCAACATTCAGATAGGTAAAATGCTTATGGTGGTCAGTTTCACTGAGGCAGGCCACATGATAAATCAGCTCTTGTGACTGTTTATGCTTAACCAATTCTTCTACAAAAGTCTCGAAACCGCCGTATTTAGCCGGCAATCCTCGGCTTCCGATGATGAATACATGACGCAAACTCTATTCCCCCATTTTAACAATACAATCCATATCATTATAGCATATTTCACGGAATTTTGCGAAAAGAAACAGCAGGCTTAAACCTGCTGTCATTTACAATATTACAAAGATTTAATGAAGACGTTTTTGACACCTTATTTCTTCACATCTTGCTTATAAAACTCCTGCAGGGCTTCCTGCCAAGTTGGAATAACAAAACCGGTTGCTTTTGCTTTTTTTAAACTCATCGTTGAATTTAAAGGGCGCTTAGCTTTAGCCGGAAACTGACTGGAATCTACAGGTTTTACAACAACATCTGTATCTTTTAAGATTTCAAGGGCAAAATCATACCAAGTTGTATCTTCTGCGGCATCATTTGAAAGATGATAATAACCAAATTCTTTTTGATTTTCAGCCAAATAAGTCATAAACTCAGCCAAAGTACGGGTCCAGGTCGGACGGCCGTGCTGATCATTTACGACCGTCAGCGTATCATGGGTCTTAGCTAAATTTTGCATGGTAAAAACAAAGTTTTTTCCGTAATTGCCAAAAACCCAAGCCGTGCGGATAATATAGAAATGGCTGAGATATTTTTCAACGGCTTCTTCACCTAGGCGTTTGGTCCGGCCGTATTCTGTTTTTGGATCGGGCTGATCATCAACTTCCCACTCCTGACCGACAGGTTTTTGACCATTAAAGACATAGTCTGTCGATATATAAACCAAAGTTGAATCGTATTTTTCACAGGCTTTAGCAATGTTTTCAGTTCCTGTCACATTGATCGCATAGTCCAGCTCTTTGCCTTCATCTTCTGCAGCGTCAACAGCTGTATAGGCTGCGCAGTGATAAACAAGACTGGGCTGCACTTGTGAAAAAACCTCATCCACTTTGTCTGCATTCGTAATATCCATTTCTGCAACATCAACAGCCACATAGTCTTCATGGCGTTCGTCAAGCAGATGGCGTAATTCTGTACCCAACTGACCATTGCTTCCTGTGATTAAAATCATTCGTATTCTCCTTTAAAAATGCTTTGTCTCTATTTTACACTAGAAAAAATAAAAATTATCCTTTTTACGATGCAACAACCCTAACGAATCCCCAAAGCAATCCGTGCATAGCGGCTCATTTTGTCAACTGACCAGGCCGGTGACCAAACCAGTTTAACATCAACATCAAGAACCTCGGGCACGTCTTTTAAGGCATCGTAAATCTGATCCGTCAGCAAATCTGCCAAAGGACAGCCCATGGTAGTCAAGGTCATATCAATTTCAGTATGGCCTGAGTCATCAAAACGGATGTCATAGATAAGTCCTAGATTGACAATATCAATGCCCAATTCTGGATCAATAACCATTTCCAAAGCTTCAAGGATTCTGTCTTTAATTTTTGTGACTTCCTCGGGAGTATAGTTTGCTTCTGCCATAGTTCCCTCTCCTTTTAATCCTCTACAAAATCACGCAGCTGCTTGCTGCGGCTGGGATGGCGCAATTTGCGTAAGGCCTTAGCCTCAATCTGACGAATGCGTTCGCGAGTAACATTGAATACTCTGCCCACATCTTCCAGTGTACGCATCTTGCCATCATCTAAACCAAAACGCAGACGCAGAACATTTTCTTCCCGATCAGTCAGCGTATCAAGCACCTCGTCCAATTGTTCGCGCAGTACAACACGTGTTGTATAATCTACAGGATTTTCAATCACCTCGTCTTCGATGAAATCCCCCAGATGGCTGTCATCTTCTTCACCAATCGGTGTTTCCAGAGACACTGGTTCCTGAGCAATTTTCAGGATTTCACGAACCTTGTCTGGAGTCATATCCATCCGCTCTGCAATCTGTTCAGGCGTTGGATCCTGTCCCAGTTCTTGCAGAAGGTTGCGCTGCTCGCGTACTAATTTGTTAATCGTTTCCACCATGTGAACGGGGATACGAATCGTGCGGGCCTGATCCGCAATCGCACGCGTAATGGCTTGACGAATCCACCAAGTTGCATAGGTTGAAAATTTGAATCCCTTGGAGTAGTCGAACTTATCAACCGCCTTCATCAAGCCCATATTGCCTTCTTGGATAAGATCCAGGAACTGCATACCACGGCCAACATAACGCTTAGCGATGGAGACAACCAAACGCAGATTGGCTTCTGCCAAGCGCTGTTTGGCTTCAAGATCACCATTTTCAACTGCAATAGCTAATTCTTTTTCTTCTTCATTTGTCAAAAGAGGAACAACGCCAATTTCTTTCAAATACATACGTACAGGGTCATTGACCTTTGCAGAATTACTGCCCAGCAGTTCTTCATCAGTCAGCTCCTCAGGTTTAATCTCTTCAACAGCATACTTAGATGAAGGATTGCCGTCTTTGTCTGTAATAGAGATACCGCCGTCAGTCAAGCGTTCCAGCAGATCGTCAATTTGCTCGGCCTCCAGTCCAAAAGGGATAACGAGTTTTTCAGTAACTTCATCGTCAACAGCAACCCCTTCTTTTTTATGATTGCGAATAAAATCTGCCACTTGAACATTAAAGGTACTTGATGTTTTTTTACTACTACTTGCCATTTTTCCTCTATTCCATATTTCTTTTTTGAGCGATGAGAGCTGCCAAGCCCTCAACTGCAGTATCTATGTCTCCGTGATTACTGTTTTCACGGATGGTTTTGCTTTGTTTTCGCATCTCTTGCTGCTGCAAGTATTTATTTCGCCGGCTTTCCAGCTGTTTGATTTCACCCTCAGCAATCTCTTCAGGAAGATTTTCCTCTAAAACACGGTAATAGGCATTTTGAAGTTTCTCAGGAAGCTGAGACAAATCATAAGCATTCAATTCACCATTGGTTTTTAAAAGCTGATAAAGTTCCTGCAATTCCGGAGTCTCAAATTTAAAATCATCCCGATTGCGAAATTCATTCAGAAGGTAACCATGGTGAAGAATCCGGTGAAAGAGCTGACTTTCAGCCTTAGCCACAGCACTCAGATGCTTACTCATGGGCAGCTCTGCCCTGATTGGCTGACTGAGCGCCTGTTCGCTTCTTTGCGAGCGCGTTTGCAGGCGCTCATTATTAACCGCCTGCTCTACCTGCTGGTAATTGAAGTCCGGCAGACCTTCAGCCACCATATTGATATAGGTATTTTGGGCAGTAATTGAGGGGGAGGCTGCGATGATTTTCGCCATTTTCTCCACATAATCAATCTCTGCCTGCAGGTTATCAATATTTTCAGGTTTTAGATGATGGAGCCAAAACTCAACGCTGCTGATCCTTGCCTGTGTCAGCAGTTTCTTTAATTCTTCCGCAGAATTTTCCTTGATAAACTCATCGGGATCCATCTGACCGGGAATCCTGACGATTTCCACTGCCATATCCGATAAAATATCCAGAGATTTAGCAATAGCCTTCTGCCCGGCACTGTCACCGTCATAGGTCAGGATCACTTTTTTAGTGAATTTCTGCAAATGTTTCACATGCTCCGGCGTCAGCGCTGTACCCATAGAAGCAACAGCATTGCTGATTCCACAACGATAGGCAGCAATAACGTCCATGAAACCCTCCATAAGGTAAATTTCATGCTCTTTCTTTGCAGTTGCTTTGGCTCTGTCCAAATGATAAAGTTCATAAGATTTGTTGAAAACAGCCGTCGCACGTGTATTTTTATATTTTGCCTGTTTCTTGGCACTGTCAGCCTCTGTCCAAATCCGACCTGAAAAACCAACAATGTGGCCAAATTCATCCGTCAAAGGAAACATAATGCGATTCCTAAAAGCATCATAAACTGTATTGCTGTCGGACAGATTAAAAAGACCAGAGTTAATAATGGTATCTTCATCATATTTTTTCAGCATAGCCTGATAAAGATAATCATGTTCATCCGGAGCCAAACCTATCTTAAAATAATCAATCAACTCATCCGTCAGTCCCCTGTCATAAAGATACTGCCGGGCTGTTTCGCCTATCTTGGTCGTCTTTAAAATAGCCTGATAAAACTTGCTAGCAGCATCATTGATGTTAAAAAATCGTTGGTTGGGGTGCTCCTGCCTTGTTTCCTGACTCTTATCCTGAACCGTAATATTAATTCCAGCGCGGTCAGCAAGCACCTGAACACTCTCTAAAAAGCTGATATTGCGGTAGTCTTCTAAAAATTTAAAAACATCACCTGAGCGGCCGCAGCCAAAACAGTGAAAAAATTGCCTGTCTTCAATAACATTAAACGAGGGCGTCTTTTCTTTGTGGAAGGGACAAAGACCTAAATAATTGCGGCCAGCCCGTGAAAGACTGACAACTTCACCAATCACATCAACAATATTGACGCTGTTTTTAATGTCGTTAATCATTTCCTTATCAATAGCCAGAAATCATCACCTCCACATCAAAATCCCTATTTTAGCGTTGCTTTTCATTATAACATTTTTAGGACTTTTTGTAAATTAAAGAGGCACAAAAGCACCCTCTAAGCTTGATCTTTGTAATCAGCTTAGAAGGTGCCCTGTCAGAATTTTTTTAACAGCAGCAATTAGTCTATATCATTATCGTATACAGTACCTTTGCGTTCTAACTTTAGATGAACGGCTTTAAACAGCCAAAGCTTATCTTTCTCATTAACACTAATCCGGCCAACCAGAGTATTGCTAAAGACATTATTGTAAATCTTAATCGGCCCTACATCCGAGGAATGCTGACCAACGCTTCCGCTGTAAGCTTTAATATTGCCTTTGCTGTCATAATAAGGGACAAAGGAATTATCAGTAACAACAATATTTCGGCTGAGCTGTTTTTCTTTATTGTGACTGCTGTAATTAGGGTCAATTGCCTTGATTAAGCCGCCGTCCCATACACCGTTGTCACTTGAAGCATCTAACTGAATAGCCTCCGAATAATAATCGTGAAGGGAAGTATTAGCATCGATTTGCTTGGCATTAACCAGTTCTGGAGCATAGCCTGTGAACTGGTTTCCCTTAAAAGTGGAGTTTTGCAAGCCTCCCATGTCAAAAACGTGGCTGCCTTTTTTATGAACCATGGTAAAACTGTTGTTAAGAACCCGCCAATGATCGCCATGGTTGGCCATAATCATAAAATGGTTTCCCTTATCCAAATCGCTGGCCTTAATATTAAGGTTGCGCATGGTGAAATTTTTAACCCCATCAGTTGCCTTAGGCCCTGTTGCTAAGGCAAACCAGTAAGCCGCTCCTTCAACCAGAAGTGTCGTATTATCACCTCTGATTTCAGTGTTAGAAGCCAAGGTAAGGTAATCTTTGTTTGGTGTCTGATTGCCGATTTTAAATTTACCGCTGGGCAGGCCTAAAATGGTGCCTGGGTGCTCCTTAGCATAAGCAAAGGCCTGTCTCAAAACGTCGTTGTTTTGAGCAGCACTATTTTCTGCTTTTAGCTTAACTTGGTAAATAGTCTCCAAATCCCCTTCTTGGATGTCAGTGACCTTGCCGCCATCATCAAATGTAATGTCGTATTTATAGCCGCCGGCAGCACTGCTGTGATTATAAGAGACTTGGTCAACTCGGCCAGCCGATGTCTGATAATCAGACAAGCTGCGCCCTTTTAAGTTCTCTTTGGCAGACGATTTTAGCTTAACGACCTGCCCTTGATGGTAGGTTGACTTCTTAGTTTTGGCTAAATCACTTTCCCGAACGTGTTTGATGGTGCGTCCGTTATCAAATTTAATTTCATAGCTGTATGCTAATTTTCGCTGTGATGTCTCTGTCGATTTGACCTTCTTGATTGTTCCAATCCAATTTTGATAATCTGCCAGCTTTTTACCAGAACTTATTTGAACCTTTTGGCCGGAATCATATCGTGATTTCTGCTTCGCTTCCTTACTGACAAAAGGAAGGGCAATTCCGACAGGCTTTAGATTCAAGGTTCTGGCCAAAACCCTAAAAGAATTCGTTGCCGCCAGAAGCAAAACGGCCGACGAAACAAAAATAGCTAATGCGATGATTTCTCTTTTCCGAACTAGCCCCTTTCTCTTGTGTCTTCTGTTTTCCATTGTCTTCCCTTCAGAAAATATATTTTTTGCAGCATTACAATTTTACCATATTTTTGAAAAAAGTGAAGCACATATATTGTCAAATATCTCTTTTTCCCGTATAATAAGTAACTAATAATAGGAAAGGAAAAAAGAAATGATTAAAGAACTTAAAGAGTTTTTGTTCCGAGGAAGTGTTCTTGAACTTGCTGTAGCTGTTGTTATGGGGGCAGCATTCAATGCTATTATCACATCCTTCGTTTCAGACGTTATCACACCGCTCTTTCTGAATCCTGCTTTAAAAGCTGCTGGTGTAGACAAAATTGCTGACCTTTCATGGAACGGTGTTGCTTATGGTAATTTCTTAAGTGCTGTCATTAACTTCTTGATTGTAGGAACAACACTCTTTTTCGTTGTTAAAGCTGCCAATCATGCAATGGCTCTTACCAAAAAGACAGAAGAAGATACTGCTGAAGCTGAACCTACTGAAGTTGAACTGCTGGCAGACATTAAAGCCCTTTTAGAAAAACAAAAGTAAAAACATCAAGAAGCAATCACGATTAAACAATCGTTGAGCTGCTGCTTCTCTTTTTGAACAAAGACAGTCCTTGCTGTGCTGATTCCAATCGTTAGATTTTTCATCTGACTTTTGGGGACGGTTCAATATTGAGGCTGTCTTTTTTTATTGGCTGTTTTTAAAGACGCTTCCTGTTTAACAGTCCTTTTTTATTATGATATATCTAAAGAATATTTTAGCTGAATTGAAGGCAAAATAAAAAAACTGAAACTTTGTTTCAGCCTTTCACTAATAATCACTTTAGAATTTTTTACGTTTGCGAGCTGCTTCTGACTTACGTTTACGTTTTACAGAAGGTTTTTCGTAGAATTCACGTTTGCGTGATTCTTGAAGTGTACCAGCTTTAGTTACAGAACGTTTGAAACGACGAAGAGCATCGTCAAGTGATTCATTTTTACGCACTACAGTCTTTGACATGTATCTCACTCCCCTCAATTTCATTGTAACATTTACACGTTCTTAAACATTATACAAGAATGTTGAAATAAATGTCAAGACATTTTCAGGTTATTTTAAAATTTATTTTCACGACCGCTGAAAACCAAAGTCAAAATTAAGTCCCTTTTAGTCAATTTGCTGCCCGGTCAATTTAACTGCATCGCTGATAAACTGTTTATACTTACCTTCCTTTTTAAGCTTTTTAACAACCTTGTTAACTGTCTTAACTAATTTGCCGCTGTCCTTTGGCAGTGCAACGGCTTTGGCATCGCCTTCACCTGTTTTCAGGGCAACTTTCGCAAGAACAAGATCGCTGTTTTGAGAAATATAACCTTCTGCTACCGGTTTTTCCAAATCAATAGCATCAACTTGTCCTGATTTCAGTTCGTTAACAGCTTCACCCATGGAAGTCAGAGAAGTAATATTCGACTTCTTCAATTGGTCTTTTGCCAGTCCTTCTTCAATGGTTCCTTTTTGCACAGCAACCTTGGCCTTGTTGAAAGCAGCCAGCGATGTGTATTTATTAAAATCAGACTTTCTGACTAAGATAGCATTTTCAGTCTCGTAATAAGCATCTGAAAAATCATAAACCTTGGCACGTTCCTTAGTATAGGACAGACCGGAAATGGCGATATCAGCCTTTCCTGTCTTTAAACTGGAGAGAACATTGTCAAAACTCATGGATGAGATTTCCAATTTGACGTCCAGCTCATCAGCAATCGCCCTAGCCAGTTCGATATCAGCGCCGACAACGGTATCTTTCCCGTCAATCAGAGCCTTGAATTCAAAGGGAGCATAGTCCGGACTGACAGCAACAACAATTTTCTTCTTCTCTTTCACTTTATCCTGCATGTCTTTTGCATTTGAAGCGCCGCAGGCAGTCAGAGCAATCACAGCCAAAAGGCTTAAGCAAGTCAGCAATAATTTTTTTAATGTCATTTTTTCTCTTTTCTATTTGATAAGTCTGTTATAACATTTATAACCTTTATTAATCAAAATCTCCCAAACACTGAGGTAATTTTGATAGAGCCCATTTAAAAATATCCTTTCTTGGTGTACCAGCCAAAAAACGCCTCCATGATCAAAGCTGAGACAGACACACCGGTAATAGCATAGAGAGCCTCCTTTTCATGAATATTCAGCCATTCTTCCACTCTAAAACGTGAATTCCAGTATGACTTCCTTATTTTTCCTACTAATGATAATACTTAATAAATAGGTACTTGTCAATGCCAAGAAATTAAGGACAGGCAAGTCAGGCTGCCATTAATTAAAAACCTTCAGCAGATCCGCAAGCACCTGCCGAAGGGTATCGTGATAGTTCATGAAAGTTTATCTCAAAAAAGCATTTTCTTATTCTTTGCTGGAAACAGATAAGTTATAGGCCTCTTTGACAAAAGCATCAATTTTGTTAGATTTCTTAAGCTTCTTGATGACCTTATCCACCCTTTTCTTAAGAGAGGTGCTTCCCTTAGGCATGGCAACAGCATAAGAATCAGATGCTCCGGATTTTAATTTGATTTGGGCAATAGCCAAATCGCTGTTTTTAGCAACATAGCCTTCTGCAATCGGCTTTTCTAAAACAACGCCGTTAACTTGGCCAGATTTTAATTCGTTAATCATTTCACCATTTTGAACGAGAGAGATAATTTTAGCACCTGTCAATTGTTTCTTGGCAACATCTTCCTGAATGCTTCCCTTTTGAGTGGCTACGGAGAGACCCTTCAGGGAATCAGTTTTCTTATATTTTGCCAACTCAGATTTTTTGACAATCACCACATTAACAGATTCGTAATAAGTTTCTGAGAAATCATAAACCTTTTGACGCTCTTTGGTTGCCGAAATGCCTGAAATAGCAATATCAGCCTTACCTGACTGAACACTTGACAGGACATTGTTAAAAGACATGGCTGAAAATTCTACTTTTACACCCAATTCTTTGGCAATAGCCTTAGCAATCTCAACATCTGCTCCGACGATGGTATCTTTGCCATTAACCAATGTCTTGAATTCAAACGGAGCGAACTCAGGATTCATGGCAACAACAAGCTTCCCTTTGTCTTCGATCTTTTTTACAGAATCATCCTTGGATGAAGAGCTGCAGGCAGCAAGACTGATCAGCGATAAAGCGGTAAGAGCTCCTACTAAAACTTTTTTAACTATTTTCATAACAATCCTCAATTTCTAATTTTATTAAGATAGGATTATTATATTTCATATTTATGCATTTGTCAAGCATTTTTTTATAAAAATCCAAAAACATTATATCTTAGTCCACTTCGCTATTAGCTTAAACAGCTAAAAAACTATTACCAAAATTCTCTGACAAAGTCATCCTGCAAACGCTCACTGTAAAAAAGTTCCGAGAGCTCATCTTCCTCAAAGACGCGCAGCAAATTGAGCAAATCATAAGCCAGATTTATATGAGGCAATTCTTCACGCGCTATCCAGCGCACTTCTCCCTCCTCCGATGAGCGAATTTCCCCTTTAAATTCGTGAGTTCGATACAAAAAGACAAGATAACGAATACCTTCTTTGGTATGCCAGTGCTTCATGCCAACCAAACTGGGATTGGCAATGGTCAGGCCGGTCTCTTCAAAAATCTCACGAACAACCGAAGCGTGCAGAGATTCTCCAGCTTCGACATGCCCGCCGGGCAGAGCAGCTCCTGACCAAGTGTAGCGCTTAGGGTCGCGAAACTGTATAAGAATATTACCCTTTCCATCTTCAACTAAGCACATATTGGTTAGAATGACCTTTTCTGAACGGGACATAGAAAACTCCTTCATGTTTTTAATAATATCCATTATGAGATAGTTAGCATTCAATCATTTAAATTTCTTGAAATAACCAGTTCGCTTTTAAAACCATTTAATTCGAGGATATTTTCACAATCTTGGATAGAAAAGTCATCGCTTGTTTTCCCATTTTCTTCAAAGAATATTTTGGTGGCAAGCCCTTTTTTAACAGCTTGGAAAACATAATCTCTAGGCACTTGAATCTTGGATGTTGCCGAAAGCTGATTGAGAGCAATCTCACCTTGATGAGACAAAATCTTAACAAACATATCAAGATTACTGTCAAATTCCATTGCGCCGACACCGCCATCAACAGTAATCGCTGAAACTTTTCCGCTCAGTTCAAAACGATGACTGCAAATATTAGTCAGCAGCAATTCTTGAGCGTTGACTGCAAGTTCTATTTTCCCAAGGTATTTTTCCGGCAGGAGGATTTCAATTCTTAAATTTTCCTTGGCAATAGCTTCTGTCATATCCCCCAGCCTATTTAAATCAATATCAATGCTATTTTTAACATCGTCAATTTTAATTTTAAAGAATTCTTCCAACTGATTTAAGTTATTGCTGAGAAGCTTGACCTTAACTTTTTCGCTCTCTATAGCTTGCAGACTAACCTGATAGGCACCGCCTAAGTGCATATCAAAATCTTTTTTTCCATCAATATCATATTCCGTACTGCTTTCATAACGAAAATCTTTCGATTGTCCATTTGCTTCTTTTCCAAAGAGTAGTTGGTCTATTGAGATCTGAAAGAAGTCAGAAAGAGCCATTAAATTGGCAATGTCTGGTGTTCCTGCTCCCGATTCCCACTTGGTAATAGCTTGTCTGGAAATATGGAGTTCCTCTGCTAATTTCTCTTGCGATAACCCTAATTGTTTACGATAATCACGCAAGCGTGCTTCAAATGTCATCTTCATTTTCCTCCTAAAAATCATTTGTTGCTGATGAACACTCCAAGTTTAATCAAAAGAAAGAAGGCAAACAAGCAACTACTGATAACATTCACCAAAACTATCGCTACTTTCCGTAGCATTTTGCATAATTCCTTTATTTCACAGTGTTTTCCACCTATTTGCAAAAACATTTTTTTGATGCTAAAATGCTTCTCTAAGCCATCACAAAATAAAATAGTAAATGAAGGAAAATCAGCCAGTGCAGGGTCTGCGTTTTTTCCCTCAAATAAGTAAAAAGCATAGCCATTACAAAAGTCAAGACGACCATCATGGGTTGGTTGCAAGGTAAAGAAAATGTCCCGATGTAAACAAGAGCGGGAGAAAGACAATTAGCCACCTAAAAGATATTTCTTCTGCAAATACTGCTGCAAAAGACCAAAAGTAAGGTATTCCTGCCAGAAAACCGATACTGTTGTGAACAATAAATAATAGCTTACCGGAAAATCTTTCCAATGATAATGCCAAGGCGGGCTGACAGCAGCTAAAATCAAGATGGCGCAGAGCCAGAGAATCCGTTTTTGCCTAACTTGAAACATTTCCCTAGTTCAATCCTGATGCGTATAGACGGCTACTGCTAATCCTATAAAATTCAAGAGACTGCCTACAATAATCATGCCTTTTTCACCAAAGTATTTGCTGAATAAATCATGTTTGCTGAGTGTTATTAAATAACTCATTCTTTTAACTTAAAGAATTCTTTTCATCTTATTTAATCCATAGCCTTGAGCTCCAGCACCATATCGCGGATCTCGGCAGCCAGCTCAAAGTCAAGCAGCTCGGCGGCTTCCTGCATTTGTTTTTGCAGCTTTTTGATAGTTTCTTGGCGTTCAGATTTGGTCATAGCATTGTAATCAATGGTTTCTTCTGTTACATCGCTGCCCGTTGATTTGCTGATGGCGATAAGGTCGCGGATATCTTTCTTGATGGTTTGCGGAATAATGCCGTGTTCTTCGTTGTAGGCCATTTGAATTTGACGGCGGCGGTGGGTCTCATCAATAGCATTTTGCATGGACTGAGTCATGGTGTCAGCATACATGATAACATGACCCTCGCTGTTACGGGCAGCCCGGCCAATGGTCTGGATAAGACCGCGTTCATTGCGCAGGAAGCCTTCCTTGTCCGCATCAAGGATAGCTACTAAGCTGACCTCTGGGACGTCAATTCCTTCGCGCAGCAAATTAATCCCTACAAGCACATCAAAAACGCCCAGACGCAGGTCACGGATAATCTCAGTACGTTCCAAGGTCTTGATGTCTGAGTGCATATATTTGACCTTGACCCCCATTTCCTTGAGATAGTCCGTCAGGTCTTCTGCCATCTTCTTAGTCAGAGTTGTGACAAAGACCCGCTCACCCTTTTCGGCACGCCTAGTAATTTCGCCCAACAAATCATCCATCTGCCCCATGGTCGGCCGTACTTCTACTTCCGGATCCAAGAGACCAGTCGGACGAATAATTTGCTCAATGACCGTGTCTGTCTGCGCAAGTTCGTAATCTCCCGGCGTTGCTGAGACATAGACAATCTGATGAACATGACTTTCAAATTCTTCCCGGCGCAAGGGACGGTTGTCCAAGGCACTCGGAAGACGAAAGCCGTAATTGACCAGCATCTCTTTACGCGAGCGGTCGCCATTATACATTCCCTTAATCTGTCCCATGGTCATGTGACTTTCATCGACCATGATCAGAAAATCTTCAGGGAAAAAGTCTAAAAGCGTATAAGGCGGCTCACCTTCAGTTCTGCCGTCCATATGGCGGGAATAGTTTTCAACACCATTGGTATAGCCCATTTCCCGCAGCATTTCGATGTCGTAGTCGGTTCTTTGTTTTAATCGCTGCGCTTCTAAGAGCTTGCCCTCTGATTCAAAGAGTCTGAGCTGCTCTTTGAGCTCCTCTTGGATTCTTGCAATAGCAATCTCCATGTGCTCGTCATTGGTCATGAAATGAGTGGCCGGGAAGATAGCTAGGTGGTCAACCTCACCGAGAACACGGCCGGTTAGACTTTCAATTTCACGAATGCGATCAATTTCATCGCCGAAAAATTCGATACGAAAGGCGTGTTCATCACGGCTGGCTGGAAAAATCTCCACCACATCACCGCGCACACGAAAGCGACCGCGCTGAAAATCAATATCATTACGCTCAAACTGAATAGCCACCAAGTCATTTAAGAGCCGGTCACGAGAAATCTCCTGCCCGGGCCGCAGGCTGACAACACTGTCAGCGTATTCCTTAGGCGAACCTAAACCGTAAATGCAAGAAACAGATGCGACAACAATGACATCATTGCGCTCAAGCAAGGATGATGTTGCTGAGTGGCGGAGTTTGTCAATCTCATCATTGACTGAACTATCTTTTTCAATATAGGTATCACTGGACGGCACATAAGCTTCTGGCTGGTAATAGTCGTAGTAAGATACAAAGTACTCAACGGCATTATCAGGGAAAAATTCCTTAAATTCCCCGTAAAGCTGACCAGCAAGCGTCTTATTATGGGCGATGACCAAGGTCGGTTTGTTGACCCTTTGAATAACCTGGCTCATGGTATAGGTCTTGCCTGTACCGGTTGCTCCCATCAGGATCTGTGCTTTCTCACCGCCTTCGATATTATCCACCAAAGCTTCAATAGCCTCTGGCTGATCTCCTGATGGTTGGTATTTAGAAACTAATTTAAATCTATTGTTTTCAACTTTATCAATCATGTTTTTACCTCTTTTTCATTCTAACATATTCTGATAAAAAATTAAGAGCGAAAAGCCTCACTGTGTATGTCAGAAAACCTGACACATTAATATCTTAAAGTTTGCTTAAATACCTAATGTTTGGTATAATAAAGTAATTTTTATTAAGGAGTACGAACATGAAGCGAAAGATAATTGCTCTTATGACAGCATTTTTAACACTGGCTTTTATGTTTGGCGCAAAAGTTTCTGCTGATACGATTAAGATTGTTTCAGACTCCACTTATGCACCATTTGAATTTAAGGACAGTGACCAAGTTTACAAGGGCATTGATGTAGATATTATTAAAAAAGTGGCTGAAATCAGCGGCTGGGATTATAAGATGACCTTTCCTGGCTTTGATGCGGCGGTCAATGCCGTTCAGTCCGGTCAGGCAGATGCCCTGATGGCAGGAACAACTGTTACTAAAGAGCGTAAGAAGGTCTTTACTTTTTCAGATACCTACTATGATACTAAAATTGTCATCGTTACCCGCAAAAAGGACAAAATTACCAAATACAGTCAGCTAAAAGGAAAAACCGTTGGTGTTAAAAACGGAACAGCAGCGCAAAGTTTCCTTGAAAAAAATAAGGATAAATACGATTTTAAGATTAAGTCCTTTGACACTGGCGATTCTATGTACAACAGCCTAGAGTCGGCTTCTGTTGATGCGGTTATGGATGATAAACCCGTTGCTCAATACGCTATCAGTCAGGGGCAAAATCTCCGTATCGAAATGGACGGCGAACCTATCGGCAGCTTTGCCTTCGCCGTCAAAAAAGGCAGCAAGTATGAATACCTCATCAAAGATTTCAACAAAGCCTTAAAGCAAATGAAGGCTGATGGTACTTATGATGAAATCATGAACAAGTGGATTTCTTCTAAGTCTGCTTCTGCTGATACCAGTAAATCTCAAAGTACTGGTACTGGCAATGCCAAAGCAAAGGCAAAACCTGTTAAAAGCAGCTATAAGATTGTCATGGATTCTTCCTTTGCACCATTTGAATTCCAAAATGATGCTGGTAAATACGTTGGAATTGATGTCGAGCTGATTAAGGCCATTGCTAAACAGCAGGGCTTTAATATCAAAACCGAAAATCCTGGTTTCGATGCAGCTCTCAATACTGTCCAAGCCAGTCAGGCAGACGCCGTTATGGCGGGGATGTCTATTACCGATGAGCGCAAGAAAATTTTCGATTTTTCAGATCCTTACTACACTTCAAATACCTTGCTTGCTGTCCGTAAAGGAAGCGACGTAGTGTCTTACAAGGATTTAAAAGGCAAAAAAGTGGGTGCCAAAAACGGAACTGCTTCTTACGCCTTTCTGGAAAAAAACAAAGATAAGTATGGTTATTCCTTGAAATCATTTGATGAAGCTTCAACCATGTATGATAGTCTGAATTCCGGTTCTATCTATGCACTCATGGATGATGAAGCTGTGCTTAAATACGCTATCCAGCAAGGACGTCATTTTGAAACACCGATTCCGGGTGAAAAATCTGGCGAATATGGCTTTGCCGTTAAAAAAGGCAATAATCCTGAGCTCATTCAAATGTTTAACAACGGTTTGGCAGCCCTAAAAAAATCAGGTCAGTACGATAAAATTATCAATAAATACCTGTCTGATGATAAGCAAAAGGATAAATCAGAATCAGCTGTCAATGAATCAACCATTTGGGGCTTGATTACCAACAATTATAAACAGCTCTTATCCGGCCTTGGAACAACCCTGAGTTTAGCCCTTCTTTCATTCGGTCTTGCTCTGATTGTCGGCATTCTCTTTGGTATGATGAGTGTCAGCCCTTACAAAGCATTGCGTGTTATTGCTGCCATTTTTGTTGATGTCGTGCGCGGTATTCCGCTGATGATTGTCGCGGCCTTTATCTTCTGGGGAATTCCTAACCTGATTGAGTCTATTACCGGCCACCAAAGTCCAATCAACGACTTCGTAGCAGGTACCATCGCTCTGACTCTAAATGGCGGTGCTTATATAGCTGAAATTGTCCGCGGCGGTATTGAAGCTGTTCCAATTGGGCAAATGGAAGCCAGCCGCAGTTTGGGTATTTCCTACAAGACAACCATGCAAAAAATTATTTTGCCGCAGGCCTTTAAAATGATGCTGCCCAACTTCATCAATCAATTTGTTATCTCGCTTAAAGATACAACCATTATCTCAGCCATCGGACTGATTGAGCTTTTCCAAGCCGGCAAAATTATCATCGCCCGCAACTACCAATCATTCCGCATGTATGCCATTCTTGCTTTGATGTATCTTGTAATCATTACACTCTTGACACGCCTGGCAAAACGCTTAGAAAAGAGGATTAATTAATGACTGATTTAAAAATTGATGTTCAGGATTTGCATAAATCTTTCGGACAAAACGAAGTCCTCAAGGGCATTGATGTGCAATTTAATGAGGGAGATGTTGTCTGTATCATCGGGCCTTCAGGGTCAGGAAAGTCAACCTTTCTTCGTACCTTGAATCTTCTTGAAACAGTTACCAGTGGAAAAGTAATTGTAGATGGTTATGAATTATCAGACCCATCTACCAATGTTGATAAAGCTCGTGAAAATATCGGCATGGTCTTCCAGCACTTCAATCTTTTTCCGCACATGACTGTCCTTGACAATATTACTTTTGCTCCGATTGAACTAGGCAAAGAATCTAAGGAAGAAGCTCAAAAACACGGCATGGAACTTTTGGAAAAAGTCGGACTGTCTGACAAGGCTCAAGCCTACCCGGACAGCCTGTCAGGTGGACAAAAACAGCGTGTGGCTATCGCTCGCAGTCTGGCCATGAATCCCGATATCATGCTTTTTGATGAGCCAACATCGGCTCTTGACCCTGAAATGGTCGGTGATGTTCTCAACGTTATGAAGGACTTAGCTGAACAAGGCATGACCATGCTGATTGTAACCCACGAAATGGGATTTGCTCGTAAAGTTGCCAACCGCGTTATCTTTACTGACGGCGGTGAATTCCTCGAAGACGGCACACCAGAACAAATCTTCGACAACCCACAACACCCGCGCCTAAAAGACTTCTTGGATAAGGTGTTGAATGTGTAACTGAGTAAGAAAACTTAACAGCTGAAAACTTAACAGCTAAAGCTGTTAGTTTTCCACAAGGCTGAGACAAAAAGTTCTCAAGCTCTTCTGTTATCTAGTTACAATTGCAAAGCGCAGTGGTTGAGTGGGTTCTAATGCGCTGATAAATCAGCTTTTACAACCCTACTCAACTTTGCGGGGGTGAGACGACGAAATCAAGTTTCTACGAAACTACTAATTTCTGTCTCACTCCCTAACTCACTTATTAGCAAAAGGAGCAGGTTATTATCGAACCTACTCCTTTTGCGTCATAACCTTTTTATATAGGTCGGATGCTAAAACATCTCGACCTTTTACGTTACCTGCTGTTAGTACTACCTACTATAACCTTTGACTTTTATAGCACCTTTTGATAAACTAATATCAAATTAACATTCAGGAGGAAAAGGAGCAATGAACAACTAAGAACAGAATTTTTGATACTACCATATCAAGTTTTGTTTTTAGTGTGCTCTTAATTCATTTTCAATTCCAATTACTGGTCGTTTGTTACCATTATTGGGTTGCTTTTTGATTTGATAAAACTGAGCCTCACTCTCTACTTGATCTGGTAGAGAGTTTTTTTATTGAAAGTGAGGTTCTTATGCTGCAGATTAATCATTTAACAATTACACATCTTAAAGACTTAAGACAGCTAATTTCTGATTTAAATGTAATCGTCAATTCTGGAGATAAATTAGCTATTATTGGCGAAGAGGGTACTGGGAAGTCAACACTTTTAAAGGCTATTTTGTCTCCAAAACTAATTGACAACTACAGTATCCTTGAGGGAAAAATTGACAATCATTTTCCCAAAATTGGATATTTACCACAAGCTTTGTCACAAAAACAAGAAAAGATGACAGTTTCAGAATTTCTTTATGATGATTTAGATTATGTTAGCTTCGATTTCAATGCTTTTTATCAAATGGCTGCGCGATTAGATTTGGATATTCAAATCTTAGAAAGTAGAAATCAGACTTTGAAAAGCTTATCTGGCGGAGAAAAATTAAAACTGCAACTGGCTAAATTAGCTGGTAAAAATAATGATTTACTCCTGCTAGATGAACCCTCTAGCGACCTTGATGCGCAGGCAATTAATACTTTACAAGCATTCATTCAATCATCTGACAAGACAATTATTTTTATCTCTCATGATGAAGCTCTGCTAGAAAAAACTGCTACCGCTATTCTACACCTTGAGTTAATAAAGCGTCGTCAAGTTGCTCGCGCAAGCTATTTTTCAGGAAATTACACAGACTATATGACTTATCGTCACAAAGCTTACACCAAACAACTGGGACAAGCCAAAAATGACCGCCGTATGAAAGCTAAAAGAGACGCTAAAATGCAACGGCTTCATCAGGCGGCGCAATATAATGTGCGAAATACTCATGATAGCACTATGGGGAGATTAGCGGCTAAAAAGATGAAAAATGTCTTATCCCTTGAAAAACGCTATGCCAAAGAAGAGGAAAAAATGACCGATTTTCCTGAAGAAATGGATAGTATAAAACTATTTTTTGATGATATTGTCCCTCTCGATAAAAAGAAAAAACTTCTGTCTTGGGACAATCATGATTTATCAACTGGCCAAAAAGTCAGTTTAACCATTTTAGGTCAAGATAAACTGGTGATTACTGGGAGAAACGGTAGCGGAAAAACACGTCTGCTCACACAAATTTACCAAGAGCTAGATAAAAATCATTTTTCAATCGGTTATATGCCACAAGATTACGATAGTGTTTTTCACAAAGAAATGACCGCTTTAACATTTTTAACACAGGTATCAGACAGCGAAAAAGCTCGAACACTCCTTGCCAGCCTTCAATTTACAAGACAAGAAATGGAACACTGCGTCCTTGAGCTTTCAGGTGGGCAAAAAGCAAAATTATTCTTAGCACGTATGGTTTTAGCCCAAAATCATATCTTAATTCTTGATGAGCCGACAAGGCATTTTTCACCAACTAGTCAGCCATTAATCAGAGAACTTTTAAGAAATTTTAAGGGCTGTATTATCAGTGTTTCTCACGATAGAAAATTCATTGATGACGTTGCTAATCTGCGTTATCAATTGACTGACAAAGACCTTCAAAAATACTAAAAAAACTGTCCAGTGGACAGTTTTTTCATGAGCCTAAAAATTGAAAAGCGAGTTTTATGCAGGTAAGTAAGGCAAGCATTATGATTCTTGTTCCTTGACTTCGCCTGCTTTTTCTTTAGCTAATTTTTCACGCTCTAAGCGCAAACGTCGATTTGGATTAAGAGTATTGAAAAGTTCTTCTAGCTTTTCAGCATTCCAAACATCGGCTGCTGATACAAAATTACCATCTTTATCTCGAAAAGATATCGGTTTATCACCCATAAGAACCTCCAGTAAAATGTAATATAAGCTCAATTGTGAATCATCACAATTCCTATTTAAGCAAACCAGCACAGCAATCAAACACGTCATTAAAATACAAACTACGACGTAAGAAAATGAGTTCGATACTAAGCCATTTTCGAGCTAGTAAGCTGCCTAAGCAAGGCTCCATAGAGCTTGCTTTCTTGTCGTTAGATAGCTAAGCTATCAACGACAAGTGGCAGGTTAATCCACAAATTCGAATTCAAAGTTTCCGATTCGAACGATGTCTCCGTCTTTAGCTCCGCGTTCACGCAGGGCTTGGTCAACCCCCATAGCTCGCAATTGCCGTGAGAATTTCATGATAGCCTCATCGCGTTCCAAATTGGTCATGACAAAGAGTTTTTCTAACTTCTCACCCGAAAGTATCCAAGAGGCATCGTCTGCACGTGAAATATCAAAGGCCTTCTCTTCCTCAGAAAAACCATAGTAAGCTTCTTCCTGCATGTCCGATTCATCATAAAGAAGAAAGTCATCTGTCTGATCTAGAAGCTGGGCTGTCGCATCCAAAAGTGCATCCAATCCTTGGTGAGCAATACCTGAAATAGGAAAAATTGGTGGCTGATCCTCGAATTCATCATAGTTAGCAGCCAGTTTTTCCTTAAATTTTTCAAGATTTTCTGCAGCCTCAGGCATATCCATCTTATTAGCCACAATGATTTGCGGGCGTTCCAGCAAACGTAGGTTATAGGTTTCCAATTCCTTATTAATAGCCAAATAATCTTCGTAAGGATCACGACCTTCACTGGCTGACATATCAATCACGTGTAGGATAACACGAGTACGCTCAATATGGCGAAGGAATTGTGTACCAAGGCCAACACCTTGACTAGCCCCTTCGATCAAACCCGGCAAGTCAGCCACAGCAAAAGAATCACCTGATTTGGTACGCACCATGCCCAAGTTAGGGACAATGGTTGTGAAATGATAGGCGCCAATCTTAGGCTTAGCAGCTGTGATAACACTGAGAAGAGTTGATTTCCCAACTGAAGGAAAACCAACCAAACCAACATCAGCTAAGATTTTTAATTCTAAGGCTAATTCACGCTCTTCACCGGGTTCCCCATTTTCAGAAATCTCCGGAGCAGGATTACGCGGTGTTGCAAAACGGATATTACCACGGCCGCCGCGGCCGCCATGAGCTACGATAAACTCTTGACCATTTTCTACCAAGTCAGTAATCACTTTGCCAGTCTCTGCATCACGAACAGTTGTTCCTTGCGGTACGTGTACATAAAGATCCTCTGCACCGCGGCCGTGCATCCCTTTAGTCATTCCCTTTTCACCGTTCTTCGCCTTAAATTTGCGGTTGTAGCGAAAATCCATGAGAGTGCGAAGTCCCTCATCAACGACAAAGATGACATTGCCGCCGCGGCCGCCATCACCGCCCCAAGGACCGCCATTAGCGACATATTTTTCACGGCGGAAAGCAACCATACCATCACCGCCGCGGCCAGCTTTTACTGAAACCTTAGCAGTATCTAAAAACATGCTCATAACTTTTCTACCTTATTGTAATTCGCTTAAAAAAACGCCCGTAAGCGTTTCTTTTTAAATAACGGCGCTAAGTGCACTAAGAACCAGTGCTCCAACAGTAACCAAAACCATAATGATAACGACAACTAAGGTCAGTTTTTCAAACGGTGTTTTCTTACGCGGTCCATTATCTCCAAAAGCCAATTTTTTTACCTCTTTCACAGCGTTTTATCTTATTTATCTTACCATGAATTACAGGAATAAGCAAACAGCAAGCAACGGGAAACGCTTCCAAAAATTATTTGTGATTTCTTTTTAAATGTGTTAAAGTTAAAATAACAGGGGTGGGACAAAAGAAATTATCTACTGGAAATTTTTTCATAAGCTTAAAAACGAAAAAGTGCATTGTGATTTTCCTAGTCCCACTTCTCTCTACAATAAAAGGAGGCAAGTATGTCAATTTACAGTAAGTCTTATGTCACCACACCTGAACACTCAGCTATGAATTGGGGTTCGGGCAGTCT
The DNA here is from genome assembly GCF_000286075.1 of Streptococcus ratti FA-1 = DSM 20564. GTDB lineage: Bacteria > Bacillota > Bacilli > Lactobacillales > Streptococcaceae > Streptococcus > Streptococcus ratti. The sequence continues at coordinate 359,263 of NZ_AJTZ01000005.1, read as the reverse complement.
TAACGTTTTATCAACTCCCAGTATGATTGCTTTTATAGAAAATGCTGCTTTTTTGTATTGTGAAGAAGACTTAGACGTATCAGCAACAACGGTCGGTGCTCAAATTTCCGTTCAGCACTTAGCTGCTACTAAAATTGGAAAAACGGTGGAAGTCAGAATCTTAGATGTTGAGAAAGACGGTCGGCGCTCCCGCTTCAATATTGAGGTTTACGAAGGTGACAAACTCATCGGTAAGGGAGAACACACGCGCGTCATTGTTGATATTAAAAAGTTTCTTGATAAGTTAGATTAAAAAAGACCAAAAGCGGGATAATCTGTTTCGATAAACAGTTATCCTGCTTTTAGTATTTTTTCTTCTCTGGCAAGCAGGTCTTTTAGCAGCCAGATTTAATTTGCCTCAAACTGTTTCCAGTCCATCTGGCTGACTGTTCGGTATAAGTCTCCAACCACTCCTTTGTAACCAATATCTTGTCCTTTATAAGTTAAAGACACAACCTGGTAAGCATCCGGCAGGGTTACACAGCCGCTGAGTGACAGCATAAATTCTTCAAGGCTGTTAAAAAAGCTTTCTTTTTAGTTTGATAAGCATCTAAATAAGTTAATACAATCATGAATTCCTCCCTTACAAAATCATTCCTTTATCTCAGGTCATTTTTGGGATTCATTAATTCTTGCAAAGAGGTAGCCGGACGTCCGAGGACACGCTCGATATCAGAAGAAACTCCTGCTTGTTCGCCTTTTTGAATAGCTGTATAGGTGCTGACCCAGGCATCATATTCCCACTGCTCTGCCGGCCAAGCCTTGCGTGACTGATAAGCTTCTTCAAGTGTTTCATTGATATAAGGAATGTTTTGCCCCCTTTGTTTGCCGACAAATTGAACAATATCAGTCATAGATAAATCTTCCGGTCCGGTCATGTTTAATGTTTGATTTTCCCATTTATAAGGACTGGCTAAAATTGCTGCAGCCACTTCAGAAACATCCTGCCGAACTACGGCAGATACTTTCCCATTGCCGGCTGGTCCGCGAATTTCACCATTTTCTAAACATAAATCTAAAAAGAAATCCAAATAAAAATTATCCCTCAAAAAAGTATAGACAAAACCTTTTTCTTTGATATAATTTTCTGTCTTAGCATGATCACGCGCTAAAGTAAAAGTGGCCTCAGCATTGGCATTATAAAAAGAAGTATAAATAATATGCTTAACACCTGCACTTGCCGCTGCATCAATGAAATCAAAATGCTGCTGCAAGCGATCGGGGCTTTCTGAAGCAGATACCATCAATAAGGTATCAATACCCTTTAGAGCTTTAATGGCTTCTGGAGAATTTTCAAAAGCAGCCCTGACAACTTCAGCATTGTCATAGTTAGCCGCCTTTTGCGGGTTTCGGGCAAGGTGTCTGGCTGAAAGTCCGTTTTTTGAAATGAGCTTGGCAACCTTACCGCCTAATTTTCCTGTCACACCCGTAATAGCAATTGTCATAATGAGCCTCCTTATGCTTTTTACTTCATTATATCATCGATAAACTTAAAAAGGGTTGTTTTAGTTTGTCAAGATCTTATTGTCAAGACTGACTGAGTTCTGATAACTTGCTGTAAAAGTCAGGGTATTCTTTTTTAATATTGACAAAAGTACCGCTTTGAGCTAAAAAGCTGTGTTCTGATTGTGCCTGACAAACTATGTCATCTTTTTGATTGATCATCTTATATGTGAGAATGAGACGGGCAGCCTTGACCTGCTCTACTTTAACACTAATGCTAATCTCATCCGCAAAGGTTGACGTTGTCAGGTACTGACAGCTGACTGAAACAACCGGAGAGATAATGCCTTCTTCTTCCAATTTATCATAGGGCCAGCCGATTTCTGTCAAAAAATGAACACGCGCCTCCTCCATCCAGCGAATATAGTTTGAATGATGGGTAATACCCATGCGATCCGTTTCATAATATTGAACTAAATGCTTATATGCTGTCATGTCAGCTCCTTTCACGAAAAATTGTTATACTAATAGACCTTAACTTGAGACCAAGTATCATCAAGAGTAAGCGTCTGATTTTCAAAAAATGACTGAAAGAGCTGTAACGTTTCTTCTGTTGAGACATTCGTCTTTCTATAGACATAGCCCTTTTTTAAATCATTCGTTCGATATTCAATAAGGTAAGTGCCATCAAAGCAAAGCGCTTGAATAAAGGAACAATCTCCACTGATACTAGTCCAAGATAAGGTGACAAAACCTTCTGGTTCATCAGCGGCTAAAACAGCTTCTTTGACTTCTTTTAAATTAGGACTTAAAATATCAACTTTATGGCTCGTCAAAGACAGACCAGGTTCAAAATTTTGGAGAGCCTGCTTTTTCTTAAACCAACTAAACAAGGACATTATCTAACCTCCACTTTAATTTTAATCGTGCCCGTAGCTGTAAAGCCGCCAAGGGCTGCCTTTTTTTCTGACCAAAATCCAATTCCAATGACTGTAATGACTATTAGCGCTAAAACCTGCATCAGGACAGCCGTCTGTGCTGAAGCTTGATTGGTAAACAATGCACTCATCATAGGTCTTGGAAGCGTCTTTTTTATCATACTTCTCCTTATACCTGTCAGCATCCCTATGTTTTTTTGATGCTAACATTTCCTGAGATATTTTATCTGAAGTATAGTCCAATGTTTCCAGACGGCAGCCATTAAAGGTAATGAAATTTCTTCTTATCAGATTAGCAGCCGCTTTTCGATCTTTCAGGGTGTAGATTTTAGAGTGTCCGTAGCTGATTTTGGCATGCAGGACATTTCCCGGCATTCCCCACCCCATAATATAGATACCTCCAGCTAGAACAATGACAAGAAAAATGGCTGAAATCCAGATAATTATTTTTTTCATCAGATTGTTCTCCCATTGGCATGCGCTTTATTGATTGCAAAACAAAGGGTCAATCATTCGCATGCTCGCCTGTCACAAACATAGTAAAGGTAGCCTTAGCCACTTCTTGTTCTAACTGATTGGTTACCGTAACATCAACTACTTTTGTTGTCCGACCATCATGAACGCAACGTCCATCAATTAGTAACGTATCACCTAGTTTGCCAGATTTTAAATAATTGATACTGGATTGAAGTGTCACTGCATCAAAACCAGTTGAAATAGAGACCAAGCCACTGATTTGGTCACACAGGGTAAAGATATAACCGCCATGTGCAAAGCCATAATAATTCAAGGATTTATCTACTACTTCTGTCGTTACAACTACATGGCCTTTTTCAAACGAAACCATATCAAAATTTTCAAACACACGAATTTCGTGCAAATGTTTATCAGTCATCATTTTTCCTTTCTACATTCAGCTGGTAATTCTCTTTCTTATAGGCCGCCAGTCATACTGTCGCCTAAAACAGTCCATAAGTAGCAGACTACAGCTTCTCAACAAGGCTGAACCAACTTAAATTCACCTATTTAACTATAGTACTCACGTCTGAGCTGACCAATAGCAATAACTATCATCAGATAGATTTTACTGTTTATTTTTTTATCAGCAAAGCTCCCTGGTTCTTCACGGCCTGTGATTATTAACTTTGATTTTATTATAACACTTTTCCAGAAGATAGCTCGGCTATCACATTATTATCTTATCCAAGATAAAGCAAATAAATCTCAAGAAAGGCAGGACTTCTGCTGATTTTGTATATTCCTGAAGGCATCATTTTTGTCTCATCATTTTCAGTTGTTCCTAAAGACCAACTTATTATCAAATTCCAAGTTACCCTATCATCAATATGCAAAGAGCAGGTAGCCTATGTAAAAATTCCTGTAGAAATACCTGCTCTCTTTTTTAAGATAACAAATCAGCATTTACAATATTTCCGCTGCAAACCTTTTTCTTTTTTAACTTCTGCATGTCCTGCTGCAACGATAATTGGGGAGATAGAGAGAATTTAGTGAAATAACGGAATAAAGATACAAGAGACTCAGCAGACTCCTTAGAACGATATACAAAAATGCATGAAGTCGTTTTGGATTTCATGCATTTGTTAGTCCCATACTTTACAGAAATATGCTTTTTTAAATAGCTATAAAATGAAAGTTTTCTCAGCCGTTCTAAAATTTATCCGGCTGACCTGTAAAATCGGCCCAGTCTTTGCTCAAGAAACGATCGTTAATCATATAAGCCGGAGCATTTGTCTCTTCACTGAGAAAGGATCTGATCGCCATATCCAGTGCTAGCCAGCCGTTCCAGCCCATGTGGATGGTATCCTGCATGAAGTAGGGTTTACTGCCATCTTTTGAAAAATCGGCAATGTTGGTGAAGCCTTGACTCTGCAGCTGATACTTAATCTTAGCGACAGCTTTTTGATACATAGTCTGATTAAGTCCTGTGAAAGCTGCCCACTTACTGTTAACAGGCGGAATAACAAAGAGAACATTGGTATGGGTTTTCGCAAATTGGTTCAATACTAGCTGTAAATCGTTGTACTCAGGAGATTTAGTATAATCAAAATACTTTTGCGACCCTTGCAATCTTTTAAGCTGATGCTGCACACGCATGCTGTAGAAAGTATTTTCAATGCCAAATCTATTATTAGACGTTGATTTTTTCCCTTCTTCAGTAGCTAGCCGTTTCAATGCAACATAGGAAAATTCGGAAGGTAAATCAGCCGTCTGAGATAAAACTTTTTTCTTATAGCCATCAAAAAATGACAAATCGCTGAAAAAGGCATCTTCCTTGGCTAAAATTTTCTCTTTTAAAGTCAGCCAGAACCGATCGAAAGAGTTTATTTCTTTTCCTTTCACTGTTTTTTCTGCTAATGGTTTAAATTCTGAATCTGGATAGAGTTGCAGGAAACGTTTAGCAGCATATCGATCATAAGGACTGCCGGTCTGATTCTGCAAAAAATCAACAAACTGACTACTGCTAAAATAATTTTGAAAAGCGTGAGAATTGGCGCCCTCGGCTACAAACCACTGTGGTGAAATAATATAGACAGCCTGCTTATTTTCAAGCTCTCTGCTAATCTGCTGGATGCCAAAGTAATGTGTCAGAGATGCTGCACCCTTTTGTCCCAATAAATAAGGCGTGTAATTACGATGATAGGCCTGCGCTAAAACTGACGGATGCATCTTGTCCAGCCGTGACAGCTCACTTGAGCCAAAAAAAGGTACAAAGCGCTGCTTGGGGTCTGTCAGTGCGCGAACTTTTTTATATTTGCTTTTAAAACTAGTTTTAGTCAGAGCCACCGCATCCTTTTTTTCAGCCGTCAAAGAGTACTTTACAGCACTAGGGTGAAAAATAATGAGGGCTAAGGCTAACAGCAGAGCGCAAAAAACAGGACCTAAAATCTGCCAGAGGCGTTTAAGCATGGCTCAGTTCCTCTATTCCGGCAATGATTTTATTGGCAGTATTCCAGTCATCACGGCCAAATTCTGATACGGGAATCGTAATGCCAAAACGGTTTTCCAGCTCTACAATCAGCTCAACAGTTCCCATACTGTCAAGCACACCCGCATCAAACAAGTCTTCATCCATCATGTCAGAAACATCTTCCATGAAAAGATCATCAATAATTGCTAATACTTCTGATTTTACATCCATTGTCAATTACTCCTTTAATTAAGATACAAAGGGCGTTAAGAACGCAAAGTCAAAATAGGAGAAAGCCGAAGAGTCCTCAAGACTCTAGGATTTCTATCTTTTTGACACAGCGTTTAGCCCGTGTTCAGTTAGTTAAGATACAAAGCCCATTAAGAAAGTGATAGCAAGTTTATCTTTTCACGATGCTTTTAGAGCGTAACCAATTGATAAATATAAGGCTGTCAGCGCAGGTTGGTTAATTTTTTTATAGCTGATCAAAGTGAAAGCTGTACTTAATATTTAAAAAATAGCTTTCTTTTTTTCAGTCAATCTTGAGGTAGTCGGTCTTTCGTCTGAAAACTACGGTTTTAAGGGCGACTTTATCATTATCATAAAATAGAAAATTTAAATAACTACCAAGATCCCCGCTGCTTAGAAAAGCTACTGTCAAGAATTCTTAGGGCTTCATTGGCAGCTTTGGAAACCAGAGTTGGTCTAAAAATCCTGAAAATATCAGGAAAGACAGCATGACTGTATTAAAGGTAATGACGATACCCAAAGTCTTGGTCCATTTATTGTCCGGAAGCGGCTTTTGTCCCTTGTTTTTTCGCTCCTTGTTGATTTTTTTCTTCTTGCGAAGCCACCAGTCATTGATAACAAGACCAAATCCGTGGAAAAGACCATAGGCAATGTAATACCAAGTCACCCCATGCCAGAAGCCCATGATAAGCATATTGATGATGTAGGCGACACTTGATGTTACATTGCGATTTTTAAAAACCTTGTTTTTGACCATGACCTTAACCAGGCGCATAAAGACAAAGTCCCGAAACCAAAACGATAGACTCATGTGCCAACGATTCCAGAATTCTTTCAAATCACGTGATTTAAAAGGCTGATTAAAGTTGACTGGACTCTTAATGCCCATAAGATTGGAAATAGCTAGCGTAAACATGCTATAACCTGCAAAATCAAAGAAGAGATTCAAACCGTAAGTATACATGACACCAAGTGCCGGTAGGTTAAAAATACCGCCTCGTTGCAGAGCTATTACCTTGATAGGATTCATGAGCACCTGACCAAAAATATAAGCCAGAATAAACTTGTAAAGAAACCCCAGCATAATATAATGGACAGCCTGCTCCAGCAGTTCCAGCAATTCCTCCCGCTCAGGGATATTCTCATAGTCTTCGTTGAAGCGTCTAAACCGGTCGATTGGACCGCTGGAGAAAGTTGGCATGAAGAGCAGAAAGCGCAAGAATTGCCAAAGGCTGAAGCCTGTCAGTATCCCGTCATGCAGCTCCATAATCATGCCCACCGCACGAAAGGTCAGGTAGGAAATTCCTAAAAAACCAAAGAGCGAGGCACGCTTTTCCACTTCAATTAACGGACTGATTTTCACAAAGGCCAGTGGTAAGACGGACAAGAAGACCCAGAGGTAGAAAATCCACTTGTTATTGTGCGTCTTACGATAGAATTTGTAACTGTAAACCAACACAATCTGCCAGATGACATAGGCCAAAAGAGAAGCCAGCTGATAAAGGTGTTTCCCTGTCAGCATGAGCACAATAAAAGCCAGGCTGACCAGCGCTTCATAAACTGGAAAACGTTTCTTGAAAAAAAGACCGACAAAAATGGGCGTAACTGCCGCAATCAAATAGATAAAGTACTGGGGATTGCTGTAGGCCTCTAAGCGAGGCAGCTGATGGAGAAAGTTGATCATCGGCTGTTTACCTCACTCATCAGACCCTTGATGTCAATCTTCCCATTTGGCGTCAGCGGCAAACTGTCGCGATAAAGAAACTTAGACGGCATCATATAGTCCATCATGATGTCTTTCAAATCTTTTTTGATAGCCTTGGTTAGATCCAATTCTCGGCTGAACTGCTTGCTGACACCTTCCTTAAGAATGACAAAGGCTAATAGGTTTTGCACCTTGTGATCTTTATTATAACGGGGCACAGCGACGGCTGACTTGACATACCGGGATTTATTAAGATTTTGCGATACTTCTTCTAACTCAATGCGATAGCCGTTAAATTTTATTTGGAAATCCACACGGCCTCCGTAAAGAAGCAGACCTTCCTCTGTCAGACTACCCACATCACCGGTATGGTAGGCGGGCAGTCCATCAAATTCAAAGAAGGCAGCCTCGGTGCGTTCCGGACTGTTGAGGTAGCCCTTGGACACAGCAGGACCAGTTACGATGATCTCACCCTGCTGCCCATGAGGGAGCTGTCTGCCTTCTTCATCAATGATAAAAGTTGGCGAGTCAAACTTAGGGTAGCCAATTGGCAGGCGCTTACAGGTTTTTAGTAGGTCATCAGTCACTGCAAGAGCTGATAGGGCAACAGTTGCTTCCGTCGGACCATAGGAATTAACAATACGGGCTTTTGGAAAACGTTCATGAAGTTTTTGGGCTGTCTTGACTGTCAGTTCTTCCCCGCAAAAATAAAAATGAGTTAAGTGCGGCAAACTCTCATCATTGAAGTCATTTGACAGCATGGTCATGTCTACAAAGGACGGCGTTGATGTCCAGACTTGGATAGGCATTTGGTTGATAGTGTCAAAGAGACGCTTGAAATCTATTGTCAATTCTTTTGGCAGGGCAAAAAGCGTGCCTCCTTTAGCCAAAGTCGGTGCCCAGTACATGACTGACAGGTCAAAGGAATAAGGCGGCTGTGCCAGCATCTGCGGTTGGTCTGGCACTGAGAAAGCTTCTGCTGAAATAATCCAATTAGTGAAACTGAGCAGATTGTCATGAGAAATTTGCACCCCTTTAGGCTTGCCAGTCGTGCCAGAGGTAAAGATAATATAGTAATTATCGTCACCTTTGACAGAATGCGTCAGCTCATAAGAAATCTTTTGTGCAAAGATATCCTTTAACTGCGTCAGCTTAATGACAGGAATAGTCTTAATATCCACCGGAAAGTCCCCAACAGAAATAATAAGACTAGGCTCTGCTATTTCCATAATAGCCTCAATGCGCTCTAAGGCCGAATGCTGGTCCACCGGAATATAAGCATGTCCTGACTTAGTCAGCGCTACAAAACTGGCCAGCATCTCATACTCTTGGCCGCCAAAGACCAATACAGCTGACTTGGCTGGCAGCTTCATAGCATCAATGTAAGCCGCCAAGGAATCAGAGTCAGCCTTCAAGTCAGTATAAGTGTGAACGTATCCCAAAATATTATAAACGGGAAAAGCTCCCTGCGATTGAGCCAGATGCTCAAGATTGTCAATCATATCGTGCAGCATGTATCTGTCCTTTCTAAAATTCATTGTAGATGAAATTACCTTGACCGTGGCCCAGATAACTGAAAAAATAAATTAAAATTAAGAAAATCAAAGTATAAACTAATGTTCTCAATACAAATTGAACAAATGGTTTCATTAATTAACTCCTTATGTGATTGGCAGCTGCACTTCCAAAATCATTTCTCCTTTATCCTGCCAAGCCTTCACCTGCCCTTGATGATGCTTAACAATCCCCTTAGCAATAGCCAATCCAAGCCCAAAGCTTGATGTGCTGTGGCGAGAACCTTCCGCCTGATAAAAGCGTTCAAACAAATTGTCCATGACTTCTTTTGAATAAGTTTGACTTGGATTCGATACTTGCAGAACAACTTTCTTTTTCACTTGTGCCAGATTAATATGAATAACACTTTTATCCAGAGAATACTGGATGGCATTGTCCAGCAAGATTGTAATTAATTGTTTTAATTGTGACTCCTCTCCTAGAATCCAAACACCATCAGTTATTTGGGCTTCAATCAGTTTGCCCTCTTCATAAGCCAGACTTTCATAGCTGAGAACCATCTCCTCACAGATTTTCGACAAATCGATCCTAATAAAGTTAGCGATCTGCTCAGTCTCATCTAATTTAGAGAGGCCAAGCAAGTTCTGCACTAAATGCTCCATTCGCTTGGTTTCTGAAAGAATGTGATCCAAGTAACGATTGGGTTCAGTCTGATTTTGCAACACTTGAGCATTGGCTCGAATAGCGGCAATGGGTGTTTTTAATTCATGGCTAGCATCAGAAACAAACTGCTTTTCTCGGTCAATAGCATCCTTAGCCGGCTGAATAATAAAGCGCGACAGATAAATACTGATGCTCGTTAACAGCAAAAAACCAAAAATTGTGAATAGCACAGTCAATAAAAATTGCTCATCAGTTAGGTTGGAATAACTATTTAAGTCAATAAATACCAGCTGCCATGTGCCATCATTTCGCTCTTTTAGACTATAAACATAATCACGCCACTTCCATCCCTTCTTACCCTTCTTCATCAGGATACGACTAACCTTCTTAACTTCCTTATTGGTCATCAAAGTATAGTTGGAAGCAATCGTTGGCTTATCGTCCTTATCAATGGAAACTATAGCAATAGCTTCATTGGAAAAGTTTTTAACATAGCCATTATTGGCAACGACCTTAACAATACGGTAGGTATCATAGTCATCCCAGTAACGGTCATAGTAATTACTAATGATAAATAAGAGAAGAACGAGGCCCGTCATCAGGGACATAGTGATAAGGACAAATTTCTTACGCAGATTTTTTAGCATGCGCTAGCCTCCTCCAAAGAATAGCCAACCCCCTTGGTGGTCTTGATGGCAATATTTGCCTTGAGGAAGCGCAGCTTTTTCCGCAAGAAGGAGATGAAGACTTCTAGTTGATTGTAGTCTGACTCATCCAAGGGTCCCCAGACTTTCATAATCAGTTGGCTTTTGGGAATAATCTGCTTGGGATTGCGTAACAAGGTTTCCATGAGTAGAAATTCTTTATTGGAGAGTTTGACTTCGTGGTCACTCACAGTCAGCTCACGGGTATCCAAATTCAAAATGACATTACCCAGCTTGAGATGATTAACCTTGGCCGCCGATGATTGGCGGGTTCTTACACGAATGCGCGCCAGCAATTCCTCCGCCTCAAAAGGCTTAGTCAAGTAGTCGTCTGCTCCTAGGTCAAGCCCTGCAACACGGTCCTCTAGCTGAGATTTGGCTGTCAGGAAAATGATAGGAACCTCCATACCTAGCTGACGTACCCGCTTCAAGACGGTCACACCATCTATTTTGGGAAGCATGATGTCCAGCAAAACTAAATCATAAAGTTCCGTTAAAATATAATCCATTCCCATTTCACCGTCAAAAGCTAAATCAACATCGTAATGACCCTCTTCTAAAATAGCTTTTATAGCTTCTGCAATGCCTTTCTCATCTTCAACAACTAGAATCCGCATACACTTCTTTCCCTTATCTTTTAAAATCTGCTGTTATTTAGTATAAACCATTAGGATTGAATTAACCTTGAAATACTAAAATATTTTTAAAAATAGACAAAACAGCAGGCAAGTTGCACTGCTGTTTTCATATATTAGAGTTTATTTTGTATTTTTTTCTGAAATCTAAACATTCCATCCGCAAACTGCTCACCTTCTGGTTCATGCCTACTATCAGGATCATTAGGATTAAGATGATGGCTGTTAAAGAATTCAACAATATGAAAACCGCAGCGATTGACATAAAAATGGATGTTTCTTGTTTCAAAATAAGGAGTTACTGTTTCCCAAACCTTCACCTCAGGAAAAAGCCGCTCCACCTCGCACCAGGCAGCATAGCCAATGCCTTTACTGTGAAAAGCAGGCGCTGTAAACAGCAAATCCAGTTCGCCGTGCTGACCATCCACTTTAACGACCAGACCGCCGACTTTCTTACCATCCCATAAAATCCTGTAGGCCTGACCGCTGTCAATTGAGTTAGCAATGGTGGCCCGTGAGATAATCTCTCCACCTTCTTCAAAATGGTCATTCCTTCTGCCAAACTCTTCCAGCGCCCCGTAAGTAAACGCTTCTTGATTGTCAAGAATAAATTGCTCCTTGTCCTCCATGCAAAGGGGAATTAATTCAACAACCGTCTTTGTCATTTCCATCATATCCTCTCTATTAAACAGGTTTTATCACCACAAAACGCCTCAGGAACTTCCTGCTGCAATCCGTCTTAATCGTGTTTACCAGCACGTAACTTTCTTCTAGTTGCCGGTTCCGCATTATTGTCATAGCGGTCTCTTTTTTGGCTTTTAAAATTATTCTACCGCATACTTACAAAAAGGTCAGCTATTTTGTGTGCTATTAACAATTTCTTCTTTACTTTTTATATTCAGCCTTACTTAACTTATTAAAATTCTAGTTTATCTTCAGACCTTCATTTATCAAAAAAGCACCCCCAACTGTTAGTTTGCGCCGTTTTATAAATATAATATAATTTCTGTAGTGGGTAAATCCACTTAGCTATTATAAAACTTTTTGAATGTATGAAAAAAAGTTCATAAGGCTGTTAAAGTTGTGACTATGGACATGTCTGCAAATTATATTCCTCTTGTCCTTAAATGCTTTTCTATTTAAAATTTTCATTGCTTTAAATATATCAAAAGAGAGAATCAGTCGATTCTCTCTTGGATTTAGCTTTTCGTCTACCCACTACAGTTGACAGTGAGATCCAATATCTCCTAAAATATTTTTTAAAATATAGGTCTAAAAACAGCGGAAGACTAAAATAAAGCTAAGTCATTCTTTTATTAGCTCATTCTTGCTCACCGTTTTTGCAGCAGTTCAACTTTTCATTTTTTAAACTAACAGCTAGAAAAGCAATTCCGCAAAGCAAAACAACACAGGCCAGCAAACTGCCTTCTGTACCAAATGAACCGCCTGAAATCCACTCAGCTGCATCTGAGTTTACTGAAAATCGAAGAATTGAAGCACCGGCTGATTGACCGCTGACAGCAACTCCGAAGATATTACCCTGAGTAAAATTCCAAGCAGCATGCAAACCAGCTACACCCCAAATATTATCCGTTTTGAGCATATAGAGAGCCATCAGGAAGCCAGATAAAATAATACTTACTATAGATAAGATGGTTACGTTATTATTTGCCAGGTGCAAAAGTCCAAATAAACTGCTGGAAACTGCAACAGCAATCGCTAGGTTGGTCCGCTTATAAACATTGGGCAAGAGCCAGCCGCGCGTTAGTAATTCTTCTGTTCCACTCTGGACAAACCAAAAAGGAATAAGAGAAAAAACATAGGCCAGTGTCGCTGGAGATAAATCTACTCTTTCAAATGTCAAACCTCCTAAAAAATAGGATAAAACAAAGGATAAGCTAAACAAAACTGTTCCAGCCAGCCAGCCCTTTCCTATCTCTATCAGCCATTTTTCTTTTATAAATCCTAAACTGCTGATTGATCGTTTTTCAAAAAATTTAACCCAGACTAAAACTAAAATTGTTACAAAAGCAAAAAGAGACAATTGAAAATAGAGTGAACTCAACCAATTTTTTGCGAAGGCGGGATCCAGCAAAGCTACAGGTGCTGACAAAACACCCAAAATAACTGCTCCAAGCAGACTGCCCAGTATTTCAAAAACAAGCAGCATAAAACAAAATAATATCACCTGCAGCCAAGAAGGCAGCTTTTCATAACGATTAATCGGAATCTGTAACATTTTTTTATTAGCCATATAATTATCCTTACTTTAAATTTTCAGCCTACAAATTCTCCGAGTTCTATCACCTGAACAGAAATAACGCTTCTCCTTGTCACTTCATTCCTTGACAAGCAAACTTACGCATTCAACATGATGCGTCTGCGGAAACAAATCCACGGGCTGGACCTTAGTAAGTTTGTAGCCCAGTTCTTCATAAAGCTTGATATCACGCGCCATGGTGGCCGGATTGCAGGAGATATAGGTGATTTTCTTGGGCTGCATGGCGGCACTGGCTTTGATAAAGCTTTGGCTCAAGCCCTTGCGCGGTGGGTCAACAAGGATAACATCAGGTTTGATGCCCTGCTTGCTCCAGTTGGCCATGGCATTCTCGGCTGAGTCTGCCACGTAGTGAGCATTTGTAATCTTGTTGAGCGCAGCATTTTTTTGAGCATCACGGACAGCCGCTTCGACAACTTCCACGCCGTAAACGGCCTTGACCTGCTTAGCAAAAGACAAGCCTATTGTCCCAATTCCTGAGTAGGCATCAATGACCACATCATCAGCGGTTAACTCTGAAAAATCAATAGCTGTCTGATAGAGTTTCTCTGCCATGACAGTATTGACTTGGTAGAAGGATTGGGCGGAAATGGCAAAGCGATTGCCCAGCATGGTATCTTCAATGGTATCTACTCCATAAAGCGTGCGGAATTCTGGACCAAAAATAGCATTGCTATTCTTATCGTTGATGTTTTGGATGATGGATTTGACCGCTGGAAATTCGGTCACAATCTTTTCAATCAGCTGCTCAATACGGAAGATTTTTGGGCGCGTCGTTACCAGAACCAGCATCATCTGACCGGTATAATAGCCGCGGCGAACAACCAAATTGCGGATGAGACCTGTCTGCTCTTTTTCATCATAAGGTTTGATGTCAAAGCGACGCAGCAAATCATGCATGAAATTGATGAGCCTGTCAATTTCTTTGTCTTGAATATAAAAATCTTCAATGGGCATGAGGTCATGGGAATTCTTGCGGAAGAAACCTGTTTCCAGCTGACCGTTGACACGGCGGACGGGGATCTGTGCCTTATTGCGATAGGCGAAAGGATGGTCCATCCCCAATGTTTCTGCTATTTCTGCATCTGTAATTCCTGCGATTTTGTAGAGATTATCTGCTACCTGTTTACCTTTAAATTTAAGCTGCTGGCTGTAAGCCAGATGGGCAAAATCAGCAATCCCTGTTCGTAAATAGGTTGTATCTACATCTTCATTTCGGTATGGTGATTTGGTGAGATATTCTTCCACTTTTCCGTAACCGATATTTTTTCTGACTTTGAGCACACGCATAAGGATTTTTTCACCCGGCAGAGTATTATCCACAAAGAAAACCAGGCGGTTAATTTTGGCAACCCCTGAACCGTCATGGCTTAAATCAACAATTTCAGCTTCTACAATATCATTCTTTTTTAACATTTTTTCTCCAATATAAAAGGCGGTCTCAACTTCTCAGCCGCCTTTTATTATATCATATTAGCGAACGCCTAATTTCGACAGTCTCTTTTTATATTTTTTGAAGTTAATAGACAGTGCCTGACCGCCGTACATATCGTAGTCATCGATCCAATCACCGTACTCAGGGACTGTTACTTGTTCAATTTCTTTACCGTTGGTCAAAACGGATAAACCATGGCTAAGCAAAAAGCCGTAAGATATATTGGTAGAGGTCAAAGCATAAATTTTACCTAAGGCTGCAGAACCTGTAAAGAGCTTAGCCGGATTTTTAATCTGGGACATAACAGCCGACATAACTTGCTGCTGACGCTTGGTTCGCCCAAAATCACCCTCGTCATCCTTACGAAAACGTGCATAGTTAAGGAGCGTCCGTCCGTCCATCTTCTGTTTGCCGACAGAAATCGTCTGATTAGGTACGACACCGTTTTTCATATTCAGGTCATCCGGTACTTCAACAGAATCCACTGCATTGCCATCAACCGTAGCAAATTTAGCATTAATTTCTACGCCATTAGGGAAAAGCGTATCAATGGCTTCTGCAAAAGTTTGAAAATCAACCATGACATAATATTTAATGTCAATATCAAAATTACGCTTGAGGGTCTGACGCATCAGCTCAGCGCCTTGGTTATTGTCCTGCTCTCCAATGTTGAAGGCTGTATTAAGCTTATTGTCATAAGAGTAATTATCAGCACTAACACCTTTAATATTAACAAGCGTATCGCGCATAAAGCTGACCATCTTGATCTTCTTATCTTTATTGCCGATATTTAAGACCATGATAGTATCTGTCCGTGCTTCTGATGAACCTTGTGTGATGCGCTGATCGCTTCCTAAAACCAAAATATTCGTTCCGTCTTTGGCATCTTGACCGTTAAATTTTTCAACAACAGCTGGTTTATAGTCCTTATTTTTTCCGGAGGAAATATCATACACTCCCTTAATAAACATAATGACCATACCAACAAATACTGCTAGCAGTATAAGACTGATAATTTTTAAAAAACGTTTAAAGGTCAGCCGTTTTTTCTTCGGCTTAACCTTAGTCAGTGCCTGAGCTGCCTTTTCCTCCTTGCGGCTCTGACGGGAGCGCTTTGATGTCTGGTCTGGATAAACAGGCAGGCCCTGTTCTGTGTATTGACCATTTGAAGAATCTTCCTTCCATGAATCATCATCTTGATAATCATCGTCATAATAATCATCATAAGACTGTCCATAATCCTGATAGTAATCTTCCTCAGGCTCATCATAATAAGAGGCTTCCTCAGCGCTGTTAGCTTCAACCTTCTTTCTAAGATAGTCAAACTCAGCCTGTTCACGCTCGCTGAGATAGGCTATGTTTCTTAAGAGGTACTCGTAACGCAGCTGTTCATGACGGCTTACTTTCCCCTTGTCGTTTCTGCTCATTTTTTAATGTCTCTAACTTATTTTTTTCTAATACTTAGCAATTCTTTTAAAGCCTGTAAACGGCATACATACCCAAAATTTTATACTGAATTCCGATACTTGTCAACTCTTCAAGGGCAAAAGAAACCAATTTTTTATTGTCATTCTCAAAATCAATAATAAAGAAATATTCCCCCAGAACCGTCTTCAAAGGGCGGCTTTCAATCTTAGTCAGATCAATCCCTCTCCAAGCAAAGGTGGACAAGGCCTTGTAAAGGGCTCCCGGAAGATTGTCAGGAAGTGTCAGAGCCAGCGATACTTTGTCATCAGTCTTTTCCAGATGAATCTCGGGCACTTGATGGCCCAGCACCCAAAAACGTGTATAATTTTCTTCAATTTCCTGAATATCTTGTGCAATAATAGACAAACCATATTCATCAGCTGCTGCTTTAGGGGCGATGGCCGCAAAGTTTTCCTGAGGATGCTCCGCTACCAGCCGAGCTGCATAAGCAGTGCTGGCAGTCATCTCAATTTTAGCATTAGGATAATGATGTTTAATATATTTTTTACCTTGAGCAATGGCTTGAGGATGAGAAAAAATCTTCTCAATATTCCTGTCTGTTCGAACAGCCATCAGTTGCTGCTTAATCGGCTGAATGATTTCAGCCACAGCTTGAATTTCTGCTTGATGAAACAGATAATCAGTGGTTTCATGAACACTGCCCTCAATCGAATTTTCGATAGGAACAATGGCAAAATCAACCTTCTGATCCTCATAAGCCTTGATAACTTCCGTAATATTAGCCAAAGGAAGCAGTTCAGCTTCCGGAAAAGCCTGTATAGCTGCATTATGCGTAAAGGATCCGTTGGGACCTAAATAAGCAATTTTCATTTGATTTATTTCCTCAATTGATTGTTAGGGGTGTTTAAGCAGTAATATTAGCAATTCTATCTAGCTTTTCACAGCCTACCCGCTGCTTCAAAAGTACTTTGAAGCAGCTGATTTTGCCATGAAAACAAAAATATGGCGGTTATTCTAAACTATCAATCCTGGATAATTCTTTCTAAATCACTAAAAAAGCTAGGATAGCTGGTATTGATTGCTTCGGCTCGCTCTAATTCAACGTCGCCATCAGCCACCAGCAAAGCTGCAATGGCAGTCATCATACCGATACGGTGATCGCCGAAAGTATTGACCTTAGCACCGTGAAGATTGGTTTTTCCTTCAATAATCATTCCATCATCCGTCGGTGTAATGTGAGCACCCATGGCATTCAGGGCATCTGCTACAACTTGAATACGATCGGTCTCCTTGACTTTCAACTCTTCAGCATCCCGGATAATTGTTTTTCCTTCAGCCTGTGTCGCTAAAAGAGCGATAACCGGCAGCTCATCAATTAAGCGCGGGATAATATCTCCGCCAATTTCTGTTCCTTTTAGCTGGGAACTCTCAACCGTGATGGTTGCTGCTTTTGCCGTCTCATCCTTATCACTTAGCTTAATCTTGCCGCCCATAGCCTTAATAACTTCGAGAATCCCTGTCCGCGTTTCATTGATTCCAACGTTTTTAAGGGTTAGCTTAGCATTAGGAACAATCAGCCCTGCAACCAGCCAGAAGGCTGCGCTTGAGATATCACCAGGAACAGTGACTTTTTGTCCCGTCAGCTCTTGCTTGCCGGCAATGCGAATTTCTTTACCCTTTACCTCTAAATGACCGCCGAACTGTTTGAGCATATCCTCAGTATGATTGCGTGTCTTTTCTTTTTCAATGATGATGCTTTCACCGTCAGCCTGAAGCGCTGCAAAAATAAGGGCTGATTTAACTTGAGCAGAAGCAACCGGAAGCTGATAGTGGATGGGTTTGAGTGCTTTTGATCCCTTCATTTTTAAAGGCGGCAAATCGCGCTCGGTTCGTCCGGAAACTGTGACCCCCATCTGCCGAAGCGGAATAGTCACCCGATCCATAGGCCGCTTGGACAGACTGTCATCTCCAAACATTTCCACTTCAAAATCCTGACCTGCCAAAACTCCTGAAATCAAGCGGATAGACGTCCCTGAATTTCCCATGTCCAAGGCATTTTGAGGCGCCCTAAGCCCCTTAAATCCACGGCCATGAATTTCAACCACATCTCCCTCATCTTTAATGTCAACGCCCAAATCGCGAAAGACCTGCATTGTTGATAGGACATCCTCACCGCGCAAAATATCATAAACAGTGGTTACCCCTTGGGCCAAACTGCCAAATATGATCGAACGGTGGCTAATCGATTTATCTCCTGGAATTCTTAGCTGTCCTTTTAACTGTTTTGCATTTGTCCGTAGTTTCATTTATTGCTCCAAAAATAATTTTCCTTTATTTTACCATAATTTCAGAAACAAAAAAACCACCGCAAGGGTGGAAACAGGCTACATAGTATGGAAGAAATACCTTACATGCACTCAATAATTCTGGCTATTTCTTTTGGAGTGCGGTGATCGGTATTGATAATCAAATCCGACAGACCTTCATAGAGTTTCATGCGGCGTTCATAAATCCCATGAAAGTCTTCTTTGGAATTGTTTAGGAAGAGCGGACGCTGGAAGATTTTATCATGTTCAATACGATCATACAACACTTCAAAGGATGCAGCCAAAAGGACATTATTCTTACGGTTGGCTCTCAGTAGTTCGCGATTGTGTTCTGAAATAACAACACCGCCGCCTGTAGAAATGATAATGTTTCCTTCTAAAGCCAATAATTCTTCCAGCACCTGAGACTCAATCTTACGAAAGCTAGCCTCTCCTTCCCGCGCAAAATATTCTGAAATAGACATGCCGATACGCTCTTCAATAATAAGATCCATGTCTAAAAACTGATCAAAGCTTTCTTGCAATTCCCCAGCAACTGTTGTTTTGCCGGCACCCATAAAGCCAAGCAACACTTTTGCCATAACAAACTCCTTTAATTCATTTTAACTAAACTGTTCCAAGTTCAAGAAGAAACATGAGATAAGACTGTTAACTGCTTCTGCCTAATCTAAGGCTGACTTCCCCCAACTTTGACCGCCAAAACTGCAGCGGCAGTCATTATAGCGAATTTTTTAGGAAAGTTACATTCATTTTATCATAATTTTGCTAAATTTTCTGATGTTTTGACAAACTTATGCCATAAAATTAAGATTAACCATAACAGTTTGCAAATAAGACGGCCCATTCCTTAAATAATAGGAAACAAACCGCCTTCAAAAGGTTAGTGCTCAATTTTATTCTTAATTTTTTCAGCTGCTAACTTACCCGAAGTCAAAGCCCAGGCATTATTAGCTCCCGATGGTGAGTCTGTCCCCATATTAAATCATTGGAAAATCGCCGCGTCTATTATGCTGCCTATCATAAAGGCAAGGAGCTGCATACCGACTTAAAGAATTTTATTGACTTTATCGCTACACAGTCAGAAATCATGAATTTATCAATTTAAGAAGACTTTTTGCTCATCAGATTGGGCCCGCTTCATTGTCAGATCAGGGATTTAATGATATAATTTTTAAAGTATTTACATTAACTTAAGAGAAGGGAAAATTAAGTGAGCCATTCTGAACTTATTGTTATGTTAACTCATAACGATTTGACTGTCGAAAATGCTTACGACATTTTTGACAAACATAAAGATTCCAAGGCTAAATTTTGGGGATTTAAAGAAAAAGCTTTGCCGCTTCCTCAGATGAAAGAACTCTTTGCTTATATGAGAGCTCAGGGCAAAACCACCTTTTTAGAAGTCGTTGAATATAGCGAAAAAGAAGGGTTAGAAGGTGCAAAAATCGCTGTTGAGTGTGGTTGTGATTTTTTGATGGGAACCATATTTTCTGACAAAATTAATAACTTCTGTAAAGAAAACCAGATGAAATACATGCCCTTTGTAGGGGAAATCACAGGTCGTCCGTCTGTTTTAGACGGAAGTATCGATAGCATGATAGAACAAGCAAAAGCTTATCTTGATAAAGGTGTTCATGGCTTTGATCTTCTTGGCTACCGTTATACAGGAGATGCTATTGCGCTCAACAAGGCCTTTGTCGAACAAGTTCCTGCACCTGTTTGTATTGCAGGAAGTATTGATAGTTATCAGCGTTTAGATCAAATCCAAGATGCAGCACCTTGGACTTTCACCATCGGCAGTGCTTTCTTTGAAAATAAGTTTGGCCACGATTTTACCCAGCAAATCAACGCTGTTTGCGATTATATTAATCAAAAGGGAGCAGAATAAAAATCATTGCTCTTAGATATAGACTTGTAATGCTTATAAAGTTCTATTCTATTCCTCACTTCCATACTGTACTAAACGATTATGTTTAAGAGATCAAAAGAGCTAGGATAAAAACCTAGCTCTTTTGATCTCTTATTAGTTCTTGCGGAATTGAGTCATAGTCAAACATTACTTCTGAATGATTGTCCCAAATCAGAGTTTTCTCTAAAACCTGATCCGTTTGCTTATCACGTTTTAAGCGATAAATTTTAGAATTACGGTAAAATTTTTGCCCCTCCTTTTTGAAATGGTGGTCTTCTTCTAAAATTTCATAAATCCAAGGAAAGTCACGCTCACTTCTTAATTCAGCAAATAAAGTTTCATTGTCACACCATAAAAGCATTTGTACTATTTGGTCAGTATTATTTTTAAAGCGATAATCAATATTGTTATAGGCTACTGAAGTACCGTTAGCTAGGGGAGTACGCTTGTCACCGTCGGGTGCTAGTGCATCAGAATGCGTGTGAAATTCTGTTATATCCATCGGACTGTGAACAATCAGCCAGTTAATTGTATTGGCTAAATTGCAAAGTCCACCGCCAAGCCCCGGCTCAACCTTATCTCCCATAATGACACGACCGTCCAAATAGCCATGACGCTTGGTAATTTTTCCAACTAACTTCCAAAAAGAAAACTCTTCCCCTGGACGAATTAAAATGTGATTCATTTTTTTAGAGGCGATATCAATATTAATTGCCTTATTTTTTTGCAAGCTAACATCAATCCCAGGTCCTTTTTTGATAAGGCCCGAAGCATGACTGGATACCAACTGGGGTAAAATATGTGTATCAAAGGTTTTAGCAAAGTTTTTCTTTGCCTTAAAGTCTTGTAAATGACGCTTGATAATTTCTTTCTGTACAGAAATAGCGTAAGTTGTCGGACTAATTTCACAAAACAGCAACTCTTTATTCCAAAAAACCATCTATTTACTCCCCTTATCAATACTTCCCAATCTATTTTTATGACGACTCATCTGGTAGCATGCTAGGATGAGTCGTTCCAATTGACGTTTCTTCCCGATTTTAGTCTCATGTTCATGTCTTAAAAATTTGACCAAGATACTAGGAATACCTGCACGATTAGCTCCAAGAATGTCTGTAAATACTTGATCTCCAATAAAAATTGTCTGATCCTTATCAATCTCTAATAACTGCAGAGCTTTTAAATAACCATCAACCTGTGGCTTATCAGCCATGGGAATATACTGAGCATCAATATTTTTAGTGAAATCCTGAATCCGCTCGTCACTGTTATTGGATAAAAATAGTGTCTTAAAACCAAGAGCATGAAGGCCACTAAAAAGGGCATCAACTTCTTTGGTTGACGGATAACCATGTTGAACAAGTGTCTGATCAATATCAAAAATCAAGGCTCGATAGCCTGATCTATAAAGCTTCTCGTAATCAATCGCATAGACACTGTCTACATAGGCATAGGGGTAAAATTGTTTTAACATCTCAACTCTCACTTTAAAATTAGATATTTTCAACCGAGAAAATATCACGTATCTTAATCTTAGCATATCACAAGAAAATAGAGCCGTCAAACTCAAAACTGCTCAAGGACACCGATTCAGAAGCTTTTTTATTTTTTGACATTCAAACTAAGATAGTAAGAATAAATCACTGGCAACACAATCAAAACACAGAGAGTAACCATTGTCAGTATTTCATGGCTTAAATGGAAAAAAACATCTAATAAAATTAATAAACCGCCAATTACCCAGAGTCTGCCAGCCATACGATGGGTCTTCACCCAGTTTTCTTCATTGTCCAAGGTCCAAGGAAGACGAATACCAATGGTATAACTTTGTCTTGTTTTAGGTAAACAAATTCCCAGCATAAGAATATTAGAAACAGATGGACAAAACCAGTAGACAAAAGTCTGCATTTTTCTGTCAGCATTAGCTGATTTGGGATCCCCACTAGTTACAAAGAGACAAAACCAGTGCAGCAACAAAAACATACTAAGATTAGTAGTGAAGAAATCTCCAACGGGAGAGAGTACTCGCTACTTTTTTCATTCTCAAGATGATAAAGTAGAGGTGTCTTGTTAAGTCGTGTTCTCTCTAGGCGCTGGACGTCGTAACAAAAACTGGCAAGACACCTGTTTTAGGAAGAATGTTATCAAAGTATGTGGGGCGCCAGACGTCGCGTATTGAAAATGACATCACTAAAACAAGGAATCATTCAAGACAAAGAGGTAATAGCATGCGAGTAGTATTTGGGATTGACGTGAGTAAGGTAAGTTCAGAAGTGGCTATTCTAGTCAACGGCGAGAAGGTTCATGGCTATACCATGCCCAATGATGCCATTGGCTTTGCTCGGCTACTTGGCGATTTGAAAACCGTCCACAAGCCAGAGATTGTCTTCGAGGCGACTGGCGTTTATTCTCGTCGTCTTCAGGCTTTTCTAGAAGATAATGGCTATGCTTACACACGACTTAATCCCTTAGAAGCTAAGAAGCAACTGGATAGCTTGCGTGTACGGAAAACCGATCAAATTGACGCTGAAAAACTGGCTCAATCTCAATTTGTGCTGAATCGTAAACCGACTTATGTCCAAGAAGAAGTCTACCAAAACTTGCGGGATCTCAGCCGTTTCTATCAGAATCTGACTGAGGACATTGTTCGGGCCAAAAATCGTCTGCACAAGGTCTTGCAGGTCGCTTTCCCAGAGTTGGAAAATATCTTGGCAACACCAACTGGGGAACAATACTGGAAATTGGTCATGACTTTTCCTTGTAAGGAGTTGGTCTTAGATAGGGATGGCAATGAACTCTTAGATAGTATTCGGCAATCCACTTCAAAACGCATTTCTGACAAGCGTGTGGTTTACTTAGCAGAGAAGCTGACAGCACTAGCCAATCAGTCTTATTGTGCCGTTAAGAAAACCTCTCCAATGTTCGAAGAGATCCGTTACTATGCACAAGAATTACTCAGACTTTCTGAACGCAGGAAAGCTGTCTTAGACCAAATGGTTACTCTAGCTAAGCCTTTACCAGAATATGAGATCCTTCTCTCTATTCCTGGTATCGCTGAAACAACTGCAACAAGCATTATTGGTGAACTGGGAGATATTCGCCGTTTTCAGTCTGCCAATCAAATCAACGCCTTTATTGGCATTGATCTTAGGCACTATGAATCTGGAAACTTTTTGGCACAGGAACACATTACCAAACGCGGCAACCCTTATGCCAGAAAGATTCTTTTCAAATGCATTCACAATATCGCTTCAGCCAGTCACACCAATCCTTGCCATATCGCAGACTTTTATGAGAAACGAAAAAGACAATCGCAAACGACTTCAACCAAGCCACACACGATTGCCTCCATACATCGTCTCATTCGGACAATGTATTACCTCATAACGCATAACAAACTTTACGATTATACTTCAACCAAAAATCAATAAAGGGGTTATGCACTATTATTGTAACACCTTATCAAAAAAATCACAAAATAAGGTGTTGTTTTAGTGTACACTTTTTAGATTTAAACAACTTAAAAAGATACAGTAGACTTTAAACATCTACTATATCTTTAAAAAATAGTTCTCAAAACCGTTGATAAACTTGACAAATGGTAGAAAGAAAGAACGGAAGTCCAAACATTGTAAACAAACGGTTGCTAAAACCATCTGCTTTACCTGATAAGCTAAAATGTGTTGCTACCGTTTCTGGCAATCGTGACCATAGGAAGCAGCCAATCAAAACAGGCAGCAGAGTAAGCAAACTCGTCAATACCACTAATTTTTTATTCATTTTCATCGTCTTTACTTCCTTTCAAGTCAGCCAACCAGACCAGCCCTTCTTCAAGAACCGAGGTGTTCAACTCATAGTACATAAAATTTTTCTCACCTGTTGCCAAAGTCAAATCGGACTGTTTTAAAACCTTATGGTAATTGAAACTCGTGGCAGCAGCCAAATCAAACTGCTCTGCTATCTCCTCAGCAGACAGCTTGCCTGCCTTTAACAAATCCAAACTCTCCCGCCTCACAGGATTTGAGAAGACGTTGTCTTCTCTTGAAGAATTGAAAACTCCTATTTCAGACTACATTGACTATTACAACAATAAACGCATCACACTAAAGCCAAAAGGACTGAGTCCTGTCCAGTACAGAACTCAATCCTTAGCTTAAATATAATATTTAACTTTTTGGAATTATTACTTCATAGATATTCATCTAATGAGGGATTTTGTTTAATAATTAACTGATTTTTAAAAGACAGATAATTCATCCTGCCTTTTAAAACACTGTCTGATCAATACTTGATATTTAGGCGTCTGTTTTAGCCAGATCTTGAAGAGGCTGAAAAACAATACGTTCAATATCATTAATATAAACACCCAGAGCCTGCTGAGATTCAGCATATTCTTTTAAGAGTGGATTGGCTTCAATTTTTTGACCGAAACTTTGCATTTCTTCTTGAATTTCAGGTGTTGGCATTTGACCTGTCTGCATAAGCCCTTGAATTTTCATTTGAAATTCTGTAAACTCAGACCACAGTTTTTTGGCCTCTTCATCCGCGTCAATTTTAGATTTAACCGCTGAAACGGCTTGATACTCAGGCAAAGCACGAATAGCGCGCTCCAAATCATTTGCTAAATCATATACATTTACTGTCATATTGTCTCCTTTAATTTAAATAAACACGATAGTTGGTATGTTTACGAATGAGCCCCTCAGCACGTTTAAGATCGCGCTCATTCTTGAATGAAATCTGCAAAATCCCGTTAATATCTTCTCGATTCTCTTCATTAATGCGGATATTAACCAAAGAGGTGCCTCTCAGCAGCTCCAAAATTTCCAAAATAACATTTTCTTCATCGGGAACATCAACATAAAGATCATAAAAGCTGTCAACACCTGCGCGTTTGTGGATTTCCATATTTTTACGAATTTGCCGGCCTCGATTAAAGAATTCCCAAATGGCATCTTCATCTTTAGCTTTAATTAAATCAGAAATTCCATCCAGCCGCTGCTTGAAATTTTCAATGCGATCTAAAACGGCTTGAGAATTCGTCAACAGAATGCTCGTCCACATGCCAGGTTCACTTTCTGCAATGCGCGTCATATCGCGAAAACCGCCCGCAGCAAAGTGCTTGGTCATTTCGTGGCTCTCTGAAAAGTCACCTGCCTGCTCCATCAGGCTTGAAGCAATAATATGGGGAAAATGACTGATTTGGCTAGTCACTTGATCGTGTTCTGCTGCATCAATTTCAACATATCTAGCATGCAGACCTGATAAAAGATCTTGTAAAGCAGGTATGGTATCAGCTTTAGTCAGACTCGACGGCGAAAAGATGTAATAAGCATTTTCAAAGAGATTGACGTCTGCTGCGATAGCTCCTGATTTATGGCTTCCAGCCATCGGATGGCTGCCTGCAAACTGGATAGGCTTATCTTTAAGGTAATGCTCTGCAGCCTTGACAATTTCAAATTTGGTAGAACCGGCATCTGTAATAATAACATTTTCTTTTAAATCCAAATTTGCCAAAATTTTGATAAAATCGATTGTTTGTTTAATCGGCACTGCCAAGATAATAATATCTGCCAAAGGAGCAAATTCTTTAAAGTCAGATGTAGCCTCATCAACAATTCCGCGCTCCAGAGCAACTTCACGCGACTTATCAGAGCGATTATAGCCAATCACTTTATAGTCTGGATGCCCGCGCTTAATCCCTAAAGCAAGAGAAGCGCCAATCAGACCTAAACCTGCTACATAAATAGTTTTTTCTTCCATCTTTTTCTCCAAACCAAGTCAGCTGCTGTTTCTAACTTTGAAAAAATTCCGCTAGTTTCGCAAATTCTTCAAACGTTAAAAGGCTTTGACAAATTGTTGATGGCGCTCGACTGCTTCCTTCAGTTCTTCCATATTATCAGAAGAAAACTTATCCAGAACTTCTGCTGCCAAAACAGTTGCAACTACACTTTCCATAACAACTGCAGCTGCAGGAACAGCTGTCGGATCTGAGCGTTCTACACTGGCCTTGTAAGGCTCATGTGTCTCCGTATCAACACTCATCAAAGGTTTATAGAGTGTCGGAATCGGCTTCATAACACCGCGGACAACGATAGGCTGACCATTGGTCATACCACCTTCGAAACCACCGAGATTATTGGATTTGCGAGTATAGCCATCCTCTTTAGACCAGACAATCTCATCCATGACATCACTGCCTTTAAGATAGCCATCCTTAAACCCTAAACCAAACTCGACACCTTTGAAAGCATTAATGGAAACAACACCCTGTGCTATTTTAGCATCTAGTTTGCGATCCCATTGAACATAGGAACCTAGTCCCACAGGCACGCCGCCAACGACTGTTTCAATGACACCGCCAATAGTATTGCCTTCTTTCTTGATTTGGTCAATATAGTCTTTAATCTCTTGTTCACGATCCTGATTAACAATAGAAACCTCTGATTGACGTGCACGCTCTTTGATTTCAGCTACTGTTAGATTTTCGGGGACATCAATTTCAATCCCGCCAAAGACCACAATATGGCTGGCAAGATCCATGCCGACTTCTTCTAAAATCCTTTTAGCCACTGCTCCTACTGCGACACGCATGGTTGTTTCACGCGCGCTGGAGCGCTCTAAGCTATTACGCAAATCAGAAAAACGGTATTTCATGCCACCCACTAAATCTGCGTGCCCCGGACGCGGCTTGGTCAGCTTGCGAATAGATTTTTTCTTTTTCTCAATATCAGCAGCACTCATGATTTCAGTCCAGTTCTTAAAGTCTCTGTTGGTAACATTAAGTGTAATTGGACTTCCCATTGTTAAACCATGACGGACACCTGATGTGATTTCGACCTGATCGGATTCAATTTTCATACGTCCGCCGCGGCCATAGCCTCCTTGACGGCGCTTCAATTCAGCATTAATGTATTCAGCAGTCAAAGGCAAACCTGCTGGTACTCCTTCAATAATAGCTGTCAGACGAGGGCCGTGCGACTCCCCAGCTGTGAAATATCTCATCTTACTTCTCCAAGTACTCCTTCATCTCTTCCAGACTGATTTCATTGATAGCAGCCTGCCCCAACTGAGGAACAATAACCATCTTAATCATTTGACCGCGCGCTTTTTTATCATGTCTCAAAGCTTGATACATCGATTCAATGTCCCATGGCTCATAGTCAGTCGGCAAACCAAACTTAGAACACATGGCCTCAATTTTATCTGTTACTCCCTCAGACATAAGGCCCTTTTTTTCAGCAACACGGGAAACCTGTACCATACCAATGGCAACAGCTTCACCATGCATGACCTTGCCGTAGCCAGCTGTCTGCTCAATCGCATGCCCTATTGTATGACCAAAATTGAGGTAAAGACGAACGCCGTTATCCAGCTCATCTTCGATAACGATTTTTCGCTTAACATCACAGGAATGGTAAATAATCATCTCAGAATTTTCTAAGATGGAATCTGCAGAACCATCCAGAGCCTCCAATTTTTCCCACAAGGGCACATCAGCAATCAAACCGTATTTGATAACCTCACCCATGCCTTCAATCAGTTCACGTTTGCCAAGCGTCTTGAGAGTATCCGGATCAATCAGAACACCGTCAGGCTGGGTAAAGGTCCCCACCATATTTTTAGCAAAGGGTGTGTTAACACCTGTCTTACCGCCAATAGATGAATCTACTTGGGCCGTTAAACTGGTCGGAATTTGTAAAAAGTGAACACCGCGCATATAGGTTGAAGCAACGAATCCTGCTAAGTCTCCAACAACACCGCCGCCAAGAGCAATAATCCCATCGCTTCTGGTCATTCCTTGTTTTACTAAGAATTCATAAGCCTTATTAACTGTTGTTAAATTTTTTCTGGCTTCACCCTCTAAAAAATCAAAAACAACCACTTCGTATCCTGCATCTTCAAGGCTGAGTTTTACTTTTTCAGCATAGAAACCTCCGACACGATTGTCAGTAATGATAGCAATTTTTTGCGGCTTCCAAAGTGTCTTGACCCATTGGCCGACCTTGGATAAACTGCCCTTTTCAATCATAATGTCATAGGGAGCATCAGGGAGATTAACATTTAATTTCATAAAATCACCTATTTTATTTTGTTTTATACTTTTCCTCTAAAGCCTGCCAAATTTCCTGACTGGGCATTTCTTTTCCTGTCCAGAGCTCAAAAGCTTCTGCTGCCTGAAATAAAAGCATCCCCAAACCATTGACAGCCTTTAGGCCGCGGCTGCGTACCAACTTCAAAAACGGAGTTTCAAAAGGCTGGTAAATAACATCGGCAACCATGATATTCTCAGGAAATTCAAAATTTTCGTCAATGATCATGGATTCGCCATCCATACCAACACTGGTAGCATTGACAAATAAGTCTGATTCTAAAACTTTTTCCTGAATTAAATCCACATCTTCAACCGGAAAAACGTCAAGAGGAACACCCGTTTTACTAGAAATCCGCTGAGCCTTTTCCTTAGTTTCCTGTAAAAACTCTGTCTGATTAAAAATATTAATCTTTGCAGCACCATTGATGGCGGCCTGAGCAATAAGAGCTGTTGCAGCACCTCCGCCGCCAAGAATAGTCATCACCTTACCCTTAACATCAAAATCAGCAAAAACACTCAGACTTCTAAAAAAGCCCAGCCCATCTGTATTGTAACCTAAGAGTCTGCCATCTTGATTGACAACCGTATTGACCGCTCCAATTAGGTCAGCTGCTTCTGTTATCTCATCAAGATAAGGAATAACAGCTTGCTTGTAAGGCATAGAAATATTAATACCGAACATATCATAACGTTTGACATTTTCCGCAGTAGCCTCAAGTTCAGACTCTGGAATATCCCAAGCTACATAAACGCCGTTGACACCCGTTTTATCAAAGGCATAATTATGAATAAATGGTGAAATAGAATGTTTAATTGGTGTCGCAACAACTGCTGCTAAACGCGTATGACCGTCAATTTGCATCTAAAACCTCCTTAATTTTGCGCATATCTGTCAATGAAACCTGCCCTGGAGCGCTTTCTTGCTCCAAACTGGCAAAAGTCCACGAGCTGCCTGTTAAATCACCCGCTAAACGCGATACCTGTCCTAATTTGGACATGGACACGGTAACATAGTCCTGCTCAGGATTCAAGGTTTTGAACCCTCTCGTATAGTTCATCAAATCAAGGACATCCTGTTCATTTTGCGGCATGACAGCTATCTTCACCACACGCGGTGCCAGAGCTGTCAGTTCCGAAAATACCTCCATCAAATTTTCAGGAGTTTCTTTAAAATTATGATAGGACAGAACTAAATTAGAAAAATCGTACATTTCTTTTAGGACTTCACGATAAGAAAAATACTCAAAATCAATATAATCCGGCTGATAAAGAGTTGCAATATCACGAATAATTGCAAGATATTCCGAACTGGTCAGCGATATATTGCCGCCCTCTTTTTCTGTCCGCAGGGTGAAGATGACTTCACGCCCTGCAAATTTTTCAAAAATAGCCGGAGCTACTGTCAGAATGTCATCCTTAGACAGATAATCTGCCCGCCATTCAATGATGTCAGCGCTGCTAATTTTTGCTAAATCAAGCTGATTAACCTCGTCAATATCTCGAGGCATAACAGGAACTACTATTTTCATAAATAACTAAACCTTTATTGTAAATACTTTTAAATAATTGCTGCTTTCATCTTTTGGATTTACTGCAAAATCACTGGGTAACTGCTGTAAGTCAAGATAAGCGTGTTTTTGTTTCTCAAAACCTTTTTCAATTTGTTTTTTAAACTGAGGCACTGTCATATTAGAAGCATTTGTTGAAGCAATAATAAGACCGCCTTCAGATAAAATCTCCAGTCCCTGACTAATTAACTTATGGTAATCTTTTGAAACAGAAAAGGTCGCTTTTTTGTTTCTCGCAAAACTCGGTGGATCAATAATGAGAACATCAAAGGTCAGCTGATGTCGCTTAGCGTATTTGAAATACTCAAAAACATCCATAACAAGCAGCTGATGCTGAGCCATATCCAAATAATTGGCCTGAAAATGCTCTAAAGAAAGCTCTTTAGAACGCTTAGCCAAGTCCACTGATACTGTCTCAAGAGCTCCGCCCATAGCAGCGGCAACAGAAAAAGCAGCTGTATAAGAGAATAAATTTAAGACTCTTTTCCCAGCGGCCAAGCCATTTACTAGGCTGTTACGCACTTGACGCTGATCCAAAAAAATACCTGTCATCAAGCCATCATTCAAAAAAACGCTGTAAGACACACCATTTTCTGTAACAACAAAATGCCTAGGTGCCTCTTTTCCGTATAAATGAGCCGATTCGTAATCAGGTCCTTTGAAACGAATTTTTTCATAGGCCCCCAAAAATTCTGGGTACACCTGACAAAAGGCAGCTGTAATCTGATCTCTCAGCTGATAAACAAAAGCATTGTACCAAGAAAAAAGAGCAAACTGCCCGTAACGGTCAACAGTCATACCGCCAAAAAAATCGCCATCCTGATTGAAAAGACGATAGGCTGTCGTTAAATCCGAATTTGCCAGAGCTTCCCGCTTTTCTTTAGCCTTTTGAAACAATTCAACAAAATAAGCCTGATCCAGTGTCACCTTTTTGGATGACAGCAACCAGCCGACTCCCTTATTTTGCTTGGACAGGTAAGCAGTCCCTAAAAAACTGTCCGCCTGAGAATACAGATAAACCATCTGGTCAGTCAGCCTTATATGGGGAAAATCTTTACTGCTTAATAACTGAATTCCCAGCTTAATCTTTTTTTCCGCTGAAAAGCTCACCCTAAGTCTATTCATAACAATCATTATAACAAAAAATTAAGAAATTTTCTCCCTTAAAAAACATTTCTTCTATATGCCAAAAATAAATTTATGTTATAATCAAGTAATGAGATTTTATCTTTATAATGATAAGGAATCGGTATAATGAAAAAAATAGTTAAATTTCTCCTGAGCGTTGTCAAGACGCGTTTAGGATTTATTTTGACACTTGTGCTCATTTATTGGCTCAAAACTCTGTGGGCCTATAATATTGATTTTAGTTTGGACATAGGAAATTCCTATCAGCTTCTTTTAACACTGATTAATCCTATTCCAGTATCTTTGCTGCTTCTGGGGCTGAGCCTTTACATAAAAAACACGCGCGCTTTTTACATCGTCGCAGCTGTCATTTACACTGTGCTCAATGTTCTTTTATTTGCAAATTCAATTTACTTCAGAGAATTTTCGGATTTCATTACGGTCAGCGCAGCTCTTGCCAGCAGTAAAACTTCTGCCGGATTGGGAGCTTCGGCTCTTAATTTGTTAAGACCTTGGGATGCTATTTACATTTTAGATTACATCATCTTCATCACGCTCTTTTCCCTCAAGAAAATTTCTTTTGATCCAAGACCTTTTAATAAAAGAGCCAGCTTTGCTATTTCAGCACTATCAGGACTTTTCTTTTCGATTAATCTTTTCATGGCCGAAATTGACCGGCCCGAATTGCTGACACGCGGCTTTTCAAATGTCTACATTGTTCGTGCTTTAGGTCTGCCGGCTTTTAGTGCCTACAGTGCCAATCAAACCTATCAAACACAAAAAGTACGGTCTGAGGCAACTGCTGACGAGCTAGGAACTGTTAAGAAATATGTCAAAGAACATTATGCCGCTCCGAATTCTAAGTATTATGGCATTGCCAAGGGCAAGAATGTCATCATCCTTCATTTGGAGAGTTTCCAGCAGTTCCTTATTGATTATAAGCTCAATGTTGATGGCAAAGAGTATGTCGTCACGCCTTTCCTCAATTCTCTTTACCACTCCAAAGAAACATTTGCATTTTCAAACTTCTTCCATCAGGTTAAAGCCGGAAAGACATCTGATGCTGAAACCCTCATGGAAACATCGCTTTTTGGCCTCAACCAAGGATCTTTCTTCGTCCAATACGGAGGGGACAACACCCAGCAGGCCGCACCGCACATCCTCAATGATACCAACAACTACAGCAGTGCTGTCTTTCATGGTAATATCGGCACTTTCTGGAATCGCAACAATGCTTACAAACAATTAGGCTATCAGCATTTCTTTGATCAGTCTTACATGTCTAAAATGACCAAGGATAATTCCTTCCAGTACGGTCTTAATGATAAAGTCATGTTCTCAGATTCCATTAAATATCTGGAGCATCTGCAGCAGCCTTTTTATACCAAGTTTATTACCGTATCTAATCACTACCCTTACCAAAGTCTGACTGGTGATGATACGGGCTTCCC
Source organism: Streptococcus ratti FA-1 = DSM 20564 (assembly GCF_000286075.1). Classification (GTDB taxonomy): domain Bacteria; phylum Bacillota; class Bacilli; order Lactobacillales; family Streptococcaceae; genus Streptococcus; species Streptococcus ratti. The sequence goes on along the minus strand of NZ_AJTZ01000005.1, from coordinate 326,824 downwards.
TCTTGCTAAGACAGATGACGAAACCATAAATGGTTATTTTGCAACTGCTAATTATCTAGACTCTGCAATCAAAAGTTTCTTTGACTATTTGAAAGCTTCCGGTCTATATAAAAATTCCATTATTGTCTTGTACGGCGACCATTACGGTATTGCAAATTCAAGAAATACTGACCTCGCACCGCTTCTGGGCAAAGATCCACAGACATGGACAGAATACAACAATGCCATGCTGCAGCGCGTTCCTTACATGATTCATGTTCCTGGAACAGACAAGGGCTTTATCAGCAATACCTACGGCGGTGAAGTTGATGCTCTGCCAACGCTGCTCCATCTGCTTGGAATTGACAGTAAAAACTATATTGAATTAGGGCAAGATTTGCTGTCTCCAGCTAATAAACAGCTGGTTGCTTTCCGCTCTGAAGGCAACTACATCACCCCTAACTATACCAACTACAGCGGACAGGTCTATGATACCAAGACAGGTGTTGAAATCACCAACCCTGATGAAACGACAACCGCAAAACTTAAGGAACTCCGTAAAGCAGCTGATAAGCAGCTTAGTATGAGTGACGAAATTCAAACAGGTGACTTGCTGCGCTTTGATAAAGACAGCGGTCTAAAACAGGTGAATATCAGTTCTATCTCATATAAGAATGACTCTCTGGCTTCTCTGAAAAAAATTGAAAAGAAATTAGGTAAAAATTCAACCAGCCTTTATAGCAAAAACGGCAACAAATCAACCCAAGATTTATACAAAGCCCCAAGTTACAAGGAATTACACCCGGAAGAAACCAAGGCCTCCTCATCAACAGCAAATACGGATTCGAAAAAATAATTCTGTATAAAAAAGACTGGAAAAGAGTAATGAACTCTTTTCCAGTCTTTTTAAATATTGACGAAAACCGCATTTTAACTAAACAAGCCATCTTCATCCCCCAAAATAGTATTTCATCTGTACTGACTGTGGCTATGTCTGCTAGATTTCTTATATTCGCTGACAGACCGTGCTTCCCGTGTACTAGCACTGCTAAGCAATAAAAAAGCGGGACAAAGTCAATAACTTACCATCCCACTTTTTATATCCTTATTTACCCAGCTTCTCTTTAGCTGCATCTGCAAGAGCTGTGAAAGCTGCTGCATCATTAACTGCTAAGTCAGCAAGCATCTTGCGGTTAACTTCAATTTCGGCTAATTTCAAACCATGCATTAATTGTGAGTATGAAAGTCCGTTCATACGAGCTGCCGCATTGATACGAGTGATCCACAATTTACGGAAATCACGTTTCTTTTGACGGCGGTCACGGTAGGCATAGTAATATGAATTCATCACTTGTTCTTTTGCAGTACGGAACAAGATATGTTTTGCACCATAGTAACCTTTAGCTAATTTTAAAACACGTTTACGGCGTTTGCGTGAAACAACGCCACCTTTAACACGAGCCATTTATTGATCCTCCAATAGTTCTTTCTAATTTTTCTAAACTGACACACTTATTTCAAGCGAGTAAGCATTGATTTGATACGTTTGAAATCTCCTGAATGCACCATTGATGCCTTGCGAAGATGACGACGTTGTTTCTTAGTTTTACCATGGAAACGGTGAGATGTGTAAGCGCGGAAGCGTTTCAATCCACCTGAACCTGTACGTTTAAAACGTTTAGCTGATGCGCGGTGTGTTTTTTGTTTTGGCATTTTAATATTCTCCTACTTTACTATTTTTATCGACTTATTTTTTATCTGGAATTGGTGCCAGCTGCATAAACATCTGACGGCCATCCATTTTAGCTCTTTGCTCAATAATCGCAATATCCTGCGTTGCTTCAGCAAAATCAGCTAAGACCTTTGCTCCGATTTCTTTGTGAGTAATCATACGTCCTCTAAAACGAATTGAAACTTTCACCTTGTTTCCTTTTTGCAGGAATTTACGGCCGTTGCGGAGTTTTGTTTCAAAGTCCCCTTTGTCAATAACAGGACTGAGACGGACTTCCTTAACAGTAACAACGCTTTGTTTTTTGCGCTGCTCTTTTTGCTTCTTCTGATACTCAAATTTGAACTTACCATAGTCCATGATACGGGCTACAGGCGGTGTAGCCTGCGGCTGAATTAAAACTAAGTCAACATTGGCATCATCAGCAATAGACTGCGCTTCTGCCAAGGGCTTAATTCCTAATTGTTCACCATCAAGGCCAATAAGACGAACTTCGCGGACACGAATTTCATCATTAATGAACAAATCTTTTTTAGCTATGTTCTTCACCCCTTTATATTTTTTCGAGAAAAACGAAAGCGGACTTGACATTTCAAGCCCGCACACATAACTTTCCTTAGATAAGGAATTTTGACATGTTGGGCCAGACAACCTTAGTCGCAAGGCGAGAAGTTCTCACTTCTGCTTTTCTCACTGTTAATCAGTATAACATGTCAATTAATGTCTGTCAATCATTTTCTTTGCTTTTTCTTCAATAAAGTTTACAACACCATCAATTGTTACACCTGTTGTGTCAAAAGTAATAGCATCTGCAGCTGCTTTAAGAGGAGAAACCTTTCGGTGGCTGTCCTTGTAGTCACGCGCTGCAATTTCTCTTTTAAGCTTAGCTAGATCAGTTTCAATCCCTTTTTCAAGATTTTCCTTATATCGGCGCTCAGCCCTTTCATCAACAGAAGCAATCAGAAAAATCTTTAATTCAGCATCTGGTAAAACAACCGTTCCGATATCACGGCCATCCATAACAATACCGCCTTGATCAGCAATCTGACGCTGAAGCGCAACCAAAGTTTCACGCACCAAAGGCAGGGCTGATACCGTGGAAACATTATTGGTTACCTCATTTTCCCGGATAGGAAGGCTGACATCAACATCCCCGACAAAGACTAACTGCTGCCCATCTTCGCGGCGGCCAAAACTAATTGGATATTTCTGTAAAAGTTCAACAATAGCACCTTCATCAGTTAGGGCAACATCATTTTGAAGGGCCAAATAAGTCGCAGAGCGGTACATGGCTCCTGTATCCAAATAAGTATAATTGAGATCCTTTGCAATAATCTTAGCGACTGTACTCTTCCCACTTGAAGCAGGACCGTCAATAGCAATTTTAATTCCTGTCATACAATCCTCTTACTTAATTTTTATATTATCACCGGGATTAGCGTACCAATAGCCCTTTGTCATGTGATCCGGATTTAACTCATAAAGTTTCTCAACAGAAATTCCTGCACGTGCAGCAATGGCCGCAGCACCTTCACCGCCTTGAACAGTAAGGGTATCTTCTCCGTCAGAAGAAGTCGTTGTCTCTGTTTGAGTGGTCTCAGTCTCGGTTGTTTCTGTCACTGTCTGTTCTTCCGATTCAGATTCAGAAGATTGACTGACTTTATCATTAGATTTTTTGATGGTTTTAGAGGAACCGTAAAATCCTGAAGTTGCCGCCTTTTCATCACTGCCGCCATTAGAAGTATAAAGTACAAAAAATAAAATACCAATAATAATCAAGAAAAAGAGACTCAGCAAAATCGTCAAAACCGGTGTACTGACAGCACGATCATCTTTAGAGTTCCTTGTTAGTTCCTTGTTTTCAGTATCCGTTTCTGTCACTTTTTCTTCCCATGGTTTATTGGACATGATTTTCCCCCTTGTTAAATGTCAACAATAGTATTACAATGTTACTATGAAAGTAGCTATTATCCCAGAAAAATGTATTGCCTGCGGGCTTTGCCAGACTTATTCAGATGTCTTTGATTATGATGATGACGGCATTGTCAAATTTTCAGGTACTAGCGAAAACGTTAAAACCTTTATTGATGATGCCAATATTCTCACTGCGGTCAAATCTTGTCCAACAAAAGCACTTACTTTACCGTAAGGGCTTTTTTTCATCCTTGTAAGCTTCAAAATAATCAAGATTAACAAAATTATCAATCAGCTCAACTTCGCCTTTAAAATCTGGATGAACAGCCAGATCATCTAAAAAATATTTTTTCGGCCATTTTCGCATGTAAAAGAGGCTTTTCTTTTTATTTTTAAGCAGCAGAGTAACTGTTGATTTTGTGACCTCCACTTTTTCGATATCAGCAATCATAATCTTAGACGGTCTAAATATATTTAAGGATACAACCCTTAAAATACCCTTATCTTCAATAATGAAATAGCGATGAAATCCAATACCGACCAAAACTACAAAAGCAATAAACAAAATAAAGAAATACTGCGGAATACTGGTTTGCTCATACAAAAGTGACAAAGCAATGAAAATCGGCATAATCGCAATGGACCAATAAATGATTAGCCACGACAGTTCAGGCTGCCAATGATAGCGCACTTTTCCAAATATTTTAATCACTTACTTTTCCTCCATGTTACATCATTTTATCATAGTTAAGTGATTTTTTCCAAAATTTAATGTCTGAAAGCAGCAATGCCTATGATGACTTCGACAGCTTTCTGCATGGTCTCTAAGCTGACAAATTCAAAGCGACCGTGCATGTTTTCACCACCTGCAAAAAGGTTCGGTGTCGGAAGTCCCATAAAAGATATTTTAGAGCCATCTGTGCCGCCCCGAATGGGTTCAATGACAGGCTCTATAGCTAGGTCCTCCATGACTTTCTTGGCAATATTGACACAGGTCATATCCTGTTCAATCACTTTTCGCATATTATAATATTGGTCATTAAGTTTGAGCTCCACTCGTTCGGCTCCTAAACGTGCATTCATCTTCTCAACAATGTGCTGCAGCAATGCTTTGCGATTAGCAAAGCTCCCATCCTCAAAATCACGGATAATGTAGGAACTGTGGGCTTCTTCAACTGTCCCATTAAGACTGAGCAAATGATAAAAGCCTTCATACCCATCTGTCTTCTCAGGGCGCTCATCAGCAGGCAATTGCTCATGAAAATCAATAGCTAATTGCAGTGCATTGATCATCCGATTTTTAGCAGTTCCCGGATGAACATTGCGTCCTATAAAGTTAATGTTTGCCGCTGCGGCACTGAAGGTTTCATATTGCAGCTCGCCCAGCGGTCCCCCGTCAACAGTATAGGCAAAATCAACATCAAAGTCTGCCACGTCAAATTTATCAGCACCAATACCGATTTCTTCATCGGGTCCAAAACCAATACGAATTTCACTGTGCTCAATCTCAGGATGGTTGACCAAATATTCCACTGCCGTCATAATTTCAGCAATACCAGACTTGTCATCACTTCCCAGCAAGGTCGTTCCATCTGTAGTAATCAGAGTCTGTCCAACATAATTTTTAAGATTGGGAAAGTCTGCCGGATTAAGAGTAAAATCGGTCTGACCAAGCTGAACAGAGCCGCCGTCATAATGTTCAATAACCTGCGGATTCACACCTTCGGCATTAAAGTCAGCTGTATCCATATGAGCAATAAAACCGATCTTATAAGGAAAATCCCCATTTGCAGGCAAGGTTCCTACCAAGTAACCATTTGGCAAATAATGAACATCCTTGAGACCAATGTTTTCCATTTCTGGCTTTAAAACAGTCAATGCAAAGTCAGCCTGACTCTGTGTTGTTGGTGTCTTAGTACTGTTTGCGTCACTTCTAGTATTGATTCTAACATAGGTCAAAAAGCGTTTTAACAAATTATCGTAAGTCATTTTCTACCTCTTATCCTCTTAATTATAACAGAAAAAACCACAGATATATGCGGTTTTTTAAAATATTATTCAGAATTTTTTCAGTTTGGTTAATGATTTGATACATGATAATAAACATGATCTGCCAACTGATTGCTGCTCAACGTTTTAGACGAAATGATGCGGTCTTTTGATTTATCAGATGTATCTGTTTGCCCATTAGAAAAGTAACGCTGAGGCAAAGTATGATTTGCCGTTACCATGTAGAGAGTTAAATTTGTTTTGTTCCCTGTCTCCACATTCAGCAAGAGAATACCATCCTGATCAATATCCAGCAGGCTGACTGTCATTCCAGACGTTGTCAACCCTTGTGCATTGAAGGTAAGAGTCTGTCCCTGTGCATTCTTCCAAGTACCTGCCGCTGTGCTGTAATCAGCCTTTAAGATAGCACCTGTATCAATAGGAGAAAGACTTTCTGCCTCACGGCTCTCTTCACTGGAAGAACTGGACGACTGACTGCTTTCTGAAGCAGACTCTGTTCTTTTCTCCTGTTCGGATGAGCTATGTTTATCCCTCTTATGCGATTTCGACTGCAAACTTGTCTTAGGGGAAGCTGATTTGTCCCCATTATAAGTCTTTTTCTGATCTGAGCAGCCGATAAGAAGAAAAACAGACAGCAATACAAGAATAAAATTCTTGAAGATAGGTTTCTTTTTCATAAATCAAACTCCTTATTAGGACTGCCGCGTAAAACGACCGGTATAGTCAATATTTTCATCTAAAGGATGAGATAATTTCGGAGAGACACTTGTGTATTGCCAAGCCGCTGCATTGGCATAATAATTAAAGGACTTAGCCTCTTCCTGAGTCATATAAGTATAGCCCTTAGCGTAGTGAGCAATCCAGAAATTATTAAGGCCAAATTGTGCTGTTTTAACACTTCCGCCGCGAATATCCAGCCAGCTCGCCATGGTATAGTGAACCAAGTTGCTGTATCCCTGACGCTTCATCTCATCTTGCCAGGCTTGAACATTAGCATTGATATTACTTAGCATGGAAGATTCTTCCATATCATTTACCATAACCGTTGCAGAAGCTAAACCATGTGCCTTGGCAGCATTAACAAAATAACGTGCTTCTGCTTGGGCTCCTGCTGCTGATGTATAGTGCGAATAGTGGTAAGCAGAAACTTTGATTCCTGCTGCTTTGGCATTGGCAATCTGTGATTTTGCATAAGGATTGATATAGCTGGTACCTTCTGTTAACTTGACAACAACTCCCTGAATCCCCTGCTGCTTTAAACTCTTAAATTCTGCAACAGAAATCGTTCCATTATGGCTGCTGATATCAATAAAGTAGGACGGCAAAGCAACAGCCGGCTTTTCAGCTTCCAAGCGATAAGTTCCTTTATCAAAACCAGTTTCCTGATTATCTTGATAAGTCACATAAACATGAACATGGTAGCTGCCTTTGATATAGCCATGATTTTTTTCGTTAACAGTAATGCTGATTTTGCCATCCTTGACAGTGCTGCTGGTGTACCAGTAGAGATTGCTTTGTTTGGCTTCTGACCAAGCAGCGACCTTAACAGATTTCAGCTTTTTAGAATTACTGGTTTCAGTAATGACCACATCCAGATTCCCCTTCTTAGCCTGATGATTGGTCACGCTAACCTTTGGACTGCTGATTTTAGCTGCACTGACTGTAAATTCTTTTCCTCCCATGCTAATTAATTTGTTGTTTTCCAGTCTGCTTTTGCCATAGACATGAGCATTATAGCGGCCTGTTTCAAACTGATGATTCTTAAGAAGAACTTTCGCTTCATAAGTTTTATCTGATATCTTGCGAGCTCCATACCACTTAATATCATCTTGATTGTTCTTACTCGTCCACACAGGAACCTGTACGGAGGAAATATAATAAGGCACATTTTTAAGAATAACAGTGTACTCATTGTCAGCTGTTTTAGCAATGCTCGTTGTTACAGATGGTTTGGGAATGTTTATGGTCGCTGTTCCCAGCCCTGTCAAGCGTCCGTTTTGGCTGTGATAAACATGGATGTTATAAAGACCGTAGCCCTTGTGATTATCGTAGCTGGCGATTGCCTCCCCCTGTTTATCTGCCTGATACCACTTCAGGTCATCCTGACCTTTTTCATTGGACCAAACAGCAAAGGAAACCTTAGTCTTATCCTTAATGTTAGCAGCAGTTAGCTTTAGAGAAATCCCCTTAGAAGTTAATTTGGCCTCAGCAGCTGCCTTAGTAATCTTATAGGTTCCCAAAATTTTTCCGGATTTTGTTCCGTCAGTATAGTCTGTGTAAACATGAACATGGTAGAGTCCAGAGACGTTGGCATGGTTGGCGATATTTATTTTAGCAGTCGCTTGATTGTTGATAACTGCCGGTGTATACCATTTAAGATCATCCTGACCTTTCTCTTCTGACCAGACGGCGACACTGACTGATTTTATCACTTTTGTACTTGGACCGCCCTTGACAACTACATTGAAAGTACCAGAGGTTTCTTTGTAACCTACAACTGAAGCAGTCGCATTGGAACGGCTGTCAACGTTATCAAAACCTGAACTGACCCCCAATCCAATTTGAGACTGAGTAACAGTGCTGTAGCCGTAAATATGAGCTTGGTAGTGACCCAGAGTATTTTTGTGATTTTGCAGATTGACTGTAATTTTATAACTGCCATTAGCTATTTTTGCCGCTCTATACCATTTCAGGTCGTCCTGTCCCTTTTTATCTGACCAGACAGGAATATCAACCTGTGTAATCGTATTGGGAACATTTGCGACAGTGATTTCAAAATGATTAGCTGAGGTTTTTTGAATCTTTGTCTTAATCTGCGGCTTAGCAACCCTAACAGTCATCGCATTGAGTCCTGTCATCTTACCATTTTGATTGGCATAGGTGTGAATATAATAGGTTCCATACTCGCGGTGATTCTTGAACTCGGCATAAGCTGCTCCCATATTATTGGCTGTATACCATTTAAGATCATCCTGCCCTTTCTGCGCCGTCCAAACGGCAAACTGGATCTTGCTGCCTTTGGCAATAGGCTGTTTGTACTGTAATTTTATCCCTTTTGCTTCAACTGCAGCAGCTGTCACTTCCTTAGGCGTCTTTTGTACAGTTGCAGCACTTGACTGAGGAGTCTTTGTGACAGCTAGCCTTTTCAAAGGTGCGGCTTGCTTAAAGGACTGAGAAGACGAGGATTGCTGGTTTTGGATGCTAGCAGCTTTGGTTGTTGGCTGGCTTTGAGTCTGAACAGTCTTCTGACTGGAAACAGACGGACTTGTTGCAGCAGCTGTCGTTTCCTTCCTTTGCTGAGAACTTTCTGCAGTTGTTAATTCAGCAGCAGCTGTCTGATCGACAGGCTGACTTGGCTCTTTCTGGCTGGTTGATTGACGACTGACTGCAGCAGTGTTCTGGCTGGTACTTGCTTTTGATACTGATGTTTCAGTGCTGGTTGCTGCCGCGACTTCAGAAGATGCTAGCTTATCTGAGGCAGAGGCAGTTTGAGCTGTTTCATCTGCAGATACCTTACTTGCAGCCATAAAAAGAGTCAGGGCCAAAGGAATCATCAGATAGGTTTTAACATTATTTTTTGCCATATTGCTTTCCTTTAAAATATAGTTGTTTTCATTATAACATATTCGCAAGTCTTGCTCAAAATCAACCATTTTCTCTGCAATCTTTTATATTTCATTTTTTACAATTATTAATAAATAATATCAGAGCAGCCAAAAAGCCCCCAGTCTATAAACTGAGAGCTTTGAAACGTTGTTAAATCAACGATTATTTTTTAAGGTTGTAGAATGATTTCAAACCACGGTATTCAGCAACTTCACCAAGTTGGTCTTCGATGCGAAGCAATTGGTTGTATTTAGCAATACGGTCTGTACGTGACAATGAACCAGTCTTGATTTGGCCAGCATTAGTTGCAACTGAGATATCAGCGATTGTTGAATCTTCAGTTTCACCTGAACGGTGAGAAACAACGGCAGTGTAGCCAGCTTCTTTAGCCATTTCGATAGCTTCGAATGTTTCAGTCAAAGTACCGATTTGGTTAACCTTGATAAGGATTGAGTTAGCTGCACCTTCTTTGATACCACGAGCAAGATAGTCAGTGTTTGTAACGAAGAAGTCGTCACCAACTAATTGAACACGTCCGCCAAGACGTTCTGTAAGAGCTTTCCAGCCATCCCAGTCATTTTCATCCATACCATCTTCGATAGTGATGATTGGATATTTATTAACCAATTCTTCAAGGTAGTCAATTTGTTCTGCAGCAGTACGTTTTGCACCTGTTTCACCTTCGAATTTAGTGTAGTCATAAACGCCGTCTGCATAAAATTCTGATGATGCACAGTCAAATCCGATGAATACTTCTTCACCTGGTTTATAACCAGCTGTTTCAATAGCTTTGATAATTGTTTCTACAGCATCTTCTGTTCCGTCAAATTTAGGAGCGAATCCACCTTCGTCACCAACAGCTGTTTCAAGTCCGCGTTCTTTAAGAATTTTCTTAAGAGCATGGAAAATTTCAGCACCCCAGCGAAGAGCTTCTTTAAATGTAGGTGCACCAGCAGGTACAATCATAAATTCTTGGAAAGCAATAGGAGCATCTGAGTGAGAACCACCGTTGATAATGTTCATCATTGGAGTTGGAAGAACTTTAGTGTTGAAACCGCCAAGGTAGCTGTAAAGCGGAATTTCAAGGAAGTCTGCAGCAGCGCGAGCTACGGCAATAGAAACACCAAGAATAGCATTAGCACCAAGTTTACCTTTGTTTGGAGTACCATCAAGAGCGATCATAGCACGGTCAATAGCTTGTTGGTCACGAACATCGTAGCCAATAAGTGCTTCTGCAATAACATTATTTACGTTATCAACAGCTTTTTGAGTACCAAGACCACCGTAGCGTGATTTGTCTCCATCGCGAAGTTCTACTGCTTCGTGTTCACCAGTAGAAGCTCCTGAAGGAACCATACCACGTCCGAAAGCACCTGATTCAGTGTAAACTTCTACTTCAAGTGTTGGGTTACCGCGTGAGTCAAGGACTTCGCGAGCGTAAACATCAGTAATAATTGACATTATGTTACTCTCCTTATGAGTTTTAATTTTTACATGTTAATGATACCACAAAGTTGGAACTTAGGCAAACCAAAAAAAGATTTGTTTGCTCTGCCTCTCTAAAATTAAAGCAAAAATACATTTTCTTTTGTTAAGTTTTTATCCGGGAAAGTGCGAAACAGGCGCCCAGCTGTCAGACTGAACGTGATTTTTTCTGATAGGCAGACTGAGGGATCCAGTAAGCATTTCCGAAATTGACGATATAAGGAGATGATTCAGAGATAGTGAAATAAATTTTAACATCAATGGTCTCTCCCGGTTTAATAGTATCTGGAATTTTTTCATTGCCAGCATAATTACTCAAATCGGCAATATCAAGTGCACTGTCGTAAATATAGAAATCTCGGGGACTGAACTGAATAGTGTTCATTGTTGTATTTTTCACGCTTACGGTCAAAACAATTTTTTGGTCATCGCTGGAAGCACCTTTTATTTTAAGATTTGATGCTGTTTTTATACCTGTTACAGTTACTTCTTCACCGGTATCCAGTTTGGCACTCTCACCAAAAATGTACTGTTTGGCTTTATCATACGAATCATCATAGCTCCTATTGCCATTTCTTATCTCATCTTCAAGCTTCAGCCGTTTAATTTCTTTTTTCTTGTTGGCAATGGTTCTGTCCTGCATATTGTTCGTTGCTGTCCAATGATTAAAATCTTGTCTGGATACTATATAAAAAGCACTCATAACTAAGGTAAGCAGAAAGAAAAAACCTGTTACACTCATAAAAACAATACTAAGAATTTTCCAGACATTTGTTCTTTTTTCCATTTTTCTTCTCTTTTCCGTTAGTTTTTAGTTATCGTAGCTGTCATCTGAACCGTAGCTCTGGTCATTGTAGCTATAATAAGTATTTTTGCTATCTTGAACTTCTTTTTCCTTATACTTTCTCACTATTTTTCGATAATCAGAAATTTTATCCTCCTTATCTTCTGAGTGTTCAATCAAGCGATGAACCTCCTGATTGGATAAAATATAGACGGTTGTCATTGTCACTGTTAAAATGAAAAAAACACTGGTTAAAACAATGAAGACTATAGCGAGAATCTTCCAAACATCTGTTCTTTTTTCCATCTACTTCTGCCCTCTCTTAGCTTTTATTGTGTTGATTATATCATTAAATTTCCCTAAAAAGCAACTTCTGCTCTAATTAGCACAGCTTTTCTCTGTAAAATAGTGTATAATTTTTATAAGTGATAAATTGAGGTGAATAATGACTGATTTAGAGAAAAAAGTTCTGGAAAGTGCTCAGGGTGAACGCCGGTTAAATCCTGATGAACAGCGAAAGTACTTAGGAACCTTTGCTGAACGTCTGGTACTGAGCATTCTTTTAACAGATGCTGAAAAACCAGCCGTTTTTAAGGCTTTGGATGCTATTTTAGCAGACCTCAAAGCAAACTACGACGAATGCTGCCTGAAGATTTCATCCAAGCTCTCATTGAACAGCCAGATGGTTTACATGAAAAAGGCACAAGAAGCCAGCCTTCCTGCGACCATCGTTGATGAAGACAACTGCCAGTCCCCCTTTGGTTTGCTGGTTCATACAAACAAAGCTGAACACCTTGAAAATACTGACATCAAGACTCTCTATCCTAAACTATTTGCACAGCAGGATGAACAGCCGCAGCAAAAATCATTTTGGAAAAAATGGTTTGGCAAAATATAGAAACAGCAAAATTTTCATATTGGATAATCAGACTGACTGCTTCTTGTTTTTAACAGTCAGAGCCGATTAACTACTAATATGATAAACACGTCTAAGTATTTTTTGAGACTTTTCTTGATTGCAGAAAACCTTACCCGCCGATCTTGTCGAAGGAGATTATATGTATCAGACGATTTTATTTGATTTGGATGGTACCCTGACCGACTCAGGACAGGGAATCCTCAATTCTATCCGCTATGCTTTGACCCAACTCAAGCGCCCGATTCCAGACGACGATCTGCTAAAAACCTTTATCGGCCCCCCTTTGAAAACCAGTTTTGAACAAACTCTGGGTATGTCCTTGGCTGAAAGTCAGGCAGGTATTCAATTTTACCGAGACTATTTTAGAGAAAAAGGAATCTTTGAAAATGAGATTTATTCAGGTATCCCGGAACTTCTGGCAGATTTAAAAGACCAGAAAAAGCAGCTCCTAGTAGCCACATCAAAACCTGAAATTTTTGCGCGCCAAATTTTAGAACACTTTAAACTCAGCGATTTTTTTGAATACATTGCTGGTGCCAGTATGGACAGTTCCCGCAGCAAAAAGGCTGATATCATTGCCTATGCTCTGGAAAATACCAGCAGCACAGACCTTCGTTCAGCCCTTATGGTTGGTGATCGCAAATATGACATTTTAGGGGCTAAGAAAAATAAAATAGCATCACTCGGTGTTCTTTATGGATATGGCAGCTTTGAAGAACTGCAGGCTGCAAAGGCTGATTATATTGCTGAAAACGCAGAGGATTTAAAAAGGATTATTCTTGAAACTGGCAGCGATAATTAACATTTGCGATATAAAGAAAAAGTGAAGGAACCAATCAGTGCCTTCACTTTTTAGGAGATTTATGAAAAAGAAAGTTTTAGGATGCTTATACTATAGCAAGGAAGGCTTAAAGGAAACTTAAATTATTTTAAATTAAGATTCATTAGTTTTCTTTGCTGCTGCAAATAGGTCGCTGACAAAAAATGTTATTTTTGCCTTTCAAATACTTTGTAGGGACAGCCGACCTTGGTATAGACAGTACCGGCTCTTAAGATATTGGCGCTCTTTCAGATAAGAGATATATTTGCGGCTAGTAACATGCAAAAACTGACAGCAGTCGGCATTTCAAACACCAAACTCAGCCCGGCCAATATTATTCCGGATGCTTTTCAAGAAAGGTGGCTAAGACCGCCGCAGCTGCTGTCAAAGAAAGGACCGCACACTAGCATAGCTGTCTAAAATAAGATAAAAATGACTAAAGCTGAACGGCTTTTCTAAGTGGGAGACTAAAAATCCAATTTAGAGAGCAGTCAGCTTTAGTCATCTTTTATGAATGTCAGTCAAAACTCAGTCTATCTGCTAATTTTGTGATTTTGTGTATTTAATCTGCAAATACTTAGCCAATTTGCGGTAAGTAAATTTGGAAAAGTTAAAGTCTTCAAGCGATTTGGTAATGTCTGGATTTTCCATGGTCCAAAAATAATAGACTCTCTTTCCAGACTTGACAGGGATGAACTGTCCTGCAAATTCAGAAACAGTCAAGCTGTGTACTTGTACAGACTTTCTGATAAAACTCACAACTTGATTATTGATTTTCAAAGTAATTGCATCATAAAACAGCTTTTTACATGAAAGCATATAACTTCATGACACATATCAAAAACTAAGATTAGCAAACCTTACGTTTATATAAGCCGATAGATCATCCACTGTAAGCATATTATATTTTTCTTTAACTTTGGTAAAGAAATCCGCAATCGTCTCTTTTTCAATAATATTGGCAGAAGGTTCATCTTCTTTTAAATCTCCTCGAGCCAACAGCCAAGGACTTTCTTCATGAGTGAATTTCTCCAATACCTTACCATTATAGACGCCGAGATGTTTGACAATACTATCTAGCAACTGCATTTCCTGAGACGTGAAATAATGGCTGAAATCATAACTTTTCTCTAAGACAATCGGTTCTCTGCCAAAGTCCTGATATTTATTATAAATATCTCTATATACAGGACCGTGCACCCAGCTTTCACAATCACCCTTGAACATGAAGTTCCCAGTAAAGGCATAAGAAAAGCCCTGAACATAGTAAAGCAGTTTTTGCAGAGCAAGAGGAGTTATCTCATCATTTTTAGACAGCAGATAATCCGCTGCTAAAGATTCTTTATCTACTCCTCCTTTGATCGCTTCCTCAGTAGCTCTCATGCTTTTGTCATAAGCTACTGGTTTTAAAATATCAGATGCGCCTTTTAAGAGAGACAAAAAATAATCTGGCTCAGCAGCAATCCTGCGAAGTTTAGCTGAATAGTCTGCTTTAGGAATATCTCCCTTTAAATACCTAGGAATGGTATTAATGCCCCAGCCTAAAAGCTCTGATAGGGGCTTAGCTCCAATATTATATTTTCTAAGAATAGCTTTAATTTCAGAAACAGAAATAATATCGTTTTCCTTTTTAAAAGAAGCATAAAGAGCTATTCTGTTGGCATTATCAATTTCTTCAACAAAAACAGGCTTGTTGCAGTTATCGCATATAGCTTCCTGTCCCTTAAAAGTATAGTTTTTCCCCTTTAATTTACGTGTGAGCTCGCGGTCTTCAATATGATAAGCAACATCATCTAAGCAATGTTCACAAAAAACTCTTTTTTCTGCCATGATACATTCAACTCCTTTATTATCATTATTGAAAATAATAACTCAGCGGCCTTTCAGCTTCATGAAAGGAAACCACAATTGTTTTTAGACCAGAAGTTTGGCTAGTCGCAAGTACAAATTTCGCATAAATCTGCACTTCTTTCTCATCCCCTAAAAAATCCTTCAGAGTAAAATGACAAATCTATCCTTTGAAATCAACAATTTGATTTGCTTCAAAATATCTTCGATTTCCCATTTCGAATATTCCTGCACTGACAATAAATTCATAACTCCTTTGCTAGATTTTCTATAATAATTTTAGCATGGTTTGATTTACGATTCAATAATAAAAAGCACTATTTTAATAAAAATAGTGCTTTTTACTTTCTTCTCCTAAACTTACATCAACTATAGTTTTCAAAAATAATTCACAGATAAATTAAGTTATCTGCATAATAATAAAATTAATTCATATCATCTAAAGCAATATCTAAATGACTTTTGAAAGTTTGAATATTGCCTGATGTTAAACTCTTAAAGAAAGTCGGAAAATCCTTTGGTGTTAGGAACGTAAATTTATATTGAACCTTTTCGCCCTTTTCTTTGAAATAATGATTGATTATATCAAAGTGTTTCACAGCAGCTTTGTTTTTTCCAATATTCTCAGTATCTGGATCAGATATCTGTGAATCATCTTTGATTTCCACCACTATTATATTATTATTTTGCTTAATGAACCAATCAGGGTTAAACTGTCCTGTCTTTTGGTGGTTCCCTTTTTTCCAAGAATAATCAATGTTGTAAAAGCTCATATCATCTGATTTTACAAATGAATCAATACTATTATTGACTTCTTTATCTTCTACCAATTTTTTCAAAAATTCCGTCTCAGGATTTCCAGTAGTCACAATACCAAACTGAGGTGTCTTAAAATGATATCTATTTTCAACAGGGCTTTGTTTATAGCCTTTTGACAGGTCTGAAAGCTCTTTAAATGTTTCTAAACTGCCATTATCCCCTGATAAACTATCTCTTAATTCAGAACTATAAAATAGTACTTTATTCCTGTGGAATCCTGATAAGTCTGTAGTGGTCCTTGGTAATTGTTTGGTAGATATATACTGATATTCTGTAGGATTTGTATCATAACTGACAACTTTAGCTGTATTACGGAAAATAACATTCATTGAAGTTAAAAATCTATTTTTTAAACTCTTAGTAATATACTTATTGCCACTATCTTCAAGAGATTTCTCTACCATTTCCTGAATTCTAGAAACTGGCCATAATTTTTGATACTCTCCTGCATACTCTTTATCTTCTAAATCTTCAAATCGACTATATAAAATATTAGCCATTTGAAGTGAAGTGAGAGTTTCATGTTCAAAGCTTGTTTCAAAATTTCTCTCTGCTTGAGATTTGATATCAGTCAGAGTAACCGTGCTTTTCCCTACTTTATCGTCCGTTGGTAAATTCACTCCCTTTTCCCAAAGTTGATAGGTTCCCATTTTAGGATAATTTTTAACATCTTCTTTTGAAGAATATGTTACATTCAATAAATCAAAATGATATTCTGAATCTGGATTTATACCTACTGTCAAACGCTTTCTAATTTCTAGCACTTCATTTACTAAGGCTTCAACATTAGCAGACCATTTTTCATGATTAAAAACGGTCACCCTTGGTATTCCCCAATTATTTTGCCAACCATCAGGGATTCTTAACCCCCTTCCTAAAACCTGAGCAATTAAAAGCTTGGAGTTAAATGCCCTTTCCTCATCAGGAACAATTTGAAATACTCTTTTAACATCCCAACCTTCGGTAAGCATAGAAACACTAAAGATAAATTCTACAGGATTACCTTGTTGATTAACCTTTTTGAGCTTCATCCTATCAACCGCTGCTTGGGTTCCACTATGGACAGATAATACAACATTATCGACTTCTTCATCACTGAGCTGTCTTTGTTGTTTCAAAAATTTTTTAAAGTCCCTAGCTTTGTTATCCGCCATTGTCTGCCTAGATGTTACGATGATGGTAATTGGTTTAATTCCAAGTTCACTCGGCAATCGTTTAGCTATAGTATCATGAGAATTTAAAATAACTTGCCAACGCTCGATTTTATCATTAGGAATATCTTCTTTTGAGATATACTCAATATCCTTTACAAAACCCTGCTCAATAGCATCACGAAGAGAAAAACGATAAATGACATTTGAAAAATAGTCATTACCACTTTTATTTTTCCCTTTATAAGCAGTACCAGTTACTCCAATAACATACTTAAAATTGATATTATTACTTCTTTCATCTTCTATGAAATTTTTCCATTCATTTGATTCAGAATAATAAACATGATGAACTTCATCATTCAATACAAGTGTCTTTTCACCATTACCTTTCAGGCTATCAACTATTGAATTTCTAGCTGATTGGGCTTTATAAATAGCATTTCGGTTTTCAATCGCAATGGAATTTTCTACGAGTGTACTATCGCCATTCACAATCTGTGGTGGAATAAAGTCCTCACCCAATGTCTTTAACAACTGCTGATTAGCTAATAGATCCTTAAATTTTTGCGTTAACTCACTTTCAATCGTTAAACTAGGAACTAAAATTAAGACACGATTGACTTTCTTAGTTGCCAACATAACAAGAGCTAGTCCAAATATGACATAAGATTTACCTGTACCAGTCGCTAAATCTAATGTTGCAGATAGTTTATCTGATAAATCTAAGTCGTCCTGCATCAATGAAAAATTATTACTCCAGCGTGTCCTGATAACATCATTATTACTAAAATTTTCTTTAGCCAATGCAGATATATTTTTGTACTCTCCAGAATTTAAGAAGCGCAATGCAGTCTCTGAGGCTTCTTTTTGATAAGTTCTTTGACCAAATAATAAATCAAAAAAATTTTGAAAGAAGCCTTCATCCCAGATTGACGGATTTACATTTTTACTGACTTTTAAAACTAAATCACTTTCTTTATATTCCATTTAGGCCATTTCTCCCCTTGTTGTTATAAATTCATTTCCAAACTTATCAATAAAAATATACATAGCTTGACCATCAACATCATTTTCATTAAAAGCAATAGACTGCTCCTCATCAAAATCATTATGATAATAAACTCTATCCATATTAAATGCTTCACCATCATAAGATAAATCGATTAAAAGCATTGAAAATGCTTCAAAACCATTAATATTATCTTTCCCTTTTAACCGTGAGAAAGATTCAAAAGAATTAATAGTTAATCTTTCACCATCAACCTTAAAATCAACCTTAGGCTTTCTCTTAAAATCAAATCCATAGGCATCTACAGCAGCATTAACCGAATCTGTTCCATCAGCTTGGACAGTTCCTACAAAATTTTCAGTAAATTTCTGATACATGGAATAAGGAACTCGGAGAATGTTGAAAATTGTACTCCATTGTCCATCCTTATCAAATTCATCTACAGCAAAGGTGAATTTCCCTTGTGGTGCAATAATGAAGATTTCACTTGGTGCAGCTGACCCTAATCGTGAATAAATTTGTTCCAAGGTACCTTCCGAAATTTTTGCTCCCCATACCTCTAATTCATTAGGTGAATAAACTTTTACTAATGAACCATCCTTGATACCATCAAAAGGAAACCCTTTGATAGTTTGATAAGAAGGTTGAACATTATACAACGCCATAGCAAATTGCTTCCATTGTGTATTGTCAAAAGCATTCAATTTATCATTATCATACAAACCAGCGTCATATACAGCAAATCCTTCATGGTTTTCTATCTCTAAAATTCTTTTTTGAATGGTGTAAATAGACAGTATACCTGCATCAACCGTAATCCATCTTCTATCTAGTTTTTCTGCAACCGCAGCCGTTGTTCCAGAACCTCCGAAACAATCCAAAACCAAGTCTCCTTTATTAGACGAAGCCTCAACGACCCTTTCTAATAATTCTTCCGGCTTTTGTGTTGGATAATCAACTTTCTCGTTCTTATTTTTTGGATCAACAGCTTTTATATCCCAAACATCATCTACGGTTTTTCCTTTATTTACATATACAATATCATCATCTTTAGGTTCTCTTCCATATTTCTTTTTAAATCTCTCTAAATATCCATTAAATCTAGAATCATCTTTAGGATAATTATTTCCTTTAATTCTCCATCCATCTGTATAATAATCCTTCCACCTCTCAGCATCTATAGTTCCTTCAGGCTTATTATCTTTTAATAGTTTAAACACTGTTGTTTTTGTTTTTCCATAAACAAATATATTATCATGTTTTCTTGGGAAATATGTTTTTACTTGACCTTGATAAGTCTGATAATGCCAAATAATTTCATTTTTAAAATTACCCTCTCCAAATATTTCATCCATCAACACCTTGATATAATGAGCTTTATGCCAATCTAAATGAATATAAATAGAACCATCATCAGAAAGAAGTTCTCGCAACAAAATAAGACGTTTTCTCAGCCACTCTAAAAACTCCGCTCCTGCCAGCTTGTCTGAATAAGCCTTAGCATCTTTATTTGAAAAATCTTGTTTTGTTGCAAAAGGCGGATCAATATAAATTAATCTCACTCCATCTGTGCCATCGGCGTTTTTCAATTCACCTCGATGTTTCATTTCTACAAGAGTTTTTAATACTTGAAGATTATCTCCAAAAATAATTTTATTCAACCATCCATTTTCAGTTACTTTACCAAATCTGCGATTTTCTTGCAGTGGTGCCGCAAATGTCTGACTGATAATTGCTTGTTCGCTCTCTTTCCCATAGTAAGTCAGTTCATATTCCTTACGAGAAGGTGGGAAAAGAACACGCGCAAACTCAGTAGAGACTTCATTTCCATTCATAACTTCTTCTTGTGCCTGAGCCAAAAGTTCCAATAATTGTTTTTGTCTAATATTGTCCATATTTTCCTCTGTATAAGAGAGACTGTTAGGTTTCCTTTGTTATAAATATAACAAAGGAGGCTAGCCTCCTTTGTTATAAATATAACAAAGGAGGCTAGCCTCGCTTCTTGTTTTTATTTAAAATTGTAATTTTATTTTACCATATTTGTTAGAGGTGAAAAAGGTTCTTCACCATCATTTCCCGAATAATTCCTATGAAAGCCATTTGACTTTGCAAGCTCTTTTGTATACACTTAATATATACAAAAGAACTTAGGGGTGATTTTTATGGCAACAGTAAAAGCGAGAAAGGTTGGGAATTCGATGACTGTGACGATTCCAAAGGATCTAAAGGTAAAAGAAGGCACTGAGTTCTCTGTTTACAGAGGGGTTGATGGCGTGATTGTTCTGGCACCAAAGCTTGCTAACCCTTTTGATGGCAAGACTGATTTAGCCATGTCCGACGATTTTGAAGGGATGGCTTTGCTGGATAATGAAGCCTAACTATATTCCCCAGAAACAAGATTTGGTCTGGATAGATTTCGATCCTTCAACAGGCAGGGAAATTCAAAAACGCCGACCGGCACTCGTGGTTTCCAGTTACAATTATGCTAAACAGACTGGTTTTGTGGCGGTCTGTCCTATCACGCATGGACAAGAAAAATTGCGCAAGCAAGGCCTCTTGATCACTGTCAATCATCCGCAAATCGACGGTAGGGTCAATCCCTTTCAACTTCACACCTTTGACTACAGAGCTCGTGACATTCAGAAAATCGGGCGGCTGGATACTACGTCTTTTCAGAAAGTTGTGCAGCTCTGCTCCTACATTTTTGAGGATTAACATTAGCTTTAGCTTTGCTCAAAAAAACTGACAGAAGTTCCGCTGTCAGTTTTTGTTTTTATTGTAGCTTTAAGTATTGGCTGGTGATATGGACTTATTGTCTTTGTCCAAAGCATCCTGTTTGGCGAGTGATTATAACTATAGAAATTCAGCACGCCATGGTTTCACTGATTTGTATAGGTCAGCTTTTCCAACAGAATTGAATAATTCATTCTTGTGATGGACAACTTTTTTACCTTCAACCAAGCATTCTGGAAAGAGATTATTGGGATCCCAACCTTCATCATTTGCTAAGACTTCACGAACTTTATCGAAGAATGCATGTTTGAAGTCAGAGGAGATGTTAACCTTTGTAATACCATGCCTAACGGCTTCAGCAATTTGATCATCTGGATTTGATGAACCGCCATGTAGTACGAATGGGATATTAACCTTGCTCACAATGTCGTCTAGGATATCAATGCGAATTTTTGGAATAACATCTTTTGGATAAATTCCGTGAGCAGTACCAATACCAATGGCTAGAGTATCAACACCAGTTTCTTCAACAAAACGCTTTGCATCATCTGGATTCGTATAAATGCCATTTTGTAATCCGTCTTCAACAGCAGTGCCTGTTTTACCAATAGTGCCAAGTTCGCCTTCAACGCTCACTCCGACACGATGGCAGATTTCAACAGTTTTTCTTGTAATGTCGACGTTCTCTTCCCATGACAGCAATGAACCATCAATCATAACAGAACTGAATCCATTATGAATAGCTCTCACGACACTATCCAAGTTATCACCGTGATCGAGATGAAGTACAAAAGGCACACTGCTATTTTTAATACGTTGTAAAACATAAGCAAAGAAATCATCTTTACAATAAAATACTTCTGTTGGGTGAACTTCAATGATAGCTGGTGCATTGTCTTCTTCACATTGTTCAACAACGATTCTCATTAATTCAAGATTTGAAATATTATAAGCACCGACAGCGAATTTATTTTCTTTTGCAATAGACAACATTTGTTCCATATTAATTAACATATTAAGACCTCCAAATTTTTTATTATTCAAATGAAAGATTAGACAGATCAACTTCCTCTTCTGTATCATCAAGTGCGCTATCAAACTCTGCATCGGATAATGGTTTTTTAAGTAAGACAAGAAGAACTGCAGTGACACATGAACCAACTAAAAGAGCAATAACCGCAACAAGAGGTTTATCCATTGCTGGAATTACAAAGATACCTCCTGATGGGACAGGGCTGCCATTGCCAAATAAATAGCTGATTGCTCCTGTTATTCCACATCCGATAGAAGTTGAAATAACAGTGCGTATCAAGTCATTCATTGCGATTGGAATGACACCTTCAGAAATCATACACAAGCCCATTGGAAAGGCTACTTTGATAGCATTGACTTCTTGTTTAGTGTAAATACGTTTGTGAACTATATTGGAGAATAGATAGGCAAATGTGACTCCAATTGGAGGAACCATAGCTGCAAGGACTTTGATTCCTTCAGGTCCTGTAATTCCTTCAAGTAATAAGCCATCACAAATCAAGTTAGGAACCTTTGAAATTGCTCCACCATAATCAATGCATCCAATAGCACCGATAATGAATCCATACATTGCTTTTTGAGATTGGTCTAATCCAGTAATAAAATCCGTCAAACCTTTTGTTGCCATGGTCAGAGGAGTTCCTAGAATGAAGAACATAATCGCTCCGCCAATAATAGCAGAAAGTGTTGGTACAATCATCATAGGCATCAAGGCTTGTGCCCAATTAGGAACTTTTAGATGATCTTTAATGAGTTTTGAGGTATAACCTGCGATAAAACCACCAATAATACCACCTAGGAATCCAGCTCCAAGAAATGAGGCGATCTGTCCCATTAAGAAACCGGGTGCAATACCTGGTCTGTCAGAAATGGAGTAGGAAATATAACCTGCGATGAAGGATGGCAATAACCCCATACCTAAGACACCAAGAGTTGTCAAGGCATCAGGGAAAGACATGCCACTTAGCTTAGTTACGTTTTCCCCGCCCATTAAATTACCAATAGCAATCAATAGACCTGAGGCTACAACCAAAGGCAGCATGTAGGAAATGGCGGTTAGCAGGTGCTGTTTAACTTCTTGGCCTACTTTTTTCATTTTATTTTTCTCCTTTTCAAAAAGATAGTTTTACTTTTTGTTTTTTAAATCAGCTTCAATTTTTTCAAGCAACTGTTTTGGAGCTTTTACAACCATAGAAGTTGGCACTTTAATGGTTGGCAAGGATTTGAAGCGTTCGTTTCCAGTTGTTTGAATATCAACTGCAAGGATAGCGACATCCGCGTTTTTGATAGCTTCTGGCGATAGTTGATCCTCTACACCAATTGTTCCCTGTGTCTCAACATGGATGTTGTGACCAAGTGCTTCCGCAGCTCGAATTAGCTTTTCTTTTGCAATGTAAGTGTGAGCGATGCCTGATGTGCAGGCTGCAACAGCTACAATGTTCATAACAAGACCTCCTTTACTGTAGTAATAGTTGAATTAATTCCTCTTTTGATGTTATTTTATGTAATGCTTCTACAAATTCCTCATGTGCTAAAAGTGTTGCTATTTTTTGAAGTAATTTCAAATGTAATATGTTTGAATCTCGATCTCTGACAGCAAATAAGAAAATAGCGGTTACAGGTTCATTGTCCAATGATCCCCATTCAATGCCCTTATCTGACAGGCCAATGGCAATTGTTGTATTTTCTACTGCTAGGGACTTGCCGTGTGGGATAGCAACCCCGCTGCCAATGCCTGTCAGCCCTTCTGTCTCTCGAAATAGAACATCTTCAACAAATACTTTTTTATCATTGATATAGTGATTTTGAAATAATAGATCGCTCAGTTCTTCAATAGCATCTAACTTTGATTGTGCCTGCAAATGAATTGAAATTAGATTTGAATTTATAAATTCTGACAAATTGAGAGCGTTTTCATCAATACTCATAACTTTCCCTCCTGATAAATTTACTTTTCTGCTGACTTGAAACTTTATGGTTAAATCATAGCATGGCAACAATGACTTGTCACTAACTCTCTTTGCCTCTTTCGATGTCAAAGAAAGGTAAAAAATATTCCTTTTTATTTCCGAATTTGGCGGCAATAGTTGAGGCTAATCGATTACACATATGTGATATAATAAGTATCCAAATGACCGTTGTATAAAGGAGTAAGGAAGTTCATGTCAAAACTAGATTATGTGCGCTTGGATGATATTTTGAATTACTTAATTGTACAGAAAAATCCCATTCCCTCTGATATCCTATGCAAAGATTTGAATATTTCTATTCGTACATTGAGAAATGATATTCGATTGATTAACGATTATATTGGGAAAAATGGAGCTAGAGTCAAAATTGTTCGTAAGGAAGGTTATCAGTTACAGTATGACAATAAGAATAAATTTGATGAATTTTGGTCGCATGAAGATACTGGAACTTTTTTATTTACCTCATCTGAAACAAGATTACAATTTCTACTCAGAATATTTTTGACAACAGAACATTTTATAACAAAAAATTATCTGCTTGATACAATGTTTGTCAGTCAAAATACACTTTATAGTGATTTAAGAAAGCTAAAAACAATGTTGGCCTTTTATGATATTAAAATTCAAAATAAAAGCAATCTAGGCTATACTGTCAAAGGGAAGGAAGAAGATATTCGAAGAGCAATTGTAAATCTGATTTTTCAGGATGATTTACATGATTTTATCATTGAACAAACAACCACAGTCAAAGATGTGTGCGCAAATGTGGATTATGATTTGTTTTCAGAATTATTTTATTCTCTTTTTGATGAGATTAAACTCAGCAATACAGATTATTTTGAAAAGCTAACATTTGTTCATCTGCTCCTTTCTGTTAGTCGGATAAAATCTGGTCATAAGGTAAATCATGTATTGATTTCTCAGACGAAACTGTCCAAAAAATATGATAAATTTTTTATTCAATTTATTAGAGAAATAGAAAACAAGTTTCAAATTGAAATATCTGATAATGAAAAATCCTATTTTCTCTTTATCTTATCCGAAAACTATCCAAATATTATTTCTAGTCTTTACTCTGTAGAACATAATGAGATATTGGCAGATGAGATTGTCAAAGCGATCATCCATAATCTTTCGACTTCTGTAGCTAGCAATTGGGTTTTTGATACCGATTTACATGATAATTTAAAAAATCATATCTTAAGAGCCTTGAATATCCAAATTATCAATGGCAGCCGTACAAATCCAATTATTAAGCAGATCAAAAATAATTTTCCATATGCTTTTGAACTGGCTGTAAATGAAATGTCAAAAGTTGAGATAGAATTTGGACTGTCATTTTCTGAAGATGAGATTTCTTTCATAGCCTTATATTTTGAAAATGCGATTGAGAAGCATCGTTCAGATGATACAAATAAACTGTCAGTAGCCATCATATGCGGGACAGGAAAAATTGTTAGTTCGATCATAGAGAGCAAACTGATGAGAAAGTTTATAGGACTCCTAGAAAAAATCGATAAATTGTCCTATCGAGAGTATAAAGCCTGCAATTGTGATGAATATGATTTGATTATTTCAACAATTCCAAATATTCATGATAAGACTAATGTTTATTATTTAGATATTAGTAATTTTGAACAAAATTTTAAAAATTTAGAGGGACTATTAAAGAAAAAAAGAGAAAGAATCACCTTATTTTATCCCCAATTGCTGCATGTAGTTGATAGACCGATGACGAAAGAACAATTATTACAACATTTATCAGAACAACTGGTAAATGAAAACTTTGTATATGATAGCTTTTATCAAGACGTGTTGCAGCGTGAAAAAATATCGAACACTGTTTTGGATAATGTACTTGCTATTCCTCACCCTATAAAAAATAGTGTGAAAAAGTCAGCTATATCAGTTGCTATCTTACCAAAGGGAATACTTTGGAATGGTAGTAATATTAAATTTGTATTTTTACTTGCAATCAAGGCAGACGATATCCAAGCACTTGAATTTATTTATGAGCGAATGATTGATTTTTCAACATCACTATCACTGCAAGAACGGCTATTAAAGGATAGAAGTATCAATGCTTTGAATTCAATTTTTATACTCAGTTAAAATCAAAAGATGAGACAAAGTAAAAAAATCCACGTGTGTGGATTTTTTTACTTTGTCTGTTTTGCAATCTTTGTGCAAGATAAAACATAACCACTCATTTGACGAGTGATCATAATTATTAATCCTACAATAAATAGTCATCTCCCAACTTCAGCCGTTTGATTTGTCTTTTGAGTGATTGATTTTCCTAATCTAAGGTGTCCAAGATTGCTATGATATCGTCAAAAAAATTCATCAACTTCTTCACGATTATAAACCTCGAAACTCAGCAGAAAATAGTTTGTCGCGAACCTCCTGCTGGCTTCCTTAATAATCTGTAATTTCCTTACGATCGTGGACATTGCTTTTTTTGCCCTGACGAGCTTCCAGTACTCTATTGACATCGTCCGGCGTCACGCCAGTTTCAACCAGCATAACGGCCAAATGATAGAGGACATCGGCTGTTTCATTGGCAATTTCTTCTTTGTCTGCATTTTTAGCGCCGATGACAACTTCGGTAGCTTCCTCACCGACTTTCTTTAAAATCTTGTCCAGACCCTTATCGAAAAGATAGTTGGTATAAGATCCTTCTTTTGGATGCTGTTTGCGATCCAGTGCTTCTTTGTATAAGGTTTCTAACATAATTAAGATGTGAGAGTGTCTAAAATGCGACCGAATTTTAGGAAATTATCGGAAATCCTGATTTTCCAGATAATTTATTTAAATTCTGGGCTTTTAGCTCAAACTCAATTCCTTTCTTTCGATTTTTTGAAAAATAGCAGAGCTTATTTTTCATCTTTTACTTCGCAGTAAATCTCATTAAAAAAGCAAGAATAAGCTCCCGTATGGCAGGCTGCGCCAACTTGCTCTACAGCAATGAGCAGGGTGTCTTGGTCGCAATCTGTTTTGATGGATTTGACGTATTGATAGTGCCCGCTTGTAGCTCCTTTATGCCAAATTTCATTACGAGAGCGGCTCCAATAATGCATTTGCTTGGTTTCAAGGGTCAGCTGATAGGCCTCTTGATTCATATAGGCCAGCATAAGGACTTGATTAGTCTGGTAATCCGTCACAATAACTGGCACCAGTCCATTTTGCTTTTCAAAATCCAGTTTGAAATCTGTCACAGTCTCACCTCAATTCCCGCATCAGCCATGGCTTTCTTGGTATCTGCGACAGCAACTTCTCCATAGTGGAAAATGGAGGCTGCTAAGGCACCCGTGGCCGGGGTCTTTTCAAAGACTTCCACCATGTGGGCAATGTTTCCTGCACCGCCTGAGGCAATGATAGGGACATCTGCCGCTTCTGCAACTGCATTTAGCATGTCCAAATCAAAGCCTGACTTAGTACCGTCCTTGTCCATAGAGGTCAGAAGAATCTCACCAGCACCGAGACCGACCGCTTCCTTGACCCAAGCGAGCAAATCCTTGCCGGTGTCCTTGCGGCCGCCAGCCACATAAACATGCCATGTCCCATCTGCTTGTTTTTTGGCATCAATGGCAACAACCACACACTGACTGCCAAATTTTTCGGCACAGTCTGCAATAAGCTGCGGATGGGCCACGGCCGAAGAATTGACAGCAACCTTATCAGCACCAGCTTTGAGCATTTTATTCATGTCTTCGACCGAACGGATACCACCGCCGACAGTAAAAGGAATAAAAACTTGATCAGCCACGTGCCGCACCATCTCTACTGTCGTTTCACGATTGTCAGATGTCGCTGTGATGTCTAAGAAAACCAACTCATCGCAACCAGCTTGGTAATAAGCACGTGCTGAATCTACGGGATCGCCAACATCGGTGAGATTGACAAAATTAACACCCTTGACCACACGACCGTCTTTGACATCAAGGCAGGGAATAATTCGTTTTTTTAGCATCTTACCCTCCAAATGATTTTAATTGGTCTAGGCTGATATTGCCATTATAATAGGCCTTGCCAACGATAGTGCCAGCTACTCCAATTTCTTGAAGTTTAGTGAGATTGCCAACATCTGCAATGCCACCAGAAGCAATAACTTTAGCTGTGGTCAGTTCAGATACCAAGTGCTGGTAGTGCTCATAATTTGGTCCAGTCAGTGTACCATCTCGGTCAACGTCGGTGTAGACAAAGAGACTAACACCCATTTTTTCCATTTCTTTAGCTAAGCTAATATAATCAACCGTGCTTGTTTCTAGCCAGCCCTCAGTGGCAACGTAGCCATCTTTGGCATCAATGCCAACTACAATCTTATCTGCCCCAAACTTATCCAGCGCAGCTTTGACAAAGCTAGGATTTTTAACTGCCATAGAGCCAATGATAACACGGTCAATACCAACATTGAGGTAATCTTCAATCTGCTCGAGCGTGCGAATGCCGCCGCCGACTTCAACACCAAGGCCTGTCGCCACCTTCAGTGCTGCTATCAAATCACGATTGGTGGCTCGCCCAGCCAAGGCACCATCTAAATCCACCACATGAATGAACTCTATACCAGCATCCGCAAAAAGGCGTGCCTGTCCTAGAACGTCGGGATTGACTACTGTTTTTTGATTAAAATCTCCTTTAAAGAGACGGACAGCCTGACCATCTTTAATATCAATAGCAGGAAGAATTTGCATAATATATGATGCGAGAACGTCTATAAAGCAATCGAATTTTAGGAAGGCAATAAGGACTCTTGATTCCTTAGACAACTCATCTAAATTCCGAGCTTTTAGCTTGAACTCAATTCCTTTCTTTCTTATTTATCTAACAAAAATAACTTGCTTATCTAGTTAAATCTTAGCATGGGTTCAGTTCAGAAAATACCCAAATGAACCATCCTTTATAATTTATTTCATCGCTCACACAAGTCCACAAATTTTTTGAGAATGCCCAGTCCAACATCTCCTGATTTTTCAGGGTGAAATTGAGCACCATAGACATTATCCTTGTGAATCATGGCCGGAACAGAAATAGAATATTGTGCTGTTACATCAATGTATTCCTGAGGGATGTCTGTAAAATAGCTGTGCACAAAATAAACTGCTTGATCTTGTAAGCCAGTCGTCAGCGGCGATTCTTGCTTAACCTGTAAATCATTCCAGCCCATGTGGGGAACAGGATAGCCAGCCTTAGCAGGAATTTCTCGACAAAGTCCGGGAATGAAGCCTAGACCAGCCGTTTCATGATGTTCCAGCCCTTTTTCAACTAATAATTGCATGCCAAGGCAAATCCCTAAAAGCGGGGTTCCTTTAGCAACAGTTTCCTTGATCGCAGATACTAGACCGCGTTTTTCCAGTTCTGCCATTGCCGCAGGAAAGGCTCCTACACCTGGCAAAATCAAACCCGAAGCTGCCGCTATCTTTTGCGGATCAGCTGACAGTTCTGCTTTGACCCCTAGCTTATTCAACGCTCGCAAGACATTAGCAGTATTGCCTGCATCGTAATCAATCACAATTATTTTCATATCACAACGATCCTTTTGTTGAGTTTACCCCATGTATTTCGGGATTCAACGTTACCGCTTCACGAAGCGCGCGGCCGGTCGCCTTAAAGAGACTTTCTGCCTTGTGGTGGGTGTTCTTGCCGTGCAGAATTTTCAAATGCAGATTCATTTGAACATTAAAAGCAAGTGCTTGGAAAAATTCCTCAACGAGCTCTGTATCAAAATTGCCTAGCTTAGGGTTGTCGAAAGTTGCGTCAAAGACCAAATAGCTACGGCCTGACAAATCAAGACTGGCCATCCCAAGTGTTTCGTCCATGGGCACAAAACTGGTTCCATAGCGGTTAATTCCCGCTTTATCTCCCAAAGCTTGGCGCAGGGCTTGACCGAGAGCAATTCCCACATCCTCTACGGTATGGTGGCTGTCCACCCAAAGGTCTCCGTCAGCCTTAACCACCAAAGACATCCGTCCATGGCGGGCAAAAAGGGTCAGCATGTGGTCAAAAAAACCTACACCTGTCTCAATATCAACAGGTTCCTGAGCATCTAAATTTAGACTCAGTTTAATTTTGGTTTCAAAGGTATTGCGTTCGATTTCCGCTTGTCTCATTTTCTTACCTCATCTAATATCTCAATCACTTTATACAAATCAGGTTCATTGATTTGGTAGGGTGCCTGCTCGCGTACGATTGGTTTGGCACAAAAGGCGATGCCGATGCCGGCTGACTGAATCATGGGCAAATCATTGGCGCCGTCTCCCATGGCAACAGTCTCTGCCAGCGTCAGCCCATTTTCAATAGCCCAATCGCGGAGCTTTTGCACCTTAACCTCTTTGGTCACAATGTCGCCATAGGTTCGACCTGTCAGGACGCCGTCCACCGTCTCCAAGTGGTTGGCCATGACATAGTCAATATTAGCTTCTGCTGCCAGTCGGTCAACCGTCTCATGAAAGCCACCTGAAACTAGACCAACCTTATAACCACGCGCATGCAACTCTTCCACCAATTCCTTGGCATTTTTATTAAAATGAATACGGGCATAAACCTTATCAAAAATAGATTCTGGTAGTCCTTTCAAGGTCGCCACACGCTCAGCCAGAGCTTGCTTAAAATCCAATTCTCCCCGCATGGCACGTTCAGTAATAGCAGCCACTTGCTGACCAACACCAGCCTCTTCTCCCAGTAAATCAATCACTTCTTCTTGGACCAAGGTTGAATCCACGTCCATGACTAACAATCCTTTAATTTTGATCATTTCTCACCTCAATAGCTCTAGCATGGGCCTGCAAACCTTCAGCATAAGCCAAGGTAGTAATATCCTTTTCAGCCGCATTGACAGCAACCTTACTGTATTGGGTGTATTGGATGCGTTTGATAAAATCATGCACCCCTAGCGCTGATGAAAAGCGACTGGTAGCGGTGGTTGGTAGAACATGATTGGCACCAGCGTAATAATCCCCAATAGGCTCACTAGTGTAATGTCCTAGGAAGATAGAACCTGCATTTTCAATCTTATCTAGATAATCATAAGCATTTTCCATAGCAACTTCCAAATGCTCTGGAGCAACTTGATTCATGAGATCAAACATACCATCGACATCCTCAGCAATGATAATGCGACCGTTATTTTCAATAGAGGCGCGGGCAATTTCCTGACGCGGCAAGGTTTGCAGTTGTTTTTCAATCTCAGCCCCTACCGCATCAGCCAACGTTTCAGAATTGGTCACCAAAATCGCGCGAGCCAATTTATCATGCTCAGCCTGCGACAACAGATCTGCTGCTACAAAAATTGGATTAGCCGTCTGATCCGCAATCACACCAATTTCTGATGGTCCAGCAATCATGTCAATCCCAACAAGCCCGAAAACTTGTTTCTTAGCCGTGGCGACAAAGATATTACCAGGACCAGTGATTTTATCCACTTTAGGAATACTTTCTGTTCCATAAGCCAAAGCAGCAATTCCTTGAGCACCGCCAACCTGATAAATCTTGTCCACACCGGCCAGTTTAGCAGCTACCAGAATGGCTGGGACAAATTCCTTTTGCGGAGGTGTAATCATGATGATTTCTTTGACTCCTGCAATTTTAGCAGGGATAACATTCATAAGAACAGAAGACGGATAAGCAGCTGTTCCACCCGGCACATAGACACCTACGCGCTCAATGGGACGAATGAGTTGACCGCGAATGACACCTTCGGTAGGTCTGTCTTCAAAACCTGCCTCCAGCTGCTGGCGGTGGTAGGATTCAATATTAGCCTTGGCATTTTGAAGTGCTGTTAGGACATCCTTATCAATCTTGTCAAAAGCTTGATCAATAACCTGATCTGAAACTTGCAAATTGGAGAGTTCTACTTGGTCAAACTGCTTGGAATAAGCTCGTAAAGCCTCATCTCCTTCTTCTTT
The DNA here is from genome assembly GCF_000286075.1 of Streptococcus ratti FA-1 = DSM 20564. Taxonomy (GTDB): domain Bacteria; phylum Bacillota; class Bacilli; order Lactobacillales; family Streptococcaceae; genus Streptococcus; species Streptococcus ratti. The sequence goes on along the minus strand of NZ_AJTZ01000005.1, from coordinate 295,109 downwards.
GACCCTTTCGATAATCTCGCGAACAGTCGCTTCAACATCTAAATTTTCTTTGCTGAGCTCTAACTGCTCTTGATACAAAATCTTAGAAATTTCTTCATTTGTTCCAGTTAATCGTTTCATTTAAAAGCCACCTCCCTGTCTCCGACCAACCCTTCAATTTTTTTAATAAAAGGCAGCAGCTCAGGTTTATTTTTTAAGCTGGCCTTATTGACAATCATCCGTGCTGAAATCCGGCAAATATCTTCAAATACCTCTAAGCCATTAGCTTTTAGAGTATTGCCAGTCTCCACAATATCGACAATCGCATCGGCCAAACCAATAACCGGAGCAATTTCAACACTACCTTGAATGGAAATGATTTCCACGTCTTCGCCTTTTTGATTGAAAAAATCTTTAGCGAGAATCGGATATTTTGTGGCAATACGCTTGCGTTTATGGTCAGTCGGATCATAAGCATTTGTAGAAGCTACAGAAAATTTGCATAGACCAAAATTTAAGTCCAGCATTTCCAAATAGCCTGTTGGATGTTCAATCAGAACATCCTTGCCAACCACACCAATATCAGCCACGCCATGGCGGACATAGGTCGTAACATCCGGTGCCTTGACTAACAAAAAGCGAAAACGCTTATCAGGACTTTCAAAAATCAAATTGCGACCCTTATCAGCCATAAAAGACATATCAAATCCTGCTCTTTCCAGCAGTTCCACTGTGCCTTCTTCAATCCGCCCTTTAGTCAGGGCAATAGTTAATTGCTTAGTCATAGCGCCTCCTAAAAAAGAATCTGATCATGAATAGCCTGATAAACACTGTCAATATCAAGCGCCCAGCCAAAAGCTGTCAGTTCTTTGGCACCAAAGCGTTCAAACAGCTTATCATAGCGGCCGCCAGAGACAAAAGCATCCGGAATTTTATCACCAAACACCTTAAACATAATGCCTGTATAATAAGGCATAGCGGCAATCTGTGCTAAATCCAAAGTAACTTCTGAAAGTATGCCATACAAATCCTCAAGCATATTTTCCAAATCAGACAGAGCCTGTAAAATGCCAGGATTCTGACTCAAACGGCGGACTTTCTGCAATACCTTAGTACTTTCACCAAACAAAAACGGCAGTTCCCTGATAAGAGCATCAAATTCACTGGGATAGCGAAAGGTAAATTCATTAAGCCCTGTAATATTTTTACCCTGAATAAGTACAGCCAGCTCCTCCTTTGCGTGGTCTGGCAGCTGTTGGCAAGCAAAAATGGTCTGTAAAATATGAGCGTGTGAAAATTCAAATTTGTAATCTTTCAGACCGCTGACCTGCAGCGCATTATTCGCTGACAGCAGAGCATCTTTGAGGGCATCTTCAGCCTCATAGCCTACGATTTCAATTCCTGCCTGAGTATGTTCGTTCAGTAACCCGCGCAGCTCTTCATTGTCCTTAAAAACCTTACCGGAATAAGAAAATTTAATAGGGGGTTCAACACGGGTCGAGGCAATGACCCGTCCAATCTGACTGGTAATATCAGGACGCAGGCTTAAAAGATTGCCTTTTTTGTCAAAAAGGTGATAATGCTCTGGCAGCACCTCATCCGCAAAGACTTCAAAGTGCTCCAAAGTAGGTGTTTCAATCCGATTAAATCCTTCCTTTATTAAAAGATCACTGATATCTCGTTCAATCTCATACATGACACGCGCCCGTTTAAAGAGCTTATCATGCATGCCAACTGGTAAACTTGTTTTCTTCATCCTCTTAATTCCTCAATAGCCTTAACGACCTCTTCCATTTCCTCTTGTTTTCCTATTGAAATCCGCAGATACTCCTTAATCCGTTCTACTTTCGGAAAATAGCGCACATAAATTTTTCTGGCTTCCAAGGCTTTAAACAAAGCTGCCGCAGAAATGCCTGCTGGTTTTGTCAAAACAAAATTAGTCTTGCTTGGCAGAACCTCAAAATCTAATTCCCGCAGCTGCTGTGAAAACCAAGCTCGGCTTTCTTGGATTTTTTGAGCATTTGCCTGATAGTAAGACCAATCCTCAATAGCTGCTGTTGCTAAGTGCTCAGCCAACAAATCCACCGAATAAGGGTTGATAGAATGCTTAACAGCATTCATAACAGCAAGCAAGGGCTCATTAGCAATGGCATAGCCAACACGCAGGCCCGCTAAAGCTGCATCTTTGGAAAAAGTTCTTGTGATGACGAGATTATCATACTTATCCAACAAAGGGATGGCTGATTGACCGCCAAAATTGATATAAGCTTCGTCAATGATGACCACCACGTCCTGATTAGCCTTCAAAATAGCCTCAATTTCATCCAGCGGCTTAAAAATCCCTGTTGGGGCATTAGGATTGGTTAAAATAATACCGCCATTATCGGCCAAATAATCCTCTGTTTTGATGGTAAAATCCTCTGCCAAGGGAACTTCATAGTAGTTAACCCGATAAAGATCTGCCCAAACCTTATAAAAACCATAAGTCAAATCAGGAAACAGGACAGGTTCATCATTATTGAAAAAGGCCAAGAAGGCAATAGACAAAGCATCATCTGAACCATTAGCAATCATCAATTGTTCAGGTCTGACCTGTAAATTTTCAGCCAAGGCAGCTCGTAAATCAGCCTGATCCAAAGTCGAATACTTGCGTAAATCATCTGCATCAAAATTTGCTAAAGCCTCACGAACCTTGGGACTGGCACCATAAGCATTCTCATTGGTGTTTAACTTAATCATATTCTTCTCAGCAGGCTGAGCGCCTGCTACATAAGGTTCAATTTGTCGCAATCCTCTAATCATCTTATCACCTCTGCCAGCGATGCAAAAAACGCCCCCGCAAAAAATTTGCAAGGACGCTTGAGACGTGGTTCCACCTTCAATTCAGCAGCCCGTCGCCAGACTGCCCTCAGGGAGTTTGAAACTCCAATCCGTAACGTGAATTACCCGTCGAGCACTACTTTCCTAAGATTTGGCACCCGCACTCAAGAATGTGTCGTCTAAGTTTTACGTATGTTTTCAGCTTCCCATACTCTCTGTTGCTGCCGGATAGATATAACAGCTTGTCTGTGCCTGTAACCCAACCGGTGACTTAGACTTTTTCTCTCGTCGCTTTCCTATTTTCTTTATTTTACAAGAAAATTCTGAATATTGCAAGCCCTAAATTGTTATCGGACTTCCAATAAAGCCTTGGTATGCTTCTTACTAAAAACTGCTTATTCTTCCTGAAATTTGAGCAATACTGTCTCGAATATTGAAAAAGCAACGGTATCAAAACCGTTACTTTTTTTGTTTGAGCTGGGGCACTATTGTCCCAAACTCTTGGATATTAATCCATCTGGCTACTGTTTTTCAGATGAAAACTGAAACCAATAAGATAATTGGCAGGCTAAATAAATATCCATAACTCAGATAAAGTAATCTTTTTGAAGGTATCATAATGACTTGCCTTTCCATAGATGAACGACTTATTAAAATGGTAAGTTATATCCGGCAATGTCTCAGCAATAGCACCGCCGATACCACCACTTGCGGCTGAAGCTCTTTCAGCCACAGATAAATATTAATTGCTGGTGCAGAGAAATTCAAATCATTAGCGATTAAGATAATTATTTTTCAAATAAATATAAATAATTACCAGTGCATTAATCACAAGTAGGGCATAGATGAACAGTCTCATTTTATTATTTGGAAATATAACCAACAAAAGTAACAGTATTGGTATAGCTCCCATGATAATGCTAATAAATTTAGGAAAATGCATTTTCATACCTTCTTTAAATCCATGGTCCCCATGTATCAACAGCCGCACCAGCCAGTCCAAGGGCGCCGCCTAATGCCACACCATCTCTTACACCTTTAATTGTAGCACCTGATACAGTTCCTATCCCTGGAAGAACCATTGTTCCAATTGCTCCACCAGTTGCAGCTCCATAAACGCCACCGGCAATACCGCCTACGACAGCACCAGTAATACCAAGTAACAAACCGCCTCCTTCTAATTCAGAAAGAAGAGCTGTATCCGCTACCTCAAAGTTGTCAAATGCCATTGAAGCCAAAGCTAAGGAATTCATAGAAATTTTTCTTTTATTTTTATTGCCAAATATCCTTGGCTAATAGTTCCCAGTCTAACAATTTTCCTTTCATTTGACAATATCATTGAGCCTGTTTTAATGAAATTTCAAAATTATTGTTGCAAAAGACAATCATTTATGTATTTTTAATTTCTATTGTTGATAAAAAATAAAATCACTTGTCGGCTACTACAGCTGACAAAGAGCCAAAAACACTGATTAGCCTTGCTAACCAGTGTTGTTAGTATTATTAAAAGCGAATGGTTTCACGCGTTTTTTCATAGGAAGAAACAAAGCGGTCTGTAACACCGGGCTCTACTGTTTCCAAAGCATAAGAAATTTCGTCAAAAGAACCTTGATAGTCGTACTCTTCTTCAAAGAGTTTAAGAGCAATATCAAAGCTTTCCTGAACATTTGGCTCAAAGCTGCGGTAGCGATTTGAGTATTGCAGGAGCTGCTCAGTCAATGTCGCATTTTGAACCACCCGATAAGCAGTTTCTTCCAAATTAGCAACAGCCGCTGTCGCTGCTTCTGTCAGACGGTTCACCGTTTCAATGTGGATACGGGCACGATTCAGTTCATCCATCAAGGCTTCCAGCTGAGCGCTGGTTGTAAAGAAAACACTTAAGAATTCCTGAGGAATACCAGGGAGATTGCGTTTCTCCATAAAGCGTTTGATGGCATGCAGCTGATTGATGTAGCCGTCCAATTTTTGACGGGATGTCTTTTCAACATTTTCAATATCTTTCAAACTGTTGAAAACGTCCAGCTGACCTTCTTCAACCAAATCAAGCTTCTTGATAGCACGGTCAAACTTATCTTCTAAAAGTGAGAACGGTTTTTCCTGCACATCAAAATTCTCAATAATCGGCAGCACATCTTTTTCAATCGTTGTCAAATCCTCATTGAAGTCACGAACGTTGATTTCTTCTTTCTCATTCAAGATATAGCGATGAGCCAGGCGTTCAATTTCTGCTTCCAGCTGCTCATTGTTCTTCTTGGCATGTTCTAAATAAGCCGGAATAATCTTCTTGCTCTTAACAATTTTCTTATGAGCCCTGATTTCACGCTCAAAGATATCATAGAGAGCGTCAATTTTTTCTTGAATGGATTCATTTTCTGACTCAGCCTTATCCAAGTCCAAAGAAACCAAGTCGTTAGAATTGCTGCCAATTGCTTCGCGAATTTCCTGAAAACGTTCTTCAATATTTTTCTCAGGAAAGTGATAATTTTCTTCCAATAACCGGCGATAGCCAGACTCCAAATCATCCAGCTGATCGGGGAAATCATCCTCCAATTTAGCAACAATGGCCGGAATTTTTTCAGTCATTTGCCCCAGTGCAATTGTGTGCTCTTCGGCACGGTCAAGAATTTCAGAGGCTTCTACAGGGTCGCCTGAAGAATTCAGAGTAACAAACTGTGAAAACTCAGCTTCAATATTTTTGAGCTGTTTCTCAATTTCAGGCATGGTAGTCCCAAAATTGCTATCCCCTTCTTCAACTGAAGCCTGCAGCTTTTCGTACATTTCAAGCGCATGCAAAACACGGGCGCTGTTTTTTTCTTCCTGCTCTTTTAAAACAGCAAGGGCCTCTCTAATTGCTTTAATATCCTCTTCCGCAAGATTCAGCTGGCTTTCAATACTGTTGATTTGATTGTGAGCACGGATAAAATTGAAAGTGTCATTTAAATTTTCTGCTTCAAAGATATGATTTTCAATATCGCTGAATGAGTTGAGGGATAAATCAACCCATTTTTGATTCCACTCACGAAAGGTCGTCTGACTCTGACCGATTAAATGGAGTTTCTTAACTTCTTCAATCTCATCATTGACAGGCAAATCAAAAAGATTTTGTTTGCGTTCTTCTAATTTTGTGATTAACGAATCATTTCGTTTTCTGATAATAATAGCAATCAGGTAGGCTGTAATAACTACCAGCACTATTGCCACTATCAGCAATACAATTCCGCTAGACATCTTAATCTCCTTAAATTGTCTTATTATTGTCAAAATAGGCTATAACGTTACGATTATAACATACTTCCAGCTGCTTTTCAAAAAAATCTTCGATTAAATGTCAAGCGTACTATAAACCGCATTTTCTTCAATAAATTCACGGCGAGGTTCAACACGATCCCCCATGAGCATGTCAAATATCTTATCGGCCTCAGCAGCATCGTCTACAGAGACACGGGCCATCAGGCGGTTATCCGGATTCATCGTCGTTTCCCACAGCTGATGGTCATCCATTTCTCCCAGGCCCTTGTAACGCTGAACGGTCGGCTTAGAGCGGCCCTGACTGTATTTTTCTAAAGCTTCCTGCAGCTTTTCTTCCTGATCATTGCCCGGCTGAATGTATTCCTTAATATCACTGCCAACCTTGACTCCATAAATCGGTGGCTGAGCAATATAAACATAGCCAGCCTCAAGGACAGGGCGCATGAAGCGGTAAATAAGCGTCAGAAGAAGCGTTCTGATATGGGCACCGTCAACATCGGCATCGGTCATGATAACCAATTTTTGATAGCGGGCCTTGGAGACATCAAAGTCTGCTCCAAAGCCTGTCCCCATAGCCGTAAAGAGACTTCTGATCTCGTCATTGGCTAAAATTTTATCCATGGTGGCCTTTTCGACATTGAGAATTTTGCCGCGAATAGGCAGAATTGCCTGAAATTCCCGATTGCGGCCGGACTTAGCAGAACCGCCTGCGGAATCCCCCTCTACGATAAAGAGCTCATTTTGCATAGGATCATTTGAGGAGCAGTCTGCCAGTTTGCCCGGCAAATTGGAAATTTCCAAACCAGACTTCTTGCGAGTCACTTCACGTGCCCGTTTAGCCGCAATCCGCGCTTTAGAAGCCAGTATCCCTTTTTCAACAATTTTTTTAGCCGTCTGCGGATTTTCCAATAAGAAACGGCTGAGAGCATCACTGAAAAGACGGTTGGTAATCTTAACCACCTCTGAATTGCCAAGCTTGGTCTTAGTCTGGCCTTCAAACTGCGGATTGGGATGCTTAACTGAGATAATAGCTGTCAGACCTTCGCGGACATCTTCCCCAGTCAAATTATCCTCATTTTCTTTGAGAATCTTATTTTTCTTAGCATAGTCATTGATGACACGGGTCAGGGCCGTACGGAAACCTTGTTCATGCGTTCCGCCTTCATGGGTATGGATGTTATTGGCAAAACTCATGATGTTTTCATGAAAACCGCTTGTATACTGCATGGCCACTTCAACCGTAATACCGTCCATTTCACCGTCCGTATAGATAGGGTGATTAAATATAACATCCTTATTTTCATTGATGAATTCCACATAGCTGACGATACCGCCCTCATAATGGAACTCCTCACTTTTTTCCTGACCAGGACGCTTGTCTGTAATCGAGATTCTCAAACCTTTATTCAAAAAGGCAAGTTCTTGAATACGTTTAGCCAGTTTGTCAAAATCAAATTCAGTGGTCTCCGTGAAAATTTCAGGGTCTGGTGTGAAATGAACAATCGTTCCGGTAATATCGGTATCACCAATCACTTTTAAATCATCAGCAACAACGCCGCGATAATACTCCTGAAAATGAATCTTGCCGTTCTTATGAACTCGAACATCTAATTGCGTTGACAGAGCATTAACAACAGATGAGCCAACACCATGGAGACCGCCAGATACCTTGTAACCGCCGCCGCCGAATTTCCCGCCGGCATGAAGGACCGTAAAGACCGTTTCAACTGCCGGACGGCCGGTTTTTTCCTGAATATCAACTGGAATGCCGCGGCCGTCATCAATAACCGTAATCGAATTATCTTCTTCAATAAATACCTGAATATGGCTGGCAAAACCTGCCAAAGCCTCGTCAATGGAATTATCAACAATTTCCCAGACAAGGTGATGAAGACCTTCTTTAGAAGTTGAACCGATATACATGCCCGGACGCATCCGCACAGCTTCCAGACCTTCCAGAACCTGGATCTGACTGGCATCATATTCTTGAGCTAACTGATCTAAACTTTTATTTTCTTCTGTCATTATCCTAACCTTTAATTTATGATTTCTATCAGAGATTGAGAACCGTCTGTCAGTACTGTATCAAAGCCAGCCGCCTGGCCGGCTTCGATATCAATCCTGCGGTCACCAATAACCAGCGCCTTTTTGATAGCATATTTTTTCTTGAGGTAAAGCATACTGGTGGGATCCGGCTTTCTGGCAAAGCCGCTGCTGCTGGTGACAACTTCTGTAAAAAAGGGAGCAATCCCTGTTTTTTCCAGAATATCCAAAACCTGATTATCTCGGTGAGAGACTAAAAAATTGCGGCTGCCGCTTGCTGCAATCTTCTCAAGAATTTCCTTGGCTCCTTTGAAAAGAATGGGATGTTCTAAAAATTTAGCCTCATTTTTCTTATAGGCTTTTAAAAAATCCGGCTGATTAGGCACAAAATAAGCAATCGCAGCATCTGTTGACTCACGCAGTTTGTCATAGACCTGCTGATAAGAGGCTAAAATCCCAAAATCTGCCAGAGTAACAGCAAAGGCCTTGGCTGACATGCCGTAATTATCAAGCAGCGTTCCGCCTAAATCCCAGATATAATCCTGATAATTCATATCTTTCATTGTAACATATTTTTAAGATTTTTGACAGTTAGGACCGCAAGAAAAACTAGGATAAATACATGAAATGCAGCATTTTCAGCGGGAAAAGAACCTTTTATAAAATTCAGGATATCGCTTTTTCAAAAATAACAATGTTCTTTTTCTAGACAAATTAACTTGGCTGTTTTAGAGACCACAAAAAGATTTTTATACAATCATTGAGCAGCTACACAATAAAAACATACTAAGATTAGTAGTGAGGAAATCTCCAACGGGAGAAAGTACTCACTGCTTTTTCTTTATGTTAAAGTAGAGGTGTCTTGTTAAGTCGTGGGTGCTTTTGACGCTAGACGTCGCAATAAAAACTGGCAAGACACCTGTTTTAGGAAGAATGTTATCAAAGTATGTGGGGCGCCAGACGTCGCGTATTGAAAATGACATCACTAAAACAAGGAATCATTCAAGACAAAGAGGTAATAGCATGCGAGTAGTATTTGGGATTGACGTGAGTAAGGTAAGTTCAGAAGTGGCTATTCTAGTCAACGGCGAGAAGGTTCATGGCTATACCATGCCCAATGATGCCATTGGCTTTGCTCGGCTACTTGGCGATTTGAAAACCGTCCACAAGCCAGAAATCATCTTTGAAGCAACAGGTGTCTACTCTCGCCGTCTCCAAGCTTTTCTAGAAGATAATGGCTATGCTTACACACGACTTAATCCCTTAGAAGCTAAGAAGCAACTGGATAGCTTGCGTGTGCGTAAAACCGATCAAATTGACGCTGAAAAACTGGCTCAATCTCAATTTGTGCTGAATCGTAAACCGACTTATGTCCAAGAAGAAGTCTACCAAAACTTGCGGGATCTCAGCCGTTTCTATCAGAATCTGACTGAGGACATTGTTCGGGCCAAAAATCGTCTGCACAAGGTTTTGCAAGTCACTTTCCCAGAGTTGGAAAATATCTTGGCAACACCAACTGGGGAACAATACTGGAAATTGGTCATGACTTTTCCTTGTAAGGAGTTGGTCTTAGATAGGGATGGCAATGAACTCTTAGATAGTATTCGGCAATCCACTTCAAAACGCATTTCTGACAAGCGTGTGGTTTACTTAGCAGAGAAGCTGACAGCACTAGCCAATCAGTCTTATTGTGCCGTTAAGAAAACCTCTCCAATGTTCGAAGAGATCCGTTACTATGCACAAGAATTACTCAGACTTTCTGAAAAGAGACAAACAATCTTAGACGAAATGGTGGAACTAGCTCAATCCTTACCAGAATATGAGATCCTTCTCTCTATTCCTGGTATCGCTGAAACAACTGCAACAAGCATTATTGGTGAACTCGGTGACATTCGTCGGTTTCATTCTGCCAATCAAATCAACGCCTTTATCGGCATTGATCTTAGGCACTATGAATCTGGAAACTTTTTGGCACAGGAACATATTACCAAACGCGGCAACCCTTATGCCAGAAAGATTCTTTTCAAATGCATTCACAATATCGCTTCAGCCAGTCACACCAATCCTTGCCATATCGCAGACTTTTATGAGAAACGAAAAAGACAATCGCAAACGACTTCAACTAAGCCGCACACGATTGCCTCCATACATCGTCTCATTCGGACAATGTATTACCTCATAACGCATAACAAACTTTACGATTATACTTCAACCCAAAATCAATAAAGGGGTTATGCACTATTATTGTAACACCTTATCAAAAAAATCACAAAATAAGGTGTTGGTTTAGTGTACACTTTTTAGATTTAAACAACTTAAAAAGATACAGTAGACTTTAAACATCTACTATATCTTTAAAAAATAGTTCTCAAAACCGTTGATAGACTTGACAAATGGTAGAAAAAAATAGTTCTCAAAACCGTTGATAGACTTGACAAATGGTAGAAAAGCACCGTTTACATAAAAACGATACTTTTTAAACAAGATTTCATGATAAAAGCTCTGATAGAACAAGTCTGATTTAAGCCTTAGAGGCTTTTTTAGCTTCTGTTTTTTTCTTAGGATATTTAAAGTGTTTTTCCATTGCTCTTTCCTGATTAAGGCTGTTTTGGTAAGACATCGAAAGCACCAAACCGACACCGATTAAGTTTGAAATCAGGGAACTTCCGCCCTGAGAAATAAAGGGCAGCGGAATACCAGTTAAAGGCAAAATTCCAACGGCTGCTCCAATATTTTCAAAAATATGAAAGAGAATCATCATGATAAAGCCAGTTGAAATATAAGTATAAAACAAATTATTAGAAGCAAAAGTTACACGCAGCATGCGGTAAATCAAAATCAAATACAGAGCTAAAACGATGCTGCCGCCGATAAAGCCAAAATTCTCAGCAATGACTGTAAAAATCATATCGCTTTCACGCACAGGAACAGGCAAATCAACAACATTGACCCCCTTGCCAAACAAACCGCCGCTGCCGATAGAAATCATCCCTTGCGTCTGCTGATAGGCAATGCTGCCAGCATAATCAAAGGGATTTAACCAAGCTGACAGACGATTAATCTGATAAGTATCCATGCCCATATGATGATAAAGAAATTCTTTTCCTCCCGGCACCAAAAAGACAACCATGAAGAGCGCAACTATAAGGATCACTGCTCCTGCGACCGGCAAAATAATCTGCCAGGAAATGCCAGCGATGAGAACCAGACCCACTAAAATAGCCATAAAGACCATAGCCGTTCCCAAATCTTTCTGTAAAGCCAGCAAAACCATAATCGGCAAGGTTAAAAGGGCGAACCACAGCAACAGCTTGCCATCTTCCCGCAAATCCTTTTCTCCGTCCTTATATTTCTGCTTAAAGCTGACGGTCAGGTGTGCCAGAATTAAAATATAAGAAATCTTCATGAATTCAGAAGGCTGAAAGAGCGTGACTGAGCCAATGGAAACCCAGTTTTTAGCGCCAGTTGAAGCCACTAGCTCCGGGCTGTAAAAAATCAAGGGTAAAATCATCAGGACAAGGCCTAAACCATATAAATACGGTGTGATTTTCCAAAGAAATTCTGTGCTAAAAAGCATGACAACAAAACTAATGACGCCTCCTATAACCAGCCAAATCAGCTGCTGTCCCATCACAAAAGCAATCTTACTGGGATAGTCATGAATCGTTGCAGTATAGACGGAGTACAGTCCAATCAGCACTAAAAAGAAGACTGGTAAAATCAGAGAATAATCAACTCGACTGTCAATAGGTTTTTTTTCGTTGCCATGCTTGCTCCTAAGAATGTTATAGAAAACATTATATCATTTTTATAACTTCATCGTGTCTTAAAAGCTAAAATCCTCTAAACAAAGATTAAAATAATCATTGAATAAGTCAAATCACTTTTCTTCCCTGCATTTGCCTGTCAATTCTCTGAAACTTGACAATGATCTTTGTTTTAACTGCTTGCTTACCAATGACGAATCTAAAAATGATATACTAAAAAGCCCTTTACTGCAGGCAGATTCCTGATGGCTGCCGTCCAAAAAGGCTTAGTGTTATTGTACATAAAAAACTTTTTATCCCAAAAATTAAAACGGCTTATTTCAATAGTCAGCATCGCTTAAAGGCTGTAAAATCAGCGAAACTACTCTCATCAAAATTCCAAAATATCCCCTGCCGGAATCGAACCAGCAACTGCTTCTTAGGAGGAAGATGTTATATCCATTTAACTAAGGGGACCAATTAACTCTTTCTATTGTACCCTAGACAAAAAAGGAATGCAAGCCTTATTTGCCGGATCAAGAATAGTCCTGTGAATTTTGAAAATTTAAAAAGGCCTCTCTAACAAAGACCTTTCTAAATTATTTTTACTGACGTTCTTTGATACGTGCAGCCTTACCTTGCAATGCGCGCAGGTAGTAAAGTTTAGCACGACGCACTTTACCGTGACGAACAACTTCGATTTTTTCAACACGCGGTGTGTGAATAGGGAAAGTACGTTCAACTCCGACACCGCTTGAAATCTTACGAACAGTGTACATTTCTGAAATGCCTTGACCTTTGCGAGAAATAACAACCCCTTCAAAGATCTGGATACGTTCGCGGTTTCCTTCGACAACCTTGGCATGAACACGAACAGTGTCACCAGGACGGAAACTTGGAATATCAGTGCGAAGCTGACCTTCAGTCAAACTTTGGATTAATGGATTCATTTTTTCTTCTCCTTATCTTACTAATCATGAGAGCTTTCTGTCCCAGCGGATTAGCCGTTTTTGTGCGTCCATTACACACAAAAAATATTGTAACAAAATCTACGGCAGCTGTAAAGTAAAATATTACAAAAGCTCCAGCCTTGATTTTTAATAGTCTTATTAAATGCCTAGTAGCAAAAACATTCTGCAATACACTTTATTATCTTCATCTGAAAGAATAAATTTCACTGCTTTGCTGAATGTTCTCTAATCCTCTGAAGCGCATAGATGGACTGCCTGCGGTTTACAACATAGGCAAAGGTTGCTGCGATAAAGTAGGCTGGCAAATTCTGATAGCCAAAAACCTCTCCTCCAATAAAAATCGGTGCTAAATAAGTATTAGTGGCACTGCCAAAAACGCTGATATAACCTAAAGCCGCAACCAGCTCAGCCGGCAGGTTAAAGAAACCGGCTAAGAAAACTCCTAGGGAAGAACCAATTGCAAATAAGGGCGTCACCTCACCGCCTTGAAAGCCAGCAGATAAGGTCAGAACGGTTAAAATTAATTTTAACAGCCAATCATAAACATAAATTTGCTGGCCAGAAAAACTGGCCGCAATCAAATTGGTTCCCAGCCCCGAATAACGTCCCTGATGAAGGCTGAGAAACAGAATACTTAACACTATTCCAGTCACTAAGATCCTCAAGCAGGGGTTGGGAAACAGCCGCGCTTGCAGCTGTTTAATTCTTGCTAGGAGATAGGCAAAAAGATTTCCGGCCAAACCAAAGAAAAGACCGAGAACAAGCAATTCTATAAAGAGTTTTGGGGTCAGCGAAAGAGTCTCAGAAATCACATGAGAAAATTTTTCCAGTCCGAGACTGTGTGAAGTCAGACTTGCAGTAAAAGAGGCAACAGTCATTGGCACCAAGGCACTAAGACTAAGATTGCCGACAATCAATACTTCTAGGGCAAATAGAATCGCAGCCATCGGTGTTTGAAAGAGACCTGCAAAGCCAGCTGCCATTCCGGTAAGGAGAAAAATACGCGATTTATTAGGAAAGTGAAAAAAGCGGCTGAACCAATGAGAAACTGCTCCTCCCAGCTGTACCGCAACACCTTCGCGGCCGGCACTGCCGCCAAACAAATGGGTCAGCCAAGTTGTTGCAACAGCCATCGGCACTAACCGCTTGGGAATCGTTTTTTCCTCGTCAAAACCAACCTCAAACAACAGACCCATGCCCTTGCTGCTTTTACCGCCGATACTGCGATAAGCATAGACAATCGCTAAGCCAATAAGTCCTAAAAAGGGCAAGAAATACCAAGGATGTGCTGTTCTGACAGCAGTCAAATACAAAAGAACACGGCCAAATACAGCATCAATCGCTCCTACAATACCGCCTATAAGGATTCCCATTAAAGCCAGCAAAATCAAAACTGAATAAGGGAGTTCCTTAGCTTCCTGAAGTTTCTTTTCCGTCATCCCATCTCCTTTTTAAAAAGATACTAAGCCTTTCTCAAATCTTTGAGCTTGTTTTTTGGGCACCGTAAACGCTGATACGTTTTTTTATAATACTGGCAAAACAAACGACAATAAACAAATAAGGAATGTTATCAAAGCCGAAAATTTCACCGCCAATAAAAATCGGTGCCAAAAAAGTTCCCGTTCCGCTGCCAAAAACACTGGCATAGCCAAGAGCTGCAACAAAGTCTGCCGGCAAATGAAATAAAGGCGCAAGCACTGCACCAAGGGTTGCTCCGATTGTAAACATAGGCATTACTTCACCGCCTTGATAGCCTGCAGACAGGGTTAGAACTGTTAAAATCAGCTTAAAAAACCAATCGAAAGGATAGACATTGCCGTCCTTTGAAAAACTGGCTGCAATCAGGTCTGTACTCAAACCAGAATAGCGTCCCATACCCAGCACAATCAATAATACACTGAGCAGCAGCCCTATTATCATTATGCGCTGGTAGGGTCTTCTAAAGCGCAGAACCAAGGCTAGCTTGGTTCTTCTTAATAAATAGGCAAAAAGAGTTCCTGTCAGCCCAAACAATATGCCCAAAAGCGCAAATTTTAAAAACAGCAGAGGATTGAGCTCCATATTTACCTCTATTGAGCGGGTAAATTTTTTCAATCCTAATAAATGCGAAGTATAGCTGGCAGTATAAGCAGCCAGACAGGTAGGCAAAAGCGCAGCCAGCTCTAAGCGGCCGATAACAAGAACTTCAAGGGCAAAAAGTATAGCTGCTATGGGCGTTTGAAAGAGTCCTGCAAAACCTGCTGCAATTCCGATAATCAAAAAGCTTCTTGAAGATTCTTTAAATGAAAAAATAGGAGAAAAGGCATGAGATAAGGCTGCCCCTATCTGGACAGCCACTCCTTCACGGCCGGCACTGCCGCCAAACAGATGGGTCAGCCAGGTTGAAAAAATAGCTAAAGGCACTAATCTTTTAGGAATAGCCTTTTCCCTCTCATCAGCGACATCAAAAACCAACCCCATTCCCTTAATACTTTTGCCGCCAAAATGATCATAAAGAAAAACAATCAAAAGACCGGACAGGGACAAAAAAGGAATGAGGAATAAAAAATGACTGTCCCGAAATACGGTCAAGGCATTCAAAACAACACCAAAAATCATGTCAACAACGCCGACTAGCAGGCCTACAAGAATAGCTGCTGCTGATACCAGCAATAGGCGACCGTTTTTCTTCAAATCAAGAAAGGCTTCCATCTGCATCCTCTCCCAATGCTTTTATCTGATAATCTCTTGAATGTTTGAGAATATCAACAAAGGTCGCTAAAATAGCTGGACGGTAAGCCTCATTGGCAACTAATGCGGCTATTCTTTGCAGCAGGAGCTGCTCACGTTCGGGATCCAGCACTGCCTTGCCGGTTGCTTTTTTATAGGCAGCAACCTGGCTGACCAAATCCATGCGCTTTTCTAAACAAGAAACTAATTCCCTGTCAATAGCATCAATCTGCTCTCTAATATCTTGTAAATCCATCATCTACTCCTTTGCTTCATTATAGCAAAAAAAAGGCCTTGCTTCTAGCCTTTCTTTTGTTCAAAACTTTTATAAACAATCAAACAAACAAGAACAACAGCAACAATGAAAAGGAGCTGTTTCACATTCCCCTGCATAAGGGCATGGCCGCCGAAAGCATAGAGAACACTGGCCGGAGTCACTCCCAATACCAGACAAAACAGCCAGCGTTGCCAAGATATCTTGGTATCAAGAACTGTATAATCCACTAAAAAAGATGGAATAAAAGGAATCATATAGCCCAGTGCCAAAGCCAGATAAGGATTTTTGAGCTGTGTCAGTTTATCCAACCGCTCATTTAATTTGCTGTCTTTTTCTGTCAAATTGATACGGGCCATGACCTGAATCAGGAAAAAATGGCCCAGCATATTGCCACTGATATTCATCAAGCTTCCCAGCCAAGGTCCAAAAACCAGTCCGTTAAAAACAGACAGGACAGAGCTGGACAAAAATGGAAGGGCAGACGTCAGGCTGGTTAAAAGCGTTAAAATGACAAAATTAAGTACGTTTTCTGAACGAAACTGCTGTTCAAAAGCTTTAACAGCCCTTTGAGGATTTAAAAGCAGCAGCCAGCGATCCCAATAGCGATAAAGAACAAAGGCAAGATAGGCAGCTGTCATTACCAGACCCAGCCAAAGAAAGAAGCGGCTGATTTGCTTGTATTTTACAGATATTTTTTTCATAGTTGATTTCTTCTCACACTAAGGCTCAAAGGTAAATTGGGCAGGTGTGTTTATCCAATCCTTCTTTTATTCGGCTTGCTGCTTTAAAGAGTAAGCAGCATTAAAGTCTGTCAGCCGACCGAACCTTCCATGCTCATATTGATGAGTGCATTTAATTCCACGGCGTATTCCATCGGCAGCTCTTTGGTGATGGGATCCATAAAGCCATTAATAATCATAGCAGTCGCTTCTTCTTCACTGATACCACGGCTCATAATGTAATAAAGCTGTTCTTCAGACACTTTAGAAACCTTGGCTTCATGCTCCAAAGAAACATCTGAATTATGAATTTCATTGAAAGGAATCGTATCTGAACTGGACTCACCGTCCATCAAAATGGTATCACATTCAATATGCGACTTGGAGCCTGCACTGTTTTTCCCAAACTTTACAGTCCCACGGTAATCCGTTTTACCGCCATCTTTAGCGACTGACTTGGAAATCAGAGTACTGGAAGTCCTAGGAGCATTATGATAAACCTTACAGCCAGCGTCCAGATGCTGGCCGTAATTGGCAAAGGACATGGATAGAACAGATGTTCTGGCATGCGGACCATTTAAAATCGAACAAGGATATTTCATATTGACCTTACTGCCAAGATTGCCATCAATCCATTCCAAAGTTCCGTTTTCTTCTACTGTTCCTCTTTCGGTAACAAGGTTATAGACATTATCGGACCAATTTTGAATAGTGGTGTAGCGAAAAGAAGCATCACGCTTAACAATAATTTCCACAGTAGCCGCATGCAAACTATTGGTTGAATATGTTGGAGCCGTACAGCCCTCAATATATTGAATGGAGGCACCTTCTTCAAGAATGATGAGTGAACGTTCAAATTGACCGGCATTTTCACCGTTAATGCGAAAATAAGTTTGAACAGGAATCTGACATTGGACACCTTTAGGAACATAGATGAAAGTTCCGCCCGACCAGACAGCACCGTTTAGAGCTGCAAATTTATGCTCAGCAGGCGAAACAACCGTCGCAAAATACTTTCTCACAAGGTCAGGATATTCCTGCAAGGCTGTATCTGTATCCGTAAAAATAATGCCCAGTTTTTCAAATTCTTCCTTCATATTATGGTAAACTACTTCTGACTCATACTGAGCCACGGCACCTGATAAGAACTGCTGCTCTGCATTTGGAATCCCCAAACGTTCAAAGGTTTTTTTAATTTCATCAGGAACATCATCCCAGCTTCTGGAAGGCTGACCGCTGAGTTTTTGATAATAAATGACATCATCAAAATTAATACCGGATAAATCTGGGCCCCATTTAGGCATGGGTAATTTATAAAAAAGTTCCAAACAGCGCAAACGATAATCTAACATCCACTGAGGTTCATTTTTAACCTCAGAAATATTACGGACAACTTCTTCTGTCAGTCCCTTACCTGTTGAGTAAAGAGGCTTAACATCATCATGAAAGCCAAAAGCATAATCTCTATTCTTCAATCGATCTCACCTCACATCTAAAAGTAAATCTGTTTAGTATTGAAAAAACTCGCTTTCATTTTCATTATACTCTTTTTCTTACGAAAATTCAGGCCTGCAACCCTCCAATGCTGCATTAGCAATAATAAAAAAGCCGCAAGCCGATCCTTAACAGTGACATGTTAATTCCTAAATCAGCTCACAGCCTCAGTATATCTTATCTAGCCGACCTTACTAGAAATCTCTTCTGCAAAACGTTCCAGATTGTCAATATCTTCATCTTCTGCTGCCAAATCAACCTTGACAGAATCAGCTCCTTTTGTGGCACCCGTTCCTTCAAAGGCCAATTCAAAATCATCGACAGATTTGCAAAAATCATCGTAGAAAGTATCACCAGAACCAACAACACCGTAAATCTTACCTGAAAGGTCAAGGTCTTGCAGATCTTCATAGAAATCTACAATCTCATCAGGAAGATCACCGTCACCATAAGTATAGCTGGCTACAATTGCAATATCGGCATCCTGAAATTCATCGGCATCTACTGTCGTACACTCATCCACATCAACCGTGTGTCCTAATTCCTCTAATTTCTGAGCAACAATATCAGCAATTTCCTCCGTATTTCCTGTCATACTAGCAAAAACAATCTTAGCGAAAGCCATAATACCCTCCAAAATAATAGTAACTTGATTATATCATAGTTTTTTGACTTTTAAAATATTTTAATCAATCTCTTGATAAGCTGCTGCCAAGGCAGATAAAAGCTCTGACTTTTCAATTTCAGAGGCAAAAGAAGCCTCAATGGCAATCTGATTAAAGCGATAAAAATCTGCCAGACTGGTTCTGAAATAGTCCGCAAACAGCTGATATTCCTTTGTTAAATTAGTATTGGAAACAGTGCGGTTATCAGTATTAATCGTTATTTTTGCACCAGCTTTATAGAGTTCTTGATAGGGAAAATCTGCTAGAGACTTGGCCGCCTTAGTTTGAAGATTGCTAGTCAAGCATAGCTCTGCTGTCACCTCATTCTTAACAAAGTCTGCTATCAATTCCGGATGATCATGGATAGCTGTGACATGCCCCAAACGTTTGAGCCCCAAGGCTATTGACTGAGCAATATGGCTAGGACAGCCGCACTCGCCAGCATGAAAGGTCATAGGTCGATCTAAATTCTGTGTATAGCGGATGAGCTCAGCTATATCTGCCGGCGGAAAATCATGCTCATTGCCGGCAAAGTCAAAACCAGCATAGTCCAATCCTTCTGCAGCACTAATCTGTTTAAAAATATCTTTTGTTAGCTGCTGAGACGACTGCCTCATACCACAGATCAAGGCCTTAGCGACAATACCAAAGTCAGCCTGAGCCTGTCTCAAGCCCTCTTCTACCGCCTCCACCGTCTGAACAGCCGTCAAACCTTTGTCCATAGACAGCTCAGGTGCAAATCGAATCTCAATATAAATGACATTTTCAGCAGCAGCCTGTTTGGCCACATCATAGGCAGCCAAACGAAGAGCCTCCGTGGTCTGCAGCAGCGGACGAATAAAGTCAAAGGTCTTTAAATAGTCAAGTAAACTTTCAGAGTTTTCAGGAACCGTTACTAATTTTGCAAGTTCGCTATCTGACTCAGGCAGCGCTATATCTGCCATTCTAGCTAATTCTCGAATAGCCTCAAATGATAAAGAACCATCTAAATGACAGTGCAGCTCAGTCTTTGCCAAATCATGTAAAATGTTTTTCATTATCAGACTCCAATTTCTATTGCTATCTATCATAACATATTTCAGTTGCTTTTCTCATTTTTCTGTGCTATATTTTGAAAATATCTTAGCATTTGAAAGGAGAAATTATGTCTCACTATATCCCGCCAAAAGTTTGGTCTGATGAGGAAAGCAATCAAGGAAAATTTTCTGGCATCAACCGTCCGACTGCTGGCAGCCGTTTCGACCAAAAACTACCTCAAGGTGACAAGCCGCTGCAGGTTTATTCTTTAGGCACACCTAACGGTATTAAAGTAACTATTATGCTGGAAGAACTGCGCGAGCTTGGTGTCAAAGAAGCGGATTATGACCTCTTCAAAATTTCCATCATGGAGGGCGACCAATTTGGTTCTGATTTCGTTGCCATCAACCCCAACTCTAAAATTCCAGCTCTTTTGGATAAGTCTCAGGAACCGAGCATCCGTGTCTTTGAATCTGGCTCTATTTTGCTTTATTTAGCTGATAAATTTGGACACTTCATTCCTAAAGATTGGGCGCAAAGAACAGAAGTTCTTAATTGGCTCTTTTGGCAAATGGGGGCAGCTCCCTTTGTCGGTGGCGGTTTCGGTCATTTTTTCAACTATGCTCCTGAAAAATTAGAATATCCCATCAATCGCTTTACGATGGAAACCAAGCGTCAGCTAGACTTATTGGATAAGGAATTAGCTGATAAGTCCTACATTGCCGGAGAAGACTATACCATCGCTGATATAGCTGTCTGGTCTTGGTATGGCCGTTTAGCACAGGATGCCCTTTACGAGGGAGCCTATGAATTTCTCGCTTTAGACACCTACCAACACTTACTAGACTGGACGCAAAGAATCGCTCAGCGTCCTGCTGTTAAGCGGGCTTTGAAAGCTGATTATAAAGCCATCACATAAGGAAAACCCAATCCTGTTTGAGGACTGGGTTTTTCATGCTATAATAGTGCCATGGAGGTTTTATTATGTGGAAACTAAAAACATTTGATGAATTGTCCACACATGAATTATTTGCTATCTACAAGGTACGTACAGATATCTTCGTGGTTGAACAAAATTGTGCCTACCCCGAAGTTGATGACAAGGATTTGACTGCCCTTCATTTGTTTTTGGAAAATGGCCAAGCTGTTTCTGCTTATTGTCGTATTATTCCAAATAATGAGCTTGTTCAAATTGGACGCGTTTTAGTTAGTCCAGAAAATAGGAAAAAAGGACTAGCAAAAGAGCTTGTCACTAAAGCACTCAGTATCTGTCAAAAAACATTTCCAAACCAGCCTATTTACATTCAGGCTCAGGCATATCTAAAATCTTTTTATGCCTCCTTTGGTTTCCAGCCTAGCTCTCAAGAATATTTAGAAGACGGTATTCCTCATATTGACATGAAGTTAAAGAAATAAAATAACTATAAGGACAAAACATGACTTTATTCGAACAAATTCTAGAAAAAATTAAAACTTATGATACCATCATCATCCACCGTCATATGAAGCCTGATCCTGATGCCCTAGGCAGTCAGGTTGGCTTAAAAGAAATTATCAAAACCAATTTCCCCCAAAAAACCGTTAAAGCAACTGGTTTTGATGAACCAAGTCTTGCCTGGCTGACGCAGATGGATTCCGTTCAGGATGAGGATTATCACGGTGCTCTTGTTATTATTGTTGACACTGCCAATCGGCCTCGGATTGATGACAAACGTTATGGCCAAGGAGCATTTCAGATTAAGATTGATCACCATCCAGACGAAGACCAATATGGCGATATTTCTCTCGTTGATACAAGTGCTTCAAGCGCCAGTGAAATCATTGCTGATTTTGCCTTGTCACATCAGCTCAAGCTCTCTGATTCGGCTGCACGTCTTCTCTATGCCGGTATTGTCGGAGATACCGGACGCTTTCTCTATCCTGCCACAAGCGCCAAAACCTTAGCAATCGCCAGTGAACTTCGGAAATATGACTTTGACTTTGCGACTATGGTTCGGCAGATGGACTCGTTCCCCTATAAAGTGGCTAAATTGCAGGCTTATGTCTTTGACCATCTTGAAATTGATGCACATGGAGCAGCGCGTGTCACCCTTACACAGGATCTGATGAAAGAATATGAACTAACCGATGCAGAAACATCCGCCATTGTCGGAAGTCCAGGAAAAATCGACAGTGTGGAAGCCTGGGCCATTTTTGTGGAACAGCCGGACGGCCATTACCGCGTGCGCCTGCGCAGCAAGTCTACCGTCATCAATGAAGTTGCCAAAAGACATGCCGGCGGCGGCCATCCCTTAGCTAGCGGTGCGAACTCTTATTCTCTCGACGAGAATGAAGACATTTACAAGGAATTACAGAAAGCACTCATTTAAAGAAACAAACAGGCGGTTGTCAGCAACCGCCTGTTCTTAATTGGTGATAGTCTTCTTCTAAGATCGCCATCAAGATTAGGTCGGCATAATTTTCTCCGTCTAAGATGGCGTGACGCAGGCGTCCTTCCTCTTTAAAGCCTACTTTTCTATACATGGCCTGTGCAGCTTGATTGTAAGAGAAAACCTCAAGTGACAGACGGTGAAGGTTTAGTTCTTGGAAAGCGAAATCCAGCGCAAAATTGGTCGCCCAGCTTCCTATGCCGCGATGGCGATAGGCTTGTGAAAACAAGAGAATCCTAAAATTAGCCTGCCTTACTTCTTGGTCAATCTCGTTGATGACCACCTCCCCGATGATACGCCCTTGGGGATTTAAGATGGCAAAATCAAAGCGGCTGCTGTCCTGACTGATCTTATTCAGATAAGCTCTGATCTCCTCCTTTGAAAAATCGGCAGTCCCTCCAGTAAAATAGACAACAGCTGGATCTAAAGGATGAAAACCTTCTTCATAATACATTTCTAAATCGTCTGCCCTTAAGGGGCGAATGGCAAAACCATCTTTTCTTGTAAACATCTAAATCCTCCTCTATTACCTTGTCAAAAGACTAGCTCTGTCTGGACGCTCAAGGCAAGCCTAATGTCCTGATTGCTAATCCCTTAAAAGTTGCTTGGTTCTTTCCTCTCTTTGCGATACTGTCACTAATCTTTAATTTATAGGGATTAAGGAGGCTGATTTGCCCATCTCTATATAAGCTTTGTTCATGGGTATCCGTGAATAATCTTCTATATCAGCCAATTTCAGATGCTATCTCTCAAACATTGCTACTATTATAGCTTATCTGGCCCCCTATTAGCAATAAGACCATCAAAGAAGTCGAACAAAGTGTTCCAAGAAGGGCGGCCAAGCAAAAAAATCCTATAAAAGACTTGCCAATTGGGCAAAGTTTTGCTAGACTAGAATAGTTGATTAACTATGGCTCGAAAAGGGCTATGGCAGAAAGGAAATTTTTTAAAATGAGAAAAGATATTCATCCAGAATACCGTCCAGTTGTCTTCATGGATACTTCAACTGGCTATCAGTTCCTCAGCGGTTCAACTAAGACTTCAAATGAAACCGTTGAATTCGAAGGTGAAACATACCCACTCATCCGTGTGGAAATTTCATCTGATTCACACCCATTCTACACAGGACGTCAAAAATTCACTCAAGCAGACGGACGTGTCGATCGTTTCAACAAAAAATACGGTCTCAAATAAGAAAGAAAAACCTTGCTTTGTCAAGGTTTTTTGTTTGTTCAGCTGTTTTCGTTATTCCCCTTCTATCTGCAACAGCTTAGTATCTTTAAGCGCATAGAGATTGTGTACTTGATTGGCAGCAATGCTAATCAAGCCTTGATGATTAAGAATATGCTTCTCTCCCGCTATTTCCACTTGCAAACTGCCTTCTAAAACCTGTATCAATTTGCATAATTTACTGCTTTCATTACTAATGGACTCACCAGCTGGCATGGCATAGAGAGTGATGGGATTATTCATTCCCAATTTCTTGGTTAAAGAGCGGCTGGCAATTTGCCCGTCATGGTATTTTACTAGCTCTAAAAGATTATCAATCATGGTCCACCTCTGGTTTTACAACAACTAGCAGCATTTGAAAGGCTTCTTTTGCATAAAGGCTGTGCGGAATACCCGCCGGCATAACAATAGTCTGGCCAGCAGCTACTTCAAAGACATCTTCATCAATAGTAATTTCTGCCAGACCGCTTAAAACATTAACCATGGCATCACCAGGTGATGAGTGGCGGCTGATCTCCTGATCCTTATCCAGTGAGAAAAGTGTCATTCCCAGTTCCTTCCGCTGTACCAGTGTTTTACTAAGCATCTGCTCTTCTTCAATCGGAACTTCTTTTTTTAAATCTAATACCTTGCTAGGCTGAAGTTTTTCAATATAAACCATTTTTTCCTCTTTCTTTTTACAGCCGATCTCTACTATAGGTTACAAACTGCAAGACAGGCTGAGTTTTTCCTGTTTTGCGGGCTCAGAAGCCCTAATTTAAAACAATAACCTTACCAAAACCCGCTGCGCTTTCAATATAAGCATGGGCTTTGCTAATGTCCTCTAGTTTAAAAGTCCTCTCAACACGAATCGGAACTTGGAATTTAGTCACATAATCCAGCATTTCCTGTAGCTTTTTTCGGTCAACATTACCAGAGTAAAAACTTGTCAGATAACTGTTGTGCTTTAATTCCATAATCGGATCGAAGTCTTCCAGATACCAGCGGCCGCCCAGCTGACCATTGGAGCAGACAATCCCCTGCTCGTTAATATGATCAAAAGAATCTTTGACAGAGGCCGGCCCGATTAACTCTAAAATTTTATCAAAGCTCAAATCCGTTTGTAAAACATTGTTTTCATCCAAAATAATCTCATCGTAGCCCAAGTTTAATAAAACAGCCTCTTTTTCTAGATGGCGGCTGCTGCCGAAAACCTTATTTTGAGGAAACTGTGCCTTAATCAGACCAAGCATGGCCAGACCAACACCAGACGATGCTCCCCGTATCAGAGTCACATCTCCTGCTTTAATTTGCAGGTTTTTAAAAGCACCGTAGGCAGTATAATAAGTTTCAGGCAGAGCAGCTAACTTTTCTATCGGCAAATCCGTTTTAACAGGATAAATCTGCTCATCCGGCAGAAGTGTGTATTCTGCATAAGAACCATCAAAATCGCGCCCCATTTCTCCCATGATAGAAATAATCTGCTGGTTAGCCTTTAGATAGGGAGACCGTGTCTGAACAACCTCTCCGATACATTCAATTCCCAAAATTCTGGGAAAGGTAACACTGGGAGACAGCCCTTGCCTTGTGAAAATTTCTGAATGGTTGATACCAAAGCCTAAAACCTTGATGAGACTCCACCCTGCTTTGAGTTTAGGGAGCGGCCTATCCTCGATGACAAAAGCATCCGGACCACCAGCTTTATAAACAACTGCTGCTTTCATAAGCACTCCTTTCTTCATTACTGCTATTATAAGAAATAGCAGGATTATTTGCAAACGTTTACTCATCTAAATAGCAACAGCCCTTTTCATCATTTCTCAATGACTCACAAAAAATAAAGCAGCCGCTTCATCTTAAAATTGTCGGCTGCTTTGCTTTTTTCTTGATTTTAACAGGCTGTCTTTAGTGAGCCACAATTTCCTGAGCAATTTCTTGACCGCTTAATTTACTTGGATAGTAGGTTGGCCAGTTTTCCAGTTCTTCCAGCAGCTTATCCTGGCTTTCACTGCCCCAGAACAGATGGAAATGCTCTGCCTTTTGAGGTTTGATGTCATGGTCGCTAAATTGAATGTATTTGAAGGAGCCAACATTCTTTGCCTTTGTTTCAAAAAGATAGCGAACACCGCGATTTCCTTTTGAATACTTGAGAATCTTGTAACCAACATATTTATAGGTATACTTATAATCCTTGCCTTTTTGGGTAAAGGTAACTGTATTTTTCTTGCCATCAATAACAATCTTGTCAACATCTGTCTTGTAGCCTTTAGTGTAATAAGCCTTATATTCCTGCGCAGTCATATCTTTTTTAGACTTGGCCTTATAATCCCAAACACTATCCAAACTGCCGTCTTTTAAATAAGGATAAACTGACTGCCACTTACCCGTCCAATCGGAAAGTTTGCGATCTTTCACATTCTTATCCTTAAAGTAGCCATTAGCAACAGTCTTGCTGTTATCTGTTTCAGGCTTAATAGCCTTGCCGGCTGTATCTGTCGTTTTTTGGAGAGCTTTTAGATTGCGCCGCATGACAGAAAAATAATTTTCGCCAGCCACCATCTGCTTTTTTGTCAGACTTTCCAAAGGGCTCAGTACAGCCGTTTTGACACCAGCTTCATCAGCCAAGGTTTTGGAAACGGCTGAAGAGGCATTTTCTTCAAAATAAATATAGTTAATGCCGTACTCTTTAACATATTTAGAAAGTTCTGCCAAACGTTTAGCTGAAGGTTCAGATTCAGCTGTTAAGCCTGTAATCGGAATTTGAGTCAAGCCATAATCAAGGGCCAAGTAGCCAAAAGCTGCATGCTGTGTGACAAAAGATTTTTGTTTTGCATTGGTGAGGACTTCTGAGTACTCCTTGTCCAAGGACTGAAGTTTTTCAATATAGTTTGCTGCATTTTTCTTGAAGACTTCAGCACGACGAGGAAAACTTTTAGAGAGATCATCACGAATATTTTCCACCAACTTAATAGCACGTTTTGGTGACAGCCAAACGTGAGGATCATAAGCATGATGATGCCCTTTATGACCATGTTCTCCTTCCTCTGCCACTCCTGGCGCTAAAACCATATTACCTGTTGCTTTGACAAATGGTACCTTTTTAGTATTAATCGTTTTTTTAACAGATTTGACCCAAGTTTCCATGCTGTCAGAATCGTAGACAAAGGCGTCAGCATCCTGAATTTTGCTAATATCTCTGGTTGACGGTTCAAAGTCATGGACTTCTGTTCCCGCTTTGATTAAGAGAGAGACCTGCCCTTGATTGCCAACAATATTTTTTGTAAATTCATACATGGGATAAAAGGTAGTAACGACAGCTATCTTGCCATCGGTTTTCTTGCTTTCTTTCTGATTCATTAAAAATGTGACAGCTGCCAGTAATATAGACATGAGCAGTGATATGATGATAACAGGTTTTTTCTTCATCTAAATCTCCTTTTTTGTTAACCAGTTAATTATTTACTGGTTAAGTATAGCACATTTAAAAATTTTTGCAAGCTTTTTAGCTAAATTTTCGTCTGAAAAGATAATGGTTCCATGTTTTCACCCCTTTCTTTGGATTGAAAGAAAGGGAGCTTTGCTCCTTTCAACTTGAAGACAAAGTCTTTTGTGAGACTTTCCTTAGGTGATGCGGACGGCAGCGACTTCCTTCGGAATTCCATGCCTAAGATTTGAGCCTAAGGTCTCAAATCTTCCGAGTGGCAGAAACAATGGGGTTTCTGCCACTTTTATCACGGCGGAAAGTCTCGGATTAAGGATCGCTTCGCTCGCAAACCAAAGCCATTTAATCGATATTTGAAGAACTTCAAAGCATGTTTGCATTGAAAAATGTGTTTGTCTACACTCTGAAGGGAGCTTTGCCCCTTTATCTCCTTTTACTCTTAGTCCTGGCGTGAAAAGGGAATTTGTTGCATTGACGGTCGGTCAAAAAATTTTAGATAAATAAAAAAAGCACAAACAGATTGCTCTCTGTTTATGCAGTGTTTGCTTATATATTATTTGTGAAGGTAAAAAACACGGAGGCTTCTTTTGTATGGATAATGGTGTTTTATGTTCGTAAGTAAACGCCGTATAAAATCGGCTTATAATATATATTTTTCATGATAATTCTCCTACTAAAGATAGCCGGCAACATAAGATTTTATATCTTACATTATCGGCTTTGCTTCTTTGTGTCCAGCTCTTTAATTATTGTAGTTTTGAACTCTTTTATATTGACCAAAGTTTCTAATTTACACTTAGGACAGTAAAGGTGAAATTAATTATCTCTGTATCGCCTCTTATTTCAAGCCTGTTTTATTTTTACATATAGGGCATAAAAACCATTTTGTCATAACTTTTATGACCAGCTGCTTATAATTTTAAAATAGTGAACATAACGAATATGATTCCCAAAACTACACTTATCCGAGCAGGTATATGTTTTTTCCCATATAATAAGGCTTGCACTATACACATAATCAGCATTCCAAAGGAAAATAGATTGGATAATATTATCTTTATGGAAAAATCTTTACTTATTGTGTAGCTGGCAAGAAGAGCAATTATTCCGAGAATTACTGATGATACTATTTTGACAAGCCATGCCTTGTCAGTCGCATATACCGGAAAATCACCATGAAATTTTTTGGCAATTTTCAAACCCTTTCCTCTGCCTAAATTGATTAGAAAAAATGTATTTGCTGTTAGCTCAATTATTCCAACTATGAGCATAACCCATATTGTAAGTTTCATTTTATGCACCTCCAATTAAATTGTATGCAGAAACTAATACTTTGTCCTATTTCTCACAATTTTTTGTAATTGTATGCAAGCATTTAATAAATAGTTTCAGTTCATCATTGGTTAGTCCTTGTATTGCCAAATTATTAACTTCATCAGCCTTTTGTGCTATTTTCTCTAAAATAACTGAAGCCTTGGGAGAAATCTTCACCTTATAGCTTCTGCGGTCCTCTTTTGATAGTGCTTTTGTTACAAGACCCTTTAACGTGAGTTTTTCAATCACAGCTCCGCATGTTGCTCTGTCAGTATTCAGCTTATCTGAAATCTCTGCTTGCGATAAATTATCTTCACAAGCTAATAGTTTTAAGACTGCCCATTGCGAGGAAGTAATATCAAATGCTTTCAGCTCCGCATCTAAACGCCTTTTCATCAATTTGGCACTCGTATTCAGAATAAATCCTAGCGAATTTTGAATTTCCATTGTATCTCTCCATTTATAATATGCATACATATAGTTTGTATACATATTATAAGACAAAAAACAAAAAAGTCAATTTAAGCAGTGATTACATCACAGTGCCTAAATGACCTTTTTGAAAGGTATAATTTTATCCATTCGTCAATTGAAATAAAACCATCCAAATACTCCAAGCAGCAGCTGTTAAGAAGCGATTAACATATTTTAACTTTTCTGGGAAAGGATATCCCTGAAAACAGTATTTTACCAGCTGAATATGCGTATCCACATTGCTAAATAGCCAAGCATATCCCCTTTCTGGAAAATAGGCACACTCACTCTGACTGTTGATTTCTGCCAGTAACTGATGCGACGCATGCATGGACGAAGATTCTTTGCACCCAAAACAAAGAAAACTGGATTATCAATATTTAAATTCAGTCTCAGCAAATTAGCTTGCGACATTACATGAGGAAATGACTTTTTAGATGCTCTTAGCATATCTGCTATAAACGATTGCACTTCTTGACTTGTCACTCCATCTGCCTGTATCATTTTACTCATTAAATTTTCCACCAATTTGGTCTTTTTTAAAAAGGACATCAAATGGACTGTAACAATAATTTTGCGATACCCTTTAATGGGTTGATGACCAGAACCATCAATAATAACTCGATCATGCAAATCCGTCTGCCGTTCCAACAGTTTTAAAGCGAGACTAGCTCCTAGTGACAGCCCAACCAGATGAGATATCCTTTTAGTGGGCTAAAATTTCAAAAATACAAATCGAGCTCATCTTTTAGACAATTCCTTGATGCTCATTCAGAAAATATTTAGTACTGGAAAATCGCATCATCCTTGGCAAATGGTAGAAAAGAACCTAAAAACTTTCCTTTCAAAGCTAAGGCTGAAAGGAAAGTTTTGTTTATAAACATGAGAACTAGCCTAATAGGGTGACTACAATCGGAACGACAATGATAAAGAGGATAGTGCTCAAAGTGACGACGTTTGTGGAAAATTCGACATCGCCATCTCCTTGATCGGCTAGAATTGGTAAGACGGCTAAGGCTGGGGCGGCTGATTGTACTACAAAGGTCTTAAATTCTGTAGTCTCCATGCCAGCGGCAGCAAATTTTAACAGAAGATACATGAGGGCAGGTGCCAAAATAAAACGTCCCACCAGTGTGACAATGGTATCAGTATCAAAACGAATGGTATTCAAGCCCGCCTTGGCTAAGACAATTCCGATATAGAGAAGAGACAAAGGCGTCACCAGATTTCCAATGTAAGTTAGCGTGTTTGTCGCAAAATCAGGCACGGGAAGGCGCAGGACTAAAAAGACCAAAGCAACGAGGAAACCAACAAGGGGAGCAGGGAAAAGTTTCTTCCAGTTAAACTTAGCAGCTTCCTTACTTTGCCCTGATTTGCTGTCCGTCGTCATCAAGTAAACACCCAAAGTCCATGTTGAGACCGTATTGGTGATGTAGTAGACGAGGAAATAAGGCAGTGCCTTATCACCGAAAAGAGCAATATTTAGAGGCAGACCAATGAAAATGGTATTGGCATTGACAAAGGTATTAATCATTGTCCCACGACGCCCTGGGCGAACCTTGAAGATTTTGACAGCCGCAAAAGCTAAGACATAGCCTAGAATAAAAGCACCGAAGGTATAAATCAGACCACCAGACAAGCTAATCAACTTGTCTAAAGTCAGGTATTTCATGACAGATACAAAGATGGAAACAGGCATTGCGACATTCATGATTAGCTTAGATAAATTGCCGCCAAAACTATCGTCAAACCAGCCACGCACCTGCAAGAAATAGCCTAGAATGATAATGACAATGATGGGAAGAATACTCTCAACTGAAGTTAAAAAAATCATAATCTCTCCTACTTCCTAGTACTTGGGAGACCACTTAAGTTCACGAACGGCTTTAATCATATCGGTTTCTTGACTTTGCGCCAAGCCCTGCTCTTGGGCTTTTTGAGCAACTGCTTCTGCTACTTTAGTTGAAACTTCTGCCACATAAGCAAATGGCGGCAAGACAGGTGCGCCTGGTTGACCAGAATCCACGATACCACTCAATGAATGCGCAGCGGCACCAATCATTTCATCCGTCAATAGCTTAGCCTCTGACGCCAGCATTCCCAGACCCAGACCCGGGTAGATGAGGGCATTATTGGCTTGACCAATCTGATAGGATACCCCTTTATAATCCACATTGTCAGCAGGGACTCCTGTCGCTACAAAAGCTTTCCCATCAGACCACTCAATCAAATCTTTAGCGCTTGCTTCTGCCAATTTCGTTGGATTGCTGAGTGGGAAAATGATTGGGCGTTCAGTGTTTTGGCACATGGCCTGAACAACTTCTTTGGTAAAAGTGTTAGGTTGCGTTGATGTTCCTACCAAGATAGTTGGTTTGACCGTTTTGACGACTTCAAGCAAGTCTGTCAGCTGGTCAGCATTAGCAAAGTCAGAGCGTTTCTTGGCAAATGGACGTTGTTCTGGTGTCAAATCACTCATGTCATCAAAGAGGAGTCCTTGTTTATCGACCATAAAGAAACGTTTGTAAGCTTCTTCTTCGGAGAGTCCTTCGGTGACCATTTCACTGAGAACACGTGACGCAATCCCTGCACCAGCTGTTCCACCACCATAGCAAAGATAGACTTGGTCCGTTAATTTTTCACCAGTAATATCCAGAGAACCATAGATACCGCCCAGTGTGACAATCCCTGTTCCTTGGATATCATCGTTGAAAGTAGGAATTTTATCCTTGTATTTGTTTAGAATGTTAGCAGCATTGAGACGACCAAAATCTTCCCAATGCAGGTAGAGTTTAGGGAAAAGACGTTCGGCTGTTTGTACAAATTGGTCAATAAAATCATAATAACGATCGCCACGGATACGTTCATGACGGTTACCCAGATAGTTAGGATTGTCCAGCAGTTCTTTACGATTAGTCCCAGCATCAATGACCAGAGGTAAAACTGTTGCAGGGTCAATGCCAGCCGCTCCTGTGTAAACCATAAGCTTACCAACCGAAATATCCACACCATTGGTTCCCCAATCGCCGATACCTAAAATTCCTTCGGCATCTGTCACGACAATAAGTCGAATGTCACGGTCTCCAGCTGCATTCTTGAGTGTTGCTTCGATATTTTCAGGGTGATTAATGTCTAAATACCCTGCATATTGTGGATCAACAAACAAATCGCTATAACCTTCAATCGTGTCTGCAATCGTTGGATCATAAACAATCGGATTGAATTCAGTAATGTGTTGGTTAAAAAGATAGTAAAACAGCGTGCGATTGGTGTTGAAAATTTCCATCAAGAACAAACGTTTTTCCAAGTCAGTTGTTTTTTTGGAAAAATGAGCATAGGTCTGAGCCGCCTGCTCCTCCAAAGTTTGCACATAAGGCGGTAAAAGACCGACAAGACCTAGTTCTTGTCTTTCTTCTAGACTAAAGGCTGTACCTTTGTTGAGAAAAGGGTTGTTTAAAATAGTATGTCCAGTCATAATAGTCCTCCTTTTTATGATGACACAAGACAGCTAACCTATCTATAAACTTATGTTATAGCACGAATGAATTTGATATAATACTTAGTTATGTCTATGGGGTTATAAAATAAAACGAAAGTATCATACTTAATATAGGACAAAAAAGTATTATTTACAAAATACATTGCCGACAAGGTTCGATTTCACAGACAGTCCAAACTCTTAGCCAAGAAAAACTTTCTGAAAAAGCTGGACTAGGCCTGAAAGACATCAATCAAATTGAAAATTAAAATCACAATCTCAGTCTGCTCTTGATAATCTTAATTAATACCATCTGAGAACCGGTGCTCAACATTTTTGATGTTCTTACGCTTAATGCTGTATGCACAAATTCTTAGACTTAGAAAGTGATTTTACCTTGCTTATTTTAGTGAATTCTTCAACTTATAGTCAACCTTTGCGAAACGGATAAAAAATACTTATAAGACTTCTAGTTTTTTCCTAAATTTGAAATTTATGCTACACTAGGAGAAAAGTCAGCGAGGATGTTCATGAATACCAAAGATTTACAGTATTTTTATGCTCTATCACAGTTACAATCCTTTACTAAGGTTGCGAAACGCTTTCACATTAGTCAGCCGTCGGTTTCTTATGCTCTTAGGCGCTTGGAAGAACAATTTGGCTGTGACCTTGTTGTCAAGGATCCTTCGCATCGGACATTTGCACTGACACCGCAAGGCAAGATTTTAGCTAATCATTGTAAGGAAATACTGCTGGAGCTCAATCGTCTCCAAAAAGACATGAAGCGCTCTTTCCAGCAAGAAACACGGCTTGGTTTTCCACCTATTATCAGTGGCTACATCCTTGATTTACTCTTGACAAGGAAAGAAGATGTTACCTTCCTTTCTGCTTTGCGGACGATTTATGGTGGCTCGGTTGAGCTGCTACATCTCCTCGTTGAAGGTGAGTTGGATATGAGTTTGATTGGCAGTTTGGAAAGCTTGCATCATCCAAAATTGGTCACCAAAGAGTTAGTGACCAAATCTTTCTATTTTGTGCTGTCAGAAAAACACCCTTTAGCTAAGCAAGAAGCTTTGAGCTTCGAGGAGGTCTTGGAGGAACCCTTTATCCTATTAGATGACCGACATGTCCATCACCAAGCCTTTCACATCATGAATGACAAATACCATGAGGCAGCGCAGGTGCTGGTGACACTGGATGATGTTTTTATGCTGGGGCAAATGGTCAATGAAAATCTAGGCATTGCTTTCTTGACAGACATTGCCTTTCCAAAAAATTTTAAAGGTTTAGTGAAAATCCCTTTGAAAGATGATCACATGGCTTTTCATGTCAGCTATGCCTATCCTAAAGCCGCCTTGCTCTCACCAGAAGCCGAAAAACTGGTAAGCCTACTTGATGTTCTAACACACGAATAGTTTACCTATTTCCTTTGCTTATTTTTCAGCAAAGGATTTTTAAAGTAATAATTACAAAGAGCCGGTATTACTTTGAACCGCACCCCAAAAACTGGACAGAAAAAACAGCTTGGAAAGTCAGCACAGCATTCAGCTTCTGCATTTTTATATCTTGAAAACAATAAAATAATGCCAGCTTAATCACTGACACCATAACGGTTGGTCATCAGATTGCTGGCATCAAAGAGAATTTTTTGAAGAAGCATCTGTGTCTCCTTCTCAATAAAATCACTCATAGCTTGATTCTCTGCTTCAAAATCAACTGCCTCTCCTGCCGCCAAGGCCTTATCTGCCCGGCAAATCATTTCGTGTCCTTTTGCCATCGTTTTCTCAGCGTAGGCTTCCAAATCAGCTTCATGCTTATGGTAATGCGGATCGGCAAGCGCGGCAATCAAACGGTTGACCCAGTAAAAACTGTCCGTAGATACCTTATCAGTGGTATTGGCAAAGTAGTCCGGCGTTTTTGACACTTGTGTAAAGAAAGGCACCATGGTATTAAAAGGCATAGAGCCGTAAGAAAGCCATTGAATGCCCCTTGTTGCTTGACTTTGATTAGGACGCAATTGCAAAAGGGCTGTCTGACTGGTGCGGTTAATACCAATCGTTCTAAAGCTAAGCTGATTTCCCTCAGAACCGTAAGGATCAAAAGCCGTATCTTGATAGTGATTGCTTAAAACATGCTTGATGTCTTCCACTGTAATCTTACGATAAGGTTTTTGGCACCAAGGAATAAAAAAACTCTGTGGGTCTTGCTCAATTTCTGGATTTAAAAACCGTTGTATGGCCCAAGAACGCGGTGTATTGTAATGTCTATCCTTATCCTTTTGGCTGCCGAAGGCATAGCGAGGATTGAAATGCTCATTTGAATAAGTCAGATCAAGGTGATTGTCATCAATAAAACTTCTCAAATCACTGGAAGAAAGGTAGTCATCTGGATTATTGAATTCAAAATGGTCAATTCCTAACTGATTAGGATTGGTAACGTAGGCATCATCAGGCACACGGCGGGCAATCCAGTGGTGGCCGCCAACAGTCTCCAGCCACCAAATGTTATCGAGATCTGAAAAAGCTATGCCATTAGATTCATAGGTGCCGTATTCTTCAAGAAGCTTGCCCAAACGTTCAACCCCCTCCCGCGCTGAATGGATATAAGGCAAAACTAAAGTCAGCATATCTTCTTCACCAATGCCCGATGCTACTAGAGGATCTGCCCCTAATACACGGCTGTTGGTAGTGATAGTCTCGGTGGCACTCATGGCTACATTGGCAGCATTGATACCTGCTTCTCCCCAGACACCTTCATTGTCTAAGGCATTAGGAACTGATGTGTAGGATAGGGGATTATCGGGTAAAGTAAGTTCAAAACTTGATAAAACTGATTTATAATGTTTGGGCTGATCTTTTGAACCTATTACTTCAAATTTTTTAGGACAAAAGACACCATTTTGCGAATCTTCTGTTCTGGCAATCATCGTCGAGCCATCATAACTGGCCTTTTTACCGACCAGAATAGTTGTGCATGTCATATGAAGCATCTCCTTTATTATAATTCTTCAGCAATTTTATTGATTTTGCGCAAGCGATGATTAACACCGCTCTTTGTCAAGGGCGTCTCTAAACTATCAGCAATCTGCTGGATGGAAAAATCAGGATTGGCAACTCTTATCTGAGCGATCTGCTGCAGCTCCAAGGGCAGACTTTCTAGACCAACACTGTCTCTGATTTTAATAATATTATTAATTGTTCTCATGCTTGCGCTGACAGTCCTGGCAATATTAGCAGTTTCTGCATTATTGGCGCGGTTGACATCATTTCTGGTTTCCCGCATGATTTTGATTTTTTCAAAGGCTAGCATGGCATCCATACTGCCGATAACGATCAGAAAATCCATGATATCTTCTGCCTTTTGCAGATAAGTAACTGCTCCGTGCTTATGCTCAATCACCTTAGCATCCAGCATAAATTTTTGCATCAGCTGGACAAGGTCCTGAGCATGATCTAAATAGACAGAAAAAATCTCCAGCTGGTATTTGCCGGATTCCGGATCTCTGATAGAACCGGCAGACAGAAAAGCACCTCTTAAATAAGAACGGCCTGCGTCATCATCAGACAGGATTTTTTTCTGAATCCCTGTTTCAATGCCAAAGAAAGCATCTGACAGCTGCAAATCAGATAGTATCTTATCCACATGCTGCTCAAGAAAAACTGTATAAATTCGGTTTTTTCTCAGATTGGTCTTTTGATGGTATTTGATTTCGGGACCTATCTGGTAAAACTGCTCCAGCAGGGCATAAATATGACGGGCAATTTTCGCATTTTCGGTAATAATGGACAGGGTCAGACCCTGCTGGGTCAGACCCAAATTTCCTGACATTTTAATAATAGCTGACAATTCATTTTTGTCAGCTGTATCTAAATTTAAAATTTCTTCTTTAACAGATGTGGTAAAACTCATAATTCTTTCATTCTAATCAGGCTCATCAGCTCGGCAACAACACTCTCGCCGTTGTGAAAAGCGCCGCCATTTTCCAGACAGAGAAAGTTTGACGAAACGACCCGGGGCACCTGCTCTTTAAGGCCGGCAAAATCGTGCTCTACCTGAACGAGATACTCATCAAATTTATTAGAATTCATATACTCTTTGGGCACCTGCTCAACATTGACTAAGACTGTATCAATAAACTGTTGTCCCAAGTGACGGTTGAGCACCCGCACATGATCCGCATCAGTAAAATGCTCGGTCTCTCCGTATTGGGTCATGATATTGCAGACATAAGCCACTTCTGCCTTGGTCTCACAGAGTGCTTTCCCGATTTCATCAATAACCAAGTTTGGTAAGATAGAGGTAAAGAGTGAACCCGGTCCCAAGACAATCATATCACTATCCATGATGGCATCAACAACCTTGCGGCTGGCAGTTGGCTTAGCATCGTCATAGCTATTGGTCACATAAACATGGTCTATCATACCTTTGTGTTTGGCAATCTGACTCTCACCGACGACCTCCTGACCGTCCTGAAAAACAGCATGAAGCGTCAGAGCTTTTTCACTGGAAGGATAGATTTTGCCAGTAATGTGGAAAAATTTTGACAGAATCTGCATGGCATTATAGGTAGAACCTTGCATTTCTGAAATGCCGGCAATGATTAAATTGCCGAGCGGGTGCCCAGCAAGTGCGCCGTCTTCAGCATTAAAGCGGTATTGAAAAATTTTTTCATAAAATCTGGGCATATCGCTCATCGCCACCAGAACATTTCTCAGATCTCCGGGAGGGGTCAGCTGCATGACATGACGAATAGCTCCGGAGCTGCCGCCATCATCTGCTACAGTCACAATCGCTGTAATATCCACATCTTCATGACGCAGACTGCTTAAAAGAACAGGCAGGCCTGTACCGCCGCCGATAAGGGTTATTTTGGGTTTTCTCATGAGCGATTCACTGTCTCCTTGCGTCGATTTTTATCACGGTGGCTTTCATGAACAGTCCAATTGTGCTTTAAATCTTCAGCTAAGCGATGGGCAAAGGCCACGCTGCGATGCTGACCGCCTGTGCAGCCAATAGCGATAGTTAAAACGGATTTTCCCTCCTTTTGGTAACCGGGCAGGATAGGCTTTAACAGAGCTAAAAGATTGTGATAGAATTCCTCTGATTCCTCATGATTCATGACATAGTCTGAGACATCTTTGTCAAGGCCAGTTTTGTTGCGCAGTTGGGGCTTATAATAGGGATTGGGCAGAAAGCGCACATCAAATACCAAGTCAGCATCCAAAGGCAGACCGTATTTAAAACCAAAGCTGACAACTTCCAAATGAAAAGTGGCTTGATTTTGTTCTCCTGAAAACTGCTCTGAGATGGTTTGGCGCAGCTGCCGCGGTGTTAATTCTGTCGTATCGACAACATTCTGGCTGAGGTTTTTTAAAGGCGCCAGCAGCTTACGCTCAAGCGCAATACCGTCCAAAACACGGCCTGTTGCTGCTAAAGGATGGCTGCGGCGGGTTTCTTTATAGCGTGACACTAATTCACTGTCAGTGGCATCTAAAAAGAGAATGCGAAAATTAATGGAGTCGTTCAGTTCTATCTTGTCCAAAATAGAGATGACCTCCTTGAAAAAGAGACGACTGCGCATATCAACTACCAGGGCAACCTTATCATTGTCACCGCTGCTTTCAAGCAATTCTAAGAATTTGGGCACCAAGGCCGGCGGCATATTATCAATTGTAAAGTAGCCTAAGTCTTCAAAAGACTGGATGGCAACGGTTTTCCCAGCACCGCTCATACCTGTAACAAAAACAAGATCAATTTTTTTGTCAGACATTTTCACTGCTCCTTTTTTCTAGCTCTTCCACTTTTCCCATCAGGGCTTGATTTTGCTCCTGCATATCGGCTAGCTGTTTGGTGATAGAAACCAGCATTTCTGCCTGTAATTTCTGAATTTCCAAAAGGTCTGACTGATCTTGGTGCACCAAATGGTCAATCTTAGCATGCAGAAGTCTCACGCCCTCTTCTGATTTTTTGTTAACATAATAATCATTTTTAGCCTGCAGGCGGTCATAGTCCGAAGCCCGATTTTGGCTCATCATGATCAAAGGGGCCTGAACAGCCGCCAAAGTAGATAAGGCTAAATTCAAAAGAATAAAAGGATAGGCATCAAAAACCAAGCCGAAGGGTTTGATAACATTGAAAGCCATCCAGATAATCATCAGGGCAACAAAGCAGATAATAAAGGTCCATGAGCCGCCAAAGCGCGCGACATCATCAGCAATCCGCTGGCCAAATGTAATTTTTTTGTCCCACTCTTCCTGCAGATTCAACGGCTTATAATCTTGATCTTTAGTTACTTCATAGACCGATTCACGAACGTAATCATTCTTTTTATTAGCTTTTTCAACAATTTCCCGTAAAAAAATCAAGCGGTACTGCGCCAGATTTTTGTGACTGATAAAACTTTTTTCAGTCAGCTGCGGATGATGCTGCCAGAGGAGCTTTTGCAGGCGCTTATCCAAGTCAGATAAAAAAACCCCTTCCTCTAACAGATAGCTTTTATGGTCAATCGCATCCACCAACCGTTCATTCCTGCTCATAATCTGCCTTCTTTCTATTGCTTCTATTATAACAAAAAAACCGCTTCAGCGGACTTTTTTAGAGGACTGACTGCTAAAAATGGGCTTGGAGCAGCGCCCGCTGTTAATCACGGTTAATCGTAACCCCCAGAACAGTCAAATGCCCATTGCTGACCAGGGTAATGACTAAACGAGCCAGTTCCTTGGCAGGCATATCAAAATTGGATTTTATCCACCACATGAGCGTCCCTGTAAAAATGCTGGTCAGATAAGCAACGATAAAATCCGTCGGCACTGATTCTCCAGATTCTGTGACATTCAATTTTTCCAGCAAATCAGCATACTTTTCTCTTAAGAGCCTGCCGAAATTTTCCTGCATAATTTCCTGTGAAATGCTCTTTAAAGCTATCTTGGCAATGGAGCGATTTTTTTCCAGACTGTGATAGAAATCGGTCAATAAATTTTCTGCCTTTCTAACCTGCACAATATCACCGTTGGTTACCTGAGCCGCATCAATCATATCAGATAGCTCCTGCAGGAGCTGTTTTTGAATGCCCTGCTGCAGCTCATCTTTGTCTGCATAATGAGCATAAAAGGTCGCGCGGTTAATCATGGCTTCACCTGCAATGTCCTGCACTGTAATTTTTTCATAAGGCTTTTCACTCAAAAGCTTGGTAAAAGCATCAAAAATAAGTTTTTCTGTCCGTAGATAACGAATATCGGTAAATTTCATGAGCACTCTTTCTCTTAAAACAAATAACAGTCCTTAACCAATCCGATAAAACAGTCGTCCAGATTAGTTGCCCTAAAAAACGAATGCCATCTAAAAGCAGGCCTGCTTATAGAGTATAACAAATCTTAATGCTGAGACCCCAAACGCTTAGACTGTCACTGCTCGCTTGTTCCTGCAACGGTGTTCGTTGGCAAGATAAGCAACACTTTGTTGGCAGTGTGTTGCTTAAACAACAGTTTTAAAAAAATCAACGATTGCATTTGTCTTTATGAGTTTTATAATAATATTATAACAGACAGACTGTTAATTAAGCAACAGATTGTTACAGGACTGACAGCCTGTCGCCTAAAACAAAAGAAAGGACTAAGGCGGGCAAAATTTCAGCAGCTCACATTATCTGAAAAGAGAACTGTTTTCAATATTCAAAACTTATTCAGTGTGAGATAGGATCAATGCATGGCCTATTTCCCCCATGTCTGCCGCTTTTTTGCCCTTATACTGTCTTAATGATGTATAAAGCAGGAATTGATGTTGGGTCAACAACCGTTAAACTGGTTGTCTTTGATGAAAACGATAAATTACTTTTTTCACGCTATCAGCGCCATTTTTCAGATGTCAAAACAGCTACTGTTAAAGTACTAAGAGAAGCTATTGCTGATATCGGTGATCAAGAGGTCAGTATTGCTATTACCGGTTCAGGAGGTATCGGATTGTCGGATGCTGCTGATATTCCCTTTGTTCAGGAAGTTATCGCTGCCACCACTACTGTTGAAAAACTCATTCCGCAAACCGATGTGGTCATTGAGTTAGGCGGTGAAGATGCAAAGATGACTTTCTTTGGCGATACATTGGAACAGCGGATGAATGGGACTTGTGCGGGCGGTACAGGAGCCTTTATTGATCAAATGGCAGAGCTTTTAAAAACCGACGCTAATGGTGTCAACGAACTGGCCAAAGATTACAAAACCATCTATCCCATTGCCAGTCGCTGCGGAGTCTTTGCTAAAACTGATGTACAGCCCCTCATCAACGAAGGAGCCCGCAAGGAAGATATTGCCGCTTCTATTTTTCAGGCTGTCGTCAATCAAACTATCGCAGGTCTTGCTTCGGGCCGTAAAATCACTGGCAACATTGCCTTTTTGGGCGGTCCGCTCTTCTTTATGAGTGAGCTCCGCCAGCGCTTTATCGAAACCTTAAATGTTGCCCCTGAACATGTGATTTTCCCGGAAAACCCGCAGCTCTTTGTAGCTATGGGGGCAGCTTTGGAAGAAGAACAAGCCCAGCTGAGCCTGACACAAATTATTGATAATCTTGAAAAAAATACCTCAAAATCCTTGGTTCCTAAAAATACCTTGGATCGTCTTTTTGAAAATCAGACAGAGCTGAAAGACTGGCGTGAGCGTCATGATGAGGCCAGCGCCAAGTACAAGGATATCTCAGCTGTCTCCGGTCCTGTTTTCTTAGGTATAGATGCTGGTTCTACTACTTCAAAAGTCATCTTAACCGATCCCTGTGGCAATATTCTCTTCCAGCATTACAGCAACAATCAAGGCCAGCCCTTGGAAAATGTCATTGCTGTTTTGAAAGACTTGTATCATCAGCTGCCTAAGGAGGCTTTCATTGCTCGTTCTTGCGTGACCGGCTACGGTGAAAATTTAATCAAAGCTGCCCTGCGTGTGGATTATGGCGAGGTGGAAACCGTTGCTCACTTCAAGGCTGCCAATTATTTCAATCCCGGTGTTGATTTTATTTTAGATATTGGCGGGCAGGACATGAAAGCTATGTCTGTTCAAGACGGAGCTCTATCAAGCATTCAGCTTAACGAAGCCTGTTCATCTGGCTGCGGTTCTTTCATCGAAACCTTCGCCAAATCGCTAAAATATGATGTCAGGGACTTCGCTCAGGTCGCCCTGCTGTCTGAACATCCTGTTGATCTAGGTTCAAAATGCACCGTTTTTATGAATTCAAAGGTCAAACAAGTCCAAAAAGAAGGTGCCAGCATTGCCGATATTTCCGCAGGACTGTCTTACTCAGTCATCAAGAATGCCCTCTATAAGGTTATCAAACTCAAACGACTCGAAGATTTAGGTGAAAAGATTGTCTGCCAAGGAGGCACCTTCTACAATGAGGCGGTGCTTCGTGCCTTTGAGCTAGTATCCGGCCGCCAAGTGGTCCGCCCTAATATTGCCGGCCTCATGGGAGCCTATGGCTGTGCTCTCATTGCTCAGGAAAAATATGAAGACGAGATCGCCTTGGACAATCAAAAACAAACTGACCAAACTGCTGCCCAGCCTGAAATGACTATGGGCTAAAGGAGAATGCTATGTCTGAACAACTGATACACCGCAAACGTTCAAGCATCATGAATCTGGATGAACTAGACACCTTTACCGCTAAAAAAGAATTCACGCGCTGCGGTCTGTGCGAAAACAACTGTGCCTTGACGGTCACCATTTTCAGCGATGGTTCAAAATTTGTTACCGGCAACCGCTGTGAGCGCGGAGCTGAAAAGGTCACTAAGATTAAATTCGACCGCAGCAAGGCTAAAGAAAATCTGGTTGACTACAAATACAAGAAACTCTTCAAATTCAAGGCTCTGTCAAAACGCGATGCTGTCCATGGTATTATGGGAATTCCGCGTGTACTCAACATGTATGAGAATTATCCCCTCTGGCATACGGTGCTGACCGATCTTGGTTTTCGCGTGCAGATCTCACCGAAATCTGACAAGAAACTCTTTGAAAAAGGAATCGAAACCATTCCAAGCGATACGGTCTGCTATCCTGCCAAGCTAGTTCACGGTCACATCCAATCTTTGATTGACAAGAAGGTAGATGCTATCTTCTACCCAAGTGTTATCTATGAACGCGTGGAAAACACCAAGGCACCCAACCATTACAACTGCCCTATCGTCCAAGGGTATCCAGAAGTGATCGAAAAAAATATGGATTCCATTCGTGACGGCGATGTTAAATTTTACCATCCTTTCGTTAATTTGGCTGATCCTGAAACTCTTGTGCATTCTTTATCGCAAGCCTTTGCTGACTACGATGATATAAGGCCTGAGAACATTCGTAAGGCTGTTAACCACGGCTATCAAGCTTTGGCTGATTTCAAGGATGATTTGCAGAAAAAAGCTGATGAACTGCTGACAGCTATCAGTATGAACGGGGAAAAGGCTATCGTTCTCTCCGGCCGCCCCTATCATCTTGATCCGGAAATTAATCATGGAATTGCCAATATCATCGTTCAGGAAGGCTTCCATGTTTTAACAGAAGATATGGTTTCAGGTTTGGAAGAAGTCTCTGGTCTGCGAGTTGTCAACCAATGGGTTTACCACTCACGCCTCTATGCAGCAGCTAAAGTCGTCGCTAAAAACCCTAATCTGGAACTGGTTCAATTAAACAGTTTTGGCTGCGGCCTCGATGCGGTGACGACCGATCAAGTAGAGGAAATCATGCGCGGTCACAACAAACTCTATACCGTTCTTAAAATTGACGAAGGCAGCAATATGGGCGCCATCCGCATTCGCCTACGTTCGCTCAAGGCTGCCGTAGAAGAACGTGATAACAAACTCAAAAAAGCCAACCTTGACCACATCTTCAATCAAGCGCCGCAATTCACCAGTGAAACGGAGGAAGATACGCCGACCAATCCGGTCTTCACTAAAGAGATGAGGAAAACTCATACCCTGCTTATGCCCATGCTGTCTCCCATCCACCAAAACGGACTTATTGAAGAAGCCTTCAAGCAGGCTGGTTACAATGTTGTTATTCTGCCTGCCATGGACAGAGAAGCAGTCGATGTCGGCCTCAAATTTGTCCACAATGATGCCTGCTATCCCGCCATTATCACTATTGGTCAGCTAGTTGAAGCCTTAGAAAGCGGCAAGTACGACCTAAACAATACCAGTGTCATGATGACGCAAACAGGCGGCGGTTGTCGGGCAACCAACTATATTCCGCTCTTGCGCAAGGCCTTAAAGGATGCCGGCTTCCCGCAAATTCCAGTCGTTTCTATTTCCATGGGCAATCAAGGGACAGAAGAAACTCCGGGCTGGACTATTACCCTGCCCTTTGTCAAGCGGCTGCTCATTGCCGTTCTCTACGGCGACCTTTTTGAACGCGTTCTCTAC
The DNA here is from genome assembly GCF_000286075.1 of Streptococcus ratti FA-1 = DSM 20564. Classification (GTDB taxonomy): domain Bacteria; phylum Bacillota; class Bacilli; order Lactobacillales; family Streptococcaceae; genus Streptococcus; species Streptococcus ratti. The sequence goes on along the minus strand of NZ_AJTZ01000005.1, from coordinate 251,694 downwards.
CGCGTCCGCCCTTACGAAAAGGTTGCTGGCTCTGCCAATGCTCTTTATAATAAATGGCTGAGCACCGCTAAGAAAAATATCAAATCTGGTTCCTACTTTGAATTCAACCGCAACATGAAGCGTATTATCAAGGAATTCGACCAGCTTGAAACAGTTGATTTTGATCAAAAACCCCGTGTCGGTGTGGTCGGTGAAATTCTTGTTAAATATGCCCCAACTGCTAACAATGACATCGTTGGTATCATCGAAAGAGAAGGCGGTGAGGCTGTCGTCCCTGACCTGATTGGTTTTATGAACTACTCTCTTTTCAACCAAATTTGGAAGGCTGATGAGCTCAACATGAGCAGCAAAACCAAGCGTTTGGCTAAATTGGGCATTGATGCCATTAACCTCCTTGAAAAACCGATGAATAAGGCTCTGGAAAAATCGCAGCGCTTTGAAGGCATTGAATCCATTTACAAGATTGCTGACGGTGCTTCCAAGATTATTTCCATCGGTAACCATACCGGCGAAGGCTGGTTCCTGACCGGTGAAATGATTGAACTGCTCAACAATGATGTTAAAAACATTGTCTGCCTGCAGCCATTTGGCTGTCTGCCAAATCATATTGTCGGCAAAGGAATGATTAAGGAGCTGCGCCGCCAATACAAGGGTGCCAACATTGCCCCAATCGACTACGACCCGGGTTCATCAGAAGTTAATCAGCTCAACCGTATCCGTCTTATGATGACGACTGCCAAAAAAAAGCAAAAAGCCTAGCCAAAACCGCTGACTGACATAAAAAACGAGAGAGCGGGACAGACATCTATGATGGCTCCGCCTCTCATTTTTAACTTTTTATCGATGATTTTCTTTCTCAAATAATAAGCAAAAACTCAGACTTATTGTCCGAGTTTTTGTGTCTGATGTTATCAGTCAATAGAAGCAATGACTTCAATTTCAATTTTAGCATCTTTTGGCAGACGGGCTACTTCAACAGCGGAGCGAGCCGGAAATTCCTGACCGAAGGCTGTTGCATAAACATTGTTGAAAGGAACAAAATCTTTGATGTCAGCTAAAAAACAAGTCGTTTTAACAACATGGTCAAAGTCTGTACCTGCTTCTGACAGAATAGCTGAAATATTTTTTAATACCTGCTGTGTTTGCTCCTCAATGGTTTCACCGACAATTTCACCGGTTTCCGGTGAAAGAGCAATTTGGCCGGATGCAAATAGAAGATTGCCGGCAATTTTCCCTTGGACATAAGGACCGATAGCGGCAGGTGCTTTATCTGTGTGAATATTTTTCATCTTTTTTTCCTTCTTTCTTTTTTCTTACCTATAGCTGCTGACCTAGACAATCAACTGCACGAATGGCCTGAGCAAATTTTTTCAGGATTAAAGGCCTCTTTTGAAGACAGTGCTAAAGCTTCACCCAATGTTGCGGTATGAGGAAAGGCCGCTGTCTTTTTTCTTTGCTTCCTTAATAGCATGCTCTACTTCAGGAGTTTTGGAAATACCATCGCCAATCCCTGCCCAAAAACATTTTTTCAGGTGCTTCTGCAATAATCCGCGTATTGATGAAAATATGGAGCGGTGAGTCGTGATAACCATACCTCAAAAGAGAATGATCATCATTGTAAACGACTGCGATTGCAGTCCCAGCTGGGTAGCTGGGCAATTGGAACAAATCATTGGGAAGGCGAAGGTCGGTTTGTCCAGTTTTTTAGCAACCCTTTTAGCTGTATCAAGGACCCTTCTACCGCCAAAACCAAAATAGTATCCGCTCGCTGTACAGCCGGATTAGCTGCCAGTTTTAAGAATATTTACGGTTTAATTCGATGGAGCATGCGCGGAAACGGAATAGCTTCGCGAATATGCTTAGTTCCTGCTACAAAGGTCACCATACGCTCCAAACCAAGACCGAAACCACAATGCGGAACAGAACCGTATTTGCGCAGGTCAAGATAAAAGGCATAGTCATCTGGATTAAGTCCGTTTTCTCTGATTTTCTCAAGCAGACTATCATAATTCGTTTCACGCTCGGAACCGCCGATAATTTCACCATAGCCTTCCGGAGCAAGCAAATCAGCACAGAGAACACGATCTGGATTGTCAGGGACCGGTTTCATGTAAAAGGCTTTTAAGCTGGCTGGATAATTGACTACAAAAGTTGGGAGGCCAAAGTAGTTGGAAATCCATGTTTCATGGGGCGAACCAAAATCATCGCCATGCTCAACATGTTCATAATCAGCATCCTCATCTGCTTCATGCTCCTGAAGAAGGGTAATGGCATCATCATAAGAGACACGCTTAAAGGGTTCAGCAATATATTTTCTGAGTAAATCACTATCACGCTCTAAGATATCAAGAGCCTGCGGTGCCCGGTCAAGAACACCCTGAATGAGCGCTTTGACATAAGCTTCCTGCAAGTCAAGGGACTGCTCATGCGACATGAATGGGTATTCGGCGTCCATCATCCAAAATTCTGTCAGATGGCGGCGGGTTTTTGATTTTTCAGCACGGAAAACAGGGCCAAAGTCAAAGACACGGCCGAGCGCCATAGCCCCTGCTTCCAGATAGAGCTGGCCGGACTGACTGAGAAAGGCAGGCTCTCCAAAATAATCGGTTTCAAAAAGATCCGTCGTGTTTTCAGCCGCATTACCCGATAAGATTGGACTGTCAAATTTGATGAAGCCGTTTTGATCAAAAAATTCATAAGAGGCATAAATAATAGCGTTACGAATTTGCATGATGGCCATTTGCTTGCGTGAGCGCAGCCAGAGATGACGGTGATCCATCAAAAAATCAGTTCCATGTTCCTTGGGGGTAATGGGATAATTTTCCGATTCTCCAACTATTTCAAGATCAGTTATATCGAGCTCATAGCCAAATTTTGACCGTTCATCTTCTTTGACGGTACCTGTCACCAAAACAGCTGTTTCCTGATTAAGATGCTTGATGGCAGTGAACTTTTCAAGCCCTGCTTCTTCCCCAAATTTTTCGATAAAGTTTGGTTTAAAGGCCACACCTTGGAAAAAGGCAGAGCCGTCACGCAGCTGAAGAAAGGCAATTTTACCTTTGCCTGACTTGTTGGCAACCCAGCTACCTATGGTCACCTCTTCGCCAACGTGTTTAGGAACGTCAATAATAGATACTAACTCTTTAGACATGTATAGTGGTTCTCTTTTCTACTTTCTTATTTCGTTATGATTTCTTGGATGGAAATTAAGCTGATTACAGGCTCTGAAGATGTTTTGCTATAACGCTTGTTTAACTTTGGACAGTAACAAGACAGTGTTTCTCCAGAGATGTTTTCTCCCCTTGGCGCTTATAAGTCAATTTAAACTGGTGCCGGCACTTCCTCTTAAGGTAGGAAAAATTTGAGTCCCACTCGTAATTGCTCATCAGAACCGTAAAATGATGATAAATCTTCAGAAGTAATTTCATCCAAATCCAGTTTTTCAGACACATCGCTCACTTTCCAAAAATAGCCAGTCGAGCCGTTAGATACAAAAGTCAACTTAAAGGTGTCATCAGATTTTTGAATTTGATATCCCTTTGGTCAAAGGCAAGATGCGGAAAGCCCTATCTTTAACTGTTCTTAGCTCCATTTTAGTTTGGAAAAGGCACAGCTGAGGCCTATGATGATTAGAATCAGAATAGCCGGAATGAATTAGCGATGAATCTTCTAAACCATTGCTTAGCTTTCCATAAAGACCTTGAGGCGGCGGATTGCTTCTTTAAGTGTATCCATATCAGTCGCATAGCTCATGCGAACATTTTCAGGAGCGCCAAAGCCTGCTCCTGTCACCAAAGCAACGCCAGCCTCTTCCAAAATAGCAGTTGTAAAGGCCGTCACATCCCTATAGCCCTTCATTTCCATTGCTTTTTTAACATTTGGGAAGAAGTAAAAAGCTCCTTGCGGCTTCACGACATCAAAACCAGGGACTTCTGCCAGCAGCGGATAGATTGTATTGAGACGTTCTTCAAAGGCCCGACGCATTTCTTCAACGCTGTCCTGAGCTCCGGTCAAAGCTTCAATGGCCGCATACTGAGCCGCAGTGGTCAGATTAGATGTTGTCTGACTGACAATCTTAGAAATCGCTGCAGCAATTTCAGGATCTGCAACAATATAGCCGACACGCCAGCCGGTCATCGAATAGGTCTTAGAAACACCGTTTACAACAATCGTTTGCTTGCGGATCGCTTCTGACAGAGTTGAAATAGGGATAAATTTAGCACCGTTGTAGACCAAACGGCCATAAATATCATCAGCCAAAATTAGAATATCATGTTCTACAGCCCAGTTACCGATAGCTTCTAATTCTTCTTTGCTGTAAATCATCCCTGTTGGATTAGAAGGACTGTTGAACAAAAACATTTTAGTCTTATCTGTCCTTGCTGCTTCCAGTTGATCCAAGGTAACTTTAAAATGATTGTCTTCGCTGGTTTTGACAAAAACCGGAACCCCCTCATTCATCTTAATTTGATCAGCATAAGACACCCAAAAAGGTGTCGGAATAATAACTTCATCGCCCGAGTCAATAAGCGCTGCAAAGAGCGCATAAAGCATAAATTTAGCACCGGTTCCTGCAACTATCTGACTGCGCTCTACAGAATAACCGTAGAAGTTTTCAAAATACTGGATGACTGCATCTTTTAACTCAGGCAGACCCGAAGCAACCGTATAAAAAGATGCACTGCCGTCTTGGATAGACTTAATAGCTGCATCTTGAATGTGTTTAGGCGTTATAAAGTCTGGCTGTCCCACAGAGAGTTCTAAAATGTCCCGACCCTGTGCTTTTAGTTCTTTAGCACGTGCACTGGCAGCCAAAGTAATTGATTCTTCCATCTCTACAACACGCCTTGATAATTTAACCATCCTATCTCCTTTGTTCTTCTTCTCAAACACTGATTCATAGCATTACACACTAATACTTTTTATTATATCAAACATGACTCTAAATTTCCAACTGCCATTTAAATATTCTTGAAAGTCCGCACACAGCTGCAAAATAGGGTCTTCAACTTCTTTGCTTGGAAAATGTTTCATTGTTCTTTATAGAATTTGTTATTAGGCTCTGTCAAATTGAGTAAAGGAGGCCAAGACAGAAATCTTAGCCTCCTTATATAAACAGCTTAGCGCAGCAGCTGGGAATAAGAACAGCTGCCTGGATTCCCTTTTCTTGCTTCCTTAAAACATTAAAAAATGAGCAATGTCATCAAGGATGTTTTGGAACTTCTGATTGACGAGAGGAAATTGTGCAGATAAGGCATCATAAATGGTCTTGCCATATCTTTTACGCATAATGCGGCTGTCCAGTATAATAATAGCAGAAAGCTGGCGGCTCTTGCGCTTCGTACGGCCGATAGCCTGCCTCAGCCGCAAAATCGTACTGGGCAGAGCATAATCATAAAAAGGATTCTTACCTTCTTGTCTGAGCCTGCGATTTAACTTTTTAATAAAGATATTTTCGGGATTGTCAAAAGGAAGGCGCGTAATAACTTCGATCAGCCGCTCCTGCTCAACAAAATCAACCCCTTCCCAAAAACTGCCGGTTCCTAAAAGAAGGTTAGCTTCTCCTCGGTCAAAACGCCGCTTGACATTAAAAGGTGTGCCGTTTTTATCCTGGGCTAAATGAGCCAGCTGCGCTTCATCAAGACGTTCAGACACGGCAAACATGGTTTTTCTAGAATTAAAAAGGGCAAGCATGGGCTGCTCAAGCTCGGCTAGAGCCAGCAGACGTTCCGCCAGCAGACGCTCATACTCTGTGTCTGTCAGCTCAGCAATATCAGGCATACTGTCATCAATCCAAATAGCCTGCTGCTTAGAGGTATCACCCGGAACACTGTCGAAACTAAAGGTTGCAAAACCAAGAAGATTAGCCAGACTGACCTGCGGACTGATGCGAAGAGTAGCCGAAACCAAGTAGGTTTTTTTAGTCGGCGGCAAAAAGCTGGTAAAATCTGTAAAGTCCAAACGGACAGACTTGAGCAGCACAATCCGATGGTCCGGAGAAACTTCTTCTTCAAACCAAAAATCAGAAAAAGAATCTGCAAACAGCTGCTTCAAATCAGCTAATTCCGGCAGATCAATCTCTTTTAGATTCTGCCTCAGACGGCTGACATCCTCGTCCTTAAGCTGCTTTCTTCTTCGTTTATAGAAGAGAGTCAGCAGGTGGTTCAGTTCAAATTGGATGCTTTCCAGCAGCCGTTTTTCTAAAATATCCCGAGACTTTTCCAAGAGCTGACTCAATGTTTGCAGTATCTTAGTCATATTAATCTGCTGTTGGGAAAATTGTTCCAAGGTTAAAAACAGCTTTTGAGCTTCATCAATGACTAAAATCTGATTTTCTACAAAGGCTTGATCATCTTCTATTCGTGTCAGCAGATAAGCATGATTGGTGATAATTAAACGGCTGTTCTGAGCCTTCTGATAGCTTCTTTGCCAGAAGTCACAGTCATAAAAAAGCGAGTGCCTGCTGAGACGGCCGTCATGCTTAATTTCATCAAAATAAGCGGCATAACGCTGTTTCTGTCTGATTTCATCCAGATCACCGGTCCTTGTTTCCAAAAGCCAGACCAAAAGCTGCATTTTATAGCGATTGAGCAGGCGGTTGTCATCACTTCTTGCTAAACTCTCATAAAAACTGTCCAGTTTAAGGTAGTTTTTGGGACTTTTCAAGCTGTGACAGTTAATATGAAAAATGTTCCTCAAAGCTTTAGCTTCATTGGCCATAATCTGATCCTGCAGGACCTTGGTCGGAACACTGACAATAATTTGCTCTGTTTTAGCATTATTCAGCAAAGGCAGCAGGTAGCCATAGGTTTTGCCAATACCAGACTGCGCTTCGATGAAACTTGCTCTGGGATCGTCAAATCTCTTAGCAACCAGATTTGCAAAGTCAAGCTGTTTTGCCCTGTCCTCAAGGTTCAAAAGAGCGATATTAGCTGCAAAATCTTGAGATAAGCAGCGTTCATGCAGCACAGGCTCCTCTTTTCTTAAGACAAGTCCTGCTGCTTCCTGATAGTCTTCTGACAGATGAAGGGGAGCCAGCTCCAATGCTTCTTCAATTGGCAGCCTGGATTCATAGAGCAGGCTGTCAGAAAATACAAGAATTTTTTCCAGCGTTATCCTAGGCAAGGCAGCCATTTTCTTTTTCAGCTTTAAAAACAGCTCTGCGGTAGCTTTAGCGTCCGCAATGGCTGTATGGGCATCCGACAGCTCAATTCCTAAAAGTTCAGTCAGATTGCCCAGTGAATATTTTTCAAAAGTCGGATAAAAAATCTGTGCTAGTTCAACCGTATCCACACGAGGGTTCAAAAGTTCATAGCCTTCTAAAAAAAGATGCTCAGCCAAGAGATTGGCATCGAATTTAACATTATGAGCAACAAAAATACTGTCAGCAATGAGTTCATAAATATCAGCAGCTACTTCAGAAAAATCGGGAGCCTTTTGTAAGCGGCTATCAGTAATACCCGTCAAGCTGACAATGGCCTGAGAAAGCTTCTCGTGAGGGTTGACATCCGTCGCATAGGTCTGTACAATGCGATTATTCTCAATAATGACAATGCCCACTTGGATAATAGAAGCTGAGCTGCTGGCACTTGTTGCTTCCAAATCTACCACAGCATACTTTCTTGAATTACGTTCTGTCATAACATTAAAATTATACCATATTTAAAGGGAAAAAGATGGCTTATCCTTCCTTCTCAAATGCAGGAACAAGAGCTCTGCAGAATTTGTCAAAAATTCCAGCTATTTTTTCAAAATTTTCTATGTTATAATAGCCTTAATTCTATTTTGCAAGGGAGACTGCTGTGAAAAAGAAAACCAAGCTGAACAACTACTATCTTGAAATGATGGAGCATTATCTTGATGTCCCTTATTACAATGAAAAAAGGCGCGTTCGTGTGCTTCTGCCCAAGGACTATGATAAGGAAGATTGGGCTTCATATCCTGTTCTTTACATGCATGACGGCCAAAACATCTTTTACAGCAAGGAATCTTTTTCAGGCTACTCTTGGAAAATCATTCCGACCATCAAGCAGCACAAGGAATTGCCTAAGTTAATTATTGTTGGTATTGACAATGCTGGTGACAACCGCCTCAATGAATATGCTCCCTGGATGACCGATGTTGGGACGACACCTGAAACTGCCAGCGTCGGCGGTGATGGTATGGCTTATGGCGACTGGCTAGTCCATACAGTTAAGCCCTTTATTGATGACAATTACAGAACAAAACCTGACCGCCAAAACACTTTGCTGGCTGGCTCGTCTATGGGCGGCATTATCACTGCCTACATGGGAGCAGCCTATCCTGACATCTTCGGTAATTTAGGTGTCTTTTCCTTAGCTTCCTGGTTCAGCGAACGTGATTTCCTGCGCTTTTGCGATCACCATCCTCTGGATAAGAACAGCAAAGTCTTTATCCAGGTTGGCACCAAAGAAGGCGATGAGGTAGACGAAGCCTTTGCTCCAAATATGAATCAGGCCTATATTGACTGCACCCTCCACTACTATCAGTCTCTCCTAGGCACAGGACTTCCTATGGAAAATATTGATTTGCATATTATGGCTAATGAAATTCACCATGAAAAATATTGGGCAGATCACTTTATTGAATTTTTAAAATTTACCCTAACAGAATAAATAACATAAAAAACATGACAGGCTGCTAATGAATCACAGCAGTCTGTCATGTTTTTCTATGATTTTAAAAACGATTCGAAAAAATCAGCCTGAAAGATTATTATATATCAAAGGCCTGACCAAATGACTGATAATGATCTAAAAAAGCTGTCAGACTATCATTAAATCTGACCTGTCTCTCCTCAATAAAAATGATGTGTGTTTTTTCAGGAATTAAAAAATCAAATTGATGAGAGGTGAGTATCATCTGCTTTCCTTGGTTCAGTTTATCGTAAAAGAGATTTAAGATATCAGAAATAACACCCAAGTCTAAATTAGCAAAGGGTTCATCGAAAATATACAAATCTCTCTCAATCTGCAAAAATAACCAGATGGTCAGGTATCTACGCTCCCCCATAGACAAAGCACCAAAAGGTTTATCCAAATTATTTCTAATTTTTTGAGGAAGATAGTCCATTGTGACTGCACTGTCTTTGGACAGATCGCCAATCAAGGCTATCGTATCTTTTACAGTGGCTTCTGCAATAAAAGGCAGACCCTGACTGTGATAAATTATCCGGCTGCTTTCAGGAAAACCGTGAAAGTTTTTAGGCCGATTATGATCTAAATCAGAGATCAAGTCCAATAACAATGTCTTTCCAACACCATTTCTGCCGATAATAAGATTTAATTTCTTAGTTTCAAACGACATGCTGGCATTATCCAATAAGAGTTCCTGGTTTATTTTTAAATCAAAATTTTCTATATGCATGTTAATTCCTATCTTTTATTGAAAATACTGATGACTTTTTCAGACAATAAGTGCCTACAATAAACCACACGACTACCGGCACGCATAGCGGAGTTACAGTCGTAAGCTTACCACCTACCACTAAGCCAATCTCATTAACCAGAGAAAAGAGGTTGACAAAATGAAACGCTCCTTTCAGAATGGCATTTTCAGGGACGTATTCCAATGACAGTAAAGAAATCAGCAGATAAGACATTAAGACAGCCTGTAAGGTTATTGCATTTACCGAGAATTTTAAAAAGACAGCAAAAGCAAAAAAGCAAACAGCTACTCCCAAAACAGTTAAAGTATTAAAAAATAAAAATAATTTTAAATCAATACTTCTATTGATACATTCAAAAATCAGGAGCAGAATATTGACCTGTACGATTGCTAAAAAAAAGTTAACTAGCAAATTGACAGTAAAAACATAAAATTTTGAACCCGTTAGGCTAGAAAAAACTTTGAGGTAGTTATTTTCTCTTAGAGAAACGATATTTCCTGCCCAGCCAAATAACATAGCTATAACAATAATATAAGAAATATAGGGGGTTAACAAAACAAGTTTCTCTTGAGCATGTAAGGCCGTTTCTCTTTTGTCCAAAGCAACAAACAAATTGACAGCCGGCAAAAGCAAAGTATAGACCAAAAAGAATTTATTGGACAGAGTTATATTTAGCTGAAATCTAAACAGTGCCAATAATTTTTTTAACATGACCGATGGTTACCTCCAAGTTATATTAATACTGAAAATTATGGAAAAGGCAGATACTTTTTCTCATTTGGAAAAGACTGATTTTTATCTTTGTAATAAGAAATTTTATAATTTTTGGGGTCTATTTTTGTATTATCAATTGAAGGAAAGCCTTCAGTAGAATAGACTCTGACCAACTTACAATAATTCATTGCTGAGGCTGTTTCTTGCAATTGAAGACTTATGGGAATATTGAGATGATTAGAAGCTATTAAGAAATCGTCTATTGAAAAAGTTCTATCTCTCAGTATCCAATTATCAAGACTCTCAGCTGCTTTTAAATAGTTATAGGTTTCCAGCAATAACTTTAAAGAGACGTGCTTTTCAAAATAATCCGTATATGCATTGTGGGTATACTCCTGCCCCGAAATAAAGTCTGTAAAAGAAATCTTTTCCTTTTCAACATTTGGAAATAAATGATTCCCAAATCCAGAAGCTTCCTTGAACGCCTTTAAAAATGCTTCATATTGATTTTTGTGACAGCCTAAGCCCATAGAAAAATGTTTATTCGTCCAATAAATAAAAATAACAACTGAGATATTAGGAACAATACTAATATCATTAACATAATAGTTTCCTTTATTTATTAACTTAAAATCACTACTTTCTTTAACAAGATGACTAAGGGTTATACCAGCAGACTGTGTCACAAAACTATAAACAAAACTCTGCCGTTCAATAAACTCATAAAAAGCATGCTCTATCGCCATTGCAGAGTGACTCCCCGCGGCCACTCCAGAAGTATCCTTATTAAGGTTACCTATTAACAATTGAAAGTTAGGAGCCTGTTCAAAAGAAAATCTATTATTAAAAAAAGTAACTACCCCAGACTGCTTTAAAACATTAATCCAGCTAAACAGTTCTCTTCTTTCAAAATTTTCACCAAAAGCTTTCCTGACAGCATCAACTTTTTGACTAGACTTGCCAACTCCTTGACTTCCTAAAATGTTCGTGCTCCATTTTGCTAGATATTCTTTTTTAAATAATAGTTTATTTGTATATAATTGATGATGAGTTCCAGATAAAATATGTTTCATTTTTTCTCCATTACAAATTTGGTATATTGGGAACTGAAATAAGCTCCTCTTTATTAATAAATCTCAAAATTCCCTTGTTCTTTGCTGCCAATACAACAGCTTTATAAGGAAGTGAAGCAAATAAATCTGGTGAGTAGAGTCTAACAACTTTGAACAGAGTATTATATTCATTAGGTAACAGTGAGACATAGATATGACGAACCCAATGAGGAACAAATTCATTAAGCCAATAATCTTCTTCCCTTTTATTTATCTTCTTGAACGAATACTCATTAGCGTCTTCAAGCAAACTGTTGAAATAGGATTTTTGCTTTTCATCAGTAAGCTGATAAGTTAATCTATTTCTCCCATGGAAAAGAAATTCAGTATGTGCGTTTTCATATAATAATAACAAGGCTTCTTCAAAGGCCTTTTGGCTAGCTATCTCAAAGTCTACCGAACTTCCCATGCCGAAACAACTTCTACCATCTAAATCTACCAATATCAAAGTATGATACATAGGAAAAAAATCAGTATTTACTAACAAATCAAATCCTTTAAACTTTCTCCTATATAAGCGTCGTGAGTACCACATCAAAGCCAAGGCGTTTTTCTGGAATAACTCCTGTAAAGAGTTATATACTGCCAAATTACCATCTATATGTACAGCTGTTCCAGTTGTGTCTTTATAAGAGTTTGGGTTATTACTTAAGGAAAACTGTTCTTTTTTTATTTCGCATAAGGAGTTTGTTACTATATCATAAGCTTTAACACTTTCCTTATTATTATACCAAAAGATAGATGATCTGCGATCTAAAGATTCAGAGAAAGATTTCAGCATAGATAAATCAGCCTTTTTATCAATAGCATTTCCGCCTGAGGGACCAACATTGTTTTGATACGAAATCCTCCCAGGTTTTATTGATGAAAGATAATAATCCAGAAATAGAGGTTTCCGTGAAAGGTGACAAAAGTTATTCTTCATACTTTTTCCCTATCCATTGAACCATTGATATTAAGTTAGTACTTAAGGATAAGTTCAAATGTTTGGCTAAAAGATTATGTCTAAAACCTGAAATAGAAAGATCACCAGCAGAAGGTATTAAAGATAGAGCCTCTCTTAAACATTGTGCCATCATGCCTGTTTCTATAAATAAATGTTTGTAACCTAGATAATGATATTTTGAAACGACCTTCTCTAAATCCCCCACATAAACAATCAATTGAGGAGACATGGATAATTCATCAGTTCCTAAAGCAAATTCAATAGATCTACCCATAACTTGTTTATCAAGACTTCCTAATTTCAATAATTTATTTTGGATACTATCAAAATAGTAGTAACCTCTGGCTAATCTGCTGTCATATTCATTATCCTGAAGCTGTATAAAAATAGGATAAACAGGATACAAGCCTCCTGCAGAAGGAAACTTCCTATGCAAATTGCTTTTATCAATCCCAAAAGAGTGATTCAGAACATAGCTTATTTCTTGGAGATTTAAATTAGCATTGAATTGACGTAGAGAACCTTTGTTATCAATAACAACATTATCAAGTGCAATAGCATCCTCGTATATTTCAATCTTAGGTATTTTCTTTTCAATTTCAATGAGATAAGATTCTAAAAGAGGATTCAAATACCTTTTTTGATTATGTTGTGGACTAATAAAGACTGACTTCTGGTGAAATTTATTAATATCACGCATTAAAGCAATATCTTTTTCATTTTGATATTGCTTACCGATTGAATTGTCATAATAGTATTTATTGATATCATCTGTCATTCTAGAAGCTCCCAAAATATGGCTGAATCTTTGGATATTTTTCGATTTGATAAATTAATCTCAACTGTTTCCAATAAACTGGACTGACTCAGTACTTCTTTATCATCAATAGAAAATAATTCATAGATTCTGACCATTACTGTATTGATTAGAAAAATTTGTTCCATATCATTGAGATTTCTCTCATTGCTAAAGTAAGGCTCTTTTTCAAGAATAGCCTCCACAAGTGAATTGTAGGATAAATGCTCCTCTGTATCAGGTAAGGTTGTTTTTATGATACCAATGTGATCAAAGTGTGTCGGAACAACCCAATCAGAATGATAAAGGTTATCAATATAATAATTAAATCCATAATAAAAAACACTTAATAGATAAATATTTTGCTTATTATTAATAGTATTATACAGTTGTTTAACGTATTTGGTATGATAAGAATTCAACATTAATATGACAAGAGAGTTCTCAGCCAAACTTTCAAATTTTACTTCTTCTAATTTTTTAATTTCTATAAGAATATTATCAAAAGTACTGGGGATAAATTGCTCATTTAAGCTCCCATTATACAAAAAATAAATTTTTTGAACCGAGAAATTTAAATCAATATCTTCTGTCAAAATAGCCTGAGATTTTAAAAAATGAAGAGCGGATTCATACTTTTCTTCAAACACAGCAAGTATATCTTGCTCCGTAATAAAATGTGAGTCTTCAATTGATTTTAAAAAGTTAATCATCCGTTGACTTTTTAAAATAGATATCGAAGCATTTGTCTGTACTACTGTCTCATGTTGATTAATATCATATAGTAAAAACGATTTTATTCTAAACTTATCCATACTACTTAATTCAAGGAACCTGTTCCACCTTTTGCACAGCAGCAACACAGAATGTTAATATCACGCACATTGGTAAACTCATGAAGTCTGTGTCCGTTGTCCTTTATGACAGTAACCCCCCAACTATCATCTTCGCCCTCCCAATCATGAACGATTTTTTTCATACTCTTAGTTTGTGTATCAATAATTTCGTTTTCTTTAATTGAATAATTAGACATAATATAATCTCCTTAATATTTTTTTAAATTTTCAAATTATAATGTGTTTATACAAACAGCATTAGTTATAAAATGATGATTTCCAATTATAAAAAATTCTTGTAGTCTCCTTTCCCTATTTTGGTTTATTAATCAAGCAAAACTTGATTACAACCTTCTTTATAATATTCATTTTTAAAAAAAACAAATTGATTTGTATTGCTCTTAATTAGAAATAAACAGCAAAAATATTTGCTTTAAAACGAATAAAAAAGATACTTCTATTATAATTTGAATTAAAACACAAGTCAAGAGCTATTTTTTATCAAATCCGCCCTTCTTCTTCCAATTTTCCTAAGAAATACGGCATCTGCACGCGCCACCAATTCCAATCATGGGCAACATCGTGTCCCCAGAAATCAAACCAGGCTGGGATTGACTTAGCTTCAAATGCTTCCTGCAGACGAATCGTGTCAATCACATGCGGCTCTTCCCAAGCCCCCTGACCGACAGCCACGATAAAACGATTGCGGCGGTATTGGTCTAAGAACCAGGGGTCATTTTGATTCCAGAGATAATCAATAGGAGAATTGTAATACACAGCTAGATCTCCAGCAAAATCACCGGTGAAAAAGCGTGCATCATAAACACCGGACAAGGCGATAGCAGCATCAAACAAATCCGGATGGCGCAGGGCAAAGTTCACAGTGTGAAAAGCCCCCATCGAACAGCCGGTAGCTATCATGCCGCCATCCCAATTGGATTCATAGCGAATCAGCGGCACCAATTCATGGATAATATAGCGGTCATAGGCCTCATGGGCAAGCGCCATATCATGGCCTGACTTCCCTTGAGCCAGCCAGGACTCTTTATCCAACGAATCGGGTGTGTAAAATTTGACCAGACCGCGGTTGATAAAATCCTGGCAGGCCTCGATCATGCCAAAATCACCGTATTCATTCTGACTGCCGCCTGACGATGGAAAAACAATGACAGGCTTTCCGGCATGGCCGTAAACATTAAAGTACATTTCACGGCCGAGTTCTCCCGACCATTGGCTTCTTCTCTCAAAATGCATATATAAGATCTTGCGAGCAGCTAAACACATGTTTTGTGCCTGCTCTCTTCCTTTCTAAAATACCAAATATGACTTACCGAACCATAGAAATTGAAAAACAGATGCCAGTGCCAGCGCACAAAGAATATCTTTATCTTTCTAAGTTCTATGTAAATTATTTTTCAGCTCTGCTGAGCAGCACACTCATTGTTTTGCCTGAGCAAATTGGACGATCTCACGCAGCTCATCCATGGTTTCAGTCCGAGCCAAAATCCCAACTTCCCCCATAATTTTTGCAAATATGCCGGGAACAGATTCGATATCAATGATATGGTGCCCGTATTTGGCTTCAATGTCTGCTATGCTATGAGCATAATTCTTATTGGCCTTACGCGAAATATAAACGACATTATAGCGATGCTGTACATCTGCTGTAAATTGGTTGTCTTTAACCACCCTAGCATATTGATCAAAAATATCAAAATCATCTGCATAATTCCACATGTCAATGGTCAAGCCTCCTGGCGGACGGCAGTTCACTTCCAGCGCCATCAGGTCTTTGGTCTTTTTAATGCGGAAAAATTCAAAATGGAAGAAACGTTCTTTGACATTAAAAGCCTGCACACACTTCTTGCCTAGTTCAATAAGTTCAGGTGCAATATCCCGCGGTACATAATAAAACATATCGCTGTCTTTTTCCACCGTATCAAGAACGGCTTCCGAATACTCTAAGCTGGAATAAAAAACAATATTGCCTTCATGGTCAGTCAGGCCATCAAAGGTCACAATATCCCCATCAATGAATTCTTCCATGATGTATTCCACTTGGGGATTGCAATAGCCAAAAAAGTCTTCCAATTCTTGCTCAGATTTAATCTTATAGGTGTCAGAAGCTCCAACACCGGAATTTGGTTTGATAATGACCGGAAATCCAAGTTCTTCAGTCAGAGCTCTGGCATCGTCAGCACTGGTAAAGACGCGTCCGCGAGCAACCTTGAGCCCTGTTTTACGGAAGATTTCCTTCATCTGTGACTTGGTCTTGATGGAGAGCATATCTTCATTTTTATAGCCAAAAACGTTGAAATCCGTCCGCAAATGTGCATCCAATTCCAGCCAGTATTCATTATGGGACTCGATACGATCAATTCTTCCATACTTATGGGCAAAATAAGCCACTGCGCGGTAAACTTGATCGTAGTCTTCCATATTATCCACACGGTAGTATTCTGTCAAATGATCGCGCAGTCCCTGACTCAGTTCTTCATAGGGACTGTCAGCAATTCCTAAAGTATTGATGCCATTTTCATACAAACGATGGGCAAAGGTTTCAAAATTAGCCGGAAAATGGGGGGAAATCATGATAAAATTCATTTTTCTATCCATAAGTGTTTCTTCTTTCTAGTTTTTACTTTTTTAGTCTAGCATAATTTTTCAGAGAATTCTAGAAAAATGACAAAATTTTCTGATTATTTACCGACATTTATTTTTCCAGCAAAAAAAGCTGAAGAAAATAAGGCATAGCTTCTTTCTCCAACTTGGGCTTCAGTATTTGAGCCTTTAATTTTAATGAAACTGCATGCCGCCGTCAACAAGCAGGGTCTGACCAGTAACATAATCCGAATCAGGTCCTGCCAAAAATGCAACAACATTAGCTACATCCTCTGGCTCCGATAAACGCTGCAAAGTGATATCTTTGGCAAACTGCTGCATGCCCCATTCATCATCTTTGCCAGCATTTTTGCCCACTCTGTGAGCAATGTCATACATCATCGGTGTTTTGACAATTCCGGGTGCAAAGGCATTGACAGTAATGCCATCCTTAGCCAAATCACGCGCTGTTACCTGTGTGATGCCGCGCACAGCAAATTTAGTCCCTGAATAAAGCGTTAATTCCGGATTGCCGACCACGCCTGCCTGAGAAGTTGCATTAATAATTTTTCCGCCATGCCCCAACGCTTTAAAATGTTTTTGAGCTGCCTGAATTCCCCAGATAACACCGCCGACATTGACACCGTAGACCTGCTTAAACTGCTCCTCAGTAATTGTTTCAACCGGAGTAGTCGGACCAAGGCCGGCATTATTAACAACAACTGTCAAATCTCCAAATTTTTCAACAACCCTATCAAAGGCTGCAAAAACATCTTCGCGTTTAGACACATCTACTGTTACAGCAAAAGCATCAGTTTCTGAAAGACCAGCAGCCGCATCTTGAGCTGCCTGAGTATTATAATCAAGAATAGCCACTTTAAAACCATCCTTGTAAAGACGTTTGGCAATAGCAAGACCGATTCCTTGTCCTGCACCAG
Organism: Streptococcus ratti FA-1 = DSM 20564; assembly: GCF_000286075.1. Classification (GTDB taxonomy): domain Bacteria; phylum Bacillota; class Bacilli; order Lactobacillales; family Streptococcaceae; genus Streptococcus; species Streptococcus ratti. The sequence continues at coordinate 234,342 of NZ_AJTZ01000005.1, read as the reverse complement.
TAACAATAGCAACTTTTGTCATAAATAACCTCCATTTTTCTTATGCTAGCAGTATAAACAGGACACTGCAGAAAGTCAATGGAAAATATTCTTCAGTTTCTTTCTTTTTAATTTCAAAAGAAAGACATTTTTGTTAAACTAAAAGTATGAAAATTTTGAAGACATTAAATGACGCTGCACTTGAAAACACTTATTATCTGGTTAATGACCAAGCTGTTCTTGTCATTGACCCAGGAAGCAACACCGATGAAATTCTTAAGCAAATAAAGAGCATCAATAAGCCTCTTGCTGCTGTTTTATTGACGCACGCTCATTACGATCACATTATGAGCCTTGATGCGGTACGCCAGCAGTTCAATCACCCGCCTGTTTACATTTCTGAAAAAGAAGCTTCATGGCTGGGCAGTCCCCGAGATAACTTATCGGGCTTGGATCGGCACAGTGATATGGAAGATATTATTGCAGCTCCTGCTGATTTTTACTTTGATTATGAAAAAATTTATCAGCTGTCTGGCTTTACTTTTAAAGTGGTCCCAACGCCGGGTCATTCTTGGGGAAGTGTTTCCTTTATCTTTGATGACGATCAGGCTGTTTTTTCAGGCGATGCTCTTTTTCGAGAAACGATTGGCCGCACTGATCTGCCAACCGGCAATTTTGATGAACTTATTAAAGGTATCCGAGAAAATCTCTTCACTCTGCCCAATCACTTTCAGGTCTTCCCCGGACACGGACCTGAAACCCATATTGGGCATGAAAAAAATTTCAATCCTTTCTTTTAGCTGATGTACTCCGCATGAGGCCTGTTATAATTAGTTAAAGCACCAATGAACTTGCTGTTCTTTTATTATCAGACTAGAAGAAAAAGGGGTCAGCCCCAAAACCGTAATCTTGTCAGAAATCGGTTTTAGGGCTGACCCCTTTAATAATATCAATGTCATTTGACCCAGGCTGTTCCGTACCTTTTTTATATCTTCAAGAAGCGTCTCATTGACAGAATAGAACCAAGAGAACCGATAATAATACCGATGACAAACATCGCTCCAATGAGATAAAAGACAAATGGATTAGGCTCATAAAGAGACAGATTTTGAGTGGCCAGATTAGGGTTAAACTGTTCAAAAGCAAACTGATAGAGGTAACCGACAATCAGTGACGGAACAATGGCTCCTATAAGACCGACCCAGGCTCCTTCAAAGAAGAAAGGCATTCTGATATAGCCATTTTTAGCACCAACCAGACGCATGATTTGAATTTCATTGCGGCGGGAAAGAATGGTAATCCGAATCGTATTCGAAATCAAGAAGATAGCAACCAGAACCAAAAGACCAGTTCCAACCAGTCCCCAGGTACGCACAAAGTTAGCCAACCCAAAGATGCGGTCGGTGTCAGTACCGCCGTAAGCCACCGAATCAACGCCTGATATTTTATCAATCGCCTTGGCTACTGACTTAACCTTGCGAGGCGAAGTTGTCTGCACGATATAAACATCGTACAGAGGATTGGAATCCCCGTCAAACAGGGTCCAGTCATCCCCCATTGTTTTCTTCAGTTTTTCTAATTGCTCGTCCTTGCTTGAAAAGGTAATCTTTTTAACGTTTTTAATCTTTTTGATCTGATCATAAACCTTGTGGTAATCAGGGTTGTTAATTTTTTTGTTTGAATTGTTAGGGTCAACATATGACTTTACATTATCTTTAGAATCAACCTGCAAATAAGTGTTAATCTGAACATTTTTTTCAATGCCAGAAGCTAATTTTTCGGTATTCAGGAGAAAAGCTGCAAAGATACCAACCAAGGTCAGGGTAATCGCTACAGACGTGATAGCTGCAATAGACATCCAGCCATTGCGCTTGATATTTTTAATGGACTGCCATAAGTGACGGAAAAATCTTCTAATCATTGTATCCGTAAACTCCTTCCTCTTCGTCGCGAACAATGCGGCCGTCTTCAATGGCAACCACACGGTGGCGAAGTGTATCTACAATCTGGCGGTTATGGGTTGCCATCAAAACAGTAGTCCCTTGAAGATTGATACGTTCAAGCAACTGCATAATTTCCCATGAAATTTCAGGGTCTAGGTTTCCTGTCGGTTCATCGGCAATCAGAACTTTAGGATTATTGACAATAGCTCTGGCAATTGCAACCCGCTGCTGTTCCCCGCCTGAGAGCTGATCAGGAAAAGAACGCATTTTATGCTTGAGTCCAACCAAGTCAAGCACTTCTGCTACACGTTTTTTAATCACACGCGGCTTTTCCCCGATAACTTCCATGGCAAAAGCAATGTTTTCAAACACTGTTTTATTAGGCAGAAGCTTATAGTCCTGAAAGACAACACCGATGCCGCGGCGAAGGATGGGAATTTCTCGCTTTTTCATTTTAGACAGGTTAAATTTGCCAACCTTAAGCAACCCCTTAGTCGTTCTTTCTTCACGGTAAAGCAGTCTGATAAGGGTTGACTTCCCTGCACCTGATGGTCCTACCAGATAGACAAATTCACCTTGATCAACAGAAATTGATATGTTTCTCAAGGCAGTCGTACTGCGGTGATACTTTTTTGTAACACCCTTCATTTGAATTAATGCCATGTCTTGCGTTTCCTTTTCTTTAATAATATCTTTGGAGAATCGCTCTCCTTTGTAAAAAACCAGTTTTCTACTCCATGCGCCATTTGAGGAAGGCATCAATAAAGCCATCCAAATCACCGTCCATAACCTTGTCAACCTGCGCAACTTCATAGCCTGTGCGATGGTCTTTTACCATAGTGTAAGGGGTGAAAACATAAGAGCGAATCTGACTGCCCCAAGTGATTTCTTTTTTATCACCTTTAAGGGCATCTACTTCCTGAGCTTTCTTTTCCTGCTCCAGCTGATAGAGCTTTGCCTGCAGCATTTTCATAGCCCGGTCACGGTTGCCATACTGCGTACGGTCAACTGTTGAAGCTACTACAATGCCAGTTGGTACATGGGTCAGACGGACACCTGTCGAAACTTTGTTAACATTTTGACCGCCGGCTCCGCCAGAACGAAATGTATCCATCTTGATGTCCTCATCTCGGATGTCCACTTCAATCGTATCATCAAGTTCAGGCATAACCTCTACAGAGGCAAAGGACGTATGGCGGCGTTTAGCCGAATCAAAGGGCGAAATTCTTACCAAGCGGTGAACGCCCATCTCTGACTTCAAAAGGCCGTAAGCATTAGGGCCTTCAAAGGACAGCGTTACAGACTTGATACCTGCTTCATCACCCGCTTGGTAATCCAGAACTTCTACCTTAAAATGTTTGCTGCTGCCAAAGCGTGTATACATTCGCAGCAGCATATCTCCCCAGTCCTGTGCTTCTGTACCGCCGGAACCCGGATGAATTTCTAAGATAGCATTATTGGCATCGTAAGGTTCTGACAAAAGAAGAGTCATTTCATAGCTGGACATCATCTTGTCCAGCTTTTCCAAACTATCTTCCAAGTCAGCCTGCATTGAAGGCTCTTCATCTGCCAATTCATACAAAATTTCAGCTTCATCGGATAGGCTTTCCATGTTATGGAAAGTGTCGTACTTAAGTTTTAAGTCATTTAACTCTTGTGAAGTTTTTTGAGCTGACAAATTGTCATCCCAAAAATCAGGCTCAGTCATCCGATTTTCTAAGAGTGCAATCTCTTCTTCCAAGCGATCTAAGTCAAAGAGACCTCCGAAAGCCAGTCAGCTTTTCTTTGTTTTCTGCTAATTTTTGGCGCATTTCTGCCATATCCATATTTCATACCTCATTTTTCAGTATCTGTTTTATTCTAACATAGTTCATTTAAAATTGCCATCTATTAATCACGGCCTCTCGTTCTTTTATGATAGCGTCATTATCTGAATCAATGCTTAAAATAAAATTCCGCAGCTCCTCTGTTGGTTTTTTGACAATTTCGCCCAAGGCCCAGATGGCTGTTGCAGCGTGAATGGGATTTTGGCTGCTGTCAATGATCTCCAGCAGTTTGACAACAGCGTTTTTGTCATGGGCATTAGCCAGGGCAATGATGGCATTGCGCTGCAAAATATTTTTTCCGCGCCAGGAACCGGCAATCATGCCAAATGTTTTCTTAAACTGACTGTTAGACAAATTTAAAAAAGGAATCAGCTCTGGTTCTGCCAGTTCAGGATCAATAGCGCTGGCCAAAGGATTATCGAGCCCTTTATTATAAGGACAGCAGATTTGACAAATATCGCAGCCATAAATGACAGTCTTAATTTTCTTTCTGAATTCAAGATCCATCATGCCCTTATCCTGTGTCTGAAAAGACAGGCAGCGTTTGGCATTCATTGTTCCATCACCAAGCAAACACGAAGTCGGACAGGCGTCCAAGCAGCGGCGGCAATCGCCGCAATCATAATCAACAGGACTGTCAGGTTCGATTTCCAGATTGGTAATCAATTCTCCCAGATACATGTAAGAGCCAAATTCCTTGGAAATGACTAAACCGTTTTTCCCGATAAAGCCTATCCCAGCCCGTCTGGCAACAGCTGTATCAACTAAGGCACCTGTATCAACCATGCCTTTATACTCAAAATTTTCAGTCAGCCTTTCGATTCCGTCGGCCAACTGTTTAAGCTTGTCCTGGAGAACATAATGATAATCCAAGCCCCAGCTGTTAGGGGTGATTCTGCCTCGCCGATACTGTGTTTTGGGCGGTTTAACAGGGAGCTTATGCGGATAAGCCACAGCGATGGAAATGATTGTTTTGGCACTTGCTAAAGAGAGCTTAGGTTTAATCCGCTCCTCAATATTTTTATGTTCAAAGCCTGAAGAACGCCCTTCTTCAACAGAAGCGCGCAGCGATTTTTCCAAATAAGCAAAATCATCGGCAGTCGTAAAGCCGATTTTTGAAATCCCGATTTCTCGAGCCAGCCTTTGGATTTCTTCCTTAATATTCATAAGTCTATCTTAAAGGATTTTTAAAAAGAGAGCAAGTCACAAGCTAATATAACTAGAGCTAAAAAAGGACCGGAAAGTGTTTCCGGTCTCTTTGCTGTATCTGCCAACAAGCATTGCTGCAATAGATAAAATGCGCAAGATTAGCCCTTCAATATTTATCAAAATGACGATAAAGGTACTCTAAATGCTTGATTTCATCGCAAATACGATGGCCGATATTGGTATCTTTGACTAAAATACGACGGCTGGATTCCTCAACCAGACGTCTGGTTGAAAGAATGTCATAATTGCCCATTAGCACATCCTGACTATTGGTAAAAGGCTGATGGGCCACCAGCAGCATGCCATAGCTGTTAAAAACCAAGGTATAGCCTGCCAGTCCTGTTTTCTTTTGGTAGGCTTTAGCAAAACCGCCATCGATGACAAGCATTTTACCGCCTGCCTTGACAGGATTTTCCCCGTCTTTTTCTTTTACAGGCGTGTGACCGTTGATAATATGTCCCTCTTCGCTCAGACCAAATTCTTTCAGAATGTCCCGGCAGACACTTTCCTTATTTCGCAGCCGGTAGTAAGGATTTTTGACTTCCTCATGTGTGGCCTTATCTTTAATAAAATAACGCTCAAAGGTTGTCATGGCTTTTTTCCCGAAAAGAGAAGAATTTTCTCCTACCCAGAGATACCAAAAAAGATCCGTTGAAAAATCTTCGTGCTTATCGGGGTGCCGATAAGATTGGCGGATTTCTTTCTCATAAAAATCCAACAGTTCCTTGCCGGAGTAGCTTCTGTTCTTGATTTTCAAGGATTTAAAATCACCGTTTTCATGCAGAGGAATACAGCCATGAAAAAGCAGATTGCCGTTGTATTGCAAATACATGGATCCTTTTTCAAACAAAAAATCAACATGGCGCTTTAAGCACTCTGATGTCTGAAAAGCGTGCATCAGCTGCTTGAGAAGTTTTTCTTCTTCATCATCCAGCGCACAAGGGTTTTCAGCTGCAATACGGCCGCTGTTAAAATCCGACAAAGCATAGTCTCTGCCTTTTAAACAAATCGTCTTTTGCGCATAATCAATCATTTCCAGAACCTGACGGTGTTCCAGCTGAAAATCCGGCCGCCGGTGAATTAAACGGCTCTCTAGTTTAAACTGCAAAATAGCTGTTGCCTGCTGAACAACATTCAGCAAGTTGTTTTCTTCCTGAGACAACTCCCCTTCGTCCAAAATAGGATCAAAAGCTGATACAGGCTGATAATACTTACGGCTGTAGTCAACAAGCTTTCTCAGATTGATTCCGTAACGATCTTCAATCAAGGTTAAATTGTTGTATCTGGCAGCAATGCGAATGACATTAATCATACAGGCATAAGAGCCTGAAACGGCTCCCATCCATGTAATATCGTGATTGCCCCATTGAATATCAACGTTGGGCAGTTTTTCCAAACGGTTTAAAATAATATCAGGGTATTTTCCGCGGTCATAAATATCACCGACAACATGCAAAACATCCACAGCCAAACGCTGAATAACATAGGATAGGGCAATGACGAGCTCTTCCAGCTGATTGAGTTCTGTAATCTTATCAATAATTGCATCAAAGTAACCCTCTTTATCAGGATTCCTTTCGATTTCTGCCAAGAGTTCTTCAATAATATAAGCAAAATTGGCGGGCAGACTCTTCCGAACCTTAGAGCGCGTGTATTTATTGCCGAGGTATTTAAGAACTTGAATCTGAATAGGTACCAAAGCAATCAGCTTTGCTTGCAGGGCATTGTGCGAGAGAGTTTGCTTATCAAAAGCTATCTTTTGTTCGGGATAGTAGACAAACAAACAAAATTCTTGACTATCCATAGCGGATAGCTCATATAGGTCAAAGCATTCCTGAATCTTAGACTTAACAGAACCTGAACATGTCCTCAGGATATAATCAAAGGCTGGGTATTCACCGTGCAGGTCGCTGACAAAATGCTCGGTTCCTTTAGGCAGATGACAGATGGCTTCCAGATTGATAATTTCTGTCAGAATATCTGCTCTGGTAGGAAATTTTTCCTTAAGTAGTTGATAAAAGGCCTTCATTTGATCTCCTTTAGCTGTGTCAATCCCTCAAAAAGAAGCTGGTGACAATCATTAAAAGTTTCTGCAGCAAACAGCTGCTGCATAACGATTATAAAGCTTTTTGGCAGCGCTGTCAATTACTAACAGACTGCATTATCAGCCCTTTTAAATACCCAAGAAAAGATCTGCCTAATCTGCTAAACAGCCAAAATATTATCAATAGAAGTGTCCAAGGCAACTGCTGCAATCTTTATGTTCCTTCTTTTCTGGAAAATCGTGGTACAATACTCTTATGACAAAACTTGCTATTATGAGCGATCTCCATATTGACCTCAATCATTTTGGAGACTTTGAAATAAAAACCCTTAAGCAATTGCTGCAGGCACAGCATATTGATCACCTTCACCTGGCAGGGGATATTTCCAATCATTTTTACAGCCACACCCTTCCTTTTATTGATGACTTACAAAAGGATTTGACAGTCACCTACAATCTAGGAAATCATGACATGCTGGACTTGGATGAATATCATATTCAGACTTTTGATTTTCAGACACATCAGGTAGGCGAGGCTTCTTTGCTGGCTCTTCACGCTTGGTATGATTATTCCTTTTCCAGCCAAGACCCTGCTAAAATTCAGCGTCTGAAAAAAATATTTTGGTTTGATCGGCGCCTGCAGCGGCTAAAAGACGACCCTGCCATCGCCCAAGAATCCTTGACAAAACTAAATCAAACTCTGACTTCTTTAGAAAACAAGAAATTGATTGTTGCCATGCACTTTGTTCCCCATCAGCAGTTTCTTATGACGCATCCGCGGTTTGCACCTTTTAATGCCTTTTTGGGCAGTCAGAAATTCCACGACCTTTTTGTTCGGCACAATATTAAAGACGTTGCCTTTGGCCACGCTCACAGAAGTTTCGGCGATGTCACTCTTGACGGTGTCACTTATCATTCCAGGCCTCTGGGCTATATCCGAGAGTGGGATTTGACCATTGATTTTGTCAATCAGCACCCTGAATATAACCCTAGCGGCAGTTGGAATCTCAGTAAACGCTACAATGCAGTCAAGCACCTAGCAGTTTTTCAAGAATATAAAAACAAACACTTGGCAACAGAATTTCTTAACTCCATGACCATCTTTGACCTTTGAAGCTACTGCTAGTTAAAATCTTTAATCAAAGATGGAAACAACCCGCCAAAAAGGACTGACAAAAATAATTTGTCAGTCCTTTTTGAGTTATAAAAACGCAAAACCCTATCAAGAAAGACACTTCTTGCTAAAGAGCTCTGCACATGAGCAGTCCTAAGAGGCTTTAAAATTATTGCAGAATATCGCTGAAACAAAGAAAAAAATTTCCTTAATCCTCATTGTGCTTTATTTTCGCTATCGATAACGATTTCCTGACCCTGACCGCTTCTTCCGGCTTATCCGTAATAATACCCTTAACATTAGCCAAATAAGCTTTTTTCATGTCACTGCTTTTATTAATGGTCCAAATCCTGAGCGGCTTTTGCTTTCCCTTTTGGGACTTGTCCAAAAAGAAAGAACGGTGGCAATGCACAGTTTCGATAAAATTTAAATTCCTCCCAAGCCAGTAATAAAGAGGTTTCAGTTTTACCAAATAAGCCCGTTCAGCCTTAGGATCATGCTTTTTCATTAAAAGCAGACTAAGAAAGTTGAAACTGGAATACATGTGAGAAAAGGGACGTTTTTTAGCATGCATTAGTTGAGCAATCTGCTTTTCAATCTTAGGATAAGGGTATCTGTTGGTTTTCAGTTCAATATTTAGAATACCCGTAAAATGATATTCCTCTAAAAACTGTAAAACTTCCTCTAAAGTTGGCACCTTTTCACGGAAATAAGCTGGATGGAACCAAGATCCGGCATCAAGAGTTTTAAGCTGCTGTAAGGTCAGGTGCCGCACAAGCCCACGGCCGTTTGTAGTGCGGTTAACAGACTCATCATGAATAACAACCAAATGATTATCTTTGGTTCGGTGAACATCAAGTTCGATACCGTCACTGCCAACACGCACCGCCTCAGCAAAAGCAGCCAGAGTGTTTTCTGGGCGGTTGGATTTACTTCCTCTATGAGCAAAAATTTGGGTCATCAGTTTCTTTCTAAATTACATAAAAGTACCCTTATTTTACCATAAATTGTTGACGAGAACACTTATTCGGCCTAAAAATAACAGTCTGATAAGAATCTTTTAGGCTGCAATCAAAGAAAAAGTCTATTTTCATAAAATAAAAAGGGAGTGGGACAGAAATCAGTAGTTTCGCAGAAACTTGATTTCATCGTCTCACCCCCGCACAGTTGAGTAGGGTTGTAAAAGCTGATTTATCAGCGCATTAGAACCCACTCAACAGTGATTGATTGGCACTAAAGTGTCTAATCAATTGTGCATAGGAAACTCTAAGTTGACTAAAATCAACAAAGTTTCTCCAAACCACTGTGTTTTGTAAACTATTCCTACACTAATAAAGAAGCTGAGTACTTTTGTCCCAGCCTCTTAAATAGGTTTTTTAAATAGCTTTTTGATCCTGTCCTAATGCCCGCTGAACAGCTTTCACCACTTCAACAATCACCAGCATGAGCAAGCTTCCTGTAACAACAGCCAGCCACTGAGTAACACTTAAATGCGCTACGTGGAAGAATTTATTGAATCCTGGAACGACAATTGTAACCATCAGGATAATGAAGGCCAAAGGAATGGACCAGTTGAAGAGCTTATTGCGGAACAGTCCGACTTTAAAGACAGATTGGTAAACAGACTTAACATTATAAGCGTGAACCAGCTGGATTAATCCCAGAGTAGCAAAGGCCATGGTCAAAGCGTCTTCATGAACATCACGCATGGCTGAGTGTTCCGGATAAAGCAAAGCCCATCCGTAAACACCAAGCACCAGAAGTGTCTGCAAGAGACCTTGATAAAGAATTGCTCCCATGACTCCACCTGAGAAGAAGCTTGATTTACGCCCGCGCGGCTTATGTTTCATGACACCTGGCTCAGCAGGTTCAACACCAAGCGCAATCGCTGGCAGTGTATCGGTTACCAGATTGATCCAAAGCAGGTGAACTGGCTCAAGCACATCCCAGCCAAACAGGGTAGCAAAGAAGATGGTAAAGACTTCGGCCATATTAGCGGAAAGCAAGTACTGAATGGACTTCTGAATATTGGAGAAGACCTTACGTCCTTCTTCTACAGCAACGATGATGGTTGCAAAGTTATCATCAGCAAGAACCATGTCAGAAGCCCCCTTAGACACTTCAGTACCAGTAATTCCCATACCAATACCGATATCGGCGGTTTTCAGAGACGGCGCATCATTAACTCCATCACCGGTCATGGCAACAACCTTGCCTTCATTTTGCCATGCTTTAACAATGCGAACCTTATGCTCTGGAGATACACGCGCATAAACAGAATATTGCTTGAAGACTTTTTGAAACTCCTCATCGGAGAGTTCATTGAGCTCTGCGCCTGTAAATACATGATCGATGCCATCATCATCAATGATGCCCAGACGCTTAGCAATGGCTTCGGCTGTATCTTGGTGGTCCCCTGTAATCATAATCGGACGGATACCCGCTTCCTTAGCTACACGAACAGCATCGGCAGCTTCCGGACGTTCTGGGTCAATCATTCCTACCAGACCGGCAAAAATCAGATTGTTTTCAACGATTTCAGTTTCTAATGTCGGAATTTGATCTTCGTACTTATAGGCCATCATAAGAACGCGAAGAGCCTGTTTAGCCAGCGATTTATTGGTTTCCAGAATGGTCTTTTTATCGTCTTCGGTAATGGGACGGACACTCCCGTTTTCCTCAATCTGTGTGATACGTTTGAGCAGCTGATCGGGCGCTCCTTTTACCGCAACGAGATATTTACTTTGATCTAACTTGTGAATGGTTGACATGAGTTTGCGGTCAGAATCAAAGGGCAGCTCTGCCACACGCGGCTCTTCCTTGAGAACGTCACGAATATCAAAATTATGATCCAAACCGTACTGCACAAGGGCTGTTTCCGTAGGGTCGCCCAGCAATTTTCCAGTGACATCAAGTTTGCTGTCGTTGGCAAAATTCATGACCCGCAGCGCCATATTATTAACATCAATATCATCATTAGCATCTGCCAGCTGACCGCTGTAGTAAAGTTTTTCAACCGTCATCTGGTTCATAGTCAGAGTACCGGTCTTATCGGAAGCAATGATTTCAGTTGAGCCAAGAGTCTCAACAGCCGGAAGCTTACGTACAATAGACTTGCGTTTAGCCAGCGTTTGGGTTCCTAGAGAAAGCACAACAGTAACAATCGCCGGAAGTCCTTCAGGAATAGCAGCTACGGCCAGAGCAACCGCAGTCATCAAACCTTTAAGTGGGGGTTCATTGCGGACAAAGACACCAACAATAAAAGTAATGATCGCAATTGCCACAACCAAATAAGTGAGGACTTTGGACAGCTGATTGAGGTTTTGCTTCAGCGGTGTATCAGTTTCATCAGCATTGGCAAGCATACCAGCAATGTGACCGACTTCGGTAAACATCCCAGTGTTGGTAACCACACCCATACCGCGGCCGTAAGTAACATTAGAATTTTGGTAGGCCATATTTAAACGGTCGCCAATACCAGCATCTTCAGCAATTTCAGCAGTTAAATCTTTTTCAACAGGGACAGATTCACCGGTTAGGGCCGCTTCTTCAATTTTCAGCGAAGCTGCTTCCAGCAGTCGCATATCAGCCGGTACAACATCACCTGCTTCCAGTAGAACAACATCACCAGGAACCAAGTCCTTGGAATCAACCTCAGTTACATGTCCGTCGCGGCGGACACGCGCCAGAGGACTGGACATAGATTTGAGAGCTTCGATAGCTGCTTCTGCCTGCCCTTCTTGATAGACCCCAAAAGCTGCATTAAGGACAACAACTACAAGGATAATGATAGCATCTGTCAGTCCTTCCATCCCTTCCGTAATCACTGAAAGCACAGCAGCCACAAGCAAAATGATAATCATTAAGTCTTTGAATTGGTCCATGAACTTAGCAAATATCGAACGCTTTTCGTCCTCATCCAATTCATTGTGTCCGTAATCAGCCAAGCGCTGTTTAGCCTCAGCAGTCGTCAGACCCTTTTTAGAAGTCTCTAAACTGGATAAGACAGTCTCTTCGTCTTGGACATAGAAAGCTTCTTTTCTTTGTTTTTTCGACAAAATTATTCTCCTTCTTGGTCTTTAAAAGAAAAAGACCTGTTTATTTAATAAACAAGTCTCGCTATTTAATATGTTGCCGGAAAACAGTTTCGGATTGACGACAACATCACGGCAAAACCGCTAGCTACTCCCTTGATAACTTTCATTATACCATAAATAAAAGCCTTTTCAATAATGAAAACCGTAAATTGTTTTATTTCAGCAGATCTGAAAAGCTAACAGTTTTTAATTTTTAACTCCTTCACCTGAAGTCGGATTATAAACATCATCTGCTTCTCTTTTCTCACCGAAAACATCTGCCGGTGAAAAACGCACATATTTGACACAAAGCCTGTTCCTATAGGCATAAACGAGATGCAACAATCCATCTTTAGTTTGATAAAGAGTTGGATATTCATATTGAGCGTTGTTAGTTTTATTTTCTGTTCCAATAAACCCTTCAGCTGGTTCTAAAATGCGGCCGATAGGCCAAGTTTTTCCAAAATCTTCTGAGATCGAAACGGCAACCGGATTGCGCAAACCAGGCCATGCTACCTTGCCGAATTCCGGATGACGAGCAGCGTTGACATTGTAAGCTAGAGCAATGTCGCCTGACTGGAGCTTAATAGCGCTGATGCTGGCATTATTATTGGGTAAGACTGTTTTTTGCGGAATTGTCCAACTATCACCGAAATCGTAAGACTCACTGATATAAACATTATCTGCAAAACGGCTGCGCATAAAAGCCACTAAATGCCCTGCCTCAACCTCAATCACATTAGCGTGCACCCGACCGTTGCTGTCCGGCATACGGACACGCTTCCATGTTTGTCCAGCATCATCAGACACTCGAAATTCTGTAGGGTCATTGGTCAAGCCTTCAGCTGAATCTTCACAAAGCCAAGTTGCAAAAATCCAGCGGCCGTTACTCAAAACTTGAATTGCCTGGCGTGAGAAAGTGCCTTCTTCTGGAAAAAGAATCTGCGGCTCTCCCCATGTCTGACCTTCATCGCTTGATTTTTGGACCATAATTACAGAGGTAAACTGCATGTTATCTTTGCCTTCCTGACGGCTCAGCTGAGAAGTATAAATCAGCCAAATCTGCCCGTCAGGAGCACGGAAAAAGGCAGGGTTTTGTTCACTTCTGTCTTTACCTTTGGAGACAATTTGGGGAATAGACCAAACCTGCTTTTCTGGATCGAGCTTGGAAACAGCAATGGAAATATCACCGCTGCCTTCAAATGAACCTGCAAACCAAGCACACAAGAGACCGCCATCTTGTGTTTCAATCAAAGCTGGCGCATGAGCCGTTGTCTTACCTCCAGTTGGAATCAAGGCAAAATCAACACCTAAAAAGTCATCCTGATAAACAATCCCATTAGGATCTGAAATTCTTACTTTCGGTAGTTCTGTAACCATAGTTCACCTCTTTATTCTACTTCTAATTTAATAACAGCTTTTGTAAAGCTTAAGGACTCATTTACATGAAAACGGCTTTATGATCATTCCACGGAAAACAAACATACCGGCTCATTTCATCAAATGATCTGTTGCTGCTGAATATTTTTCCATATCTCGTTCGGCCTTGTAAGTAATAGCTACATTTAAATTGGACAAGTTTCAAGCGCGCATACTCAGCACTTTCTAAAGCAACCTGCACATCAGTAAAGTTTCGATACACCTTAAACTGTGATTTTACCAGCGGCTTGTCTGTCCAGAACGCAAGAAAGTAAAACCGCCAATCAAAAGCATAATGCTAACCAATTCCCCAATCATTCTTATGGGCATTTATCACTTCCAAGGACAGATCTATTTTAAGTAAAAGAGCAACCTATTTTCTAGGTGTTCAGCACAATCCAAGATTGTACCAAACCTCTTCTTATCTTATGAATTTTCTGATAAACGAATGGCATAATCAATGGCATTCTCAAGGCTCAGCTCACTAGTCATCCAGTTCCCTGCCTGATCAAAAGCTGTTCCGTGATCCACAGAAGCACGGATAATCGGCAATCCCAGTGTGATATTGACACCTTGAACAGCCTGCCAGGAACCCTTTTCTTGATCATAGACAAAACCAAGCAATTTCAAAGGAATATGCCCTTGATCATGATACATAGCTACAACAATATCATACATGCCGCCGTTAGCTTTAGAGAAAAGCGTATCTGCCGGGAGACTCCCTTCCACATTGATGCCCTCATCTTTAGCTGCCTTAACAGCTGGATTGATCTGTTCGATTTCTTCACGACCAAAAAGTCCATTTTCACCGCAATGAGGATTAAGACCCGCCACGGCAACTCTTGGATTTTTAATGCCAAGATTCTTACAAGCCTTATCAGCAATGCGAATAACATCCAAAACACGTTCCTTAGTCGCACGGTCACAAGCTTCACGCAGTGACACATGGGTTGAAACATGGACAACACGAAGATTGCCGTCTGCCAGCATCATCGTGTATTTATCTGTTCCAGTCAGATCCGCATAGATTTCAGTATGACCGGCATAATGGTGACCTGCTGCATTCATGGCTTCTTTGTTGAGCGGATTAGTAACGGTCGCATCAATTTCCTTAGCCAAAGCCAATTCAATAACCTTTTTAACATATTGAAAAGCAGCATCACCGCCAGTTGTTGAGACTTGACCAATCTCAAAATCAGCCATATCAACAACACCCAGATCAATTAAATCAATCGTGCCATACTCATATTTACCGTCTTTAGGATTTTGGATAAGATTAACCGCTAAGTTAAGTTCAGGGTGTTTCTTTAAATAATAAGTCAAAACAGAAGCATCACCAACCAAAAGCGGCTGACAGCGTTCATACAGCTCAGGCTTATTAAATGCCTTTATTGAAATCTCAGGCCCAATTCCAGCAGGATCTCCCATGGTAATACCAATAATTTTCTTAGACATCTTTCCCTCCTTATTTCGCTCTTTTTTACAGAACTTGCTGATAAATTTCACGGGCATCATCTGCTGTCACTGGACGCATATTGTTCACCAGCAGCCGCTGAACTTCCATACCAGAAGCGACCAATTCTTCCAAATCACTTTTTGGAACACCAAATTCTGTCAGACTTTTTGGAATTTGGAGAACTTCAACAATCCGATCCATTTCCTGAATGATGTACCGAGATTTCTCACTAACAGAAAGCGATTTATCGCCATTATGAACAACACGGTCATAAGCTTCTGCCAAGTATTCCTTGATAGCTGGCTCATTAAATTTCATGACTGGCATTAAAAGAATAGCATTAGAGACACCGTGTGCAATATGGTATTTACCGCCCAATGGATAAGACAAGGCATGAATAGCCGTTGTACCAGAAGCTGTAATGGCAACGCCAGCGTAGAAAGCTGCAATCAGCATTTTCTTCTTAGCTTCCATAGCATCTGGATTCAGAGTTGCTTCCACAATGTTGTTAAAAATCAAGTCAAATGCTTCTAAGGCAAATGAATTTGAAAAAGGATTGCGTTTTTTTGAAGTGAAACATTCAATGGCATGGCACATTGCATCTACACTAGGGGCCGCTGCAATGCGTGCTGGCAGATTTCTAATAAAACGAGCATCTAAAACAACAAAATCTGGAATCATTTCTGCATTGACAATGCCAATTTTAAGGTTTTTCTCCGGAACAGATACGATAGCATTAGGAGTTGCTTCAGAGCCAGTCCCTGCAGTTGTTGGAATCAATAAACTAGCTACTTGCTTTTTAGCCAAAAGTGGATTGTCCAGTAAATCCTTAACACCGTAGTTATCTGTCGAAAGAATAGAGGCCAGTTTAGCGGAGTCCATGGCTGAGCCGCCACCAATTGCAATGATAAAATCAGCTTTTTCGGCTTTAAACTGATCAACTACTTGCTGCACTTGATCATAAGTTGGTTCTGCAGGAATGTCTGATACGATTATGTAGGGGAAACCTAAATCTATCAAAACTTCCTCAAGCAGTTTAACTAAACCGGCCTTGATAATTCCCTTATCGGTGAAAATCACAATTTTTTTTGTAGCAGCTGGGATAACAGTCTTTATTTCTTCCAAGGCATGTTCTCCAGCCAATACATTTTTAGGCATTTTCAAACTGTAATCAGTTAACATGGTTTTCCTCCTTTTGTACCATTTTATTGATATCTTCAAATAATTCCCGATGTCCAAAACCACCGGATTTTGTGATGACTTGAATCACCTTATCTTTCCAAGTTAATTCGGCTAAAACGACTCCTGCACTGAGTTCACATAGCGGTTTTATCTGGTCAATGTGCAATACCTGCATCGACTGATATAGTGTGTCGCCGCCTGTAAAAAGAAAGGTTCGGACCAACTCTTTCTCTAAAAGCTGCTCCGTGAGTTCTCCCAGAGACTGGCCGATTTTAAAACGAATGGCATTTCTATCTAAGCCTTGTGCTTGAGCATAGACTACAATGTCATGGCTGGTTTTTTCATCCAGTGTTTCAATAATAGCTAGTTCACTTTGTAAGATGTTTTCTAAATAGGTCCCTAATTTATCTTGGCCGCTGTCGCTCTGCCAGTAATTTTCTTCCAATAATTCCTGAGAACTTAAGGAAATACGCAAATAGTGTTTTTCTTGAGCGTATTCAATCTGCTGTCTAGTAATCGGATTAACTGAGCCACAGATAACAAGTAGTGGTTTAGTAAGCTGCGGTCTTAAAACTTCCTTTTTAGGAAAAAGCTGCTTAACCAGATACTTGGCAAAGCCTGCACAGCCGATAGTGACTGACAGTTGGTTCTGCTGATGGAGGTTAGCTGCAATTTCTTCTACCTCTTCTTCGGTTTCACTGTCAAATAAAAGCAAATGCTGTTTAGCTTTCAAGAATGATTGGCTGCTTACCAGTGATGTTTCAATACCAGCCTCTTGATTGAGACGCTTGGCAATGTCGCTTTCAGTTACAGGTTCATAAGGATCTTTAGCAAAAACACTGTCTGAAACCGGAACTTCATCAATGTACAGTTTTCCTCCCCGAATCACTCGCTTAATAGAAGGGTAGGCAGGAACCATTGCTGCTTTTTTCTCCGGAAATTGGTCTAAAAGTGCTTTTATCTCACTGCTGATATTTCCTCTAAGAGCCGAGTCCACTTTTTTATAAAAATAAGGGATACCATAATTTTTAGCATCAGATAAAATTTTGCTAACTAGCTGATAGGCATCTTCAAAGGACAGATAGCGGCTTTCTGTATTAATGACCAGTACTTCTACTTCATCCTCTAAACTGGTATAGTTTACTGATTGATTGGTCGTTACTAATGTATTGATCCCTTGACTTGAAAACTGAACTCCTGTGTCAAGGGCACCCGTAAAATCATCAGCTAAAACTAACAGCTGTATCACTGCAACACCTCCTTTGATTATTTATAGT
Source organism: Streptococcus ratti FA-1 = DSM 20564 (assembly GCF_000286075.1). Classification (GTDB taxonomy): domain Bacteria; phylum Bacillota; class Bacilli; order Lactobacillales; family Streptococcaceae; genus Streptococcus; species Streptococcus ratti. Next base: position 216,817 of record NZ_AJTZ01000005.1, on the reverse strand, counting down.
CCTAGTTTATACTTTGTAAGAAAAAAATACTAGGTTTCAAAAAAAATAATTGTCTCTTTTTGAATCATCGTAAAGAATATTGATTTTTTTTCAGAACATTTATATAATAGTTTACAAATGAAACAGGAGGCTGTTATGAAACCTATTCGCTTACTTGGTATTGCTCCTTATGAAGAATTAAATCACTCTATGAATCTGGTTGCCCAGCAGTTTGATTCATTGTCTATAGATGTGTTCAATGCGAACTTGCAGGAAGGAAGAGACTTAGCTATACAATTAGCTCATAATTATGATGCTATCATCTCTCGCGGAGGTACAGCCCATCTTATTCAGGATGCTGTTGATATACCTGTAATTGATGTTTCAATTTCCGTTTATGACATTTTGAGCAGTATTAAATTAGCTTACAATTACAGCCAAAACATAGCAATTGTTGGCTATGAAAGCATTACTAAAAATGCTCACCTTATCTGTAATGTTCTGCAATATAATATCAAAATTATCACGATTGATCAGCCTGAGCAGACTGCAGATACCCTAATCAAACTCAAAGAAGAAGGCTGTGAATTGGTTCTTTGTGATGCTATCACTAACCATACAGCTCTTAGACTTTCATTAAATACAATTTTAATTACTTCTGGATTGGAAAGCATCAAAACTGCTTATAAACAGGCTATAACATTTACCAAATACATACAAAAAATAGAAACTCAGCGAAATGTACTTCAAGAGGTACTCTCAAAGCAAGCGCTGGCAACACTAGTCTTAAGCCAAGACTTCAAACCTATCTCCTCTAATCTCTCAGCAAAGCTCACCCATACTTTAATTCGTTTTCTAAAAAAGCAAAAACATCTGGATAACCAACAGCTCTACCATACACACAAAGGACAAACGTACCAGGTTAGATGCAATATTTTAACCCTCAATGAACAGCGTTATTATCATTGTGAACTAAAAATGGTAACCCCTCCTTTAATTCACCAGCAATTTGGTGTCACATTCAGCAATCGCTCAGAAATTGAAGACAAAATATCTCAGAAATTGCTTTTTGCTTCTTTTATTCAAGAGAAAAATCTAGTTCTCATGTCCCAGCTTCTAAAGCATTATAATGCTATGATAATTTTTGGAGAAGAAGGGACGACAAAAACAAGCCTTGCCTATTCCTGTTTCCTGAAATTTCAATACCATACAGCAAATCTTATCAGTATAAATTGTAAATTGTTTGGTGAACGTCTGTGGAAATATCTCAGCCACACCAGCAACTCTCCTTTACTTTATTCTGATAATACCCTTCTCTTTCAGCATTGCGAACAGCTGTCTTTAGAGGATCTGCGCAAACTTTTAGAACTTATAAAAAGCAGCAGCTTATTGCAAAGACAAAATATTATATTCACCTATACAACAAAAAAAGCAGATCCCGATAAGCTGATTTTTAAGGAAATTATGCAGGAACTTAACTGTGCCAGCCTCTATTCCTCTTCTTTATCTGAACGCCATACAGAATTAGCAAGCATTATTACCCTTCTGCTTAATAAAGCCAATATTGAATGCCACACGCAGGTTATCGGTTTTGAACCTCAGGCCATGCACACTCTTCAGAAATTTCAATGGACTGGTAATTTTTATCAGTTAGAAAGAGTCATTAAAAAGCTAATACTATCTGCTAATTCTTACTATATTTTAGAAAATGCAGTAATAGAAGTTCTATCCGAGGAACGCAGACATCAAAATCATCTGCAGCTAAGCTCAAATGATTCAAAAGAATCTGAACCGGTAATTATCGAAGAAAAGACTCTCTTTGATTACAGTCAAGATATTGTACGCGCTGTTCTTGAATACAATAAAGGAAATCAAACAAAAACTGCAAAACAATTAGGTATTAGCCGAACGACACTTTGGCGCTATCTCAAAATGAAATAAAAGGTTTTAGGTTATGCCTAAAACCTTTTTGTCATTCATCTTATTTTCTTAAAATATGAATAGCAAATCCACCAAATTCACCATCAATATAAATATTTTTTAACTTGCCATCTTCAGTCAACTGAATTGTATCCTCTAAAAAGTTAAATCCTTTTTCCTTTAATTCTTTAACAGCAGATTCTACATCTGCAGTAATCATAGCAACATGACCATTTTTGCCTAGGTACGGACTCTTGAGGCATTCAAAATAACCACCGGCAAATTCTGACTTCATGCCATGTCTAGGTTCTAAGTTAAACATTAAACTTAATAATTTAGCTAGTTCTAATGCTTGTTCTTCAGATTCTGTGTTAATCCCAATGTGGGCCAACTCAAATGTATTTTTCATGATAAAACCTCGTAAATATTAAACTGGGAATAAGAGCAAGGCTCCTGCTGTAAGTGCAAATAAACGAATAAAGTATTGAGGGATAGTAAATTTCCAAAATTCAACCATTGTGTAATTCCCTGTACCCATAATTAGAGCCGGCATCCCGTCTACAGGTAAGAAATGACCGCACCAGCCAGAAATGACAATAGCTGTTGCCGCAGCAGTCGGATCAAATCCAAGTTTTAAACAAGTTGCAATAGCTAATGGCGCAAATACATAGACAGTGCCAATCGTGGAGCCAGTCAAGGTGGCTAATAAACTGGTTAAAATACAGAAGGCAAATATCAATAAGAAAGGATTGATATTAGATCCAAGCATACCAGCTACAGATTTCCCGACCATTTCTGTAAGGCCAGTGCCCCCCAAAGCGTCTGCCACACCAATAACACCAGCTGACATAATAATTATCGGTGCGCTGATAGCATCTCTGATTTCCTTAAAATCTAGGACACCTACTAAGAAGATTGGAATAACCGCAATACCCGTCAAAGCATACCCAGCATCACCTATATAACTTTGTGAAACCATTCCAACTACAGCAAGTGCAAAAGACAAGTAAGTTACGAGCTCTTGTTTTTTAGTCAGATGCGTTTTCTCTCTTTGATCTGCTTCATTATCTGAAGAGTCCTTAGATATTGGATGTTCTGGTAAAAACTTATAAGCCAGAATTGACCATGCAAGGAAACCTAAAGAAAGAATAAGATTTACAATTGAAAATTTTACTAAGTTAACATTAGTGGCCGCTCCAGCAGCATCCAGCACAGCAACAGTAATCCCATATTGTAAGGCTGTATTAAATGGCACCAAAGGGTGATTAGCAGCAAAGCCTGCAGGCATCAAAACCTTAGATGGAGCAAGCGCTTTATTTTCAGGCAGAGCAGATAGGAACCCAATGACTAAAACATAATAAGCTGTAGAGCCTGTACCAAATAAACTGGTCCCCAGCATGACGATGACGATTAATAGAATATAGGCTTTATAGCCACCTTTTTTAGCCATATTAAACATGGCTATTTTAAATTTTGAAATAAAGCTTGTCTTCTGCAAGGCAGCAATGATAGCCATAAAAGCAGCAAGCATCATGATTGTTGAATTGGCAAAGCCTGCAAAAGCACCTTTAATATCGGACACCCCTGTCACAACCAACAAAAGCAAAGCAATAAGCGGCGGAGCTCCAAATGGCAATCTGTCTCTCATAATTAAAATAATCATAAAGACAGTAATTGCTAGCGCAATAATCATTTGAGTTGTCATAATTATCCTCCTCTATTTGCTCTTAGATTAATTCATCCCTTTTTCTTTATTAGCTGCTAAAACAGTTTTTAAAGCAGTTATCCCTTCTTCTGGTAAATAATTGAATGGACGACGGCAGTCGCCAACTGGATAGCCTAATAATTTTACAGCCGTTTTTACGACAGTATTTGGGTTGCCATATTGGAAAACAGCTCTAAAATCAGCAATAGAGTCCTGAGCTTGCTGGGCTTCTTCAACTTTTCCTTCTTGGAAAAGATCGTAAATTGATGAAAGAACATGCGGGTAAACATTTGAACAGCCCGCAATGCCTCCTGTTCCACCTTCTTTTAAAGCTGACAGAATCAAAGCATCATTTCCAGATAGTACAAAGAATTTCTTATCCAATTTTTTTGTTCTGTGGATATATTCTTTGAGATTCTCCCAATCACCGCTGGAATCCTTTGCACCGATGATATTATCAACATCATGAGCCAATTTTTCAACTGTCTCAGGCAGAAGTTTATTTCCTGTCCGTGCTGGAATATTATATAAAACAATTGGTAAGTCAACCTCTTTGGCAACTGCTGCATAGTGATTATAAAGTTCCTTTTGTGAAGCAAGAGCAAAACTTGGTGTGATAATAGATAAAACATCTGCTCCCAACTCCTGTGCAGCCTTGCTTAATTGGATAGTCTCTTTAGTAGAAATGCATCCTGTACCAGCATAAACAGGAACCCTTCCCTTAACTTGTTCAATGGTAGCTTTCAACACTTCAAGCTTTTCTTCATAGCTTAAAATGTAACCTTCTCCATTTGTTCCAAACGGAAAAATTCCATGTACGCCGCCCTCAATTAGACGTTCAATTTGATTTCGCAGTTCATCTAAATTTATTGACTCGTCATCTCGCATTGGCGTTAAAATGGGAGTAATAATTCCTTTTAGCTCAATAGTTTTCATGTGTGATTCTCCTTTACCCTAAAGGGGGATTTCTTGTTTTTAATAATCCTAATTATAACTATTTTGATATTCGTTTAGAAGATTTTTATAAGCAAATACGAAACAAAATGAAACATAAAAAAATAAAGTTCACTCATTTATCCTATTATTTCTTTTCAGTTTCTTTTTGAAACGTTTTTAGTCTTCTTGATCTCCTAAATATTATTGCCTCATGGATAGATGCAAAATTCTCTCCCATCAGTAATAAAGGGCACCCTAATCTTCTCTGATATTTCATTTTTACAGTCAGCCTGTTATAGCAGAGTAAGTGAGTTTGTTGAATCTCCTCTGCATATTCTGAACAATCAGAATGAAATCAAAAAACGAATGAATCCTGTAATAAGACCATCGCAAGTTATTAGCATTCGTTTTTTGATTTCTATTGACTATCCGTTTTCGAACAAGTCTAATAAAAAAACAAAGAGTTTCCAAACTCTTTGTTTTCCCGAAGAAGAAGCACTTTATTTTCTAACCCCACGTCATCTCTAATTGATATTCAGCAAAAATTTCTTCTGACTCCGGATCTGAATTTTTTAAAACATAATCAATCTGAACAGACTGCTGCTCTACTTTAAACAAACTGGTTTCTGTTATGAAGTGCTGGATTCCTACAGGCGTAGGGAGACTGGCTAGGGCTTTTTTGTCCTTATGAAAACGCATAGTAGATTTAGGACTGGAAAAGCGCGTCACAGCAAGCTCTTCATCACTGCACTTCATAATAACTTTCTCATCTTCCTCATTTGTAAAGACCAGATAAGAAAAACCATTTTTTTCAGTTACCTCAACAGGATAGGACTGTTCAATAACTTCTGCTTGACCGTCTACATTAATTTGATTTCGTAAATAAAGCTGCATACTATCTCCTGTAATGTAAATCTTTTTCATCGTTCTTTGCCCCACTTATCTTTTGATAATGGAAGAGCGCAGCAGAGTTCCGCCGGTAAAAAGAGCAATGAAAACAACTAAAATTTTAAGATTGTTAATATCTAGGCTGCTGAGGAAAAAAGCTGCGGTCAAAACGCCAAGAATACCTCCGATGATAATCCCCATCGTCCCAGGCCAATGCACGCGGTCAGACTTGATAAATTCCATAGAACTGGCGGTTAAAATCATAGCGGCATCTAGCATCATAACCGGCAGAGCAATGGAAGGATTGATGCCCATCAGGGAAAAGAAAATCAGCTCTGGTGCATAATTGCCAAGCCCCATAGTCATCAGCATACCAATGATAAAATCAAAAACAATACCAATCAAAAGCCATATGCCCTTTAAACCGCGCACATCAGACGAAATACCGGCTCCCGGATTGGTCAGCATTCGGTAGACCATTACTAAAGCTGCGATAATCAGCAAAATCCCCAAGACGCGCTGAACCTGCCGGGTGTTCCAATTCTTGGTAATGCGGCTGCCGACAAAAGCTCCGGTAAAGGAAGCTGCGGCCATGCAGACCAAGGTTGTAATGTCCACCTTAACAATGGTTACAAAACAAAGAGCTTCTACCAAAACAGGAATCACATGTGCTGTTGACATGGTAGCCGGGATTTTGCGATCATCTTCGACTAGTTTTGTCGCCTTAAACAGGGTCGTTGTCGTGGCGAAAGTTCCGATTCCCAGAGTATCAAGCAAGTCAGTCAGATAGCCAATCCAAAAGCCTGTTAAAAATTTTTCTTTTAAGTTAATTTGATGTTTTTTAGCATGCCATAAAATAGTTCCCATAATCCCTATAATCAGGGTAAATAAGAGCAGCTGAATGACATGGAGTATTAAATTATTTGTCATTCATTCATTATAATGCAAATTGGGAAATCCGTAAATACAAAAAGAAATTTTTATCCTGCTATCACTTAGAAAACAGGCATCTCTAACAAATTTTGTTATAATGGAACTATGATTGAAAAAGTATTTCGCGATCCTGTTCACAATTACATTCCTGTAGAAAATGAGGTCATTTACGATCTCATCAACAGCAAAGAATTTCAACGGCTGCGCCGCATCAAACAGCTGGGATCATCCAGCTTTACCTTCCATGGTGCTGAACACAGCCGCTTTTCGCATTGTCTGGGTGTTTACTATCTGGCCAGGCGTGTCACTAATATTTTTGACAAAAAGTATCCAGACATCTGGAATAAGGATGAATCGCTGCTGACGATGGCTGCGGCACTTCTTCATGATATCGGCCACGGAGCTTATTCGCATACTTTTGAAAGACTTTTTAATACAGATCACGAAGCTATCACCCAGCAGATTATTTTAAGTCCGGAAACAGAAATTAACCGGATTTTGCGGCAGGTATCCTTTGATTTCCCTGATAAGGTAGCCAGTGTCATCAACCACACCTATCCAAATAAGCAAGTTGAGCAGCTGATTTCCAGTCAAATTGATGTTGACCGTATGGACTACCTCTTACGGGATTCCTATTTTACCGGTGCCAGTTACGGAGCCTTTGACCTGACTCGAATCCTGCGGGTTATCCGTCCGATTGAAAACGGCATTGCCTTTTCACGAGACGGCATGCATGCTGTCGAAGATTACATCATCAGCCGCTATCAAATGTATATGCAGGTTTATTTTCATCCTGCTAGCCGGGCCATGGAAGTCCTCCTGCAAAATCTTCTCAAGCGAGCCAAGTATCTCTATCCGAGAGAAAAAGAATTCTTTACTATTACATCGCCTCATCTCGTTCCCTTTTTTGAGAATGCAGTTACTCTGGGAGACTATCTCAGCCTAGATGACGGTGTGATGAATACCTATTTTCAGACATGGATGAATAGCGGCGATAAGATACTGGCCAATCTGGCCAGCCGCTTTGTTAACCGAAAGGTTTTCAAATCCATTACTTTTGATGAGGATAAACTTTGTGAGCTGGATAAACTAAGAGATATTGTCCAATCACTTGGTTTTGATCCCGATTACTACACTGCTGTCCATCTGAATTTTGATCTGCCTTATGATGTTTACAAGCCAGACGTCAAAAATCCACGGACCCAAATTGAAATGTTGCAGGAAGACGGCTCTATCGCCGAGCTGTCTACCCTTTCGCCTCTTGTTCATACCTTATCCGGAACCATACACGGCGATCGGCGCTTCTATTTTCCAAAAGAGATGCTGATTAAAGATGATTTGTTTGCTGAAGCCAAAGAAACTTTTGCCAGCTATATCAAAAACAAACATCTGACTCTGCCTGACAGGCCAAACTAAATGAAGAATTCTTATTTTACTCTTTGCTCTCCTTTAAAGGAACTAAATTCAAATATTGCCTGTCTGCTGCTTACGCTGAGGATAAATTCCTCCTATCAGCATGACAAATAGCTTGATTTTTAGTAAGATAGACTGTATAACATTGTATTTAGAAATTAGGAAAATTTATGTCAATTAAATTAGTCGCTGTTGATATTGACGGCACTCTGCTCAACAATAAACGCGAAATAACACCGGATGTCTTTGCAGCCATTCAGGAAGCTAAGAAAGAAGGGGTCAAAATTGTTATTGCTACCGGACGCCCTATCGCTGGCGTGACAAACTTATTAGAAGAACTCAATCTCAGAAACCATGGTGATTACGTTATTACCTTTAACGGCGGCTTGGTACAGGATACTGCTACGGGGGAGGCACTTGTTAAAGAGCCCCTGGCCTATGACGATTATCTTGATATTGAGCTGCTCAGTCGTAAATTGGGCGTACACATGCATGCTATTACCAAGGAAGGCATTTATACAGCCAACCGCAATATCGGCAAATATACTGTTCACGAAGCCAGCCTGGTCAACATGCCGGTCTATTACCGCACTCCTGAAGAGATGGTCGATAAAGAAATCGTCAAAATCATGATGATCGATGAGCCGGATATTTTAGCCACAGCTATTGCCAATATTCCAGACAGCTTTTATCAGCATTATACCATCGTTAGATCACGTCCTTTTTACCTAGAACTCATGAATAAAAAAGTCAGCAAAGGAACTGCTGTTGCTCATTTAGCACAAAAACTGGGGCTCAGCAAAGACGAGACCATGGCAATCGGTGATGAAGAAAACGACCGTACCATGCTTGAAGCGGTAGGAAACCCTGTTGTTATGGAAAATGGTATTCCTGAACTTAAAAAAATAGCTAAATATATTACCAAATCAAACGACGACAGCGGTGTCGCCTATGCAATTAAAAAGTGGGTATTAGACTAATGTACACATATAAAATCGGAATTTCGAGAGAAGAACACGATAATTTTATCAAAAACAGCAATCAAACCAATTTACTGCAAAGCAGTGCTTGGGCAAAAGTCAAAAATGAATGGGGAAATGAACGCATTGGCTTTTATCACAATGATAAACTTGTAGCCTCTGCTTCTATCTTAATCAGACCTTTACCCCTTGGTATGACAATGTTTTACATTCCAAGAGGTCCCGTTATGGACTATCAGAACAAAGACTTAGTAAACTTTGTTTTAAGCTCTTTGAAAAGATTTGCCAAAAGAAAACGTGCCTTATTCATTAAATTTGACCCTTTTATTTTGCTCAATCATCATCAAATTGATGAGGAAGACATCGCCAATCCGCAAGCCCAGGATATCATTGCTAATTTGAAAAATTCAGGCTGTGAATGGCTGGGGCAGACAGCTGATATGGGAGAAACCATTCAGCCGCGTTTTCAAGCCAATATCTACGCAAAAGATTTTTCTGAAGCCAATTTATCTAAGAAAATACGGCAATCCATCCGCACGGCCAAAAACAAGGGTCTTACTCTTCGCTTTGGCAGTTATGAACTTCTAGAAGATTTTGCTAATTTAATGAAAAAAACGGAGGATCGCAAAAGTATTCATCTCAGAGGCATTGACTATTATCGCAAGCTCTTAGACAATTATCCCAAACAGTCTTTCATTACTCTGGCCAGCCTTAATTTGAAAGAAAGACTTGCCGATTTGGAAAATCAGCGAGAAAAAGCTCAAGATAACTTGGCTAAATTTGGCGATAAGGTTAAAGCAAGTAAAATTGATAACACTAAAAAAGAAATCGAACGCCTCAATGATGAAATCACCTTTCTTCAAGAGCATTTATCCCAAGGTAAGGATACTGTCCCTCTTTCGGGAACACTGTCTCTGGAATTCGGCGGAACATCCGAAAATGTCTATGCTGGTATGGATGAAGAATTCCGTCGCTATCAAGCTGCTATCTATACTTGGTTTGCAACAGCTAACCACGCCTTTGAAAGAGGCAGCAAATGGCAGAATATGGGCGGTATCGAAAATGACTTATCAGGCGGCCTGTACAGCTTCAAGTCAAAATTTAAGCCGGAAATCGAAGAATTCATCGGTGAATTTAATCTGCCTGTCAGTCCGCTCTACAAATTGGCCAATATCGCTTATACACTACGCAAAAAACAAAGGAGCAAGCACTGATGTCCTTACAAAGCATTTCAAAACATGATTTTGCAGACCATATTCAGCAAACCCATCGGAAGTCTTTCATGCAGACTTTGGAAATGGCTAAGCTTCTTGCTAAAAGAGGCTATGATATTGACTATGTTGCTTGGAAAGAACAAGAAACAATTGAAATTTCAGCTATTTTATACAGCATGCCAATGACCGGCGGCCGTTATTTTGAAATTAACTGCGGTCCTGTCATCACTGCTGCCGATCATCTAAGTGATTTTTACCGAGATTTAAGGAATTATGTCAAAGAACAAGGGGCTTTGGAATTGGTTATCAAACCTTATGATACCTATCAAACCTTTGACAGCGATGGTCAGGCGACCAGTGCAGAGCAAAAGAACCTCATCACTCAACTGACTGATCTAGACTATCACTTTGATGGCTTACAGACGGATTATCCTAATGGCGAAGGGGACTGGCACTATGTCAAAGATTTATCAGATATCAGCGAGCAAACCCTGCTGAAATCTTTCAGTAAAAAGGGACGTCCTTTAGTTAAAAAAGCTAAGACTTTTGGTACTAAGCTTCGTCGGCTAAAACGTGATGAGCTGCATCTCTTCAAGGAAATTACCTCTGCTACTTCCAATCGCCGTGAATACAGCGATAAAAGTCTAGACTATTACCAAGATTTTTACGATAGTTTTGGAGACAAGGCTGAATTTATGGTGGCCAGTCTTAATTTTGAAGACTATCTTGACCATTTGCAAAAGGATCAAAAAAAACTGGGTGATAAAATTACTAAATTGCAGGCTGATTTAGAAAAAAATCCTCATTCTGAGAAAAAGCAAAATCAGCTGCGCGAACTATCCAGCCAATTTGATACTTTTACAACCCGCCAGGAAGAAGCTCAGGAATTTATCAATAAATACGGTAAAGAAGATGTTATTTTAGCAGGCAGTCTCTTCATTTATACACCTCAAGAAGCCGTCTACCTCTTTTCAGGATCTTATCCGGAATTTAATAAATTCTATGCTCCTGCTCTCTTGCAAGAACATGTCATGCTTGAAGCTATTAAACAAGATATTTCTTTTTACAACCTTCTTGGTATTACAGGACATTTTGATGGTTCTGACGGTGTCCTTCGCTTTAAACAAAATTTCAACGGTTACATTGTCCGCAAAATGGGAACCTTCCGCTACTATCCTAAACCACTGAAATACAAGGCTATCCAAGCAGTCAAAAAATTGCTCGGCCGTCAATAAAATAAGGCTATTAAAAACCTTTTTAAAAATCTACCTACAAAAAAAACACTGCTGATCTTTATCAACAGTGTTTTTAAAATGAAAGGAACTTCCTGCCCTTTTAAAAACTAGCATGCAGAAAGAAAAATATCCTCTTTGATTAGCCGCTTAGCTTATTTGACAAAGTCAAGAAGAGCGAGGAAACTGTCAGCTTGCAGGGAAGCACCACCAACGAGGGCTCCATCCACATCAGGACAAGCCATGTATTCAGCAACGTTTTCAGGTTTAACTGAACCGCCATATTGCACACGAACTTTGTCAGCTACAGCTTGACCAAAGTCTTTGGCAACAACGTCACGAACAACTTTACACATTTTTTGTGCATCGTCTTGGCTAGCTGATTTACCAGTACCGATAGCCCAGATTGGTTCATATGCGATTACAAGTGATGAAACTTGTTCGTCAGTCAATCCTGCAAGTGCTGCTGATACTTGAGCACCTACAAATTCTGCTGCTTTACCAGCTTCATAAGTTTCAAGCGTTTCACCACAGCAAATGATAGGAAGCATGCCATTTGCAAAGATTGCTTTTGCTTTTTTATTAATATCTTCATCAGTTTCGTGGAAGTATTCGCGACGTTCTGAGTGGCCAATAACAACATAGTTAACGCCCATTTCAGACAATACTTTTGGAGAAGTTTCACCAGTGAAGGCACCAGCGTCTTCAAAGTAACAGTTTTGTGCAGCAACCTTAAGTTCTGAGTCTTTAGCGAACCAAAGCAAAGCATTCAAATCAACTGCAGGCGCTGCGATAGCTGCTTCTACTAAGTCAGCAGAAGGCAATTTCCCTGCAATGGCCTCAACAAAAGCTTGTGCTTCTTGAGGGTTTTTGTTCATTTTCCAGTTACCTGCGATAAATGGTTTACGTGACATTTCACATACCTCTTCTTCTTTTATTTACATTGTCTATTTTACCACAAATTCAGAGTGATTGAAAGATTAAGAGATTATTTTATGAAAATCTTCACAATAAAACGGCTAAAATACTGCTGTCTTAGCAAGAACAGCAAAAAAGAGTCTCTTACGAGACTCTTTTCAAGATAAGTTGTCTGACTTAAATTGTTATTTGGGAAAACTTAATTGTTTTGATTAAGCTTCGATTTCTGAAACGATACCTGAACCAACAGTACGTCCACCTTCACGAATAGAGAAAGTAGTACCTTGTTCAACAGCGATTGGGTGGATCAATTCAACGTCGATAGTCACGTTATCACCAGGCATAACCATTTCAGTACCTGCTGGCAATTCGATTGAACCAGTTACGTCAGTTGTACGGAAGTAGAACTGTGGACGGTAGTTGTTGAAGAATGGAGTGTGACGTCCGCCTTCTTCTTTAGTAAGGATGTAAACTTCACCTTTAAATTTAGTATGCGGATGAATTGAACCTGGTTTAGCAAGAACTTGACCGCGTTCGATTTCATCACGTTGGATACCACGAAGAAGTACACCAACGTTATCACCAGCAAGACCTTCGTCAAGCTGTTTACGGAACATTTCAACACCAGTAACAACAGCTTTTTGGATGTCATCACGGATACCAACGATTTCAACTTCGTCATTGACTTTAACAGTACCACGGTCGATACGTCCTGATGCAACAGTACCACGTCCAGTGATTGAGAACACGTCTTCGACTGGAAGAAGCAATGGCTTATCAGTATCGCGTTCTGGATCTGGGATGTACTCATCAACTGTTTTCATCAATTCCATGATAACATCTTCTTGTTCAGTGTCACCTTCAAGAGCTTTAAGGGCTGAACCTTGGATAACTGGAATGTCATCACCTGGGAAATCGTATTCTGAAAGAAGATCACGGATTTCCATTTCAACCAATTCAAGCAATTCTTCATCATCAACCAAGTCAACCTTGTTCATGAAGACGATAAGGTATTTAACACCAACTTGACGTGAAAGCAAGATGTGTTCACGAGTTTGCGGCATTGGTCCATCAGTTGAAGCTACTACAAGGATAGCACCATCCATTTGGGCAGCACCAGTGATCATGTTTTTAACATAGTCCGCGTGTCCTGGAGCGTCGATGTGAGCATAGTGACGTTTTTCAGTTTCATACTCAACGTGTGCAGTGTTGATTGTGATACCGCGTTCGCGTTCTTCAGGAGCAGCATCAATAGATGAATAATCTTTTGGTTGGTTTACTGCACTAGGAAGACGACGTGCAAGTACAGTTGTGATAGCTGCAGTTAAGGTAGTTTTACCATGGTCAACGTGTCCGATAGTACCAATGTTAACGTGTGGTTTACTACGATCGTATTTTTCTTTTGCCATTTTGGGAAAAGCCTCCAATAAAATATATTTTATAGATAGACGGTAGGCAATACAGTCTAACTTTACCTTACTATTTTAACAAATTACACTAAAAATGCAAGCTTTTTATATGTATGTCTCTATCTTTTTTTCTGAGAAATGCTAAAATCAGTCTTCAAAGAGTTAAAAAGAGACAAGCTCCACCTTTTTCTGACTTGAACTTTAGCATTGTCTCTGCTGTCAATGATACAGCAAGCCTTTAAAAAGAAAAAGATTGGATCTGCAAGCTACAGGTCCAATCTTTTCTTAAAGTTTTTATCCAATCTGTTACTCATTGTAGTATTCTTCGTAGATTTCTTCTTGAGATGCTACAAAGACATCATCAGTGCTGCGCTCTGCCTCTGCTACTTCCCAATAAATTTCCTCACGTTTCTCATTGGCATCAATATTTAAAACAAAGCCGATAGCTACAGAGAGAACCAGCAGGCTGTTCCCACCCTGCGACAGGAATGGGAAAGTAACTCCCGTTGAAGGAATGAGACCAGATATACCGCCGATATTAACAAACACCTGCATAAGCATCATGCCGCCAACACCTAAGGCAATCATTGAATTGAAAGGATTTTTAGCTTTGATGCCGACCAAAAGAATTCTCAAAATCAAAAAGAAAATCAAAGCCAAAATCAAACTAGCACCAATCAATCCTAATTCTTCAATAACAATGGAAAAGACAAAGTCTGTCTGAGCTTCCGGAAGATAGCCGCGCTTTTCAATAGAATTCCCCAGACCGCGGCCCAGCCAGCCGCCATTGCTCATAGCGTAATAGGAATTAGCCAGCTGATGCCCCGAGTCCGTAACATCCTGAAATGGATTGAAAAAAGCACTGAAACGTTTGGCTACATAACCAAACACAGGAACCTTGCTCATGGTTTTGACACCAACCATATTAATAATTCCCAAAAAAACTGCTGATAAGGCGACAATGCCGGTCAGCAGAGCTGAGAACCAGCGGTAGCCGACACCGCTGACTGAATACATTACGATAGCTGTCAAAACGATAATAGTTGCATTGCCCAAGTCCGGCTGCGCTGCTACTAAAAAGATTAAAACCAAAGAATAAAAGCGCCAATCTTTCAAATCACTTAGCTGTTTGGGCAGCCACTTACGCTTAGTTAAAGCCTGATAATCATAGACTTCAATGGCCTGCTGCCGTCTGGCAAAGGTAAAAGCCAGAAACCAAACCATGATGATTTTTAAATACTCTGCCGGCTGAAAGCTAATAGGACCAAGAACAATCCAGCCGTGCGCTCCGTTGACCTCCTGAGTCCAGAAACGGGCGATAATCAGCAGTATGGCTTCTATTAGCATCACAATAGTCAAAACACCGCTGTTTTTTAAAAAATTTAATTTCAGCCGATAAATAAAAAGAATGGCCAGCAAACTAATAATCCAAAAAATACCTTGGTTGATAACCGAGCGAAAGGGATTTAAGCCATTTTGAATTAAGTTGGCACTGGTCGTTGAATAGACGATGATCAATCCAAAAACCGACAAAATCAAATAAGGCAGCAGTATCGAATAATTCAGCAGGTGCCGCTTGTCAATTTTCATATGTTTTCCTCAAAATATCCTTACAATTCTAACATTAGCATTATACCATCTTTTAGATTTAAAACAAAGAAGAGAGTGGATAAAAATCAACAGACAGTTAAAGCAATGTTGCCGTTGGCCTTAGCACCTAGTTGATGAACACTAAAAACCTAGGCAGTTTTGCCAGAAGAAAATTTTAGGCTGACCAATGCCCGCAAGAGCTGCTCCTAATTGCTGCTTTAAACTAGTAGTTCAATACAAAGTTCAAGGCTGGAACAAAAATGTCCCAGCCTCTATATTATTGATGCTGTTTTGCCATCTGACCGCGTCTTGGCAGCCGGATAAATACCCAGCCGCAGAAAAGCTGTCAAACACCTGCTTAGATCACAGTGCAGCTAAACATTACTGATAGACCAATTGGAAGTAATAATCTCAAACATGTATCTGTGCAAAACAAAACTTCGATATTAGCCAGAATTACGCAGGCCGGTAGCCACACCGTTAATGGTAATATGAATCAGATTTTCTAAACTTTCCCCCAGCTCACCGCGACGCTGACGCTTAATCAATTCAATCTGGATATAGTTTAAAACATTGAAATAAGGCAGGCGGGAATCAAGGCTGGCTTGCAGATAGCTATTGTCCTCTAAAAGGTGCTCATGATTTTCAATAGTTAAAATAATGTTCTTTGTCAGCTGCCATTCGTCCAAAATCGTATTAAAGACTTCTTTTGTTGCTTCATCCTGACACAGTTTGGCATACTCAAACGCGATATTCATATTTGACTTTGATAAGACCATATCAACATTTGACAGCAGTGAATGGAAGAAAGGCCAAGATTGATACATTTCTTGCAGCTTAGCTAAATTCTTTTCATCTTTGTCAATAAAGTGCTTGAAGGCTGAACCGACACCATACCATCCTGGAAACATAATCCGGTTTTGCGACCATGAGAAGACCCAAGGAATGGCACGTAAGCCGCTGATTTCCGTAATGGTTTTACGGGCTGCAGGACGTGAACCGATATTTAAGCTGGAAACTTCCCGAATCGGACTGGCTGCAAAGAAATAATCGTAGAAATGATCATTGCCAAAAACTAAATCACGATAGATGATATTGCTGTCTGCTACGATTTCGTCCATAATCAGACGGTAGTCAACCAGATTGTCGGCATCAACAATTCTTCTTGTCACTATGCGGTCCAGAGTTGCTGATACCAGCATCTCCAAATTATAATAGGCAACATCCTTATTACCGTATTTATTGCCAATCACTTCTCCTTGCTCTGTCAAACGAATGCGGTCTTTAATAGAGCCGAAAGGCTGTGATGTAATAGCTTCATAAGAAGGACCGCCGCCACGGCCGACTGTTCCTCCGCGGCCATGGAAGAAAGTGATTTTCACACCTTTATCCAGACCAATCTCTGTCAATTCATTTTGCGCCTTATACAGCGTCCAGCCTGAAGACAGGTAGCCGCCGTCCTTGTTAGAATCAGAATAGCCAAGCATAATTTCCTGGTAACCATTATTAGCAGCAATCCATTTTTTGACAAGATCATAATCAAGATACTGCTTCATAATTTCCCGAGAATTATCCAAGTCTTCAATGGTTTCAAAGAGAGGAACAATTTGAACACGCGCTTTTTTCGTGTCTACCAAGCCAACTTCTTTAAGCATGACCGCCAGTTCAAACATATCAGAAATGCTTTCTGTATGCGAAATGATATGCTGCCTAATAACATCTTCACCCAGAGCATCCTTTAATTCTCTTGCTGTTTTGAAAATAGCTAGTTCTTTTTGAAGTTCTTCTGATTTTGCAACATGTGTTGAAGATAAGGTACGCGGATCTTCAATCAGCTCTTTTAAGAGAACCTCAATTTTTTCTTCTTCAGATAAATCGCTGTAATTAGGAACAATATTGGCAGATGCTAATAGTTCTGCAACACAGGCCTCGTGGACACTTGAATCCTGACGCATATCAATAGAAGCCAAAAAGAAGCCAAAGACATCAACTGCCTGAATCACTTCAGTCAGATCACCGCTGACCAAAGCAGAATCGTTATTTTCCAGCAGAGAATTCTTGATGAGCTCTAAGTCATCCCGAAATTCCTGTGCCGTTTGATAGGGACGAATTTGCTGATTTTCAGCAACTTGTGAATCAGCCTGTTCTTTCGAAAAGTCTCCCTTCTTTAAGTAAGCCAAGGTTTCTTGCAGTCTTGACTGAATATAGTGAAAAGCTTTGCGGTAGGGCTCTTTTTCACGGTAAATGGAGACATCTGACGAACGTTCTGCCATCTCTTTGACAGCCTCGCTGATAACAGAAAGGCTAGTAGACAGGGAGAACGTCCGATATAAGTCTGATAGTTTGCTGATATAGTAGTTCAAAATGACTTCACTTTGAACCAGAGCAGAAATTTTTAAAGTTTCAGCCGTTACATAAGGATTGCCGTCACGGTCGCCGCCGATCCACATTCCCATGGTAATAGGTTTTGCTCCATCCAGATCAATTCCCTTTTGCTGAGCCAAATGCTTGTATTGGGTGCTGAATTTCGTAACAGCCTTGATCAAAGAGGAATTGTAGTATTCCATGACATTGGTGATCTCATTGGTAACTTTGAGTTTTTTCTCGCGGATAATATCTGTCTGCATGATCAGTTCAACATAGCGGCGCAGCTCATCATACCATTTTTCTTTATTAATAGAGCCAGACTTAATATCACGGTATTTACGCAAAAGTTCATGAATTCGATTGGTCAAATCCAGCATGGTTTTACGCTGAACCTGAGTCGGATGGGCTGTTAAAACCGGTACGACATTAACATTTTTTAAAATTTCCTGAGCGTTGTCTTGCTCAGAAACCAGATCAATAGTGGCTGATATCTTTCCAAGATAGTTGATATCATTATTGTTTTGATAATTAACCTCATAAGCCAAATTAACATCTTCAGAGATATTAATCAAAAGCGGCAAAATCGCAAAGTAGCGTGAAACAACAACCATCTCGTTATTATTCAGCCCTTTGATAGCCTCCTCTAAGTCCTGATGCTTTTCTTCAACGGATAATTTTTTTAAGAGATTAATCTTATCAAAACTATCATTTCCAATCATTTTCTTTGTAACATCATCCAATACTTCAGTAAGAATACTGATTTCTTCGGCGATAGCCTCTTTATCGTTTCTGCTCTCTAATTTACTGACTGTCACGAAATGCAATTCCCTTCTTTATTGATATTTTCTATCATATCACTTTTAGAAAAAAAGTAAATGAGTTCTCTGGTATTGGTGCGCTTTCATAGCCAAAAACACAGATGCTTCAGCTTTTATCTGCTGACAACATATTAATTAGAACAAGCACTTGCTTTAATTCTTATCCTTATAGACTTTCTGGTAAAATTCAATCTTATCGCCATCTTTGACCTTGATCTTATCAGCAGATTTAGGAGCCAACTTATTATTGACATCAAACATCCAGTAACGTCCGGCCTTCTCGTCCTGAGACAGGCCGTCAATAGCAGTGATGAAGCCGCCTTTTTCTTTGACCTTGTAGTTAGCTTTCAGCACATCCATCACAGTATCCCCTTTTTTGAAGGAAACCTTCTCATCAGTTTTATCTGAGCCAGTCTTAACAATCAGCCTGACCTGAAGGTTTTTAGATGTCTCAGTCCTGCTGCTGTTTCCATTGTCACTGCAGGCCGTCAAAAGGAAGACAAGTCCGGTTAACAGTAAAAATTTACATAGTTTTTTCATCAGATAATAATCTCCTAAAAATTGATACAATAATGGGGTAAAAGAGCACAGTTGAGACAGCATGCATCAGATTAAAGGTCATGCCGGCCAAGATATAAGCAAATAATGGAGCTGCAAACAGCAAAGCTGAGTAAGCATCAACAATTATGCCGTAGATAATGCTCATCAAACCAGCCAAAACAGCCTGCAGAATCATCTTGTTTAGTCTGCTCAAAGGCAAAAATTTTGTCAGAGGATAACAAATGAATTTCCATAGAAACAGGATACTGCCAAAACTTATTATCTGACCCAAAACCCAAGGTCCGAATCCCAGCAAAAAACTGGTAACCAGCATTGTTACGGACATTATCAATACGCTTTCCCACAAACCATAAAAAACTGCGCATACTAAAAAGATGGCAGTTATAGGCTGAATATTGGGCAAACCAGCAAAGGCGATTCGCAAAACAATCGCTAACGCTGATAAAATTGCAATGCGGCTGATTTTTTTAAGCGGCATATTATCTCCAGACTTGATCAATAATTTCTTTTACTAGTCCTAATTTAGCCCATTGATCTTCCTCTGTCAAGATATTTCCTTCTTCTGTCGAGGCAAAACCGCACTGAGTAGACAGCCAAAGCTGATCCAGCGGCAAATATTGACTGGCTTCTTTCAGACGGGCAATGACAACCTCTTTATCTTCAAGCTTAGCATCCTTTGAAGTGATCAAGCCAAGAACCGCCACCTTATCTGGATCCTTAAATTCTGCTAAAGGTTCAAAGCCGCCTGCCCGCTCACTGTCAAATTCTAAAAAGTAGATTTTTGCCGCTTCTTCGCCAAATAGCTCATGGGCAACGGGGTCATATCCGCCTGATGAAGCCCATGTTGAATGATAGTTGCCTCGGCAGACATGGGTATTGACCTGCAGACCCGCTGGAACATTTTGATATACATCATTATTTAAGGTCAGAAAAATATCTGCCAATTCCTCTCTAACTTGTTTAGCAGTCTTGTTTTGCGGAGCACCCCAGGCTGTCAAAAAGGCCTCATCGACCAAAGTCCCCCAAGTGCAGTCGTCCACCTGAAGTGTTCTCAGGCCAGCATTGAACAGATCTTCTATCACTGTCAGATAAGCCTTTTTTATGTCCTGCCGTAATTCAGCAAAATCAGGATAAACCGCAGTTAACTTAGCAACATGGTCAGCGTCGCGGATTAATTCAAAATAGAATTGTGCCGGCGCCGGAATAGTATATTTGGCTTCAACATTTTCCTTATTGGCCACTAGATTATATAAGAACCTGTAATCTGCAACAAAAGGATGGTTTTCCCCGCTTATCTTTCCGGCAATCAGAGCCGAGTCAGACTTGGTTGTCTCATCATGAAAATGGTAGCCTTCGGCTGCTTGGACATGGTCTATCCCATGAAACCCCCAGAAAAAATCCAAATGCCAATAGGCACGGCGAAATTCACCGTCGGTCACCTTTTCGAGCCCCGCCGCTATCTCCTTGTCAACCAATTCTTTAATCAGCTGATCTTCAGTGGCCCGCAGCTGCTCTTTAGAAATTTTTCCAGCTTCAAATTCTTCCCGAGCTTTTTTCAGAGCTTCTGGACGCAAAAAACTACCAACATGTTCAAAATATTTTTTGTCATTTTTTCCCCTCAAATAGATAGAGATAAGTGTCTTTCATTTTATCATCTGCCCCTATAGCTGTAAAATATAAAAATATTATGATTTGCTATAATTTATAACTATATCTGATGCTTCTGAGCAGACATATTTTGCTTTTTTCCAAACTTTACGTTAAAATAAGAAAGATGAGAAGAAGAATTAAGCCTGTCTTTGTTCTGGCTTTCTTCAGTTTGTTCGCCTTATTGTTAATTTTAGGCAATATTCGTTCTGAAAGTGCGCGGCAAAAAGAGTTGGCCGCAGCTCGAAAATCAATTCCTGAAATTGAACAAACTGCAAAGAAACAAAAAACAAATTCAGATGGAGACACTTTTACTCTTAATCCGATTATCGATATCTCAGGCTGGCAGCTGCCCAGCGAAATTGATTATGATACCCTGTCTAACAACATATCAGGTGCCATTATTCGTGTGCAGGGCGGCTCAGGCGTCTCAAAGAAAAACAACGCCGCTCACAGTTCCGGAGTTGATAAATCGTTTAAGACACATATTGAAGAATTTCAAAAACGAGGCATTCCTGTAGCCGTCTACGCCTATGTACGGGGAACTAGTGTCAAGAAAATGAAAGCTGAGGCCAAAACTTTCTATAAAAACGCTTCACCTTACAACCCGACTTTCTACTGGCTTGATGTTGAAGAAAAAACCATGTCTAACATGAATAAGGGCGTTAAGGCTTTCCGTGATGAATTGAAACGCCTCGGTGCTGAAAATGTCGGTATTTATATCGGTACGTATTTCATGGAAGAACACAGCATCTCTACCAAGGGCTTTGATGCTATCTGGATACCAACTTACGGCACCGACTCAGGCTATTTTGAAGCTGTTCCCAAGACCAAGTTAAACTATGACCTGCACCAATACACTTCTCAGGGACAGCTGCAAGGGTTTAAACACACACTGGATCTCAATCAAATTGCTGTTAACAAAGACACCAAAGCGACCTATGAAAAATTATTCGGACCGGTGAATGAATAAACTTGACAGCTTTTTGCTCCCGTCATATAATGTAATTAATAGAATATCACAAGGAGTGCTTCTTAGCTGAGATTGCTTTTTGCAAAATCCTATGGACCTGATCTAGTTAGTACTAGCGTGGGGATGTGACTAATTGATGAAATTAACACATGCAGACTCCTTGAATAAAGGGGTCTTTTTATGTCCAAAAATTCTGTCATTCTGGTCGAAGCGGCGCTGACTGCTGCTTTAGCCATGGTCCTGTCACTCCTGCCTGATTTTGCCAGTTGGTTCACCCCGTCCTTTGGAGCCATTCCGCTCATTATCTTTTCCTTAAGAAGAGGCGCTAAATATGGGATTTTATCTGGTCTCCTCTGGGGTCTGCTGCATTTTCTTTTGGCCAAAGTCTACTATCTCAGTTTTTCACAGGTCATTCTAGAATATATCCTTGCTTTTCTTTGTATGGGTTTTGCCGGTTTTATGCAAAATCCCCTTCAGCAGGCTCTTAAAAAGGGACACAAGTCCAAGGCTTTGTCCTATGCCATTATTGGAGCTTTTGCTGCCACCTTCACCAGATATGTCTGCCATTACATCGCCGGATTTATCTTTTGGGGAAGTTATGCACCAAAAGGAATGTCTCCTTTCTGGTATTCCTTTACGGTCAATGGCAGTGCGGGACTGTTTACCTTTTTAGTGGTTATTTTGGTTTTGCTTGTCCTAGTGCCAAGTCAGCCGAAGTTCTTTTTACCCAAGACCAAAACAAAGAGCTGACAGCAGCAGGTAAAAATTGCTGATATTTCATGAAAAGAGTGGGACAACGAAAGCAAATGCTTGCAATAACTGATTTCCTATACGCCATCTTCCAAACGATAGCCTTCTGTGGGTGATTGCGCAGCTATCATGCCTGTCTATTCCACTTTCTTGGAATGTAGACAAATTATTTTCAACGCAAAGATTTCTTGACCCTCTAAATATCAGGTTATTTACTTGATTTACAAGCAAAATGAGCTCCAAGCGTGATTTTATCTTCAATTTGAGAACGGGATTAAAGTACCCGTTCTTTTTCATTTGACATCAAATCTTTCTTAAAATCAACCGCGCTTTTTCTTGATTGCAGTTTTTTTGAAGCAATCGTGTTATTATAATGATATGGCTAAAAAACGAAAAACAAAAAGACAATCTTCTGCTAAAGGCCGGCGCAGCCGGCAGCGCAAAAAGAAAAAGCAAATGAAGTATCCAATCCTTGCAGGACTCCTGCTTGCTCTCTTGGGACTTACTTTTTTTATTTACCAGCATCACTTTCATGTTTCTGCTTCTTATAAAGTTAATCAAAAGGCAACTATTACAGCCGATTCTTCACCGATGCTCTATCCCTATTTATTTGATTTGGCTGCCGACAAATTGGAACAAAATGCGACCGTACAAGTGGAGAGCTATTTTCTGACAAAATTAAAGGGCAAACAAGTCACTCTGGCTAAAATAACATTAAAGGGGCGCAGCTATTATCTTGATGCTAAGAACCTTCAACTTCGGCAGACTAATACCATCAATCAATACATTGCCCGCTTAAATTATCCTCATGCAGAAATCACTAAAGATATCTATTCTCGCTTTGCTAAAAAAACCTATTTTGGTTCGTCTGGCCAGCCAAAAGGCATCATTATTCACGATACCGGCAACGACAGCTCATCTCTTCAAAGCGAGGTCTCTTATATGAAGCAAAATTACAAATCAGCCGGTGTCTTTGTCCACAGCTTTATTGACAAAGACAATATTTTTCAGATCGCCGATGATCGCTATATGGCTCAAGGTGCCGGTCCTAAAGGCAATCCTTATTACCTTCAGTTTGAACTGATACGCGAGCACAGCCAAGAAGACTTCGCCAGACAGTTAGCGAATGCTGCTTATTATACAGCCGTCATGCTAAAAAAATACCAGCTGCCAGTTACTCTGGGCAAAAAAGATGCTTCGGGAACTGTCTGGACGCACCAGATGGTGTCTAGCTATTTAGGCGGAACTGACCATCAAGATCCAGATGACTACTGGAATACGGCGGCTGAAAAATTTTTTGCCAGCGATTATTCTGCAGAGAATTTTCTGGATTTAATTCAAGCCTATTATAATCAGCTTTAAAATGATATAATGGGAAGGTATATTATTTTATTTTGGAGGAAATCATGATTTCTTGGATAGCAAGATTAATCAAAGGGGTTATCATTGCCTTGGGCTTTATTCTGCCTGGCGTATCTGGCGGGGTATTGGCATCTATTTTAGGGCTGTATGAGCGTATTATTTCATTTTTGGCACACTTGTCAAAAGATTTTGTCAAAAACGTTCTTTTCTTTATCCCTGTAGGAATCGGCGGTATTCTGGGGATTGCTCTTTTTTCTGCACCTTTAGAATACCTGCTGGAACATTATCAAGTTCCTGTTCTTTGGGCCTTTACAGGAACGATTATTGGAACTCTGCCAACCCTGTTTGCTGAGTCCACTCAAAAATCTAAACGCGATAAGACGGACTGGATCTGGCTGCTAGGAACCTTTTTGGTTTCAGGTCTTTTGCTCTACTTCTTAAATGACTTGGTCGGTACTATTCCAGCTAACTTTGCTAGTTTTATCCTTGCTGGTGTCCTAATTGCCCTCGGTGTTTTGGTTCCGGGTCTCAGTCCATCTAATCTCCTTTTAATCATGGGCCTTTACTCACCCATGCTGACTGGTTTTAAAAACCTTGATTTGGCGGGTGTTTTTCTGCCGATTGCTATCGGTGGTATGGCAGCTGTGCTGCTCTTTTCAAAGGCTATGGATTATGCCTTGAACCATTATCATTCCCGTGTTTATCACTTTATTTTAGGACTGGTCATTTCCAGTACGCTTTTGATTATTATTCCAAATCCAAGAAATGCTGAGAGCATCTCTTATGCTGGCAGCAGCTGGGTGACCTTCTTACTGGCTGCCTTGTGCTGCATTGCCGGTATTGCTTTGGGTGCTTGGATGAGCAAACTTGAGGAAAAATACAAATGAGTAAAAAGCACAAGCTGAAAAAAACACTGGTTGATCAAATTTTAGATAAAGCAAAAATAGAGCACGATAGTTTAGCCATCAATGCCTTAGAAGGAGATTTGCCGGAAGATATCCAAGAGGAAGATATTTTTAAAACGCTGGCTCTAAAAGGCGATAAGACAGGCCCAATTATCGGAATCATTCCCATCACAGAGCACCTGTCTGAAAAAAAGCTGGCTAAAATATCCGGCAACAAAAAGGTCAGTATGATTCCGCAAAAGGAACTGCAAAAAACAACCGGCTACATCCACGGTGCAAATAATCCTGTTGGCATCAGGCAAAAACATTCTTTTCCTATCTATATTGACAGCACGGCTCTTGAAAAGGGGAAAATGATTGTATCAGCTGGTGAAATCGGCCGTTCTATTCGCATTGACAGCCAAGTTTTAGCAGACTTTGTCCATGCTCAATTCGCTGATATTAAGGAGTAGAAAATGAGAGTACTTGGAAATATTATTTGGTTCTTTTGTGCTGGACTTTGGGCTGCCCTTGCTTGGTATGCAGTGGGACTGTTGCTTTGTATCACCGTTTTAGGAATTCCTTTTGGCTTGCAGTGCTTTAAAATCGGCTCTTTCGGCCTTTTTCCTTTTGGCAAAACAATCGTCTTTTCCAACCGTTTCTCCAGCCTCTTAGGCAATATTATCTGGATTTTACTGGTCGGATGGGAACTGGCTCTGCTGCATCTGGCCAGCGCTGCTGTCCTTTGCATAACCATTATCGGAATTCCTTTCGCGGTACAATCGGTAAAGATGGCCCGTATCAGTCTTTTTCCTTTTGGTGTTGAAATTATTGATTAGATTTGGGAGATGTAAGAATTGTGAAACTGTATTTTGTCAGACACGGAAAAACGCAATGGAATTTGGAAGGCCGCTTTCAGGGCGCCGGCGGAGACTCGCCGCTTCTGGAGAGCTCTGTTAAGGAACTCAAGCTTCTGGGACACTATTTGAAAGATATCAAATTTGACAGAGTGTATTCCAGTGACCTCAAACGTGCTAAGTTAACCAGCCAAATTATCACCCAGGAAAACCTTTATCCAATGGATATCACCTATACCAAAAACCTGCGAGAATGGAATTTAGGCAAACTGGAAGGTCAAAAAATCAGTCTGGTCAGCTCCATCTATCCTAAACAAATGAAGGCTTTCCGCCATAATCTGGCACAGTTCGATCATTCCATATTTGATGCTGAGTCTGTCTACCGTGTAACGCACCGCATCTCCAACTTTGTTAAATCGCTGAAAGATTTGCAGGCTCAAAATATTTTACTGGTGGGCCACGGAGCTACACTGACAGCTGCTATTCAGTCACTCTTAGGCTGCGAACCCGCTCAGCTTCGCCGTGACGGCGGGCTTGACAATGCCAGTGTCACCATTTTAGAAACAGCAGACTTTAAACATTTCGAGCTGATCACTTGGAACGATACTTCTTATAAAAAAGCAGTTCTAAAACAAAGTATTTAATACCTTTTCAAAAGAGGCTGAGACTAACATGTCCCAGCCTTATTATATGCCAAGTTTCAGATTAGCGCAGTGGTTGGCGAGAAACCCTCATCCCTTGCCTTGCGATGCGCGTTCGAGTAGTCGATAATACTATAATACTACGAGAAAAGCTAGTAAGGTGGTTAGGCAGTCCACTATAGCGACTATCATTAGTTAATGAGACCTTTGGTCCATTAACTGTGCTGCCTTGCAAGTGGTAGCAATTACCTGAATCAACTATGCGAAGGCGGATCTACAACTGTCTAATGAACTGTCTCAGGCCGAACAGCTTAAAATAAGAGAGTGGACAGAAATGAGTCATTTAAAGAATCGATTTCTGTCCACTCTCTTTTTAGTTTTGCCAAACTGTATTTAAACACTTACTAAGTGAGCCCTATACTTGAACAGTCTCTACTTAGCATATTTCAAACGCAGCACCTTTTCTTGGTTTTTATCCAGTCTAAGCAGAATAACAACCTTGTCAATACTGATATTGCTCTCAAGTAAGCGTTCTGCAGCTATCATAAGACCATTGTTAATTCCCAGCTGCAAGACAGGATTATTGCGATCATTTGTGTCAAAAATAAATTTATGGCTGGGCAGGTCAAATAAAACTTTCACAGCCCCATAAAGCTGCTCAAAGGAATCGATTTGCAAATCAAAAACAGGCTTTGTCCCAGCCTTTAAGCGGCGGCCCCGGTGATTAAACCACATAGAATGCCAGCCGCTGTTATGAGCACCAATGATATCATTATCATAAGAGTCTCCTACATACAGAGTCGTATCCGGATTCATATCAAACTGCTCAGCAGCCAAATTAAAAATTTCTTTCTGCGGTTTTTGAAAGCCCGTTGCCTGACTGACCAAGACCCGCTTAGGGGCAACATAATCATAGAGCCCTAATTTTTTCACTTTTTTCAGCTGATGCTCCGTCGGACCATTGGTAATAACGCCCATGGGAATATTCTTTTCTTTCAGAAAATCCAGTGTCAGACGCATTTCATCCAGCATTGTAATCTGATCAAGTTCTTTTTCATAAACTTCCTGAAAATGATTTCCCTCATCTTCACTGATCTGCCGGTAGTCAAACTCTAAAAGGGTCTGCTCACAGCGCCAGAAACGGAAGTATTCAGTTGTCCATTCCCCAGCCATTACCCGCGGAAAACCTGTGTCTGAATAATGGCGAAAACGGATGTAAGCCTGATTGATCTGAGTCATATCAAAATCAGGAAAACATTTTTCAACAGCAATTCGGTAAGGCGCCTGCTGATCATAAATAGTGTCATCAACATCAAAAACAATAGCACTAATCATAAGTCATTCTTTCTAAATCTTAATTCTAAAAAATTATACTATTTTTTCAGCCTTTTTTCAAAATCTTTATCAGCTATTTGAGCAGCATAAGCTATTTCCTTATTTTACACTCAGTCATCCTTTGACAAAGCCTAAGCCCCATTTTATCAAGCTGAAATAAGAACAAAAAAACAGTAAATCTTTTTTTCCTTTGAAAAGCCAGCTTCAGCTTTTTTCTGTCTATGGAATTTCAGGCACTTAAAAGGGCTTAGTGCAGGCCTTTGCAGAACTAAGCCCCTTGTTTTAAGGATTTATTTCACAGTCAGCATAATGCAAAATAAATTTCTGCTTCATGATTGTTAATCAATTTGTTCAAAGTCCATCTTTTGCTTTACTTGCCCTTGGCCAGCTTCGGAAATCTGATAAGTAAAACTTCCTGAAGTGAAGTGCTTGCCAAAAGCTAATACACTGTTATACTGCTACTGAGAAAGCTTGTTGTCTTCGACTTTCCCTAAAGTCACTCTATTGCCGTTTGCCTTGTATTTCCAGAATGCACTTGTACTTTGATTTTTTAACTCTTTTTCTCTCCAGCAAAGCACTTTCGCAGATTTTCCTATATCACATGTCCTTATTTTATGGTAAAATAAATAGGAAAACTTTTTGGAGGAAAACATGTCAAATCAACATACAGAAGAATTAAATGATCAACAGATTGTCCGCCGTGAAAAAATGGCTGCCCTTTCTGAACAGGGAATTGATCCCTTTGGCAAACGTTTCGAGCGTACTGCTACTTCTGGTCAATTAAAAGAAAAATATGCTGACAAATCAAAAGAAGAACTGCACGACATTAATGAAAGAGCCACTATCGCCGGCCGTCTCATGACCAAACGCGGCAAAGGCAAGGTTGGTTTTGCCCACCTTCAGGACCGCCAAGGCCAAATTCAGATTTATGTGCGTAAAGATACCGTCGGCGATGACAATTATCAGATTTTCAAAAAGGCCGATATTGGGGATTTCTTAGGTGTTGAAGGAGAAATCATGCGCACCGATATGGGTGAGCTCTCCATCAAGGCGACGCATATCACTCACCTGTCTAAGGCTCTTCGTCCCCTTCCTGAAAAATTCCACGGATTGACAGACGTTGAAACCATCTACCGCAAACGCTACCTTGATTTGATTTCAAATCGCGACAGTTTTGAGCGCTTTGTCACTCGGTCAAAAATCATCTCAGAAATCCGCCGCTACCTTGATAATCTTGGTTTCTTAGAAGTGGAAACACCTGTTCTCCACAACGAGGCAGGCGGTGCTGCTGCAAAACCATTTACCACTCACCACAATGCTCAGGATATGGACATGGTGCTTCGGATTGCTACCGAACTTCATCTTAAGCGGCTGATTGTCGGTGGTATGGAGCGTGTCTATGAAATTGGCCGCATCTTCCGCAACGAGGGTATGGATGCTACTCACAATCCTGAGTTTACCTCCATTGAGGTCTATCAGGCCTATGCTGATTTTGAAGATATTATGGATTTAACCGAGGGCATTGTTCAGCATGTTGCTAAGGCTGTCAAAGGAGATGGTCCAATTGAATATCAAGGTACCGAAATCAAAATCAACGAGCCCTTTAAACGCGCTCACATTGTTGACTTAATCAAGGAAGTAACTGGTGTTGATTTCTGGCAGCCAATGACCTTAAAAGAGGCAGAAGCCTTGGCCAAGGAAAAAAATGTACCGCTTGAAAAACATTACACTTCTGTCGGCCACATTATCAATGCCTTCTTTGAGGAATTGGTCGAAGAAACGCTCATTCAGCCTACCTTTGTTTACGGCCATCCTGTTGAAGTTTCGCCTTTAGCTAAGAAAAATGCTGATGATCCACGCTTCACAGATCGTTTTGAACTCTTTATCATGTGTCATGAATACGGCAACGCCTTTACCGAGCTGAATGACCCTATCGATCAATTGGAACGCTTCAAGGCTCAGGCTGCCGCCAAAGAACTGGGAGACGACGAAGCTACAGGCATCGACTATGACTACATTGAAGCTCTTGAATACGGCATGCCACCAACCAGCGGGCTGGGGATCGGCATTGACCGCTTAGTCATGCTTCTCACTGATACCACTACCATCCGCGATGTACTGTTATTCCCAACAATGAAATAATTGAGGTCGAAAACGTTGATTTGAAGGGCTTGTCAGCTCATAATTGACAAAACTTAACACCAATTTTTAAGACTTGAAAAAGCGTAAAAATGGTGATAAAGCAATAGAAAAACCGAACACTCTTATCCTAGAATCAATTTTTTAGGTCAGATGTTCGGTTTTTTGAATGGTTCAAATCTAGTGACTTTGATATTTTTAAAAATCCTTAAACTGATTAGATCCTCATAGCTGCTAGGTTTTAATTAGTTTTGATTTAGTAACCGGCAAACCAGTCTTTATTCACCCTTTGCAATAGGGACTTTCGCTAATCCTAAATCAATATGGCAGTAGCCATTGGGATTTTTCTTGAGGTAATCTTGGTGATAGTCCTCAGCATCTATAAAGTGACGCAGGGGTTCTAACTCAACAGCCAGAGGACGGCTATCGTTTTTTTGACTGACGGCTTGCATGATTTCTTCTGCAACCGCTTTGTCAGCTTCATCGGTGTAATAAATACCTGTACGGTATTGACGGCCGATATCATTGCCTTGACGATTGATAGAGAAAGGGTTAATAATGCGGAAATAATGCTGGAGCAGCTCACGCAGTGTGATACGTTCCGGGTCGTAAGTGACAGCGACAGTTTCCGCATGATCTGTGGCATCAATCAAAGCATAAGACGTCGCTTCAGATTGACCGTTGGCATAGCCCACACGAGTCTCCACAACACCGTCAATCAAGTCAAAGTAACCTTCAACACCCCAAAAGCAGCCCCCTGCTAGATAAATTATTTTCATATGCTTCCTCCATTTCAATACTAAGTGCTTATTCAACGACAGCCATATAATCTGCGTAGCCCTCTTTTTCCATCTCTTCATAAGGAATAAACTTGAGCGCAGCAGAATTAATGCAATAGCGCAGACCGCCGCGGTCAAGGGGACCGTCGTTAAAAACATGTCCCAAGTGCGAATCAGCTTCTTGACTGCGAACTTCGATACGACGCATACCGAAAGAATGGTCTTCGTGGTTGCTCACCCGATGGTTGCTAATAGGTTTGGTGAAGGCCGGCCAACCACAGCCTGAATCATACTTGTCAGTAGAAGAGAACAAAGGCTCGCCACTCACAATATCAACGTAAATGCCTTTCTCAAAGAACTTATCGTATTCCCCTGTAAAAGCACGTTCGGTTGCTGCGTTCTGCGTGACCTCGTAGGCCAAATCGCTGATACGCTTACGTAATGCTTCTTTGGATTCTTCTGTCAAAGGGTAACCTCCTTGTTACTGTTTACTCATGATAAAAGAGAGCTTTTGGTTAATGTGCTCTTAAAAGCGATGTTAAGGTTGACCAGAGCATATAGGTCTGGGTTGGGAAGGACATAATCATGTTGCCCAGATCTTTGGCGGTCATCTTTTTCTCAATAATAGGCGTCAGCCAATCCAACCAAGTACCAGCTTGGCTGGAAATCGCAGCTGCACCCACCAGATAATCTTCCCTATCAAAAATCAGCGCCAACTCAGCGTCCAGCTCATGGTTGTTGACCCAGTCGTGCTGTTCTCCCCATGGGATTTCAACCAATTTGTATTGGTCAGGATGGGCTTTTGCCTCATCGATAGTAACTCCAACTTGACCAATGCGTGGCAGAGTAAAGACAAGGTTAGGGATGACGGGGTAGGAAATGGATGGTCCATTGGGATTTAAGATATCACGGCCGATATAATTAGATTCAAACTCAGCAGTTGGTGTTAATTTGGGAATGGTTTTGTCAACAACGTCACCTGAGGCATAGATATTTGGTATAGCAGTACGCATGTGGTCATCCACCTTAATCCCTCGTGGGCTGGCTTCGATACCCAAATTTTCCAAGCCCAGGTTTTCAATGTTAGGGATACGTCCTGTCGCATCCAGCACGAAATCGCCTGTCGCTGAAAGACCTTCAGCTATCGTCACACGCAAACCACTATCCACTTTTTCAACTTGGGAAATAGCTTGACCAAAGTAGAAAACTGCGCCTTGGGCTTCAAATTTAGTCACGATTTTTTGGACATATTTCTCTGGATAAGCTAAAAGCGGCCGATTGGCATATTCAAAGAAGGTCACTTGCTTGCCTGCCAACAAGGCCATTGAGGCAAATTCCATCCCAATAATACCTGCACCAATTACAATCATGTGTTCAGGCAAAGCGTCCAAATCTAAAAATTCAGCACTACCCTGCGTAAACTCTTTGCCCGGAATATTAAGCTTAGCATTGCGGGCACCAGTCCCGATGATGATATAGTCAGCCGTGTAGTGCTGATCGCCAACAGCAACTGTGTGGTTATCAACCAGTCTTCCCCGTCCATTGATAATATCAATCCCCAAACTTTTGAACATGGACGGAAATACCTCTTGAAAGCCAGCCAGAGTTTTGCGCTTATGAGCCATCATGGCTGCCCAATCAATCTTCACATCCGCTTTCAGGCCCAAATCTTGATAGTTGTTCAGCCCATCTAAATACTCAAAGGGACCATCTAAGAGAATTTTGGCATCACAGCCATAGTTGGTACAGACACCGCCAAATTTGTCTGCCTCAATCATAGCGACCTTTTTTCCTGCTGCAGCTAACAGACGGGCACCGTGGTTGTTAGCATGGCCGCTTCCGATAAAAATCACATCATAGTTCATGTTTTTTCTCCTATTTCTTTGTTTAGTCAGCCAAGACTTTATAAGTGTTTGCCTTACGTGAGACGTGCTTGCGAATCTCCTGTGTTTTTGGGTCTGAGTGTCCTTCTTTGTGACCTGGGCGACTCATCCATGCCTCAAAATCAGTTTTATAGTTCCATTTTGATAAGAGAATAAATTCGATGCTATCTCCCTTGTCTTCGCCTTGCCAGCCCTCAGCTGCCAAATTGCCTGGCCACGCTTTAAGAGAAGCAACATCGCGTTTGATTTTTTCAAGAAAAGCTTCTTGGTAGTCTTTGTCTACGGTAAATACAGCTGTTTGTACGATTGTCATAATGAGTTCTCCTTTTTATCTAATCAATTTCCTAGGTGGTTACAATTTGCTAAGCTTTTAGCCAAGTCTTCAATCTCTTGAGATGTCCCCACGCCGTCTAACTTGGCTAAGATTGGTACCTTGTAGGCCTTAGCAATGTTTTCTGCTGCAAAATTGAAGGTTTCAGCATGTTTTGCCATGGAACCACTCCCAACAACGGCTTTGACGCCTGGATTATGCGCTAAAAACTGCTCAACAACCTTGGGCGTTTTACCCCGTCCTGTAGAATACGTGAAAATCACATAGTCCCCGTCAAGTGTTTCTTCGCCTGTTTCGATTTTCAAGGCATCTGCCACACCCAGTTGGTTCACGATTTTCTCAACATGACCTGAGCGGCTTGCATAAACGATTTTTGTCATCACTGTTTACTTTCCCTTTCGTTCTTGTCGGAATGTCTCCATCAGTTCTTGGAGCAATTGCAAAAGCTTATCATTGTCCGTACTGCCCTTAAAGTTTTTAGCAATTTCAGCTTGGACAGCTAGAGCGGCTTGCTTTAGGTATGTACCTTCTTGAGTGAGGGTGACAATCAAGTCACGAGCATCTGCTTGCGAACGCTCCTTTGTGATGAACCCTTTTTCCTCTAATTTCTTTAGGACAGGCGTTAGAGTACCACTGTCTAGGAAAACCCTATCACGCAGTTCACGTGTGACAATGCTGTGTTCTTCCCAGAGAACCATCATGACCACATATTGTGTGTAGGTTAGTCCGATATTAGCCAACAAAGGCGTGTAACGGTTGATAAATTCTCTCGAAGCTGCATACAAAGAAAAGCAGAGGTTGTGTTCTAAAAGCAGAGATGATGGTTGCTCTTGGAGTCTATCACCTATTGTTTCTTGTGTTTGTATCAATGTAACCTCCTTATAACGATTTTGCTCAATCGATTGATTGAAATTAGTTTAACAAAATCGAATGTGCGTTTCAAATATTTTGCTCACGCCCCTGATTCTTAATATATCAATCATCACATTAAATTAGATAAAAGAATAGTACAAATTTCTTGATGAAAACTAATTGTGAATATTTCTCACTAATACAAATCATCATTACACCAAAGTTATACAAAATAAGGTAAATATATTTAATAGTTGTCTGAGATCTGAATAATCTTAAAAAGAACCTGCTCTCCTTTTAGTTGTTTTTGTCTCTTCATACTGAAATTTACTTTATTACTTAATTTTAACAACAAACTTTCCAACAGGTGGTTCTTTTTCTAATGTTGCTAATGCTAACGGTAAATGAGCGAGCAATTGGAACTTTTAATTTTCTTTCAGAAACTAATGACAACACTGCTTTTGCCATTTGTCCTAAATCTTTCTTTTGTTGCATGTTTCCGCTTTGATGAGCAGCCCCTATAAAAGTTAAATGACCTCCCAAGCCACGTGAAAATAATTTATCCATCGCATTTGCATTGGCGATGCACCAGTACAGACTGAGTCCCCATTGAACGCGAGCATATCATTATCTCTATCTGCAAAACTTTGCCCCAGAGGGTTGATAATGAGATCCACACCTAGACCAGCTATCTTTGCTTGAATGACATCAGCAATATTTTCTCTTTCATAATCAACTGCTGTATCAAACCCATACAGGCATTCTTTTTCTGTTGCTAGGCACATTAAAAAGTCCAGCTTGGTTAACAGGCTGGATTTTTGGATGACCTTGCAGGACATCATCTTATTTCCAATTGCTGGTTTCCAGCAGCTTTTCATGATACAATGAAATCGGAGTTTTTTTATACTTACTCTTAAAGAAAGGACATTTGACCTCCCGCTCATTTGCCAATTAATCATTAACATGAAAAAATATTATATTTCTTTTTTATCGGCTGCTATTTTTATCATCTATGGGCTCTTGCAAAAGCACTACATCTTTGCGGTTCTCGGTATCGTTTTTATCCTCATTGGCATCAAGGATATTTTGGATCACAAGAAAGATTAGCTGGTAAAAATAATTAAAATGAGTTTGGAGACGCTGAACAGCAGACACAGCTTGGGTTTTATGCTCACTTGTGAAACGGGTTCATCGCTGACCAACCTTTTTATTTTTCTATTAAATAAAGCATGCCTAATTTTTTACTTTGTTATCCTTAACTTTTTAGAGTTTTTATGCTATACTGAGATAAAAGTATTATTTAGAAAAGAGATTTTCAAATGAAAGCTCATTCGTCTTCTACGATTCCTAAGAAAAAGTCCCTCAGCGAAGTCAATCAAAGTGTTAAAGTTCCTAAAAACGCTTCTTTCTGGATAACTCTGAGAGCTTTTTTAGGGCCGGGAGCCCTTGTTGCGGTTGGTTATATGGACCCTGGCAACTGGATTACCAGCGTTGTCGGCGGAGCCAGTTATAAATACTTGCTTTTATCGGTTGTTCTAATCTCCTCCCTTATTGCCATGCAGCTGCAGCAAATGGCTGGAAAATTAGGCATTGTGACACGTCAAGACTTAGCACAGGCTACAGCAGCTCATCTTCCTAAGGGCTTACGCTACCTTTTATTTGTCATTATTGAGCTGGCTTTGATGGCTACTGACTTAGCAGAAGTCATCGGTTCAGGCATTGCCCTGCACCTCTTATTTGGCTGGCCCTTACTGTTTTCAATTTTCATTACTATTTTGGATGTTTTTCTACTTCTTTCCATTATGAAATTAGGGTTTAGAAAGATTGAAGCGATTGTTTCAACCTTAATCTTGACGATTCTGCTTATTTTTGCTTACCTCGTCTTTATTTCTCATCCCAGTGCGGCTGGTATTTTTAAAGGCTACCTTCCCAGCACTTCAATCTTTGATCTATCCAGAACTGCTGACAACAGCAGACTGACCCTGGCCCTAGGTATTATTGGCGCTACTGTTATGCCGCATAACCTCTACCTCCACTCATCTATCTCACAGACACGCCGGGTGGACTACAAACAAAAATCTTCCATTCAGCAGGCCGTAAAATTCATGACTTGGGACTCCAACATTCAGTTAAGCTTGGCATTTATTGTTAATTCTCTCCTACTGATTCTCGGAGCATCGCTTTTCTATGGGCATGCCAGTGAAATCAGTGCCTTTTCACAAATGTACAATGCTCTTGCTGATCACAGCATTGCCGGAGCTGTTGCCAGTTCCTTTTTGTCAACATTATTTGCCATTGCTCTTTTAGCCAGCGGCCAAAATTCAACCATTACCGGAACACTGACCGGTCAGATTGTAATGGAGGGATTCCTGCATTTAAAGATGCCCCAGTGGCTCATTCGTTTGGTAACCCGTCTATTAGCACTGCTTCCTGTTTTAATTGCTGCCATTATTTACGGCAGTCAGGAAAAGGTTTTAGACCAGCTCATCGTTTACTCACAAGTTTTTCTGTCTGTCGCTCTGCCTTTTTCTATCTTTCCACTGGTCTATTTTACCTCCCAGAAAAAAATCATGGGGGACTTTGTCAATGCCAAATGGAATACCTATCTCGCATACGGAGTGGCTGTTTTACTGACAGTCCTCAATTTGCAGCTAATCTTAAGCACAGTCTTTTAAGCAAGAGAAGCTCCGCCTTTAGGGCAAAGAAAAAAAGTCGAAGCAATGCTGTGCTTCGGCTTCATTTTCTAAATTCATTGACTAAAACATCAAACTCTTCATTGGTAAGCGTGATGCCCTTGCCCATCTTTGTATGATCCGGACTCCAAGATCTGATATCAAACTTGGCCGGTGCGCCGTTAAAGCTGACACGGTTGAGTTCCTTGGTCCAGCCCTTATCATTTTCAGACAGGACCAATAATTTTTCTTCAATTTCAAAGGTAAATTCTGCCATATATTCCTCCTATCATTATATTCGTAAGAAAGACTGTGAAAACGGAAAACTTTTAAATTTATCGTTTTTCTTACAATTTTTAATTAAGTATTTTATTTTAACCTAAAATAAGGTATAATCATTCTAACAATTTTTTAGAGAAAATACCATGAAAAGATTTTTACAAACCATTTTAGAGCATGTGAGAGAATTCATTGAACCCACCAAAAAATCTCCTGATATTATTTTAAAAACCAATCAATTATTACATACGATTTTGCAGGCACAAAAAAAGCACGAAGCGGTCCATGTAATCTATCTTGATAAGAGTTTTACGGGAGATATTGTCAAATATGACAAAGAGAACAATAAGCTCATTTTAAAAAATTTCCAAAAAAATATATCAGCTATTATCAGTATCTCAGACATCAAACGCTTAACTCTGGTCCCAAAAACCGTCAGAGATTCACAAAAACTGAGCTGATTTGCAGGTAAAAACAGATCCAATAAACTCACCCCTAAGATTAGATTCTCTGGCTAACCTTAGGGGTTCTTTTATATTAATTAAGACTCAAAGAAAATCAAGATTGGACTAAGTAGCGAGCCGCAGACAGTACTGAAGTACGGCAAAGCGAAGTCAACAACCTTTGATTTTCAAAGAGTATTAAGACACATCAGGCTCTGAGCGTCACGCTGCTGCCATCTTCTTTGTATAAATTTACCAGGCCTTCCTTGCAGGCACGGATCATATCCCCTGCTTTTACTGCCTGAGGCACTGTAATCGTTAAGAGCTCCATAGGTTTAGGGGCACGTTCAATTTTAACACCGTCAGCATCATGCAAATCTTGGATAAAGGTTTCAAAATGCCGAAAACCCGGTCCGTAAAATTCAACTCGGTCTCCTTCATTGATAACATTGCGCTGGCGAATGGTTGCTGTCATACTTGTTTCATCAAAGTCAACAACTTCACCGATAAATTTATATTGCGGAATCTTACGGCGCGCTCCGAAGAGCTGCTCATTTTCAGTTGGGGTACTGTAGTAAAAGCCAGTTGCCAATTCCCGCTGAGCTACCTTCCATAATTCGTCAATCAAATCCTCTTTGATAGCTTCAAATTTTTCCGGACTTTCAAGGTAGGCATCAACAGCCGCCTTATAACAGTTGGTCACTGTAGAGACATAGTGAATGGATTTCATACGGCCTTCAATCTTAAGGCTGTCAACACCGTTTTCAATCATGTCGGGAATATGTTCAATCATGCACATATCAACAGCTGACATCGAGAATTCTTCAGGAATTTCACCTTTCAGCGACCTGCGTTCCTGGCCAAAAGGCATATCAAAAAGATCGTATTTCCAGCGGCAGGATTGTGAGCAGCCGCCCCGATTGGCATCACGATGGCTCATGTGATTTGATAAAACACAGCGCCCTGAATAAGAAATACACATGGCACCGTGTACAAAGGCTTCGATTTCAACACTGGTACGTTTGCGTATTTCAGCTAGTTCTTTCATGGTAACTTCACGTGCTAAAACCACACGTGTCAGCCCCAGTTCCTTCCAAAATTCAAATGTT
Organism: Streptococcus ratti FA-1 = DSM 20564; assembly: GCF_000286075.1. Taxonomy (GTDB): domain Bacteria; phylum Bacillota; class Bacilli; order Lactobacillales; family Streptococcaceae; genus Streptococcus; species Streptococcus ratti. Next base: position 179,018 of record NZ_AJTZ01000005.1, on the reverse strand, counting down.
TCATAATTCGTTGACGAAGCCTGTGTAGACAAATGAATTTCTAAACCGGGTGCCTCCGCCGCACAGATGGCAATCAAGGCGGGATCTGATACGATAACAGCATCAAGACCTAAATCACGCAGATCCCGAAACCATTGACCAGCTCCAGTTTCATTGCCCTCATGGGTTACCATATTGGCAGCTACATAGACCTTTACACCGTGTTCATGAGCGTAATGAATGCCCTCGGCCATTTCTTCCATGGAAAAATTGCCAGCACGACTGCGAAGACCATAGGCCTGACCGCCGACAAAAACAGCATCTGCTCCATAATCTACAGCAACTTTAAGTTTTTCTAAAGTTCCAGCCGGTGACAAAACTTCCGGCCTTTTTTTCTTTGTTTGTATCATTATCTATCTCTTTCTTTTATTTCACTAGATTAGGGTCAAAATCATAAAAACCAGTATCTAAACCACGGCCCTTGGGATGGAGTTTTCTAATTTCTTCATCAAAGAGGAAGGCCTGATCTTGCGTAAAAATACCTTCCTCAATCAAGGTACGTGCCTTGACAAATAATTTAGCAATCTGCACAAAATTCTGTCCCGGACAGTAAATACCATCCAGTTTCCAATGACAATAATGATGCTTAGTCAGCTCTGGGAGTTTTGTCATCAAATCAATATCATTATTAATAAAAATATGCGTTCCATGCTTATCTTCGTAAATCGAATAATGCGATTCCGGATCGCTAGGTTCAGCCAGAAAAAGACCGCGTTCTCTTGATTTTTCATCATCTATATGCGTAAAATTGTAATAATTTTGAATCAAGGGCCGTTTTGAATGGTGAATAACAGAAGCCCCGTAAACCAAGATTTCAGCGGGAATTTCTAAATTCTCAGACATGGAAAAAAGCTCTTTTGAAGGGATTTCACGCGCTAAGACAGCTTCTACAGCTCCATGCTCCCCCCAAAAATTAACCTGACGGCTGGAAGTAACAAAAACAGATGTGTCATAAATCAGCTTAAAATGATAGCCATCACGCTTATTAACATAAAAAATCCCGGCATCACCAACCACCAGATAATCTACCTGAATTTCCTTCATCAATTCCAAAAAAGGCTTGATATTATCCATCATTTCCTGGTGCATGAGAGCATTGGCGGCAACCGTAAGCTCTTTCCCAGCTCCATGAACCAGCGCAGCAATCTCCCGCAGCTCATCATAGTTAAAAGTATGCGGCAGACGCAAAGCATAATCTTTCTCACCGACATAGATGCGGTCTACACCAGCGTCTAACAATTCTTTGACTTGTTCAACAGATTCTGCAGTTGCAGTAATAACAATTTTTTCCATACCTATTATTGTATCAAATTTAAGATAAAAAGCCACTTTTTTAAAAATTTAAAGCCCTATCAAAAGCGAAAGAAGGCTTTTTACAAAAAAAATTTCAGAAAACAGATGACAAACTTCACAATTTGTGATAAGATGTTAAGGAATATCCAGAGGAGGAACTCATGTCAGCAAATCTGAACAGGCAGACAGAAAATTATGAAGAACTTGATTATCAAGAAGATCTGACACCTAAATATCAAGAATTTCAAGATTTTGATGATAGCAGAACAAAGCTAGACGAACTTATTTTTTTCGCTAAACTGGCTTTTTTCTGTGTCGTAACAATCCTGACCTGTTTTATTCTTCTAGTTGCTAAGTTCTCTCCTGTCTTTGCTTTCCCGCTGTCCTTGCTGATTAGCTGGGGAATTACATCAGCAGCACAAGCCGGTCTGAAACGCCTTAAATCTTGATAATAAAAAAGTGGACTTCTGCCAGCAAAATGAAGCTCAAACAAAATCAACGGCACCTCACCGTTAGTCTAAAAAGCTAACAGTTGAGGTGTTTTTTTATGCAATTAAGCTTGAAGATAAACTGAAACTGGCTGCCCCTCATTTGCTTATAGTATCAACTCTAAATGCAGTCAAAGTAATTGAAAAGGCCTGACTCCCATATTATTTAGGAATCAGACCCCTGCTTAATTTTATTATTCAACTGTTATTTGACAGGGAGATATTTACTTTATCCCGCTTTCTTTTTTGTGGTTTTAGATATAGTCAAGCGATAACAAGCAGTCTTTTTCAGTAATCTGCTCGCTCCCTTCTATAACTGACAGTCTCAAAAGCTAGAGAAAACTGCGTTTTTAATCTTTGATATTGTCTGCAGCTTCTGCTTCTTCTTGGTAATCAATCACAATATCATCAACTTCAGCTTTCACTGCTTCAGCTGTTTTTTCTGACTTTTCGGCAGCTTGAGACAGACGATCCTTGACTTCAGACAAAGTTTGATTAGCAAAGTCTCCTACCTGAGAGGCCTTTTCTTTAACGGCAGATACCACATCATCTTTTGTCAGCTCATTGGCTGCCATTTTTTCTTTGTAATCCTTAACAGTATTGACCGCTGCCGACTTATACTCATTAGCTTTTTGAGCGGCGTATTGATGGTATTCTTCAGGATTTTCTTTATAGGCCGACAATGTTTCCTTGACCTTTTGCTTAAATTGTTTTCCCTTATCTGTAGAGAGAAAGTAAGCTGCCGCAGCGCCTGATGCAGCACCGATGATAACTGTATTCAAAAATTTACCCATAATTATTTTCCTTTCTTCCTAAATAATTTAGAAGCTACTTTGCCAACTGTATAAGCTGCTCCTGCCTTGCCAACATTAGAGGTAGCATTGCTTGCCTTTTGGCTAAAATAGCGAGCTTGCTGATTAAGATCAGAAACACTTTCTGATAAATCAGCTATGGCTGTAAAAAGCGGATCAATAGTTTGAACCTTGCCGTTAACGTCTTCTACCAGTACATTGGTCTTAGCTAACAGTTCATTGGTCTGATAAAGCGTTACGTTGACATCGCTCGTCAGAACCTTCAAACTTTGCCGAGATTCATCAACAGTATCTGAAATTTTTCTGAGCAAAAGAATGATAAAAACAGTTAAAACAGCAAAGGCAATAGCAATAATCAATAAAGCAATTTCCCACATAATTTTCTCCTAATCTAACTAACTTTTTCGAGCTATCTGATAGTAAGGTACTGTTTGACGGCGGCGCCGATAGACAGCGAGGATAATTCCAACAGCAACCAGCAGCGCAGAAAGCCCCTGCGATACCCGCAGATTCATAAACATGAGGCTGTCTGTTCGCATTCCCTCAATAACAAAGCGGCCGCAGCCATACCAAATCAGGTAAAAGAAAGTTATTTCTCCTTCTTTTAAAAGATTGGGTCTGTGGCGCAAACTCATAATAATGGCAAATCCCAGCAAATTCCACAGAGATTCATAAAGAAAAGTTGGCGTGCGGTAGTGGCCATCAATATACATCTGCTTTTTGATCCATTCAGGCAGATAATTGAGATGGGCAACAGCCTTGCCATAAGCTTCCTGATTAATAAAATTTCCCCAGCGGCCAATGGCCTGCGCCAGCATTACTCCCGGTACTGCAATATCCAGAAAATCAATCGGCTTAATCATCCGGTAGTAACAAAAGACAAAGAGCACAGCAGCTCCTGTAATCAATCCGCCATAGATGGCAATGCCGCCTTGCCAAATGGCTAGAATTTCACTGGGATTTTTAGCATAATAATCCCAATTGAAGATCACATAGTAAAGCCGTGCGCCAATAATGGCTAAAGGAAAAGCGATTAAAATAAAGTCTAAAACATCCTCTTTTTTGATGTTTTTTTGAGGTGCTTCAAGCCCTGTAAGATAAACAGCCAAAATAAGCCCTGTTACAATACAAATGGCATACCAGCGAATGGCTATAGGTCCAATCTGAACGGCAATGGGATTAATCATTTCGCACCTCATTTTGACCGATCAAATGTGTCAGACGATCTTCAAAGGTCTTCGTCGCATCATAGCCCATCTGTTTAGCACGGTAATTCATGGCAGCAGCTTCAATAACAACTGAAACATTTCGTCCTGTCTTAACTGGTATGCGCACACGGGGAATTTTAACGCCGGACATTTCGACTTCTCCATTGCCGTTTCCTAAACGGTCAAAGATTTTATCCTTTTCAAAATTTTCAAGGTAAATAGACAGCTGAACCTGTGAAGAATCTTTGACAGCGCTGGCTCCGTAAAGGCTCATCACATCGATGATCCCAACCCCTCTGATTTCCAGCAGGTGCCGCAAAATTTCAGCCGGCTCACCCCAAAGGGTCTCCTCGTCTTTAGCATAGACATCAACTCGGTCATCAGCAACCAGACGGTGACCGCGTTTAACAAGTTCCAGACCTGTCTCGCTCTTACCGATACCTGAGTCTCCCTGAATGAGAACACCCATGCCATAAATATCCATAAGAACACCGTGGACACTGGTTCTCTCAGCCAGACAGGAATCTAAATACCAGGACATTTCGCCTGAAAGCCGACTGGTAGGAACGTGACTTTGTAAAACAGCTATACCCTTTTCCTTAGCCGCTTTGAGCATTTCCTCCGGAATGGCGAGAGATCTGGCTACAATAACAGCCGGTGTTTCTGTCTTAAACATTTCTTTTAAAACAGAATAGCGGTTATGCGAGGTCATCTGTGTTAAGTAGGACCATTCCTTCATTCCCAGTAACTGGATACGTTCGGGTGCGTAATAATCAAAGTAACCGGTCATTTCAAGACCCGGACGGGAAATATCAGCTGTTGCAATCGTCTTTTGCAAGAGCTCAGCGGTGCCATAAACAACATCTAATTTCACCTTGTCCACCAACATCTGTACTGTAACTGACATACTACCTCCTTAGCACCCTATTATACCACAAATAGCTATAAAATGGGATTTTCGCTGTAAAAGAAAAAGAGCCCTGTCAGCCTTCGATAATAAGGGAGGCTGACAGGGTTCTATTGCTTATAAAATAGCTCGTTTTCCTCAAATTGGATAGCATCTAAAAATAAAATTAGCCAGCCGGCTGTATTTTTACCGGCAGATTACTCATGACTCTTTCCTGTTCTAAGAATCTCTGAAACAGATGCTGCTTTTTAGACTGCCTGTGCTATCACCAAAACCACTTTCCTTTATCTTTATCATCAATAACCTCAGCATCCTTGCGTTTGCGCGGTCCCTGATGATAACTGCCTGACTGTCCGTTCTTTCCCAAATCTTCCTTATAGGGCAGACAGATTGCCAAAATAATATAGAGAATAATACCAAAGCCCCCTGAAAAATAAACAAAAAGAGCTGTCAAAACTCTGGCAATGGGCAAATCCCAGCCGTACTTATCGGCCAAGCCTGCCACTACGCCGCAAATCATCCGATTTTTTCTTTGCTTATAAAAGATAGCCTTTGTCATTAAAACCTTACCTTCTCATTCCCTTTAAAAATCTGTCATAAACTTCATTGACAATACTAGTATAACATTTGAGAAAAGTTTGGCATCAGCCTTGCGACTGATTTTGCGGACTTAATCTGCCCTGGCAGCTGCCGCAGGCAAATTTTTCTGTATTAATGCGCCTTTTTCGCTGATACACTTGCCCGCAGTTCTGACATTGATAAGAATAGTAAAAAGTTTTGCTTCTCAGACTCGGTGCATAGCGGATACCGTTAACCTTGAGCAATAATTCCTTGAAATCCTTGTCCCGATGCCTGTACCCCTTGCCTGCATAATAGAGGTGATAATGGCAAAGTTCATGACGAACAATTTTCCGAAAGGTCTCTTCATCACCCTTTTTACAGAATTTAGGATTGAAATCCAGATGCCCATCCTGTGGGAAAAAACGTCCGCCGGTCGTCTGCAAACGTGAATTCCAAAGGGCCTTATGCTGGAATTCCATCCCGAAATCCTGACGGGAAACGTCTTTAACATATTCAGTTAAGTTCATTTAAAGCCACCAAAGAAAGATTAACTTTCTCACGTTCCTGGTCAATTTTTGAAACCCAAACTCTGACAACATCACCAACTGCTACGACCTGACTGGGATGTTTAACGAACTGACTGCTCATCTGCGAAATATGAATCAAACCGTCTTCATGAAGACCAATGTCAACAAAGGCCCCAAAATCAACAACATTGCGAACGGTCCCTTCCAGCTGCTGCCCGATTTCTAAATCAGCTAATTCCAGCACATCCTGCCGCAGCTGAGGGGCAGCAAAATCATCGCGCAAATCACGGCCGGGTTTGAGCAAATCGGCAATAATATCCTTTAAGGTTTCTTGCCCCAGACCAATCTCTGCAGCTCTTTGTTCAATATCTACAGACCGAAGTTTCGCCTGAGCAGAGTCATCCAATTCTGTAATCTCGAGTAAGGAAAAAAGTTTTTCCACAGCGCCGTAGGATTCCGGATGAACACCCGTGTTATCCAAAATATTGTCAGCATTAGGAATCCGCAAGAATCCGGCCGCCTGCTCAAAGGCTTTGGCTCCTAAGCGGGGCACTTTTTGAATGTCTTTGCGGGAGGTCAGGCGCCCGTTTTCTTCTCGGTATTTGACAATGTTTTCGGAAATGGTCTTATTGAGGCCGGAAACATGTGATAGCAGAGCCGGACTGGCCGTATTGACATTGACGCCGACCTGATTGACCACTGTTTCCACCACAAAATCAAGATTTTCTGCTAATTTCTTCTGGCTGACATCGTGCTGATACTGACCGACTCCGATAGATTTAGGATCGATTTTGACCAGCTCTGCCAATGGATCCTGCAGGCGTCTGGCAATTGAAATAGCCGAACGTTTTTCAACAGTCAGCTCCGGAAATTCGTGCCGGGCTAATTCAGAAGCAGAATAGACCGATGCACCGCTTTCATTGACAATAACATAAGAAACTCCGGGGAAATCCTTGAGCACTTCTGCCACAAAGGCTTCGCTCTCCCGGCTGGCTGTCCCATTGCCGATAGCTATAACCTCAATAGCACAGTCTGCAATCAGGTTAGCCAAATCAGCTTTTGCCTGATCAATCTTAGCCCGGCTGGCCGGAGGAACAGGATAGATGACCTGCGTTGCTATTAATTTCCCCGTTTGATCAACAACAGCCAGCTTTGCTCCCGTCCGAAAGGCGGGGTCAAAGCCCAGCACCATCTTCCCTTTTAAAGGCGGAATCAACAGCAGATTTCTAAGATTATCAGAAAAGAGCTGAATAGCCCCGTCTTCTGCCTTGTCAGTCAGTTCTGCCCGAATCCGGCGTTCCATGGCCGGCAGGATTTTCTTTTTGAGGGCTGCCTGCACGACTTGTCTGATATAATCATTTTTGTCCTTGAAACGAGCTTCAAAAAAGCGGGTCATTTTATCAAGATTGTGTTCAAAATGTACTTTTAAAATACCAAGTTTTTCGCCCCGATTGAGTGCTAAAACGCGATAGCCCTGAATTTTGGAAACGCGTTCCGAAAAGTCATAGTAAATTTGGAAAACTTTTTTCTCATCTGATTCGGCATCTTTGACGTCTGATAAAATGAGACTGTTTGCCCAAATTTCATTATAGGTCCACGAACGCAGCTTGGTATCATCTGCTAAAGCTTCAATCAAGATATCCATAGCACCGCCAAGAGCTTCTTCAGCTGTCGTGAAGGTTTCATTGACAAAGCTTTCAGCCTGTTTTTTTAAATCCGGCACATTCTGCAAAATGAGCCGCGCTAGGGCGAAGAGGCCGTTTTCACGCGCAATAGTGGCCTTGGTCCGTCTTTTTTCTTTGTAAGGCAGGTAGAGTTCTTCGACATCGGCCAGCTTATCGGCTGTTTCAATAGCCTCTTGCAGCTCGGGCGTTAGTTTACCCTGACTCTCAATCTTAGCTAGAACACTTGTCTTACGCTCTGCTAAGGCTGTCAGGCTTTTATTCAGATCAATGATAGCCTTGATGTCAACTTCATCAAGGTTCCCAGTCATTTCCTTACGGTAACGGGCTATAAAGGGTATGGTATTTCCTTCTGCTGTTAATTCTAAAACTTTCTTAATCTGACTTTCTTTCAGATTTAAATCCTGAGTAATTTTGTCAATAATTTCCATAAGAAATATTATAGCACAATTACTCCTGTTAGAGATAAAGAAAAAACAGCTGAACATTATTTTTCACTGATGCCTAAAATGACTTTTAATGCTTACTTATTTTCAATATCTGAAAAATATTAGTTACACCTCAATTAGCTAGGGAGGATTAGCAATGAAGTAATTAGTTCATCATTTCATTGTTTGAGTTGGAACCTTTTGTTTCAATTTTTTCTTGAGGTTAGATCTCCCTACCTAGGAAATGAAACTAAGGAAAAATTCTGATTGTGATTTTAACTGAGTATTAGCTTGCTAGTTTCCTTATCTTCTGCCAAAATAGAAAATAGCCGCTTACCTTTGCACACAATCGCTAGAAGATATCTTCAGCCCATGCAGTTGGACAAAGGATGCTGATTATCAGAAAACACCATTTGTATCCCTTTCGCAATCGTTGATAACCGTCTCACTACAGGTAAAAAACCACAATCGGCGTTTGCTGACTGTGGGTTTTACTCACTTTAAAATATCCTAATTTTTTAAATATAATTTTCTTTTCTAAAAGAAAGACTGCACAAGCAAACTTACGCAGTCTTTTAGTCTTAGCAAATCTTTTAGGTTTGTTATCATATCTACTGATGGTACAGAGCTCACCCTCCAATCTATCATCAGACTAAATGTTTCATATTGCTAGCTCCCCACTTTTTTAGCACACGAAATAAAATAATCAAAAGCAGGGTAATTGGCCAGAGTTTGATTGGGAAGAAGAGTGAGATAAAGACACCTGCTAGCCACTCTTTCTGCAGCAGAAGCATTGATAAGGAGAGACTGACCACTAAGACCACAAAAAGGCTATCATAGCTTGGCAGAAGCTGGGCAAGGGCAAAGCCCTGTAGGATACTAGCAAAGGCAACCGGGAAAATATCCCCTCCTGTCCAGCCAGTTCCAAGACAAACTTCCAAAAAGAGAAGCTTAAGCAATGACAAAGCTATCAAAGCGAAGGCTGGCATCTCCACACCCATATCAAGAACGAGGGGCATGGCATGCTGCCCCGAAAAAAGCAAAGACGGTGCAAAGACGGAGATGAAAAAGATAAAAGCCGCACCAAGTAGGATTCTTCCCAGTAAGGATATAGAAAACTTTCCAAACACTGCTTTCACTTTTTTCACTCCCCAATGATAGATATGCCCAAAGAGAAGACCATAGAGAAACAATGGCAAAATCAAGAGGAGCTCTTTTGCCTGCCAATGGCTGTCTCCCAGTTTGGTAATAAAGGAGGGCTGATCGGTCATCTGCATGAGAAGGATAAAGACAAGCAGGCCATTGACGATAAAGAACAGCCGCCCTTTCTTATCCATTCCCTGCTGGCTGACTGGATAGGTCAAAAGGTATTGACTAGGATGGAAAAGCCGTACTAGTTTGTCTTTGACAGACAAGTGGGCAAACTGGCTGGCCTGGGCTCTGACATAGCGCAATTTATCTGCCTGCCAAACAGAGTAGGCAATGACTGCCCCCAACAAAGGTGCCTCAGGCCCAACTCCTGCTCCCATAACAAGGATAAGCAGAGCCAAGAACAGACTGCGCCAAGTATGGCGGTAGGAGACCGTCTGATGTTCTTTCAATTCTTTCATCAGCTCGTGGCTTGTTCGGGGAAGATTGCCCCATTTGCGCTTAAAGATATAAATAAGACAGCTTCCAAGCAACAGTAAAAGAGCTTTATAGAGGATGGGAAAAGGCACGGAGTGCCCCCAGCTTTCCCAAAGCAGATGGCTACCAAATTTCTCAGCCATTAAAAAAAGAAAGGCTGCCAAAGCAATCAGACTGCTCAGAAAACAACCGTAAAGCAAGAAGAAAAGATCTTGTTTTTTTATCACTCTTATATTCCTTTCACATTCTTTTTACAGAAGCAATTAGTCTTTTTCATCATCTTTTTGGAGCAGGTTTTTGTTTACCTCCATATAGTAAGTCACCACAATCCCCGACAGACAGCCAAAAAAGAGAAGGCCATAAAGAGCCAGAATAATGCTGACAATTCTGCCAATGGCTGTTGTGACAACGATATCCCCATAGCCAAGAGTTGTGGAAGAGACAAAACAATACCAGATACTGTCGCTAAAATTTTTAATTGCCGGCTCTGTAAAAAGCAAAATCACAGCCGCTATAAAAAGGTAACATAGAAAGGACAAAATAAATTTTGTAAAATGAGTTACCTTAATAATATGCCACAAAATCTGATAAGGCTTCTTTTTCCTGTCTGATTTTTTAACCATGCCTCTTCCCCTCTTTACATGTTAAGATAATAGACTTTCTTTTTTAATCACCCTTTTTTAGACTTGAAGTAGAAAATGATACTCACGATACCTTGATAGATAAAGACAAAAGCTATGGTATAGGTCACAAAAATACCTGTCATAAGTGGACGACCCATCATGATAAGTCCTGCCAGAAGGCCTAAAATCCCTGTCCAGAGTAAAGTATTCCCAAGTTTTTTATCTTCATTCTTAACTTCAAAACTCATAATCATTTTGGAAACACCCGTAAATAGAGCCCAGAAGGCAAAGATAAATGGAATGAAGGTAACCTTTTCAATAAAGCTGCCCGAAAATAGCCAGACAGCCAAAAGAACCGTCATTATTCCATTAAACAAATCCCATCCTCTTTTCTTATCAGCTGTGATATATTTACTGATTTCAGAAATACCGCTTACCAAAAAAATAATGGCAAACAAGAAGGCAAAAGATAAAAGACTTAAGGCAGGATTTACCAAAAGGTAAAAACCAGTGATAATGGATAAGATTCCTGCAAAAATTGACAACCATGATAATTGTTTAGACATATGAATTCTCCTATTGTTCTTAAATATTATTTTATTTCGATGGATTTGAGGAATATACCTCAAACTGGGCTTCTAATCATGAATCCTAATCCTTTCTCATCACTCTTTATCATCACTCTTTATCATCTTCTAAGATACCGTAAATCATCAGTTCCAAAACCTTATTCAGGTCGGTTTCATATTTTTTCACAAAATACGATAAATCATTGCCTGTCTCAGCTAATAAATAATAGCTTCTAAAGAGCTGCTGAATAAAGGCCAGATAATCCATAGCCTGTGAGGGACTGATAGCTGCTTTTAATTTGGATTCAGCCAGTAATTTCTGGGAGACCTCTGTATTCAAGTCTTCAAAAACAGCCTTCTCTGCCTCAATAGCCTCTGCAATCTCTGGCGGCGCTGTCAGCCAAGCTTCAAAAAAGACATGGCTATGATGGGGAAATTCTCTGTAAAAACGATGCCGCCTCTCCATATAGTCTGATAGACTGGGAACGTCATCAGCTTTTCCACCAATGACAGCGACCGCTTTTTGAAAACTCTCTCTCACACAAGACAAATAAAGCTCTTCCTTACCTGAAAAATTATGATAAAGCACGCCCTTTGAAATGCCGTGTTTCTTACACAGTTCATTGATCCGAAAAGAGCGGTAACCCTTTTGAGCAAATTCGATCAAGGCCGCCTCTAGGATCCGCTCCTGAGTCAGCTGAGTTTTTAAGGCTTTTTTCATGACTTCCTCACCTTCTGCTTATAATTATAGACCGTTTGGTCTATAATGTCAACTGAACAGCTTTCCCTGCTTAACAATAACAGGCAGCACTGCTCCTTAAAGAATGCAGCCTAGTGAGTGAACATATAAGGACTATACTAAAAGCACAAAAAAACCGCTAATCTTCTGCTGATTAACGGATTTTTGGGCTATATAATCTTTTCAGTTTATTTTTACTACGAGATCCAAAAGTTTGGTAGATGAATGATGATAAACTTGGCTCAGCTGCTGCTTATACAGATTCTTCTTCTGGATAAAGCAGTCCCCAATCCTGACGAAGCTTAGTCATAATCGCCATAACATCTCTTGTGTAGTCTAGATGCATCCGATTTTCTTGATTCGCTACAGCAGCTTCCATATCTTGAACTTCATAGACCAGTGCTTGCGCTGTTTCTCCAGCCTCAATGACCTCTTGATGACCATCTGCTGTATAAGTAATCACTGCTTTTTGCCCACGGGGATAGTCGTAAATTTCAATATAGCCTTTGTCATAAGCAACTGTTCCTCGTTTGGGTTGTTTGGCATGGAGGCTTAGGGTTACTGTTGCCATCTCTCCTTGGTCGTTAGTTAAAAGAATACCAGCCTCTTCATCAACACCTGTTGGCGCTAGTTTGACTTGTGAGACAATCTGGTTTGGAGCTGAATGCATAAACCAGCGAACAAAGGATAAGGCATAGACACCAATATCTAACAAAGCACCTCCAGCCAAAGAACGGCTAAAGAAACGATTGGTCATGTCATAGTCCTTATAAGAACCAAAATTCATTTGAATCATTTTGAGATCACCAAGCTGACCGCTGTCGACGATTTCTGATAGCTTGCGATAAATGGGCATGTGGAAAATGGTCATAGCCTCGGCCAAGATGACCTGATTTTCTTCAGCTAATCGAACTGCTTCTTCTAACTCAGCACTATTAAGCGTAATAGATTTTTCACAAAGCACATGCTTACCTGCAGCTAAAGCCTTGCGAAGATAGTTAATATGAGTATTATGCGGCGTTGAGATATAAATGATATCCACTTCTGGATCTGAAAACACATCATCAATCTGCTCATAGACCTTTTCAATCCCATATTTGGCTGCAAAATCAAGCCCCTTAGAATATGTCCGGTTAGCGACTGAATACAGTTTACGTCCCTGACTGGCTAAAGCTTGCGCCAATTCATTAGCGATGACTCCTGTTCCCAAAGTCGCCCACCTGTAATTTCTTTTTTTGTCCATATGCAACCCTCCTTAAATCCATTTTACCATAAAAATCGCTAACATAATAAAATAGTTCCTTTTATTGAGATAACAACCGTTCAAACTTTTAGAGATACTATTATTCAATATGTTTAGGCATTCCTCATTTTTGACTAAAGTGAACATGTCAATACTTGCGCTATGGATGTATTTTTGGTTGGTAAATTTACGGATACCGTCCGCACCAATTTAGTTAAAGTCAATGATGAACTCAGAAAATCATGCTATACCAAAATGGAAGCCTAGTCAGTCTCTCTTGTCTATAGCATAACTCACTTCTCCTTTGTATAGAATACCTCTAAGATTGCGTTTACTTCTTCTTTGGCTATTTCAAAAATTTGTTCTTTATCTGCACCTAGCAGGTCGGTACCTTGAGCACGAGCAACATAGAACTTGTCAAAAGCCATGATGTTTTCAAACATTTCTCTCAGATAGTTGGTTGAAAATTCCAAAGGTGTGTAGCGATCTTGATTGGTATAGATTGAGCCGCTGGACTGCAAGTAAAGGACCTTATAATCATCTGTCCCTTGCAGGTAAGGCATTGAGGAGCAGTATAATCCAAGTGCCCATGGAGTTCTAAGTGAGTTCCTATATCATATTCATCAGTGATAATGATATTTTTGCCTTTAATTCCGAGAAAATTTGTGATAAGATTTACTTGTTCCATATGAGTCTTTCTAATGAGTTGTTTGATCGCTTTTCATTAGAAGTCATATGGGACTTTTTTCTACACTCAAAAAGGCTCCATAATTTCCACAGTGGATTTACCCACTACAGAAATTATAGAACCCATTTATTTAGATAATAAAGTAGATAATTTTGATGCCAGAGGGGTAAGACATACAGTTGTTACCATAGAGATTATGAAGGCTATTGGGATGCCGCTTAACCATGCTAGTAACAAAATTGGACGAATCCCAATGGCGAGAAAGGCAAATAAGAAGGACAGAAGTGTCGCCATTAACAAACAGACAGGAATACTAGAAATTAGAATATATTTGAATGTTCCTGACTTGCAAGTGAAATACTCAGAAGCTAAGTATGCACCAAAAGGAACTGCAGGTATAATGAGACCAACTACGAAGGATGCTACAAAAGCTTGAAAAATGGATATCAGTAATGGTATTAACACTAAGCTTCCTGTATTTTTGTACATCATTACAGAAGTAACGATAGCTCCATTAAAGAGTGATAACCAAAAATGCATGAGTAATCCAAAATATCATTTTGAAATCATGTCTATCTCCTAACGTTTTAATTGATAGATGTTGCTTAGCTTTTCTTTCCAAACATAACTATATGTATCCAATAAATCGGCAACTTCTAGAGGTTTTCGTCCCGTTAATAGCTCCACATCGTGTGATACAATCCCCATCTGATCATCTGCAATCCCTTTTTCGTTTGTCACCATATCCATGGTACAGAAAGGAACAGGAGATTGAGAGAAATCACCGTCAGTTGTTGTCGGGATATGTAGTGCTTCTAGGTAAGAACGAAATTCATCATCGTTCATGGGAACAAATTTAAAATCAATCCCAGATTTTTCCGAAATCATCTGGCAAATTTCACGTTGACTGATAGGAGTAAGACTGGTAATATCATAATCTTTATTAGGTTCACCCTTTCCTAGCAGTAATGCAGCTGCACACCGAGCACTATCATCCTTAGCAATGTAGGTCGCTTTTCCTTCACAAGCATTGGTTCCCCAGACATTATTGCTCAACATGGCTAAAATGACAGAAACAGTTAGGTAGTTTTCCATATAGAGATTATTACGCATAATATTAAATGGAATACCAGATTCTTTTAGATAAGCTTCAGTTGATCGATGGTCTTCTAGAACGTACTGATGGTATCCATCTCTGTTGGCTCCGAAAAATGAAGTATAGGTAATATGTTGAACTCCTGCTTCTTTGCAAGCATCAATCACATTTTTATGCTGCTGTACTCGCTTCGGTCCGTTGATAATACTAGATACAAAATAAATTCGTTCTCCACCAGTAAAGGCTTGAATCATGCCTTCTTTGTCATCATAATCGGCTTGACGAATTGTTACACCTCCATCTTCCCATAATTTTCGCTTTTGAGGATCAATGCGACTTGGATCAGGACAGGTAAAAATGAGTTGTTCTCCAGGAACTTCCTTAAACATATTTTGTGCAACGCGACAACCAAGTTGGCCGTCACAACCAGTTACAATATACCGCATAAATGTGTCTCCTATTTTTTTAATGATAAAAGTTAACTTTGTGATAAGTTTAACATGGATGAATGGGAATGTGAAATTGAAATATGTTATACTATATTCAAAAAATGAATAAGTGAGAACGTGATGGACACAAAACAACTTGAGGGATTTCTCAATTTAGCTGAAACGTTGAATTTTTCATTAACTGCACAACAACTATTTGTTTCTCAACCAACATTAAGCCATCAAATTAAGCAACTTGAAAAAGAGCTAGGATTTGAATTGTTCAAACGAACAAAGCGAGAGGTAGAGTTGACAAAAGCTGGTGAAAGCTTTTATGAAGAAAGTCGGTATTTATTAGAGCATTTATATAAGGGAGTTGAAAAAGCTCGTCATTATTCGGAAGTATATGATAACCGATTAGTGATAGCATATGAGAACAACTCTTTGGTTATGCTCCATTTATCAGATATTTTAGAACGGTTTCATCAAAAGTATCCCTCTATTCAAGTGGAATTAAATGTGACTGATCATGTTCGGAAGGACGTTCTATTCAAAGATGAGAAGGTAGATATCCTTTTTACTGTTAAGGACAAAGTTACTCAGCTCTCACAGGTTGCTTATCAAGAATTGTATCAAGGACAGTATATGTGTGTACTATCTCCAAAGCATGAACTTGCTCAAAAAGAGACCTTATCGTTTTCTGATTTGCAAAAACAACCGTTGATTTTATTGGAACCACTTCGTTGTCCAGAAGAGATGAAGCAGATGGAGCAATATATTATCACAGCATGCCCTAATTCTCCTATTACCTATGTTGATCATCAAATGACTGGTTGTATCATGGCAAGGGGAGGATTGGGGATTGCAATTATGCCTGATTTTATCTGTGTGCCAGATAAGCACATTGCTACATTGCCACTGGAGATAAAAGAAAAAGTATCGTACGGTATTGTATGGCGAACCAAAAATGTTTCCCAAATGGTAGAAGACTTCGTGTTGTTGGCAAAAGAAAGTTATGCTTTTTATTGTAATTATGGAACAGAATTCTGAAAAGTGAGGAAATCATGCCATTTGTATCAAAAAAGATAGACCAGCATATTGAAAACGAGGGTGACTCCCTCCGATTCTTCAAAAAAGGAACTGGTCAAGCTCAAATGATTTAAGGAGGGACAAAGTCGTATTCTCCGTTCTTTAAGGATTTTTATGTAGCCAAAGGTTGGACACATTGGCTGGTGGGACCAGATGTTATTTTGATCGTTCTTCTAGGATTTGGTTTTATGTCTTACAACTGGTTTCTCAAGCCTTAGGTTGACCTCTATTTTGAGAATGCCTATAATAAAGCACTAGCTCAGAAAAAATCCAGACCATTCAAACGTAAGTGGAGTTGGACACTACCTGTAACGCTCATTGCCACTCTGACTTTGATCCTACTGACTTCTTCTTGGACTTACCTGCCTTTTTCATTTCGATGCAGGCTAACTTGGTTTCTACCGAATACGCTTTTTTGACCATAACAAAACACTCCTGTTGAAATCTAGTAAACTAGAAACAGGAGTATTTTGTTTGTACCTCATTTTATGGGGCTAGTACCACTCTTCTGTGCTATTTTTCTTTTGTAAAAAAAACATCTAAGATACTATCGACCTCTTCTTGGGCAGTCGTAAAGATTTGTTCTTTATCTGCACCTAGTAGATCGGTACCTTGAGCACGAGCAACATAGAACTTATCAAAAGCCATGATGTTTTCAAACATTTCTCTCAGATAGTTGGTTGAAAATTCCAAAGGTGTGTAGCGATCTTGATTGGTATAGATTGAGCCACTAGACTGTAAGTAAAGAACCTTATAGTCATCTGTCATCAAGCCTACTGAACCTGACTCCGTATAGCGATAAACTTCACGTGCAATCATCACATTATCTAAATAATCTTTCAATCTGGCAGTGATATTGAAGTTATGAAGTGGTGATGAAATGATAATGCGGTGATGATCCTTGAACTGCTTCAACAGAGCTGTGGAACGCTCAAAAATCGCCTGTTCTTCTGCAGTTAAATCAATGCAAGCCGCATTTTTACGATAGATTTCATAGGTGGTTTCATTGATTTGTGGAATCGTTTCCTCATAGAGATTTAACACTGTCACTTCTGTCTCTGAGAAGCGTTGTTGCAGCTGTCTTACAGTGTAATCTTCCAGACGAGTCGAATTGTGCTGACGATTTTTGTAATCAGGGTGGGCATTGATCACTAATGTTTTGTACATTGTGGTTCCTCCATTTTTTTGATAAACTAAGTATAACATCAAAAGGTGCCAATTTATGACACCTTTTTAGAAAGAAGATGACGATTGTCAAAACAAGCTCGAATCAATCAAGAATTACTCTATCTAAAGGATAAAAAATATTTTCAACTCAGGGAACTGATGGAAGTCTTTCACATCTCAAAGCGAACTGCCCTGCGAGATATCCAAGAATTAGAAAAAATGGGACTGGCTCTCTATACAGAAAATGGACGAGGCGGTGGTTATCGGATACTTCCTCAGAGTCTCCTCGTTCCAATCCATATATCTCATAAGGAACTATCCGCTATTTTTTATGCCTTAAAAGCACTTGAAAAGGTCATCACAACTCCTTTTGACTATCACTATCCAACTATTATCAAGAAATTACAGTGCAATCTTACGCCTGAACAATCTCAAACTGTAGAGCAGACCCTATCCGTTATTGACTACTACAATGTTTCTGCCATAAACCCTCCCAGTTTCCTTCCTGATATCTTAACAGCTATTTTAGACGAGACTGTCCTGTCTATTCATTACACACAAAATCAGGACAAGTGGTTGACCGTTCAATTTTATGATCTTTTCTATAGAGAAGGTGTCTGGTTTAGTCATGGTTATCAATTAACAACAGATACTTGGGCTATTTTTCGTTGCGACTACATCCAATCACTCTCCATTAACGAGGATAGAAAAGGCATCTCGAGAGACAGCTTAAAACTATCTTTAGAAGAACATGAACGACATTTTCGCTCCGTCCCGTTTCGCTGCAGACTGACTCCTTTTGGTAAAGAACTATTCCACAAAAATCACTATGAAGGTATGTCGCTCACGGAAGAAAACCAGCAGACTTTTTTGAATGGCTACTATAACCCTAACGAACTACATTATCTCACTCATTACCTTATCGAATTTGGCAAACATATCTATGTCGAAAGTCCTAAAGAACTACAAGAGGCTTATCTGGCTGAGCTAGATAGCATCAAAAATCTTTATCCAGCATCTCCCCTCGATAAAATACCGGATGGTGCAGGATGATATCCCGGATACCAGCATCCTTTACTCTCCTAATCCCCTGTTCCAGCCTAGACAGCCCCTCTTTTGTCAAATCATGCTCCGAGGTATAAAATTCATAGACACTGGGTTGGTATTTCAGACGACTCTCCATTTGGTCGGGATCGGCACTCGATTTTAGTCCTAAACGCATACGATGATTGCCTCCTATATACTAACTTCCATTATAACATATCCTCTCTATTTTTTATCTTTGATAAAATGCTGATCTGTCCCTTACCGCACATAAGGCTGTCAAAGCTGATAAGGTCAGCTTCTTCCCACCAGTTCGGTCAAAACAAATATCATCTTTTAAACTGCAGCAATTCCACGGCTGATTATGCCGCGCTGCAAACCTACCTGAGGGTCTTGATGATTATCGGGCTGTATTTTTAAAACACGGTATAGACTGTATTTCTGATTATGGTAAAGTAAAAAGCCTAGGACAAAAGTCCGACCTCCACTATAAAAAGCGAACAAAATGAGTTTTTCTGACATTTAAACTTCTGTTTTGTTCGCTTTTTTATTAATTTTAGCCATTCAAAGGACTTGATAATAAAGACTTTCAAAAATCAAAATCTTTTTGTTCCAGCCTCTTTTACCTATTAGCAAAATGTTTTCTGACTATTGGGGCTGTCTGCTCTCCGTATAGTTTGATAGCTTTGAGCATCTCTTCATGCGGCATCGAACCAACTGGCAAGTGCAGCATGAAGCGGTCTAATTCCAAATCCTCAATAATTGTAATGATTTTTTGTGCCACATATTCCGGATCTCCGACAAACATGGCACCCTCAGGGCCAACAGCCTCTAAGTATTGCTCCTTGGTCATTTCCCGCCAGTGCGGACGTCCTTTGGCAATATTGTCAACCGTCTGTTTAGTTGGATAGAAATAATGGTCAACAGCAGACTGCCTATCTTCTTCAATCCAGCCCCATGAATGAGCAGCGACTTTTAATTGCTCCGGATGGTGGCCGTGCCTGCTGCCAATTTCCTTATAAATACGAACCAGCTGCCTAAAGGCTTTAGGATTGCCGCCGATAGTTGCATAAGCGATGGGAAGGCCTTGCTCGGCAATTCTTACTGTAGAATCAAGGTTACCTCCTGTAGCTATCCAAATGGGGAAATCTTCTTGAACAGCGCGCGGATAGACCGGACGGTTATCAACAGACTGAGTCAACTCGCCCTTCCACTTCAAATTGGTTTGATTTTTAATCATCAAAAGCATGTCCAGCTTCTCATTAAAAAGCTCATCGTAATCTTTTAAATCGTAGCCAAAAAGCGGAAACGATTCAATAAATGAACCGCGGCCTGCCATGATTTCTGCCCGACCGTTTGACAGCGCATCGATGGTCGCATACTGCTGGTAAACACGTACGGGATCAATCGAAGAAAGAATAGTTACAGCACTTGATAAGCGAATATGCTTGGTGTTAACGCTGCCAGCAGCCAGTACAATTTCAGGGGCAGAAACAGCAAAATCTTCGCGATGGTGCTCGCCAACAGCATAAATGTCCAAACCAACCTGATCCGCCAGCTCAATTTCCTCAATCAATTCACGGATACGCTGATCATGAGGTATTGCCTGACCTGTTTTTTCAAGAGGTGTTGTCTCACCAAAGGTTGAAATTCCTAGTTCGATTGTCATATCAATCACTCCTGTCTATCTTAATGATAGAAACATAATATCACTAATTAGTAATAATTACAATCTATTTGTTTTTCTGACAGGCGCAGTTTAAGCTGTCATATTTTTTTATTTGGTAGTATAATAATACTATTCACTTAGAAATGAGGTGCTTTTATGGCAATTACATTTAAGAAAAAAGATGAACTGGAAAAGATGATGGAAAATTTTGCTAAGCTTCCTGATCTGGAAAATGTGACATTCCCAGATTCCAAAGATAGCGATCAAAAAAACAAACAGAAGGATAAGAAATAAGTTTTATGGCTGTTTTTAACCATCTGCCTGCTAGTGTTCTGCAGTGTCTGGCTATCTTTCTCTCTATTATTATTGAGGCGCTGCCTTTTATTTTGCTGGGAGCTATTCTATCAGGCTTCATTGAGGTCTATCTGACACCTGATCTGGTTCAAAAATACCTTCCTAAACACAAGATTCCGCGGATTCTTTTTGGAACTTTTATAGGCTTTATCTTTCCTTCTTGCGAATGCGGAATTGTTCCCATTGTCAATCGTTTTTTGGAGAAAAAAGTTCCTAGCTACACTGCTATTCCTTTTTTGGCAACGGCACCTATTATTAATCCAATTGTCCTCTTTGCGACTTTTTCAGCTTTCGGCAATTCTTGGCGCTTTGTCTTTCTCAGGCTATTCGGTGCTATTATCGTTGCTGTATCTTTAGGTATTCTGCTTGGTTTTTTGATTGATGAAAATATTAGCAAAGAAAGTGCTAAACCTTGCCATTACCACGATTACTCTGATAAAAAAATCCACCAAAAAATCTTTTATGCCTTAGCCCATGCTGTTGATGAACTCTTTGATACAGGACGCTATCTAATCTTTGGCAGCTTGGTCGCTGCTGCCATGCAAATTTATGTCCCAACTCGGATTTTGACTACCATTGGCCACAGTCCCCTAACGGCTATCCTCGTCATGATGCTCTTGGCTTTTATCCTGTCACTATGCAGCGAAGCCGATGCTTTTATCGGGACATCGCTTCTGGCAACCTTTGGTGTCGCTCCTGTAGTGGCCTTCTTGCTTATTGGTCCGATGGTAGATATTAAAAATCTGATGATGATGAAAAATGTGTTTAAAGGCAGGTTCATTGTGCAGTTTGTCGGTACCTCAAGCCTGGTTATCATCATTTACTGCCTGATTGTGGGGGTGATTTAATGATTCGTTTTTTGATTCTTGCAGGCTATTTTGAATTGGGCATGTATTTGCAGCTCTCCGGAAAGCTGGACCGTTATATCAACACTCACTACTCCTACTTAGCATACATTTCTATGGTCCTGTCCTTTATTTTAGCAGTTGTACAGCTGACTATTTGGATGAAAAATTTAAAAATGCCCTCCCATCTGTCGGGAAAATGGGCCAAATTCTTCAGCCCCCTTATCCTAGCTGTACCGATTTTTGTCGGACTCTTAGTGCCAACGGTTTCTTTAGACTCAACGACCGTTTCGGCTAAGGGCTATCATTTCCCGGTAGCGGCTGGATCAGCTGGTTCAGGTGTCAGTCCAGACGGCACTCGCGTTCAGTACCTAAAACCAGATACCAGTCTGTATTTTACCAAATCAGCCTATCAAAAAGAAATGCGGACCACCTTAAACAAATATAGGGGCAGCGGAAAGCTGCAGATTACCACGCAGAATTACATGGAAGTGATGGAGATTATCTACCTCTTCCCAGATGAATTTAAAAACCGTCAAATTGAGTATATCGGTTTTGTCTACAATGATCCCATGGATAAAAACAGTCAGTTCCTCTTTCGTTTTGGTATCATCCACTGTATTGCTGATTCGGGTGTTTACGGGCTTCTGACAACAGGCGGACACAGCCACTATGATAATAATACCTGGGTGAAGGTTTGCGGAAAAATTTCCGTTGAATACAATCAAAATCTGAAACAAACCCTGCCAGTGCTGCACATTTCGCAGAGTTCAAGAGCAATGCAGCCTAAAAATCCTTATGTCTACCGTGTTTTTTAAACTCTGACGGCAGCTTCCCTAAAATATTTGGAAAAATCAGCTGCTTCACCAAGTTTTTCAGAGGGCAAGACAGGCTCAAATCATAAAGAACGGTTTGAGCCTGTTCTGCTCTCTTTGTTTTACCTCTTTTTTTGTGTTACAATGATAAAAAACGAGAATAGGAGATCCGATGACCATCAACCATCATACAGAAACTGTTTCACCTAAAACACAGCTGTCCATTGTTGCAACCGCCCTTCTGGGCTTTTCTGGTATCTTGTCTGAAACCAGCATGAACGTAACTTTTACCAAATTAATGTCTGTTTTTCATCTGCCCTTAAGCAGCCTTCAGTGGATTACGACTGTTTATCTGCTGGCTGTTGCTATTTCGATGACTCTCAGTGCCACTTTACAGCAAAATGTCAAAGAGCGGCATCAGTTTAATATAGCTGTTCTGCTTTTTCTTTTGGGAACATTGACCTGTATTGCTAGCAAAAATTTTACTGTCATGATTGCCGGCCGTGCCCTCCAAGGAGCCGGAACCGGAATTGCCATGCCTTTGATGTTTAATCTGATCATCGAGCGTGTCCCCATCAGTAAAATTGGAACTTATATGGGCATTGGCGGGCTTATCATGGGGCTGGCACCTGCTTTTGGACCGACTTACGGTGGTTTTATGATTGCCCATTTTTCTTGGCAGTGGATTTTTCTCTTAATACTTCCGGTTCCTGTTATCGCTTTTTTCATTAGTCATTTTGCCCTTGAAAATTCCGTTAAAAATCAAAAACGTCCCTTTGATCTCATCAGCTTTCTCCTGCTGGCCGTTACGCTAAGCTTCTTTTTGATCCTGATTTCTGGCTTAGAATCAGGTTCTGTCAATTGGCTTGCTCTGCTGATTTTCATACTGGCCTGCGTTTTGTTTGTTTTAAGAACTCTAAAATCAGAAACACCTTTTTTGGATATCCGCATTCTGAAACAGCTTCCCGTCATTTTAGGACTGATCCCCTTTTTCATTTATCAATTTTCAAATCTAGCTTCTAACTTTCTTATTCCCAATTTTTTAGTCCAAGTCGAGCATGTTTCGACCACTGCTGCTGGATTCGTGCTGCTTCCAGGAACTCTTCTGGGCGGACTTTTAGCCCCTCTTTTCGGGAAACTCTATGATATTAAAGGGCCAAAACTCTCTCTGTACACTGGCAATACTCTCTTTGCTGTCAGTCTGTTCATCTTTGCTTTGTGGGCTGACTCGCTGACCGTTATGCTGATGTCACTGATTTATATCATATTCACATTCGGCCGTAATATGTCTTTCAACAATACAATGGCAGTCGCCATTTCACAACTGCCGAAAAACAAAACAGCTGATGCTACTGCTATTTTTCAGATGATGCAGCAGTTTGCAGGAGCTCTGGGAACGGCACTGTCTTCTGTGGTTTTGCAGCTGGCACCAAATATGACTGCCGGTGTTAAAACTATATTTTGGGGCCTCTTTATCTTAGTCCTGTTTATCTTTATGTGCTTCAAAATGCTTTTTGCTTCCTTGAAGAAGAATTAACAAATCGAAAAACTCTCTGGCATCTGCTTGAAAGCAGATGCCAGAGAGTTTTTTTGTCTTTTACAGTAGTCCCTCCAAAAGTCCCTTCATGAAGTCTTCCGAATTGAATTCACCGATATCATCAATTTTTTCACCAAAACCAATGAATTTTACTGGGATATCAAGTTCCTGACGAATAGCTAGAACAACACCGCCTTTAGCTGTTCCATCAATTTTTGTTAGCACTAAACCTGTCAGAGGTGTTATTTTTGAAAATTCCTTAGCCTGAACAAGAGCGTTCTGTCCTGTTGAGGCATCAAGAGCCAGAAGTGTCTCATGAGGTGCATCTGGTATAACACGCTTGACAATACGGCCGATTTTTTCCAGCTCTGCCATCAGATTGTCCTTATTTTGCAGACGGCCGGCCGTATCGATCATGAGGATATCAACATCTTCTGCCACTGCTCTCTCAACACCATCATAGACAACACTGGCAGGATCAGCCTTTTCGGGTCCTGTAACCACAGGCACATCTACACGGCGGCCCCATTCGACCAGCTGAGCGACGGCTCCGGCCCGGAAAGTATCAGCTGCAACCAGCATGACTTTTTTCCCTTGATTTTTATACTTGTAAGCTAATTTCCCGATAGAAGTTGTCTTTCCGACACCGTTGACACCAACAAACAGCATGACCGTAACGCCATCTTGCAGATTGATTTTTTCATTGAACTGACCGTCTTTTTCATAAATATCAACCAATTTTTCAATGATGACACGGCGAAGAGCCTCAGGTTTCTTGGCTTTTTCTAATCTAGCTTCATAGCGCAAATCCTCAGCTAAAGTCGAAGCAACCTGAACACCGACATCCGACAGAATCAGCACTTCTTCCAGTTCTTCAAAAAATTCTTCATCAACACTGCGAAAATTAGCCAAAAAAGCATTCAGACGAGCGCCAAAACCCCTACGTGTTTTTTTCAGACTGCGGTTATATTTTTCTTCCTCAGTTTCAGCAGCACTTGTTACTTGATTTGAAGCTTGTTCTTTCTCAGATTGATTGACAGCCTCATCCGTTTCTTCTTGGGCTGAGACTGCTGTTTGATTTTCTTGTTCAGCGGTTTCTTCTTGCGCTTGACTTTCCACTTTTTGTGCCAATTCAGCCTTACGAGCATAGTATTCTGCCATAAAATCTGCTGAGCTACTTTTTGGTTCAGCTGCTGGTATTTCTGACTCAGCCTGAGAAGCTGTAACTTCTTCGCCGGCAGCTGTATCCTTAGCAATTTCAGGAGAAGCTTCTGATGTTTCTGTGAGCTGCTCTGCTGACCGGACAGGATCTAAGGCCGCTGACTCTTGAACCTCTTCTGTCTCTGGCACAGCTCCAGAGACAGAATCAGGCACAGACTGGTCAGTCTCAGGCAAATCTTCAGGAACAGTAGATGTCTGTTCTGTGCCCGAAAGGCTTTCTGCTGCGGCCGACAAATCTGCCTGTGACGGCCTTTCATCAGCTTCTGCTTGATCTGCCGTCTGAGAAATATCCGTTGTTTCTAAGTTATCTTCTTGTTTTTTCTTTCCAAATAAGCGGTCAAATAGTCCCATGTCACTCCTCGTTTAAAATATATTGTTCGATTGCCTCGGCAACGCCGGATTCGTCGTTGGTCCGCTTTGTAACAGCATCAGCTGTTTCTTTTGCAATAGCAACACCGTTTGCCATAGCTACGCCAAAGCCGGCCCACTTTAGCATGCTTAGGTCATTTTCTTCATCTCCCATAGCCATCACTTCACTTTGGTCAATCCCTAGATGCTTAATCAATAGATTCAGTCCGACTGCTTTGTGGACACCTTTAGGCATAAATTCCAAAATGATATCCCGCGATTTAAAGACCTCGAATTCTTCATACATGTACTGGGGAATTTTGGTAATTTGCTGGTCCAAAAAATCCGTATTATAAACAACGACCGCCTTATTATAGACCACATCGGGAAGGTGCTTAAGACCATCAATTTCACGAAAAGTCAGCATGGGATTTGCCAGCTGATAAAGCGAATGGTTGTCTTGGTTGCTGATGCTGTAGACCGTACCATCGCTCAGCACATCAACAGGCAAGGCTAATTTTTCCATCTCTGTCTGAATGGTTTCAATGTCCTTGCGTGTCATGGCAGCCTTATCCAGAATCTCTCCGGTCGTTCGTTGAACCAAGCCGCCATTAAAGGTAATGAGGTAATTGTCCTCTGATATTAAATCAAGATCTTCCAGCAAGTGTTCAATAGCTTTCAAGGGGCGGCCTGTCGTGATAACAACCTTAACCCCCTTTTCCTGTGCCGCTTTGAGAGCAGCCTTATTTGCAGGACTGACTTCCTTTTGAGTATTAAAAAGTGTCCCGTCCAAATCCAAAGCCAGTAATTTAAATTCTGCCATTCTTTACCATACCTTCCATGTAAGCGATCACTGATTCTTCTTGGTGGTGGGCAATAACATCATCTGAGATTTCGCGAATTTCAGCCCGTGCATTCCTAGGCGCAACTGCCCTTCCTGCAAAGGTCAGCATTTCAAAATCATTTAAATCATCACCAAAAGCTACAACCTGATCCGCATGGATGTTTAAAGCCTGGCAGAGACGATTGAGACCAAAACCTTTGTTGGCACCCTGCAAAATAACATCGATAGATTCAAAGCCTGTTGTTACAGCCTGCATATGGGGCAGCTCTTTATTGAGCCAGACCATACCTTTATTAATATCCTCAGCAGGGAAATTGGTCGTGATTTTAAAAATATCATCATCCAGATGGTCAAAATTTTCAACCAAGCAGATATTCTCATAATAATAACGCATTTTTTCCACATAGCTTTGAGGACTGTCGGCCAGAATATAAGCTGCTTTCTTCCCGGACAAAAGCAGCTCGGTTCCTTGATTATAGGGATTTTCTAAAATTTTATCAATTAAAAAGAGATACTGTTCCTCAGTCATAAAGCGCTCAAGCAGAACTTTATTTTTATATTGAATGGAACTGCCGTTTTCAGCAATGACAGCAATCCGCTCCACAAAATCAGCAAAAAGCTTGTTCAGCGCGAGAAGTCCGCGGCCACTGGCAACAGTAAAGATAAGGCCCTGCTTGTCAAATTCCTGCAGCAGTTTATCCAAACGCTCATAATCAAAACTGCCGGTAGAATTTAAAAAAGTGCCGTCCATATCTGTAGCAATTAGGCGTATGTCTTCCATCAGAATCTCCTTTCGCGCATCACACTACTTTTATTTTATCAAAATTTAAGCAATTTTTGGGAATTATTTCCTAAAAGTTGCGACCTTCACCTTCTTTTCCATTTCAGTTTAAAAATTTTCCATTTAAATTGCCGTACCTGCTTTTTAACAGCCTTGAAGTTACTCTTGCGCCTGTCGGCATAAAGACCTTTTTTATTAAAATAACTCCTTTGCCAGTCCTCGATAGAATCGGCCTCAGTCCTTTTAGAAACAGCCATAGGAGCCCGAAAGCCAAGACCTTCATTAGCGATAAGCTTTTTTCTGAAAGCAGGATCATGTCTTTTGGCAGGATTGACATCCAGCTCCCAATGGCGCTTGTCTGTCTTATTGGCATAGTTAAAACTGGCACCGTTGATGATCGCATTTTGGCTGCTATACTCAGCATCAATTTCATTTAAAAATCGACCCTCATCATCAAGAATAAATTCGGTATGATAATTCAGCAGCACCTTGAAATTAACCCGCATACAATTATCCGGATAAATAACGGTACCATCTTTAAAGGCCCGCTTATTGTGGAGCCTCGCAGACTCTTTCAGACTATAGTCAGCTGTTTTCCGCCAAAATTGCTGCTGCTTTTTGCCTTTTAAAAAAGCAGCCAAGGCTTCTTTATCGGTCATTGCACTTTTTTTGAAATGCCGGCGAATATACTGAGCCTGCTGGCTGGAAATGACATAGCGAAACTGGTGAATACGTTTAGCAAAAGTGGTTTCAGCACTGAGTTTATTCTTTGGAAAAACCTCTTGAACCAGCAGTGAAAAATCATGCCAGAAAGCGTGGTCTGGCGCCAAGTTATTTGAAAAATGACCAACTAATTTTTGATTTTCCTGCAAATCACCAGATAATTCTTCCGGCATAGCAGCCATATCTAAGACAATTATCAGCAGGTCTTGAGCTTTTCTCCTGCCGTAAGCATGCTGCCATAATGACTGAAAAATCTGAGAGCCTATGCAAAAATCAGATAGCTGCAAATTTCTTTTAGCTAGTTGCTTTATATCTTTCCTAGTCCACCCTGCACTTTCCCATAAAAGCAGCTGCTTAGCCTGCTGATAGCGCTTATTCAGCCCTGCTTGGGAAAAGGTATAATTTTCTAAAATTGACCACATAGGCTCCCTCCTTTCAACACCATATTATATCAAAAAAGGCCATAAGACAGAAGCAGATTCTTTGATACCAACAGCCTCTTTGATGGCTTTCTATCAAAAGAAGCCCGGCAGGACTTCTTCTTTTCTTATTCAGCTTTAACAAGGCATCATTACTACTACATAGTCGAACAGACTTAAATAGCTTAATGGCCCTGACTGAAATGGCTCATTTCTTCTTTACAAGATTATCCCTCTTTCTTAAAAAGATGATTCAGCCACTCAAAAACGACATAGTTCATCA
This sequence comes from Streptococcus ratti FA-1 = DSM 20564, assembly GCF_000286075.1. GTDB lineage: Bacteria > Bacillota > Bacilli > Lactobacillales > Streptococcaceae > Streptococcus > Streptococcus ratti. Next base: position 150,922 of record NZ_AJTZ01000005.1, on the reverse strand, counting down.
GACGGAAATGATTCACTTGGCAATGCGCATCTGCACCGCTGGCAGATTCAAATTTTCTGACAGTGGCAGGCACACCACGCTTACGAAAATCCTCAACAATCACATCTGTCTGTCGCAAGAGTTCTGGACTGTCTCCTGCACCTGCCAGAAAGAGACTGGGAATGCTTATTTTATGATAGTCTACTGTTTGAGCTTGTTTCAAAACTTCGCTGACAGAGCTTGTAAAGTCAGCTTGACCAAATTGCCAAGCATATTTTTTCAAGTTAACTTCTGCAACCTTATTCACACTTGTTACCAGCTTGCTGCCCCATTTCAGAACCGTTTGGGGAGTTTTTAGTACAGCTGAAAATGACACCCGAAAGACTTGGGCAACATCATAAATGGGCGTGGAAGCAATCCAAGCTTTAATACGCTTATCTTGTTCTGCCGCCTGCGCTGTAAAATAACCGCCACCGCTGAAACCAGCAAGGGCAATATTATCGGTTGGTGCTTGATACCAATCCAAGATAGCTGAGATAGCCGCTCCCGCATCTACGGTAAAAGGCATAGCTTGTGCTGGATTTTTTCCTTGACCGGGCAAATCAACCATTAGGACATTGTAGCCATTTTTCCAGCCAGAATAGCCCAGCATATAAAAAAGATCTTCACGGCTAGTATCTCCGCCGCCTATTACAATCACAGTATCTCGCGGTCTATCATCATAGATAATGGCATAACCCGGTAAGTTTTTCCCAGCAAAAGGAACCTCAATGCTTTTAAGCGGGGTATCACTATTATCTGCTGCTAGCATGAAAAAATCTTCCATGCGTTGAAAATTTTCCATAAATTCCGGCACATTGGGATCTGTAAACTGAAGAGCTGCACGAAGGGCATAGCAAGCTGAAAAATACAAATGAGACATCAAGTCTCTGTAACCATCCTTTTCGGCTTGTTCCGCTTCATTTTCCAAATAATTAGCATGCTCCGTAAAGCGTTCCCGCCAATCTGCAGGATTGCCATCTCGGATACCGCTAGCAATATAAAACAGTTCACCTGCACTCATTCCAAGCATTTGCCCAATTCCCAGCATCCAATTAAAGCAGAAATCCATATCTTTATTATTAAACTTAACTTTATAATCTTGACGTTTCAAGATAGCATCATTTTCTTTCATTAGTGAAGACCTCCTTTGTTTGTTTTTTGTTCCGAACCAATTGAACTAAAATAGTAAAAGAAAATCCTAGACTCCCCCTTTATCAAAATCCTCTAAAACTTGGTTAACAGCAGCATCTATCTTATCATAGAGATGGGCAAGGGTTCTGAATTGCTCTCCATAAGCAGAAGCATGATGATCAGCCACTTCAGTAAATAGATGCTTCATTTCTTCAATGACAGCCATCCTGGAAGTTAACCAAGTGACAATCCCCATAAGATTGAGGTGAATAAAACGTTCTCTTGAGTTCAAGCGACTGTGATAGCTGATCATCCCTTTATCCTCCAGAAAACGAAGACCTGTGCTGGTGCTAGCTTTTGACAGACCAAGCTGCTCAATAATCTTATTAAAAGTAACACTATCTTCTTCTTCCAGCATGAGATAGGCTAAAATACTTGAAGGTGTACGTGCATAATCCAGCTGCATGAAGATATTGGTGATTTTTTCAATCTCTCTTAATTTTGTTTCTTCCATCATTAGTTCCTTTAGTTCATCACAAACTAAACTTATCATTTTAGGTAAGAATTGTCAAGAAAATAATAGGCTTTTAGTCAAAAACACCGATATTCAAATTGCCCTAAAGAGAGACTAGAGCCAATCTAATCTTGAACTGCCTCCCTCGGTTAGGCTTCCTAAATTCAGTTTTGAGGGACCGCACGGTTCAGTTTTTCTTTTCTGATTTTGACTTTCCCTTACGCAAATACATATAATAGACACCAAACAAGCTTAAAATGAGCAAATCAAAAACGAATTGCCAATCAAAAAGCTGAATACGATTCCTAAAAAGACTGGTCAATAGTACTAGTATGGCATCTGCCCAAAAGGCTAGTCCAGCTAAAATAAAAGCTGATTTGCTTTTGAAAAGATAGAAAACTGGAGTCAATATCCCACTCAATAAATTGCTTATCCATAATATCAAAAAGAGGATAGGATAGTGGCTAAAGTAAGTCTCAATAGCTGGCTTATAATGTTCTGCTAAATAAGCTTGATTGTGGGTCATCACCATAACAAAATCATAACAGCCAATCATATTTAGAAAAAACATCAAGGTTGCAAAGCTAAGGCCAAAGCCAGTTAGTTTTCTCATTTCATTAACCCCATTTCTTCAAAAGCCTGAACAAAGAAATCGCTGTTTAACAAGGCCAAGCCTTGATTGATATCACCTAAGACCATAAGACTATCGCCTTTTTTAATGTTAAACACTTTTCTAGCCCGTACAGGAATGACAATTTGTCCCTTTTCACCAACCGTTACCGTTCCAAAGATATACTTTCCCTCCTTAGGTTTACCAGCGAAAAGAGAATCATCACCATTAACCAGCTCATCTAAGCTAATGTCAAAAATTTCTGCCAAACGGCTTGAAGCGACAATATCTGGTAAACTCTCGCCCAATTCCCATTTACTAAGGGTTTGGCGGGATACTCCTACCTTTTCAGCTAATGTTTCCTGAGAATAGCCTAACTTTTTTCTCAATAAAAGAATCGTTTCACTAATCATACTTTTCCTACCTACTTTTTTAACCCCATTATAGAGGGTTACTATCCGACTTTCAAGCAAGCTTAGCTGGCAAAATTAAAAAGTTTTGTTAAAAATCATAGCAAAAAAGAAGCCCTCTGGACTCCTTTTTTACTTATTCAGCAGATTCTTCTGGACGCGATTTCCTAGCAATATCCGCTAAGATGTTTTCAACAAATTCATCCAGAGCTTCGGTATGGGTCTGCTTGCTGCCATAGCGGCGGACGTTAACAGACTTGTCTGCCATCTCCTTGTCACCAACAATGAGCTGATAAGGAACTTTTTGAGTTTGGCTTTGGCGGATCTTGTATTGCATCTTTTCATTGCGCTCGTCAACTTCAGCACGGATACCGCGGTCACGCAAGGTCTTAGCCACTTCCCAAGCGTAATCAAGGTGAGCATCATTGGAAACAGGGATAACCGTTACTTGTTGTGGCGCTAACCAAGTTGGGAAGGCACCCTTGTAGGTTTCAATCAAGATAGCAGTGAAGCGTTCCATGGTTGAAATAACCCCGCGGTGGATCATGACTGGGCGGTGCTCTTCCCCATCAGCACCCGTGTATTTAAGGTCAAAGCGTTCAGGCAGGAGGAAGTCCAACTGAATGGTTGAGAGGGTTTCTTCATTGCCAAGAGCTGTTTTCACTTGGATATCGAGCTTAGGACCGTAGAAGGCTGCTTCGCCTTCTGCTTCAAAGTAATCCAGTTCCATATCATCCATAGCTGCTTTAAGCATAGCTTGGGCATTTTCCCACATGGCATCGTTGTCATAGTATTTGTGCGTATCTTTAGGATCGCGGTATGACAGACGGAAGCGATAATCGGTCAAGTTGAAATCTTCGTAAACGTCAATGATCAGCTGAAGCGTCTTTTTGAATTCGTCTTGAATTTGTTCTGGTGTGACAAAGGTATGACCATCATTAAGAGACATTTCACGCACACGCTGCAGACCTGTCAGAGCACCTGATTTTTCGTAGCGGTGCATCATACCGATTTCAGCGATACGAATTGGCAATTCACGGTAAGAATGCACGTGGTGCTTGTAAACCTCGATATGGTGTGGACAGTTCATTGGACGAAGGACAAATTCTTCACCGTCACCCATATCCATAGTTGGAAACATGTCTTCGCGGTAATGATCCCAGTGACCAGATGTCTTGTAGAGGTCAACAGAGGCAATTGGCGGCGTATAAACGTGTTGGTAGCCCGCAGCAATCTCCTTATCAACAATGTAACGTTCCAGCGTGCGGCGAATGGTTGCTCCATTTGGCAGCCAGAATGGCAAGCCTTGTCCAACTTCTTGTGAAATCATGAAGAGATCAAGTTCTTTACCAAGTTTACGGTGATCACGTTCCTTGGCTTCTTCCAGACGTTTGAGGTAGGCTTTAAGATCTTTCTTGTCAAACCAAGCAGTACCGTAAATACGCTGCATCATAGCATTATCGCTGTCGCCGCGCCAGTAGGCACCAGCCACATTAAGAAGGTGGAAAACTTGGATACGACCAGTCGATGGGACGTGTGGGCCACGGCAGAGATCCACATATTCCCCTTGGCGATAGATGGTGAGACCACCTTCATCTTCCGAATGTTCTTCAATCAACTCTAATTTGTATGGATCGTTTTTGAAGATTTCACGTGCCTCATCTTTGGTCACTTCTTCACGAATAGAAGGGAAGTTTTCTTTGACGATTTTCTTCATTTCTTCTTCGATACGCGGAAGGTCTTCATTAGAAATTTGCCCTGCTTGATTGTCCGTATCATAGTAGAAACCATCTTCAATAGCTGGACCGACACCCAGATGAATATTGGGGAAGAGACGGCGTGCAGCTTGGGCAAAGAGGTGAGCAGCTGAGTGACGCAAGATTGGCAAAGCATCCTCATGGTCAGGCGTGACAATCTCAATGCTGCCATCTTCTGTGATTGCACGTGTAGTGTCAATCAATTTTCCATTCAATTTACCAGCCAAAGCTTTCTTAGCGAGAGAGTTGCTAATGCTTTGTGCAATATCAAAAGTTGTTACACCAGATTCAAATTCACGCACAGCGCCATCTGGGAAAGTGATTTTTACCATTGGAGTTTCTCCTTTTTAATCTTAATTTTTGACAGTTTCCTTAGGTGGCAGGGTCGGCAGCGACTCCCCTGCGGAATTCCATGCCTAAGTTTTGAGCCAAAATCTCAAAACTTCCCCATCGAATAATCACGACTGATTATTCGATTCTCGCCACTGCGGAAACCGTCGTTAGGGCTCGCTTTGCTCGCATTTAGTCATTGTGGGTAGAGTTGGTAACGGCAAAAACGATTATCAACCTCTAAGATAGAAAAATCAACAGCAGCTTCTTGATCGCTATCTTCAAAAGCAATAATATCCACCCGCCATCTTCCCTCTACCCTATTTTTCTAAGGTAAAGAAAATACGACCTCCCCGAAAGGACGTCGCAACGTGGTTCCACCTTCATTCGTGTACAGCAAAAACGAAACTGCTGCCACCTCAAGTTTGGCTGTAACGTAGCCACCGTTTTATGTTTGCATAAAAACTTGGGGAGTAGTATTAAATGATAGGTCTGCGCTTTCTCAGCTGCCAAGCGCTCTCTTAAAAACCAAACACACTTAACATGTCTCCAAAATTTATTATAGCAGGTTTTCTTTGTTTTTCAAGTCTCTTAATCAAGAAAATCCCGAATAGTATTAACCAAACGAACTGGAGCCTTGACTACCTTGACAGATGTCTTGGCAGTTTTTTTAAGGGCAGTAGCCGGAAGTTTGACAGTTGTCTTTACAATTTTGATGGATGTATCCGTCTTATTTCCTTCGACAGCCAGAGACAGTTTTTCCTTTTTCTTAGCCTTCTTTGAAATAATCATATCCAAATAAAAGGCAAAAACAGATTTTCCAAAATGTTCAGCAGAAATTTCATACAGTTTTTTCTGCCAGAGGCTGTCATCTTTAGCCGGCGTAGATATGATAGCATCTAAAACAGCATCCGCCAAATCTGACTCTGTCTGATAGAGGGTGCCAAACATTTTATCGGTAATCAAATCATTGAGATAAGGATTGGCCTGAGCAATAATCGGCTTGCCGCTGGCCAAACTTTCGGTATAAGTCAGCCCTTGCGTCTCACTGGTTGAGGCACTGACAAAGAAATCAGAAAGCTTGTAATAAAAGGCTGTTTCATCGTGTCCAACCATCCCTGTAAAAATAATATGATCGGTAACACCTAAGTCTTTGGCCTGCTCTTTCAAATCATCAAGATAAGGACCGTCTCCAACAATAAGTAGTTTGACCTTGGCATTTCCAGACAAAATCTCCGGCATCTTTTGAATCAGAGCCTGAATATTTTTTTCATAGGATACTCTGGATAAGCTTAAAAGAACGGTTTCGTCATCCGCAAGACCTAATTTTTGGCGCAGAGCTTCAATATCTTCCTGACTGATATCCGGCCGTTCATAGTTTTTTAAGTCAATACCTGTGGGAATTATCCGCTTGGGAATCTTCACAGAATAGCCGTCCAGCAAATTAAGGGCAATGCGGCTGGGGCAGATAACGCCGTCCAGATCGCTCAGATAGCCTCGAATGATATATTTAACCATGCTGGGGCGAATCAATTTACCGTTAGCAATGTAGCGGACATAGTCTTCATACTGGGTGTGGTAGGTATGAATAACCGGAATGCGCAGGGCTTTCCCAACCATTTTTCCTAAAATTCCCAGACTGAACTCTGTCTGAGTATGAATGATATCCAATTTGTAGGCCTTAGCGATTTTATAAGACGCAAAAAGTCCCCGGTAAACAACTCGGCGGTCGGTAAAAGAAATAAAAGGAACGCTGGGCAGACGAATGATTGTCGGATCTTCATAACGTTTCACATGCTTATCAGTCGTCGTAAAAATATAGACTTCATGCCCTTGTTTTTCCAATTCCTCTTTCAGGATTTTGATACTTGTTGCAACACCTGAAATCTGCGGCAGATAGGTATCGGTAAAAAGACCTACACGCATCTTACTCCTCCATTACTTTTTGGTAAACACTGACCAGATCATGTGCCACCTTGTCAATATTGCGGCTGCAAGCGACTCTGTAGCCGGCTTCTTTTTTATCACTGCGTCCATCAAGAACCTTTTGAATAGCCTCTTCAAATCCTTCAGCTGTTGTTTCAAATTCGGCATCTTCGTCCGTTATCCAGCCTTCATAAACCGGAATATCTCTCAGGATAACATGCTGATGGCTGGCCAGAGCCTCCAAAACAACAATCCCTTCTGTTTCTTCCAGACTGGGAAAAAAGAAGGCATCCGCACCGCTCATAGCTCCTTCAAAAACATCCCCTTTAATATAGCCGGCAAAGGTCACATTTTGGGGGTGTTTTTTAGCAACAATGGCTCTGACATCATGGGGAATGACCCATTTATTGGTTTCCCCAAACCAGATAAAGCGAACATGGGGCATTCTCTCAGCAACCTTGATAAAATCTTCAATTCCCTTGCGTTTAAAATAAAGACCGGCACAGATAACGACCGGCCTATCACCAGTTAGCTGAAAATGACGTCTAAAGGCGTCTTCCTTGGCCTCGCTGGGCACATAGCGCTCCAAATCAATACCATTAGAAACAGCATAGATGGGGTTCTTAATGCCATAGCCTGCAATCAGGCGCTTTGAATAGGGGGTCGGAGTAATAATGGCATCAGCTTTTTTATAAAAATGACAAAGATATCTTCTAAAAAGAGGGGCTACTAAATTCGAACCGATAAAGGAATCTCTAAAGTCCTCTTCTGTTGAATGACCGTGCATAATAACTTTTTTTCCAGCCTTCTTAGCACGATTCATTAAGCGCCAGCTTTTAAAGCCATAGGTATTAATATGAACCAAATCATAATCATCTTCTGGATTGGTTGTATAATCAATTCCTGCTAAAGTCAAAGCACGCTCTTGATGTTTGATGGCACGGCCAATACCTGATTTTCTCAGGTAGTGCTCTGCCTCCAAATACAGTAAAACTTTCATGCTTCTAATTATAACACTAAATCTTTTGAGATGCCACTGACTGCTGCTGCACCAAATTTACTAGCCAAGCTGATATATTATCCTGCCAAAGCTCTATGAATAAGCCGGCTAAAACTGCTTATTCTCGTCTTTTAAAGTACTTTAACACAAGAAAACAGATTGAAAAAACAAGACTGCAAAAAAACGAAGACACAGCCTTCGGCATCATCGCCGCAGACTTTTAGACCTCGCTTTTTCACTATAGCCTTACAAGTGAGCATCCTTATTAACCCAAGCCGATACAGAGCCCGCCTGCACAGGAAAATCACCCCAGCCTTGATCATCTAAAACAACTTCGTCCGAACAGTTGCCAAGGTAATCCACAAAAACTTTATTCTTATTATATTCTCCCATGGTCATATGCTTCCAGCCAGCATCACCATTGGTCATAACAACGGCTAAACCATCAGGATGCTCCTCATCTCCCAGACAGGTCCAGCCGATACAGTTCGGATGGTCAAAATAATCCTCAGTCGGACCGTAAACATGGTATTTCCTAATATAGAGAAGCTTATCTAAAACGGTTTGGAAGGATTCTTGGGCAAAGTCACCTGAAATACCGTAATAATCGCCATAGAAAACACAAGGCATTCCTTCTTGGCGCAGCAATATTAAACTGTAGGCCAGCGGTTTAAACCATTCTGCAACCGTTGACTCTAAGGCCTGTCCTCCTTGTGAGTCATGATTGTCTACAAAGGTGACAGCAAAATCAGGATTGCTTTGCATCAGACTGTCATCTAAAATGGTCGCTAAATTAAAATCCGCCCCTTTTTGTCCGGCTTCAAAAAAATTCATGTGCAGCATGACATCAATGAGATCCATCTGAAGTCCGGTATCATTAAGATAGTCAGTAATATCAAAATTGCTGTCTTTCCAATATTCTCCAAAGACATAGAGGTTTTCTTTAAAATGATCGCGAATGTAGCCGATAAACTCTGCCATAAACTGCTTATCAATATGCTTAACAGCATCTAAGCGAAAGCCACCGACACCGCTTGTTTGCAAAAACCAGCCTGCCCATTCTTTCAAATGTTCTTGTACTTCGGGATGCTTAAAATCAATATCATCGTACATGAGATAATCATAGTTGCCGTTTTCCTGATCAATATTTTCCTGATTGGCCCAGCCTTTATTGTCTCCAAGAATCATATAGATACCTGTTTCATTATGCAGGGCATCGTAGTCTACACCGGTAAAATGGTACCAGTGCCACTTGAAATCACTGTAGGCATTTTGCCGTCCCGGAAAATTAAACTGCGTCCAAGCTTCAATCTCATATGGCTCTGAAATTTTTTCCTGGCGGTTGCTGGGATTGACCTTAATCACTTCAAATTTTTCCTTGGCATCGCCATTAGCCTTATGGTTAAGAACAATATCCGAAATTGGCATGATTCCTTGTTCTTTGAGAGCTTTGACAGCAGTTAAATAATCTTCCTTGGTGCCGTATTTGGTTCGAATAGTTCCGTTTTGATCAAACTCCCCCAAATCGTAAATATCGTAAACGCCGTAACCAACATCATTTGAGCCTGTTCCCTTAAAAGCCGGCGGCATCCATACCTTGCTAATGCCGATTTCGCTTAAATGCTGGGCATCCTGAGCTAAATGCTGCCAGTGCTGTCCGTCGTCCGGCAGGTACCATTCAAAATACTGCATTATTGTTTCGTTTGTCATAAGTGCTCCTTTTATCAAAAGAGTCCAGAATATAACTCCCAGACTCTTTTATATACTTGTAAAATACGATTGCCTTTTCAATCTTAAAAATGATAAGAACGGAAGAATTACTTAGTTGTTCCTCTTTCTGTAATCCCATGATTAAGAACAATTTCTTTTTCTTCCAGCTCTTCCTTGTTCATGATCTTGGTCAGCATGCGCATGGCAACAGCACCCAAATCATAAACAGGCTGGCTGATAGAGGTCAAATTCGGACGGGTATAGGAAGTAATGGCAGAATCGTCGCTGGTAACAATTTCAAAATCTTCCGGTACTTTTTTGCCGGCAGCAAAGAGACCGTTTAAAAGACCGGCAGCCAGTTCATCTTCAGCAACATAGGCAGCTGTGGCACCTGAATTGATGACCCGCTGAGCAAGATTGTAGCCTTCTTGGTATTTATACTGCGCTTCAAAAACAAGACCTTCTTTGAAACTGAGCTTATTGTTCTTAAGCCCTTCCTTATAGCCGCTAAGCCGTACCTTGCCATTAATATCATCAATAAGAGGTCCCGATACAAAGGCAATCTTATCATGATTTTTAGCCAGCAAATCCACTGCATTTTGAGTAGCTAATTTATAATCAATATTGACACTTGGCAATTGGTGCTCAAGATCAACTGTTCCTGCCAGCACAATCGGCGTACGCGAACGTGAAAATTCCGCACGGATTTTTTCTGTCAGATGGTGTCCCATAAAAATAATACCATCTACCTGTTTGGCAAACAGAGTATTGATAACATTAACTTCCTTATCATCATCCTCATCGCTTGAAGCAAGAACAATATTATATTTATACATCGTTGCGATATCGTCAATTCCCTTAGCTAAGATTGAAAAATAAGCATTGGCAATATTAGGAATCACAACACCGACGGTAGTTGTCTTTTTACTCGCTAAACCACGCGCCACGGCATTTGGCCGGTAATCCAAACGGTCAATAACTTCCAAAACTTTTTTCCGAGTATTTTCTTTTACATTTTTATTGCCATTTACAACGCGGCTGACCGTTGCCATAGATACTCCGGCCTCCCGAGCAACATCGTAAATAGTGATAGTGTCATCTGTGTTCATCCTTGCATCATCCTTTCTATTTTGAAAATTACGCTTCCAATGTCATTCTAGCACTATTTGAAAACACTTTCAAGTATAAGAGTGCAAGTTTTATGAAAAACTTAGCATAAACTTGATTTTTTTGTGTTTTTTTGAAAAAATAGAGAACGAAAGAAGGTTTTTATATGTCCAAACAAGTACAATTAATTCAAGCACTCAGGCAAGACGGAACTGCTGCAGCCGTCCTTTCTGATCCTGTTTCCATCAGCTATCTCACAGGTTTTTACAGCGATCCGCACGAACGGCTCATGCTGCTCTTTTTATTTGCAGACAGAGACCCTTTGCTCTTTTTACCGGAGCTTGATGCCGCAAGAGCAAGAAAGCTTATTGATTTCCCAGTTCTTGGCTATATTGATTCTGAAAATCCCTGGCAAAAAATCAGACAATCACTAACTAAAACTGACTACTCAAAAGTTGCACTGGAATTTGATAATCTTAATGTTACCAAATTTAAAGGACTTGAAAGCATCTTTTCCGGACAGTTCACTGATTTGACTCCATTTGTTAATCAAATGCGCCTGATTAAATCTGCCGATGAAATCCAAAAATTATTAGTCGCAGGAAGGCTGGCAGACAAGGCCGTCCAGACTGGTTTTGACCATATTTCCCTTAATGCTGCCGAAACAGACATCATCGCTCAAATCGAGTTTCAAATGAAAAAACTGGGCGTTGATAAGATGAGCTTTGAAACCATGGTGCTGACAGGCAAGAACGCAGCTAATCCTCACGGCATCCCTGGAAGCAATAAGATCGAAAACAATCATCTGCTGCTCTTTGACCTTGGCGTGGAAAGCAAGGGCTATGTCAGCGATATGACCCGTACAGTCGCCGTTGGACAGCCTGATCAGTTCAAAAAGGATATTTATAACGTCTGTTTAGAAGCTCAGCTGACAGCTCTTGATTTTATCAAACCTGGTGTCACTGCCGCTCAGGTCGATGCTGCTGCCCGCTCAGTCATTGAAAAAGCCGGATATGGAGAATACTTCAATCACAGACTGGGCCACGGTATCGGTATGAGTGTCCACGAATTTCCTTCTATCATGGCCGGCAACGATCTGATTCTGGAAGAGGGCATGTGTTTTTCTGTCGAGCCCGGTATCTATATTCCTGAAAAAGTCGGTGTTCGTATTGAAGACTGCGGTCACGTCACCAAAAACGGCTTTGAAGTTTTCACTAAAACACCTAAAGAATTGTTGTATTTCTAATATTTTGAGGCTCCTTGTCAACTGTAGTGGGAGACTTATAATTAAGCACGAGAGAGAATCAAATGGGTTCTCTCTTTCTACCATTTGTCAAGTCTATCAACGGTTTTGAGAACTATTTTTTAAAGATATAGTAGATGTTTAAAGTCTACTGTATCTTTTTAAGTTGTTTAAATCTAAAAAGTGTACACTAAAACAACACCTTATTTTGTGATTTTTTTGATAAGGTGTTACAATAATAGTGCATAACCCCTTTATTGATTTTGGGTTGAAGTATAATCGTAAAGTTTGTTATGCGTTATGAGGTAATACATTGTCCGAATGAGACGATGTATAGAGGCAATCGTGTGTGGCTTGGTTGAAGTCGTTTGCGATTGTCTTTTTCGTTTCTCATAAAAGTCTGCGATATGGCAAGGATTGGTGTGACTGGCTGAAGCGATATTGTGAATGCATTTGAAAAGAATCTTTCTGGCATAAGGGTTGCCGCGTTTGGTAATTAAGACTGCTGTGAATACGCTGGTAATTCCACCAATGTACATAGTCCCTTGTTTTGATAGATAGTTTTTCAAGAGTGAAGCACAACGGCCTTGCCCCTCTTAAAATGAGGAACAAGGCCGTTGCTTGATCGTTTATTATTTCACTGTCCACTTGATAGGGAGCTATTCAGTTTCTCAGTCTTTTTGCATGACCAGATTTATTAGCTCACTTAATTAAAAATCGGAATAGTTAGAGGGATATTTTTTCTCATATTCCACATAAATTGTCAGAATCTTTTTTTGAATTTTCGCATCAGACTTGTTAAATAATATTAATTTAGACCAAAACCCCTTGCTTAAGAAAATCCTAAGCGTTAAAATAAAAGCGTAAATTTTCATAAAATTTTTCAAGACCTGACCACACTGTGAAAATAGTATGAAGATTTATGAAGAAACGATCACAGACCAAGATGGATATTTAGTAGGAGGGACAAAGAAGGGGGGATATGTGTATACTCTAAATAAACGATAATGATTTGAAAAATAGTTTTACTAGGAGAATATCCTCAGTCTAAGACTGTTTGGCTAAAAATATTTTTATGGAGGAAGTATGAAACTGAATTTAAAACTGACTGAACATACAACCATGTCTAAAAGTACTTTCATTTTTACAGTAATCTATGTCCTCAGTCTAGTTATACTAAGCCGTCTTCGTAACTATGAATTAATTGATGGAAATTTATTCCTCATTTTTGGGATTATGGAAATTTTAGCAACCATCTATGCTTGGGTTGTTTTTATAAAAATAGTAATAGGACTATTATCCCATAAAGATTTTGTCTGATATACTTGTAACAGAAAGAAAAAATACTATGAATACAGTGACATTAAATTCAATGGCTTTTAATAATTTTGAAACACTAAACGATACTCTTCTGGCTGATTTTGATGGTGCAGGAGTGTATAGTGCAGTTGTAGGAGGAATAGATAGAGGACTTGAATGGGGGCCAATGGTGCTGCAGCAGGCGGAGCGCTTGGAGCTGGGCTAGGTGCCATCCCAGCTGGTCCTACTGCAGGTATTAGCATTGCTGCTGGTGGAGCTTTACTTTTTGGAACTGTCGGTTTTGTTACTGGAGCTATTGATAACTATTAATGCTGGATCTTATTCATTCCATTTCTACTCATAAAATACAGACGTTTAGAGTAGACACGGTTACATTTTTGATTTAAATATAGAAAATACCTCTCCCCTGCTTCTACTCTTATAGGAAGTCAGGTTTTTTTTCTGAAAAAATTACCCATGGAAGTGAGACTATGAACCAAGTCATTTTTATTATCGCAGTTGTCATAAGGTTCAATATCCTGCTGGAGCTCATCAAGCGCTTGAGCTGATCTGGCAGAGGATCGTCTACCCATGGCTTGCCCCCTCTCTTTTGGCGTCGGCACTACAAGCTGGTTCCTCAGGTCGATACCAGAAGACTGTGGCCCAGCGGTACTGGTCTCTGTCGCCAAGCACAACGGCCTTGACCCTCTTGAAATGAGGAACAAGGCAGTTGCCTAATCGTTTATTATTTCACTATTCCTTTGACAGGGAGCAGTTCACTTTCGTCCCAAACTCTTAATTCTTTTATAAAACAGAAAAAGCTCTATGGCAAAGTCTTTCTTTTAGTTTGAATAACCTGCAAAAGCAAATCAAGCAGAAAAGCTGTAAGCCCGCTTAAAAAGACATAGCCCACATAATAAGAAAAAGTCATGGGGCTAAAAAGAGCAATTACAGCAATGGAACCAACACAAGGAACTGCATAATCTAAGACAATGAAAACCCATCTGGCATTGCCTTGACCCTCTTTTCCCGCAGGGATATTGAAGCGGCGCTTGATGAAACTGTTAGGCAGGTCACAAAGAGCGTAAGCACTGCCCAGAAGAAAACCAAAAAAAAGATTGAAGAAAATATCATTGTTGTAAGCAGCGACCAAGGACAGGGAGAGAAAATGCGGAATGATTCCTAAAATCAGCCCCCAAATAATCTGAAAAAAGGCAGTTAGAGCAATCATCCCCCAGAAGCCCTTCCACGTTTTATTGGGGCCTAAAAAATGTCTGCCGTCAGACTTTTTGAGACCGCCGTCAATTGGCTCATCAATCCAAGCCAGAAAGTCAGATTTACAAAAAAATTTATTGGCAACCCCAGCAAAAATCACGGGCAAAAGGGTCACATACATCATTGTAATTGTCTTCAAAAGGTTTCTCCTCTTTTCATATAAGCTTATTATAGCACATTCTTAGAAAAGTGGAATAAAGACGTACCGGGAAAATGAGGAAAATGATAAGTGCTCAGAAAGTTACATTTTTATATTAATCAAAAGACTAGAACAATCATGGATATGCAAACAAAATATCTCTTTTATATACCGATAGAAAAACCTTCTAACTCTGGTGAAGTAAAACATTTAACTTGTAATTAAAAGGAGTGGGACAAACCGCGATGATTGTTGTGCAATCATCGCGGTTTGTCCCAGCCTCTTGTTTATTAAGCACCCTGTTCTTCTTTAACCAACTTCCTGTCATAATTTCTAATAAATGGATAGTAAACAAGAAAGGCAGCAACGGCGCAAACTAAGGCTAAAATAATAGCTCTCCAGTCTCCTGTACCGATGAATGCTCCAATACCAACTGGAGTTGGCCATGGAACATTAGCAAACACCGCTTTAATCAAATCCAACTTCATAGCGAGATAATAAAGCGTTGCGGAAGTCATAGGCGCCAAGATAAAGGGAATTGCCAATGCTGGATTATAGATAATTGGAATCCCAAAAATAAGCGGTTCATTAATATTGAAGACAGCTGGGACAATTGAAGCTTTTCCAATAGCGCTTAATTGTTCCGATTTAGCACGAGTAGCTAACCAAATACAAAGTCCCAGAGTAGCACCGGACCCGCCGGCGATAACAAACATATTAGACCACTCACCTGCAACAATATAACGCGTTCCTTCCTGAGCATTGCTGGCCATATTAGCCAGTGCAATCGGATTAACAAAGGCAAAGATAATATTAGCACCGTGAATCCCTACAATCCAAAGGGCCTGTGTTAAGAGATAAATGATCATAATACCAATCCAGGTACCGGTTAGATTCCGCACAAAACTAAACGGAATAGAGATGACTTCAAAAATATCTGTTCCAAGCATAATAAAGATACCATTAAGAATGATGACGGCAAAACCAATCACAAATCCCGGTATCAAGGCGGTAAAACCACGGGACACTCCTTCTGGAACAGCTTCCGGCATTTTAATGACCCAATTACGCTTGATACATAAACGGTAGAGATAAACAGTCAGAATCCCCATAATAATAGCGGTGAAAATTCCTGTCGTACCAAAACGAGTGACCCCATTGCTGACAGCCCAGCCATCCGCAACAACTGCCCCTTTTTTTAGTTGGGTAACAGCTGACATTGAACCTTTATTAAATACAACTTGAGGAACAGTCATCAAAAAGGCAAAAAGAGAAAGTAAGGCTCCGTTTAGAGGATTCATATTCAACTCTTCCTCTTCCGCATAAATTTTTGTCAATTCATAACCCATAGTTATGACAAAATAGAGTGATAAAGAGCCCATCGTTGCATAATTAATAATCATATATAAGGCTGTAAACTTATCAAAGGAAGCCGCAAAAATGTCCTTGATAATAGGCAAGAAAGAAAAGGAAAGCGGCAAAACGCTGAAAACTAAGACCATAGAGCCAACAATAGTAAACGGTACAACAGCCATCCCTGCTGCCGTAATGGCTCGGACAATTTTATACTGTGCAATGACACTCATTGGTCCCATGAGATACTTGTCCAGAAAACCAAACAATCCTTTTTGTTCATCCATAAATTTTTCCTCCATTAAATATACTTTTCAATATGATTATGAAAACGACTGTAAAATTTGTCTTCATTATTATTGATTTGTCTGATACGCCTAAGATTATAGCAGCAGATAAGCAAACCAAGAAGCTGCACCAAGGCAAAAAATATGTGGGCTGGCACAGTATCTGAAAAGAAAGGAACAACCGCTGGTAGCTGCCGAGGAATCATCGTAACAGCTAGCAGCAACAGCTCTACACTGATTTGAGCTTTTAACGCCCGCTTAGTCTGTTCAAGATAAACCTCCTTAGCTCCGTAAAGTTTAAACTGCTCAGCACAGGCTGCAATAATTAAAAACAGCAGAATCACTGGTAAAATGAAATAAGCACTCGGCCTATAAATCAGAGAAAGTATCCAATAAAGATTCACAAAGAAAAATAAAGCCAAGCTGTATCGAAACAGCAAATAGCGTGAAAACAGATTATTTTTTAGGCTTATCTTTTGTTTTAGCTGCTGATTGTCCGCCTTTTTTGCTTCTTTGTACAATTGTTGAGACATCTCAGCTCCTTTCTAGTTTAGCTTTTTATACAATTCCAGCATTTCAAGTGCTACTTCTCTCAGGGTCATCGTTGTCATAAGGTGATCCTGAGCATGAACCATGATGATTTCGATTTTAATTTCAACTCCGCCGGCATATTTCTGCAAAAGATCGGTCTGCGCCTGATGGGCCTTAAGCATCTCATCATTTGCATCTGCAAGCTTTTGCTTAGCTAAATCATAGTCTCCTTGGCGCATGGCTTCAAAGGCTTCATGAACCATTGAACGCGCATTGCCAGAATTCAAAATAATTTCAAAGGCCGCAACCTGTAGTTCTTCTGTATTCATCAATCTTGTTTTCCTCCTTCCAGTTTTAAAAATAACTTTTTAAATTGTTCAAATGATTGACAATCTAGCATTTCCTGCTGAATCTTCGGCTGATTGACTAAATTGACAATACAAGAGGCTAACTCTGGTAAACCGTCATTTTCATAAATTGACATTGACGTTAAAAAGATCAGTTTAATCTTAGGATAGTCCTGATTCCAAAATAAGCCCTCTTTGATCAGAGCTACTGCTATGCGGTGTCTGCTGCCTACTGCTTTTATCGGATGCGGTACAGCGATTGTATCACTGAAAACCACCGAACTCATGGCCTCACGCCGAACAAGAAATTTCTCCATCTTATCAGCAAAGTCTTCATTTTCCCCCTCAGAAATACTGAGAATCAACTTCTTTAGCACTTCTTCTTTAGGCATATCTGATAAGCGGAAAAAAGATTCTTTTGAAAAATAGGCATCAAAAACAGGGACTAAGTCAACCCAAGGAAGCTCAGAAGCCATTTCAGCAGATGACGTATTCAGGTGAGCAATCCCATGTCTAATGGTCTTCAGCTCATCCTCGGTCAAGAACACCGAAACAGTGAAAACAGGGATATTAAAGATAAGATTAGATAGATCAATGGATGAAATGATGAAATCAATATTCTTTAGCTTTTCATCATCAATATCATAATAGCCAATAACATCTGCAATATGGACAAGATTCCCTAACTCATTTTCAATCCGATTTTTCAGCATTTGCGCACTGCCATAGCCAGTCGCACAAATAACTAAAATATTATGCTTATTCTTCTCTTTGAGCCTTTCTGCAGCTGCCATAAAATGCAGGGCAATGTAGGCAATTTCATCTGAAGAGAAAGAGAACTGACTAAAAATGGGCATAGTGTGAACTAACTCTTTAGCCAATTGATACTTAGTCTGATATTTTTCCTGAATTTCTGCTGTCAAAGGATTTTCCAAATTGATCCTGCTCTCCAAGCGAATAAACATGGTTGAGAGATGCGCCAACAAACCTTCGATAAACTGAAAATCACTTTTGAGACAAGGTTCCAGCTGTTCAACGCTGGCGATAAGCTCTTTACGAATCTGTTCAAAATGCGCATCTGAAATATAATGAGCATTATTATAGCTTTTTGAAATAAGATGAAGCGTAATGTAATCAACTTCCTCCATGGGAAATTCAATCTTAGTTGTCAGCGTTACGCGTTTCAGAATTCTTCTGGCTACTTCTCTTTCAGGACTATTACTAAATTCCGTTTTATCTGAAATTTTTGCAATATGAAAGCCTTCCGTTATTCGTCTAATCGCCAGAGCAATGTGAATAACTAAATTTTGAATAACAAAATCTGAAAGCTTTAGATGACCTTCACGGCATTCATCCAAAACAATAATCGTTAACTCTTCAAATGAAATTTTCTGATTTAAGAGCTCATTATCAATATAGGTCTGCATCGTATTGATGAAGCCAGAATGGATAAAATAGTCCATAATAAAGCGTCTTTTGTCACGTTCAGTTCCTGTCACAAAGACGCCTTTATTAGCCTTGCTTTCAATTTTTAAATGATAAGGAACAAAGCGTTTTCTTATCTTTTTAAAGTCATTGGACAGAGTGGAACGGCTCACAAAAAGCTCATCTGCTAAATCATCAAAATAGATTTCATTTTGTTCAAACAACAGCTTATTCAGTAAATAGTTGTAGCGATCAGTAATATCAATCACCTGTTTATAATGTAAGGGACGATCAGTAATATGATTGTCTTCCAGAAATTGAAGATAGGCCTCTTTGTTTGTAATGTTCAGCCGATAGCCTTGACCTTGTTTTGAAACAATCGTGACACCGCAATGCTCCTTTAATTTCTCAGCTAAAGATTTGTAATAAGTCCTAATCGTTCTGTCTGAACAATGCAACTGCTCTGCTAGTGTCTTACTAGTGATAAACTGTCCTTCAGCCTTACTCAAGATCTGGATAATCTGCGTTTCTTTTTTATTTAACACCTGACAACCTCCAGTTTGATATCTGGGACACTGCGGCATTAGCTCTAGATATTTTCCTTAACCAGCTTGGCCATTTTTTCAATACCCATCGGAATTGGAATATAGGCTTGCGGCGGAATCTGAACAATTGGTTTATCCTTCTTAGCTGCTGCATCAGCCAACTGTTTAAAATTCATTTTTGTTTGAGGACTGACGAGGTAGAGATCGTAGTTATCTGCCTCAATGCGTTTTTGTCCCTCTGGAACACCGACTGCGTCCATTTCAATGTCTTCACCTTGTTCTTGAAGAAGAGTCATTGTCTTTTTGGCAATCATTGAAGATGACATACCGCCTGCACAAATAATCAAAGCTTGTTTTGCCATAATGTATTCTCCTTTGTTTTTACTTACATTCATATTATAGTAAAACGCTTACATAATGTGAATACGGAAATTTTCCGCAGTAAAACGGAAATCTTTAACTCAATACGGCAAAAAATGCAAGGGACTATGATTTTCCCTTGCATTTTTTTAATATTTGTATCAGTAAAAACAAGCAGTATGCTTGTTACAACTTGAAGACAAAGTCTTTTATGAGACTTTCCTTAGGTGATGCGGACGGCAGCGACTTCCTTCGGAATTCCATGCCTAAGATTTGAGCCTAAGGTCTCAAATCTTCCGAGTGGCAGAAACAAGGGGGGTTCTGCCACTTTTATCACGGCGGAAAGTCTCGGATTAAGGCTCGCTTCGCTCGCAAACCAAAGCCATTTAATCGATAGTTGAAGAACTTCAAAGCATGTTTGCATTGAAAAATGTGTTTGTCTACACTCTGAAACAAGCAGTAGGCTTGTTTTTTCGCTATCACGTTCTTACAGGGGCATTGCCGCAAAAATCTTAGAATGAACATAAACTTGTTTTGGCTCTAATGCGTATTCCTGAGTGATAAGCTGGTGCAGCTTACTATCATTGATTGAGCTGTGAACAACATATCCGTCAGCTGTATTTTCTATAATAGCCACCTTATCCATAATTTTAGCGTTTTTACTAATATCCGGAATATCTGATTTAAAGTGGATGATATAGACAACTTCCTTGAAATTTGACTCTGATTGATTCCTGCCAAAGAAGAACCAAACGACAAAAGCAGTCAGTAAAACTGCCACAAAAACAGTAACTATTGCTTCAATAATGACCAACATAGAATTCTCCTCACTTTCTAAAGAAAGCTTATCAGCCTTGATATATCACTATTTTCTAGACCTTTTTTATGAGATTATTATATATCTTTGTGATATTTTCCTAAGATAAAATGAGCATAGAGAAAACCACTACAAACTAGGAGATTAAAAGCTTGTAAGGGTCATCAGTCAATTAAAGAATTTCCCCGTTTGAAGCAATAACTTTCTTGTACCAATCAAAGGACAGTTTCTGTGAACGGGCATAAGTTCCTGAGCCGTCATCATGCTTATCTACATAGATGAAGCCGTAGCGTTTCCGCATTTCACCTGTGCCCGCTGAGACAAGGTCAATACAGCCCCAAGGCGTATAGCCCATGAGATCAACACCATCTTCATCAACAGCCTTAATCATTTCCTTAATATGAGCTGACAGATAGTCAATCCGATAATCATCGTGCACCAGACCATCTTCTGCCACTTGGTCAATAGCCCCAAAGCCATTTTCTACGATAAAGAGCGGCAGGTGGTACATATCAGTAAACCAGTTGAGAGCATAGCGCAGGCCTTCGGGATCTATCTGCCAGTCCCAATCGGAAGCTTTGACATAAGGATTTTTCACTAGGTCTTCTGTTTCCAAATAATCAAAATGAGGATTATTGTCACGGTGTGAGTCAATAGCAAAGGACATGTAATAGCTAAAGCCGATATAATCAACTGTGCCAGCCAGCAAGTCTTTTTTATCTTCTTCAGTAAAATCAACCTTGATGCCTTTGCGTTCCCAATACTTGAAAATATGATTTGGGTAAAAACCATGCACATGCACATCTGCAAAATAATAACGTTTTTGCATAGCTTTTTGCGCCATCAGCACATCAGCTGGCTTACAGGTTGCCGGATAGATCGGGCACATGGCAATCATACAGCCGATTTGGAGACTAGGATTAATCTCATGGCCAATTTTTACGGCACGCGCGGAAGCTACTAATTCATAATGAGCAGCTTGGTACATGATTGCTTCGCGATCATCCCCCTCTTTGTAAACAATGCCTGAATTGGTAAAGGGTGCAAAGTCTTCCTGATAATTGGCTTGGTTATTGATTTCATTGAAGGTCATCCAGTATTTGACCTTATCCTTATATCGACGGAAGCAAACTTCTGCAAAACGCACAAAGAAATCAATGACTTTGCGGTTGGTAAAGCCGCCGTATTCGGTCACCAGATGATAAGGCAATTCAAAATGCGACAGAGTCACAACCGGTTCAATCCCGTATTTCAAGCATTCATCAAAAAGGTCATCATAGAATTGAAGTCCAGCTTCGTTAGGTTCTGCCTCATCACCTTTAGGAAAAATACGGGTCCAAGCGATTGACGTTCGGAAACATTTAAAGCCCATCTCTGCAAAGAGTTTAATGTCTTCCTTGTAGTGATGATAAAAATCAATGGCTTCATGATTGGGATAATATTTTCCCGGCAGGACACCGTCTGTGATTTCCCGCGGAATGCCGTGTCGGCCTGCTGTCATGACATCAGCAACAGAAATTCCCTTGCCGCCTTCCTGCCAGCCACCCTCCAACTGGTGGGCGGCCACCGCACCGCCCCAAAGAAAATGCTCAGGTAATTTAGACATACTTCTACCTCCTTGTTTTTCTACTTTCATTTTAACAAACGCTTTCAAAATTAAAATAGAGAAGATTTCCTTAAGGCATAAGGAAATTTTAAACAGATTTTGTTAAAAAATAAGCTGCTCCTAAAAGATTGGCATCATTGAAAAACTGACAGGCTAAGATTTGCGGGCGCTCAACAATCAGCCTAACAGGATCTACTTGAGCATGCAAAAGGTCGAACTGTCTGTTAATTTCTTCAAGCAGCACGGGCTGAGTACTGATACCGCCGCCGATAACACAGCATTCCACATCAAGAATGGTTTGCAAATTAAGAATAAGATGGGCTACGTGGCGGCAATAGGTTTCAAAAAGAGAGTAGATACGGGCATCTTTTTGTTCAATGTAATGAAAAGCAGCTCTGCCGTCCTGTTTATCAGCAAGTTTTAAAACTTCTGCTATTTTTTCAATAAGACCGACAGCTGACACTTGGATGCCCTTCATGTCTCCTATCTGATTTTTCTCTTTATCTGGCAATAAAAAGGTTAATTCTCCAGCTTGAAAATGCGATCCTTGATAAAGCTGACCATTGATAATGATACCGCCGCCTAGACCAGTTCCCAAAATCAGAGCCAGTCCGTTTTGAATGCCCTTTAGATTACCCTTGGCTAATTCTGCCAGAGCCGCAGCCTTGCCATCATTAATGGCAGCAACAGGCTTGCCATATTTTGCCTCCAAAACACTTTTGACATGAAATTCATGTAAAAATCGCAGGACTCCGCCATAATAGATAATCCCTTTTTCGCTATCAACAGTCCCCGGAGCACTGACAGCAATCCCTGCTATTTTTGCCAAATGCGGGGTAACAATACTGTCTATCAAAGTCAGACAGCTTTCCATGTCCTGTGGCGAAGCCTGTATCGGTAAAGGATCAATCTTTTCTAAATCATCACTAATCAAGGCAGACTTAAGCTGAGTTCCGCCAAAATCTAAGGCTAAAATTGTCATCTTTTTCCTCTTTTTTATAAATTATGATATGATAAGTTTATCAAAATAAGGAGCATTTCACCATGACTAAAGAAGACATTAAAAAACAAGTCCGTCAGGCTTTTGATCGCCGCGTTGCCGTGCGGGTCTACAATGACCAAAAGATTCCCAAAGACGATATGGAATTCATCCTTGATACGGCCTGGCTAAGCCCGTCTTCTATCGGCCTTGAACCTTGGCGTTTTATTGTTTTAGAAGATGAAGCTGTCAAAAAACAGCTCAAGGAAATTGCCTGGGGAGCTAAGTACCAGCTGGAGACAGCCAGTCATTTTGTGCTGGCTATAGCCAGCAAAGACGTCCGCTATGATTCAGAAAATGTTCGTCAAAGCCTGATCCGCCGCGGAATAAAGGATGGAGAAGATTTGAATTCTCGCCTTAAGCTCTATCAGTCTTTTCAGGAAAGTGATTTGAAGCTAGACAGCGAGCGGGCTTTGTTTGACTGGGCTGCTAAGCAGACTTACATTGCCATGGGCAATATGATGACAGCTGCCAGCATGATTGGCATTGACTCCTGTCCAATCGAAGGATTTGATTATGATAAGGCTAATCATATCTTAAGTCAGGCCGGTCTTATTAACCCTCAAACCGAAGGCATCGCCAATATGATTTCCTTTGGCTATCGCTTGCGCGATCCTAAACACCCGCGCAGCCGTAAAGCGCGAAAAGAAGTCATTACTTGGCCTAAGTAACTGGATTCTTCTGTTTGGCTAAAACAGCTTACCCCTTAGTTAAAGAAAGGAACTACTTATGAAATTTTTACATACCTGCATCCGCGTTAAGGATTTAGACGCTTCACTTAAATTCTATCAAGAAGCACTGGGCTTTAAAGAAGCCCGCCGCAGAGACTTTCCCGATCACAAATTTACTCTGGTTTACATGGCCTTGGAAGATGATCCTGATTATGAGTTAGAACTGACCTATAACTATGGCCATGAGGCTTATGATTTGGGCAACGGCTATGGTCATATCGCTGTCGGTGTTGATGATTTGGAAGCCACCCATAAGGCTCATAAAGAAGCCGGCTACACAGTGACTGAGCTCTCCGGCCTTCCCGGCAGACCAAAAACTTACTATTTCATCACAGACCCTGATGGCTATAAGATTGAAGTTATTCGCCTTAGCCAATTCCAAGAAAAATAAATCATAACAAAAATGGGAGTGGGAAAGAAGCCAAAAATTGAAAATTTTGGTTCTCACCGCTCCCTAATTTCTAGGCGGTGACCTGAAACGGTCTTTCCCCAGACCGTTTCACTCCCACCCCCGTACAGTTGAATAGGTCAGCTCAAGAGCGTAAAACGCGAACGAAACTGCCATTCAACAATGGTTCATAGGCACTAAAGTGCCTAATGAACTGTGCAGGGGAAACTCTAGGTTAGCTAAAGCTAACAGAGTTTCTCCCAACCACTGCCTTATGATGTTAAAACGAACTCTAATTGATGAGGCTGGGCATTTTTGCCCAGCCTCATTTTATTCTTATCTCCTGTTAAACTGTTTCATTTGCCGTTTAATGTCTCGATCCTGCTCGCGGCGCTTGATAGATTCGCGCTTATCATAATCGTGTTTCCCTTTTGCCAGACCCAGCAAAACCTTGGCAAAGCCATTCTTGAGATAGACCTTAAGAGGAACCAAAGTCATCCCTGAGCCTTTCAGTTCATTTTCCAGCTTGGCAATCTCTTTCTTTTTCAGCAGGAGCTTGCGCGTACGGTCAGGATCCTGATTCCAAATGTTGCCCTGCTCATAAGGCGTTATATGGACATTATTTAACCAAGCCTCACCGTTTTTGATCTGAGCAAAACCGTCTTTAAGCGTTATTCTGGCTGCCCGCACACTTTTGATTTCGGTTCCCGTCAGTACAAGTCCGGCCTCGTAAGTTTCTAAAATCTCATAATCGTGCCTGGCTTTCTTATTTTGTGCGACGACGTTTCCCTGCCCCTTTGCCATGCTTACCTCCTTTCTTCACTGCCTCTTTGTAAAAAGGCTTTTTCTTTTTTGATTTCTTTTGTAAAAGAGCCGATTTTTTGCTACGCTTACCTGTTTTTGAGCTGCTGTCGCCACTTGGGCGTGAACGCCGCGGCTTATTCTTTTTCGCCTGTGAAACCTTCTCAATAACATCATCACCGCTGGGCATATATTCAAAATCTATATCGCCAGTTGCTTTGTCAGCCCTCGTCAGTTTTACTTTTATTTTCTGGCCAACACGGAAAACGGTACCGGATTTTTCCCCTTGAAGACTGAGGCTGCGTTCATTAAAATGATAGAATTCCGGCAAAGTCGTCACATGGATCAGACCTTCAATAGTATTTGGCAGCTCGACAAAGAGACCAAATTTGACAACACTGGATACGACGCCTTCAAATTCTTGTCCCAGATAATTTTCCATGTACTCAGCTTTTTTCATGGCCTCAACAGCTCGTTCAGCATCGACCGCCCGGCGTTCCAAACTGCTGCTTTGGGCTGCAATTTCAGGAATCCGCTCAGCAAAATGCTCTATTTTTTCAGCATTTGGTTTGTCATATTCGCGCACCAGGCGGTGTACCAAAAGGTCGGGATAGCGGCGAATCGGACTGGTAAAATGCGTATAAAATTCAGCTGCCAAGCCATAATGGCCGTGATTGTACTCTGAATACCGTGCCTGCTGCATAGACCTCAGCAGCATCATTGAGAGCACTTCACTGCCGGGCTGACCTTCTATTTTTTTCATGAAATCCTGCAGGGCTGCCTGACTGATTTTATTAGCGGTACCCCGGATGCTGACACCAAAAATACTGGCATAATCCATAAACTGCTGTATCTTTTCAGCCTTGGGTTCTTCGTGAATCCGATAGATAAAAGGCAGCTCTTTCTTAGCAAAATGCTCAGCCACGCATTCATTGGCAGCCAGCATAAAAGATTCAATCATGCGCTCGGCAATCCCGCGCTGACGCAACACAACATCCAGAGGAGCTCCTTTATCATTGACCAAAATTTTAGCTTCTGAGGTATCAAAGTTAAGAGCTCCGCGCTTCTCACGCATTTTCTCTAAAATCTTATGCAGGGTCACCATATAATGGATAGAAGGTACAATCTTATCGTATTTCTCCATCAACTCTGCATCACCGCTAATAATCTGATTGACATCGCTGTAAGTCATGCGAAAGGCTGTCTTGATGACTGTCTGGGTGATTTGGTGGCTGACAACATGCCCTTGTTTATCAATTTCCATAATGGCTGACTGAGTCAGGCGGTCAAGATTAGTATTGAGAGAGCAGATACCGTTTGACAGCCGCTCAGGCAGCATAGGAACCACTCGGTCTGTCACATAGACACTGGTTCCTCTGGCCAAGGCTTCGCGATCCAAAGCAGAGCCTTCCTTAACATAATAAGAAACATCAGCAATATGAACACCCAGCTCAAAATTACCATTGTCTAATAATTTGACATGAACGGCATCATCTAAATCCTTAGCATCAGCCCCGTCAATGGTAAAAGTGATCTCATCGCGCAGATCAAGGCGCCCAATAAAATCTTTGCTGCTTGGCGTTTCAGCAATAGCCTCAGCTTCTGCTAAAACAGCATCAGGAAATGCTGACACAATATCCATGGACTCTAAAATTTCCAAAACATCTATGCCAACATCATCTTGATGGCCCACAATATCACGGACACTGGCAACAAAATAATCATGACCCCGTGTAGGGTACTTATCAATAGCAACCTTGATAATTTCAGTACCATCTAAAACAATGGGTTCTTTTTTGATGTAAATTTTTTGGCTGATTTTTTGATTTTTACTTTTGATATAACCAGCATAATGAGGTTTTTCATCATCTAAAACAAAGCGGCCGACAACAGTTTTCAAGCCGTGCTCAGCAATTTTAACCACACGCGCTTCTGCTGCCGTGCCTTTAAGATGGTTAGCCACCTTTTTAATGACCACCTCAACCGTATCGCCGTCAATGGCATAACCGGTATCGTTTCGGCCAACAAAAAGATCCTCTTCTGCCTCATCAACAGTCACAAAGCCAAAGCCCGCCTTGTTAGCCCGAAAAATTCCCTTAACGGTAATCTGGTCTTTCTTTTCTATTTTTTTCCTCAGTGAGATGGTTCCATCTCGTTCAAAGCGCAGCTTTCCCTTGCTTTCGAGACTGGAAATCTCCTTAATCAGCGAAGGGAATTTTTTAGCACCGGCCATATTTAGGCTGCTGGCTAGGTCATCAACGCTTGATTTGCCCTTCTCCTGCAAATAATTAATAATTTTTTCTTTCATATTCTTTCCTTGATCATTTGTTTCAAAAAAAATAAGCCAGACTAGGTCAAGCTCACTTTTTATTTACTTGATAAAATCGCAAGCGCCAAGGCAATTGCCAGCCAAAAGAAGACTAGAACCGCTGTAAAGCGCTGCATAAAGGCTTCAAAGCCCCGAGCTTTCGTACGTTCAAACAAAGCTTCCGATCCGCTGTTATCAAAAACATTGCTGCTAGGATTTTTTTGCGGCTGCATAAAAATCGCAATTATCAAAATAAAAGATAAGACCAGAAGTGCTGTTAATAAAAAGTTGTACATGTACCTACTTCCTCCACTGTCATCTTAGCCATTCTAACATATTTCCTGTTAAGATTCAACATGCAGAGTTACTTTTCTTTCCTTGGGACAATACTTAAGCACTTGAATTTTTTCAGGGTGATTTTGCTTATTTTTGCTGGTCAGATAATTCTTGCTGCCGCAGCTTGAACATTGTAAATGAATTTTAATACGCACTAAATTTCCTTAACTTTCAAATAATGTCTAAAATTGATTAGGCTCCAAGAGAAATTAACAAAAACGATGGCACTGGTCACATAAAAGACCCAATGATAGCCCAGTCCTGCAGCTACGCTTGACCCAATAAAAGGTCCGATGACCTGTCCCATATAGGTAAACATCTGATTGTAGCTAAAAATACGAGAAATTCCTGCCTTAGGAGTAATCTTGGTTAAGAGAGAGTTAACACTGGGCATCAAAGCCCCTGTTCCAAAACCGTACATGAAGCGAAGCAGCCCTAATTGCAGAGGTGTTTTTGCATGGGCAAAAGAAATATACATACAAAAACTGTAAAAAAGAGCTGCCAGCAAGAGACGGTGGTTACCGATGTTATCCCCGATTTTTCCCAGAAAAGAGCTAGATATCATGCTGGAAAATCCCATGCTGGACACTATTAAACCCGATACAAACATGAGGTTTTCGGTCTGTCCCAGATGACGGATATAAAGTGTCAGAATCGGTGCAATGGACTGAGCTGAAATTTGAATAATCATGCTGGTCACAAAAAGCCCCACCATGACCTGACGGTTTTTAATTTGCTTTAGTAAATCTTTGGTTGGCAGTTCATCGCTTCTTTTAACCGGTGTAAAATCCTCCTTAATCAAAAAGATGGTCATAAAATTTAGCAGCAAAAGCAAACTGCCGACAAAAAGAAAGAGATTGCGAATGCCCAGAAGATCGGCAAAATAACCGCCCAAAAGAGGGCCAATCAAGCTACCAGCCGT
This sequence comes from Streptococcus ratti FA-1 = DSM 20564, assembly GCF_000286075.1. Classification (GTDB taxonomy): domain Bacteria; phylum Bacillota; class Bacilli; order Lactobacillales; family Streptococcaceae; genus Streptococcus; species Streptococcus ratti. The sequence goes on along the minus strand of NZ_AJTZ01000005.1, from coordinate 122,654 downwards.
AACTCCTGTTGCTAAGGTTCCCAGTGCATAGCCTAGTTTTTCCTGCGGGGCCTGCCCTGCAATTAAGGCTGTAGAATTAGGCACATAGCCTGCAAAGGCTCCATTGATGAGCCTTAAGGTCAAGAGCCAAAAGACATTGGGAACAAAGGCTAATCCTCCCATGGTAAAGGCCATAACCAGACTGGCCCGAATCATCATGGGTTTACGCCCATAGCGGTCAGCCAGCTTTCCCCAAATAGGAGCAACCAAGGCTGAAGCCAGAGCTGACAGTGAGACTGACAGACCTGCATAGAATTCCACTCTGCTCGGATCAGCACCTAACTCTTCCACAAAAAGTGCCATGAAAGGCATAACCAGTGAAAAACTTGCTCCAGTCAAAAAATTACCAAACCAAGCGACTCTCATATTCTGCCGCCAATTGACAGTCACAATACTATGCGCTTCTATAATTCATCATCTTCCTTCTCTAAACTGCTTCATTATTATAGCACAAAAGGGATTTTTTGCTTAGCAATCCGTCTCATCTGAAACTGTTTTTATTTCCCTTCACAGCCGGTTAAGACTAGGCTTTAGGCTTATGAGCGGCAATGAGAAACTGTAAGGGCAGATTTTGAGAACCCTTTTTGAGGACATAGCTGCCTGAACGCTCTTCCATCAAATCCGGCCAGATATTCCAAGCGGATTGCTGACTTTCATCAACCACATCAATCTGCAAACCTGCTTCAATCAAGGCCATAATGATTTCACTGAGTGCATGGTTCCACTGGTGATTGCGCGGATGCTGGATTTTTTCTGAAGACTCATCTGCTTCAATATAAGATCCTTCGTCTTCCCAAGTCATAGGCTCTGTCTGTTCAAAATAAGGCTGTTCAATTTTAAAGCCTTGACTGATATCCTCACCAATGGTCATAAACATGGGATGGTCATCACGAATGATAAATTTGCCGCCGGGTTTCAAAAGGCTGGCAACGACTCTGCCCCAAGCAGCAATGTCTGGCAGCCAGCACAAGACACCCAAGGACGTATACACCAAATCAAAGTCTCCCTCAATGGCTGACCTAGCATCATAGACATTTGCTTCTATAAATTCAATATTGGCATTGGCCTTTTCAGCTAGCTCTTTAGCACGCTTTAAAGATTCATCAGAAAGGTCTAGACCGACGAGACGCTCAGCTCCTAGACGTGCCAAGCTAATAGTATCTGTCCCTAGATGGCACTGGAGATGCACAACATCTTTACCTGTCAGATCTCCTATTAAATCCTTATCCTGAGCTACCTCGGGCGTGATATAACTTTTGTCTTCTAAGAGCTTGTCAATTCCGTAGCCTGACTCTTGATGCAGACGGGCACGGTCATTCCAGTTGACACGATTGTCTTCAAAATAATTTTCATCCATTGCTTTTTCCTTTCAATCAACCATCTGCTAAACGTTTTAACTGCAGCTGGAGCTGCTGCAGAGTCTCTTTCGGACTGCCATTATTGTCAATAATAACCTGAGCAAATTTCTTTTTATTCTGCAAGGGCATCTGGGCAGCCAGCCGTTTAGCAGCCTCATCAAGACTGTAGTGATTGCGCTTCATCAAGCGCTCTAACTGCTTTTCCTCATCTACATAGACCAGCCAGATTTCATCAAACCAGTCCTGATAGTCCAGCTCCAGCAAAAGCGGAATATCCATAAAAAAGATAGACTCTTTAGCAGCCAAAGCATCACGCCTGCCTGCCAATTCCTCACGGATAATCCGATTTTGCAGTTTGGCAGATTTTTCCTGATTTTCCTTGCTAGAAAAAATCAGCTGAGCTAATTTAGGTCTGTCCAGCTCCCCATCAGCCGCTAAAATCTCTGTCCCAAAGGCAAGAATGAGGGCCTGATAGAGTCTGCCTCCCTTTTTTTGCAGCTCATGCACGACCTGATCAGCGTCTATGACCTTGTAGCCAGCTCGGCGAATGTACTCAGCGACAGTGGATTTTCCCGAGGCAATGCCGCCTGTAATTCCAATAATCTTTGTCATCGTTTTTGGCAGGACGGGCAAAAATGCGTCCCGCGTCCTCCTACTTTGATTTTCTGAATTTCTGCTCCACAGCGCGGACAAGGCTCACCCGATTCGCCGTAAACCTGCAAATACTGCTGCATGGTACCATCTTCACCTAGGGCATTGCGATAGGTACGAATGGTTGATCCGCCCTTTTCAATGCCCAGCTGCAAAATGTTAATGGTTTCATCATGGATTCGCTTGATTTCAGCTTTTTTGAGACTGTCAGCCAATCGTTCCGGATAGACCTTGGCTGCCCAGAGCACCTCATCGGCATAAATATTGCCTAGACCGGCAACTAATTTTTGCTCCAAAAGCAGCGGCTTGATAGGCTTATGAGAAGACAAGACAGCCCGCTCAAAAGGCGCCAGTTTAAAGTCTTTTTTGCTTGGCTCAGGTCCTATTTTCTTTTTGATAAAATAAGCCTCTTCTTCTGATTTTGCCAGCAGTTCAAAGGTTCCAAACTTACGGACATCCTGATAGACAAGCGTTGACCCATCATCCAAGGCAAAGAAAAGGTGGAAGTGCTTATTTTCAGGTACTGCTTCAGGAAAAAGTAAGTACTTGCCTTCCATTCGCAAATGAGAAATCAGCACTTGAGCGCCTAAATCAAAAATCAAATATTTCCCACGACGACGCATGGCTTTAATTTCCTGTCCTAGAAGATCAAGCTTGAAGATTTCCAAGTCCGTCTTAACCATCTTGGGCACACGTACCTCAACAGCGACAATCTTTTTACCGACAACTAGCCGTTCTAAGCCGCGCCTGACCGTTTCAACTTCTGGCAATTCGGGCATGCTTTCTCCTTTTTCTAAACATTCTTACCGCTCTGCTATTTTCCTAAAAACTAATCCTTCAAACCCAGCAAGCGCCTAGCATAGATGACCTGACCTGAATGCATGGCCGCATCATCAATGATAGATACCAAACGGGCACCGCGAGTGACCGCAGGCGTCCAAGAGTCGTCCACAATATCATCGAGGCTGTCTTCATCAAGTGACTTAAGATAGTCTTTAGCAAGATTGGCAGCTGCATCTAGATAGCCCAGCACAAGACTCAAGTCATCCACCTGAACTTTTTGAGCTTCATCCAAGGAATGCCGCCAATCTGGCGTATCATCGGGCAAGTCCAAATGAAACTTTTCTTTCCAGCCCTGGCTAAACCAGATAGGTTCCCTATCTGCTAAATCAGAAATCTGCAGATCCATTTCACGCGCCGTATGCCAAGCCAGCCAAGTCATAGATTTAATTTGACCTGAAACTTCTGCAGCCGGAAAGCGATTAGCTTCATCAGCTCTTACGCCGTCAAATAAACGCTCAAACCGCTCCTGTGCACGGTCAACACTTTCTACTAACATATCTAAATAAGTCATACCGCTACCTCCTTTATGGCAAAAGCTGGGGTCTGCCCAGCTATAAATGTTATTTTACATACACTTAATCAGCAAAATGTCTCAATTTCTCTGGAAAAGCGGTGCCCTGTAAAAAATACCTGACCAACTGAATATGGGTATCAATATCACTAAATAACCAAGCATGACCTTTATCAGGATAATAGGCACATTGACTGTCTGTATTTTTCTTAGCTAATAGCTGATGGGCCGCATGAATAGTCTCAGATTCTTTGCCGCCTGAAACAAAGAAAGCAGGATTAGCAAAGAACAAGCCAACATTTAACACGTTAGCCTGAGACATCGCTCGGCGAAATGATTTGCTGGATGCTCTCTGCAAATCAGCAACAAAACCTCGGCAATCCTCTTCAGAAGCCCCGTCATCCTGCATCATCTTGGTCATCAAATGAGCAACTATTTTCGTGTTTTTAAACAGCGACATGACATAGACCATGGCAATGACTTTGCGATAGCCTTTTATGGGGTGGTGACAGGCACCGTCAACAATCACCCTATCAACTGCATCCGAATGACTTTCCAGCAATTTGAGAATGAGACTGCCTCCCAATGACAGACCAACAAGGTGCGGCCTGCCGTGAGCTCTGCTTTTGATAATCGCCACAATCATTTCTGTCACATCATCAAAACTTGTCCATTCTACATCACGGCTGGCTCCATGTCCAGGTAAGTCAATAACGATACAATGAAAATCTTTCTCAAGAGCACGGATGTGATGCTGCCACATTCGACTGCTGGAACCAGAGGCGTGCAAGAAGACAATCGTCTGTGCATTTTGCTGCCCAATTTCTTTAACAAATAGCTGTTTCATTCCTATCAACCTGCCTTTAGATAGTGATTAAAGGTTTCATCAGCCCAATTCGATCTCTCATATTCAAAGTCAGTACCTGTTCTTGGTTTCAACAGCACCTGCTTTTTGCTTTTAGGGTGATGACTTCTTTTTAATACTCTTTCTTATTATAACCAAAGTCAGCCAAATCCAGCTTTTTATCCCGCCAATTTTTCTTGACCTTGACCCAAGTTTCGAGGTAGACCTTGTCCCCCAGCATGAGTTCGATGTCACGGCGAGCCATCTTACCGATTTTCTTGAGCATAGCTCCTTGCTTACCGATGATAATCCCTTTTTGGCTGTCACGTTCCACCATGATGGTCGCACGGATATGGACCTTATCGGTCTCTTCATCTCGCTTCATAGATTCAATAACAACGGCAACGGAGTGGGGAACCTCTTGCTCAGTCAGTTTTAGGATTTTTTCGCGAATCATTTCAGACACCAAAAAACGTTCCGGATGGTCAGTAATTTGGTCTTCAGGGAAATACTGGAAGCCTTCCTCTAGGTTGTCCTTGAGAATGGTCATCAGAGTTTCCACATTATTGCCCTGAAGAGCTGAAATCGGAACAATTTCCTTAAAGTCCATCTGGGAGCGGAAATCCTCAATTTTTTCCAAAAGCTGATCGGGATGAACCTTATCGATCTTGTTGATTACCAGAATAACAGGAATCTTAGCCGCTTTAAGGCGCTCCATGATCATATTATCACCCTTGCCGCGCTCCTCATCAGCCGGCACCATAAAAAGGACGGTCTCCACTTCACGCAGGGTCGAATAAGCCGACTCCACCATGAAATCCCCTAGAGCTGTTTTAGGCTTATGAATTCCCGGAGTGTCAATAAAGACAATCTGCTCGGTCTTAGTCGTGTAGATTCCCATAATCTTATTGCGCGTTGTCTGGGCTTTATCGCTCATGATGGCGATTTTCTGCCCCATGACATGGTTGAGAAATGTTGATTTACCAACATTAGGACGGCCTAAAATGGCCACAAAGCCTGATTTAAACATAAAATACAGAGGACGCTAAAAGCAAGGTAAAACTAAACAGCCAGTAGAACTTCCTGATTCTCCAAACAGTTGTTTTTCGCAGTTTTTAGTCCGTGTTCATTTCGAAACGCGGAACGCGTCCATTCCTTTCTTTTTTACTTTTTCTATTACTTTTGGACTGTATGTCAGCCCAGTTTAAGGCTATTGGTCAAATGATCTGACAAGATAAACTCACACCGCTGTTTTTCCCAGCTCTGCCATTAGCCAAAAATCAAATCAATAATCTTTGGCACAAAAATAATCAAGCCGGTTAAAGCCGCAAAGCCCGAAATCATCAAGACAGCGCCAGCTGCCATATCCTTAGCATTCTTAGCCAGCATGGAAAAGTGATAATCACTGGCCAAATCAACAACATTTTCAATAGCCGAGTTCACAATTTCAAAGGTTATAACCAAAAAAATACTTAGTAAAAGAAAAAGCCATTCTATGACTGACACTTTAAAGACAAAGCCTGCAATAACAGCTAAAACAGCTGATACCGCATGCTTTTTCATATTGCGCTCTTCCCTAAAAGCCGAAAAAATTCCCGTCAGAGCGAATTCAAGACTGGAAGTTAGGGTTCTGTTTTTCCATTTTTTTTGGCTTTGTTTATTATCTCTTAAGTCCATAGGCATTCAATATCTCTTCCTGTAGGCTGAACATTTCTTCTTCTTCTTGGGGACTATAATGGTCATAACCATTGATATGCAAAAAACCGTGCACCGCTAAAAAGCCCATCTCACGCTCAAAGCTGTGGCCGTAGTCGTTAGCTTGTTCCTCAGCCTTATCGACCGAAATAAATAATTCACCGATATAGCTGTCAAACTCATCCATCATCTCTGCTAGTTCAGGATTGTCTTTCAGGTCTTCCTCATTAAAAGAAAAAGGAACTTCTGGCTTATACTCTAAACTAATAACATCCGTTGGGCGGTCGGTGTCACGATAGGCTAGATTAAGTTCATGGCTGCGCTCATTAGTAACGAAAGTCACCGCCATTTCCTTGTTTTCCTTACCAATCTTTTGAGCTGCAAACTCCAATAAATCCAAGGTTTGCTTCTTAATTTCTTCAGAAACTTGACCAGTTTCATCAATCATTTCAACATACATGTCTAATGTAAAAGGCCTGATGCAGCAGAAATTTAGACAGTTAAAACAAAATAATCAAGCCACTCAGCTGCAGATCAATCATCTGACGCAGGCTAAGTACTGTCAAATCTTAAAATAAAAGAGCAAAGCAGCAGTTTTCTTTAAAACCGCGATTAAAGCTTACCCTTAACTAATCTAAATTCCAAGCGTTCACATTTGTGTCTGCTCCTAGGCACAAACCAGCCTTATCCTTCCTGCTCTTCTAATCTTATTACTTTATTATACCATAAAGCCCCTGCTTTCTAAAGAAAAGCCCTGCTGGGCTTTATGACGTCTTTGCTGCCTGCAGTTTTGATGCAGCAGTCACATAGATATTTTTCCCCCGACAATCACACTTTGCCTCAGGTCTTTGGATACGTTTTTTAGCCCACTTTCCCTCTCTCAAAGATAAGTTCTTCTGCAAGCGAATATGCTCAAGTTCAGTCGTGGGCAGTTTGTTCAGACTAGCTAAGAGAGCTGCCTTGGTCATCTGCTGGCTCTTGGGCTGGCTCACCAATGGTTTCGTAGCTGGTCAGGCCTGATTTTTCTTCTTTTGGAAAATAGCTGCGCTCCCTGTCGGTTGAATTTTCATAAGCATTGATAATCTCAGCAACTACAGGGTGTCTGACCACATCCTTAGCTGACAGATAAACAAAATCAATCTGTTTAATATTCTTTAGTTTTTCTGAAGCATCAATCAAACCGGACTTCACATTACGGGGCAAATCAATCTGACTAATATCCCCATTGACAATCATTTTGGAATTAAAGCCAAGGCGGGTCAGGAACATTTTCATCTGCATGATGGTCGTATTTTGCGCTTCGTCCAAGATGACAAAGGCGTCATCCAAGGTCCGTCCGCGCATGTAAGCCAAAGGCGCAATTTCAATGATTTCACGCTCCATGAGCCGTGCAGTCTGCTCTTTCCCCAGAATTTGATAGAGGGCATCATAAACAGGACGCAGGTAAGGATCAACCTTTTCTCTCAAATCACCCGGCAAAAATCCAAGGCTTTCGCCTGCTTCAACAGCCGGACGCGTTAAAATAATGCGCTTGACCTGACCTCTTTTTAAAGCGGTTATAGCCAGCGTGACAGCTAGAAAAGTTTTCCCTGTTCCGGCAGGACCTATGCCAAAAACAATATCATGATTCTTAACGCTGTCCACATAAACCTTCTGTCCCAGTGTTTTAACACGAATAGGCTTGCCATAAGAATCCCTAATAATTTCCTCTTCATAGAGGGCCACAAATTTATCAATACTACCGTTTTGAGCCATAGAGAGGGCTGTTACCACATCTGAAGTATTGATAATCATGCCTCGTTTAACCAAAACAAGCAGGGCTTCAATGGTCAGGCGGGCTAAGTTAACTGCCTCCTCACTGTCTCCAAGAATCTGCACCCGCTCGGTTCTGGCATGAATGATGACCCCGAGATGCTCCTCAATGAGCTTTAGGTGACGCTCATTGGAACCAAAAAGATTCATCATATCGTCGGGATGGTTTAAGCTAATATCAACAGAATAATCTTGCAAAAGCAGCTCCTTTTTTATATTTTTTAGGGAGCATATCAAATTGCTCTTTTCAGCTAAAGCTGATACATAGTGACATGCAGCCCTGTTCATCTTCTTACTTTTGATATTATTATATCAAAAAATCACGCTGACCGCGTGACTTTTAATGTGCCAGATAATCCTCCCAAATCTTGTCAAATTCACTCAGATTAAAGGAAAAGTTCGCCTCATCTTCCAAATACCGGCTGACTGTTTCAAAACTGTCCGTATGCTTGGGAAAGGTAGTATCCTCAAAAACCAAGTCTGCTAAAATAGCAGCAGGCTCCTGACTTTTGGCATTGCGCTGTGTCATCAGCCAAGTATAAAATGATTTCCTCATGACCAGTTCTCCTTTAAAAATTGATGGCGAACAGCACTGCTTTGCGCATAGCGTTTAGGATTTTTCCGATAGAAAGCCTGATGGTAAGTCTCTGCTTCATAAAAAGGCTGCGCTGCTTCAATCGTTGTTACAATAGGTTTATCAAAGTAGTTGGATGCCTGCAATTTTGCCTTAGACTGCTCCGCAATTTCCCGCTGCTGGTCATTAGCATAAAAGATTACAGGGCGATAGTTGTCACCGCGATCCTCAAATTGTCCAAAAGCATCGGTCGGATCAGTCTGCCGCCAGTAAAGCTCCACAAGATCAGCATAAGAAATCTTATTCTCATCAAAGATAATTTCTACAGCTTCCGTATGTCCAGTTGTATGACTGCAAACCTGCTCATAAGTCGGATTAGGCACATGACCGCCTGTATAGCCTGACCGGACAGACAAAATACCGTCTTGTTCTTCAAAAGGCTGGACCATACACCAAAAACAGCCGCCTGCGAAAATTGCTTTCTGCATTCTTCTCTCCTTGTTTAACTCCCATCATTATAACAAAATAACAAAAATTTAACTATCTGATATCAAAAACCAAACTGAATTTTTCCAGCTCAGTCTGACTATCATATTTCAATAGCAAGGAAAAGCACGTTCACGACATGCCTTTCAGCCTTTATTGCAGCAGTATTTACCATTGACCTGCCAAGTTGAACAAATCTTTTTAATCACTGCCGCACGGCTAATATTTTTTAAACCTAATCTCTTCCGTTTTCCACCTGAAGAGTTATTGTTGGCGATTGCTGGATAAGTTTTGAGACCGGACAGCGCTGGTGCGCTTCCTCAACAATTTTTTCTGCCTGCGCCAGTATCATCCCCTCAATGGTCACCCTTGCATCTAAAGAAAAATAATATCCCGGCTTAGTGGTTTCTTTATTTAACGTCGCAGTTACTTCTGTTTTTGATGAATAATGAGATTTTCCCTGAGCTTCTAAAAGGGATTCAATAGTTGCATTAAGGCAGGTTGCCCAAGCGCTGGACATCAATTGTTCAGGATTGAAGCCGTCTCCCTTATCAAGAGGATGCTGCGTTTCAATGGAGGCATGGTCAGAAAAGTCCAATTTTCCCCTAAGCCCCTGACTGTTAGTTGCAATTGTTTGATAAATCATAAAAATCCTCCTACTGGTTTAAGATAAACCCATTATGGCATGGTCAAAGGCGCTGGTCAATAAAGATGACCTAAATTATTTAAAAGAAATGGGACAGATAGCCCTGATGGCTGCGCAATTGCTAACAGTCATTTTCTCCACCAAGTTTCCTATCATATATAGGAGACTTGCTTGTCATTTTTAAGCAAAAGTAAGACAGGGCCGGACATATAGGCTTAAATAATTTCTGCTTCGATTAATATAAAAGCTTCCCCATCATCCTTCTTACAAGAATTGCAAAACTTGATAGAGTAGACCCACAAGCGGACAAACTACTAAGGGCCATAATAGCAGGTGTTCTGGCAAGCCTAGACTGACCATCCAGATTTTGGTCTGCCAAGCTGAACAATCTTCTGTTCCAGGAATCATCAGCTGAGACAGTTTTTTCTGGCGAAAAAGCCAATCCAGACCGATGAGATCACCCAAATTGACCAGAAACATCTGCCAATAACCTGTCACAAATAGCGGAAGAAAGCCTCTGATGGGCAGAAAGGCGGTCGTTACCAAGCCTAAACCCAAGATCAACAGATAAATCCAGAATAGCCGCTTTCTCATCTTCTTACGCTGAAGCAAGTCAGGTTTGGGAGCGAGCTGCTGTATTTGCTTGGGCAGCATGGCAGTCACTGCTGTCGGATAAGCTAGCCAGAGCCTAGCAAGCGCACCATTAAACACCAAACTCATCACAAGACCGACCACGGTCACTTGAAAGCACAAAGCCATTGCCAGTCTCCCATCTGAAATCTTACTTGATTAACTCTGTTCCGTTGCTATCCTGCTTAATCTTCTTTGCCTTCATCAGCCCACCGAGAGCTTTTTTGAACTGTCCTTTAGAAATACCGAAGGTCGCTTTGATGTCATCTGGCGATGATTTATCATTCAAGGTCATAAAACCCCCGCTGCTCTCCAAATAAGCCAAAATCATCTGAGCATCATTTTCCAGCATCTCAAAGGAACGAGGCTTCAAAGAAAGGTTGAGAGTGCGGTCAACCTGACGATAGCCAATCACACGCGCTGTTACTTCTTCTCCCAAGCGAGGTTCCGCATAGCGCTCACTGGGATGGATAAAGCCCAGCATATTATTATCCGGTAAGTAAACAAAGGTACCTGACAGCTTTAGACGATAAACGATGGCTCGCAAGTCTTGATTTTGCATATTATCATAAGCTGGACCGGCTAATTTTTGAAAAACCGTTTGTTCAGCAGGAATACCCCAGATGCGGCCTTTTTTGTCCACATCAAGCTTAATATACAATTTATCCCCTTTTTTAGGCCACAATTCTTTCAATTCCGGCAAAAGATCCAAAGAAACCACAATTTCCTTGTCAGGAATCCCTGTATCTACAAACACACCGAGATCGCGGCGCACATTTGTCACCACACCCCAGCCATAAGACGTTCGGCTTACCGCTGGAATAAGTGTTGTCAGACGGGATTTTTGATGCAAATCTGTGTAGACAAAACCTGTGACCATTTCACCTAGCTGACGGGAGCCCTCTTCCTTATCAAGTGCAAATGTTAGACCATCTTTTTGGATAAAGTAAAAGGCAGCATTTTCATCTGTTATCATGCCTGTGATAACAGTTCCCAATAATTCATTCATATCATTCCCATTTCTTTTTAAGAAAAGATAGGAGCAGAAACATGATCAAAAACTAAAACTGTTTTGATGTGTCACCTGCCCCATATCTTTGCTGCTGTTTAAGAGACTTAAAACAAGGAAAATCAGCCAGTAAAACTGACAGATTTTTAAAAATTAAACTTTAGACTTCAAGCAGTTCTTTTTCCTTGTTGGCTGTCATGTCATCAATGTGTTTGACAGCATCGTCTGTTACCTTTTGGATATCCTTTTCAAGAGATTTCAGTTCATCTTCGGTGATTTCCTTAGCCTTTTCTTGCTTCTTAGCTTCATCCATAGCATCACGGCGGATATTACGGATAGCAATCTTGGCATTTTCACCAACTTTTTTCACTTCTTTAGCCAAGTCTCTCCGCGTTTCTTCGGTCAAAGCTGGGATAACCAAACGAATAACAGAGCCATCATTAGCTGGATTGATTCCAATATCTGAAGCATTGATGGCATGTTCAATATCTTTTAATGACGATTTATCAAAAGGTGAAACCAAAAGCACACGCGCTTCTGGGACAGTAATTGAAGCCAGCTGATTCAAAGGCGTTGGTGCCCCGTAATATTCGACTTCAATGCGGTCTAAAAGGCTGGCATTAGCGCGTCCAGCACGGATGCTGCCGAATTCACGCGCAAGAGACTGGTGTGACTGTTCAAATCTTTCTTTAGTTTTTTCTATAATAGCATTTGCCATTGATATTCTCCTTATATTAAGATACTAAGGCATAAGCGACACAAAGCAAAAAAGGGAGGGTCGACCAAGAGTCAAAGGACTCTAGGAGAAGCTATCTTTTTGACAGGGTCGTAGCCGTGTTCAATTATTCTGAATCAGAAATTTTGCTGGTTACAGTTGTTCCAATTTGCTCACCAAAGATAACACGTTTGATGTTTCCTGATTCATTCAGATTGAAAACAACTAAGTCAATGTCATTGTCCATTGACAGTGAGCTGGCTGTTGAATCCATAATTTTAAGTCCACGTTTGAGAACTTCCATATGGGTTAACTCATTGAATTTGATAGCATCGGCATTTTTACGGGGATCATCATTATAAACTCCGTCAACACCATTTTTAGCCATCAAAATGGCATCTGCTTCAATTTCTGCTGCGCGAAGGGCAGATGTTGTATCGGTTGAGAAGTAAGGAGAACCAACACCCGCGGCAAAGATAACAATACGACCCTTTTGGAGGTGACGCAGTGCCCGTCCGCGAATATATGGCTCTGCAACTTGCTGCATGGCAATGGCCGTCTGAACACGCGTGTCTACTCCCACATGCTGGAGAGCATCTGCCATGACAAGAGCATTCATGACCGTACCAAGCATTCCGGTGTAGTCAGCCTGAACACGATCCATACCTGCTTCAGAAGCAGGTTCGCCTCTCCAAAGGTTACCGCCGCCAATAACCAGAGCAATTTCAACACCGGAATCATGAACTTCCTTGATTTCCTGAGCAATTGCCTGAACAGTTGGGATGTCAATGCCAACTCCTTTTTCTCCGGCTAAGGCTTCACCAGAGAGTTTAATCAATACACGATTATATTTAGGTTTTACCATTATCTGTACTCCTTACTTTATCCCTAATATTTTACCATACTTCTATTAAAATTTATAGTACAGTTCCCTTTTATTTTTTAAAGGGAATTGACTTTTCCCTTAAAACTATTTTTATGGTTGATTGCAGCAAAAAATCCAAGGCTGGTACCTTGGATTTTATCTTTTTAGCTTAAAATGAGTTTGCATCAACTTTGATACCAGGTCCTTGAGTTGTTGTAAGGGCAAGGTTTGTAATATAAGTACCTTTTGCAGTAGCAGGTTTAGCTTTTACGATAACATCGTTGAAAGCTTTGAAGTTTTCAACCAGTTTATCTGCCTCAAATGATACTTTACCGATGATAGCCTGTACGTTACCAGCTTTATCAGCACGGTAAGTGATTTTTCCGCCTTTAGACTCTTCAACTGCCTTAGCAACATCCATTGTTACTGTACCAGTTTTAGGGTTTGGCATCAAGTTACGCGGACCAAGGACACGTCCCAGGCGGCCAACAACTGCCATCATATCTGGTGTTGCAATAACAACATCAAAATCTAACCAGCCGCCGTTGATTTTTTGAACGAGGTCATCTTCACCAACGAAATCTGCACCGGCTTCTTTAGCTTCTTCAGCCTTAGCACCGCGAGCAAAAACAAGAACGCGTTGCGTTTTACCAGTACCATTTGGCAATACCATGGCACCGCGGATTTGCTGGTCAGCTTTCTTAACATCAATGTTAAGGTTGTAAGCAACTTCTACAGTTGCATCAAATTTTGCGAAGTTAGTTTCTTTTGCGAGTGCAACAGCTTCTTCTACGCTGTATGCTTTTGTGCTGTCAATTTTTTCAAGAGCAGCACGTAATTGTTTGCTTTTTTTAGCCATTTTTTCTTCTCCTTGTAATGTGGTCATATCGATTTTCATCTCCCACGTCACTCATCAGGTTGTGATGAAGTTATTGCGGGTAATAAGGGTGTCTACTGATTAGTCAGTAACAGTGAATCCCATAGAACGAGCAGTACCTTCAATCATACGCATTGCAGACTCAATGTTTGCAGCGTTCAAATCTGGCATTTTTGTTTCAGCGATTTCTTGTACTTGCGCACGCGTTACTGAAGCAACTTTAGTTTTGTTAGGTTCACCAGAACCTTTGTCAACACCTGCAGCTTTTTTCAAAAGAACGGCAGCTGGCGGTGTTTTTGTTACGAAATCAAATGATTTGTCTTCATAAACTGAGATAACAACTGGGATGATCATACCAGCTTGATCAGCTGTACGAGCGTTAAATTCTTTGGTGAATCCCATGATGTTGATTCCTGCTTGACCAAGTGCTGGTCCAACTGGCGGAGCTGGTGTTGCTTTACCAGCAGGAATTTGAAGTTTTACGATGTTTTCGACTTTTTTAGCCATTGTATAAATCCTCCTGTTGTGGTTCTTTCGGTAATTAAAAGATTTTTACCTCCCACAAATATGCCATTACAGCATACCTACTTATTATACACCATTTTAGACAAAAATCAAGATATTTAAACAGGGAATTTCTTTTCTGCTCTACCTTTGTCAATGGTGTGAGGCCAAAGCATTTTTATTTGCATTCAGACATTTACTTTCTTATAAAATCGTTATAAAATAAGATTATGACTATGTACAAATTTATGGCTGTAGCCTTTATCTTTTTAACTTTAATTTTTTCTTATATTATTGTGTCAACCTTCCACTTAAGGCGCTTTGGTCTGAATCTTGCTGATCTTGCACTGCCGCTTTTTGCAGCAGAAATTGTTCTGGTCTCAGCTAAGTTTTATACCCACAGTTTTCTGCCGCATTATTTGCTGGCCATGTCAATTCTGGCCTTGACGCTAGCCATTCGGCAGCTCAGGAAAAGAAAAGCTTTTTCTTTCAGGCGCTTTTTCAAATTTTTTTGGCGGGCTGGTTTCATTTTGACCTTCTTCTTTTATCTAGCGACTGTTATTGCTGCCTTTCTTGCCAACTGATTATAACTTCATACTAAAAAAGAGTTTGGGACAAAAGTCTTAAACTCTTTCAATTTATGCGGCCTCAGCTGTTTGACGCAGTCGTTTATTGTCGATTTTTATCTGTAATAAACTGTGCTCAATTGAGCCAGTTTTATTCAGTGGAGGATTTCTACCTGAGGCTTAAAATAGGAGAGCGAGAAAAATCGAAATCGCCATTTAATGGCGATTTACCGACTATTAATAAAGGCTAAATCAGCTCTGCCTGATCAAATAATCAAAGGCCCCCAAAGCTGCAGTCGCTCCAGAGCCCATAGCAATAATGATTTGCTTATAGGCAGAATCGGTACAGTCTCCTGCCGCAAAAACTCCAGAAATATTTGTCGCTCCTTGTTTGTCAGTGATAATTTCACCCTTACTGTTTAGAGCTAAATCACTGTCTGTAAGCCATTTTGTATTAGGAACCAGACCGATTTGAATAAAGACACCAGATAGATCCAGATGATGTTCTTGATTAGAGGCACGGTCCACATAATCCAAACCTTCAACATGATCGCTTCCCACAATGGCTTTGGTAGCAACATTGGTCAAAATACTAATATTGCTGAGCGCCTGTGCCCGTTCTTGCAGAATTTGGTCCGCTTTTAAATCTGGTAAAAATTCCAAAACATAAACATGACTGGCCAATCCAGCTAAATCAATAGCAGCCTCAAGCCCAGAATTCCCACCACCGATAACAGCCACCTTTTGACCTTCAAAAAGCGGACCGTCACAGTGCGGACAGTAAGTCACACCTTTGTTGCGAAATTCTTCTTCTCCGGGGACATTGATATTGCGCCATTTTGCCCCCAAAGAAAGGATTGCTGTTTTGGCTTTCAAAAGGGCTCCGTTTTCCAGCTCCACTTCAATCAAGTCGTTTTTTCTGAGAGCCTTAGCTTTCTGAGCTTTCATAATGTCAACAGGATATTTTTTGACATGCTCTTCCACCTGAGCCATCAGCTGTGGGCCTTCTATGTAAGGAGTGCCGATCATATTTTCAATGCCGACAGTTTCCAAGACCTGACCGCCAAAGGTTTCTGCTAAAAGACCTGTTTTAATCCCTTTTCTGGCAGCATAAACAGCTGCACTGCTACCTGCAGGACCGCCTCCGACAACCAGCACATCATAAACACCTTTGTCAGCAAAATCTTCCTGACTTAAGGGACCTGAAATTTTCTCTAAGAGCTGCTCAATTGTTGCACGCCCAGAAGTGAATTCCTGTCCGTTTAAATAAACAGTCGGCACCGACATGATACCCTTTTCTTTCACTTCTGCTTCAAACATGCCTCCTTCAACCATAGTATGGCTGACATTAGGATTAAGAATGGCCATGATGTTAAAGGCCTGAACGACATCGGGACAGTTATGGCAGGTCAAACTGACATAAGTTTCAAAATGCAAGGGACTGTCAATAGCTTTTATTCTTTCAATAATATCCGCTTCCACCTTGGGCGGACGGCCAGAGACCTGCAGCAAAGCTAAGATAAAAGACGTGAACTCATGTCCCAGAGGAAGCCCTGCAAATTCTACTCCTGACTGCCTTCCTTTTTGAGCAATTCGAAAGCTCGGCACTCTTGACAGCGCCTTTGCCTCAAGACTGATACGCTCAGACATGGCTGCAATTTCTTCAAGAAAATCCCTTACCTTTGAAGAATTATCATCCTCTGCCAGATTAGCTTCCAAAACAATATCAGATTCCAGCAGCTCTAGGTACTGGCTCAATTGTTGTTTGGTGTCTGCATCTAAAGCCATAAACAGCCTCCTTTAAATTTTACCAACCAAATCTAAACTTGGTTTTAGAGTCTCTGCTCCTTCTTTCCATTTAGCCGGGCAGACTTCACCTGGATGGCTGCGAACATACTGAGCGGCACGGATTTTGTCAATTAGAGTGCTGGCATCTCGTCCAATACCGTCAGCATTGACTTCCATCATTTGAATGATCCCGTCTGGATCAACAATAAAGGTTCCGCGCTGAGCCAAACCGTCTTCACCTAAAACATCAAAGCCTTGAGAAAGCACATGAGACGGATCGCCAATCATGGTATACGTGATTGTACCGACAACATCTGAATCATCGTGCCAAGCCTTATGAACAAAGTGAGTGTCTGTAGAGACAGAATAAACTTCAACTCCCAATGCTTTCAAGGCATCATACTGTTCCTGCAAATCACCGAGTTCTGTGGGACAGACAAAGGAAAAATCAGCTGGATAGAAACAAAAGATTGACCATTTCCCTTTTAAATCCTCATTTGAGACGGTCACAAATTTACCATTATGGTAAGCATCAGCTGAAAACTCAACCATTTCTTTTCCGACTAAAGACATATTTCGTCCTCCTTTTATTTTGAAAACATTATAGGAAAACTCTTACAAAAAGTCCAATAATCAGCTTAAAGAGATAACTTTTATAATAACAAAGAAAAAATGAATGGTATGCTAAACACGAGAAAGAATACCATTCATTTTCAGTCTAATCAATTACTTTGCAAAACCTTGCGCGGTTTGGTGCCTTCTGCCGGACCGATAACACCTGCCTCTTCTAATTCTTCCATAAGACGAGTAGCCCGATTAAAACCGACAGAGAGACGGCGCTGCAGCATTGAAGCACTGGCTTTCTGCGTTTCTAATACCAAAGCCTTGGCTTCTTCAAAAAGCGGATCTCCTTCAGAGGCAGATCCATTGCTGTCAGAGCCTTCATTTTCAGAAACTTCTCCCGGATCAAAGCTCTCATCGTAATCAGCATCAGCCTGATCCTTAATAAAGGAGACAATACGCTCAACATCATCATCTGAAATAAAGGATCCTTGCAGGCGGACAGGGTGATTCTCGTCAATTGGCTTAAAGAGCATATCGCCGCGGCCAAGAAGTTTCTCAGCACCGTTTTCATCCAAAATAGTGCGGCTGTCTGTCCCGCTTGAAACCGCAAAGGCAATCCGGCTGGGGACATTAGCCTTGATAAGGCCTGAAATAACATCAACAGAAGGTCTTTGCGTAGCCAAAATCATATGAATACCGGCTGCACGCGCTTTCTGTCCTAAACGGATAATAGCATCCTCCACTTCCTTGCTGGCTACCATCATAAGGTCGGCCAGCTCATCTACGATAACAACCAAAAGCGGCAGAGGAATGTGTTTGGTTTCTGAGTGCCGGTTGAATTCTTCTACTTTGGCATTGTAACCAGCGATATTGCGTACTCCAAAATGACTGAACAGCTCGTAGCGGTTTTCCATTTCATCGACAACCTTTTGCAGAGCCTTGCTCGCCTTGCGCGGGTTGGTCACAACAGGAATGAGCAGATGAGGAATGTCATTGTAGACAGACAGCTCAACCATCTTAGGATCAATCATCATAAACTTAACTTGATCGGGCCGGGCCTTCATCAGAATGCTGGCAATAATACCATTGACCGCTACTGATTTCCCAGAACCAGTTGAACCTGCCACCAAAATATGGGGCATTCTTGCCAAATCAAAAGAACGGACAGAGCCGTTGACTGCCTTACCTAGAGGCACTTCAAGCAATTTATCTGGTGATGTTTTGGCCTGCTCCCAGAGTTCACGAAAAGTTACTGTTGCCACCTCAGAGTTGGGCACTTCAATCCCAACCAGCGATTTACCGGGAATCGGTGCCTCAATCCGAACATCCTGAGCTGCCAAGGCCAGAGCCAGATCATCTGCAAGATTGGAAATTCGGTTGACACGGACACCAACGGCCGGCTTGACTTCGTACTTGGTTACCGAAGGACCGATTTCAGCGCGTTCAACACTGGCCTTGATTCCAAAGCTGGCAAAAGTTTCTTCCAGTACCTTGATATTATCACGAACAAGCTTCTTCTCCTTGCTTTGGTTTTTAGGCTTGTCCTTGGCAAATAAATCAATCCCAGGCAGTTTGTAATGAAGATTTTCCTTAGGTGTGAAATCAACTTCTAAAGGTTCATCAGAATAGTCATCTTCAGGTTTTAGCTCAGTATGTTCAGCCGGCTGAACAGAAGGTATTTCTTCAAGCGTTTCCTCTTCATCATTTGGCTGATAGCCGATAATTTCAGGCTCTCTGTTTACCTGACCGTCAAAATCATCCAGATCAATTGTCTGAGCCTGATCCAAAACTTCTCCCGTTTCTAAATCAATAGCAGCATTAATCCCATGGTCAGCCTCGGCCAATTCCTGCGCTTTTTGAGCAGCCTCTAATTCAGCCTGAAGACGCTCTTCTTCTTTCTCGGCAAAACGCCTTTCACGATGTTCCTCACGCTTAGTCTGAAATTTAACATAGGCTCCTTTGAAAAAGTCCATAATATCATAAACATCCCAAGGACTCATGAGAAAAAGACCTAAAAGGATAAACAGACCGCCTATCAAAAAAGAACCAATATTAGAAAAGAGAAAGGCAACCGGCATATAAAAGAGAGCCCCTAAAAGACCGCCGCCAGCAAAATTAGCGACACGAAAATTAGTCAAATCACTGAAAACGATGAGAAGGGTCCCCTTAATGACATTTTGCCCTTTCATACCGGCCATGGAAAAAAGGTAAGCCTGCCATTCCAAAAGCAAGCCCAGCATGGTAACGACAAAGCCTCCAACCAAGCCTTCGTATTTACGCAGCCACTTCGCTCCAAAAAGATAGATTAAAACAGCAAAAATAAGAGGGTAAGCCAGACTTCCCACCAGCAACCGTATCATATTATAGGCTGTAATTCCGACCCGTCCTAGTTTAAAAGCAGCAAAAAAGAGGACAAAAGCCATTATAAAGGCAGCTGCCATTCGTTTTATCGCTTTTTGCTTTTCTAATTCTGCTTTTGTCGGACGGCGCGTTCTCCGTCCTTTTCGTTTATTCTTTGCTTTAGCCATGATGCTATTATACCATTTTTATGGTATTTGGGGAAAGAACTGCCTGTCTCTTTTTCTAAATTTATGACAGGTTTTAAAGATACTGTAGAAAGTGTGAATTGCTAATCTTTTCCTTCAAATCCTTGGCGAAAATTTAGCAGGCCAAGCAACTGGCAGACCGTTTTTATGGTAAAATAGAACTATCTTTCAAAGTCAAGGAGCAGTCATGAAAAAATTTTTAAGTCTCATTTTAATAGCTGCCGTTTTTTTGGCGGGCTGTGAAAGCATGGATCGTGCTATTAAAGGAGATAAGTATGTTGATAACAGCATTGCCAAGCAAAAGGCTGAAAATAAGCTGAAAAAATTAAACAAGGCCAGTTTCCCGCAACTATCTCAAAAGGTTGCCAAAAATGAGGCTGAAGTTCAAATTAAGACATCTAAAGGCAACATTACCCTTAAACTGTTTCCCAAATATGCTCCTTTGGCCGTTGAAAATTTCCTGACCCATGCCAAAAACGGTTATTACAACAATCTAACCTTCCACCGTGTTATCGCTGATTTTGTTGTTCAAGGCGGCGATCCTAAAGGTGATGGTACCGGCGGCGAATCTATCTGGAAAGGCAAGGACAAATCAAAAGATTCCGGTCAAGGTTTTGCTAACGAAAGCTCAAAATATCTCTATCATCTAAGGGGTGCTTTGGCTATGGCCAATGCCGGTTCCCACACCAACGCCAGTCAATTTTACATTGTCCAAAACAAGGCCAATCAGGCTAAGCAGCTCTCATCCGACCTCTATCCTCAAAAAATAATCAATGCTTATAAGAAGGGCGGAGCACCCAAGCTTGATGGCAATTACACGGTCTTTGGACAGGTTATTAAAGGAATGAAGACCGTTGATGCTATCGCAGCAATCAAGACAGACCAAAACGGCAAGCCTGAGGAGAAAGTCGTTATCAAGACGATTACAGTTCTTAAAGATTATCAGTTCTCTAAGAAAAAATAAAGCAGCTCAATGGCTGCTTTTAATTATATTTCAGCTTTTCAGAAAAATACCTCGACCTCTAGATGGAGACGAGGGAATTGATATACCTTAGCTTTTATTTTTTTAATTTAATAAAGCCACATATATACAAAACTATCGCCAAAATTATAAATGAGATGGCACCGATCAAAAAATATTTCATAACTGATTCCTTACCAACATGATACTAAATATTCAGCAGTTCCGCTAATTGCTCCTGTAACGAACCTTCCTGCTCCAAGCGCTAGGGCACAACTAAGCCAACCACTTGCTGTTCCCAGTCCTTTTATTAAGATCATAGTCATAAAACGTCCAAAAAGTCCAGAAGAATCTGGGCAGAACGCTTGCCAGCTTCCAGGATAAATTCGTCAAAAGTGATATTGGCATCATGCGCTGCGGTATCGCTCATGGCGCGAATAACAACAAAAGGCAGTTTAGCCGCTAAGGCTGCCTGAGCAACAGCGGCTCCTTCCATCTCTACAGCTTCAACCTCCGGAAAGTGCTCTTTAACAAAATCGGTCCTATCCTTACCGGCCATAAAAGAGTCACTGCTGGTGATTAAGCCAATCTTACTCTTGATCTGATGCTGCGCCAGTACTTTCTCAAAGGCAGTAACGAAACTTTTGTCGGATTCAAAATAAAGAGGCTGCTCTGACATCTGTCCGAAGGCATAGCCAAAAGCAGTCAAATCAACGTCATGATAGGCGAGCCTGTCTGCCACCACAACATCACCGATTCCTAAATCCGGCGCTAAAGCTCCGGCAGAACCTGTATTAATCAGAGCGTCAACGGCGAAATGATCAGCTAAAATAGCGACGCTCATAGCACTCATCACTTTACCAACACCGCTTCTCACAAGAACAACGTCATGTCTGCCCAGACGGCCGCTGTAATAAGTCCGCCCCAGACAAACTTCTTCTGTCCTGTGATTCAGCTTTTCCAGAAGAAGCTTTAGTTCTTCGTCCATGGCTGCGATAATTCCGATTTTCATTTTCTTTTCCTTTAAAGTTTAAAAATGGCATAAATTAAGATTGCCAAAAGCAAGGCGATGCCGATTAAAATCCAGTTGAGTTTAGACTGAAATTCACCGCGCTTAGCATTCTCAATACGGCGGCTTTTGATGATGGGATCCTCATCGTAACCATCAAAATCAAAATCGTCATCATAGTCACTGTCACTATCGCTGCTGCTATAATCAGAGGCAGCTGTTTTGTCTGTTCGAATGACAATAGTCTTTTCCGGATCAAAATCCTCTTTATCATAAAATTCTTCACCGCGGTTGGCACGCTCAATCATTTCATCTGTTAAAAGCGGTTTTCCCATAATATTTCCTCTATTTATTTTTAAAATGCAAGGCAAAATATTGCAGAGCAATCAAGGTTTTAGCATCTTCAATATCTCCTGATGCCACCAGTTCCATGCATTCATCATATGTTAATTCCAGAAGTTCAATAACCTCATCATCATCTTGCGGACGCGGATTGGCAACCTTCTTAAGATTTGTAGCCAGATAAAGTTTTATTTTTTCATTGCAAAATCCAATAGCTGTATAAAATTCATAAATCAGCTGCAAATCCCCTGTATAAGCCGTCTCTTCTTCTAATTCACGCAGAGCAGCTGCTTTTTCACCGCCATTTTCACCGATTTCAAGTTTTCCTGCCGGAATTTCATAAGAGATTTTTTCAATTGCCTTGCGGTACTGCTTGACAATGACCAACTTATTATCCGGCGTAACAGCCAAAACAGAAACCGCTCCCCGATGAAAAATCAGTTCGCGCTTAGCTGTGCCCAATTGATTGGGCAACTCAACATCATCAACAGCAACCTTAAAAATCTGCCCATCAAAAATCTCCTGACGCTTGATGGTTTTTTCTTCGAATTCCATGAACATCTCCTAATGATTATCCGGATGGTGAGGCTTTTTCTTGGCATAGCCTTCTTTATTGACCTGATGGCTGCGACCGATAGCAACACTGTCCGCCGGAACATCCTTATGAATAGCTGAGCCAGCTGCCGTCAGGGCATTGTCTCCTACTTGAAGAGGAGCAATAATCGTTGAATTGCTGCCAATAAAGACATGGTTGCCAATGGTTGTCTTGTATTTATTTTGACCGTCGTAATTGACAGTAATCGTTCCCGCACCAAAATTGACATCATGGCCAACCTCAGCATTGCCAATATAGGTCAGATGGCCTGCTTTTGTTGCCTTGCCCAGAGTTGATGCCTTGACTTCAACAAAGTTTCCGACATGAACACCTTCTTCCAAGACAGAATCTGGCCGCAGATGAGCATAAGGACCAACTGTAACATTGCGCTCAACCTGCGAAGACTCAATCATAGAGTTGGTAATCACAGTATTTTCACCAATAAGCGAATCTACAATATAGCTGCCATTGGTTAGGACAGCTCCCGAAGCAATCTTTGTCTGTCCTTTAAGCGTAACATTCGCCTCAATGAGCACATCCGGTGCAATCTCAACATCAGCATCAATATAGGTGCTGTCTGGGTCAGTAAAGGTAATGCCGTTTACCATATGAGCATGGTTGATACGCTGACGCATTACTTTTTCAGCTTCAGCAAGGGCAACACGATCATTAACTCCCAAACTTTCATTAAAATCACGAAGTTTATAGGCTCCAACTTTTTCATCAGCTGCTTTAAAGATACTGATAACATCTGTTAGGTAGTACTCACCCTGAGCATTGTCCGTGTTAATGTCTTTCAAGGCTTCAAAGAGGCGTTTATTATCAAAGACATAGGTTCCCGTGTTGATTTCCTTGACCTGCTGCTCGAATTCCGAAGCATCTTTTTGCTCGACAATCTTAGTCACTTCGGCATTTTGATTGCGGATAATCCGACCGTAGCCAAAAGGATCATCGGCTTCTGCTGTTAAAATCGTGGCTACATTTTTATGATTTCTGTGGTAATCCACCAAATTTTTCAGACTTTCTCCGGTAATCAATGGAGTATCTCCGGCAATGACAAGCGTCTGACCGTCAAGACCCGCCAACTCTCCTTCAGCCATCATGACAGCATGTCCTGTCCCCAGCTGTTTGGTCTGCAGGACAAAATCAGACTGATCTGCTAAAACATCTTTAACAAGATCTGCCTTATGTCCGATAACTGTTACATTTTTGGCAGGATTTAGAGCAGAAACGCTGCGAAAAACATGCTCCAACATGGTTATTCCCGCAACCTTATGCAAGACCTTGGGAAGATCTGATTTCATTCGAGTACCCTTGCCTGCAGCAAGGATAATAGCGTAGTTATTCATAAAATGTCCTTTGCAAAAATAATACAACAAAAATGTTCATTTCATTATAGCACTTTTCTAATCATTTGTTAAATTAAGGAGCATAGACCAAACGGAACTCTTCAAGAACAATGGGACTGTCTTCTGTAAAAACTAAGCCGCAGTCTGCAAACCACTGCGTAAAAAGCTGCCAGTGAACAGAGCGCCACCAAGTCAGTGTGCGGTCACCTTCGCCTTCTTTAAAAGCATGATCAGCTGACACTTCCTTAAAAGGAACAATGCTAACCTTGGTAATTTCAATGATGCAGACAGCCTCATCATGACTGTCCAAAATGACATCATAGCTGCCTGCCTGAGGCAGGGGCTCATTGTCTGCTTCATACAAATCATAAGCCGAAGCCGTTGCTGTTTTAACGCCTCCCAGCACCAGCTGCGCCAGCAAATCGGCTTCTGCCCCAAATGCCCAGGCGTCAATTTCATCACCAATAGCCGGATTTATTTGCCTGTACTCATTCCACAGTGTTTGCGCGTCCATTTATTCCTCCGTGTCATATCCAAATCAATTTCTAAACTTACGATTTTTCTCTTGCTTTTTATTGTATCACAAAAAACCAGCTCAAAGCTGGTCTCAACTTGAAGACAAAGTCTTTTGTGAGACTTTCCTTAGGTGATGCGGACGGCAGCGACTTCCTTCAGAATTCCATGCCTAAGATTTGAGCCTAAGGTCTCAAATCTTCCGAGTGGCAGAAACAATGGGGTTTCTGCCACTTTTATCACGGTGGAAAGTCTCGGATTAAGGCTCGCTTCGCTCGCAAACCAAAGCCATTTAATCGATATTTGAAGAACTTCAAAGCATGTTTGCATTGAAAAATGTGTTTGTCTACACTCTGAAACCAGCTCAAAGCTGGTCTCCTATTTAACCTTATTTTGGTATTTGCTCAGCATTTTAGTCTTTTTTCAATGAAAATTCACTGTATTGTTCTTGAGATTTTTTTGTGCCCAGAAGATAAAAATCAAGTAAGATAGAATAACAATAGCTAAAGGTAGAATCATTTCTGGCCAAATACCTGTCAGTACTTTGGCATTGACGCCAGCTTTCAAAAATCCCGTAATAAGATAGCCTAAAATTGGACAGATAGCTGGCCTGATAATAATATTTTTCCAAACTAAAACCATACCAGCCAGAGCAAGAATACTTACCAAAGGAAAGCCTACAGACTGAGGTATTTGAAAAGTCAGCCAGTTTGGATAATAAGACTCACCATAAATACGAATCAAAACACAGCCTATAAAAAGCAGGGCTGCCAGCCAGTAGGTAAAACACTCTCCAATTGTCACTGTTTCTCCACATATCTTAAATTTAAATCGTTCCCAATGATTAAAATGATAAATACCAAATTTTATCACCTGAAAGATTAAGGTCAGTCCAAGAAAACTAATCAGCGCATCAGACAGATAAGAAAGAAGGTTCACTTTTACCAGACCCAGGCTGCTAAAATCTGATAAAAAGCGATAAAACCAGAGAATTCCCAGAAGATATCCCGCCAAAGTCAAGAGATTGCGCTTTTTTTCTAGAGTCGCATGTTTTAATATCTGATCTGCCATTTTTTGCGCTTTCTTGCCAAAATAATCTTCCGCTGTCATGCCATCTCGATCTGCATCTGCTAAATCACAAGCCATGCCATAAAGCAGCTCACGAATTTCAATTTCATCATAGAAAAAACTTGATAGCAGCATATAATCTTGCAGTTTTTTAAAATATGTTTGATTATTTGCTGATAAATCTTTGACAGCTTCCTGTGTTTTTAAATAAAAATCATTAATCTGCAGTTCTTGCATGGTCTTCACCTCCTTTTAAGTCATCCACTTTACCCACCAAATCCTGCCACTGTTGCCAAAAACTTGATAGATAAAGTTTTCCTGCATCCGTTATGGTAAAGTATTTACGGTCTGGCCCCTCAGGAGAGGGCTTTAGCTGAGATTGTATGAGCTCTTTTTTCTCTAATTTTTGCAGAAGCGGATAGACCGTTCCCCCCACCATATTGACAAAACCTGCTTTTTTTAGTCGCTGCACAAGCTCATAGCCGTAAATTTCTTCCTTGGCAATGATTTGAAGCACACATCCATCTAACACACCTTTGAGCATTTGCGTCTCATTCATTGGCTTCACCCTATTTATTTTCAAACATTTTTAATTAATAATACTTTTACCAATCGAAAAATACCTTCACCAGCACAAGAATCGCAGCTCAGTGCTCTCTCCTTCTACTAGTATGTAATACCTACTACTCTTTCGTTTTTATTATAACACGCTTATGCTAATATGTAAAGCATAGTAGTAAAGATTATAAAAATAAATTCCCAATTCTATATCAATCAGCTTTTTGATAGGCCAGTAAATGGTAATAATATATGCAAAATAATCAGTCAAGAGACTGCTGTCTCTAATGCCTGTCATTCCAAGCTGAAAATTTGTATTTTTTTAGGTAAAAGGTTAAGCTATCACCATATAGTAATAATTAAAAAGAAAGGAAAGAAGATTAGTCGGGCAAGAAAAAAATCAAGCCCTGCTAACTTGACTATTTATTATGGGACTTTTACAAAACGGCAAATGGGTTGACAAGTGGTATGATACCAAGTCAACCGGCGGAAAATTCGTCCGCACGACTACGCAATTTCGCAGCTGGATTACTAGGGACGGCTCCGCAGGTCCAACTGGCAAAGGCGGCTTCAAGGCTGAGTCCGGCCGCTACCACCTCTACATCTCACTGGCCTGTCCTTGGGCCAGCCGCACCCTCATCATGCGCGCCCTCAAAGGTTTAGAGGAACATATCTCCATTTCTGTTGTCAATCCTTTCATGCTGGAGAACGGCTGGACCTTCGAGCAGGCTGACGGTGTCATTGCTGACTCTGAGCTGCACAGTAATTATCTCTACCAAGTTTATCTGGCTGCGCA
Organism: Streptococcus ratti FA-1 = DSM 20564; assembly: GCF_000286075.1. Classification (GTDB taxonomy): domain Bacteria; phylum Bacillota; class Bacilli; order Lactobacillales; family Streptococcaceae; genus Streptococcus; species Streptococcus ratti. The sequence continues at coordinate 95,940 of NZ_AJTZ01000005.1, read as the reverse complement.
GCCAGATTACTCTGGCCGTGTAACCGTACCTGTCCTGTGGGACAAGAAAACTAAAACCATTGTCAGCAACGAGTCTGCCGAAATCATGCGCATGTTAAATACGGCTTTTAATGACATCACAGGCAATACCGATGATTATTACCCAGAAGAACTTCAGGCTGACATTGACGCCATGAATGACTGTGTCTATCCAAATATCAACAATGGTGTCTACAAGGCAGGCTTTGCTACTTCTCAGAAAGTTTATGAAGAGGAAGTCAAGAAGCTCTTTGCTGCACTGGATAAATTAGAAGCTCTGCTGTCTGCCAATGACTTCCTCGTTGATAACCGTTTCACCGAAGCAGATATCCGGCTCTTTACAACTCTGGTGCGCTTTGACAGCGTCTACTACGGGCATTTCAAAACCAATATCCGCCGCCTCGTTGACTATCCCAATCTGTGGAACTATACCAAACGTATCTACAATATGCCTGGTATTGCAGATACAGTTAATTTTGACCATATCAAAAAGCACTACTACGGCAGCCACAAAACCATTAATCCTACAGGCATCGTTCCAGTCGGACCAGAATTAGACTGGTCTTTATAAAAACAAAAACATACTAAGATTAGTAGTGAAGAAATCTCCGACGGGAGAGAATACTCACTACTCTTTTCATTCTCAAGATGATAAAGTAGAGGTGTCTTGTTAAGTCGTGTTCTCTCTAGGCGCTGGACGTCGTAACAAAAACTGGCAAGACACCTGTTTTAGGAAGAATGTTATCAAAGTATGTGGGACGCCAGACGTCGCGTATTGAAAATGACATCACTAAAACAAGGAATCATTCAAGACAAAGAGGTAATAGCATGCGAGTAGTATTTGGGATTGACGTGAGTAAGGTAAGTTCAGAAGTGGCTATTCTAGTCAACGGCGAGAAGGTTCATGGCTATACCATGCCCAATGATGCCATTGGCTTTGCTCGGCTACTTGGCGATTTGAAAACCGTCCACAAGCCAGAAATCATCTTTGAAGCAACAGGTGTCTACTCTCGCCGTCTCCAAACTTTTCTAGAAGATAATGGCTATGCTTACACACGACTTAATCCCTTAGAAGCTAAGAAGCAACTGGATAGCTTGCGTGTACGGAAAACCGAACAAATTGACGCTGAAAAACTGGCTCAATCTCAATTTGTGCTGAATCGTAAACCGACTTATGTCCAAGAAGAAGTCTACCAAAACTTGCGGGATCTCAGCCGTTTCTATCAGAATCTGACTGAGGACATTGTTCGGGCCAAAAATCGTCTGCACAAGGTTTTGCAAGTCACTTTCCCAGAGTTGGAAAATATCTTGGCAACACCAACCGGTGAGCAATACTGGAACTTAGTTACTGCGTTTCCTTGCAAGGACTTCGTGCTTGAGGTAGGCAAAGATGAGCTCTCGGAGAGCATCCTTCAGTCCACTTCAAAACGGATTTCTGACAAACGTGTCGCTTACTTAGCAGAGAAGCTGACAGCACTAGCCAATCAGTCTTATTGTGCCGTTAAGAAAACCTCTCCAATGTTCGAAGAGAGCCGTTACTATGCACAAGAATTACTCAGACTTTCTGAACGCAGGAAAGCTGTCTTAGACCAAATGGTTACTCTAGCTAAGCCTTTACCAGAATATGAGATCCTTCTCTCTATTCCTGGTATCGCTGAAACAACTGCAACAAGCATTATTGGTGAACTCGGTGACATTCGTCGGTTTCAGTCTGCCAATCAAATCAACGCCTTTATCGGCATTGATCTTAGGCACTATGAATCTGGAAACTTTTTGGCACAGGAACACATTACCAAACGCGGCAACCCTTATGCCAGAAAGATTCTTTTCAAATGCATTCACAATATCGCTTCAGCCAGTCATACCAATCCTTGCCATATCGCCGACTTTTATGAGAAACGAAAAAGACAATCGCAAACGACTTCAACTAAGCCGCACACGATTGCCTCCATACATCGTCTCATTCGGACAATGTATTACCTCATAACGCATAACAAACTTTACGATTATACTTCAACCAAAAATCAATAAAGGGGTTATGCACTATTATTGTAACACCTTATCAAAAAAATCACAAAATAAGGTGTTGTTTTAGTGTACACTTTTTAGATTTAAACAACTTAAAAAGATACAGTAGACTTTAAACATCTACTATATCTTTAAAAAATAGTTCTCAAAACCGTTGATAGACTTGACAAATGGTAGAAAAGAGTGAGAAAAAATCAATTTTCTCACTCTCTTTTTCCAACCTTGTTAGACCAACAGGCCCAATAAATAACCAACATAGTAAGCAACAAAGGATGCAATAAGACCGACTGCTACTGTACGTATAACCTCTTTTCGTTTTGATTGGTGGGTAATAGCAGCCTTCACTATTCCCAGCAAGACCAGAGCCAAAGCGACAAGGAAGCAGGCAATAAGGAAGGTATAATTCCGAAACAGCTCCACTTGGTTGATAAGCAAGTAAGACAGTAATGGGAGAAGACCAAAGCCATTAAAAGCAAGAAAGGTTGCTAAAGCATTTTTAACAGCTTGTTTGTTATCCGTGTGCTTTTCCGTTGTTGAACTCAAATAATCACCGATAGCCATGGAAAAACCATCTGCCAGTAAATTCGAAAAACCCAGAATAATAATGGTCATTGTTCCAAGTTTTCCCCCTACGGCACCCGCAACTAGAGCAAAAGTCGTGATAATACCATCCAAACCTCCATAGACAATTGATTTGGCATAATCTTTCAAATTCGTCATTAAAGCTGTCCTCCGATTATTTTAAACACTGTTTTTATTTAGAATTATTCTAAATATCTCTATCTTTATTATACTCTTATTTAGAATAATTACAATAAAAATTTCAGGGACAGTTTCACATGCTAATGAGATGAGACATTGGGAAGAGCACTGCCATTTGCAGCAAAAAATCAGCAGAAGTTTTCTGCTGATTTTTTATTAAACCAAACATCTCTAACCAATCTGACTGCCGTTAGGCACTCTTTCATCCACCATCAAAACGGTCAGTTTGCCATCAGCATGCTCAGCTGAAAGAATCATACCTTGGCTAACTAGCCCCATCATCTTACGCGGCTTGAGATTAGCAACAATCTGAACTTTCTGACCGACCAGTTCCTGTTCATTTGGATAAAACTTGGCGATACCTGAAAGAATTTGACGGTCTTCACCGTCACCAGCATCCAAGCGGAATTTGAGAAGCTTGTCAGAGCCCTCAACCTTAGAAACTGCCTTAACTTCTGCTACGCGGATTTCAACCTTATCAAAATCATCAAATTTGATAGCTTTCTTTTCATTTTTTAGCTCAACATCGCTTGGATTCCATTCTTTTTCTTCTGTTGCAGTTGCTGCTCCACCCATGTTAGCTTTGATGTATTCAATTTCAGCTTCCATGTCAAGACGTGGGAAGATTGGTGTGCCCTTAGCTGTTACCTTGACACCCTCTGGAAAATTGGCCAAAGTCAGGTGTTCAAGGTCAAATTGTCCAGCTAAGCCAAGCTGCTCCATAATCGCATCTGAGGTTGTCATCATGAATGGTTGAATGAGGTGAGCTACCACGCGCAGACTGGCCGCTAAGTGTGCCATGACAGCCGCTAATTCATCACCTTTGGCTTCATCCTTAGCAAGAATCCAAGGAGCTGTTTCATCAATGTACTTATTGGTACGCGAAATAATATTCCAAACCGCTTCCAGCGCGCGCGGATAATCCACTGCATTCATCTGTTTGTGATATTCCGCTAGATTTTCAGTCACTACTGCTGCCAAATCAGCATCAAATGCAGTGACATTTTCCACGTAAGCAGGAATTTCGCCGCCAAAATACTTGTTAACCATAGCAACCGTACGATTAAGAAGGTTGCCAAGGTCATTAGCAAGCTCATAATTGATACGGCCAACATAATCTTCAGGTGTAAAGGTTCCGTCAGAACCAACTGGAAGTGAGCGCATGAGGTAATAGCGGAGCGGGTCAAGTCCATAACGTTCCACCAGCATTTCTGGGTAAACCACATTACCTTTAGACTTAGACATTTTACCGTCTTTCATGACAAACCAGCCGTGGGCAATCATACGTTCTGGTAATTTCAAATCAAGCATCATGAGTATAATTGGCCAGTAAATAGAGTGAAAACGCAGGATGTCTTTTCCAACCATATGAAAGACTGTACCGTTCCAAAATTTGTCAAAATTAGCGTGGTCTTCCTGACCATAACCAAGGGCTGTCGCATAGTTGAGCAGAGCATCAAACCAGACATAAACGACGTGTTTTGGATTTGAAGGCACCTTAACGCCCCATGTAAAGGAGGTGCGAGAAACGGCCAAGTCTTCCAAACCAGGTTCGATAAAGTTTTTGATGATTTCATTCATACGGCCGTCAGGCTGGATAAAATCAGGATGCGCATGAAAAAAGTCTACCAAGCGATCTGCATATTTGCTCAGACGCAAGAAATAAGACTCTTCTGACACCCATTCTACTTCGTGGCCTGATGGTGCAATTCCTCCGATAACTTCACCGCTTTCATCACGGAAGACTTCTTCCAATTGGCTCTCAGTGAAAAATTCCTCGTCAGAGACAGAGTACCAGCCAGAATACTCACCCAAGTAAATATCATCCTGCGCCAGCAATTTTTCAAAAACATCAGCCACCACTTTTTCGTGGTAATCGTCAGTTGTACGGATAAACTTATCATAAGAGATGTCAAGGAGTTTCCAAAGTTCCTTAACACCAACTGCCATACCGTCCACATAAGCCTTAGGTGTAATACCCGCTTCTTCGGCTTTAGCTTGAATCTTTTGACCGTGCTCATCCAGCCCCGTTAGATAAAAAACATCGTAGTTCATCATACGTTTGTAGCGCGCCAAAACGTCACAGGCAACAGTCGTATAGGCCGAACCAATGTGGAGCTTGCCAGATGGATAATAAATCGGTGTCGTAATGTAAAATGGCTTTTTATCACTCATGTTTAAGATACCAAGAACGTAAAAACAAGCGAAAAACAGCCTTAATGAAAAAACAGAAAAAGACAGGGCTTTTAGCTGCTAAACTATTTGCTTGCACGTTCATTTCCTTTCTCCCGAGGCAGATGAAACCTCTTTTTGATAACACTTTATTATAGCATAAATTGGCCGGTATGAAAGCTCAAATTCAAAAACGGCCCTAGAGATTTAGCTTTATCAAAAAATAAAAAAGCGAAAAGCCAGCAACAGCAAAATTGCTGGGTGGTTCCGCCTCTTAGTGATTGATTTGACTGCGCCTTAATCCGCAGCATTCAGTTTTTCTAAACCTTCACGCTCATCATTTACAGCCTTTTTATAATCTTTAGACAGCTTAGCAGCAGCTTTGCCGGTACGTTTGATGTAAACTGCTTTATTTGTTAATTTGCCTTTTTTGTTATATCCCTTAACAATCAAACGGCTGCCTTTCTTCTGATAGGAAACTCTTTCCTTTTTCTGGGTTTGGAAATCCTTTTTGTAAGTCGCTTTCAGTTTTTGAATATAGTTGCTGGTGGAATATTTATTTTCAATATAATCCTTTATATAGCGGTTCATATCCTTTAAAAATTCCTTTTGAGAAATAGAAAGCTCAAGCTCTCTCTTCCAGATATTGACCTTATGCATGGGCCTAATATGACCGGTATAGGCGGTACTGACAATTCCAACGTAATTATAGCTTTCATCACTTACCGGTTCTTCATAATTCTTTAACTTATAATAAGCATAAGTTTTCACAGAACCTTTTTCAATGTTCAAAAAACTGTGGTAATCCATGCCGTATGTTGCATTTTGTTTATCCAAATCGATCCACTTATCTTTTTTTGAACTGTAAAAAGATGAAGATTCTCTTTCCCAAATACCATCTATGTTGCCAGTGTAGTAATAATAACCCGCAGCACCGGCAGCAATCAGCAGCAAAACTGCAAGAGCAGACACCACGCTGATAATAACAACTGTTGATGTTTTCATTTTTTTCTTAGCTTTTTGGCGGGACTCTGTAAATTCTCCTCTCTGAAAAGCTGCCTGAAACTCTTCTTGGCTGGGCTCGCGTCCATTTGCTTTCCGGAATTGCTTTTGCCATTCATTTTGATTCATCTTGAACTCCTTCATATTTTATTACTCTTTTATTTTACCATACTTACAGTCCAGTTTTGCAGAATTTTTAAATTGTTTTTTGGGCTTTTGAACTGTCGTATTCTAAAACTATCATGAAAGGCTGTGACTCCATGGACTAACCCCTAAAAGCTATTTTAGCAGCTCATAAAATCATCATGGCTTAAGACTTGATTAAATACAATATATAGTGTTATTATATTAACTGTTGCACAATATATTGTGCAGATACCTAATTTCAAAAACATTGCGCAGGGACTTACTTTGCTGTCTAAACAGCAAAATACAGTCTTACAATTCGGAGGTGCTTGACAATCGTGATTATATTAGCTGGGATGATTGGCGTCGGAAAAACAACTTATACATCCCGCATTGCTGAAAGCTTAGGAACTCAGGCTTTTTTTGAACCTGTAGATAACAATCCTATTTTGGATAAGTATTATAAAGATCCTGAAAAATACGGTTTTGCTTTGCAAATTTATTTTCTCAACAAGCGCTTTAAATCCATCAAAAGCGCCTATCATCAGGATAACAATGTTCTGGACCGCTCTATCTATGAAGATGCCCTTTTTACTTACATCAATACTTTACAAGGAAGCATCAGCCAGCAGGAATATCAGATTTATCTGGAGCTTCTGGACAATATGATGGAAGAAATCAAAGGGCTGCCTAAAAAAGCACCGGATCTTTTAATTTATTTAGACGGCAGTTTTGACCATATCTTAAACAATATTAAAAAGCGCGGCCGCTCCTTTGAGCAGCCGACAAAAGATAACGGCCTCATGGATTACTACCAGCTGCTGCATCGCAACTACAAAGATTGGTATGAAAACTATCATTACAGTCCTAAAATGAGGATTCAGACAGATGACTTTGACATCAACAAACCCAAGGATTGGGAAGCTGTCTACCGTATGATCCAGCAAGAAATGAGCATCCTTGGAATAGGTGAAAACTAACTCTGGCATCCTTTCTGAAGCGTCCAGCAGAACTTCTTCTGGAAGAGTGCTTTTTTGTCTTTTCTGATTTTTATAGCTTCGCTTAATTCTACAAGGCAGGGCAGTGTTTGCGCCCTACTGAATCGCTTTAAACTATCTTTCAAGACAGCTCAAAGGTTCAGCCAACATTAGGATTTTACGAAGCGCTAAAAAATCTCTTCAGACTGTTTCAGTCGCTCTGAGGCCTATTTTTTGATACAATAATAAAAAATGATTAGAAAGACAGAACACAAGCGAAAAAATCTTCTTGCTATCATCTATAAAATAGATAAGAAAAACTTTTGTTTTCGCTTATTTCCTCAGTTTACCGGACCGAGGTATGTTCTTGGTATCTTATTTATGAAACTCATTTCCTGGAATATTGATTCTCTTAATGCCGCTTTGACTAGCGATTCAGCCCGGGCCTTGCTCTCACGTGCGGTTATTGATACTTTAGCTGAGAAAAAACCTGATATCATCGCTATTCAGGAAACAAAGCTGCCTGCTAAAGGGCCGACCAAAAAGCACTTAGAAATTCTAAAAAACTATTTTGCTGACTATGATATTGCCTGGCGTTCTTCTGTAGAACCTGCACGCAAAAGCTATGCCGGCACCATATTTATTTATAAATCAGAGCTTAAACCAACCGTCACTTACCCTAACATTGGCGCTCCGGCAACTATGGATGCTGAGGGCCGGATCATTACACTTGAATTTGATCATTTTTTTGTTACGCAAGTGTACACGCCCAATGCTGGCGACGGTCTCAGACGTTTAGAAGAACGGCAAATTTGGGATGAAAAATATGCTGCTTACCTCGCAGATCTGGATAAGCAAAAGCCGGTTTTGGCAGCAGGGGACTATAACGTCGCCCATCAAGAAATTGACCTTGCTCATCCAGCCAGCAACCGCCGCTCTCCAGGTTTTACAGATGAAGAACGTGCCGGATTCACTAACTTATTGGCCAAGGGTTTTACAGATACTTTCCGCTACATACACGGTGACATTCCTGATGTTTACTCCTGGTGGGCCCAACGCAGCAAAACCAGCAAAATCAACAATTCAGGCTGGAGAATCGATTATTGGCTGACCAGCAATCGCATTGCCGATAAAGTCCTTAAATCGGAAATGATTGACTCCGGAACACGGCAGGATCACACGCCGATTCTCTTAGAAATCGATTTATAAATAGAATATCATTCGACTGATCTAACGGCTTCTATATGACAGCTCAGTCACTAAAAGGCTCTTTTGATGAGTCTTTTTTCTTGCTAAATATCGGGACAAGCTAGTATAATAAGCTGTATTTATTTTTTATTAAGGAGACACTCATGATCCAATCAATCGGTCAAGTCATGCTTTACATGGATGATACTAAAGCTGCGATGGAATTCTGGACTCAAAAAGCCGGTTTTGTCCTGCTTAAAACAGAAGAATTTCCCGATGCCACCTCTTACACCATTGCCCCTTCCGAAGAGGCCGATGTCCAGTTTGTCCTTCACAACAAAGACTGGGTGGCTAAGATGAACCCTGGCATGAACTTAGGCATTCCATCAATCCTCATGTCTTCCAAAGACATCCATGCAACACAGGCTCAATTTATCGAAAAAGGCATTGCGGCTAACCCTGTCGTTGAAATGGCCGGCATGCTAACCTTTAATTTCCCAGATAATGAAGGCAATTATTTTGCCGTTAGACAAATCGATTAAGGGGATTCAGATGATTTCTGCATTAAATAGTTACATTGTGACAGATGGCAATGGCCGTGAAGCTGTTGATTTTTACCAATACCTCTTTCAGGCGCAAGTTACCAACCTAATGCTTTGGAAAGATGCTATTCCAGACTGCCCTAAAGACAAAGAGCATCTGGTGCTTAATGCTCAGCTGGAATTTAATGGTATCCGCCTCCAGGTTTCAGATGAAAATCCTGACGAAACCTACAAGGCAGGAACTAACCTGTCTATCGCTATCATTACAGACAGCCCTGAGGAAGCAAAGGAACTGTATCAAAAGCTAAGCCAAAATGCACAGCATGTTTTCTTAGAGCTGCAGGAAACCTTCTGGAGCCCTGCTTATGCCAACCTTATTGACCAATTCGGTGTCATGTGGCAAATCAATACAGAAGGCGCAAACGCCTAATCATCCTGAACAGCGCAACCTGATTCCTGAATTCTAAAGGAGTCAGGTTGTTTAATTTTGCTTGATAAGGCTGTGTGTTATAAAAGTGAATGTAATGGCTGATATCTGAGACCAGCTCATCGTATCTTGTCTTTTTTGAAGTGATAGAACTCTGTCTTGAAATGACCAAAGAAATTCTCAATTGGTGCAAGATCAAATACATTTCCTATTAAAGCCCTTGGCCTTAAGGCATAGTCAGAAATCTGATTAGTCCCTAACAGCTGACTAAATGACGTCACATGATGAAGATACAATTGGACAATTTCTCATTTTTCTTCTGGAAGATTTTGAACTTCTTTTGGACATAGGAAAACTCCCCTCATAGTTTCTAGTGAATTTTATTTTTTCACTGTCTACTATAGGGGAGTTCATATTAGCGACTTGCCTCAATCTTTTTTATAATACACTAACAATCCGAAAAATCGTAAAGCTGAGGATAATGATGACACTCTGGATTTTTAGGATGACAAATTTCCCGACCAAAATAAATCATAGCCTGGTGGGCAGACAGCCAGAGTTCCGGCGGTAAAACATCAGTAACACGTTTTTCCACTTCCAAAGGCGTCGCCGATTTTTTAACAATATCGTGATGCTTGCAAATACGGCTGACATGGGTATCAACGGCAAAGGCAGGCAAACCAAAGCCTACACTCATAACAACATTTGCCGTTTTTCTGCCGACACCTGATAAACTTTCCAGTTCTTTTCTCGTATGAGGCACTTCTCCTCCGTATCTGTCCATTAACTGCTGTGAGCATTCTTTTAAAAACTTTGCCTTATTGCGGTAGAGGCCGATTTTTGAAATGTAGGACTCGATATCTTTTAAATTAGCTTTTGCCAGATCTTTAGGCTGAGGATAGGCTGCAAACAAGGCCGGTGTCACCTTATTGACTGCGGCATCCGTTGTTTGGGCTGATAAAACAACAGCAATCAGCAGTTCAAAATGATTTTTAAAATTTAGGCTGGGCTTGGCATCAGGATAAAGAGCAATAATTTCTTCTAGAACCTTGCGAGCCCGTTTTTTTGATAAGACCATAATAATTCCAATTTCTCCTTGTTTCCATTATAGCATGAAAGGTAAGGGAAAGAAAAAATCTCGGCTTTTAAAAGCTGAGATTTGCATAATTGGTCCGATAGCCAACTTGTAAGAGTTTGCCGTCTTTTATCAGAAGCGGACGCTTTATCAACATACCGTCACCGGCCAATAAATCAGCAGCTTCATCAAGGCTGATCTGATCTATTTTATCCTTTAAGCCCAGTGCACGGTAGGATTGACCAGAAGTGTTAAAAAATTTTTTCAGCTCCAGTCCGCTGGTTGTTATCAAGTCTTTGATAAGATCTGCCTGCGGCGGATTCTTTTTAATATCAATCGACTGGTATTCAAGACCTAGCTGATCCAGCTCTGCCTTGGCTCTGCGGCAGGTACTGCATTTAGGGTATTCATAAAATACAAGCATCATTTCTCCTTTCTTTTCTATCTTAACGATAAGAAGGGCTGCTTGTCAAGCTTAACACCTTCGTGCTGTAAGAGCCAGATTTTTTTGTCTATCCCGCCAGCATAACCTCTTAATTGACCGTTAGATCCTAAAACCCGGTGGCAGGGAACAATAATACTTAAAGGATTGCGGCTGACAGCTCCCCCGACTGCTTGAGCAGAGCGGCAGTTTATTTTTTCCGCAATGTCACCATAGGTCAGCGTTTGTCCTGAGGGAATCTCTCGCAGCACCTGCCAGACTTGCTTTTGAAAAGGAGTTCCCTGAGGAGAGAGCACAGGCTTATCTTGCTTAGATTTTTCTCCGGCAAAATAGGCATCCAGCCACTGACTTGCCTGACTTAAAACAGGGTTGGCAGCTTCTAAAAACGCTTGACCGCTTATCCCCTGTTCAAAATATTTTTGACCGACAAACCAGACACCAATAAGCCCCTGTTCATCGGCAGCCAAGGATAGATCTCCCAAAGGAGAGTGATAGATTTGCTTGTATAGGGTCATGGACATCCTCCTTTTGCTTTTAACAAAAATGTTCAGTAAAACATCAACTAATATCAACCCTTTGCTGCTCCTATCCGAGGTCAAACAGCTATAGAAAAGGGTGATGTTAGCCCACAATCGAGCTAACGCTCACCCTCATTTTCAGCTGATTATTTAGCTGATTTGCTCTTGCCCTTAATCAAGCGAACGCGGACAATGTTGTCGCTGGCTTCAAAATTAGCCACCAGCTCATCAATTTTCCCTTTATCTGTTTCATCAAGGTCAAGAATAGTATAAGCATATTCTCCTCTTGAACGATTCAGAATATTATCAATATTGATATCCAAATCAGAGACAGCAGTTGACAAACGCGCTACAATATTAGGAACATTTTTATTGATTAAGGTAATCCTATAAGGCGCTGTCAGCGCTTGGTGCATGTTAGGGAAGTTGACCGAATTAGTAATCTCACCGGTTTCCATGAAACGGCGAATGGTTTGCCCGGCCATAATAGCACAGTTCAGCTCAGCTTCTGCGGTAGAGCCCCCGACATGCGGAAAGACCGTTATGCCTTCTTTATTGAGCAGCTCTTCGCTCCCAAAATCGGTAAAGTAACGTCTGACAACACCCGTTTCGATCGCATCAAACAGGGCTTCATTATCTACCAGCTCACCGCGGGCAAAATTAATGACAACCGTTCCTTTTTTCATCAGACTAAAACTGTCTGCATTGAAGGTATCCTTGGTATCTTCTGTCAAAGGAACATGGACGGTAATGTAATCTGAGTTCTCAAAGATTTCTTTTAGATCGTTGACACGTTTGACATGGCTGGAAATATTCCAAGCAGCCTCAATAGATACATATGGGTCGTAACCCAGGACATTCATACCTAGACGGCGGGCATCGTTAGCAATGCGGGCACCGATAGCACCCAGGCCGATAACTCCCAAAGTTTTTCCGGCAATTTCTGTTCCGGCGAATTGCTTTTTCCCTGCTTCAACTTGCTTAGGAACATCGTCCCCTGACAGGCTATTAACCCAACGGTTAGCTGAGATATAATCACGCGCTGCCAGCAAAACAGAGGCAATAACAGCTTCTTTAACCGCATTAGCATTAGCGCCGGGCGTATTAAAAACGACAATTCCTTTGGCAGTAGCCGCATCAATGGGAATGTTATTGGTCCCTGCACCTGCACGGGCAATGGCCTTTAAATTTTCAGGAAAATCAGCCTTATGAAGATTCTCACTCCGAATAATATAAGCATCCGGATTGTCTTTCAAATCTCCGTCAACTTGAAAACCATTGCCTAATTCTTTTAATCCGATTTGATTAATATTATTAAATGTTCTTACACTAAATACCATACTTGTTCATGCCTTGGAAAATCCTTAGCGTCTCCTTTTCTGCTATAATCTGACACTGCCTGATTTACCAAGCAGCTCAAAAGTCCATCTGACTTATTCATCAATTTCTTGATAGAGGCTGTTTTCACTTTTGGTTTTAATTTTTTGATAGGCCAGTCTAACACCGTTTAAGGGAACTTTTCCACAGTAGACAAAGCCCAACTTTTCTAAAATATGCTGCATGACCTTGTTCTTTTCATGGGTGTCACAGCGAAAATCATGTCCTGCATAGCCTTCAATCAAGCCTTGAAGAAAGGTCTGAGCAACTTGCTGACCCTGGTAAGAACTGGCTACAGCAACTCGATGAAAGGTCACATAGCGATGGTTTTTATGTTTCCATTCGCCTTCGTAAATCTGATCATAAGCAGCCTCATGCCCATCAATAACTGCTGCATAAGCCACAATTTCCCCTTCAGCAAGGGCAACATAGCCGCGTCCTTCTAAAATATCTTCAAAAATGATTTCTTGATTAGGGTAGTCACCCTGCCACTGGTCGCTTCCGTAAGAAGCCATTTTCTCTCTAGCTTCATCAATAATAGACATAATACGATCTATTTCATTTGGAAAAGCTAATCTAATGTCCATTTTTCTACCTGCTGTTTGAAGGCTGCACCTTCTCTTTATCTTTCAGTTTTTGAGTTTCAATAATACCAGTCTATTGCCTTTTATTTTTTAATCCCAAGAGTCAGCTTAAGTATTACTTATTTTCCTCTTCAAATTTTTTCATAAATTCCAGCAAATCCAGCACTCCTTGACGTGGAAAGGCATTATAAAGACTAGCACGCATACCGCCGACACTGCGATGACCTTTGATATTTTTGAAACCAAGCGCATCAGCTTCTTTGACAAACTTGGCATCCAGATCTTTAGATGGTGTTACAAACGGAATATTGGCGACTGAACGATCTTTAGAATTTTTGACAGGACTGGTGTAGAAGTCCGACTGTTCAATAAAATCATAAAGCAGCCCTGATTTTTCACGGTTAATTTTTTCCATTTCATCAACACCACCAAGTTCTTTAAGCCATTCAAAGACAAGCTTAGCTATATAAATACCGTAGGTTGGCGGTGTATTATAAAGCGAACCTGCTTCAGCCTGAATGCGGTAATCCAGCATACTTGAAAGCATTGGCTCATCATTTAACAAATCTTCACGAACAATAACAATGGTAACCCCAGCAGGACCGATATTTTTTTGTGCTCCTGCATAAATCAGACCAAAATCTTCAATATTATAGCGAACGGCCAAAATATTAGAAGACATATCTGCTACGATTGGGACACCCTTTGTTTCAGGAAGATCATAAATAGCTGTTCCTTCAATGGTATTATTAGTTGTAATATGTACATAAGCGGCATCTTTATCAATCTTTGCAGAGTCAATATCTGGGATATGATCATAAGTCGTTTCTTCTGATGAAGCCAAAAGAATCGGTTCAAAAGGAATTGTTTTGGACAATTTGACAGCTTCTGTATAAGCTTTTTTCCCCCAGGATCCTGCTACTACATAATAGGCTTTGCGTCCTTTAGCAAGATTGAGCGGCAGCATAGAGAATTGTGTCGAAGCTCCGCCTTGCAAGAACATCACCTTATAGTTATCAGGAATTGCCATTAAGTCACGAAGCAATTTTTCAGCATCCTTAATGATGTCATCAAATTCTTTGGAGCGATGAGATAATTCCATAACGCTCATACCTGAGTGATTATAATCCAAGAACTCAGCCTGCGCTTTTTCAAGAACAGGTTTTGGCAATACTGCAGGACCTGCAGAAAAATTATAAATTGTCATCTGATACCTCCTTAAAGTAAGTAAATTATATCACAAATTTTCAGAATTTTGTAAGCTAATTTCAGTTAAAGGCAATTTTTTAAAATTTACTCAAAAACAGACTGCTCTTCAAAGAAAAAGTAAAAAAATACATCCTAAAAACAGACTCTCGTCTAATCTTTAGAATGCACTTTCAAATATTTTATTCAGCAATTTTCTTACTTAACAGAATAGTCTGCTGCCAGATAAGTCAAATCGCATCGCCGTCACGTTCCCCTGTACGAATACGGACAATTTCATCAATGGGACTGACAAAAATCTTACCATCACCTACTTCTCCTGTTCGTACCGCTCGACTGATAATAGCAATCATCTCTTCAACGGCAGCATCATGAGCAACAATTTCAACTTTCACTTTGGACAAAAGGGCCGGCGTAATTTTTTGACCGCGCACATATTCTGTATAGCCTCGTTGATTACCAAACCCCAAGACTTGGCTGATGGTCATTCCTTTTGTGAAACCTGACTGAACCAAGGCCGTCTTCAGATCCTCTAATTTATCTGAGCGAATAATAGCTTCTATTTTTTTCATGATATCCTCTTTCTTCTTAAGAATCAAGTCCCATAAAGGTTGGGTAAGCAGTCTCTCCATGTTCCTCATCATCAAGTCCAGTAGCTTCTGCCCTGTCGCTGACACGAATCGGCATGAAAAGAGCAAGCATTTTTATGATAATAAAAGTCATCAAAGCTGACCAAACAACTGTAACAAGGATGGCTGCCAGAGTAACCAAAAGCAATCTGGCATTGCCATAAATGAGTCCAATATTGGATTTATCCAAGGCTAAATGAGGCATGGTAAAAAGTCCTGTTACAATTCCTCCAAAAATCCCGCCAACGCCATGACAGCCAAAGGCATCCAAAGCATCGTCATAGCCAAATTTACTTTTCAAAACGGCAATGGCAAAGTAACACAGAGGACTAACCATAAGCCCGATTAATAAAGAGCTCCATAGTGACACAAAACCTGCTCCCGGTGTAATAGCAACCAAGCCTGCTACTAAACCGGTTGATCCGCCTACTAAAGAAGGCTTGCCATTTAAGTATTTTTCAAGTGCCAGCCATGAAAACATCGCTGCCGCAGCAGAAATATGAGTCGTCATTAAAGCATGGGCAGCCAAACGATCAGCGGCCAAAGCGGAACCCGCATTAAAACCAAACCAGCCAAACCACAGCAAACCTGCTCCTAAAAGAACAAAGGGAATATTGTGCGGACGGTATTCCAAACGGTCATGATCACGGCGTTTACCAACAACTAAGGCCAATATCAAACCTGAAACCCCTGATGTGATATGAACAACATCGCCGCCAGCAAAATCAAGCGTCCCCCATTTGGCCAGCAGTCCATTATCCCAAACCATGTGTGCAAAGGGATAATAAACTAAAAGCAGCCAAAAGATAATAAAAATAACCAAGGGAGTAAAGCGCATTCTGCCGGCAACAGCACCTGTTAAAATACCCACGGTAATGATCGAAAACATCATCTGAAAGCCGCTAAATAAGATATCCGGTATCTCTAAGCCTCTGCTGCTTGTCCCTTCTTTTACCCCATTTAAAAAGATATGTGAAAAATCACCAATTACTTTTCCAGTACCGCTAAAAGATAAGGAATAACCCACAATGACCCACAGCAGCGAAGCCAAAGCAAGCGGCACAACAGCCATCATCATGGTATTGATGACGTTTTTGCGGCGCCCCAGACCTCCATAGAAAAAGGCCAGACCCGGCGTCATTAAAAAAACAAGGGCAGAACAAATAATAATAAATGCTATTGATCCTGAATTCATTTCAATCAGCACCTCCTTTTATGTTATATAACATAACATATTTTTCAAGAAAATAAAAGAGTTTTTGGCAAAATTTTCTAAAAATTCAGAAAACATAACATCCTCTGTTAGTTCTGAATTGCTATTATACCAAGGTTTATAGCTTATTTCATTTGCTTGTAAAAGAAGATAATCCTTATTCATATAATGTTATATTTTATAACATTGTCAGCTAAAGCTATTTATCTGATGCTTTTTTTGCATGAGCCAAAATAAAAAACTCTTAGAAATGCTGATAGAGCAACAATTCTAAGAGTTCTATATTTTCTCTTCCCGTTTGATAAAACTTGTCTGCACTTCTAAGGATATGGCTGTGCGCCGGTCTCAGTGCAATTCATGATAGAGTTGATACAGTTCCTGACGATTGAAGTTATTGTCTTTAGCTACTTTTTTAATAGCCTGATTAGGCCTCATTCCTTCCCCAACTAACTCTTCAACTAGATCTTTAAGATTAATCTCACTGAGCTGCTGCTCATTCTCCTGCTTTTCATAGCCAGAGACAATGAGAAGACATTCCCCTTTGGGAGGATTTTCAGCAATATAGGCCAAAATTTCTGTCAGCCGTCCTCTTTGATATTCTTCATAAAGTTTGGTCAATTCCCTGACCAAGACTATCTGCCTGTCGCCATAGACAGCCAGCATATTGGTCATCGTATCTTTGACGCGGTAAGGCGATTCATAAAAAATCTGGGTTTCCGGATAATACTTTTTCTCTTCAAAAAAAGATTTCTGCTGACTTGCTTTGCGCGGCAAAAAGCCATAAAAAATATGAGGCTGGGGCGCTAAGCCGCTGGCAATAAGAGCCGTAATTCCAGCTGATGCCCCCGGAAGAGCAACCACAGGAATGCTTTCAGCTACAGCAGCTTTTACCAAATCGTGCCCCGGATCCGAAATAGAGGGCAGCCCCGCATCAGAAACCTGAGCCAAAGATTTTCCTTCTTTTAACCAGCTGATCAAATCAGGAATTTTTTCAAAGGCATTGTGCTCATGAAAACTAATCTGACGGGCAGCAATATCAAAATGCTTCAGCAAAAAACCGGTGTTTCGCGTATCTTCCGCCGCAATCATATCAACAGCCTTCAGCACCTCAATACTCCTAAAAGTCATATCACTGAGATTGCCAATAGGAGTCGGAACCAAATACAGTGTGCCGAAACCTGTTTTATCTTTAAAACTTTTTTGTACTTGCATCACTTCTACTCTCGATACAATAATTCCATGCAAAAGGCACAGTCTTCATTGTTTTCACGGCGCTGGCCATAAAAGAAGGTACAGATATGAAAGCCATCCTCATAAATATTTTCAAGATTTTCTTTCCTGAAACTAATACCCTTGCTGCTGGACTCACTTTCTTCCATCTGACTGAACTGGCTTAAGCGGTCACGGAGCTTGCTGTTTTCTAAACGCAGGGCTGCATTTTGTTCCACCAGATCCCGAACCTGTCTTTTCAAAGCTTCGGCTTCAGCCAACGTTTCCATTAAATTTTGTGAAAAACCGTCAAAGGCCGCAAATAAATCTTTTTTATCCATTGACCCTAACCTCCTCTAAAGCATAGGTCAAAAGGCTAGGATTTTCATCAAAACGCACCTTGACCGTTTCTGA
This sequence comes from Streptococcus ratti FA-1 = DSM 20564, assembly GCF_000286075.1. Classification (GTDB taxonomy): domain Bacteria; phylum Bacillota; class Bacilli; order Lactobacillales; family Streptococcaceae; genus Streptococcus; species Streptococcus ratti. The sequence continues at coordinate 78,031 of NZ_AJTZ01000005.1, read as the reverse complement.
AATCACATCAATTCCTGCAACAACACCCTGACCGTTTTGGGTCTCTACACTAGCTCCCAAATCTGGGAATTTTTCCTTAGATTCTCTGTAAAAATCATCCTCAAAACTTAGGCAGCACATTAAACGGCCGCAAATTCCAGTTGTTTTGCCGGAGTTCAAAGACAGATTTTGATTTTTAGCCATTTTAATCGATACCGGCGGAAATTCACCCAAGAAGCTCGAGCAGCAAAGAGCCCTGCCGCAAGGACCTAATCCGCCATAAACCTTGCTTTCTTCACGGCTGTTAATCTGACGCAGCTCAATCCGAGCCTTAAAAAGATTGGCCAAATCTTTCAAAAGCTGCCTAAAATCAACACGGTGCTCCGCGACAAAGGTAATAAGAACCTGTTCACGCTCCAAAGGAAAGACAATGTCAATCAGTTTCATCTCAAGCTGATTTTTTTGAATGAGCTCCCTGACTTTAGGAAAACTGTCTTCTGCCAATCTCAAATTATTATGATAAGCCTCAATATCAGCAGCTTCTGCTCTTCTTACAGCTCTGTCCATCTGTTCAGTGTCAGGCAGCTTATCGGCAGATATGTCAAAATTAGCCCGAACAACTTGAGCTAAGTGGTTGCCCTTATGTTTTTTGACAATGAGAAAATCTTCTTCTTGATAGGTTTGATCAGGCAGTACATAATTGATACGGCCTGCTTTTTCATATTTAATAGCAATTACTTCTATCATTTGATCACCATATATTCCAGTGCATTTTGAAAATTAACATTGCTGAGCCACATTTGCTTAGCTTGATAAACAGCTTCTAAATAGTCCAAAGCAGCTCTGTTTTCATATTGTTTGGCCAAGAGAAGAGTTAAGATCTGAAAGATCCAGTCCTGCTCAGATTTATCAGCAGCTATCTGAGTCAGCCGTGCACCTTCCAAGAAAGCAAGATCCTTGCTCTTAAACAAGAGACTCACAAAACGCTCACAAGCTTTGAGCAGATCTAACATCTTGCTGTTTTGGGCAAATTCTTCTGCCTGGGTCCAGTCTTTAGCCAAATCAGCTAATATTTCAGCCTGATTTTTAAGCAGGCCCGCTTGTTCCAGCTGCCTAGTTAAATAAACGGTATTCTTAGGAAAATGAAAAATCTGCGTGCGGCTTTTGATGGTCGGCAGAATTTTACTGTCATCTCTGGTCAGCAAAATAATATAGGAATCGCTCTGCGGCTCTTCTATAAATTTCAGCAGACTGTTGGCAGCATTGACATGCATCTTATCAGCATCGCGAATAATAAAAACCTGTGACTGTCCTTCAAAGCCTGAGCTGGAAAACTCCCGCAGGAGGCTTCGGACGGTTTCTGTCTTGATGAGCTGGCCGCTGGGCTCCACCACCCTGACATCCGAAAAATCATTTGCTGCAATCAGCCGGCAGGAACGGCACTCGCCACAGGGAAGACCGTCTGCTGGCTGTTCACAGAAACGGCTCTTTGCCAGCAGAAGCGCCATTTCAAAACTGGCAAAATCTCCCGAAAAAAGATAGGCGTGGTTCAACCTATCAGATTTTAAAATGTGCTTGAATTCTTGAAAAATTTTAGGCTGCAGCTTTTCTAATTCCATATCAATAGTCATTTTACTTTTTTAAACACCTTCGCTGAATCACAAGCAAAGCTTCCTCAGCCACCTCATTCAGCGGACGGCTGGCATCAATCGTTACAATACGTTCAGGATTTTCAGCAGCCAATTTTAAATAGCCCGAACGAACGCGCTGGTGCATATCGATCTTTTCCAAATCAAGCCGATTGACTTCCCGCTCCTTATTTTGCTCAATACGAGCCAGCCCGATTTCTGAGTCAACATCGAAATAAAGTGTTAAGTCAGGTTTAAGGCCGTCTGTCGCAAAGTTATTCAGCCAAGTCACAGCTGCTGTATCCAGACCTCGGCCGTAACCTTGATAAGCTACTGAACTGTCAATAAAACGATCTGCCAGGACAAGGCTTCCCTTTTCGAGTGCCGGCAGAATTCTCTCAACCAAATGCTGGCGGCGGGCAGCCATATAAAGCAGGAGTTCCGTTTTATCATCCATGTTTGTATGTTTAACATCAAGAATGACATCCCGAATACTCTCAGCAATACTGACCCCGCCCGGTTCGCGTGTTAAGAGAACCTCATTTTCAGTCATTTTTCTCAGGCTGGGTAAAATTTCCTTCAAAACCGTCGTTTTCCCAGCTCCGTCCGGGCCTTCAAACGAAATAAAGATTCCTTTTGTCATTAGATTTCCTTTTATTATGATTACTTCTATTTTACCAAAAATCTCATAAAAAGAACACTGCCAGATTTACCGGCAGTGCCTTCTTAAAAGTCTGTTTTTCGCTCAGTTTGTTCAATTGACTCAATTTCAAAGCCCTGTCCATGCAGCTTTTGACTAAGAAGATCTGTATCAAATTTACCGTCAATTTGAATTTCAACAGTGACCTTGCCGACTTGACGGTCGGCAACAACGATGCGGCGAATGTTGAGATGGTCATCAGAAATAATTTTGACTACCTGTTCCAAAACGCCGGCTTTATCATCAGCTAAAAGTCTTATCCGGACACCTTCTTTGCCATAACCTGAAACTTCCAAAAAAGCACGGAAAATATCCTTATCTGTAATAATACCCGACATCTGGCTGCCATCAACAACCGGCAGAACACCAATTTTATGAACCATCATAAGATAGATAGCATCCTCCAGCCGAGCATCTTTTGAAACTGTAATCACATCTTTTATCATGACATCACGAACCTTGGTCTTGTTCAGGAGATAGTTCATTTCATAGATGGATAAACTGGTTGCCTTTGAAGGACTGGTTTCCGCAATTGTTCCTTCGGTCAAAAGGCCTACCAAGACATCATTTTCAATAACCGGAAGACGGCGCAGATTCTTGTCACGCATAATATCTGTCGCCTTGGCTACTGTTGTATCAGGAGAGACATAAACGACTCTCTTGGTCATGAAATCTTTTACTGGCATCGTAAAACCTCACTCTCTTTTATTTTCATTATATCATAATTACACGTTAATAAGTTCTCTCACTAAAAAGGAAGGAGAGAGCTCAAAAACCATTTGTTAACTATTTCTGCATATTCAAAAATCCAGACTTTGCAAAAATCTCCAAGAGCTGAACACAAGACCAGCATAATCACAATTGCCAGATCCTGTACCTGAGAGACAGTAATAGAAACAGGGGCTGAAAAAGCAGTCTGCTCAGCCCCTGTTACTTCTTTAGCCGCCCAGATAAGCCTTGCGGACTTCATCAGAAGCCAGCAATTCCTCTCCGGTTCCTGAAAGAACAATCTTTCCTGTTTCAAGAACATAGCCGCGATCCGCAATTGACAGTGCTTTATTGGCATTCTGTTCAATCAGGAGAACAGTTGTCCCTTGCTTTTGAATGTCTTGGATAATATCAAAAATTTCCTGAATAAAAATTGGCGCTAAGCCCATAGAAGGCTCATCGAGCAGGAGCAGCTTAGGCTGACTCATCAGAGCCCGCCCCATAGCAAGCATCTGCTGTTCACCGCCGGACAAAGTTGCTGCATCCTGATTTTTACGTTCTTCCAAACGCGGGAAACGCTCAAAGACTCTCTTGAGACGCGCTTGATTCTCATCGCGGTTGCTGTTAAGAAAGGCCCCCATTTCTAGGTTTTCCAAAACAGTCAGCCCCGGAAAAACATGGCGTCCTTCCGGAACCTGAGAAAGGCCAGAGGCAACAATCTTACGGGTAGCTGTCTTTTGAATTTCATTTCCCAAAAATTCAATTTTCCCTGAACTTGGACGAACCAAACCGGAAATCGTCCGCAGAATGGAGGTTTTTCCCGCACCGTTTGCGCCAATCAGTGAGACAACTTCTCCTTCGTTAACTTCAAAAGTAACGTCTTTTACCGCTTGGATGACGCCGTAATGAACAGACAGATTTTCAACTTTTAACATAGTCATTAGGCTTCACCTCCCAGATAGGCTTCAATAACACGCTTATTGTTTTTAATTTCCTGCGGTGTTCCATGCGCAATGAGACGGCCGTATTCTAAAACATAGATACGTTCGGTAACATCCATCACCAAGCTCATGTCGTGCTCAATCAGCATAATCGTAATTTTAAAGTCTTCTTTAATCTGACGGATCAACTGCGTCAATTCAGCAGTCTCCTGCGGATTCATGCCGGCAGCAGGCTCATCAAGAAAGAGAATTTTAGGTTCGGTTGCAAGAGCACGCACAATCTCCAAACGACGCTGCTGCCCGTAAGGAAGATTTTTTGCCAATGTGTCAGCATCTTTATCTAGGTTGAAAATCTTCAGCAATTCAACTGCTCTTTTCTGCAGTTTTTCTTCATTGGAATAAAATTTTGGCAGACGCAAGAAGCTGGACAGTAAATGAGGATTATGATTGTTTCCCATGCCTACCAATACATTTTCAATCACAGTCATATCCTTAAAGAGACGAATATTTTGGAAGGTCCGTGATAGTCCTAAAGACGCAATCTTATAGGGTGCTTTCCCGTTTAAAAGTGTCCCGTCAAGAGTCACACTTCCTTCACTGGGTTCATAAACACCGGTTAAAAGGTTAAAGAGAGTTGTTTTTCCCGCACCGTTAGGGCCGATAAGACCAACGAGTTCACCTTCATTGAGCTCCATGGTAACATCACCGACAGCAGTCAGACCGCCGAAATTCTTGGTTAAATTTTTTACATCAAGAAGTGCCATTATTTGCTGCCCCCCTTAGCTTTTTTAGCGAAAAGTTTTGAAAAACTGAATTCCCAGGTACCTAACAGGCCGCCCGGTCTAAAGACCATTACCAGAATAAGCGCTAAGGAATAGATAATCATGCGGATATCTGATACATTTTGCAGGAACATATTTAAGACACCAAGCACAATTGCAGCAACAATGGTACCTGTGACAGAACCCAAACCACCGAGAACAGCGACAATCAGAAAGTCAATGGACTTCATGATTGTAAAGTCTTTTGGCGCAACTGTCCCGATATAACCCACATAAAGTGAACCAGCAATACTTGAAATAACAGCCGCAAACATAAAGGTCAGAACTTTGATTTTAGTCGTATTGACACCCATAGACTCTGCTGCAATCTCATCTTCACGAACAGCAATAACCTCACGTCCAATCGGACTTCTCAGATAATTAAGAACCAAAATGGTAATCAAGACAACGAAAATAAAGACAACCGGCCATGTGGTATATTTCAGAATTCCCATGATACCTCTGGAACCATTGGTCAGATTGCCGCCGTTTTCAATCAGCTTGCGGATAATCTCAGCCACACCGAGGGTTGCAATCGCTAAATAGTCTCCTGTCAAACGCAGTGTTGGAATCCCAACAACCAAGGCCACAATAGCCGTCACTACCATACCAACGAAAATGGACAGGTAAAAACCAGCATAGGTTGGCATTTGAGTTGTCAAAATAGCTGTGGCATAGGCTCCAATAGCCATAAATCCGGCCTGTCCCAAAGAAAGCTGACCGGAGAAACCAAGAACCAGATTGGTTCCCAAGGCCATAATAATGCTGATTCCAATTCCCATAAGAATCTGAGTATAGTAGACATCAATGACACCTGCACTGATAAGTCCTGAAAGAAGGAAAAAGATGACAAGAACCAGCGCAAGCCAGCTTAAATTTGTTTTTAGATTTTTTTTCATTGCTTACACCTTCTCTTTCACATTTTTTCCTAAAATACCGGCCGGCCTTACCAAAAGAATAATGATAAGAACAGCGTAAACAACAGCATCTCTATAGCTTGCAAGTCCAATGGAAACAGAAAAAGTTTCCAAAAGACCGATTAAAAAGCCACCGACAGCAGCACCCGGAATAATACCGATACCACCCAAAACAGCAGCAACAAAGGCTTTAATACCAGGAACCATTCCCATCAAAGGATCAACAGAGTTATAATATAGACCGATCAAAACACCGCCAGCACCTGCAAGAGCAGAGCCCAGAGCAAATGTAAAGCTGATGGTACTGTTGACATTAATCCCCATCAACTGAGCCGCGTCACTGTCAACAGACACTGCCCGCATGGCTTTCCCCATTTTGGTCTTTTGGACAACAAACTGCAGAGCCAGCATCAAAAAGATAGAGACGCCCAAGATAATCAGCTGTACATTGGTGACGCTGATTGGCCCAAAATTATACTTAACCGTTGCAAGCGTCTGCGGAAAGGCGTGTTTGTTGGCACCGACAAGGCGGACCATACTGTATTCAAGGAAGAAAGAAACACCGATTGCAGTGATTAAAGCTGCAATCCGTGTTGAATTTCTCAAAGGACGATAAGCAAGAAATTCAACGACAACTCCCAAAATAGCTGTTAAAACCATTGTTAAGACAAGAGCCACAAAGAAATTGAGGTGATACTGTGTAATCAGGAAATAACCAATAAAGGCTCCCATCATGTAAATATCTCCGTGAGCAAAGTTAATCAACTTGATAATTCCATAAACCATGGTATAACCAAGGGCTAACAGCGCATAAACACTCCCGAGGATAAGACCATTTATAAGTTGTTGGAGCATATAATTTTACCAAACTTTCTATAAATAAATAATATCTGGGAAGATGGCTCCCCAGATTTTCATTGTTTAGGTTTAAGCCTGCCTTATTTGACTTCAACAGCTGTCGCTGTAGATTCCTTACCATCTTTAAGACCGACCATAACAGCAGATTTAACAGGATTATGTTTCTTGTCAATTGTCATCTTACCTGTTACACCTTCAAAGTTTTTCAGTTTAGCAAGTTTTTCTGCAATATCTTTTGATGTCTTAGCATCTTTTGCAGAATCAGCAATCATGTAAACTGAGTCGTAAGCCAGAGCGGCAAACATATTTGGTTCTTCGCCGTATTTTGCTTTGTAGGCTTTTAAGAATTTTTCTGCCTTGCTTGTTAAATCAACTTTTGTTGAGTAACCAGATACATAGTAAACATTGTTTGTATTAGCTGCACCAGCACCTTCAATGTACTTTTCATCATTAAAACCATCGGGTCCTAAGATTGGCTGATTTAAGCCCATATCACGCGCTTGTTTTGTAATTAAACCAGTTTCAGTATAATAACCTGGTATAACAATAGCATCAAACTCTTTATTTTTGAACTTTGTTAAAGCCGCTTGGAAATCTTGATCTTTTGCTTGGAAGGTATCTTCAACAGTGATTTTACCTTTATAAGCTTTTTTAAACGCATCAGCGATACCTTGTGCATAGTCGCTTGACTTATCATAATAAAGCGCAACTTTTTTAGCCTTCAAAGTATCAGTAGCATACTTAGCAATAATTTTTCCTTGGAAGCTGTCTTGGAAAGTTGTACGGAAAACAAATTCTTGAACTTTGCCTTTAGAGTAAGTCAGACTGTCCTGTGTTCCTGAAGGTGTTACAAGCGGCACCGCTGCGTCATTAGCATTTGGACTGGCTGCAGCTGTCGCACCGGATGTTGCCGGGCCTAAGATAGCATTGACTTTACTTTGAGTAGCAAGGTTAGTTGAGATTGTTGAAGCTTCACCATTATCCGATTTATTATCCTTAGAAACTACTTCAATCTTTTTACCATCAACACCGCCCGCTTTGTTGATTTCTTCAACAGCAAGGTCAGCACCTTGTTTTTCAGCTTGTCCGTAGGCTGCTACATCTCCTGAAAGCTCAAGATTATAGCCAATTTTAACGGTATCTCCGATTTTATTGCCGGCAGCATCTGATGAGCTGCCCGGTGCAGAACCGCAAGCCGCAAGAACAGCTGCACTGACAAAAGAAAGAGCTGCTAGAGCTATTTTTTTCTTCTCCATTGTTTTCTCCTTAAGATTGTCTTAAATTATAGTCATCAATAAGAATACTGAATTATCTGAAAATTGTCAAGCATAATTTCTTATTTTTTGCAGACTGACGCCTAGCGCAGCAGGCTGCCGACAAAATCCTGATCAATATCATCTAAAGAGGATGGAAGGACTTTTTTAACAAATTTAAGATTCTGAAGCTCTTCAATGACGGCATCAGCCTCTGTCTGATCCACATAAACCACTAGATAGCGCAGACGGTGCGAATGATAGAGGATTTTCCCGTACTTGTTCAGTTTTCTGGCATCACGATTGTAATAAAGATAAACACTAATTCCTAACCGCTTGTTTTTTTCAAACATTTTTCTTATCCTTCTTTAATATTTTTTCCGCGGCCCTTTTTATGAGGCGCCTTACGGGGTGCCAGTGGCAGGCCTGTATCGACAAAAATATCCGGTGAGACGGCCGCCGCTATCTTTTGCGATACTTCAGCCAAAACCGTCTGCAGATCCACTTCGGCTCTTCTCATAGCAATCATTTTATCATTTAAATCCAGCTGACGCTTTTGCCTCAGGACAGCTTTTCTCAGCTGAGCCACTTCCGGACGGTATTTCCCAAAGAACTGCTGCCTATCATAGTCTGCTTTTAAATGCTGGAAGGTATCGATTTGTTTTTGCAGCTCTTCATCTGCTGAGACAGCTTTGACAGCTACTTGATAAGCCTTAACTGTGTCTAAGTCTAAAAAAGCTGCTATGACATCATCAAGAGCATCATCTATAGCCAAGAGCTGATCATCCATTTTTAACATAATGCCATTATATCAAAAAATACTGCTTCCGTCTTTTCTCTTGAAGCAATTTATCTGTCAACTCTTTCCCACAAAAAAATGAGTGAGACTTGACATGCCAGCTCTCACTCATTGTTATCAGATTCGCTAATATCACAAATCAGCATCACTTCAGTTCATTATTTTCCATGATTTCATCGATGAAGCCATATTTAAGGGTTTCTTTGGCATCCATCCAGTAATCGCGTTCAGCGTCTTTGTGAACCTGCTTAATTGTCTTGCCAGAATTATCTGACAGAATTTTTTCCAGCTTCTTACGCGTTTTTAAGAGCTGTTCAGCTGCAATAGCCATATCTGTCTGCTGTGTACCGCCACCTGTTCCGCCCATTGGCTGGTGAATCAGGTACTCAGCATTTGGCAGCATGAACCGTTTGCCCTTGGTACCGCTGGATGCAATGATTGTTCCCATCGACGCTGCTATTCCCATAACAATAGTCTGAACGTCTGATTTGATGAAATTCATAGTATCAACGATTGCCAAACCTGCTGAAACAGAGCCGCCTGGTGTATTAATATAAAGATAAATATCTTTTGTGTTGTCCTGAGCATCCAGGAAAAGAAGCTGAGCAATAATAGAATTTGCCATATTGTCTTCGACAGGACCAGTCAGCATAATAATACGATCTTTTAAAAGACGTGAATAGATATCATAAGAACGTTCTCCACGGCTTGTTTGTTCAATAACTACAGGAATCATAATTATTTTTCTCCTTTAATTCAATCTTGGAGTTATTATATCTCATTGGTCAAAAAAGGTCAAATATTTACTTCACATTTTGTAAATTTTTCTCTGCTCAGCAGTTTTAGCAAAGATTAAAAGCAGCTGACGGTTTGTGCCCTGCAGCTGCCTTGCTTTCTCATAATTTTCCAGAAAAATACTGCTTACTTGGTTCCAAAGAGACGATCGCCTGCATCACCCAGACCGGGAACAATATAGCCTTTTTTATTTAGATTTTCATCCAGAGCAGCAGTATAGATGTCGATATCCGGATGAGCTTCCTGCAGTTTCTTGACTCCTTCGGGAGCTGACACAAGGGAAACAAACTTAATATTGGCTGCTCCGCGCTTTTTCAGAGAATCAATTGCCAAAACTGCTGAACCTCCAGTAGCAATCATAGGATCTACAACAAAAATCTGACGCTGATCAATATCCTCAGGAAGCTTTACCAGATACTCTACCGGTTTCAAAGTTTCTTCATCACGGTACACACCGATATGGCCGACCTTAGCAGCCGGGACCAGACTTAAAAGACCGTCCACCATGCCAATACCAGCACGCAAAATCGGAACAATTGCCAGTTTTTTACCTGTCAGTTGCTTTTGAACCGTCTTTTTAAGCGGTGTTTCTATTTCCACTTCTTCCAGCGGCAATTCGCGAGAAACTTCGTAACCCATAAGCATGGCAATCTCATTTACCAACTCACGAAAATGTTTGGTTGACGTATCTTCACGACGTAAAATAGAGAGTTTATGCTGAATGAGCGGATGTGAAATAACTTGAAATTTCCCCATAGGAAAACCTCCTTCTATTTATTTCTTTTTATTATAGCATAAAACTCACTAACTTTCGTGAAAAATCAGCAGAATTTTTTAGGATTGCAGACTTCCTTCCAGCAATTCTCAGACAGGCTTCTTCAATAAATCTTTTAGGAGCTGCGGGTTTGAGACGGAAATGTTTGCGGTCTTCTGAGCCAAAGGTTCGACCGTCATTAACAATGAATCTTTGCTTTTACTAATGCAAGAGATAATAAGCAAATAAAGCAAGCAAGACGAAAATACATATAAATGAAATAATAATGTTTTTACTGCGGTAAGAAATAAGTGCCAGTGCACAAAGAACAAGTAAGACTAAGATTAACCGAATGAGGTGCATGAATCACTATCACCTTTTCTAAAATTTGTGCTGATATTTTTTAATGCATGCCGTATACACCTTATACTTAGGATAGATTAACACCCATATTCCAAAAGGCAGAATGCTGTTAAATTATTAAAGTAAACTCTGTATCTGTTTTAATCAGTGCACTGCCAATCTAATTTATTATTTTTTTCGATTCTTTAGATTTAAGAGCGTTAATACAAGCAGTGCTGTAATTGCTCCAACGATAAAGTACTCCATATTGATATCCTATCATAAATATTCATGGGCTAAGTAGGTCACCCCACCACCAATTGCGCCAGTTACAGCTCCTATAAATCCTTCACCTACACCACATGCCACTGCCCCTGTTACAGTCCCTACACCAGGACAGACCGAGGTACCGCCAATTGCACCAGTATATATTCCATGAGCTGCTCCAGCAGCTGCTCCTCCAAGTCCACCCACACCAATTGCGTCGCTGAAACCTCTCCAACTAAAGCTTCCACCATCAACTAATAGACAGATAATCCATACCTACTGCTTCAAAGTTATCAAAAGCCATTGAATTCAAACTTGATGTATGCATAAAAATCTCCTTTTTGAAATTATGTGGATACTTTAACGCTTATATTTTTCTTTCACAAGATATTTTGTAATATTTAACACAAATAACAACACTTTGCAACAAACCGTAATTTTTCGAATCATTATGATTGTTTTTTAATAAAAGTTAACCTACATCCTCATTCTAAAAACCAACCCAAAAAATCACTGGCTCTCCTTGACACTGCTGAAAAGGAGGGGGGGCAGTGCCTTTTAGCTGCTCAGTAGCTCTTATTTTGCAAAAACCTTAGCTAATCGCTCACAGGCTTCCTGCAGGACTGGTGTGGGGGTAGCGAGGTTGAGGCGGGCATGGCCTACGCCTTCTTTACCAAAGGTCGAGCCTACATTAAGAATAAGCTTGGCTTCTCCTTTGATTTTTTTGTGAAGCTCCTCGTCTGATAAGTTGTAGGCTGAGAAATCCAGCCATACGAGATAGGTTCCTTCTGGCTTCATGACCCTGATCTTAGTATGCTGCTCTAGATAATCTGCTAGAAAATCGCTGTGTTTTTCCAGAAGCAGCTTTAATTCTGTCAGCCAAGGTTTGCCGTAACGAAAGGCAGTCTCTGTTGTTATAAGACCGATGGTTGGTACCTCATGCTGATTATTAGCTAACTGCCTTTTTTTGAACTGAGCTCGCAAGGCTGGGTTTTCAATGATAGCAAAACTGTTTTTAGTTCCGGCAACATTAAAGGTTTTAGTCGCACTGGAAAGAACTAAACTGAACTGACCGAAGTCACCGACAGTATTGATACTGTGGTGCTTATGACCAAACAGAGCTAAATCCTGATGTATCTCATCTGAAACTAGAATAACTCCGTGCTTCTGACAGAGCTCACCTACTTTTTGTAACTCCTCAGGTGTCCAGACACGCCCCCCAGGATTATGAGGGCTGCAAAAGACATAAAGTTTGACTTGATTTTCTACGATGTCTTTTTCTAATTGAGTAAAGTCGATTTCAAAATGGCCATGTCTTTCCGCCAAAGAATTTTCAATCAATCGGCGGTTGTTGAGTTTGACAGAGCGGGCAAAGGGAGGATAAACCGGTGTATTGATGAGAACGGCGTCCTTTTCTTGAGTGAAGGCCTGAATGGCTACTGATATAGCAGGGACGACTCCTTCAATAAGGACAATGGCTTCTTTATCCACCTGGTAACCGTGCTCATTTTTTTCCCAGTCTTGAATAGCTTCAAGTACACCATCCCAAATATAAGGATAGCCATAAATGCCAAAATTAGCATAGCGCTGAATAGCAGCCTGCATTTCTGGAAAAGCTAAGAAATCCATATCTGCCACCCATAAAGGCAGCAGCTCTTTGTCCTTTTGGACTTCCTTCCATTTTTCCGAATGCGTTTTAAGACGATCCGGCAATGTTGTAAAATCAAATTGAGCCATTTTTATCTCCTATGCTTCTAAAACTGTCTTTAAATCATTGATTAAGTCTTCTGCGTCCTCAATTCCGATTGACAGGCGCAGAAGATCATCCGTCAGACCATAAGAATGGCGGACTTCTGCAGGTATATCCAAGTGTGTTTGCGTTGCCGGATAAGTAATCAGGCTTTCAATACCGCCCAAGCTTTCCGCAAAAGTGAAAACCTGCAGACCATTAATAATCTGCGGAATCCTATCTTCGTCAGCCACTTTGAAGGAAATCATGCCTCCCTTACCGGTATAGAGAACATCCTTGACTGCGGGTGATTGTTCCAAATAAGCAACAATCGCCTTAGCATTTTGCGTTGCCTTTTCCATACGCAGTTTTAATGTTTTAAGCCCGCGCATCAGCAGGTAGGCATCAAAAGGCGACAGCGTTGGTCCCGTAGTATTTTGGTCATAAAACAGTTTATCATAAATATCTTTGTCACTGGTCATCAAAACACCAGCTAAAACATCATTGTGGCCCGACAGATACTTGGTGGCTGAGTGCAGGACAACATCGGCTCCTAAGGTGATTGGATTTTGATAAACAGGGCTGTAAAACGTATTGTCAACGATTACTTTGGCACCATGTGCATGCGCTGCCTGAGCGATCTTTTTGATGTCAAATTCAATCATCAGCGGATTTGTCGGTGTCTCGAGATAGACATAGTCTGTTTCATCTGAAATAGCAGCAATCATCTCATCTTCCCTATTAGTATAGGTAAAGGAAAAACGGCCCCTTGCTTCCTGTTCATTAAACCAGCGGAAGGATCCGCCATATAAATCGCGCGCCGCAACGATGTTGCTGCCAGCAGGAAACCCATTAAACAGCAGCACCAAGGCTGCCATGCCGGATGCTGTCACAAGAGCATGGTCTGCCTTTTCGATCTTAGCCAGCGTTTCCTCTAAGACAGCACGGGTAGGATTTTTAGTGCGTGTATAATCAAAGCCGGTAGACTGACCAAATTCCGGATGCTGGTAAGTCGTTGAAAAGTGAAGGGGCGCAATCAGGGCGCCTGTTGTTTTATCTGTATTAACGCCCGCATGAGCTAAAATGGTTTCTAATTTATAATCATCTGTCATAGTTTTTGCCTTTCAAACCTAATGAGTTTATTTTACCACTTCTTCCTTATTGCAGCGGCATTTATTCCTATTCTATTTCTCAATAGTTAGCTATAAAAAATAACTATAGCCGCACTTAAAACGCTGGGCTAAACTCAAAAAAGAGTGAGCCAGACCCCACTCTTATCAAAAAGATAAATTATTCCAGATGTAATTTTCGGCGGAGAGTCTGGGCTTTTTCTCCCAGCATCTTGTCCAGCAAATGCGTCATAAGACCTAAGATGCCGTAAACAGCCATACCCACGCAGCCTATTAAAATAACGTAGATTAGACTTGACAGTCTGCCGCTGTCAGCAAAGAAAAGGCCAAGCAGCCAAACGGCTGCCCCAACAGCAAGGCTCATTAGAGCGGTCAAAATAAGAACCAAAAGGCTTGTTCTTCTGACAGCCTTGCGGCTAAAGCCTGTAATCTTGTGGATACGAAGATACATGAGCACAATCGGAACCAACAAGGCAAGGCTTGTTGAAATAATCGGACCATAGGCATGAAACAGATAAATCAAAGGAACTTGCAGAAGCAACTTGATAATCACACCATAAACAAAATATCTTATCGCTTTGCGATTTTCAAACAGGGCCTGCAGCATGGGAGCTAAAACAGTATAGATAGCTAAAATGACCGTCTGTAAAAGAGAAGCTGCAAACAGCCCCAAAGCCTGTCCCTGAGGCATACCATAAAAGACCGTATAAAGCGGTCTGGCCAAAATAACAGAACCAGCAATAGCCGGAACAATAAAGGCCATCAGCATTTGCAGATTGTTAACCACTAAACGAGCAGAAGCTCTTTTGTCCTTTTTAACAAAATTTTCCGTCAAAAGCGGAATACCAACACCCGCAATAGCTGTCGCAACTGCAATCAAAATCATAGTTACCTTGCCCGGATTAGTTGAGAAATAAGCAAACATAACCTTTAATTCTCTATCGGAATAGTCAGTAAAAAGAGCCATGGTATTGCCAAAGGTAAACTGGTCAATCAGCTTGAAAACCTGAATGGCCGATCCCGTGATGATAAAAGGAATGGCTTCTTTGACTGTTTCAACAAGCAGAGCCTTGGTATCAATCACCATACTGTCAGGCATTTTACCAAACAGAACAGCCAATAAGTCATTTTTCCACAGGAAATAAATGAGCACAGCAATGCTGGCAAACATCCCCACAAAGGCAGCAAAGGTGGATTGTGTCACGGCTTCAACATAATTGCCCGATCCCATTTTCATGATGAAAAAGGCCGTGAGGAGCATCCAGATGACACGGATAACCTGCTCAGCAATTTGACTCATGGCATAGGGTTTTAGATCGTTAAATCCCTGAAAGAAACCTCTGAGCACACTCATGGACGGAAAGACAAGAACAGCCAGCGTCAAGCTTCTAAGAACCGGCACCAAATCCTGCCCCCCACGGCTGAGTGAAGCAAAAAAAGGAGAACCCACATACATCACCAATGCAAAGACAAGGCCCAAAAGCAGCATAAAATGCAAAATTTTACGCACAAGATAGGTACTCTTTTGCGGATCTCCCAATGTGTTATACTTGGAAACCTGTTTGGCAACAGCAACTGGAATGCCAACTGTTGAAATCAGCAAAAACAGGGCGTAAATCTCATAGCCCATTCCAAACAGGGCATTGGCTTCGGCAGCATATCTTCCCATCCAAGCATACCAGGGAATAATATAGACAGCTCCCAAAAGCCGGCTGATGAAATTGCCGGCAGTCAGCCAGGCAGTCCCGCGGACCATCTGCTCTTGCTGACTCAGTTTAGTTTTATTTTCAGACATAAATTTTCTTTCTAGTTTTTAATAAATTTATTATAAACTTTTGCTTGGTACTTGTAAAACACTAACTTTAAGTCTACAATAAAAGGTATGATTACATTAAAGAAGACACTCAGTATTCTCAAAGAGGATGGCAATTTTCGTGAAATAATTGACGCGGAGCATTACCTAAATAATTATCCCGATTTCACTTTCAGCCATGTTTCTTATGACAGCAGAGACGTAAGTGACTCTACCCTCTTTTTTGCCAAAGGGCTTAATTTTAAAAAAGAATTTCTCACGACTGCTGTGCAAAAAGGGCTGCCCTTTTACATTGCTCAAAGGGATTATCAGGTTGGTATTCCAGCAATCATCGTCAATGATATTAAAAATGCTATGAGCCTTGTTGCCAAGGAATTTTATGGCAATCCTCAAGATAAATTGAAAACTTTAGCCTTTACCGGAACTAAGGGCAAGACAACTGCAGCTTATTTTGCTTATTATATTTTACAGCAAAGCCACCGTCCGGCTATGCTTTCTACCATGAATACAACACTGGATGGAAAAACATTCTTCAAATCAAAACTGACAACTCCTGAAAGCTTGGACCTTTTTAAAATGATGGCTCAGGCTGCTGACAATGGCATGACCCATCTTATTATGGAAGTTTCCAGCCAGGCCTATCTGGTCAAGCGGGTTTACGGCCTGACTTTTGATGTCGGTGTTTTTCTCAATATCAGTCCTGATCATATCGGACCAATTGAGCACCCTACTTTTGAAGATTATTTTTACCATAAGCGGCTCCTGCTTAAAAATAGCCGCTACGCTGTTGTCAACAGCCAAATGGATTATTTTACTCTTGTCCAGGATCAGGTTGCTAGCCAACCGCATGATTTTTATGGGAAATATTCTGACAATCAAATCACAAACAGCGAGGCCTTCTCCTTTGATCTTACAGGAAAACTAGCAGGCCATTATGATATTCAGCTAATCGGTTCTTTCAACCAGGAAAATGCCTTGGCTGCAGGCCTTGCCTGCCTGCAGCTGGGAGCCAGTCCGAGCGATATTCAAAAAGGCATCGCTCAAACAAGGGTTCCCGGTCGTATGGAAGTGCTCACTCAAAAAAATGGGGCTAAGGTCTTTGTGGATTATGCACACAACGGTGACAGCCTTGAAAAACTGCTGTCAGTTGTAGAGGAACACCAAAGGGGCAAACTCATCCTGATTCTCGGAGCTCCCGGAAACAAGGGCGAAAGCCGCCGCAAAGATTTCGGCCGCATCATCAATCAACACCCTGACCTGACTGTTATTCTGACAGCTGATGATCCCAATAATGAAGATCCTTTTGATATCTGTCAGGAAATAGCCAGCTATATCAAACGTCCTGTGGCTATTATTGTTGACCGTAAGCAGGCCATTCAAAAGGCCATGTCACTGACACAGACCAAAAACGATGCTGTCATTGCGGCAGGTAAGGGAGCTGACGCTTTTCAAATTGTTAAAGGGCGGCGGGCAGATTATGCCGGTGATATTGAGATTGCTAAGACATATCTTTGATGCTAAAAAATCTCCTAACAAGCTTTAATGAGAATCATTTTAAGTACTAATTTGAATGATTCTAAACAAATATCTGCTGTCCAAAAAATTCGTATTTCCTGTTTGAAAAGGCTTTTTTAAGCCTTTTTTCTATGCTATAATAATCATAATTTTGAAGAAAGGAGGCTAGACATGTCTGATATTCGTGCTGAATCCATCCAGGTTGCTTATGATCAAACCATTGTCATTGATGACTTATCGCTTCAGATTCCCCATCAAAAGATCACAACCATCATCGGAGCCAATGGCTGCGGCAAATCAACCTTATTAAAGACTCTGACCCGCATTCAGGCCATCAATAAGGGACAGATTCTTCTTGACGGCCAAGCAATCGCTCAGCTGCCCACCAAAGAAGTCGCCAGAAAGCTGGCTTTGCTTCCTCAGGTTTTGGAGGCAACTGAAGGAATTTCAGTCTATGAATTAATTTCATACGGAAGATTTCCTCATCAAAAATATTTGGGAAACCTTTCTCAGCACGATAGGGACAAGATCCACTGGGCTATGGAAGTAACTAAAGTTGTCGAATTTGCTAAACTGGACGTTGACAATCTTTCCGGCGGTCAAAGGCAGCGTGTCTGGATCGCCATGGCACTCGCCCAAGATACAGATACTATTTTTCTTGATGAGCCGACGACCTATCTTGATATGAATCATCAGCTGGAGATTTTAGAGCTTCTGCAAAGACTCAACCGTAAAACGCAAAAAACAATCATTATGGTTTTGCACGACTTAAACTTATCCGCCCGGTTTTCTGACTATCTTATTGCCATGAAAAATGGCAGTATCAAATACCAAGGGGATGTCAAAGAAATGATGACCGCTCCTATTTTAAGGGATATTTTTCAAATAGATGCTCAGATTATTGAAGACCCTATCCACAAACGCCCTGTTCTGCTGACTTATCAGCTAATATAGATTTTTAGGAGATAATACATGAACTTTAAAAAAACTCTTACAGTTTTAATAGCATTTGCTGCTGCACTTATCCTTGCTTCCTGCGGCAATGCTTCAAAATCATCAGATAAAAAAGCGGCTGTTTCCAGCATGCCAAAAATTTCCGGTGTTACTTATTACGGCGAGGTGCCTCAATCGCCCAAGCGCGTGGTCAGCATCACCTCTACTTACACTGGTTATCTATTGAAACTCAACCAAAATCTTGTCGGAGTGTCTTCCTATGACAAGAAAAACCCTGTCCTCAAAAATAAAGTGAAAAAAGCCAAACAAGTGACCTCATCAGACCTTGAAGCCATTACTGCCCTTAAGCCTGATTTAATCGTGGTTGGCTCAACAGAAGAAAAGATTGACCAATTAAAGGACATCGCTCCTGTTATTTCAATTGAATACGGCAAGCGCAATTACCTTGATGTTTTCTCTGACTTTGGCAGAATTTTCAATAAGGAAAAAGAAACCAAACAGTGGCGCACTGCCTGGAAAGTCAAAACCGCCAAAGCCAAGAAAAAATTAACCAAGGCTGTTGGCAGCGATGCTAAATTTACTGTTATGGGACTCTTTGAAAAAGAAATCTATCTTTTCGGCAACAATTGGGGCCGCGGCGGCGAAGTGATCTATCAAGCCCTCGGTTTTAAAGCACCCGACAAGGTCGTTAAAGAAGTCTTTCCGGAAGGCTACTTGTCTGCCTCACAGGAAGTCATCGGTGATTATATTGAGGATTATGTCATTGTCGCCGCAGAGGATAAAAAGACCGGTGCATCGCTGTATGAAAGCGATCTCTGGAAAAATATTCCTGCGGTCAAAAAAGGCCATGTTATCAAGGTTAACGCTAATGCCTTTTACTTTAACGACCCGCTGACACTTGAGTATGAACTGAAAACTCTTCAAAAGGGTATTTTGAAGGCCGTCCAATGAGGTTGAAAAATGCTTATGACATCAGTTGCTCAAGCAAATAAGCCAAAAAACTTTTGGCTTGTTTTTTTCATTATTTTACTGTTATTTATCAGCGGCTTGTATTGCAGCTTGAAATATGGAGCTGTCAGCTATTCAAATGCAGACTTAGTCAAAGTGCTGAGACACCCTCTTACCTCATCTGCTGTTCAAGATGTCGTTATTGATGTCAGAATTCCGCGGATAGCCGGCGCCCTCCTAGTTGGATCTGCTATGGCAACAGCTGGCAGCATTATGCAAGGAGTAAGCAGAAATCCAATTGCAGATCCCGGATTGCTAGGGATTAATGCCGGAGCGGGGCTTGCTCTGGTTATCGGTTATGCTTTTTTCAGACACCTGCATTATAGCTTTATCCTGTTCATTTGTTTGCTGGGATCGGGTCTGGCAGCTGTGCTTGTGTTTTCCTTGTCCTATACACCCAGAAAGGGCTACAATCAGATACGATTGATCTTGGCAGGAGCTATGATCTCAACGCTTTTTAGCGCTTTTGGCCAAGCTATCACCCTTTATTTCAATTTATCAACAGCCATTGTCGGCTGGCAGGCTGGGGGCTTGGTCTCTGTCAATTGGTCGATGATTAAAATCATTGCTCCCTTTATCATTATCGGCTTGATCTTAGCGCAGCTTTTTTCCCACCAGCTGACTGTTTTAAGTCTTAATGAAACAGTCGCTAAATCACTGGGACAAAGAACCTTTTTAATAACTCTGATCCTGCTGGGAATTGTCTTGATTCTGTCTGCCTCTGCTGTTGCGCTTGTGGGCTCTATTGCTTTCGTGGGACTGATTATTCCGCATTTCATCAGAATGTTTATCGGCAGAAATTATCGCTTCCTCCTCCCCCTAACTGCCTTCTTAGGAGCTGTTTTCATGCTCTGGGTGGATTTGGCCTGCCGAACTGTCAATCCCGGCTATGAAGTACCCTTAAGTGCTCTTATCAGCATCATTGGCCTTCCTTGCTTTTTATGGCTGATTAAAAGGGGGCAGCATCTATGAAAAAACATTTACAGACAAGACAGATTTTCATACTGTTGATCCTTTTGCTTTTGATGCTGGCTGTTTTGTCACTCGCCATCGGGGAGAGCAGCTTTTCTATTTTTGATGTTCTCAATGTTTTTATTGGCCAAAGCAACAGTGCTTTGACTATGATTATTGTGAAAGTGCGGCTGCCTAGAATCCTTGTCGCTCTGCTGGCAGGTGCCTCTTTAGCTTTAAGCGGTATGCTTTTACAAACGCTGACCCACAATCCCCTAGCTGATTCTGGTATTTTAGGAATCAATACCGGAGCGGGTATGACCATTGCCTTGACTATTTCTTATGCCAGTCTGGAAAAGCGCTGGGTTATAGCCTTTTTACCCTTTTTTGCCATGATGGGGGGCTGTCTGACAATTTTAGCGGTCTATTTAATGGCCCGCAAGAAAAACAATAATATCAGTCCTGCCCGTCTCATCATCACAGGAGTCGGTGTCAGTACCATGCTGTCAGGAATCATGGTTTCTATTGTCGGCAGTATTGATCGCTACAAGGTGGATTATATTATTGGCTGGCTGAGCGGCCGTCTCAGCGGTGACAACTGGACAAGTTTAGCTATCCTATCCCCTTTCTTACTTATTCTTTGGGGGCTTACCTACAGCCGCAGCCAGATACTTAATATTATGAGTTTAAACGATCACACGGCTCTGGCACTTGGCTTAAAGCTGCAAAGAGAACGGCTGATAACGCTGATTCTAGCCACAAGTCTGGCAGCTCTCAGTGTCATATTAGCCGGTAATATCACCTTTATCGGCTTAGTCGCAGGCCATATCAGCCGAAAAATTTTAGGGAATAACCACTTTATCAGCTTACCTGCTGCCATGCTGATTGGCATGCTCATACTGCTGCTTGCTGACACTATCGGACGTGTTTTTCTCATTGGTACAGGAATTCCAACAGGACTTATCGTATCCATTTTAGGTGCTCCCTATTTCCTCCACTTAATGACAAAAGCAGACAAATAAAAAGAGAGGCATGAATACCCCCTCTTACCAATATTCTTAAAAAACAAAACCCCTGCAATAGCTCCAAAGCTTGATCATACCATCATTGGTCTGGAATCTTGATTCCAGATCTTTTTGTTCCCAAAAGAAGCTGTTAGTTGACCTTTCTGTAAAACATGTCCGTCCATAGCTCTTAAAAGGCTGCTTTTTCGCGTCCAGCGATTCAAACTTAAGGAACAGTCTAAACTGTAAATCGTAAAGCGATATTGATGATTTTGACCTAGCGGAGGTTTTGGACCGGCATAACGATGCCAGCCGTAGGCTATCCCCTGCCTAGCTCCTTGAGGGATTGCTACTTCAAAACCCTGAGGCAAATTGTCCTTAATGTGACTGGAAGCCGGAAGATTCCAGATGAGCCAATGGGTGAATTCCTTTTTAAGAGGATGGGTCAAATCTTCCAAAGTAATAGCAAGTGTTTGGGCTTGAGGAGAAAGATTCTTGATGTAAAATTCAGGTGACCTGTCTTCTCCCTTTCCTGTATGTTCAAGCGGAAATTCTCCACCCTCAGGAATGGTCGGACAACTAAAATCTAATCTTTCTATCATGTCAAACACCTCCCTTCTACTCTCTTTAGTCATTTCCTAACACATTTGAATACCTGTCCCATAATTGAGATGAGTAAACTTTGGGACCATCTGAATCTCTGACTTCTCGCCAAAGAATAGCTGCTGCTTTCATTTTATTTTTGATAGCAGCGGTTTTTTTATCGGCACAGAAATCTTTGTAAAATTGATTCCACTGGCAAGCCCTGTTATCATACTTAGCATAATGTGACTTGCCTTCATACAGGTCCAGCATATCTTGAAGCGTAAAGGACCAGTCATTTTCCTCTTTCACTTTTCGCCAGGCCGTTGCCATATCCGCAGTGAATTTAAAAGGCTCAATACCAGTCTGCTCAGCAAAATAGGCCCGAAAGGTTTGATTAAAGGCAAAGCCACAAGCCAGAAGCGGGCTATCTAAGGCAATCTTTTTGACAGCCTTATTACCAACGGCCTTAGACCTGCTAGGCTTTGCAGACTTCACCACTTCGCCTGCAAAATAAGCCTTGATAAGAGCAATTAATTCCTGCTTTGTTCCGGAACAGCGATAGCCCAGCCGTCGACAAATCTGCGATAGTTCTTTCCGATACCAATAATACTTGCAAAACGCCTCATAGGTTTTAATTTGAAAAAAATCAGGACGATTGGCCATAGTCTACTCCTTCTTATGGCAAACAGCTTCAATGTTATTGCCATCTGGGTCAATCAAGAAAGCGGCATAATAGTTAGGATGATAGTTTTCTCGAATACCTGGAGAACCGTTATCAGCCGCACCAGCTTTCAGACCAGCTTGATAAAAAGCTCTGACTTCTTCTCGTGTTTGAGCATTGAAAGCAAAATGCAATGGCGGGAACTTTTCGCCCTTACTAACCCAAAAATCCCCCGCAGGATCTGTACTACGAGTTTCTGAAAAACTGGCACAAAAAGGATTGTCAACCTTTAGCTCATAACCTAGAGGTGCTAAGGTTGCTTGATAAAAGGCTTTGCTTTTTCCCAAATCTTTTACAGTAATGCCAAAATGATCAATCATAATCTACCTCCTCCTTATTATACATTTTTTCAAAACAAGATGATATTAAAAGCTGTTTAATGATAGAAGCCCACTTTATTAAAATGATACCACTCCTCTATTTCTTGAGGGGTTTTAACATTTAGTAAGAAGAAAATTTCTCTAGCAAATTCTAAGGCTGCTGTCCCGTTTGCTGTTACAATACCGCCGTCACTGACTGCCTGTTCTTCTACATAAAAGGCTTCTCCACGATAATGAGGAGCTTGTTCTTTCATCCATTCAAGGGTATTGCCAGTATGCTTGACATGATCCAAGTAACCATTTTCAGCTAAAACATTGGTAGCGGCACAAATGGCAGCAATTGGTATGTGATGGCGAACAGCATAGTCTACTACAGGTAAGATTTCAGTATTTTTCCCTGCCAGCCAACTATCTCCGCCAGGAATAATCAAGAGTTTAAATTCCTTAGGATAATCCATCAGATCATGGTCAGGAATCACGCGAAATCCGCCCATGGATATTTTAGGCCCTTTATCTAAACCAATGGTTTTAATCTGAAAGGGACTGTCCTGCCTATTTAATTCTGCGCAAACATAAGCTGGCTCCCAGTCAGCATAGTCATCAAAGACATAAACAAGAATGTCATTTTTCATTGTTCTACCTGCTTTCTATTTTATCAGCTATTAGTATAAACGAAAAAAGATGACATCTTTATGTCATCTTTTATAAAAGGATTGGATTTCGTCCAACTTTTTTTCAACCTGTTGCTGTAGTTCAATCGGCTCAAGAACCCTGACCTTTTCTAGTAATTGAAAGACCAAATCACAAGCCATGGCCAAATGTGCCGTATAAAAGATCATCACGCCTTCCTTTTCAGAAGCGGCTAATATGGAAGCATCCAGTACCTTGGTTATCGCAAAAGCATCCTCAGGATTGTAAGCCAAAATAACCTTGGTATGGCCTTCCATCGGTTCTAAAGAAAAATCAGAATAAGCTGTGCTTTGTAATGTTAAAGCTGGATAAGGACGGCCTAGGAATTTTTCTTCCAGCAAGGTTAAAGATGCCATTCGCTGCAGTTTAAAAAGACGAAAGTCCTGACGATTGTGACAAAAGGCATGCAGGTACCAAGCTGAATCTTTAAAGACGAATTGATAAGCTTCAATTTTCCGCTTCCTTCTGCCAGAACTTGAAATATAATCCAATAAGACACAAGATTTTCCTTCAATGGCCTCTTGCAAGATATCAATTTTCTTTTGAATGAAACTGTCTGCATACCAAGAAGAAAAATGGATATCATAATCTGCTGCGGGGTTACCCTTTTCCTCAGGCAAAAGTTTTGCTATCAGGGCAGTCAATTCTGGCTGCTGCTTAATGCTTTGCAAGCCCTTTAAAGCAGAATAAAGATTTTTAGTATCTGCCTTTGATAAGATACGCCTATCTATCTTATAGTTTTTCATCAGCGAAAGACCGCCATTGCGGCCAGCATAAGAAATAATAGGAAATCCTGCTTGACTGAGACTTTCCAAATCTCGATAAATCGTCCGCCTGGATACTTCAAATTTTTCTGCCAACTCTTTAGCCCTTACCCTATCTCTCTCTGAAAGCAGGGACAAAATAGCCAATAATCTTTCTAATTTCATTTTTCCTCTATTGCTCTTAAGAACGCTAAAAGAGAGACCTTATGATGAAAAAATCAATTTCTCTTTATCGAAAGTCAACTTCAAACCATAACCCTGCTCATCTAACGGTTCCAAATAACCTAAAAGCGCCAAAGCCTGAACAAAGATATCCGGACGCTTCTGCTTGACCACATCCTTGCGACCAAACTTCAACAAAAAAGTCGTCATATACTTGAGGGCATACTCCTGATTAACATCACCCAAAAGATTATACAATTCTTTTTGTTCTTTTGATAGAGGCAGATTTTCGCTGAGTTTAAAAAAGTAATTGGACAGCGTTAAAGAATCCCTGCTAATAGTTGTTTTCTCGACAATAAGCGCCTTGTTTGTCTGATTGGACAGACAGGTTTCAAAACTTAAAGCCAGTAAATCCCGATAAGTGGACGATTGATCATCTACAAAAATCTGGCTGGCCACTGTCAGGCCTTCAAGATTTTTTAACAGTTCAAAAGCATTACTGTAACGCTTATTTTCACGTAAAATATAACCTGCCTGCACATAGTCTTCAATAGAGCGCTCTAAATTCTTAATGTCAGAAAAATCTTTCTTAATCTGCCGGAGTGTAACATTATCATGAATGTGCAGATAATGGATAAGCTCTGTGAAAAATGGCTGGCGTGTTAATTTGCTGCCATTATAAATTTTAATCATAAAAATATTATAGCAGAAAATTAGCCTTCTAGACTGAATTCGATGAAAGTGCCTTTAATAAAAATAATTGATAGACACTTTAAAAAGCTTTAAAGTCTACAGAAGACCTCAAAAAAAGAGGTGGAATTTTTCCTATCCTCTTCTTTTCGAGATTTTATCCATTAAAACTTTCTGTCAATTGCGGTACAACTTGTTTCTTACGAGAAACGGCACCTGCCAAGAAAGCATGATTATTTTCTAAGGTAAAGTTAAAGGCGGCTTCGACTTTATCCATATTTGATCCGAGTGCCAAGATTTCTGAGTTTGAGTTAAGGATGTCAGTAATCATCAAGACAAAATCAGAATAGCCATTGGCTGCGCGAGAATTTTCGATAGCTGCTTCGATTTCATCTTGACGAGCCAAAACTTCGTTGATGTCAACGGTGTTGACTTGAGCGACACGGACATTATTGCCATTCAGTTCAAAGGTTTTGGCATCAATGTCAATCAAGGTTTCTGCTGACTTGCTAGCAAGGTTTGTACCTGCTTTAAGCATAGCTAGGCCGTATTCTTCAAGGTTGACACCTGCTAATTCAGCTAATTCCTGAGCTACTTGATGATCTGTTGCATGGGTAGTCGGCGATTTCAACAGAAGAGTATCTGAAATCAAACCTGACAGCATGAGACCTGCCAATTCTTTTGGTACAGCGACATTGCTTTCTTTGAACATGCGGTAAACGATTGAGCTGGCTGATCCTACAGGTTCCAAACGCATGAAGAGTGGGTTAGCAGTTTCAAAATTAGCCACACGGTGATGATCAACCACACCATAAACCGTCACATCTTTGATATCTGAAATGGATTGTTGGAATTCATTGTGGTCAGTCAGGATGACAGTCCCCACACCTTCAGCCTTAGCTGATTCTACCACGCGCGGTGCTTTCACACCAAAGTAATCAAGAACAAATGCTGTTTCTTCATTAGGCCTCCCCAAAGCAACAGCCTCAGTATCCAATCCATAAGCTTCTTTAGCCAAATAAGCAAAAGCAGCTGATGACCCAATAGCATCTGAGTCTGGATTTTGGTGACCAAAAACTAAAATTTTAGACATAATATTACCTCGTTTTTATTTTTCATCTCATTTTACCAAATTTGATGTCATTAAGCAAAAGAAGCTTTAACCGGATTTTAAAGACTTTAAAGATTGTCATTTAAGAAGCTGCAAAAAAGACCGAAAATATTAATTTCGGCCTTCTATAATCAGTTATGAGAACAAAACACATAGAAGAGCTGTCTTTTCAAGCTAGCATCTTTGGACTGTTAGCCATTGATTCTGCGCTTGTATTCCTCGTATGTTTCTGTGTGCATGAGCTCTTTGGCATTGCGAACACGATCCGGTGTCGGCGGTTTGACACCCTCCAAGGCATAAGGAATTCCCAGCTCATGCCATTTGAATACTCCCATTGTGTGGTAAGGAAGCACTTCAAAACGCTCAACATTTTTCAAGGTCTTGACAAACTCACCCAATTTGATCAAATCTTCATCACGATCTGTCAGACCCGGCACTAAAACGTGACGAATCCAAACAGGCTTACCGATATCAGACAGATAACGAGCGCAGGCCAGAATAGTTTTGTTGCCGTGGCCGGTCACAATCTTATGCTGTTCAGGGTTGATTTCCTTGATATCTAAAAGCACCAGATCAGTGACTGCCATCAATTTATTGTATTTTTCCAGATAGCTGGGCGTATTTCTAAAGGTAAGCGCACAGGTATCCAGAGTTGTATGAATACCCTTTTCTTTAGCCAAGGTAAAAAGAGCAATCAAAAAGTCAATTTGAAGGGTCGCTTCACCACCGGAGACTGTGATGCCTCCCTTATCGCCCCAAAATCCCTTAAAACGCAGAGCCTCCTCCAAAACATCTTCTGCTGTTCGCTCTGTTGCTCTATCATTGGTCATTGCCCAAGTGTCTGGGTTATGGCAGTACTGACACCGCATTTGACAGCCCTGCATAAAAACGACAAAGCGCACGCCCGGACCGTCAACAGAACCAAAAGATTCTGTTGAGTGAACAAGCCCGGTTACCTTTCTGTAGTCAATTTCTTCTGTCATAATTTTCTTTCCTGTAAACGTTTATCTGATATTATTATAACACTTTAAAAGTAAAAAAGACTAACATTCTGTTTAGTCTCAACTTGAAGACAAAGTCTTTTGTGAGACTTTCCTTAGGTGATGCGGACGGCAGCGACTTCCTTCGGAATTCCATGCCTAAGATTTGAGCCTAAGGTCTCAAATCTTCCGAGTGGCAGAAACAATGGGGTTTCTGCCACTTTTATCACGGCGGAAAGTCTCGGATTAAGGCTCGCTTCGCTCGCAAACCAAAGCCATTTAATCGATAGTTGAAGAACTTCAAAGCATGTTTGCATTGAAAAATGTGTTTGTCTACACTCTGAGACTAACATTCTGTTTAGTCTTTTTCATCTTCTGTTTCTTCAATTTCTGTTACCAGCAATTTCAGTTTGGTTATGCGTCCGTCCTTAACCTTGTCGTTGATTAGCTCTAGGTGTTTATTATTGCTGTCAACAGTGAAATGCTCCTTTTCGTCCTGGCTTGGAATCGTTCCGACACCGGTCAGGTAAAAGCCGGCAATGGTGTCAACATCATCACTTTCAAGGTTCGTTTCAAAGTATTCATTAAAGTCATTGAGAGTCATTGTCCCTAAAACAATATAAGTGTTCTCTGCAATTTCCCGAACAGAAATAGAAGTCCTATCAGTTTCGTCATCAATTTCACCGACAATTTCTTCTAGGAGGTCTTCCAGAGTCACAAGGCCTGCCACACCGCCGTATTCATCTAGAAGAATAGCCATTTGATTTTGAGTATTTCGAAGAGCCGTCAGGAGGTCATTGACAAAAATAGTCTCCGGCACAAAAAGCGGTTCCTGCAAAATGCGGCGCAGGTTGATATGATCAAAACCTTCTTTGAAACCGGCATCTAAGAGCCTTTTTGTATGAATAAGACCGATAATTTTATCCTTATCCCCATCATAAACAGGAATACGGGAAAATCTCTCATTTAAAATAGCCTGAATAATATCACTTGTATCATCATTGATATCAACCATAAAAGCATCGGTCCGAGGAACCATAACCTCACGCGCCATCAACTCATCAAGTGAAAAGACGCCCTGCAGCATTTCGATTTCATCAGCATCCAGGGTTTCTTCGCTGTTTGTCAGCATATATTCGATTTCATCACGCGTCATTTTCTCATCAGCATCATCAAAAGTCATCGGCGTGATACGGCTCAGCAGATTAGTTGAAGCTGACAAAAGCCAAACAAAAGGACTGACAAGCTTACCCAGCAAAATAATAAGCGGAGCTGAATACACTGCCAGACTGTCCTTTAAATTCATGGCAATGCGCTTGGGATAAAGCTCTCCTAAGACAATTGAAATATAAGTCAAAAACGCAAGAGCGATGATACTGCCTGCAGTTCGTGCTGTCGCCGAATTGCCGAACCAGGCAGCAATTTCACCTCCCAGAGAATCTGCTAAACTTGCTCCAGACAGAAGGGTGATAAGGGTTATGCCAACTTGAATAGTTGAGAGAAAATGATTTGGCTTTTCTAAAACCTTCAAGAGACGGATGTACTTTTTGTCGCCTTCTTCAGCTTTTTGTTCAACGCGCGCACGATTTAAAGACACCAGAGCCATTTCAGTGGCTGAAAAAAAGGCATTGCAAAGCGTCAAAATAAGCAGTATTAAGAATTGTAAGATTAAGGATTGACTACCAGGGTCTTCCATATTTATTATTTTTCTCCTAAATGATATATAGTCAGTCTATTATAACACAATTTTGTTTTTCTTGTGATACTCATAAACACCAGCGATGAATTTTACGATTTCCTTGATAATAGCATAAGCCGGTACTGCAACTAACATGCCGACAAGCCCTGCAATATTGCCGCCTAGGACTAAAAGCACCATAATGGTCAAAGGATGGATTTTCATGGTGCTGCCAACAACACGCGGATAAACAATATTGCCGTCAATCTGCTGCAGGGTCATGATGTAAATAATAGCGATAATCATTTTTTTAGGATCACTGACAACATAAGCTAAAATAACGGGCGTCAATCCCAGATAAGGACCGACATAAGGAACAACATTGGTGACCCCGGCAACCAAGGCAAAGAGAAAGGCATACTGAATACCCATGAAATGATAGCCAATGAGAGCAAAGACAAAGATAAAGGCCGCATCAATCGCAACACCGCTGATATAGCGTGAAATCGTCTTATTCATCTGTCCCATAAGCTTACTGATATCATGGGTGTCATTCTTCAGAATAGAGCGCTCCAGCATAGGCAGCAGCCCTTCACCATCCTTTAACAGATAAAATAAAATAACCGGTGTGAGAATCAATATCATCACGGTATTTGTAATCATGAAAACGATACTGGAAACACTGACTGTCACACTGTTGAGAACATTTTCCAAAATATCCACATAAGACAGGTTGAATTGTTTCAAAAGAGCGTTAATATCAATATTTTTAAAGGCCGGATTGTCTTTCCATTCATTGAATAAATCCTGCAGTCCCACATAAATATTCTGACTGGCTGATATCAGATCCGTCAGCTGATTAATTAAATTAGGAATCAGGCTGGTAATCGAGAAGACCAGTAAGGAAATTAAAGCCGCAAAGATAATGACAATCGCCCAAATCCGCTTCATCTTAAGACGTTTTTCTAAGAAAGTAACAGCAGGATTGGTAATATAATAAAGAAAACCGCCCAGCAAAAAGGGCATAAAGAAGGTCTTAGCAACACTGAAAAAGGGGCTGAGGAGACTTCCCATCTGCCGCCAGATAAAAAGAATCAGGGTCAGCAGCAAAACCTCTACTGTCCAAAAGAATAGTCTGTTGTTCTTAAACATAATCTCTCCTTTTGCGCTTATTTTATCATATTTTTGTGTTATAATAAATAACAATTAAAGGACAAAGAGGTAAAAGATGGCACTTATTTCCATGGAACATGTAACCTTGAAAAGACAGGGCAAAACCTTGCTCAGCAATCTTAACTGGCAGGTTAATAAGGGAGAACATTGGGCCATTTTGGGACTCAACGGTTCCGGTAAGACAACCTTGTTAAAACTGATTATGGCCGAATAC
This sequence comes from Streptococcus ratti FA-1 = DSM 20564, assembly GCF_000286075.1. GTDB lineage: Bacteria > Bacillota > Bacilli > Lactobacillales > Streptococcaceae > Streptococcus > Streptococcus ratti. The sequence continues at coordinate 48,077 of NZ_AJTZ01000005.1, read as the reverse complement.
TGGTCTTCAGAAGGGAAGGTTGAAGTTTTGGACACTAAATTCGGCCAGGGAAACATTCCCGATATGCGGACTAAAATTGGTGTTGTCGGCTCTTTTATTGCTGAGCGCCTGCCGAAAAATATGCTGGCCGAAAAAATTGTCCTGACCGGAAAATACAAATCCAGCATCCTTTATAAGGCTTACGGTGATAAGGAGCTGGATGAAGCGCGTGATATGCTGAGAGCTATCGGCGGAGAACACCTGCTCGGCCGCTCCTATGCCAGTCTGTCTCAGGGCGAAAAACAGCTCCTTCTCATTGCCCGCAGCCTGATGGAAGATCCTGAAATTATCATCTTGGATGAAGCAACAAGCGGTCTTGATCTCTTTGCCCGTGAAAAACTGCTGCAGCAAGTTGATATGATTGCTAAACTGCCGCATGCGCCTTTGATCCTCTATGTGACTCACCATGCTGAGGAAATCACCCGTACTATGGATCACATTCTTCTCCTAAAGGAAGGAAAAATTGTTGCTCAGGGCAAAAAAGAAGATATTATCACTCAGGAAGTTCTGTCAAACTTCTACGACAATCATGTAAAAATTATTCCTATTGATGAGGAGCGCTTCTTTATTAAACCAGAACTTTCATAAATAAAAAGCACCATAGTCTCTTTAGTAACAGTGCCTTGCAGAGAGATTATGGTGCTCTTTATCTATGAATGTGCTATCTCTTCAATAAGCTTCTCTACTGACCTTCTTGGTATAACCAATCGTAGAGCCACTGAAGATTAAAGAAAATGGGTGGATGAACGCGCTCTTTTAAGATAGGTTGAATCAGAGTTTGAATGCCTTGATCTACTATTTTTTGATCTCCAACCATGACTTTCTTTTTTTCTGTTAGTTCATCGTTTGAGGAAACATATTTTCTCCTCACCTTTAGATTTTCATCTAGGTAATAAGTTGATTCAGTATTATTATTACTTATACTAAACGAGTACCTCATATAGTCAAGTTTGCGTTCTCCTTCACTAAATAACATACTGGTAGTCTGTGTTTCTTCATATTGGATACCATTACTTCCATCATTGGTATAATAAAATTTCCCATTCTGTTCCCTCTTGGGTTCCGTGACAGTATTGAGATATCTGATTACAATAGCCGGCGTCTGGCTTTTATCAGTTTTAGCTGAATGAATATAGTAATAAATAGTGTATTCATGGAGATTGATTTTGGTATAGACCAAGAGACAGCCGAGAAAGAAGAGGAGACGGAGCCAGTCTCTAACTTTTTGAGGGATTTTTCGGATCATCGGCGTCTCCTTCCTCTACGGACTGATCTAGACCGTCTAAAGAACCTAGGAATGTATCGCCGTACCCTACGAATAAGAGGTCTTACCGCACGTCTAAGCTGACGGACAGCTCTTCTGGCAAAGGTTCTAACCCTACGGACAACTCTATGGACCCGTCTAATGATTCTTCGTACAGGTCTTTTGACCCTCTTAATCACTGACCGGCTAACTTTTCGGACTTGTCTGACAATCCTTTGTCTAACCCGTTTGATTCCTTTAACAATCTTTTTTCTAGCTAATTTTACAGTATGAACCGCCTTTTTAGCAAGAGTTTTGGTTTTAGCCATAACCGACTTAGTTAGTCTTTTAGCCCTATGAACGATCTTTTTGCTGATGGCCTTAACCTTCTTGATAGCCTTTTTAGTGACTGTCTTTATCTTATTGACAACCTTCTTAGTGCCAGATTTCACTTTTTTATAGGCTTGAGAAATTTTTTCTTTTGCCTTCCCCAGATAGAAAAGGCCGACAATCGCTGCTGTTCCAAGAGTCAGGGTCGCTAAATCATTGTTGAGTTTAAAGTTAAGCCGGCCGGCTTCCTGCCTGCCTCCACTAATAGCTTCGTACAGTTTGCTGTCCCTGTCAAAGTCAGAACTATAGAGGCGGTCAAAGGACTCATACAGATAGTTGTTATCATTTTCTAAAGATTTCCAGATAATGTAGGCATCTTGATCGCTTATCTTGTCCTTTGAATTGAGATTGGTGTACTTGTCACCTGTATAAGAGTTTAACCAAAAGAAGGTTTCCTTGCCATCCAGTGAATGCAGCAGCCCTCCCGGTAAAGTCATGCCCCATTTGGCCGCATCTTTTAGGAAACCGCTGGAATAGCTTGTTGCTATGGGCATCATGAGATGGGCAAGGTCTATTGTTGAATTTTTACTTTTATGATTACTGTTCACTATACGACGTACATTATCAAAATATTTACTATTTTGATAATTAACAGTGTTGAAGTCATTGATCGCACTTTCCGATTTTGATGTTGAATAGCTAATCCCAGCTATCGCATTGGCAATGGCTTGGTTAATCTTAGCCTTATTCTTTTTACCGTACTTTTTCTGAGCCATTTTGGCTACATCTTTCATATAAGCCATTAGCTCGTTATAGTCTTGCATTGAAAGACCGGTATTCTTTTTAATGTTTCTTTCACGGATCTCTTTGTCAACCAGTGATAGGGGTCTTAGTGCTGATGCTTTTGATTTGCTGGTCTGCTTATTAGTGACTGTTCTAATAGGAACAGGAGCTGGGTAGCTGAAAATTTTTCGATAAGATTGCCCATATCGAATTACCTGTCCTCTCACTTTACTTATCGGCCTAGCATAGGTGTAGGCAACTGGGATGCGATCATCATATGTAGAGCGTGTAATGATTGATACTTTTTTAGGTGAGGCTTCTGTTTTTGAAGCTTTCTTGGGTGATACAGCTGGAGCCTGATAGCGGTTTTGATGGTAAAAAATAATGGGTGTAACGATAGCCAGAGGCCTCATCACGCGGTTAGGTGCCAGCGGTTTCTTAAGAACCAAGGGCCGAGCTGGGGCGATCGGAGCAGGTCTGAGCGTCTCATTAAAAATGCCGCCCGCCTTAATGTCTGAATTAACGGAGAACCACTGCCTAGAATTATTTCTAAGTCCCTGTGCTCGACTCGATTTTGCAATAGCATCAGCCTGATAATGAATGCCAAAATCAAAGGCAATAGCTGCCCCAGTAACCTGAGCGACTCCAGCTCCATAGTACTCATTGAGACTGCCGTCTTTGTCCCAGTCATCCCTATCAAAGCTAGAACCGTCCGCCACGAGATCATTGCTGCCACGTGAGGCAACATAGTTATCCTGGCCTGTGACAGACGAGCCCGTTATCGGAATGAAGGTCATGCCTTGACCTAGTCTAACATACTCCTGTTCACCGATACTAAAGGAGTTATTCCGTGAAGCAAAGGAAATTAAAGCTGTCGTTCTCGGAGCAAAAACAACTCTTTCTTTTTCATCATAGTAGTAAGTAATAGTTTGGTGAATATTAAAATCAACTTGACCTCTATTAACTCCTGAAGTACCAACATAAATAGTCTTCGTAGGGTCAGTATAAATAAAGGCTGTAGCGACATTGTCTGCCGAAAAAGTCGATGTCAGCTCGTAGGTGTAGACAACTTTTTTAATAGGACGTCCATTATAGGAGCTTTTCTCAAGATTACGATAAATAACTGAAATTGGCTTGCCTTTTTCTAGGATAAGACCATAGCCGTCTCCGCTGCCTGCTGCTGTAGCACTGCCAACACCTTTAGCTAAGCTTGGCTTGGAAGTCAGAGGAATGTCTGAAAAGTTATAACTGATTCCTGCCAAATCTGTACCAAAAGGATAATTAGGAGCAAAAAATTTATCAACTCCTTCAAAACTGACTGTAGCGTTTGGTTCACTCTTAAAAATTAAATACTGTGCCTGAACTCGGCTGAGATTTCCTTTTTTGACTGTGTTGGCCTGGGCCTGTGAAAGACGTTCTTCATAAGCTGCTTTTTCTAGCTGGTACTCCTTCTCCTCAACTTGATAAGCAGCCAAGTCTTTCTGATAACGTTTTTGCTCTTCTTGATTAGCCTGATAAGCAGCTAGATCCTTTTGATATTTAGCTTCCTTAGTTACATAGTCTTGATAAGCTTTTGCTTGGCTTTCATAATTTGCCTTATCTTGCCTGTATTTATCTGTAACCTTTTGGATAGCTTGAGCCTGATTGCTATAATCTTCATTTATCAAAGACTGTTCATTATACGTCTGCTCTGGTGTCTCAACAACCTGCAGACCTTCATTAGAGGCATTTGAGATTGACTGATTAAGAGATGAATTGTTAGTGTAGGCTTCTGTAGAAGCAACAGTTGCTCCGCTCGTCTCTGAAGCAATGGGTGTCACTGTTACAGGTGTAGCAACATTATTGGATTCATCGGCACTCACCTTGTTTTCGCCATCTGCTAAAAAAATAACACTAAAAAGAACTATACCTATAGTTGACAGAAGACCATGATTCTTTCGCATCTTTATTTCCTTTTTATAATATTTTCAAAATTATAACAAAAGAATAGCTAATTGTACAGAAAAATTTCATAAATATTTCATTTATATTTCAAAAATAGTTATTTTTGAAAGATAAATAAATATAGACATCAAAAAAGCCCTCTTGGGGCTTTAGACTACTTCAACTTCTCCACCATCACCAAAAATGGCGGTGTATTAATCTGATTAAGGGGCTGGTAGCACATGGCGGTAAAGGCTTTCTGGGGCAGCTGTTTGACATAGTTCAGAACAGCCTCTTTTTCACTGTTTCCGCCTTCGTGCCCATGATAGATCATAATGGCCATACGGCCGCCAGATTCCAACCTATCCAAAATTTTCTGAATAGCTTCAAGCGTCGTATCAGGTTTGGTAATAATTGATTTATCTGCACTTGGTAAGTAACCCAAATTGAAAATAGCTGCGCAGATAGGCTCATTTACATATTTATCAATATTTTGATGCCCATCTAAAATGAGTTGGACGTTATCAAGACCCAACTGCTCCAGCCGCTTTTGCGTTTTGCATAAGGCTTCTTCCTGAACGTCAAAGGCATAGACTGTCTTGGCCAATCCGGCCAGAAAGGCCGTATCATTGCCATTTCCCATTGTGGCATCCACCGCAATGCTATCCTTGTCCAGAACCTCTGCCAAAAAGTCATGGGAGAGGTGGATGGGGCGTTTAATCATAAGTTTTCCTCCAAGCAGCAGCCCTGGTAAGACCCCCGTCGCTCCATTTCCTGATCAATGGCATTTAGCACTTCCCACTTGTTAAGACTCCACATGGGACCAATCAGCATCTCTCTGGGAGCATCACCGGTAATCCGATGAATGACAATATCTTTCGGGATAATTTCCAGCTGATCGCAGATGATGGAGACATAGTCTTCTTGGCTGAGCAGCTGCAGGCGCCCCTCGTGATAGTCCCTCTGCATGCGGGTGTTGGTCATAAGATGCAGGAGGTGGAGCTTGATGCCTTGAATATCATTATCCGTCACACAGCGGCGAACATTTTCCAGCATCATCTCGTGGCTTTCACCCGGAAGTCCGTTGATCAAGTGGGAGACAATCTCGATTTTTGGCGCCTGCTCCCGCACCCGCTTGACAGTTTCCACATAAAGCTCATAAGAATGGGCCCGATTAATCAGAGCTGAGGTTTCCTCATAAGTCGTCTGGAGCCCCAGCTCTAAGGTAACGTGCATGCGTTCGGACAATTCAGCCAAATAGGCCAAGGTCTCATCTGGCAGACAGTCGGGGCGGGTTCCGATATTGATGCCGACCACACCAGGTTCGTTGATTGCCTGTTCATAACGTTCACGAATCACCTCGACTTTATCGTGTGTATTGGTGAAATTTTGAAAATAGACCAGATACTTTTTAACCTCCGGCCACTTGCGGTGCATGAAATCTATTTCTTTGTAAAATTGCTCGCGAATCGGTGCCTCTGGCGCCACGATAGCGTCACCAGAGCCTGAAACGGTGCAAAAAGTACAGCCGCCGTGAGCTACCGTTCCATCACGATTAGGACAGTCAAAGCCAGCATCAATGGGCACTTTAAAAATTTTTTCGCCAAAAAGACGGCGATAATAGGCATTTAGAGTATTGTAACGTTTATTCATAGCTATTATGATTCATTTTTAAATTATTTTTTATATAAGGACTGTGGTGCAGGTGCTGAAAGGTAGAATGGTCGCATTCAACAGCCGACTCCACAATATGATGGGTCTGAAAAAGATGATGCACTCGGTCTTTCAGGAGCTGTTCGTTGCAGTCAGGGGAAACCAGCAGGTGAATCATGGCAATATTTTTTCGGCCGTCTAAAGACCAAAGATTAAATTGATTGATGGCCTGAACCCATTCCAGAGCCAGGATTTCCCTTTCTAACTGCTGAATATCACAATTCCCGGGAGCACGTTCCAAAAATACAGATAGGTTTCTGATAAATTTAGGCAGAGCCTGACTTAAAATAAAGAGTGCAATAGCCACCGACAGGAGTGGATCAAGAATATACCAATCTGTCACTCTCAAAACCAATGAAACAATAATAACAGCCACCCAACCTAAAATATCTTCAAGAAAATGCAGGCTTAAAATAGATTCATGCTCGGATTCGTCACCATTTAAAACACGGCTGGCCACAATATTGACTGCAATAGCAATCAAGCCTAGAACCAGCATCCCATTATAATTAACTGGTTCAGGGTGCATTATTTTTTGAACATTTTCAAATAGAACCAAGGCAGATCCGATAATAAGAATAACCGCCGTCATTAAAGCTCCTAAGAGACTGAAACGCCAGTAGCCTAGAGTGTATTGATAATCGCTTCTGCGCTTGGATAGCCGTTCAAAATAATAAGACAAGCCAATAGCCAAGGCATCGCCAAAGTCATGAACAGAATCGGCCAAAATAGCACTGGAATTAAAAATACCGCCAAAAATCATCTCAATAATAGCAAAGACAAAATTGGACATAAAAGCAATAAAAATTCGAGTCGTTGACTGATTAGAGACATCGTGGTGATGGCCATGATGATGGTGGTGCTTGCCCATTTTCATACGTTCTCCTTTTAATTTGTTAGATTGCTTTGCGGCTAAAGCTGCTAATACAGCTGCACAAAGCCCTAAGGAAGTTTTTAATCTATTTTTTTAAATAAAGTTTTGTTTATTGATTTTATTATAACATGAACCGCTGTCATTACTGGCATTTTTTAAGCAAAAAGAACTGTTCTATAGACAATGGTAAACAGCTCTTTTTAACTATTATTATCAGTTTTGATGCTACTTCTGCCGGCCTTGAAAACGCCATTCAAAGCGCTTTTGATCGTAAAAAGGATAGACAAAGGCTGAAATAGCAGCGGCAAGCAGCCAGCCTCCTACTATGTCAGAAGGGTAATGAACTCCCAAATAAATCCGTGACAGCGCTGTTAAGACCGCCAAGAGAATCAGTATTGTCTGTACAATCCGCTTAGGTACTTCTTTTGTCATCCGTTGCTGAACAATAACGGCCAAGCTTAGAGCAACAATCATGGTTGATGCCGCATGCCAGCTTGGAAAAGAAGCTCCCATCGGCTTTTCAATGAGATAGTAAAGATCAGGTCTTGCACGACTATACAAATATTTAAAAGCTGTCGAAAAAATACTCATTAAAATGAGATTGCCAGCTAAAAAGTAAGCTTCTGCCTTCCATTTTTTCCAAAAATAGCAGAGTAAAGCAATAAGAAAGACATAAACAAAAATATAGACTTCATGTCCCAGCTGAGTTACTGCTTTAAAAAACATCGTTGCATTCTTAGGCAAATCGCCGCGCACTGCCCCCTGCATACTGCTGTCAAAAGCCTTTAAAACATCAGGATAAAATTTAACGACATAGCCCAGCATAAAAAAGAGCAGGGCAGCAAAGGAGGCTCCTAAAAGATAAAGTTGTTTATTTTTCATAAATTTTATAATTTTTCAAAATCGGCTTGGCTGCCACATAAATGACAGCAAAGCTGACTGCAAAAATGATTCCTTCAAGAAGATTAAAGGGAACGACCATATTGACCAAGTATTTTCCGATACCAATGAATTTAGCAATATCAAATCCGGCGAACTTAGCATAAAGCGGAATCGCATAGATATAGTTAAGGACTAGCATAATCGCTGTCATTGCAACTGTTCCGACAGCACTGGCAATAACAAATGCTCTTTTTTCTTCCCTGTTCTTCCAAATCAAGCCAAATGCTAACACAAAGGCACCCAGCGCTGCCATATTCATGGGCAGACCAATAATGCCGCCGGGGCCGCCATTATCCAGCAGCAGTTTCAGCAGTGACCTGAACAGCAAAATCGCATAAGCACTCCGTAGATCAAACAGCACTAATCCTAACAATATTGGAATGATGCTAAAATCAAGCTTTAGAAAATCAACTCCCGGAACAATGGGAAAATTGAAAATCATGAGCACAAAAGAAAGTGCCGATAAAACCGCAATGATAGCCAAAATTTGTGTTTTTTTCATAAAAAAATTCCTCCAATTTTTACAAATCGAAAGAAGCTCCAAAGAGTATAAAATGCCATGCACAAAAACCCTTTGTCTTCTCCCATCCAGACTTTACTGTCGGTTGCGGAATCTCACCACATCAGCTTTCGCTCGCGGACTTCAAAGATCTCTTTTTCTTCAATAGATCATTAGCTCATCTTGATATAGTTCAATATTATCTTTGATTCACTGTTCTATTGAAAAATGATCGTCTTTGTCACCGCCGGTCGGGAATCTCACCCTGCCCTGAAGACACTTCTAGCATACCAAAAAACAGAAGCAATAACAAGTTTTTTTACTTATTTTTAAGTTTTTCAGCCAACCCTCTAAAGCTCTTGACAAAATGATTGAATAGGTATATATTTTATATATAAAATATTTATATATAGAGGTGACTGAATGTATTATCCTGTTTCAGCCCTGCTAATAGAATACTTGATCTTAGCTATCGTCAGTAAGCATGATTCCTATGGTTATGATATCAGTCAAACCATTAAACTGATTGCCAGTATCAAAGAATCTACCTTATATCCCATATTGAAAAAGTTAGAAAAGGCAGGATATTTAACAACTTACACTCAAGAACATCAAGGACGGCGACGAAAGTATTATCGTCTAACTGATTCCGGCAAGCAGCATCTCGTTTACCTGACTAAGGAATGGTCGGTTTATAAAACGACTATTGATGGTATTGTAGAAGGGAGAATTCGTCATGACAAAAACTGAATATCTCAGTCAGTTAGAGCATTATTTAAGAAGACTGCCGCAGGCTGATTATGAAGAAGCAATGGATTATTTTAGGGAATATTTTGAGGAAGCGGGTCCTGAGAGGGAAGAAGAAATTATCAGGGAATTAGGAAGTCCTAAGGAGGCTGCCCATGATATTTTAAGCCAGCTTATCGAAAAAAATCACTTGATCGGCAACAATCCCAAACAAACCATTTGGCTCACAGTCTTAGCTGTCCTAGCAGCACCGATGGCTCTGCCCCTAACTATCGCAGCGCTGAGTGTTATTTTTGCCATCATCGTTACTGCCATGTCAGCCGTTTTAATTACTGCCAGTTTTAGTTTCGTTGGTTTTGTTTTAAGTCTTTCTTTTCTTTGGGAAGCAGTCACAAAGCTGTCCGGTTCTTTAGCAACCCTGAATCTTAGTCTAGGAGCTAGTCTTCTGTCACTCGGTGTAAGCCTGCTGTTTGCAGCTGCTACTATTTTACTGGCTCGATTATTTAAATTTATCTTTCTGAAATTCAGCCAGTGGATTGCAAAGCGAGGTTATAAATCATGAAAAAATCATTCAGAATCACTTTAATAGTCGGACTGGTTTTAAGCATTTTAGGACTGGTTTTACTAGGCTTTGGTCTGTCATCCGACGGTCTCGAAAAGCTGCAAAGCTATAATGAAGCGGCTCAAAAAAAGGAAATTCAGTTAGACAATGTTCAAGTACTGGACTTTGATTTTAACTTTAAGGATATCAAAATCAAGACCTCTGCAGATAAGCATTTTAAGCTGACTTACTGCGAAAAACCTAAAGAAAATATTTCTTACCGTTTTACTAAGGGCAGGCTATCCCTAAAACAAAATAGACCTTCCAATATCTTTACTATTGAATTTTTCAAATTAAGCGATCTCTCTGACTGGCTTCATAGAAATGACAGCCGCACAGTGACTTTGACTGTGCCTGAAAATCTGCTCTTGAAAAAAGTTGCTATCAGCAATAAAGTCGGCAATATCAGTATTGAAAATCAAACAATTTCAGACGTTAATCTGCAGGGCAGCACAAATGATCTGTTTATTAAAAACAGCAAACTGGCTAAGGGACGTATTGCCAACAATGTCGGTAATATTTATCTTAATAACAGTACTTTGACTAATATTGAAGGAAAAACTAATACGGGTAATATTGTTGCTGAAAATCTTACCGTTCTGGGAACTGTCAGTTTGGATAATAATGTTGGCGATACCGAAATTGTTTTATCTGCGAAAAGCCTTAAAGATACAGTTGTCAACGCTAAAACAGATATTGGTGATCTTAACATTTCAGACAATGTCTTAAGAGGCGGCATCTCCAAAAATCAGTTAAGCATGAAAGCTAATACTGGCAGCATCAAAGTTAATTAAACACTATTAAACTGCTTAGGAAAGCTGGACGAATTGAACTTCATCTCCAAAAAATCTGCCAATAATGCCAAAAAAGATTGTTCCTGCTTGATGCAAGGAGCAATCTTTTTTCATACATTTATTAGGAATACTAAAAAGTAAGGACAGGCAGTTTTATTTTAATTTATCAGCATCATAAATATGACTGAGCTCCAGACCAGTGAATTGCTGCTGGCGCAATGCTTCATAAACAATCATGCAAACCGCATTTGACAGATTAAGGCTCCTGACATGCTGATCATTCATAGGAATGCGCAGTGCTTGTTCAGCGTACTGCCGCATAAAAGTTTCCGGCAACCCCTTATCCTCACGGCCAAACATAAAGTAATGATTCTCAGTATCATCATAATTTTCATCTGAATAGGTTTTCTCAGCAAATTTTGTAATCAAGTGCAGCCGGCCAGAACAGCTGTCCATAAAGTCTTTGAGACTGTCATACAAATGCACATCCAGCTTATCCCAGTAATCAAGACCTGCCCGCTTCATTTTCTTATCATCAATAGGAAAGCCCATGGGACGGATAATATGGAGAGGACTGTTGGTTGCTGCACAGGTTCGGGCAATATTGCCGGTGTTGGCAGGAATTTGCGGTTCAAACAAGACAACATGATTTTTTCCCGATGCCGGAAAATGATTTTCTTTTTCCAATGTTTCAATATTCATCTGATCTTAACTTTCTGATAGTAAATTTATTACAAAAAAAGAACCACGAAACCCGGAGTCATGCTCAGCAGGCAACGTGGTATGTGGGGCCTCATTATCTTAAATCATAACAGGTTTGATTTAAAACAATGAGTAGCTTGTTATATAGTATAACACTTCTATCAAAGATGTCAATAAAATATAAGAAAAAAATTAAGATTTTTTTCAGAAAAGCGTTTACTGCTTTCTGCCAAAAAAGGAGCTCCTTGTTTCAGTTGCTTTCTCCTTGTTTTTCTTTTGAATTTTTGTAGAAAACTAGTGCATTTTCTCCTGAAAAGAGGTATGATAGTTACTATAATTTGGAGGTAGATCATGAAAATTATTGTCGTTGGCGGCGGTAAGGTCGGAAAGGCTCTCTGCCGCTCACTGGTCGATGAAAAACACGATGTTATTCTCATTGAAGAGAATGAAACTGTGCTTAATCATGTGACAAAACGCCTTGATATTATGGGTATTGCCGGTAATGGCGCTAATTTTAGAATTTTAGAGCAGGCTGACATTCAAAACTGTGATATTTTCATTGCTATTACAGATAAGGATGAGGTGAACATGGTAGCGGCCGTTCTGGCCAAAAAAATGGGTGCCAAAGAAACTATTGTACGGGTTCGCAACCCTGAATATTCCAATGCTTATTTTAAAAACAAAAACTTTCTCGGTTTCTCCCTAGTGGTCAATCCTGAACTCCTGACAGCCCGCTACATTGCTAACATGGTTGATTTTCCTAATGCGCTGTCTGTAGAACATTTTGTCAGTGGTCGCGTTATGCTGATGGAATTTAAGATTTTAGACAGCAACAAGCTCTGTCAGATGTCCCTCAATCAATTCCGTAAAAAGTTCAGCAACATTGTTATTTGCGCTATTGAACGAAAACATGAATTGATTATCCCTGACGGTGATGACATTATTCAGCCAGGTGATAAGATTTTTGTAACCGGTAATCGTATAGACATGATTCACTTCCATAACTTTGTCAAAAATAAAATGATTAAAAGTTTAATGATTATCGGAGCTGGAAGGATTGCTTACTATCTGCTCAACATCCTCAAAGCGACAAATCGCCATCTGCAGGTCAAAGTCATTGAAGTTGATCCTAAAAAGGCTGAGCTTTTCAGCCAGGAATTTCCTCACATTCACGTTGTTCAGGGAGATGGAACGGCTAAAGATATTCTGTTGGAAGAAAGTGCCGCCAACTACGATGCTATCGCTACTCTTACTGGTGTTGACGAAGAAAATATCATTGCCTCCATGTTTTTAGAAACACTGGGCGTGCAGAAAAACATTACCAAGGTCAACCGCACCAGCCTTCTTGAAATTATCAATCCCGAACAGTTTTCAAGTATTATTACACCTAAAAACATCGCAGTAGACTCCATGATGCACTTTATCCGCGGACGTGTTAATGCTCAGGATTCCAATCTGGACGCGTTGCATCATGTGGCTAACGGCCGAATTGAAACCTTGCAGTTTGAGATTCGTCAGGCCAATAAGATGGCCGGCAAAACACTGTCCAGCTTAAAACTTAAAAGTGATGTTTTAATAGCTGCCATTATTCGCCGCGGCAAGACTATTTTCCCAACTGGTGATGATGTTTTTGAAGTTGGTGATAAAATTGTTGTCATCACACTGCGCAAGAACATCACACATATCTATGATTTATTGAAGAGGTAAGCTATGAATAAAAGTATGGTACGCTTTCTCTTGTCAAAATTACTGCTGATCGAAGCTGCGCTTCTTATTGTTCCCTTAGCTGTCGCTCTGATTTATCAGGAAGATCGAACAGTTATGTTTAGTCTTTTAGGCACTATGGCTATTCTGATTCTTCTTGGAAGCCTTGGTATTATTTTTAAACCTAAAAACCGGCATATTTATACCAAGGAGGGGCTGCTGATTGTTGCTCTTTGCTGGGTGCTTTGGTCCTTCTTTGGAGCACTGCCCTTTGTTTTTACCGGTCAAATTCCTAATATTATCGATGCTTTTTTTGAAATCAGCTCAGGTTTTACAACAACTGGGGCCACTATCTTGCCGGACGTTTCTGTTTTATCCCATTCACTGCTCTTCTGGCGCAGTTTCACTCACCTTATTGGCGGAATGGGAGTACTGGTTTTTGCTCTTGCCATTATGGAAAACAGCAAAAACAGCCATCTGGAAGTCATGCGGGCAGAAGTTCCAGGGCCTGTCTTTGGCAAGGTTGTCTCTAAGCTCAAGAACACAGCTCAGATTCTCTACATTATCTATCTGGCTATGTTTACAATTTTCACCGTCCTTCTTTGGTTTGCAGGCATGCCTTTATACGACAGTCTAGTTACGGCAATGGGAACTGCCGGAACCGGCGGCTTCACTGTCTTTAATGATGGTATTGCCCACTACCACAGTTCGCTGATTACAAACTTGGTCTCAGTGGGAATGCTGGCTTTCGGTGTCAACTTTAATCTTTATTATTTGCTGCTGATACGCAAGTTTAAATCCTTCTTTGGCGACGAAGAACTCCGAACCTATATCGGAATTGCTTTAGCAGCCACTATTTTAATCTGGTTAAATGTTGGCAATCTTTTCTCCTCAACAAAAGAAGGCTTGGAAATTTCTTTCTTTGAAGTTTCTACCGTCATGACAACAACTGGTTTTGGGATTACCAATCTAACTGTCTGGCCGCTTTTTTCACAATTCATTCTGCTTTTGCTAATGTTTATTGGAGGATCAGCCGGTTCAACAGCAGGTGGTTTTAAGGTGATGCGGACCTTGATTGTATCAAAAATCACTAAAAACCAAGTCCTTTCAAGCCTTTATCCTAATCGTGTCTTGTCATTGCACATTAATCATCAGCCATTAGATAAAAAGACTCAGCACAGTGTTCTTAAATATCTAGCTATTTATATTTTTATCTTCATCGGCTTAGTTCTCATTCTGACCCTTGACAATAATAATCTCATGATTGTAACGAGTGCGGCAGCCAGTGCTTTTAATAATATTGGTCCTATTTTGGGAACAGATAAAACTTTTGCTATTTTTAGTCCGTTTTCAAAGCTAGTTCTCTCTTTTGCAATGATTGCAGGACGGCTGGAAATTTATCCAATGCTGCTGCTCTTTATTCCAAGAACTTGGTCTAAAACTTAGCAGCTGCTTCGTCAGTCCTTATATAAGCAGACAGTACTGTTTTCCTATATTGCAGCTCCTCACTTAGGTTTTTAGTGAGCTCTGCCAATCAAGTAGATCTTAAATCATAAAAGTAAACAGCGGCCTGATTCCTAAATTGTAATAAGGGAGTCAGGCCCTTTCCTTTGCTCTGACAGCATTCAGAACTTCAGAGCTGTAAAAGTTGCAGTCACAGTCTGCTTTGACTAATTTTTCTTCAGTCGACATTATCAAAAAGCACCCCAAAAATTGGCTTTTTTGCCTAATTTTTGGGGGTACTGTTCTGCTTTCAATGAAGTAATATTCTTAAGACCGCTGCAGGGCATCAGATTATTTTAACTGTCTTTGTCATTTCTCCGCAAAGTAAAGTGATCCGGCACCGGATCCTGACCGCCTTTGACAAAAGGATGGCAGCGCAAAATTCTGGCAATTCCCATCAAGAACCCCTTTAAACCGTGCTTTTCAATAGCTTCAATCATGTAAGCTGAGCAAGTAGGGCGATAGCGGCAGGACGCAGGAAAAAAGGGTGAAATGAATTTCTGATAGAATCTGACTGGCGCAATGAGCAATTTTTTCATTTGTTTGTTCGATTGACAGCTGCATTGTAGAGCTGACTGATTTCCTTTTTATTTAACCGTCTTGATTCTCCCGGACGCAGTCCTGACAAATCAAGCGTACCAAAGCGCGTTCGTGACAGCTTATCAACTGTTAAGCCCACTGCCTCAAACATTTTCTTAACCTGATGGTTGCGCCCTTCATGAATGACCAATTCAACAACTGAGCGATTCTTTTCTCGGTCTGTTTTGAGAATCGTATAACGAGCAGGCTTGGTTGTTCTGCCGTCAATAAGCACACCACGTGTTAAGGGACGCAGGTTATTCTTATCCGCAATCCCTTTCACACGCGCCACATAGACCTTATCAATCTCATTGCGCGGATGGATCATTTTGTCTGTAAAATCACCGTCATTGGTTAAAATCAAAAGGCCTGAAGTGTCCCAATCCAAACGGCCGACAGGATAAATCCGCTCTTGAACTTGAGGCAGCAAATCAATAACAGTCTTTCGCCCCTTATCATCAGAAACACTGGAGATTACTCCGCGCGGTTTATTGAGTAGGTAATAAACTTTTTCTTCATTATAAATAGGCTGACCGTCAATTTCAACCTTATCTCCTGATTTAACAGTCGTTGCCAGTTCAGTAACCACTTGACCGTTAAGGGTCACAAGTCCTTGTTTAATCAGCTCTTCAGCCTTGCGACGGCTGGCAACCCCTGCATGTGCAATATATTTATTAATTCTCATTTTCTTCCTTTACTTCTTCAAGCGATTCGTCTTTATTGCTAAAAAGCGTAAACTCTTCGTCTTTTAATTGGATACCGGAAGCATCCGGCAATTCTTCCAGACTGTTGATTCCCATATAATCCAAAAAATAATCTGTCGTCACATAAAGATTCGGCCGTCCCAGTACTTCTTTTTTCCCATTTTCACGGATTAAATCAAAAGCTTGAAGTTTCGAAATGGCACTGCTGGAATTGACACCCCGAATATCATCGACCTCAATTCGAGTGATGGGCTGTTTATAAGCAATAATAGACAGCACCTCAAGACTGGCTCGGGACAGGCTCTGATTAATCGGACTTTTAGAATACTGGCGCAAAAGCTCTGCATAGTCCTTTTTAGTCACCAGCTTATAGGTTTTTGAAGACTCCATCAAACAAAGGGCAGAGCTGCCATCCGCTTCATATTTCTGAGCCAGTTTTTCCAGCTGCTGAATCAGGGCCGGGACAGGCATATCCAAGAGAGCAGCCAGCTGACGCAAGCCAAGTCCATCCTCTCCTGCTACAAACAAGAGCGCTTCTATCTTTGACAGAGGGGTCATGCATTTTCCTTTCTTAAAATAATATCACTAAAATTATGTTCCTGCCAGACCGAAAGACGGTGTACTTTAATTAATTCCAAAGTGGCTAAAAAGATAGTCACCATCTCGTTAACCGAAACAGCTTCTTTAAAAAGGAGCGACAAATTAATCTCTTTTTGACTGGCGACTTTCTTTTCAATAACCAGCATCATATCTTCAATACGGTAGTCATCGCTGTCAATTGTGGTATGGCTGTTTTTAATGTCTTCTTGTTTTTCAGCCATAACCTTTGAAAAGGCCAGAAAAATATCCACAACTGATTTATCCTGCCTAAGTTCAACGTCATCATAAATCAGCTCTAGCTTAGGTTTAGAAAAATGCTGTGCCCGTTCACTGTGCTTAAGGGCCAACTGTTCCCCTAAAAGCTTATAAGTCCGGTATTCTTCAATTTGCTGTAATAACTGCAGCTCCGGATCTTCTTCAGGCTCAACACTTTCGACAACCTTAGGGAGCAGTTTGCGGCTTTTAATCAGCATTAATTGACTAGCCATGACCATATATTCACCAGCCACTTCAAGCTTCATAGCCTGCAGCGTTGCAATATAAGCCAAATATTGCTCAATAACATCAACAATAGGAACATCATAAATATCAACTTCATATTTAGAGACCAGATGCAAAAGCAAATCCAGCGGTCCTTCAAAATCTTTTAATTTAATATCCATCAGTTTTTAAAATACTTTTCCAAAGTTACAGGACTTTTAAGGCCCAGATGTTTGGCCAAATCCAACATACTGACACCCTTGTTTTTAGCCTTGATAATGTATTGCTCCCGCAATTTCTGAGCTGTCATTTCCTTGAGATTCACAGACGCCAAATAATGACTTAATTTATTAAAAAGCCACTGACGCGAATAAGGCTCTCCCTTATTGTCAAAGAGGTAGACAGCTCCTTCTTCTTTTTCCGGTATGTGAGAGAGCAGCCGTTCAGTCAGTTCCAAAACTCTCATGGACTGGCTGCTTATCACTGTCAGTACTTGAAAATCCAAAGCAATATTTTCCCACTTCAGCCGGGCAATCTCACTTGGAGAAAGGCCTAATTCTGCGATCAAAAGAGCAATAAGCTGCCCTGTACGGTCAGCAGCTTTTTCATAGAGGACAGACAGATCTATTTCTTGGTAGACAGGCCTTGCAAGCGGCAGTTTTTCCTTATTTTTAATTTTGTAAAAATGATCCAATTTCTTATGCTCATACAAAAAGAAAAGAAATTGATTGACAGCTGAAATTTTACGTTTTTTAGCTGAGATCTTTAAGTCTGTCAGCGATTGCTCATACAGTTTGAGCTTGTTTGGATTGACTTTTCCTTTAGTAATCTCTGCAAACTGCTGCAGATCATAGAGATAGGATTTTTGCGAATTTGAAGATAAGGATTTACTAGCAATAAATTCTGGAATAAGTGTTATCATTTTTTTGTTAGTGTGTATTCGTTTGTAAATTCATGAAGCAGGCTGTTCAGTGCTTTCAAAATAACTTTTCGTGTAATGATACCTAAAAAGGTACCATCAGCTTCAACGACCGGCAGAAAATTAGCATCCACTAATTTGTGCATCACCTCAGTCAAATCAGCATTAGGTCCTACAGTCGCATAACTGCCATTAGTCATATAGGAGATATCCAGTGCAGCCAGCTTTTCATCATCAATATCTTCTTCTTGCTGATACCTAACAATATCTGACATACTGATTGTACCAACATATTTTTTATCTTTGGTAATGACAGGCACTCGCGAAAAGCCATTGTTAGCAAGGAGCAGCATGACATGGGCTGTATTATGGGTATCAATAAAAATCGCCAATTCTTCAGCCGGAGTCAGGTCATTTTCCAAAAGCGGTTTTAAGAAAGTTTCAAATTCTTTTGCTATCATCGTTTTATTTCCTGTGAAAGTGCTGGATAGATCTCATGATCCCTTGTGAAATAATCTACTTTAATAGTATTTTCATTAAAACATACTTTGGCATACAGGCGTTCGTTAATATCGCCGCGAGGCTGAGAAACACTGCCCGGATTGATAAAAACAGTTTTGCCGTTTTTCCAGACGGCCGGTCTGTGAAGGTGCCCATAGATACAAAGATCTGCATCCTTTTCTTGAGCCCAAAGATCCAGACGTTCAAAGCCAAAATTAATATTAAATAAATGACCATGTGTCTGAGCGACTGTCAAATTAGGCAGTTCGGTTACAAGAGAATCCGGATAATCCCCAAAATCACAATTGCCGCGGACCACCTGAATCCCTTCCCAAATGGGGTCACTGGCAGGCAGCTCAGAGTCGCCGTTATGAAAAATAGCATCTGCCTTGCCTAAATACCGTTCTTTTATGTCTTTTACAATTTGCCGATCCCCATGTGAATCACTCATGATAATTAATGTGCCTTCTGCCATGCCGGGAATACCTCCATAAGCTTTTTAACAGCTTGTCCTCTGTGAGAAATGTCATTTTTTTCCTGAGCTGAGAGCTCTGCTGCAGTCTTTCCACTCTCTCCTACGATAAACAGCGGATCGTAACCAAAACCATTGCTGCCCTTAGCTTCCATACCAATATACCCTGGCCAGTCCGCCTCAACCACTAAACTTTCTTTGTTGGGAGCAGCAACAACTAAGGTCGTATGAAAGTGAGCTGAACGATCTTTAAGGTCAAATACCATGGCTAATTCATGCAAAAGCTTGGCATTGTTCTTTTGATCCGTAGCATCAGGTCCAGAAAAGCGAGCTGACCAGACACCCGGCAAACCGCCTAAAATATCAACCTGCAGTCCTGAATCATCAGCTAAGACCATCTTGCCTGTCAGCTTAGAAATCGTTTCTGCCTTAAGCCGAGCATTTTCTTCGAAAGTTAAACCTGTCTCCTCAACTTCGGGAAGTTCAGGATAGTGATTAAGGTTTTCGACTTTAAGCCCCAGCTTAGCAAACATCTGACTGAATTCTTTAGTCTTTCCTTCATTGCGGGTTGCAATCAGGATACTGTCTCCAGGGATAGCAGAGTGATTATTTTCTTCGCCGAAAAATTCACTGACTGTCAGACCTCCCTTAGGCAGGCAGATTAGAACCAAGCGGTCTTCTTCTGTAACCAATACAGCACCTTTATGACTGCTGGCCTCATAGGTATGTTGCTGTTGGTCATTGATCATTTCTAAAAAAAACTGAACCAAGGCCATACTGGAGGCAATTCTGACAACAGTTAGCATCAAGGAGCTTCCCTCATCAAGCAGACTTCTCAGGTCTCTTACAAGAGAACCATAGGTCTTTTTCGCTTCTTCTTGATAATATACTGATGAGTCAGTCTCAGAGTATTGGCCGATAAACCAGTTTTGCTCATCTTTATATTCGTATATTTTTGAATTCATAAAGTAACATGCTCCACTTCAATAGTCAAAGGCAGCCAATCATCAGCAATTTCTTTAAAGCTGGTGGTACTGGCGGTTGTATAAAAACGATGTTCCTGATTTTCTAAGCCGCGGCTGCGGTTAATTTCAAAATAATTCAGCAGCACAGAAATATCGCGCACACACTCTGCTCCGCTGTCAATCAGCTTGACACCGGGACCCATAACATTTTGAATAATAGGCTTTAAAAGAGGGTAGTGTGTACAACCCAGCACCAGCGTATCAATTTTACCAGCTAAGGGAGCCAGATTTTCATAAACAATTTTTTTGGCTACACTGGAATGAATCTCATTAGACTCAACAATAGGAACAAAATTGGGACAGGCCAGACTAGTCACTGCCATCTGCGGTGATAAATCTAATATCTTTTTTTCGTAAATATTAGATTTGATAGTCATAGGTGTTCCAATGACACCGATTCTGCCGGATGCGGTGGACTTAATCGCTGCGCTTGAACCCGGCAAAATCACGCCCAGAACAGGAATATCAAGTTCTTCTTTAACCTCTTCCCAAGCGACAGCTGTCGCTGTATTGCAGGCAAAAACAATCATTTTGACATTTTTAGTCAAAAGGAAATTCACCAATTCCCAGGTATATTTCTTGATTTGCTCAGCCGGACGCGGTCCATAAGGAGCACGCGCCGAGTCCCCAATATAGACGACTTCTTCATGGGGGAGCTGGCGCATAAGCTCACGCACAACAGTCAAGCCTCCCACGCCAGAATCTAAAAAACCAATAGGTCTGTTATCCATAGCTGTCTTCTTTCTAAAATAAGACTAGGAAAACCCAGTCTTATAAAAGATTTATTTCTTCTTTTTAGCCTTTGCTTTAGCAGCTTTTTGCTGTTTATTCATTTGACGGACAACCTGCTGCACCTTAGCTTCGCTTGGTTTTTGTCCCATCTGGCTCATCATGTTGCGAATAACATCTTCATTGAGCGGCGGATTTTCTTCTAAATATTTTTCCATTTGCCTGCGAGCAATAAAAGTACCTCCGACAAGTCCTGCCAGCAGGGCAATAATAACTAATACAATCCAAAGAAAAGTGTTCATTTTTGTTCTCCTAAATTTTTTACATGAATATTATATCAGATTTGAAAACCTTTCACAAATAAAATAGCATAAAAAGAGCCAGAGCGAAAAGGGCTGCTTTTCACTCTGGCTTTCAAAACTTTACTCATCAAAATTAAATCCATACAGTGTTGCAAAATAATCCTCTGGCGTCTCTGCACGGCGAATCATTTGAGCTGTTCCATCTTCCTGGAAAAGAATTTCTGCTGAACGCAGGCGGCCATTGTAATTGTAGTCCATCGAAAAGCCGTGGGCTCCTGTATCATGGATAATAAGTGTATCACCAACACGTGCTTCGGGAAGTTCCCGCTGCTTTGCAAACTTATCATTATTTTCACACAAACTGCCAACAACATCTACAATCTGCAGTTTTCCATCAGGGTTGCTGATATTGGTGATATGATGATAAGCATCATACATGGCTGGCCGAAACAGATTAACAGCACTGGCATCAACACCGACATAGCGGCGGTAAGTATCCTTTAAATGGAGAACCTTCGTGACAAGATGCCCATGAGAAGCCAACATAAAGCGTCCAAGTTCCGTATAAATGCTGATGTGACCCAAGCCATTTGGTACCAAAATCTCGTCAAAGACACGATGAACGCCTTTACCGATAAGTGCAATGTCGTTTTGCTGGTCCGCTGGCGTATAATCCACGCCAACACCGCCTGAAAGGTTGATAAAATCGAGGCTGATACCAAGTTCTTGCTTGATTTCAACGGCAAGGTTAAAGAGCTGTGCGGCCAAAGTCGGATAGTAGTCGTTAGTCACTGTATTGGATGCCAAGAAAGCATGCAAACCAAAAGACCTAACACCTTTAGCTTTCAAGTCTTTATAACCTTGGAAAAGCTGCTCTTTGGTCATTCCAAACTTAGATTCTTCTGGATTGTCCATGATGGCCGTACCCAGCGTAAAGACACCGCCAGGATTATAGCGAAGCGAAACCGTTTCCGGAAGCCCAGCTACTTCTTCCAAAAAAGCAATATGCTCATAAGCATCAAGATTGATGGTTGCCCCAATCTCACGCGCATAGACAAATTCAGACGGACGCGTATCGTTGGAAGTGAAACTAATCGAACTGCTGTCAAAACCGACTTTGTGACTCAGGAGCAATTCCACATCAGTTGCACAGTCAACACCACAGCCCTCTTCCTGTAAAATTTTAAGGATGGTTGGATTTGGGGTCGCCTTAACAGCAAAAAATTCCTTAAACCCCTGATTCCACGCAAAGGCTTTATTAACAGCACGGGCTGTTTCACGAATGCCTTTTTCATCGTAAAGGTGGAAAGGAGTCGGAAACTGTACTGTTATCTTGTCTAACTGTTCTTTTGAAATAAAGGGTGTTTTCATAGCATCTCCCAAATTAATATTTTTACCATTATACCACAAAAAAGAACTAGGCAAAACTCCCTTCCCCAGTTCACTTCTCATTTGCTAAATTAAAAGTTATTAAAATAGCAAATCTCGGCATAAATACAGTTGGATAAGATTAAAAAAGAGCGGTAGAAACAGCCATGATGACTGTTTCTACTACTCTCTCCTTGCTATTTTAATCATTTCTGCCAAAGATACGCAGTAAATTGAGGAATAGATTGATAAAGTCCAGATAAAGGTTAAGTGCCATTGATACTGCCCAGCCGTCACCGACATTGCCGCCGGTATGTTCATAAACACGTTTTATCAGCTGATTATCATAAGCAATGAGCCCTGAGAAAATCAATACTGAAAGAATACTGATAATATAGCTCATAGCTCCGCTGCCAATGAAGATATTGATCACACTGGCAATAATGATGCCGATTAGAGCGGCTATCAAAGCCTTAGCCATGCCTGATAAGTCTTTTTTCACGGTAACACCGATAAGTGACATAGCAAAGAAAACTGCTGCGGATGAGACAAAGGCCTGCAGAACCGTTGTCTGCGCATAAAGAGCAATGATAAAGCTAAGTGTAAAGCCATTCAAAGCCGAATAAGTGAGAAACAGCGGCAGAGCTGCGGGACTGTTCTTGCGGGCAGCATTGCTTGCAATCAAGACAAGAGCAAGCTCTCCAAAAATAGCCAGATAATAGATCCAGACAGCATTTGTCATGATAGCTATCATATTATCCCGAAAAACATAAAGCATCAGATATGAAACCAAGGCCGATAAACCAATTCCCATTCCGACCAAGCTGTAAATTTTTGCGAAGAAACTGCTGAGTTTACTATCGCTTTGTGTATAAATTGTGTTATTCTCCATTTGCTTTCTCCTAAAATTTTTTAATGATTGTGACTGCCCAAAAACTTGCGGCGCAGAATCCGGCGTTTATGCCATTTATTGCGTAGAGGCGTTATCGCTTCCTTAATAGCCCAGTATTTATCAACCATAGTCACGATATAACCTTCTTTATAGCGAGGCGGAGCAATCGTAGCTCCCCACATATGCTTTACGATTATATCTTCTTCTCTTTTATTTAATTTGGTCACTTTGCGGGCATTCTTGACAGCGATTCTAGGGTGTACCCAGGCATGTCCCTTGTTAAATTTGGTGTCACGCCAATCATAATAAAACAAATCATGCAAAAGCCCCCCGCGGGCCGTACTTCTCGCATCCCAGCCAAACTTTTTGGCAATCTTATAACTGGTATAACTGACATTAATGGAATGCTCGGAACGTGTCGAATGCTGATGCTGAACAATCCCATCCAGCTTTTTAAAGCGCGGATGATCAATTAGATGTCCGACCAGCTTCATGAATTCCTCGTCCTGTTCGTATTTCTTCATGACTGTCACCTCTTTATCTATTATATCATACCAGCTTAAATTAAGCTAAAAATAATTACAGCAGCAGCGATGGCAACATTGAGACTTTCTGCCTGACCGGGCATGTTAATATGCGTTAAAATATCTGCCTGCTCAGCCATTTCGTGAGAAATTCCCTGTCCCTCATTTCCCATAATCAGCGCAAAGTTTTCGATTTTATCTAAAGTTCGGTAATCAAGAGATTTTTCCGATAAAGTTGTAGCGATGGTTAGAGTGCCAGCTTCTTTCAAAAGTGCCGTCAGCTCCGGCAGCTTAACCCTGTACACAGGAAGATGAAAATGGCTTCCCTGCATGGAACGAAGTGTCTTTAGATTATAAATATCAGCCGTCTTTTGGGAAATAAAAACAGCATCAAAACCAGCGGCATCAGCTGTTCGAATCATGGTTCCTACATTCCCGGGATCCTGAACATCTTCTAAAAGCAGGTATTTCCCAAGAAGATTTTGCGGCAGCTCTGGCTTTGGCAGAGCTATCTCAGCAACAATTCCCTGAGGTGTCTTTGAAGCTGACAGGTCTTTTAAAATTTCTTCTGAAACAATGAAAACATTAGTTAAACCATCCGCCTTAAAAGCATAGTCCCTTAAAACAAAAACATTAAGAATTTCAGCTCCATGTGCTCTGGCCTCTTCAAAAAGATGCCAACCCTCAATCAGGTAAGACTCTTTGCGATACTTTTTTTGTAATAATTTTTTTGTTTTTTTAACCAAAGAATTGGCTTTTGAGGTTATAATAGTCATAAGGATATTATAACAAAAAAGGAGGTAGAAGTATGCAAAAAGTCAGGTTAGTCGTTTCAGGCCGTGTTCAGGGTGTCGGTTTTCGCTATTCAACTTACAGCCTTGCTCTGGAAATAGGCGATATTTACGGCCGTGTCTGGAACAATGATGATGGAACGGTTGAAATCTTAGCACAGTCTGAAAGTCCCGAAAAGATGGCTAAATTTATTCAGGAAGTCAGAAAAGGTCCTTCCCCTTTTTCTAAAGTAACCTATGTGGATGTCAATATGGCTAATTTTGCTGATTACCACGATTTTAAAATGGCTAATTAATTTGTCTAAAAATCATACTTAAGAACTATTGAGAATTTTATGAAAAAACAGTAAAATAGATAGGTATTATTAAAACAAAGGAAGATTATTGTGAAAAAAACTTATAGACGACTTTTATTTTCAGGCCTAGCGCTGTCAATGCTTTTTTTCCTATCAGGCTGTGTACAGACTAAAAATGGCAAGCCAACCGGTGAGGGCTGGGTCTATAACCTCTTAGTTGAACCTATGGGTAATGTTATCAAGTATCTGGCCAATGATTTAGGCATCGGCTTTGGTTTTGCAATTATCATTGTGACCATCGTTGTCCGTCTGCTCATCTTGCCGCTGGGTCTGAGCCAAGTCAAAAAGATGACCTATCAAACGGAAAAAATGGCCTATCTCAAACCTGTTTTTGAACCTATTCAAGAGCGAATGAAGAAAGCCCAGACTCAAGAAGAAAAGATGGCCGCACAGACTGAGCTGATGGAAGCGCAGCGGCACTATGGCATCAGCATGTTTGGCGGTTTTGGCTGTCTGCCTATTCTGATTCAAATGCCGTTCTTCTCTGCGCTCTTCTATGCTACTCGCTATACCCAGGGAATCTCCAGCCATAGCTTTCTTGGTATCAATCTCGGCGAGCCAAGTTTACTCATTACAGTTATCATCGGAATTCTTTATTTTGTCCAGTCATGGCTGTCAACGCGCAGCGTTTCTGAAGCACAGCAGCAGCAAATGAAAGGGATGATGCTGGTAATGCCTCTGATGATGGTTGTTATCTCTATGGGCGCTCCTGCGGGAGGTGCTCTCTACTGGCTGATTAGCGGTATCTTCGGACTCATTCAGCAGCTGCTGACCAATCACATTATCAAGCCAAAACTTCGCCAGCAAATTGATGAGGAATTTGAAAAAAATCCTCCTAAAGCCTTTAAATCCAATACCCGCAAGGATGTTACGCCTAAAAAGCCAGCTAACAGCCAAGCTATCACGGCACCTAAAAAGCATAAGTCTAAACGCAATGCTGGTAAACAGCGCAGCCGAAAATAAAACTGTGGCAGAACAACATAAAAGATACATAATAAAAAATGCTTATTATTAAGCATTTTTTATTGCTAATACTCAATGAAAATCACAATCAGACTAGGCAACGCAGATGCAGGTCGAACTGTCTTCATCAAATCAAGGCGACAAGGTCTGAGTTTATTTTTCGAAGAGTATAACTTATCTATAGGGATTAGATATACCATTGACAAAGAATAATCTTGGTAGGATTTTAAGCCTCTTCTGCCAAGTATTTACTGCTAGAATAGCTGCTTAGCAAACTATAGTAAAACCAGTCTGAACTTGCTTATTCAGACTGGTTTTAAATTGTCCCTTTATTTTGATTTTCTAACTTTGATAATTTCAACTTCATAGCTGCCTGCGGGAGACTCAATAGTAACCTTATCGCCAGTTTTCTTGCCAATCAAGGCCTGCGCAATAGGACTTTCATTAGAGATTTTCCCCGCAAAGACATCGGCTCCGGCAGCTCCGACGATAGAATAAGTATCTTCATCTGTGGTACCGACTTCGCGAACAACAACTGTTTTACCAATGGCTACCTCATTTTTAGCAACAGCGTCGCTGTCAACAATCTCAGCATAACGGATTTTTGTTTCAATGCTTGAAATCTGCCCTTCAACAAAGGCCTGTTCATCTTTGGCAGCTTCATACTCACTGTTTTCTGATAAATCGCCGTAAGAACGGGCAATCTTAATACGCTCAATAACCTCTGGACGGCGAACTAATTTTAAATCTTCAAGTTCCTGTTCAAGTTTTTCCTTTTCAGCAAGCGTCATTGGATAAGTTTTTTCTGACATAGTTAATCTCTCTTTTCTATAAAATAAATAATTTTAGACATGAAAAGGGAGTGGGGCAAGCTTCTGCAAACGCTCAAGCTGCGAAACTTGCCGTCCACCCCTGCAAAGCTGACAGTCTCCAAAAGCCCTAAGACGATTTGGAAAAAATAAATCTAAAAGTCAGCTGCTGCTGTCTTTAAGGTAAGACTGTTAATATTTTTAAGCTGTCGTGTAAACCACTCAGCTCTCTAATTACTCACTGCTTGAGTCTTCTATCTTCTTGTTGACATATTTCTCAACATTAGCAGAATGTTCTTTGTAAGTTTTAGCATAATATACTTTACCCGTTGTGACATCTGCCACAAAGTACAGATCATCGGTAGATTCCGGCTCGACCGCTGCTTTGATAGCAGACAGGCCAGGGTTATCTACTGCACCGGGCATCAAACCCTTATTAGTATAAACATTATAAGGAGACTTGATTTTGGTATTGATATTGGCATCCTCTTTCAAGGTTGTTTTCTCACCTAATTTCCCCATTGCATAAAGAATAGCAATGTTAGACTGAAGAGGCATGTCCTGATCTATACGGTTGTAGAAAACACCCGCAATTTTCTTGCGGTCATCATCTGTTGAGCCTTCTTTTTCAACAAGGGAAGCCACCGTCAAAATGTCATTGACAGACTTACCTTGTGACTCAATACTATCATAATAATTTTGCAAGTTGGCATCCATAGCAGCCAGCATACTGTCAATCAGATCTTCGACACTGGTCTTTTTCTCGTAAGTATAAGTAGCCGGGAACAGATAGCCTTCCAACTGATAAGTTACCTTAGAAGCATCCGGCAGACTGCCTAAGAGTTTAGGATATTTCTTTACCATTTTGCTGATAAAAGCCTTGTCCTGAACTGTTTTTAAAAACTCTTTGGATGTAAAAGGTGTTTTATCTGTTTTTTTCTTAGTGTTGGCATTGCTTGTAATGGCCTTGGCAATCTGCTTGATAGTATAGCCCTCAGGAATCAAGACCTTGCCCAGAACAGGAGCCTGAGGTGTTGTTGTACCTCCCTTTTGAAGGGCTTTAGCGATTTCATCCAGCGACATACTCTTTTGCAAATTATAATAACCGCTCTGCAAATTGCCGTAATTGCGGAATTTAGTATAATAATTGAAAACAGCTGCATTTTTGATAAGTCCAGCTTTTTCAAGAATCTTACCTATCATCCGATTGCCAGAACCACTCGGAATCTCTACCTGAATGTACTTGGAAGATTTAGCATCCACAGGCTTGAGAGCACTAGAAACATAATAGTAGCCAAAAACACCTGTGCCTATCAGTAATACGAGGATGAAGGTAATTAAAACAGTTGAGATTTTTCTAGCCAGTCTGTTAGTTTTCTTACGTTGCTGCTGTCTACTCTTATTCAGGCTGACAGCTGTGTCCTGAGGAGCCTTTTTATCTTTAGATTGGTTAGGTTTTTTCGTAATTTTTGGTGCCTCCTTAGCTTCTTCAAATTTAGGAGTTTCCTCTGCTTTTTCTGCCTCGGTTTCCTCTTTAGGCTGAGGCTTAGCTTGGGTCTTAGATGTCAAATCGGATACAAACAGCTCTTTTGTTTCTTCCTCAATACTGCTTTGATGTTTTCCTATAAAATCAGCAGGCAGCTGCCAGTTTTCCGCTTCGCCGTCATCAAACCAAGTTCCTGTTGTTTTAACTTTTACTTCTAAATTATTAGAAGGATCATTGGCAACAGGTACTTCTGAATCGGCTTCAGCAGGATCTGGATTCGATTGAGCTGTATCTGTTTCTTTCGGGATGGATTTGGAAGTTTGAGATACCTTTGCCGGCGCCTCAGCTGATTGAGATGCTGGCTGAACAGTCTCTTTTTTATCTGACGGGCCGCTCGAATCTGGCGAGAAGACCTCATCTAGGTTGGCTAAAACATCATCAACCACCTGATCTGTAATCTTTCCCTCAGGGACCGGCATCACAACTGCTGTTTCCTCTTTTTTTGCTGCCTGACTGGATGATTCTTCAGGCAGCTGATTATTAGCAGCAGAATGATTTTCAGATCTTCCCATGTCTGACTGCTCAGCCTTGCCTTCTCTGCGCAGGCGGCTGGCTTCTTTCATATCTGCTAAAATTTGTTCTTTAAAACTTTTCGT
This sequence comes from Streptococcus ratti FA-1 = DSM 20564, assembly GCF_000286075.1. GTDB lineage: Bacteria > Bacillota > Bacilli > Lactobacillales > Streptococcaceae > Streptococcus > Streptococcus ratti. Next base: position 19,524 of record NZ_AJTZ01000005.1, on the reverse strand, counting down.
CTGTTGAGCTTTTTTCTTCTCTTTGTCATTAAAGATACCATCAGTCAAAGCTTAACCTCCTAATGTTTATCACAGGCTATTATAACCTAAAAACGCTTTAAAGGCAATCTTACCAGTTTTTTATTACAGCTGCGTAACAAAAAATTAGATTTCAGGATTATCCCAAACCATATTGTACCAAGTGCTGCCGCCATGATTGGACGATGAGAGACCTTCATCTGTAAAACCATTCATTTCATAATAAGAAATTAAATGTTCATGACAGGTCAGGCTGATTCCTAACCGCTTTTGGGCCACAGCCAGATCCTTCAGGGCTGCCAGCAAGGTCGTTCCAATCCCTTGTTTCTGAAATGGTTTAGACACAGAAAGACTGGTTACTGCAATGTAGCCAGACTGGTTTGGATTGGCCTGAACCGTTTGAAATAAATCATCTGTCAGGTAACGGCTGGTAATCACAGGGCCTTCAATATAGCCTACAAGCTGATCATTTTGTTCGGCTACTAAAAAGGTATCGGCTATTTTTTCAATTCGCTCTTTGATAGCTTTGGGAGCCGCTGCCTCAGCAGCTGAGAAATTTTCAGCTTCAATACGGCTGACTGCTCCTAAATCAGCCAGCTGAACTTGTCTAATCAGCATTTTTTCTCCTTTTAGAAAAAAGGTCTTTACTGAAAAGTAAAGAAATCCTTTATATTATTGTGTATTTTTTGTTAAATTAGATAAGAGTTCTTCAAAGGAACGCTCGTAAAGCTGGATATCTCCTGCTCCCATAAAGACATAGACAGCATTATCATGATCTAAAAGAGGAGAGACATTTTCAACAGTGATAACCTTAGCAGGTTTAATGATTTTTTCTGCTAAGTCTTCTACTTTAACATCACCATGATCTTCCTCACGCGCAGAACCATAAATCTGTGCTAGATAAACACTGTCAGCTTCATTTAAAGCTTCGGCAAAGTCATCTAACAGCGCAATAGTCCTTGTAAAGGTGTGCGGCTGAAAAATAGCTACAATTTCTTTTGATGGATACTTTTGCCGAGCAGCATCAAGCGTTGCAATGATTTCAGTCGGATGGTGTGCGAAGTCATCAATAATAGTCGTATCGTTAATACGTTTTTCTGAAAAACGCCGCTTAACACCAGAGAAAGTCCGCAGATGCTGAGCTACCAATTCCATATCAACACCGGCAGTATACAAATTGGCAATAACGGCTGTCGCATTAAGTACATTGTGGCGGCCAAAAGCCGGTATATGGAAACGTCCCAACTCTTCTTGTCCATGTCTGACCTTAAAGTCAGAGCCGTTGGTATTTCTCATAATCTCATAGGCAACAAAATCATTATCGTCCTTAAAACCATAATAATAAATCGGTGCCGATGACGTTATCTTGCGCAGGTAGGGATCTTCTCCGTAAACAAAAAGACCTTTTTTAACCTGTTTGGCATAATCATTAAAGGCATCAAAAACATCATCTACACTTGTAAAGTAATCAGGATGGTCAAAGTCAATATTTGTGATGATAGAATATTCCGGATGATAGGGCATGAAGTGACGCTCATATTCGTCCGATTCAAAGACAAAATACTGGCTGTTAGCCAGACCGCGTCCTGTACCATCACCAATCAAATAGCTGGTATCCGTAATATTTTTCAGGACATGAGCTAAAAGGCCTGTTGTTGATGTCTTGCCATGAGCTCCCGCCACACCGAGGCTGATAAACTGACGCATAAACTGACCCAAAAACTCGTGATAACGTTTAAAGTGATAACCGTTTTTTACGGCATAGGCAACCTCAATATTATTGTCTTCCCGAAAGGCATTTCCTGCGATAATTTCCATATCATCAGTGATATTCGCTTCGGCAAAAGGCAGGATAGCGATACCTGCTTTTTCAAGACCGTGCTGGGTAAAATAGTACTTATCCACATCACTTCCCTGCACCTTATACCCCATTTGATGGAGCATCAGTGCCAGGGCACTCATCCCTGAACCTTTGATTCCAATAAAGTGAATGGTTTTAGACATGTTTTTAATTTCTCCTCTAGTTAACATCATCAAGACGTTCCAAGTTTAACTCCTGAGCTACATGGCGCTCACGGTGTTCCTGTTTTTCTTTCTGATTATAGATCTGGCTGGTTTTTAAAAAGTCATAATTATTCTTTTTAATATCTTTTCTTGAAGGATTCTCTAGTTCTGAATAATGCTTAGGCAGTTCAGCCAAGATATAAGAATCCTGATGTAGATGATTTGAAAAACGGCCTAGTTCAGTCTTAGGAGCCGGTGTCTCCTTTTCAGATTGCTTGATGACTCCTTTAGAGACCGGTCTGTTATAATCATTGGCAATAAAAGACTGACGCTTCTTTTTCAGATCCTGGCGGGCTTTTTCACGGGCAATTTCAGCGTAGGTTTTTCCTGCCTTTTGTGTCTTAATGCGCTCTGAAGCCACGTCCTGAGGATTAGGATTATCAGGAATAAACTGATAACCTTGAGTTACATCGTCATAAACCTTATCTTCATAAGGACCGTGAATATTGGTGATCAGATCTTCATTTTCATATAAATGCATTATTTTAGCAATTTCAACGACAACCTCATCATCCGCAACCAAGGGAAATTTTCTTTTACGACCCATTAACTCACATCCTTTCTGAAACATTCCTATTATAAACTAAAAACAACAATTTTGAAAGCCATCATTCAGAAATTCCTAAAATTTCTTTAATTTCTTCGATGCTCATGCTGGCACGGGTTTCATTTCCATCCAAGACAGTTGTCACCAAATTTTTCTTACTCTCTTGCAGCTCTAAAATTTTCTCCTCGATCGTTCCCCGCGTAATCATGCGGTAAACCTCAACATTTTCCTTCTGTCCAATACGATGGGCACGGCTGATGGCCTGCATTTCCACAGCAGGATTCCACCATAAATCAATTAAAATAACAGTATCTGCTCCCGTCAGATTGAGACCGACACCGCCCGCTTTAAGAGAAATTAAAAAGACATCCTTGCTGCCATTGTTGAAGGCGCGTGTCATCTCCTGACGCTCATTAGCAGGGGTAGATCCTGTCATTTTATAGCTGGTCAGGCCAAGAATACCCAGCTCCTCTTCAGCTAAATCCAGCATATTGCGAAACTGAGAAAAGATTAAGGCTCTATGACCGCTTTCTTTGATTTGCTGCAACAGTTCGCGCAAACTATCCATCTTCCCGCTTTCACCGTCATAGGACATAAACAGTTTAGGACTATCACAGATTTGACGCAGGCGTGTAATTCCAGAAAGAATTTCAATCTTCTGCCGATTGATTTCAGCATCGGAGGACTGCCGGATATTGTCCTGCATTTGGCGGAGCTGGGCTAAATAGATAGCCTTTTGACTGTCTGCCAATTCATTGCGATAGTTAATTTCCGTTAAATCAGGAAGCTCCGGTAAGACATCCTCCTTGCGGCGCCGCATTACAAAAGGTTTAATATAGCGGGCAACTTTTTCAGGTTCCATTTTTAAAAATTCTTTCTTTGCCGGCAAGAGTCCCGGCAAAACAATTTGAAAAATAGACCAAATTTCTAACAGTTTATTTTCGATAGGTGTCCCAGAAAGGGCAAAGCAGTTTTTGACTTCAAAAGCGCGGAGACTCTGAGCAATCTTCGTCTGGGTATTTTTCATAACCTGCGCTTCATCTAAAATCAGATAGTCAAAGTGCATTTTTTGGTAACGGTCAAAATCCTGACGGAAGGAAGTATAGCTGGTAATCGTCACCTGATGGTTTTCAGCAATAACCTCATCCCTGACCGCCTTGAGACCGTAAGAGACTGCCACATCTAAGTCAGGCGTAAACTTTTGGCATTCGTCCTTCCAGTTATAAATGAGGCTTGATGGTGATAAAATCAGAACCTTGGAATCCTTGCTGAGATTGCCGGTCAAAAAGGTTAGAGTCTGCAAGGTCTTCCCCAAGCCCATATCATCGGCTAAAATGCCGCCAAAGCCATACTTATCAAGTACTGACATCCATTTCACACCTTTGAGCTGATAATCACGCAGGCTGGCATTGACCTTAAAATCGGGCAGCAAGAATTCTTCCGGATGCCGTAAGTCCTTGACCAGCTGAGCAAATTCTTCAGAGAATTGAACGTTTTCTGCATCCTGCAAGGCGTCAGAAACCTGATAAGCAGCAATTTTGTTGACCTTCAGATGACCGTTAGGGAGTTTTTTTGCATGCAAATTTTGCAGAGCCTGACTGACCTTTTGTGTTTCTTCGTCAAAAAGGACTAATTTCCCAGACTTACTGACAAAGTAAGAGCGATTTTCAAAAAGGGCTGTCAGAGCATCATCAATATCACCCTCAAAAATACTAGAAAAATCAAATGAGATATCCAACAGTCCTTGAGCCGTTTTAATATCAATCCTTGGCTTTTCCAGATAACGCAGGGCTTCAAGCGACGGCGAAAGCGTGACCTTGCCTATACGCTCAAAATGGTTCAGCATTTCCGTGAAAAAGCGATAAAGTTCCTGGGCTTTCAAAGGCGGATGATAGGCTGTAAATCCCTTTGAAAAGCCATAAAGTTCAAGAAGATTGGCAATTTTCTTCTCCTTTTTAAAATGGCTGGCAAAAGGCAGGGCTTCTTTTTCTTCTTGGCTAGAAACCTGCACATGCCCATAATCAAATACCAGATGCAGCACAAGCTCTTGATCGTTAGACAAATCAAAATTAAAAATAACATCAAAATCACGGATATCAAAACTGGCAGGTGCATCAACCTTGCCAAGCTTTTTGAAATCTAAAAGACTGGCTGCCAGCTTTGCCTGATCTTCAAAATCAAAATAAAGATGCTTAGCTAGGTCCTCTTCCAAAGGCAGGCTCTTAATTGCACCAGCCAGCTTTCTTTGCTTAGAGTCAAGATGATAAAAGGTATTACGATAAAGCAGATACTGATTATCAAAGAAAAATTTTGCAGGTTTTTCATTGATAATCAGCTCAATAGACTGACGGTGCACAACAACTTTAAAATGATAGAATTGCACCGAGCTGTCTAATTCTATAAAATTTAAATCATGATAAACCTGCGACTCTCCTTCAAAAGAAAAATCATAAAGATCAGTTAACATACTGATACCCTCTTCAAAAAAACCACTTGGAAAGGTTAAATTGCGAGCATGATTGGGCAGCAAAAACTCTGTATTGGCAGCAACATCGGGCACAATACGCCACAAAAACTCGATAAGTTCCTGACTGGCTGCGTCAAACTGCAGGAGGGAGAGCGGTTCATAATAATTCTTGCCTATCTGATAATACGACTCTTTTTTGACAACGTTCAAAAAGGCCTTAATATCACGAATGACGTAAGAACGCTTATCAGGCAGGCGGTTAATCTTTAAAGTCCACCAAAAATCTGATGAAAAGGGACTCTGACTGCCCTGAGCAGATAAACGATACTTGAGACTGTCATCTTCGTTCATTGTCAAACCGTCAAGAAAAAGACTGCCAAAAGAGGTTTGCTCCCTTCTTTCCTCCAAATCCTGCTCGTCTGCAATAAGGTTATCAGCCAGATTTTTCCCCTTAGGGTGATTGTTTAAATAGTGCTCAACTGCTGCTATATGAGGGCAGTAGCCCTTTTTTCGAAACATATCGCAGGAACAAAAAACAAGACTGTCTTCAAGAGTGTAGTGAACTTTGTGGTCAGCAACCTGTGCCAGCAGAAAGTTATCTTTTTCTTCTAAAATAGATACTAAGTTTTGTTCGTAAAAGTCAATGCCCTTATGACGAACATGTCCAGGAATCAATCTACTCATTTTTTTCCGCCTTTATCCTTATCCCTTAATTATATCATATCTGTAAGAACTTTTCTTAGATGAAAATCTCTTTTAAAAAAATAGAAAAATCTCACCTTAAGATGAGATTAATCGTTAATATTTTCTAAAACGCTGGTAACGTTCTTCCAACAAATCAGCTACATCCAGCTGTTCAAGCTTCCTTAGTTCTTCCATTAAATTTGTCTTCATCATTTGAACAATTTCACTTGAAAAATAACCGTGTTCAGGAATAACCTTATCAATAACTCCCATTTTAAGAAGCTCTCCTGCTGTAATTTTCATCAATTCAGCAGCTTCAACAGAACGACTGCCGTCTTTCCAAAGGATAGAGGCAAAACCTTCTGGACTGAGCACAGCATACATGGTATGTTCAAGCATCCAAACCCTATCTGCAACAGCTAAGGCTAAGGCTCCGCCTGATCCGCCTTCACCAATAATAATAGCGATAATGGGCACCTTAAGGTCGCTCATTTCCAATAAATTGCGGGCAATTGCTTCTCCCTGCCCTCTTTCTTCTGCTCCAACACCCGGATAGGCTCCTGCTGTGTTAATCAGAGTAACCACAGGCCTTTTGAATTTTTCCGCCTGTTTCATCAAGCGCAGAGCCTTACGGTAGCCTTCCGGATTCGGCTGGCCAAAATTACGATTAAGATTATCCTGTAAGTTTTTTCCCTTTTGGACACCGATTACAGTAACTGGTTTCCCATCCAAAAGACCAATTCCTCCAACGATTGCTCCATCATCTGCAAAATGGCGGTCGCCATGCAATTCCATAAAGTCATCAAAGATCTGCTCTGCATAATCTAAAGTCGTTAGACGTGCCTGATTGCGAGCTTCTTTGAGTATTCTTGACACATCACTCATTTGCCACCTCCATGAAATGCAAGCAATTTAGCAATTGTTTCCTTCAAATCCGTTCTCTTAACAATGGCATCAATAAAACCATGTTCCAAAAGAAACTCAGCTTTTTGGAATCCTTCAGGCAAGGTTTCACGAACAGTCGTTTCGATAACACGACGGCCGGCAAAGCCAACCAAAGTCTGAGGTTCCGCTAAAATAATATCACCTTCCATGGCAAAACTGGCTGTCACACCGCCGGTTGTAGGATCTGTCAGCACCGTTAAGTAAAAAAGACCTTCATTGGAATGGCGTTTTACCGCCGCTGAAATCTTAGCCATTTGCATCAGACTCATAATACCCTCTTGCATGCGGGCACCGCCTGAGGCTGTAAAAATGACAACCGGCAGATGCTCTGCTCTGGCATATTCGAAAAGACGAGTAATTTTCTCACCAACAACCGTTCCCATTGAAGCCATAATAAAATGAGAGTCCATGATAGCAAGAGCTGCTTTTTGCCCAGCAAAGGCAGCTGTCCCTGTCATGACAGCTTCATCAAGACCGGTTTTAGCTTGGGCTGCCGCCAATTTTTCCTTATAGTCAGGAAAATCGAGGGGATCTTTTGTTTTAATGCCTGTAAACATTTCTTGAAAAGAACCCTCATCAACCGTAATCGCTAAGCGTTCCTGAGCTGAGATACGAAAATTATAAGAGCACTTGGGACAGATTTTGGCTAAACCAAGATCTTTTTGATAAATCATGTGTTTGCAAGCCGGGCACTTAGCAAAGAGTTCATCTGGAACTTCCGGTGTTTCCCGAGGTTCTGTCCCTTTAACGAATCGCTGAGGATTTATACGGATATACTTATTTTTTCTTTCAAATAAAGCCATATCAACACCTATTCTTTATCCTCTGTATAGGCTGGCAAAAAAGTCTCCATCAAAAAGGAGGTATCATAATCACCAGCAATAACATTTGCATTAGAAATTAAATCAAGCTGAAATTCAGCATTCGTCACAACACCAGTTACTTCAAACTCATAGAGAGCACGCTGCATCTTCATCAGAGCATCAAAGCGATTTTCACCGTGAACAATAATTTTGGCAATCATGCTGTCATAGTAAGGCGGGATGGTGTAGTTATTATACATCGCACTGTCCACACGCAGCCCAACACCTCCGCTCGGCAGAAAAAGCTCGCTAACCTTGCCCGGACTGGGAGCGAAATTAAATTTAGGATTTTCAGCATTAATCCGGCATTCAATCGCATGGCCGGAAATCTGAATATCCTCTTGCTGATAGGCTAATTCCTGACCTGCAGCAATCCGAATCTGATCCTTCACAATATCAACACCGGTAACGAATTCTGTTACTGGATGTTCAACTTGAACACGTGTATTCATTTCCATGAAATAAAACTGTCCCGAAGCTTCATCCAAAAGGAATTCAATTGTGCCGGCGTTCTCATATTCGACGGCCTTCGCCGCCCGGACAGCAGCATCTCCCATCTTGCCACGCAGAGTCTTACCGATTGCAATAGAAGGGCTTTCTTCCAGAACTTTTTGATTATTACGCTGAAGTGAGCAGTCACGCTCTCCCAGGTGAATAACATGACCGAAAGAATCTCCCAAAATCTGCACTTCAATGTGGCGAGCTGGGTAGATAACCTTTTCCAAGTACATGGCACCATTGCCAAAAGCTGCCAAAGCTTCCTGAGAAGCCGATTCAAAGGCTGCTGTCAGGTCTTCTTCTTTATCAACCTTACGAATACCCTTGCCACCGCCGCCGGCAGAAGCCTTCAGCATAACCGGATAGCCAATTTTATCGGCAGTTTTCAAAGCCTCTTCAGCCGTAAAAACCTCACCGTCAGAACCTGGAATAACAGGAACTTCGGCTCTTATCATTTCAGCACGCGCATTAATTTTATCTCCCATTTTATCCATAACAGCAGCTGCCGGACCGATAAATTTAATCCGCATCTCTTCACACATGGTTGCAAACTTAGAATTTTCACTTAAAAAACCAAAACCTGGATGAATGGCTTCAGCACCAGTTACAATGGCTGCCGACAAAACAGCATTCATATTAAGATAAGAATCTGTTGATTTAGCCGGTCCAATACACACAGCCTCATCTGCTAAGAGGGTGTGAAGCGAATCTTTATCTGCTTCCGAATAGACTGCAACAGTCGCAATTCCTAATTCTCTGGCTGCGCGGATAATACGCACAGCAATTTCACCACGATTGGCAATCAAAATTTTCTTAAACATGATGATGCATTTCTCCTAAGGTTTTAATTTGTTAATTCCCTAATGCAAACGTCAACGTTCCGCTTGCAGCCAGTTTTCCGTCTACTTCTGCTTTTGCTTCAACTACAGCAATCGTCCCGCGGCGCTTAACAAACTTAGCCGTCATGACAAGCTGATCACCGGGAACAACCTGCTTTTTAAACTTCACCTTGTCCATGCCTGCGTAAAAAACAAGTTTTCCCTTATTCTCTTCTTTTGATAATTCAAGGACTCCCGCAGTCTGTGCCAGGGCTTCCATAATCAGAACACCCGGCATGACAGGATATTGGGGAAAATGACCGTTGAAGAAGGGCTCATTGATGGTCACATTCTTAATTGCAACAATTTCATCATCACTGACTTCAAGAACACGATCAACTAATAACATAGGGTAACGGTGAGGAAGTGCCTCACGAATTTTATTAATATCAATCATCTGATGCGTACCAGTCCTTTTCCAAATTCAACCACTTCTTCGTTTGCTACTAAAATTTCTGTAACAGTACCGTCTTTTGGTGCCGGCACTTCATTCATCACTTTCATGGCTTCAATGATAAGCAGTGTCTGACCCTTTTTGACTTGATCGCCAACAGAAACAAAGGCTGGTTTGTCGGGAGCCGGAGCAAGGTAAGCTACTCCAACCAAGGGACTTTCAACAATATCGCCCTCAGCAGTCACTTCTGCTTGGTCAGCAAGAGGAGCTGAAACTTCTGCTGCTTGAGGCTGAGGAGCTGGGGTTGAAACCGCGGCGGCTGGAACAGCTGCTTCAATCGCAGCAGCAGAAACTGCTGCAGCCGACTCATTTTTGCTGAAAACAAGGGCCTCACCGTTGTTATTATAGGAAAATTCACGAAGACTGGAACTATCAAACTGACTCATCAAATCTTTGATTTCTGAAATATTCATGAATTAAGCCTCCCAGCGTTTGAAAGCAAGAACAGCATTGTGCCCGCCAAATCCAAAGGTATTAGAAATTGCATAGTCAACTGCTACCTCACGGCCCTCACCCATAATGACGTCAGCTTCAATATCTTCTGATACTTCCTTAGTGCCGGCCGTCATAGGCAGGTAGCTGTGACGTATCGCTTCGAGTGTTGCGATTGCTTCTACAGCACCCGCTGCACCCAGAAGGTGACCTGTGAAGGACTTCGTAGATGATACTGGGACATCTTTTCCTAAGACAGCAACAATGGCCTGACTTTCACCCTTTTCATTGGCTTGGGTTGATGTTCCGTGAGCATTGACATAACCGACCTGCTCAGGTTCAATGCCAGCTTCTTGAATAGCTAGCTTCATTGCTTTAGCGGCACCAGAACCATCCGGTCTTGGCGTTGTCATATGATAGGCGTCACAGTTGCTGCCATATCCAACAACCTCAGCCAAAATAGCTGCACCGCGTTTTTGGGCATGCTCTAAGCTTTCAAGAACCAGCACGCCTGCCCCTTCTCCCATGACAAAGCCATTGCGATCTTTGTCAAATGGAATAGCAGAGCGAGCGGGATCTTCTGTTGTAGACAGAGCTGTAAGAGCGTTGAAACCACCGATACCAATCTGGGTAATAGAAGCTTCTGAACCGCCAGCTAAGACAACATCCTGAAAACCGTGTTTAATTTCACGAAAGGCTTCTCCGATAGCATCATTAGCTGATGCACAGGCAGTTGTAATAGACTTACATACCCCTTGAGCACCAATCTTAAGAGCAATGTTGCCGGCACCCATATTTGACAGAGCTTTAGGAATAAACATGGGCTTAATACGTTTCATACCGCGTTCATGCATGCGAATGATTTGATCTTCTAATTCTTGCAGACCGCCAATACCTGATGATACGATGACACCGACACGGTCACGAATTGTTTTCGCCATATCAAGCGCAGAATTTTCCAAAGCCTCCATAGCAGCATAGATGGCATAAAGAGAATAGTCATCCATTCTATTTCTGTCTTTTTTCACAAAATACTTGTCAAATGGAAAATCTTGGATTTCTCCGGCATTGAAAACCGGAATTTCTGAAGCATCAAATTTAGTGATGGGTTTGATCCCAATTTTTCCGTTACGAAGACTGTTCCAAAATTCTTCTGGCGTATGTCCTATTGGTGAAGTAACGCCGTAACCAGTTACGACAACTCTTTGTAATGTCATGTTGTTCTCCTTTATTGGGGGAAATTTAGTTAGCTTATCAATTACGATTGCATGGTCATGCCGCCGTCAATGGCAATAACCTGACCTGTCAGATAATCTTGCTGAGCCAAAAAGAGTGCAACTTCAGCTACATTGTCAGTCGTTCCAAACCTTTTCATCGGAATTTGATTCAGCATAGTATCTTTCATTTTATCAGGAATGCGATCTGTCATGTCAGACTCAATAAAGCCCGGCGCGATTGCATTGACGCGCACATTTCTTGCTGCTGCTTCACGGGCAACAGATTTCGTAAAGCCAATCAAGCCAGCCTTGGAAGCTGCATAATTAGCCTGACCAACATTGCCGGCAAGTCCGACAACACTGGACATATTAATGATGGCACCCTGACGGGCCTTGGTCATCGCTTTCAAAACAGATTTTGTCATATTAAAGCTGCCAGTTAAATTGACTTTCAGAACTTTTTCAAAATCCTCTTCTGTCATTTTCAACATCAGCTTATCATTGGTAATACCTGCATTATTAACCAAGATATCAACACTGCCCAGTGCTTCGACCGCCTCATCAACCATACGTTTGGCATCGTCAAAATGCGACACATCTCCTGAAACAGCTGCGACAGCAACTCCGTAATCCTTAAATTCAGCCATTAATTCTTCCGAAATCTCTGAACGGCCGTTCAAGACAACATTGGCTCCTGCTTGGGCAAATTTATGCGCAATCGCCAGCCCGATACCTCGAGTTGAGCCTGTAATAAACACATTTTTATTTTTAATTTCCATTTCTGTAGTTACCTTTCTAATTCTCTAAAAGGGCTTGCAGACTTGATAAGTCTTCAACAGCTGAAACCTTAGCAGATTTATCAATTTTTTTCATAAAGCCGCTTAAGACCTTACCGGGACCGACTTCGATATAGCGATCCACGCCAAACTCCTGCATAACCGCAATAGAGTCATAAAAACGCACAGGCTCTTTAACCTGACGGGCAAGCAAGCTTTTAATCTCATTTTTTTGCATGATCTCAGCTTTGGTGTTGCCGACTAAGGGAATGTCAAAATCGGAGAAGTTAACAGTTTCTAAAACTTCTGCTAATTTTTGGCTGGCCGGCTCTAACAGCGCAGTATGGAAAGGCCCGGAAACCTTAAGAGGAATCAGGCGCTTGCTGCCAGCTTCTTTTAGCAATTCTACAGCATAATCAACCGCAGCAGCTTCACCGCCGATAACAATCTGAGCCGGTGTATTGTAATTAGCCGGTGTTACAATGCCTTTAGTGCTTGCCTGCCGGCACACATCTTCAATCACTTGGGGGTCAGTGTTCATGACAGCAACCATCCGTCCACTACCTGCTGGTGCCGCTGTTTCCATGAATTCCCCACGCTTAGCGACTAAACTCAGCGTATCTTCAAAGGAAATGGCTCCGGCTGCAACAAGCGCTGAATATTCTCCCAGAGAAAGTCCAGCTACGATGTCAGGCTGGCAGCCTTTTTCTTTTAGAAGGCGATAAATGGCTACCGAGGTTGTTAAAATTGCAGGCTGCGTATAACGTGTTTGATTCAGCTTTTCTTCCTCATTATCAATCAAAGCACGCACATCATAGCCTAAAACTGATTCAGCCCTTTGAAAAGTCTCTTTGACGACTGGATAAGTTTCATATAAATCCCTTGCCATGCCAAGTTTTTGAGCACCCTGACCGGCAAATAAAAATGCTGTTTTAGTCATAACTAAGATATCAAAGTCGGCTGGAAAGCAAGAGAAATAAGCCATTTTAGGAACTGCAATTCCCAAGCATCTGCAATGCAGCGCAGCTAAGGTTCAGGCAGCTGTGCTTTTTTTCGCTCTCCGACCGGATTTAATTCCTTTCTATGTTGTCTTTTACTATAATCACCAGTAAGGATTATTTCACATCTGCCCAACGTGCTGCTTCAGCTTTTATTACTTCTGCTGCTCCGTAATAGAGATCTTTTAAGATTTCTTCACAGGTTTCTTCTTTGCTCACAAAACCTGCAATTTGCCCCGCCATAACAGAACCATTATCTACATCTCCGTCAACAACGGCATTGCGCAGAGCACCGGCTCCCAATTCTTCAATTTCCTGAGCTGATTTTTTCCCAGCTAAGAAATCTTTCTCGGCCTGACTGTACTCAGAAGACAGTTTATTTTTGATAGCACGGACCGGATGACCGACTACTGAAGCTGATACAACAGTGTCAATATCTTTGGCTTTTAAAATCTTATTTTTAAAGTTTTGATGGGCATTGGACTCTTTAGCAACGACAAAACGTGTTCCAACCTGAACAGCTTCAGCTCCCAGCATGAACACAGCTGCTGCCCCGCGTCCGTCAGCAACGCCGCCGGCTCCGATAACTGGAATATCAACAGCATCTACAACTTGGCGCACCAGAGTCATCGTTGTTAATTTACCGATATGACCGCCGGCTTCCATACCTTCGGCAATCACAGCATCGGCACCCAATTTTTCCATACGTCTGGCAAGAGCTACACTAGGAACAACTGGAATAACAGTAATTCCTGCATCGTGGAAACGTTCCATGTATTTTCCTGGATTACCCGCACCAGTTGTTACAACTTTAACACCTTCTTCAATAACCAGATCAACAATGTCATCTGCAAAAGGAGACAAAAGCATGATATTGACTCCAAAAGGCTTATCTGTAACAGCTTTAATCTTGTCAATATTAGCCTTGACAACTTCCTTAGGTGCATTTCCGCCGCCAATAATGCCCAGACCGCCAGCTTTCGATACAGCTGCTGCCAAGTCACCATCAGCTACCCAAGCCATTCCTCCTTGAAAAATAGGATATTTTATATCTAATAATTCTGTAATACGCGTTTTCATTTTTATACAAACTTTCTAAGCTTTTTACTCAATAATTTGACAGTCAAACTATCACAATAAGAAGAAAGAATATTCTTATAAGAATACTCTCAAAATACTATTTATTTTGTTTTTTCTTCAACAAAAGCAACTAAATCACCAACTGTTTGAAGACCTTCTTCAGATTCAATTTGAATATCAAATTCATCTTCAATTTCAGAAATAACTTGGAAGACATCCAAAGAATCTGCATCAAGTTCATCAAAAGTTGTTTCTAATTTAACTTCTTCTGCATCTTTTCCAAGTTCCTCAACGATAATTTCTTGTACTTTTTCAAATACTGCCATGTTTTTCTCCTTTATTAAGAAATATTTTTTATATACTGTGCCAGGCACAAAATGTATAACTAGATTTTAACAATTAAACTGCCCCATGTCAAACCTCCGCCAAAGCCGCTGAGGAGGACAGTCTGCGAACCATCAAAGGTTATGGTTCCATTTTCGACACATTCAGCTAATAAAATTGGAATGCTGGCAGCACTGGTATTGCCATAGCTCATCATATTAGCAGGAAACTTTTCTCTGTCAGCATTAATTTTTTTAGCCATCTTATCCAAAATACGGATATTAGCTTGATGCAGCAGGAAACAATCAATATCATCTGCTAAGAAGCCCGATTGCTCAATCAAAGCTGAAATACTTTTTGACACATCTCGAATAGCAAAATCAAAAATTGCCCGGCCATCCATTTTCAAAAAGCCCTTATCTTCCTCACTTTCCTGCGAGAAAGGTGATGAAATAGCATGATTTCCTGAGGTTAAGCTCTCACCGCGACGTCCATCTGAATGAATAGATTCAGCCAAAAAATGTTCTGAAGAATCAGCCTCTAAAAGGACACCGCCGGCACCATCCCCAAAGAGAACAGCTGTAGCTCGATCTGTCCAATCAATCGTTTTAGACAATACTTCCGCACCAATAACCAAGCCTTTTCGATACTGACCAGACTTAATCAGCTTTTCAGCCACTGACAGAGCAAAAATAAAACCACTGCAGGCTGCTGTCAGATCAAAAGCAAAGGCATTAACAGCACCAATAGCTGCCTGAACACGGGCAGCAGTAGAAGGCATCATCGAATCCGGAGTAATTGTAGCAACAATGATAAAATCTATCTCCTCTGCCTTTAATGCTGCCTTTTGCAAGAGCTGCTCAGCAACCCGGCTGGCCAAATCACCGGTATCTTCTGTTTGACTGATACGGCGCTCTTTGATACCTGTCCGACTGGCAATCCATTCATCGCTGGTATCCATTATTTTGGACAGGTCATCATTGGTCACAACCTGTGAAGGCACATAATATGCTGCTTGACTAATCTTTGCAAAAGCCATTAAACCAACCCCTCAAGAAATTGATGAAGGTTACTCAGTCCCTTCTCTAAAGCACCCAGCTCTGTCGTATCCATGTCTTTCGTAATGCGATTGACAACATTCTTGTGAAATCTATTATGTAAACGATAAAGCAGTCTGCCTTTTTGTGTCAGAGTCAAATAAACAACACGCCTGTCTAACTGAGAACGTGTCCGTTCAATATAACCCTTTTTTTCAAGTTTATTTAAGCTGGTCGTGACAGTTCCCAAAGTTACCAGCAGCTCATGGGCAATGTCACTCGGTGTCACATTGGTATTTTTTCCAATAATATCTACCGTATGCATCTCTTTTAGAGATACATCTTTGAATTGACTCGTTTTCAAACTCATCTCTTCAATAATCATGATTTTATTAAAAATATCAACTAAGTAAGAATTAATTTGATTATAATCCAATCTGCCACCTCCTATACGAAAATAAACTTTGACTATCAAAGTTTATCAAAAGATTACTGAAATTGCAAGCTTAATTCAAAAATGTTTTCTGTAAAAAAAGCACCTCAAGTAACTATCTTGAGGTACCTTCAGTTTATTATCCTGCTTTTTACTATTACTTCCCTGTAAATTTTGGCCGCCGTTTTTCCGTATAAGCGCGGACACCTTCTTTAAAATCGTTTGTAAAGGCAAGGGATTTTTGCAGATCTAATTCCAATTTTGCATAGTCCTGCCAGCCGGCAAAAGAACTCTGCCAAACCATTTCCTTAATGGCTTTATAGGAATTGATAGACCCGCGTTTCAAACGGGTAATCAGGCGTCCTGTCATTTTTTCTAGTTTTTCTGATTCACAAACTTTATAGGCAACACCGTACTCTAATGCCTTATCCGCAGTCAGTGCTTCGCCGGTCATGGCCAATTGTGTGGCACGAGTTATCCCGATTGCTCTGGTCAAGAGGAAAAGACCTCCGGCATCGGGAGCAAGACCAACATTAACAAAGGCTTGAATAAAACGCGTTTTATCACTGGCAATACAAAAATCTGCTGCCACTGCCATATTAGCCGCAGCTCCAGCAACTGCACCATCTGTGCTCATCACAACAGGTTTAGGCAAACGTTTCAGAGAAAAGGAAATCTCATTAACCAGCTCGGCAATACGAACAAGAGACTGAACATCATCATCATCAACAGCTCTTTGCATCTCTACCAAATCACCGCCTACTGAAAAGACTTTCCCATTCGCATTAATTAATAAAATTTGGACATTTTCATCTTCTGCAGCAGCAGAAATGGCTTGCAAAATTTCCTCACAAATCGGGATATTAAAACCATTTGAAACCTCCGGACGGTTGAGGGTTAAAGTTGCTACGCCATCAGTCACACTGTACAGAATTTCTTTAAAATCCATTTTCTCATTCTCCATCTCTAATTCTAAATGTTCAAGCGGCTGACAAAGCCCGCTGTTTCATTTCAAAATAGTTTGAATCTCAAACTTCTTAACCATTTCATTCTATCATAAAAATAAACAGTTCTCAAAAAGAAAAAGTACTTTCTAGTATCTTTAGCTTAAAAAGCATCCTCAACTGCCTGTGTTAAACTGGCAACAAGCCGGCTGGCAGCTGTCTGATTAAGACCAAATGTCCTGTCTTTAACAGCCCAGACTTCCATACCTGCAGCTACACCTGCGGCAATTCCCTTTTCACTGTCTTCAATAATTAAAATATCCGACTTGGGTATATTTAAACGGCGCGCAGCCTCATTATAAATTTCCGGGTTGGGTTTACTTTCAGGAAACTCCTCCCCTGATAAAACAAATTCAAAATAGGACAAAATATCTGTTTCGCTTAAAGCCAGCAAAATATCAGACTTAGTCGAACTGGAAGCCAAAGCAATTTTAATTTCCTGCTGATGAAGTCTTTCTAAAACATCTTTAACATCGGAAAAAATCAAATTTTTATAAGGCAGAGGATGGTTGTTTTTATAGTCAGTGTATTCTTTTTGCAGCTGCTCAGTATCCCACCTATCATAATCACTGCCTAAAATCTGCCGCCATGCCTGTTTTATATTGCCGCCGATGAAAAATGCTGGCGGCAAATGCTTGATTGAAATTCCTTTGCTGTTCAGGAAGACCTCACGCCGCCTGTAATAGAAACTTTCAGTATCAAAAAGAACCCCATCCATATCAAAAATGATTGCCTTTACTGTCATGATATCCCCTTCCTTCAACCATTTTACCACAAAAACTGCTGACAAATTTTCTGAATTTTGCTATAATTTATATAATCTTATTGAAATTTGGAGAACATATGAAAGTCGTAAAATTTGGAGGGAGCTCGCTCGCCTCTGCTGCGCAGCTTGAAAAGGTTTTAAACATTATCAAATCTGATGACAGCCGCCGTTTTGTTGTTGTTTCTGCCCCAGGCAAACGTGACGATCAAGATATAAAAGTAACAGATGCCCTGATTAAGTACTATAAATCTTATATTTCAGAAAAAGATGTTACCGCGGATCAAACTTGGATTATCAACCGCTATCGTTCGATTATTGATGAGCTCGGACTCGGACAGGGTATTCTGGAAAAAATTACCAAGGCCATTATTGATCTGGCTAATTTGCCTATTGACAATAACGATTTTCTCTATGACACCTTTTTAGCTGCCGGAGAGGATAATAACGCAAAACTGGTTGCTGAATATTTCAGGAAAAATGATCTTCCTGCCCGCTATGTCCATCCCAAAAATGCTGGTATTACTGTCACCAGTGAACCAGGCAATGCACGGATTCTTCCATCCAGCTATGATAAACTGGAAGAGCTGTGCGACAGTGATGAAGTCTTGGTTATCCCTGGCTTTTTTGGTGTAACGGTTGATAATCAAGTTTGTACCTTTTCTCGAGGCGGTTCCGACATTACAGGTTCAATTGTGGCTGCTGGTGTTAAAGCTGATCTTTACGAAAATTTCACTGATGTTGATGGCATCTTTGCAGCACACCCGGGTGTAGTGCATAAGCCTCAATCTATTTCCGAATTAACTTATCGGGAAATGCGCGAATTGGCCTACGCCGGTTTCTCAGTTTTGCATGATGAAGCGCTAATCCCAGCTTACCGCGGAAAGATTCCTCTTGTCATTAAAAACACAAATAATCCTGACCATCCAGGTACTAAAATTGTCCTGAAACACACTGGAGCTACTATTCCAGTTATCGGAATTTCTGGTGACGATGACTTTGTCAGCATTAATATTTCTAAGTACCTGATGAACAGGGAAGTCGGATTTGGACGTAAAGTTCTGCAAATCTTAGAAGAATTAAATATCCGCTGGGAACATATTCCGACCGGTATTGATGATATGTCTATAATTCTTAGGGGCCGTGAGCTGACACCCATCAAAGAACAGGAAATTATCTCACAATTGACCCGTAAACTCGAAGTTGACGAAGTAGAAATTGAGCGAGATCTTTCCATCATCATGATTGTTGGAGAAAACATGAAAAATCATATCGGTGTCACGGCTAAAGCCGCCGAAGCTTTTTCAAAGAAACATATTAATTTGGAAATGATTTCTCAGGGATCCAGTGAAGTATCCGTCATGTTTGTTATCAAGACAGAGCAGGAAAAAGCAGCTGTTCGAGCGCTTTACCAAACTTTTTTTGAGACAGAATAACAAAGCAGCAGCCAATAACATAAAAAATGAGAGAAAACCGCTCAAAAAAGCTCAGTTTTCTCTCATTTTTTGAGTTCTGATTTAGATATCCATCAATAGCGCACTTTAAGGCTACAGTACTTACAATAAAGTTAGCAGATTTTGTACCATGACAAAATCAGTTTCCAATAACGTCATTGAACTAAAAAATCAGATGTTTGTAAAAAGTGAGCCCTACTAATATTTCCTATCCATATATTCTAAGTTCCGTCTAAAAACTATTATTTTATAAAAAAAAGCTGTGTAATTTCTGGCTCTATAATATTTGTAGTGAGTAAATCCATTAGAGGTATTATGGCGTTTTTTATTACACTTCTATTGTAAATTCTAGCTACCAAAAAAGCCCCATAGACTTATAATGAAAAGCAAGCGACAAGCTTACCAAGGCTATCAAGCGCCAAGGGTTTGCCATCGTAATTTCCCTAACTTCAAGAAACACGCATTTTCTTTATCTTGAACATCAAAAAAGAGAGAGCAGCTGGTTCTCTCTCATGCTTAATATAAGTCATCCACTACAGTTGACAAAGAGCCAAAATAATCCTAGTCTTTCATTTTCTAAATAGAAAC